>NZ_JAXCEJ010000001.1:0-723171 GCF_041463665.1 Actinomadura chokoriensis
CTCACCCTCGAAATGGTCACCGACGAAGAACGCGACTACATGTACACCGAATACGCCAAAGACCCCCGCATGAAAGCCAACATCGGCATCCGCCGCCGCCTGGCCCCCCTCCTGGACAACGACCGCAACCAACTCGAACTCTTCACCGCCCTCCTGCTCTCCCTCCCCGGCTCACCCGTCCTCTACTACGGCGACGAAATCGGCATGGGCGACAACATCTGGCTCGGCGACCGCGACGCCGTCCGCACCCCCATGCAATGGACCCCCGACCGCAACGCCGGCTTCTCCCACTGCGACCCCGCCCGCCTCTACCTCCCCGTCATCATGGACCCCATCTACGGCTACCAGGCCGTCAACGTCGAAGCCCAGGCCAACAACTCCGGAAGCCTCCTGCACTGGACCCGCAAAATGATCGAGATCCGCCAACGCCACCCCGTCTTCGGCGTCGGCTCCTACGTCGAACTCTCCGCCTCCAACCCCTCCGTCCTCGCCTTCACCCGCGAGATCAACGGCGGCGACGCGAACCAGTGGGGCGGTATGGACACCGTCCTCTGCGTGAACAACCTTTCCCGTTTCCCGCAGCCGGTGGAACTCGACCTGCGGCGTTTCCGGGGCTCCGCGCCGATCGAGTGCATGGGCGGCGTCCAGTTCCCGGCGATCGGCGACCTGCCCTATCTGCTGACGCTTCCCGGGCACGGCTTCTACTGGTTCCTGCTCCCGCCGGCGCCCGCAGAATACGAACCGAGTGAAGGAGTGATGTAACCGTGCCGCCGCCCGACCATTCCCTCGTTCGGCTCCTGTCCGACTGGCTGCCCAGGCAGCGGTGGTTCGGCGGCAAGGACGTCCCCATCGACGAGCTGTCCATCGGCACCGCCACCGAACTGCGCTCCGGCGACCCCGCCCTGCACCACCTCGTCCTCGACGTCCGCCAGGACGGCGTCACCGAGCACTACCAGGTGCTCCTCGGCGTCCGCGGCGAGCTGCCCGAGCGGCTGGGGGCCTGCGCGATCGGGCGGACGGCAGGCGAGCCGCCGATCAGCGGGCAGGTCTACGACGCCGCCCACGACCCGGACCTCACCGGGATCCTGCTCGACTTCATGGCGAACGAGACGGCCGTCGGGCCGCTGCAGTTCCGCCGCGCGCCCGGGACGGGCATCCGCACGGACGTCGAGGGCCTGCCGATCTCGGCCGAGCAGAGCAACACCTCGCTCATCTACGGCGACGCCTACATCTGCAAGCTGTTCCGGCGCCTCTCCCCCGGCGTGAACCCCGACCTGGAGGTCAACCTCGCCCTGTCCCGTGCCGGCTGCGAGCACGTTCCGGCCGTGCACGGCTGGATCGAACTCGACCCCGGCGCCCCGGGCGCGGAACCCATCACCCTCGCGCTGCTGTCGGAGTTCCTGCGCACCGGGACGGACGCCTGGCAGCTCGCCCTCACCAGCGCCCGCGACTGGTTCGCGCAGTTCTCGCCGCCCGGCCCGGCCACCGCGTCCGCGACGGACGACGCGGGATCGGCCGGCGGCGACTTCGCGGCCGAGGCCGAACGGCTCGGCGCCGCCACCGCGCAGGTGCACCGCGACCTCGCCCGCGCGTTCGGCGTGACGCAGACGCCGCCCGAGGTGCTGCGCGACATCGTCTTCGGGATGAACGTGCAGCTCGACCAGGTCACCGCCGCCGTCCCCGAGCTGCGCCCGCACGCGCACGCGATCCGCGAGGTGTTCGACCAGGTGGCGGCCGAGGCGACGGTGCTGCCCTTCCAGCGCGTCCACGGCGACCTGCACCTCGGCCAGGCCATGCGCACCGACACGGGCTGGGTGCTGCTGGACTTCGAGGGCGAGCCGGCCCGCGCCCCCGCCGAGCGCCGCGCCCTCGCGCACCCGCTGCGGGACGTCGCCGGGATGCTGCGCTCCTTCGAGTACGCGGCGCGGTTCCTGCTCGTGCGGGAGGGCGGGCTGCCCGCCGAGAGCGCCGACGCGCTGGAACTGCGCGCCCAGGCGTGGGCGGAACGGAACCGGGCGGCGTTCTGCGCCGGCTACGCGGCGGCAGGCGGGCCCGACCCGGCCGCGCACGCGACGCTGGTGCGGGCGTTCGAGCTGGACAAGGCGGTCTACGAGGTGCGGTACGAGGCGGGCAACCGGCCCTCCTGGCTGCCCGTCCCGCTGCGGTCCCTCGCCCGCCTCGCGAGCTGACCCGCGTCCCGCCCGCTCAGAGGTCGATGGAGTAGTCCAGGACGACGCGGTCGGCGGGCAGCACGATCTCGCGGCACACCTCCATGACGCCGTCGCGCGCCAGCAACCGGCGGGTGATGCCGAGGACCGGCACGCCGCGGCTCATCCGGAGGGTCTCGGCCTCCTCGGGGGTCGGCATGCGGGACCGGACGGCCTCCTCCACCCGGATGGGCGGGTGCCCGAGATAGGCCAGCTGCGCGAGCGTCCCGCCCGGCCACGGTTCGCGCGCCGGGTCGCAGACGGGCGTGTCGCCGACGAGGTCCCACGGCAGGTAGTTGACGGAGATCTGCTGCGGCTCGCCGCGCGCGTAGAAGACGAAGCGGCGGCGCAGCAGGTCGGCGCCGGTCGGCAGCTCGAACAGCCCGCCGAGCTCGTCGTCCGCCCGCACCCGGGTGAACTCCTTGTCGAGCCGGTACTCCTCCCAGGTGATCTTCTGGTCGCGGGTGAACGTGGTCTCGGGAACCGCGAGGGGCCGGCTCACCGCGCGGTACCGGTCCATCGCGACGCGCCGCGCCGGGGGGATCACCTTGACGAGCGTGCCGCCGCCGCGGCGGGTCTCGACGAGCCCCTCCCCGCGCAGCAGCGCGACCGCCTGCCGGATGACGATCTCCGAGACGCCGTGGGTCTCGCACAGTTCCGCGATGGTCGGCAGCCGCGTTCCCGGCGGCAGGCTGCCGTCCCGGATCCCCTCCCGCAGCGTGTCGGCGATGCGCAGGTAGGCGGGACGGTCCGGCACCGGCGTCACCTCCCAACTCTGGTACCACCCGTTCGAACGGCGTTCGATCCTGGTCGGCCCCTCCGAGCCGTCCATGCCCTCGATGCGCTATCCGCGAGGGCACGGTCCGCTTACGGACAGCTTGACACCTCTTGGAGTGAGTATGACTTTTGTATACAGAAGAACGGCTTCTGGGAAGGGACGACCTTGATGGGTGACTTCGCCGCGTTGAAGGCGGCCATCGAGGCGGAGTTCCCGGGCTGGCAGGTGTGGCGCAGCGACGCGGGACGCTGGTACGCGACCCGCAGCGGCGACCTCACCGACGCCGAACTTCAGGCGGGATGTGCGATGACGGTGGCGGCGGACGACTCGCCGGGGCTGCGCCGGCTCCTCATCGGGCAGACGCCGGGCTGGAACGGGAACGGATGACGGGACGCCAAGGGGAACGGCGGGGCCCGGTCCGCAGGCGGGGGCGGACCGGGCCGGGCGCTCCGGTACGGCAGGTACCTGTGTCGCTGAGGTGACACAGGAATGGAGCCCAGGGGGGCGGGGTGGATGTCACCCCTGGGGCGAGGAAGACGTGGCCGCACGGGCGGCGCCATTCGGCGCGACCCCACGACGAAGAGTCGAGCCGCCCGTGCGGCCGCAATCACGATCATGAACGCGGAACTCGCGGAATCAGGCCCGCCCGCCATGTGAGACCGCCGCTTCTCGGGGCACCTCTACTGAGGCAAAGGCTCAGTGACGGGAGGCCTTGAGGACATGGCACGGGTGACGCGCGCGGAGATCGACCGGCTCGTCGGCGGCGACCATCACGATCCACACGGTGTCCTCGGGGCGCATCCGGGCAGGGACGGCGTGACGGTGCGGGCGCTGCGGCCGCTCGCCGACAGGGTCGAGGTCGTCCTGCCGAACGGGGACCGGCACGCGCTCCACCACTTCCACCAGGGCCTGTTCAAGGGCACGCTTCCCGCGGGGGCGTCCCTCGCGGGCGGCGACGCGAGGAAGGCGCCGCTGGCCGTCCCCGACTACCGGCTCGCCGTCACCTACGGGGACGGCGTCGAGACGATCCAGGACGACCCCTACCGGCACCTGCCGACGCTCGGCGAGCTCGATCTGCACCTGATCGGCGAGGGACGGCACGAGGAGCTGTGGCGGGCGCTCGGCGCGCGGGTCCGCTCCTACGCGTCCGCGTTCGGCACCGTGCGCGGGACGGCTTTCGCGGTGTGGGCGCCGACGGCGCGCGGCGTGCGCGTGGTCGGCGACTTCAACCACTGGGACGGCCGCGCCCATCCGATGCGGTCGCTCGGCTCCACCGGCATCTGGGAGCTGTTCGTCCCGGGCGTCGGCGATGACATGCGCTACAAGTACGAGATCCTCGGCGCGGACGGCGTGTGGCGCGCCAAGGCCGACCCGATGGCGCAGTGGACCGAGCATCCTCCGGCGACGGCGTCCCGCGTGTTCACCTCGTCCTACGAGTGGGCCGACGGCGAGTGGATGGACGCCCGCAAGGACCATGACTGGTTGCACGAACCCATGAGCGTGTACGAGGTGCATCTCGGGTCGTGGCGTCCTGGGCTCAGCTACAAGGAACTGGCCGAGGAACTCACCGACTACGTGCACGAGATGGGGTTCACGCACGTGGAACTGCTGCCGGTCGCGGAGCACCCCTACGGCCCGTCCTGGGGCTACCAGGTGACGTCCTACTACGCGCCGACGGCACGGTTCGGCAACCCGGACGACTTCCGCCATCTCATCGACCGCCTCCACCAGGCCGGTATCGGCGTCATCATGGACTGGGTGCCGGCCCACTTCCCCAAGGACGAGTGGGCGCTGGCCCGGTTCGACGGCACCGCCCTATACGAGCACGAGGATCCGACGCGCGGTGAGCACCCCGACTGGGGGACGCTCGTCTTCAACTTCGGGCGTGCCGAAGTCCGCAACTTCCTCGTGGCGAACGCGTCGTTCTGGCTGGAGGAGTTCCACATCGACGGCCTGCGCGTGGACGCCGTGGCCTCGATGCTGTACCTCGACTACTCGCGCAACGAGGGCGAGTGGTCGCCGAACATCTACGGCGGCCGGGAGAACCTGGAGGCCATCTCCTTCCTCCAGGAGATGAACGCGACGGTCTACAAGCGCAACCCCGGCGTCATGACGATCGCGGAGGAGTCGACGGCGTGGCCGGGAGTGTCCCGTCCGACCCATCTCGGCGGGCTCGGGTTCGGGTTCAAGTGGAACATGGGCTGGATGCACGACACGCTCGAATACCTGCGCCACGAGCCCGTGTTCCGGCACTACCACCACAACGAGATCACGTTCTCGCTGGTGTACGCGTTCTCGGAGAACTACGTCCTGCCGCTGTCGCACGACGAGGTCGTCCACGGCAAGGGGTCGCTGCTGAGCAAGATGCCGGGCGACGCCTGGCAGCAGTTCGCGGGGCTGCGCGCCCTGCTCGCCTACATGTGGTCGCATCCCGGCAAGCAGCTGCTGTTCATGGGGCAGGAGTTCGGGCAGGGCGCCGAGTGGGCGGAGGAACGCCCGCTGGACTGGTGGCTGCTCGACAACGCCGCAGAGGGCGCCAACCATCTCGGGCTGCAGAAGCTCGTCCGCGACCTGAACCGCGCCTACCGGGCCGAGCCCGCGCTGTGGACGCGCGACAGCGACCATGAGGGGTTCCGCTGGATCGACGGCAACGACGCGGGCGGCAACACCCTCTCCTACCTGCGCTACGGGACGCCCCTCACCGGGACCCACCACACCGAGACCCACGAGGACGGAGACGAGCCGCCGGTCGTCGCCTGCGTCGTCAACTTCGCCGGGAACCCGCACGAGGACTACCGGCTCGGCCTCCCCCGCGCGGGCGGCTGGCGCGAGGTCGTCAACACCGACGCCTACGAGTACGGCGGCAGCGGCGTCGGCAACATGGGCCGCGTCGAGGCGACCGGGGAACCGTGGCACGGCCTGCCCGCGTCCGCGGTGGTGCGCGTCCCGCCGCTGGGCGCGGTGTGGCTGGTGCCCGAATAGGGTGGGCGCATGCAGCGCCTGCACATCGTTCCCGGGCAGTTCGTGGTCGAGCACCTGCCGCAAGCGACGTTCCCCGAGGACGACGAGTGGATCGCGCTGGTGCGCGCCCCCGAGGGCCTCACCATCGTGCGGGACGCGTCGCCGTTCGCCGAGGTGGAGCGCTGGGTCGGCTTCTACGGCGAGGCGGGCCACGGGCTCGACACGCCCGGCATGCTGGCCGCGCTCGTGGGGCCGCTCGCGGACGCCGGGGTGCCGGTCTTCGTCGCGTCCACCTACCACGCCGACCTCGTCCTCGTGCCCGAGCACCGGCTGAAGGACGCGACGGCGGCGCTGCGCGGCGCCGGCCACCGCGTCGAGGACTAGAGAAAGACGACTAGAGGCGATCGAGGAGCCAGCGCGGGCCGGTGACGGCGGCGCCGGCCTCCTCGCAGCGGGCGCGCAGCTCGCGATCGGCCGTGACGACCAGGTGCGCGTGGTCGGGCCCGGCCCGCCGGACGAGGTCGACGATCTGGTCGTCGCCGCTGCCGGGCGCCGCCACGACCGCCACCCCGTCGGACGGCTCGTCCGCGACCGGCCGCGCCGCTCCCTCGACGACCATGACGACCTCGGGGAAGCAGCGGTCGAACGGGACGACTCCGCCGGGCAGGCCCTGCACGCCGCCGCCGAGGGCCTTCAGGTCGTCGCGGAGCCGCGCGTTGGCTCCTGCGCGGTCCTTCCACCAGCCGTCGGCGCGGGCGCCCACGACGTTCGCCGCGTCCACGACGAGGACGAGCCCCTTCATCGCGTCCTGCAGGCGGGGCCACGACCGCTCGAACGGCGCGAACAGCTTGCGGTCGGTGACCTCTTCCACCCGCACCCATTCCGCCCTGCGCGTCTCCCTGGACGCGGGGGCGACGGGGATGCGCTCGGACAGCGAGCCCATGACGGACGTGAACGACCAGCCGCCGTGGTCCTCGACGCTGGTGCCGTGCACGTTCACCACTCCGGTGTCGAGCGTGCACTCCTCGGAGGTCTCGCGGAGCGCGCCGGTGACGGCGTCCTCGTGGCTGTGCAGGGCGCCGCCGAACATGCCCCACGTCCCGCCGCCGAGCCCCCACCACGCGCGCTGCTGCAGCAGGATCCACACCTGGCCGCCGGCGTCGCGGTGGTAGGCCAGCAGGCCCGCGGCGCCGAACCGCCCCCAGTGCGTGTGGCCCTGGCCGCAGCCGGCCCAGCCGTCGCCGTCTCCCATGCGTCCGACGATAGCGCCGGACACCCGTGATGCACGGCACAGTGCCGCCCGGCCCGATCCCCGAATAAAATTCGGTAATTCCCGTGATCAAGGAGAGTCGAGTTGAGCGTCGAGGCGACCCCCGAGGCGGCCCTGCAGGAGGCCGCCGACCTGTGGAACCAGCTGTCCGGCGCCGATTTCATCCGGGCGATGATCGACAAGCGCCTGCCCGACTTCTCCGACATCAGCGAGTACATCGGGCAGGCCGTCACGTTCGCGGAGCCCGGCCGGGTGGAGATCGCGTGGTCGCCCGAGGACAAGCTCTGCAACCCCGGCGGCACCGTCCACGGCGGCTACATCGCGATGATCCTCGACAACGCGGTCTGCATGGCGGCGAGCAGCACGTGCGAGCACTTCATGCCGATGCTCACGCTCAACCTGAACGTGGACTACCTGCGCGGCGTCCAGTCCGGGCAGACGTACACGGTGACCGGGACGTGCCTGCACCCCGGCGGCACCCGCATGGTCTCCAACGCGCTCGTCACCGACGTGCGCGGCCGCCCGGTGGCGCAGGCGTCCGCGAGCGTGATCCCGAACAAGGCGTTCACCCGCTGACGTCCTCCCGCCGGAGCGCGCCCAGGCTCAGGACCCGGGAAGGGCCGGGGGCGACCGCATAGTCTGGTGCCATGTTGGATCCCGGCACAGTCGTCAACGTGTTCAAACAGGCCCGCGACCGGCGGACGGCCCCGCTGATCCTCGAACTGGACCTCACCGAGGGCATCGTGGAGACCGCGCCGTCCGACCCGGTCTCGGCGCTCCTGTCCATGCGCCGGACGAACCTGCGGGACGTCCTGGACGGGCTGCGCCGCGCCCGCTCCGACAGCCGGGTGCGCGCCCTCGTCGTGAAGATCACCGGCGGTATCGGGCTGGCGCTCGCCCAGGAGCTGCGCGACGCCGTCAAGGAGCTGCGGGACGCCGGCAAGCTCACCGTCGCGTGGGCCGAGACGTACGGCGAGGGCGGGCGCGGCACCGTCCCGTTCTACCTGGCCACCGGCTTCGACAAGGTCTACCTCCAGCCGACCGGCGAGGTGGGGCTGACCGGCGTCGCGATCGAGGAGCCGTTCTTCGCGGGCGCCCTGGAGAAGGCGGGCATCCAGCCCCGGTTCGCCAAGCGCTACGAGTACAAGACCATGGCGAACACGTTCATGGAGAAGACCTACACGCCCGAGCACCAGGAGTCGTCGCAGCGCCTCGTCGCCTCCCTCGGCGAGCAGATCGTCGCCGGGATCGCCGCCGCGCGCGGCCTGCCGCAGGACAGGGTCCGCGAACTCGTCGACCGCGGCCCGTTCCTCGCCGACGAGGCGCTTGAGGAGAGCCTGGTCGACCGCCTCGCCTACCGCGACGAGGTCTACGCCGACCTGCGCGAGGAGTTCGGCGAGGAGGCGCAGCTGCGCTACGTCTCCCGCTACAACCGCGCGCACGGCATCGCGGGACGCCTCCCGCAGCCCGGCAGGCAGGACGTCGTCGCGCTGATCAACGGGCATGGCCCGATCCGGCTCGGCCGCAGCGGGCGCGGCGGGCCGCTGCCGAACTCCGGCCCGGCGATGGGCTCGGACACGATCGGCGCCGCGTTCCGCGCCGCCGTCAAGGACGACCGGGTCAAGGCCATCGTGTTCCGCGTGAACAGCCCCGGCGGGTCCGCCGTCGCGTCCGACGCGATCTGGCGGG
The DNA here is from genome assembly GCF_041463665.1 of Actinomadura chokoriensis. GTDB lineage: Bacteria > Actinomycetota > Actinomycetes > Streptosporangiales > Streptosporangiaceae > Spirillospora > Spirillospora chokoriensis_A. The sequence continues at coordinate 8,906 of NZ_JAXCEJ010000001.1, forward strand.
AGGTCGTCCTCGCCCGCCGCGCCGGCAAGCCCGTGATCGTCTCGATGGGCAACGTCGCCGCGTCCGGCGGCTATTACGTGTCGATGGCCGCGGACACGATCGTCGCGCAGCCCGGCACGCTCACCGGCTCGATCGGCGTCGTCGTCGGCAAGGCCGTCGTGAACGACCTGCTGGACCGCGTCGGCATCGGCCTCGGCGCCGTCGCCGACGGCGACCACGCCCGCATGCTGAGCGCCACCAAGGACTTCAGCGACTCCGAGTGGGAGCGGGTCAACGCGTCCCTCGACCGGATCTACGACGACTTCACCGCGAAGGTCGCCGAGGGCCGCGACCTGTCCCGCGAACGCGTCCACGAACTGGCCCGGGGCCGCGTCTGGACAGGCGCGGACGCCCGCGAGCGCGGCCTGGTCGACGAGCTCGGCGGCATCGACACGGCTCTCGACCTGGCCCGCAAGAAGTCCGGCCTCCCGGCCGACGCGCCGATCCGGACGTACCCGCACACCTCGCCGCTGGAGCGGCTCCGCCCGCCCGAGTCCAGCGAGGACCGCACCGCCGCGTCCGCCCGCTTCGACGGCTGGGGGTCGCTCGGCGGCCTCGCCGCCCGCCTCGGCCTGCCCGCCGCGGGCCCGCTCACCCTCCCGGGCACCTGGGAGATCCGCTGAACACCGACTTCGTCGAGGCCGTCGCGGGCTTCGCCACGGGCGTGGTGGTGCTGACCGTCCGCGACGGCCGCGACGACCTCGGCACGACGGTGACCTCGTTCATGTCGGTCTCCCTCGACCCGCCCATGGTGGTGGCGAGCGTGGCGACGTCCTCCTACCTTTCGGAGGTCCTGAACCGCCGCCCCCGCTGGGCCGCGACGATCCTGTCCTCGCCCCAGCGGGCCCTGGCCGGACGCTTCGCCGCCGAGGGCCGCCCCGGCGCCCGCATCCTGCTGGCCGCCGAACCCCATCACCGGGGCCCCCACTCGGACGCCCTGATCCTCGAAACCGGCATTTCCGCTGTGGAATGCGAAACCCGCCAGACCATGGAGGCAGGGGACCACACCCTCTTCGTAGCCGAAGTCCTCACCACGGACTACATAACCAGCGAGCGCACCCCCCTGGTGAGGGTCAACCGCCGTTATCTGCCGGTCTAGCCCTTGGGGAGGCGTTCCAGGAGGCCGCGCAGGTCGTCGGCGTGCTCTTCCTCCTGCGCCAGGATGCGTTCGAAGACGCGCTTGGTCGTCGGGTCACCGTCGCCGAGCCACTGGACGATCTCTGTGTAGGAGGCGATGGCGATCCGCTCGGCGACCAGATCCTCCTTGATCATCTCGACGAGGTCGAGGCTGGCGTCGTACTCGGCGTGGGCGCGGGTGGTGAGCGTGTCGGGCGAGAAGTCGGGGTCGCCGCCGAGCTGGACGATCCGCTCGGCGAGCATGTCGGCGTGCTGCTGCTCCTCAGCGGCGTGCTCCAGGAACTCGCTCGCGACGACCTCGGCATGGATGCCGGTGGCCGTGTAATAGTGGCGCTTGTAGCGCAGCGTGCAGACGATCTCGGTGGCCAGGGCCTCGTTGCACACCTGGATCACGCGTTCCACGTCCGCGCCGTACGCCTCGGTGATCGGTCCTTTCTCGATCTCCTTGCGGGCGCGTTCGCGCAGGGTCTCGATGTCCGTCAGGAACTCCGCCATGTGATGCCTCCACGTTCGACGACTGGCGGACATACCCGGCTCCTCGGGGCCCACACGGCCGGCGGGCTCCGCGGACCCCGCCGGGTAGCTCCGGCTGGTCGATGTGCGCGGTGTGTGCCGCCATCCCCTCGTCGTCTCAGGCGACCCGGCGGCCGGCCTTCCATACGGCGGCGGTCTGCGGGACGCCGGGGCGGTAGGCGAGGTGGATGCGGGACGGGGCGTCCAGGACGTGGACGTCGGCGCGGGCGCCGATGCCGAGGTGCCCGACGTCGGTTCGGCGGAGGGCGCGGGCGCCGCCGGCCGTGGCTGACCAGACGGCCTCGTCCGGGGTCATGCCCATGTCGCGGACGGCCACGGCGATGCAGAAGGCCATGCTGGAGCTGTAGCAGGAGCCCGGATTGCAGTCGGTGGCCAGGGCGACGGTCGCTCCCGTGTCCAGGAGGCGGCGGGCGTCGGGGTAGGGCTGGCGGGTGGAGAACTCGACGCCGGGCAGCAGGGTCGCGACCGTCTGGGACGAGGCCAAGGCGTCCACGTCGGCGTCGCTCAGGAACGTGCAATGGTCGGCGGACGCGGCGTCCAGTTCGACGGCGAGTTGCACGGCCGGGCCTTGGGTGAGCTGGTTCGCGTGGAGGCGGGCGCCCAGGCCCGCTTTCATGCCCGCTTGCAGGATCTCGCGGGCCTGGTCTGCGTCGAACGCGCCTTCCTCGCAGAAGACGTCCACCCAGCGGGCGTGCGGGGCGCAGGCGGCAAGCATGTCGGTCGCGGCGAGGTGCGCGTACGCGGCGGCGTCGTGCTCGTACTCGGTGGGGACGACGTGGGCCCCGAGGTAGGTGACCTCGTCCGCATGTTCGGCGGCGATGCGGACGGCGCGTTCCTCTTGCTCGACCGTGAGTCCGTAGCCGGATTTGCACTCGACGGCCGTCGTTCCTTGGCGCGCCATCTCGTCGATGAGACGTCGCAGGTTCGCGCGGAGGTCGTCGTCGGAGGCGGCGCGGGTGCGTTCGACGGTGGTCCGGATGCCGCCCGCCGCGTACTTCCGGCCGCTCATCCGGGCGGCGAACTCCTCGGCGCGCTCGCCGGCGAAGACCAGGTGGGCGTGGGAGTCCACGAAGCCGGGGAGGACGGCGCGTCCGGCGGCGTCGAAGGATTCGTCGGCGGCGGGCGCCCCGGCGGCGGGGCCCGTCCAGGCGACGGCGCCGCCGTCGATCATGAGGGCGGCGTCGCGGATGACGCCGAGGCCGTCGCCGGTGGCGGGGTCGTTGGTGACCAGCTCCCCGATGTTCGTGATGACCGTGCTCACGCAGGCTCCTCCCGGGTGGCGGCCGTGACGGCTTCGGTGAGTGCGGCGGCGACGTCGTCGACGAGCAGGTGGCGGCCGTCGTGGACGATCGGGCGGCCGGAGACGACCACGTGCCGCACGTCGGCGGCGGTGGCGGCGAAGATCGCGGCCTCGGCGGTGTGGCCGGGGGCGGCGCCGGCGGTGCGCACCGAGTCGAGGTCGACGGTGACCAGGTCGGCGTACGCGCCGGGTTCCAGGCGTCCGGCCTCGGGCCAGCCGAGCGCGTAGTGGCCGTTGGAGGTGGCGGCGGCGATCAGTTCCCCGGCCGTCCAGTGGCCGCGGGCATGGGTGCGGAGGCGTTCGTCCAGCTCGACGGCGCGTGCCTCCTCGAACATGTCGATGAAGGCGTGCTGGTCGGAGCCGAGGCAGATCAGGGATCCGGCGTCCGCCAGAGCGCGCGCGGGGCCGATGCCGTCGGCGAGGTCGCGTTCGGTGGTCGGGCACATGCACACGCCGGTCATCGTCGTCCCGAGGAGGTCGATGTCCTCGTCGGTGAGGTGCGTGGCGTGGACGGCGGTGGTGAGCGCGCCGAGTGCACCCGACTCGGCGAGCAGGCGGGCGGGGGTCATGTCGTAGGCGTCCAGGCACGCCTCGTTCTCGGCCGGCTGCTCGGACAGGTGGACGTGCAGCGGCGCGCGGTGCTCCTTCGCCCAGGCCGCGACTGCATGGAGTTGCTCGCGCGGCACCGCGCGGACGGAGTGGATCGCGGCGCCGACGCGGGCGTGCAGCCGGCCCGCCTTGTCCGTCTGCTCGTAGAGGGTGTCGACGCGACGCGCCCAGTTGCCGGCGGTGCCGTCGCCGAAGCGCAGCTGCGGGCCCTTCAGCGGGCGGCCGATGCCGCCGGTGAGGTAGCAGGTGTCGAGGAGGGTGATCCGGATTCCGGCGTCGGCCGCGGCGGCGATCAGCGCCTCGCCCATCGCGTTTGGGTCGGCGTAGGGCGCGCCGCCGGGCCTGTGGTGCAGGTAGTGGAACTCTCCGACGCAGCTGATCCCGGCGAGGGCCATCTCGGCGAACACGCCTCTGGCGAGGGCGCGGTACGACTCGGGGTCGAGCCGGTCGGCGACCCGGTACATCTGCTCCCGCCACGTCCAGAACGTGCCGGTGCGTTTCGCCCCCGGGGCCTCGCCCCATCCCCCGGCGGCCTGGACGCGGGAGCGGAGGGCGCGGTGGAAGGCGTGGGAGTGGGCGTCGGCGAGGCCCGGGAGGGTGAGGCCGGGCAGCCGCTGGGCGTGGGGGGCGGACGGGACGCCGGCCGCGATGCTCGTGATCCGCTCGCCGTCGGCCTCGATGAGCACGTCGGCCGCCACACCGTCACCGAGCCAGGCGAACTGCGCATGCCACTGCATACCGGATCCTTACCCGCGCGCCAGGTCGTCCAGTACCTCGGTCAGGGCCTCCACCCCCGCCAGGCAGTCCGCCGGCTCGGCGAACTCGGCGGGCGCGTGCGAGACCCCGGTCGGGTTCCGGACGAACAGCATCGCGGCGGGCAGCCGGGCGGACAGGACGCCCGCGTCGTGGCCCGCGCCGGTCGGCAGGACGGGCACGCCGCCGCCGAGGGCCGCGCCGACCCGGTCGCGCAGCGCCAGGTTGAACTCGACGATCTCGGTGTAGGACTCCTCGGCGAGGTCGACGCTCACCCGGTGCGGGCGCGCGGCGACGCGGGCGGCCTCGTCGACCTCCTGCACGGTCCGCCGGACGGCGTCCTCGGCCGGGCCTCGGGCGTCCAGCCAGGCGGTGACGGACGAGGCGATCGCGTTCACCCCTCCCGGCACGACCTCGACCTTCCCCACGGTCGCGACGGTGCCGTTGCGTTCGGCCGCCTCGCGGGCGGCGAGGACCATGCCGGCGAACGGCGGCATCGGGTCGCGGCGGTCGGCGAGCGCGGTCGTCCCGGCGTGGTTGCCCTCGCCGGTGAACCCGAACCGCCACCGGCCGTGCGGGACGATCGAGCCGGCGATGCCGACGGGACGGTCCAGCGCCCGCCCCTGCTCGACGTGGAGCTCGATGTAGCAGCCGATGCGTCCGAGGAGGTCGTCGTCTTGGCCGATGGCCTCGGGATCGAGCCCGGCGTTGTGCATGACCTCGGCGAACGTGTGCCCGTCACCGTCGGTCAGCGCGCGCGCCCGCGCCGGGTCGATCGCTCCGGAGAGTAGGCGCGAGCCAAGGCAGGCCACGCCGAACCTCGCGCCTTCCTCCTCGGCCAACGCGGCGACACCGATCGGCCGTTCCGGCTGGACGCCCCGCTGTCTCAGCCTGTCGATCGCGGCGAAGGCGGACACGATGCCGAGCGGACCGTCGAACGCTCCCCCGCCGGGGACCGAATCGAGGTGGCTTCCGGTCAGGACGGCGTTGTGCCTTGTTCCGTTCCGGGGGAACCACCAGGCGAACATGTTGCCGTTGGCGTCGTGCTCCACGTCGAGGTCGCGGCGGCGCGCCTCGTCCAGGAACCAGGACCGGCACTCCAGTTCGGGCGGCGTCCAGGCGAACCGGTGGTAACCGCCGGTCGCCTCGTCCCGCCCGACCGGCAGCAGCGCCGCCCACATCTCCTCGAAGCTCATGCCTCTCCTCGTTCACCTGCGGCATGTCGTTCTTAAGGAGTCCTCCATAACAACGACTCGCCGCAACTCAACGCATCGGGATCCGGACGCCGCGCTCGGCGGCGACCTCGGCGGCGCGGTCGTACCCGGCGTCGACGTGCCGCATGACGCCGGTGCCGGGGTCGTTGGTCAGGACGCGCCGGAGCTTCTCCCCGGCGAGGGCCGTCCCGTCCGCGACGCAGACCTGGCCCGCGTGGACGGACCGGCCGATCCCGACCCCGCCGCCATGGTGGACGGACACCCACGTCGCGCCGGACGCGGTGTTGAGCATGGCGTTCAGCAGCGGCCAGTCGGCGATCGCGTCCGAACCGTCCTTCATGCCCTCGGTCTCCCGGTACGGGCTGGCGACCGAGCCGCAGTCGAGGTGGTCGCGGCCGAGCACGATCGGCGCGCTGATCTCGCCGCGCGCGACCAGGTCGTTGAAGAGGTCGCCGGCCTTGTCGCGCTCGCCGTAGCCGAGCCAGCAGATCCGGGACGGCAGGCCCTGGAAGTGGACCTTCTCGCCCGCCATCCTGATCCAGCGGGCCAGCGGCTCGTTGTCCGGGAAGAGGTCGAGGATCGCCTTGTCGGTGCGCGCGATGTCCTTCGGGTCGCCGGACAGCGCCGCCCAGCGGAACGGCCCCTTGCCCTCGCAGAAGAGCGGCCGGATGTAGGCGGGGACGAACCCGGGGAACTCGAACGCGCGCGCGTACCCCGCGAGTTGCGCCTCACCACGGATGGAGTTCCCGTAGTCGAAGACCTCGGCTCCCGCGTCCTGGAACCCGACCATCGCCTCGACGTGCGCGGCCATCGACGCGCGGGCCCTCGCGATGAAGCCGTCCCGGTCCTTGTCGCGTTCGGCGGCCATGTCCTCGAACGCGACGCCCCTCGGCAGGTACATCAGCGGGTCGTGCGCGCTGGTCTGGTCGGTGACGATGTCGATCGGGGCGCCGCGCCCGAGCAGTTCGGGGACGGCGTCGGCGGCGTTCCCGAGCACGGCGATCGACAGCGGGCGCCGCTCCGCCGCCGCCTGTTCGGCGAGCCGCAGCGCCTCGTCCAGCGACCCGGCCCGGACGTCGCAGTACCGGTGCGCGACGCGCCGCTCGATGCGGGACGGGTCGCACTCGACGCAGATCGCGACGCCGCCGTTCATCGTGACGGCGAGGGGCTGCGCGCCGCCCATCCCGCCGAGCCCGGCGGTCAGCGTGATCGTCCCGGCCAGGGTGCCGCCGAACCGCTTCCCGGCCACCGCCGCGAACGTCTCGTAGGTGCCCTGCAGGATGCCCTGCGTCCCGATGTAGATCCACGACCCGGCGGTCATCTGCCCGAACATCGTCAGGCCGAGCGACTCCAACCGGCGGAACTCCTCCCAGGTCGCCCACTGCGGGACGAGGTTGGAGTTGGCGATCAGCACGCGCGGCGCCCACTCGTGCGTCCGGAAGATCCCGACCGGCTTGCCGGACTGGACGAGCAGCGTCTCGTCCCCGTCCAGGTCGGACAGCGACCGCACGATGCCGTCGAAGGCGTCCCAGTTCCGGGCCGCCTTCCCGGAACCTCCGTAGACGACCAGCTCGTCCGGGTGCTCGGCGACCTCCAGATCGAGATTGTTCTGGATCATGCGCAGGGCGGCCTCCTGCGGCCAGCCCTTGGCCGCGGTCAGCGACGTGCCGCGCGGCGCGCGGACGGGACGGGGTCCTGACATGTCGGGCTCCTTACGAGAGCGGGCCGGTGACGGCCTCGGCGGCGGCGACCAGGGAGCCGTCCCGCACCAGCGCGGCGGCGGCGGCGATCTCGGGCGCGAGGTAGCGGTCCGGGCCGGGCGGCGGGACGGCCTCGCGCAGCCTCGCGACGACGGCGCCGGTCGCCGGGCCGGGACGCAGCGGGGTGCGCAGGTCCAGCGCCCGCGCGGCGGTGAGGATCTCGACGGCGATCACCTGGGCCAGCCCGTCCACCGCCCTGCGCAGCTTGCGGGCCGCGTTCCACCCCATCGAGACGTGGTCCTCCTGCATCGCCGAACTCGGAATGGAGTCGGCGCTCGCCGGGGCCGCGAGCCGCTTCAGCTCCGACACGATCCCGGCCTGCGTGTACTGGGCGATCATGTGACCGGAGTCGACGCCGGGATCGTCCGCGAGAAAGGCGGGGAGGCCGTAGGAACGTCCCTTGTCGAGCATCCGGTCGGTACGCCGCTCCGACATCGACGCGACGTCCGCCGTGGGCACCGCCAGGAAGTCGAGCACATAGGCGACGGGCGCCCCGTGGAAGTTCCCGTTCGACTCGACCCGTCCGTCCGGAAGCACCACGGGATTGTCGATGGCCGACGCCATTTCCCTCTGCGCGACCAGCTCGGCATGCTGGACGGTGTCTCTCGCCGCGCCGTGCACCTGCGGTGCGCAGCGGAGCGAGTAGGCGTCCTGGACGCGGGTGCAGTCGGGCCCGCGATGCGACTCCATGATCTCGGACGCGGCGAGCAGGGCCCGCAGGTTGGCGGCCGACGCGGCCTGTCCCGGATGGGGCCGGAGCGCCTGGAGGTCGGCGGCGAAGACCCGGTCCGTCCCGAGCAGGGCCTCGACGGTCATCGCGGCCGCGACGTCGGCCGCGACGAGCAGCCTCCGCAGGTCGTCGATCGCGAGGACGAGCATGCCGAGCATGCCGTCCGTCCCGTTCAGCAGGGCGAGGCCCTCCTTGGCGGCGAGCTTGACCGGCGCGATCCCCGCCTCGCCCAGCGCCTCCGCCGCCGGCTTCAACTCGCCGTTCGCGTCCCTGACCGACCCCTCACCGATCAGCGCGAGCGCGACATGGGCGAGCGGCGCGAGGTCCCCGGAGCAGCCGAGGCTGCCGTACTCGAAGACCTGCGGGGTGATGCCGGCGTTGAGCAGCCCCGCCATCGTCCGCGCGGTCGTCGGCTGCACACCGGTGCGCCCGGTCGCCAGCGTCCGCAGCCGCAGCAGCATCAGCGCCCGCACGACCTCCCGCTCGACCTCGGCCCCCGACCCGGCCGCATGCGACCGGACGATGTTGAGCTGCAACTGATCGCGCAGCTCGGGGGCGATGTGCCGCGTCGCCAGCGCCCCGAACCCCGTCGAGACCCCGTAGACGGGCCGCGGAAGCGCTGACAGCTCCTCGATATGAGCTCGCGCCTCGCCGATCAGCTTCAGCGCCTCATCGGTCAGCGCGACCCGGGCGCCGTCCCGCGCGACGGCGACGACCTGAGCGAACGTCAACGCTTCCGGACCGACCTCGACCATAGGAACACCCATACCCACCATTGGAACCGCTCTCCGCCGCCCGTCCCACCCCCGCCCACCATCCGGTGTCTCAGATACGAGACAATTCGTCCATGCCCCAGGTCCCCGCCGCCCGCCGCGCGCTCGCGGTGCTGCGCCTCCTCGCGGGCGCGCCCGGCCCGCTCCCCGCGTCCGCCGTCGCCCGCGCCCTGGACCTCCCCCGCTCCAGCACGTACCACCTGCTCACCGCCATGTCGGAGGACGGCTTCGTCACCTACATCCCCGAAGAGCGCCGCTGGGGCCTCGGCGTGGCGGCCTTCGAAACAGGCTCCGCCTACCTGCGCCACGAACCCCTGGAACGCCTGGCCCGTCCCCTCCTCCGCCGCCTGGTCGACCGGGCGGGCGAGATAGCCCAGTTGGGCATCCTGCACGGCGCCGAGACCCTCTACCTCCTCAAGGAGCAGCCGCCCCGGCACGCCACCCTGGTCACCGACGTGGGCGTCAGCATGCCCGCCCACCTGACCGCCAGCGGCCTCTCCCTGCTCGCGCACCTGCCGCCCGCCCAGGTGCGCGCCCTGTTCCCGGGCCGCTTCGTGAACCGCACGGGCAAGGGCCCCGCGTCCCTGCGCGAACTGCGCCGCACCCTCGCCGAGGACGTCCGCCGGGGCTGGTCGGTCGAGGACGGCCACATCACCGAGGGCTTCGCGAGCATCGCCGCCTGCGCCTTCGACCACACCGGCCACCCCACCGCCGCCATCACCGTCACCTTCCGGCGCGAGGACCACCCCCCGGAAACCTGGCCGCACCTGGCCGCCCCCGTCCGCAGAACCGCCGAAACCCTGACCACCCGCCTCACCGGCCGCCCACCCGCATAAGCCCGCCGGGCCACGACCGAGCAAAGTGCCGCCACCGACGGCCCGGCGAACTGGAACCGGTGAAGATCGCCTGTCGTCCGATGAGGGAATCGCTATGATCTTCCGGATATCGACGCCGTTCAGGGGCATTCACCGTGCAACCTCCACAACCGCCGCATAGCCACCGACCTCCGGCCGGCCCGCCCGGCCCGCCCGGATGGGGGCCGCCGCCCGGCCCTCCGGGGTGGAGGCCGCCCGGCTCCCAGCCGCCGAAGGGCGGCAACGCGATGGTCGTCGTGATCGTGGCCGTCACGGGCGTCCTGCTACTGATCGGCGGCGGTGTCTTCCTGCTGGCCGGGGGTGACTCCGACGACTCATCGGGCACGTCGGCGGCGGTGCGCCCCACGCTCTCCGACCTTCCGACCCCGCCCACCTACAGCCCGCCCACCTACACTCCGCCGACCTTGGAGCCGACCACACCGGAGCCCACGTACTCGCCGCCTCCGATGAACTACGGGGCCATCGCCGTGGGACGCAACGGCGCGATCGGCAGGTCCTGGGACTACGACTCCCCGGCCGCCGCCAGGCGGCGGGCGCTGAACGCCTGCCCGGCCACCGGCTGCAAGGTCCTCACCACGTTCGTCAACGGCTGCGGCGCGGTCGCCTACAACTCAAGGACCAACAGGTACTGGGGCGGCCACGGCGACACACGCACCGAAGCCCAGCGCAACGCGATCAACAATGCCGGCGGCGGCCGCTGGGTCGCCTGGGTCTGCACCACCCGGTAGGGGCGGCGCGGACAGTACGGCTCCTCAACCGTGGTTCGTGCGGGGGAAGGTGGCGCGGATCGTGCGGGACTCCCGGGTGCCGGTCCAGGACCAGGTGGTGGCGAGGGCGTCCACGGTGAGCAGGCCACGCCCGCCCTCCGCCAGCTCGGCCAGGCTTCGCAGCTTGGGCTCGCCCTGCCCACCCTGGTCCGTCACGTAGACGATGACCCCGGCCACGTCCATGTTGATGTCGACGGTGAACCGGCCGCCGTCCTCCCCGGAACGGGTGTGCTGGATGGCGTTCACGGCAAGCTCGTCCAGGACGAGGAGGACGTCGTCCAGCGCCGGGAAGTCGGCGAGCAGGTGCGCGGCGAAGGCCCGTACGAACCGGATCTGTTCGGGCCTGCCACGGAACTCGCGCCGCCAGTGCATCGGAGCCTCGTGAGTCGCGGGGGCGGTAACGGCGAGCAGCATTGATCACCTTTCGGGACGGCGTGTCATCAGCCGTTCCATCTTCAGCAACCGTGCGCCTCCGGTACTGAAAAGTCCCAGGTCGACGGCCCACCCGGCGCCTCGGCACGCCTCCGCCCTGAACGTGCGCCCTCATTTACGTAAACGAACGGAACGGTGCGGCGGACGAACGTTCGTCTCCGGAACGCCACCGAAACGCCCAGCGGATTCTCGCCTGGCGTGTTCGAGCCGCGCGGCTATCGATGACACACTCGGGGATCGGCTGGTAACACAGAGTGGACGCGTTGACTCCCCCGGTCGGCGCCGCCCCCGCCCCGGCACGACCCAGGAGGCCTCCGGTGACCAGCCCGTTCGTCCGTCGGCGCCGACTCGCCAGCGAACTGCGAACCCTCCGCGAGCAGAGCGGCATGACAGCCGAGGAACTGGCCCGCCGCATCTACCGCTCCCGCATGACGATTTCCAAGCTGGAGAACGCCCGCTGCCGTCCCGACGTGCGCGACATCCAGCAGATCTTGAAAATCCTCGGCGCCACCGGCGACAAGTTCCACGAGATCCTCCAGATCGCCTGTGACGCCGCCGACCGAGGCTGGTGGGACTCCTACGGCGACACCATGGGCACCCGCCAGCGCATGTACGCCGACCTCGAATCCGGCGCCGCCACCATCCGCGGCTACAACCAGATGTCGATTCCCGGTCTCGTGCAGACTCCCGAGTTCCTTGAGGCTCTCATCGAACTAGACCTCGCAGAGGGGTCAGAGATCAACTACGTACCCGCGCGCACGGTTCAGGCTCGTCTTGAACGACAGAAGACCTTCTTCCGCGCCAACGGCCCGACAGCGGAAATCATCCTGGACGAGTTCGTGTTGAAGCGCCTCGCCGTCCCTGCGGAGACAATGGCGGCGCAACTCCGCCACATGGTCGACACCGTATCTCGACGACCTCACTTCACCCTTCTGGTGCTGCCACTGGATGCTCGGCTCTCCCCTGGTCGTCTGCCACCGTCGACATACATGATCTACACGTTTCACGACCCCGTTGATCTACCGATGGTCGTTGCCGAGAACGCGAACACGGACCTCATACACACGATCCCAGGGGAGGTGGCAAAGTATGAGCGTCTCCACGACCGCCTGCGAGAGGCCACGCTCCCCGCGCTGGAGAGCCTTTCACTCCTTGCGGACACGGCCGATCAGCTGAGTGAACGGACAGGGCACGACACGTGAAGCAGCAGTACAGCGGCTGGCGCAAGTCCAGCTACAGCAATCCGGACACCGAGTGCGTCGAGGTCGGCCGCTCTCCGCAGGGCACTATCGGCGTACGGGACACCAAGCGGGGCGGCACGGGGCCCGTCCTCGACTTCTCGCCCCACGAATGGGCGGCCTTCATCCAGGGCCTTCGCTCCGGCAACTAGCGGGACGGCGATACGGCCGGTTGCAACCACGTTGACCTGCGGCGAGTCGTTGCTTCCGACACGCTCAAAACAACAACATGCCGCAAGTCAACGCACTCGGCGCGGAGCCCAACGCAGCCACCACGTTGACCTGCGGCGAGTCGTTGCTTTGGGCGCGCCCATAACAACAACATGCCGCAAGTCAACGCGTCGTCGCTCACCGTGCGTCAGATGATGCCGGGGAGGGGGTCGGAGGCCAGTTGCCATAATTTCCCGGCGATCGGGTGTCGCAAGTCAGGGTCTATGGCCCGAGCCAAGGCCGCCAGTTGGGCCGATGGGAGGAGGGCTCCTCTGCGGGCCGGGTCGCGCAGCCACAGCTTGGCCGGTGCGCGGCCGGGCACTTGCACGACCAGGCGGGGCAGGACGCCGCCGCGCCAGTTCGTCCACACCGGCTGGACGCTCTCCGCGCTGACCTGCGCGGCGGCGAGGTCGTAGCGGCGGCGGGCGAAGACCAGGCGGCGGACGAGGACCCTGCCGTCGAGCCAGGACGCGTCGCGGTAGTGATGAAGCAGCATCAGCGCAATGAACACGTCCAGGATCAGGAGCGGCAGCAGCAGGAAAACGCCGATCACTCCGAACTCCGAGGAGGTGAGGAACATCAGGCTGATCGCCCCCACCATCAGGTTCGCCAGGGCGATCGTCGGGAGCAGGCAGCTGAGCCAAACCGTCCACATCGACCGCGGCAGGCCGACGTCCAGTCGGAGCACTCGTTCCCCTTCACCGGTCATGCGCCACTGGGTCGCGGGGCACGCCGCCCGTCGCACAGCGAAACAAAAGGATCGTATCGGGCGGTGCTCGCCGCGCGTCCGAGCGGTCGTGGGCGGCGTCCTCGGTTCACGTTCCCGCGGGATCCGCGCGCTCGCGGCGGTCGGCGGGCAGTAGGTTGCGGCAGTGATCGGCTACCGCGCCGAGGTCGAGCGGATACTGGACGGCCCACCGAGCAGGCTCGCGTTCCGTGCGCTCTGCGCTGCTCTCGCCCGCGCGGGCGGCCCGCAGGCTCTCGTCTCGTTCTGTGCTGAGCGACTCGCCTCGTGGCCCGATCCGGTGCGCGAAGCACCATGGTCCTGGCTGGCCGCACTGGACGCCGGTCACTCGAAGCCGGGGTGGCCGCTCGTCCGGTCGCTGGCGCTGGGCTCAGCACGGTGCGGCCTTCGCGATGCCGCTCTCCCGGACCCGCGCCGTCACCCCGAAGTGCGCGGCGTGACCCACCTCGACCTCGGCTGGTTCGCGGACGAACAACTCACCGCGCTGGTCGAGACGATGGATCAATGGGACGGGCTGCGGTCGATCCAGATCGGCCACCTCACCGACATGGAGGAGGAACTGGTCGCGAAGCTCGCCGCCGCCCCCGCCGTCGCGCGGCTCGAATCACTGAGTCTGCTGAGCGTCCACGAGGACATGTGGCATTTCGGGAAGCCGTCGTTCCGCCCGGCCACCGGACGGCCTTGGCGGCTGCGGCACGCGGGTCTGCGGGCGCCCGACCTGGTCCACCTGATGCGTTCGGGGCTCGTGCCGGAGCTGCGCTCCGCCGAGGTGCTCGTGTGCGACACCGGGGAGGCGCAGGAACTCGCAGGCTGCGAGGAACTCGCTCGGCTCGACCGCCTGGCGATCGGGTTCCGCTGCGGGACGCTGCCGACCGAGGTCGTCGACCAGGCGTCGTTTCCCAGTCTCGACGCGATGTTCCTCGGCATCGTGGACGAGTACCACGGCGCTGGGTACTCCTGCGGATTCCCCGCCCGCACCAAGGCGGACATCGCATCGGCGAACACAACGCGCCCCGAGCTGGTCGCGTTTCTCAGCCACCTCGACGCTGAAGAGCTCGACGACTCCGACGAGGGAGACGAACGGGCCGATGACGACTTCCGCACCGAGCGCACCGAGCGCCACGCCGAATATCTGGCCGAGGCCCGGGGCTTCGCCCACCTCATGATCGACGGGAACATCGGCTGGCCGCCCGCGACCTGATGCTGCGCCGTGGAGCCGCGTCCGGCGGGCGGCGGAGTGACGACGGGGGTCTCGGCCGGGTCAAGCCGCGGTGAAGCGTCCGCGATGGGCCGATCAGTCCTTCACAGCCCGATGATCAAGGATGGGGTGTCGCCCGCCTTTCGCGCGGCGTCCCCGCGAGGGTGATCGGGCCGCCGGTCGGCACCGGCGCGCAGGCCAGCGAAACGGTTCCGATGCAGGGGGAAACATGCGCGTCTCCAGCGCGGCGGCGGCGGTCCTCGCCGCCGTGGCCCTGCTCGTCGTCCAGCCCGCATCCCGCTCCACCGCGAGGGAGGCGGGGACGCCGCTGGGCAAGTCGAACTTCGCCATCGCCATCGGACGGCTCGACGCGGCGTCCCGGAGCAACTGGGTCCGCCTCGGCCAGTACACCTTCACCCCGGACGGGGACGTACTGGAGGAACACTGGTCTTGGAGGCAGTCGACCCGCGTACGGCGCGCCTCCACCGGGAACCGCGCCTCGGGCTGCGCGGGGCGGAACTGCAAGGTGCTCACCGCGTCGGGCTGGCAGTCGGCCGACGCCGCGCGAACGCTGGCGGGCAAGTACAGCGTCCGCGGAGATGGGCTGCACATCGCGTGGGACGACGGACATTGGGAGGACTGGAAGCTCACCTCCCTGGCGGGCGGCGAACTCGCCGGCGTCGAACTGACCGCGAACGACCTCGGAGCCACGCACGGTTTCGGCGACGGCAGCAACGCGCCGTGGAACGCCCGCGTCCCGGCCGACGCAGTCGCCGCCTCGGACCACACCGCGCTCGTCCACCGCTATCACCTGTGGAAGACCCGCCCCTCGGGCACGGGGTACATCGACCACGGTGACGGTTCGCCGTTCTGGGTCACCCGCTGGAAACCGTGCGGGGACCACCGCTGCCTGGGCGCGCGGACCCACCCCGCCCGCGACCCGGCCCACACCGTGTACTACGTCGCTCCGGCCGACACCGCGTCCGGCCACCGGCGCGACACCCTGTGGCATTGGCGCACCGGCCTCGCCGACGCGCGCAAGGAGACCTGCTACACCGGGAACTCGCACGTCAAGCCCATGATCCAGATCGTGGACGACGGCGGGGGTTTCCACGGCTGGGTGGGCGTCGAGGCGTCTTTGAACCAGACCACCTCCGAAGGGACCGGCGCCGACGACATCGGCGTCTTCCGGATCGTCGGATGACGCTCGATGCCAGGTCCAACGTTGAACGCCATTTCCCCCGGCATCGCCCCATTGAACGCTTTTCATCCTCGGGTGCGAGGTCCCTGGTCACGGCGTGATTGCGAGCGGGGCGTCGCGCCGCTCAATGCCGTCTGCCAGGCGAAACGGCATCCGGTTCGTGTCACGTGCATCCGAGCGGTGCGGTGGCGCCCACTGTGGCGGTTCTCACGGCCCGGTTTGCGCGTCGGGCGGCTCATGACCCGGGCTTCGCTCGGCCGAACGCGCGCGAGCCTGCGGCCGTCTGGCGGCTCCGGTTCACGCGCGCAAGGCGCGGTGGCCGCGTCTGGCCTGCACGAAGGCCCCTCCGGCAGGGGGAACTCCCCGATAATGCGGATATGGGTTCGCGTCCCCTCACGGTGGTGTCGCTGGCGGTCGGCCTGACCGCGCTGACGGCGTGCGGCGGCTCACCGCACAAGGGGCCAGCGGTCGACCCCGTGACGCTCGCCCCCTCGGAGACCGGGACGGCGACCGGTCAGCCGACCGGCGGCACATCCGGGCCGCCGTCGGTGGGTCCGTCGCCGCGCGCCTGGACGACGCCGCGTGTGAACACCGGCAGTGGAGCGTCCCTCCAGAACCGGACACCGGACGCGCTGTGCCAGATGGTCTGGAGCCCCTATCCAGTGCGGATCGAGGGCTTCACGGCCGCGCAGTCAGGCGAGCCCGTGCTGATCAACGACAGCGGCATGTCCGACGAGGTTCTGGCGCGGTCCAGGTTCGCAACCGTCACCTACGAGACGGCTCCGAACTGCACGGGCGCGGCTGGCGTGGGCATCCAGGCGCGCAAGCCCTGTGCACCCGACGCGGTGATCGAACCCACGGACCCGTGCGCGATCACGCCTGCATACACCTACCAGCCAGAGATTCCAAGGCCCGCCCGCTATACGGTGCTGGTCACGTGGCGGCTCTCGAAGCTGTGCACGGACTCCTCCGGGCCGTGCGGTGGTCTCGGGGCGACCGCCGACCGTCCGGTGCGCGCGACCTGGCGGACGACGCTGACGCTGAACGCCTGCACCAAGTGGACGCCCTTCCCCGAGGCGCCGAACGGAGGCGAGAGCAATCTCGGCCAGTGCTAGGAGCCGATCCGAACGGCTGGCGAGGGCGCGCAGGCCTCTCCCTTCGGAACCCGATCCCGGACCGGCGCCGGACTGGACGCAGCGACTCTCCGCACTGGGCACCTTCGGCCCGCCGACGTCGCTCGTCGCGGCCGTCCTGATCTGGTACGGCTATGTCGCAACGCTCCAGCGGTTTCGCTACTTCGGCGTTGATCTGCAACTCACCGACCTCGGGAACCAGATACTCCTGCTCTACGGCGTGGAAGTGGCGTACCCGGCGGCAGTGCTGCTCCTTCTGATCGCCCTCGTGACTCTCGGCGGACATGCGGTCGTGCGCGGCATGGTGCTTCCGGACCGGGTGCGCGCCGCCCGGCGGATCGCGCTGGCCGTGGCGCTGGCCGGGCTCGCGCTGACCGGCAGGGCGTTGGTCGGAGTCCTGTCGACGAAGGTCGCCGCGAACGAGACACCCGGCGTGACGCCGCTCTGCCTGACGGCTGGCGTACCTTCGCTGGTCTACGCGTTCTGGCTGTTCCGCCAGGCCGGGGACGGCGGTTGGCGAGAACGTCCGGCGCTGACCGACGTGGAGCGCGGCGGACGGTACGTGGCGTTCGCGGTGGTCGCGATAGGCCTGTTCTGGGCGGCCAACAGCCTTGCAGCCGAGGTCGGTGTCGCCCGCGCCTACGACGACGCCCGCGACTTCGCCAAGCTTCCCGAGGTCGTCCTCTACACCAAGGAGCCGCTGAGCGACGCTCCGCCCGAAACGCTGCACGCCGATTTCGGCGAATCGGTCACCTACCGCCACCGCTACCAGAACCTGCGACTTCTTCTGGCCTCGGGCGGGCGCCTTTTTCTCGTCCCGTTGACCTGGAAACCCGACGCTCGCACGGCCCGGATCTCGACGTTCGTTGTCGCGTATGACGGCAACATTCGCCTTCAACTCGTCCCGCAGAAGACCAATTGACCGGGCGAACTGAAGGCGAAATGCCGGTGACGGTCTACTTCGAGCCAGTGAACGCTTTCATCCCCCGGTCGGCGGCCTGGAGTTCGCGGTCTTGTAGGACGTGGATGGCCTTGGCGAGCGGACCGGCCTTGTGCGGGCAGCAGCGCAGGTTGTGCAGGACGCGCCAGGTCTTGAGTTCTTGAGTTGGGCGTTGGCCCGCTCGCCGGGGCGGGGACGATCCGCGTGATGACCTACAACCTGCGCGGTGTGAACGACCCGCCGCTGCGGGACTGGAAGACCCGGCTGCCGATCGTCGAACACCTGCTGCACGACCACGACCCCGACCTGCTGGGCGTGCAGGAGGCCCGCGGGTACCAGGTGCGCGACCTGGTCCGGACGCTGAAGGACTACGGCTGGGTCGGCCTCGGCACCCAGGGCGGCACCCGCGACCGGTTCTTGTCGATCTTCTATCGGAAGCAGCGGTTCGAGGTCCTCGACTTCGACCACTTCTGGCTCTCCGACACCCCGTCCGTCATCGGCTCGGCCACCTGGGACAACCGGTACGTCCGGATGGTGACGTGGGCCAAGTTCCGCGACCGGCGCACCGGGACGGTGCTGTACCAGGCCAACACGCACCTGGACAACATGTCGGCCGACTCGCGGGTGAAGAGCGCCCGGCTGATCCTCGACCGAGTGCGCGAGTTCCAGGCGGGCGTCCCCGTGGTGCTGACCGGGGACTTCAACTCGGCCGCCGGAGCCTCACCGGTCCACGCGATCCTCACCGGGCCCGACGCGTTCCAGGACACGTGGGCGAAAGCCGCCCGCCGCGGCCCGCAGTACCGCACCGAGAACCATTGGCTCCCGTCGGAACGGGACGGCAAGCGGATCGACTGGATTCTGACGCGTGGCGCGGTCGGCACGGTCCGGGCCGAGATCGACCCGTACCGGGACGGCGAGGTCTACGCCTCCGACCACGATCCCGTCATCGCCCACCTGAAGGTCGGCGACCGCTGAACCGCACCAGGACCACGACGCCCCGAAAAGGCGAACGGCCGAGCCCCATTCGCGGGGCTCGGCCGTCGGCCGGTTATCCCGGTCAGACGAGACCGGACTTCTTCAGCCAGTCTTCGGCGACCTTCTCCTGGTCATCCTTGTCGATGGCGATGCGCTTCATCATGTCCAGGAGGTCCTGGGTGGTGAGCTTGGCGGAGACGGCGTTCAGGGCCGCCTTCCCCTGGTCGTTCACGGCGGACTTGTTGACCAGCGGCGTGACGTTCTGGGCGCTGAAGACGTTCTCCGGGTCTTCGAGGACGACCAGCTTCTTCTGCTGGATGGTCGGGTCGGTCGTGAACAGGTCGGCGGCCTGGATCTTGTTCTCGGTGAGGAGCTTCACCAGGGTGGCCTGCGCGCCGGCGTCGAACGGCTGGAACTTCTTGAACTCCAGCCCGTAGACCTTCTTGAGCCCGACGAGCCCCTGCTGGCGGGTCTTGAACTCGGACGGGCCGGCGATGGTGAGTTCCCCCGCGACGGGCTTCAGGTCGGCGATGGACTTCAGGTTGTGCTTGGCGGCCGTCTGCGGGTTGACGGTGACGGAGTCCTTGTCCTCGGCTTCGGCGGAGTCGAGGATCTCGACGGACGGCGGCAGCTTCGCCTTGAGGGCGGTGTTGATCTCCTCGGTGGTCGCGGCGGTGCTGCTCTTGTCGACCGAGGTGGTCAGCAGGGCGCCGTTGTATTCGGGCATCACGCTGATGCCGCCCTTGACGACCTGGTCGTAGTAGATCTCGCGGGCGCCGATGTTGAACTTGCGGGTGACCTTGACGCCCTTCGCCTCGAGGGCCTGCGCGTAGATCTCGCCGAGCAGGTTGCTCTCGGGGAAGTTCGCGCCGCCGACGGTGACGGTGCCGCTCTCGCCGCCGCCGGAGAGGGGGTTCTTGTCGTCGCCGGAGTCTCCGCCGCCGCAGGCGGACAGCGTCAGGGCGGCCACGAGGCCGACGGCCGCACCACGGATGAGTTTCTTCATTGTTCTTGTCCTTCGGTCAGGAGGAACGGGCGGAGCCGAGCAGACCCGGCGAGATGGCGACGCGACGCAGTGCCGCGAAGACGAACTGGACGATCAGGGCGAGCAGGACGACGAGGACGGTGCCCCCGACGACGAGCTGGTAGTCGTTGCGGGCCAGGCCGTCGATGATGTAGCGGCCGAGGCCGCCGAAGCCGGGGTAGGCGGCGATGGTGGCGGTGGCGACGACCTGGATCGCGGACGTGCGGAGCCCGAGCAGGATCAGCGGCAGCGCCATCGGCAGTTCCGCGTGCCACAGCACGCCCCAGCCGGTCATGCCCATGCCGCGGGCGGCGTCCTTCGCGTCGGCGTCGACCCCGCGGACGCCCTCGAAGGTGTTCACGAGGATCGGCGGGACGGCCAGCGCCACGAGCGCGATCAGCACCGGGGTGATGCTGTACTCGATCACGACGACGAACAGGATGAGCCCGAAGGTGGGGATGGCGCGCGCGATGTTCGCGACGCTGATCGCGAGGAACCCGCCCCGGCCGGTGTGCCCGACGGCGAGGCCGAGCGCCAGCCCGATCACCGCCGCGAAGAAGAGGGACACGCCGCTGTAGTAGAGGTGTTGGAGGAGGCGGTGCGGGATGCCGTCCGCGCCCTGCCACTGGGACGAGGCGGTCAGCCACGTCCAGAACAGGTCGATCTGGTTCCACAGGTCGTTCATGAGGCCGCCCTCGCTCGGGCCCAGGGTGTGAGCAGGCGCTGCACGGTGACGAGGATCGCGTCGGTGGCCAGGGCCAGCAGGACGATCAGCACGGTCGCGGCGACGATCTGCGTCTGGAACTGGAGCTGGTAGCCGCGGATGATGTCGTAGCCGAGCCCGCCCTGCCCGATCAGCTGCCCGACGGCGACGAGGCTGATGGACGAGACGGCGGCGACCCGTGTCCCGGCGATGACGATGGGCACCGCGATCGGCAGCTCGACCCGCAGGAGGCGGCGCAGCGGCCCGAAGCCCATCGCGGTGGCCGCCTGCCGGACGGGTTCGGATACCGACGCCAGCCCGTCCACCACGTTCGGGACGAGCACCGACAGGCTGTACAGCGTCAGCGGGATCATGACCGTGGACGGCGTCAGCCCCGTGTACTGGATGAAGATCATGAAGAGGGCGAGCGACGGTATCGCGTACATCACGTTCGCGATCGTCAGCGCCGGCGGGTAGAGCCAGCCCCAGCGGCGGCACAGCACGCCGACCGGCAGCGAGATGAGCAGTCCGAACAGCACCGGCAGCAGCGCGAGCCGCAGGTGCAGGAGGGCGTGCTCGCCGAGCGAGTCGGTGTGGTCGCCGATCCAGCCCCAGTCGATGTCCATCAGCCGTCCTTCCCCGAGAGCGAAGGCGACTCCGGTTCGGCGCCGGTCCCGGAGCGGGCGATGGCGGCGCTCAGGTCGGACTGGTCGGCGACGCCCACGAGCAGCCCGCCGCCGTCGACGCTCACGGCGCGGCCGGACGGGGACAGGATCGCGGCGTCGAGCGCGGCGCGGACGGAGTCGGCCTTGACGTCGAACGTGTGCCCGACCGGCGCGAGTCGCGCGTCCCCGAGGACGCCGGAGGGCGGCAGGACGTCCGCCGACGCCCACCCCAGCGGACGCCGGTCGCCGTCCACGACCAGGACCCATCCCTCGGACGGCGCCTCCGACACCGGTGTGTCGGCGGGCAGCACGTCCCGCTCGTTCAGCGGCACCGACGAGGACGGGACGAACGACAGCCGCCGGATGCCGCGGTCGCGCCCGATGAAGCCGGCGACGAAGTCGTTCGCGGGCCGGGCCAGCAGGTCCTCGGGGCTGTCGATCTGGACGAGCTTGCCGCCGGTCTGGAACACCGCGATCCGGTCGCCGAGCTTGATGGCCTCGTCGATGTCGTGGGTGACGAACACGATCGTCTTGTGCAGCTCGTCCTGGAGGCGGAGGAACTCGTCCTGCAGCTCGCCGCGCACGACGGGGTCGACGGCGCTGAACGGCTCGTCCATCAGCATGATCGGCGGGTCGGCGGCGAGCGCCCGCGCGACGCCGACGCGCTGCTGCTGCCCGCCGGACAGCTGGAACGGGTAGCGCTTGGCCATCGACGGTTCGAGCCCGACCCGCTCCATCAGTTCCAGCGCCCGGTCCCGCGCCTTCTTCTTGTTCCAGCCGACCAGGTGGGGGACGGTGGCGATGTTGTCGACGATGGTGCGGTGCGGGAACAGCCCGGCGTGCTGGATGACGTAGCCGATGCCGCGCCGCAGCTCGGCGGGCTTGCGCTCGCGGACGTCCCGCCCGTCGACGAGGACCCGGCCGGACGTCGGGTCGACCATGCGGTTGATGGTGCGCAGCGCGGTGGTCTTGCCTCCCCCGGACGTGCCGACGAACACGGTGATGCGGCCCGTGGGGCATTCGAGGCTGACATCGTCCAGGGCGACGGTGCCGCCCGGGTAGCGCTTGGTGACGCCCTCAAAGGTGATCAACGATTCACGTCCTCGTCGGGCGCCCGCGACGCCGATGATCGATACTGACCTACCAGCCAACCGTAACCAACAGCTACGGTCACCTCGGTGTCCCAGCTTGTCCGGAACTTCGGATCCTGAGGATAACTACCGGTAAAGCGGGGAAAGTACCGTGGCGGCGGGGAGAACAACCGAATCGTTATCGATGGGATCGTGCTCACCTGCGACCCCTAGCGCACCGGGTCGCCGGTGGACGCGCGGATGCGCAGGGACGGCTCGCGGACGACGCGGCGCTTTCGGGGCTTGCCGTCGATGACGTCCACGACGAGCCGGACCGCGGAGTGGACGATGCCGTCGATGTCCCAGTCGACGGTGGTGAGCGGCGGGGTGAGCAGCGCGGACATCGGATGGTCGTCGTACCCGCAGACCGCCACGTCGCCGGGGACGGCGAGGCCCAGCTCGCGCGTGGCGGCGTACACCCCGTAGGCGATCGAGTCGGCGAAGCAGAACACGGCGGAGGGACGGTCGGGGCTGCTCAGCACCCGCGTCGCGACCTCGGTCGCCTCGGCGAGCGCCTGCGGCGCGACCACGAGGCCGACCCGCAGGCCCAGCCGCTCGGCCTCGGCGTTGACGTGCACGTCGGCGGGACGGTCGGGGGTGCTGGCGCGCGTCGGCGTGAACACGGTGACGCGCCGGTGCCCGAGGTCGCGCAGGTGCTCCAGCGCGAGCGTGACGCCGCGCCGGTTGTCGAACACGACCTCGCCCTGCGCCCGGCCGCCGCGCAGCGCGTCGCCGATGGACACGACCGGGATCGTGCCCGCGAGCTCCGACCACAGCGCGGCGGACGGGTCGAGCGGCTGGACGATCAGGCCGTCCACCCGCTGGTCGCGGAGCCGGCGGGCGAGGGCCAGTTCGCGCTCGGGATCGCCGCCCGCGTCCACGATGAGGGCGTAGCGGTCGCGGGCGAGCAGCGCCCGGCCGATGCCCACGGCGAGGGACTGCTGCCAGTAGTCCTCCAGGGAGCCGCACAGCAGGCCGACCTGGTCGGTGCGCCCGCTGGCCAGGGCGCGCGCGATCGGGTGGGCCTCGTAGCCGAGCTCCTCCGCCGCCGCGCGGACCCGTTCCTGCGTCTCCTCCGAGGTCTGGATGCCGCGCAGCGCGTACGACACCGCCGCGGGCGACAGGCCCGTCGCCCGCGCCACCTCGCGGATGGTCGCGCGCTTGCGCTTCTCCGACATCCTTCCAACCCTAGAGGCCGCCGCAGGGACCCGGCCTGACGGCACCGTTCCAGGGATGGAGCCTCCGGCGGGCCCGACCGGGGGACGCGGGCCCGCCGGAGGAAGCACGCCCGGCCGCAGCCCGCTCCCACCGGCCGAACGCTCACATCTCGTCCAGCGCGGCCCGCTGCGGAAGTGTCACACCGCCCGCCGGGCCAGCCACCGGTCGGTCACGGCGCATATCGCGACGACCGCAGCGAAACCGGTCCCGGCGCCTCTCAGCAGGCCCGCTTCGTAGTACTTGTCGGTCACCATGCGGACGGCTGCGTAGCCGACCACGGCGCCGACGGCCAGCGCTGTGACCCCTTGCGCCGCCCAGAGCGCGATGCGCGCTGTTCCAGCGCCCGCAAGGGTTTCTCGCAGGGCGCGAATGGCTGCGGTCAAGCAGATCACCATGGCCGCTGCCAGCGCGATGAACGGAGTGCCGAAGTTCACGCCGTAGCGGACGGCCAGCGCCGGGACGAAGAAGAGGAGCAAGGCCCAGCGCAGGCCGCCCGCTACGGACGACAGCGCGATACCGGATTCCCCGGCCGGGAGCCGGGCGGAGGCCACGCGCGCTGCTACGAGAACGCAGAGAGCGACGAGCGCGCCCGGCAGACGTCCGCCTAGATGGGCCAGGTTGTAGAGCAAAGCGGTGTCGTACACGGTCAGCACGAGATGCCCCAAGGCCCAGACGGATACGGCGAAGAGGAGCATCTGCGCGAACGACGAACGCTCGGAACCGTCCTCCTCCTGCCTGGCCAGCCAGTGGAGGAGCAAAGGCGTGAGCACCGCGGAGCAGACCCGGATCACGATGTCGTCCACCGTGTAGGGGTTGTGCAGGTCCCACTCGACCGTGCAGAAGACGAACGTGTAGGACACGGATGCCGCCCACACCAGCCAGGAACCTGCCAAGCGCCGGTACAGGCCGCCATCCAGCCAGCGGAGGACCGTCACGTACGCGAGCAGCACGAGAGGTAGTTCAAGGAACGCCTGCACTCGCAGGACGGACGGCGCCAGCAGTTCGGGCCTCGGGAAGTGCTCCGCCAGCCCGCGCATGGTCGAACCGTCCGCGAGGGCGAACCAGCCCTCCGGGAGGTACTTCGCGACGAACGATGCGTCGCCGCCATGGACGCGCAGCACGTACACGGTGAAGAGCACCTGGTTCGCGTAGACGAGAGCGACCACCAGGCCCAGGCACGCCTCTGGACGAGCCCAGCGGCGAGCGCCCCCCTCAGATGCGCGACGCGTCGACCGGGGCGGCGTCGACCGGCGCCGTGTCGACCGCGGCCGTGTCGACCGGGTTGCGGCCATGAGACTCAGCAGCGTCGAGACCAGCACCGCTCCATCCACCATGACCGGCAAACGTAGACGGTCCGGACGGGCGCCGCATGGGCTCCAAGGACGCGCGCAGGCGGGCGCGCATCCAAGCCGCGCCCGGACGTTCGACCAGGCGGTGCACGGCGTACGCGCTCAGCAGGGACGCGGCCAGGACGACGACCAGCGACGTCCACTTGCCGAGGTTCGGGTACAGGGCGTCCAGCAGGGGAAGCGCCAGTAAGCGCAGCAGGTCGAGTTCGCTCAGCCGTTCCCGTCCGGTCATCGCGGAACCCTCCCGCCCCGCGATGGCCCGGCCCGATCCACGAGATGAGCCCGCGATGAACGGACGATGTAAACCGCGCCACGCGCCCGGCGGGCGCCGCGGATCAGTAGGATGCCGGGTGCATCCCCTGGAACGTTTGGGTGGTCCTCCATGACATCTCGCCGCGCCCGACGCGGCGCGGCGACGCTGATGCTGTGCCTGAGCCTGGTGGCGGTCCTGTCGGCCACCGGCTGCTCCGCGCTCGCGGGCTCGGTGCGCAAACCGGCCGCCGCGGCCGGCCCGCCGAAGGACGGGTCGCGCAGGGCCGCGCCCGTGGTGATGTTCCTCGGCGACAGCTACACGGTCGGCGACCGGGGCGTCCAGCCGGAGTCGACGTACGCGTCCGCCACGGCCCGGCTGCTCGGCTGGCAGGTCGTCGTCGGCGGGCGCGCCGGCACCGGCTTCGTCAGGACGGGCCGGGGCGGGGAGCCGTTCCTCGGCCTGTTCGAGAGCCAGCTCGGCTGGCGCCCCGCGCCCGACATGCTCATCGTGTCCGGCGGCCACAACGACTGGCGGTTCCCGGCGGCGCAGGTCGCGGCGGCGGCGCACCTGCTGCTCGAACGCGTCCGGCAGCGCTGGCCCGGCACCCGCCTCGTGCTCATGGGGCCGCTGTGGGGGACGGGTTCGCCGCTGCCGGGCGCGCTCGCCGTCCGGGACGCGCTGAAGAACCTGGCCGGGCAGCTCGGCGTCCCGTTCGTCGACCCGATCGGCGAGCAGTGGATCACCGGCGACCGGCCGGCCGGGGCGGGCAACGCGGCGCGGCTCATCAAGGCCGACCGCACCCATCCGAACCCGGCGGGCCACCGGTACGTGGCGGCCCGCCTGGCCGCGGACATCGAGCGCCTGGGCCTCGCCCGCCCGGTCCGGAAGCGCTGAGCGTCAGCCGGACGGGCGCGCGAGGGTGAGGGAGAAGTCGCCGTCCCGGTCGGTCCAGAACTCGGCGATCTCCATCCCGGCCGCGCCGAGCTCGGCCGCCAGCCGCTCCCGCCGGAACTTGGCGGAGATCTCGGTGCGCATCTCCTCACCGGCCGCGAACGACACCGCCAGGTCGAGGCCGCCCACGCGGACGTCCTGGTCCCGGACGGACCGGAGCCGCATCTCGATCCACTCGTCCGCCTCGTTCCAGACGGCGACGTGCTCGAACGCGTCCGGGTCGAAGTCGGCGTCCAGGGCCCGGTTGATGACGTGCAGGACGTTGCGGTTGAACTCGGCGGTGATCCCGGACGGGTCGTCGTAGGCGCGGACGAGGCGTCCCGCGTCCTTGACGAGGTCGGCGCCGACCAGCAGGAAGTCACCGTCGTCCATGGTGGCGCGGACGCCGCCGAGGAAGCCGATCCGCTCGGCGGGCGGCATGTTGCCGATCGTCCCGCCGAGGAAGGCGATGAGGCGCCGCTCGCCGCCGGGCAGCAGCGGAAGGTGCTGCTCGTAGTCAGCGACGACGGCCCGGACGGTCAGGTCCGGATGGTCGGCGGCGATCCCGGCGGCGGCCTCTTCGAGGAAGTCGCCGCTGACGTCGACCGGCACGTAGGAGCGGAGCGTGCCGGACAGCGCGTCGAGCAGCAGCCGGGTCTTCTCCCCCGATCCGGCGCCGAGTTCGAGCAGCGTGCGGGCGCCGGTCGCGGCGGCGATCCCGGACGCCCGCGCGGCGAGGATCTCCCGCTCGCGCCGGGTCGGGTAGTACTCCTCCAGCTTGGTGATCTCCTCGAAGAGCGCGCTGCCGCGCTCGTCGTAGAACCACTTGGGCGGCAGGGTCTTCGGGGTGGCGGTCAGCCCCGCCCGGACGTCCTGGCGGAGCGTCTTGGCAAGGTCGTCGGCGGTCAGGAACCGGTCCACGGGTGGCTCTCCTTCAGCGGGAAGCGGCTTCACAGGGCATCGATGCGGACGCCGGTACCCGGTCCGGCGGTGACGAGCGAGCGGTCGGGGACGTGCCGCCAGCCGGGGGCGTCGTCAAGCGGCTCGGACGCGACCCGGATCGCGTCCTCGTCCTCCCGGACGAACAGCGAGTCGCCCCAGGTCGTGGCGGCCAGCGACGTCCCGTCGGAGGCGAGGAGGTTGTAGCGGCCGGGGGCGAGCGCGGTGATCGCGGCGACGACGGCGGCGAGGCCGTCGCCGAGCGGCAGGCCGTCCCGCCAGTGCCGGACGGCGAGCGCGAACAGCGGCGCGGAGTCGACCGGCGCGCGGGCGTCGGAGGCCCCGGCGATGTCGCCGGCCAGTTCGCGGAGCTTGCCCTCGACGCCGCCGTAGCCCTCGACCTTGCCGTTGTGGCTGAACAGCCACCGCCCGGCGCGGAACGGCTGGGCGCACGACTCGTCCACGGGGAACCCGACCGTCGCCGACCGGATCGCCGCGACCGCGCACGACGCGCGGACGGCCCCGGCGACCTCGCGAAACGACTGGTCGGTCCAGAGCGGCTGGGCGCGGCGGAACCGGACGGGCGCGCCGTCCTGGTACCAGCCGACGCCGAACCCGTCGGCGTTCAGCAGGTTGCCCTGCGTCATGCGCGGCGCGTATGCCTGGGTCTCCAGCGAGTGCTCGCCGTCGTAGACGAGCGAGTGCAGGGTCTGTTCAGGCCCCAGGTAACCGAGATGTCGGCACATTCAGCGCTCCTCTCCCACCGACCGCGCACAGCGGAACCCGGAGAAGATCTGCCTGCGGATGGGGTAGTCCCAGTTGCGGAACGATCCGCGTATGGCCAGCGGGTGCGTCGCCCAGGAGCCGCCTCTCAGGACCTTGTATTCGGGGCCGAAGAAGACCTCCGAGTACTCCTTGTAGGGGAACGACCGGAAGCCGGGATAGCCGTGGAAGTCGGACGACGTCCATTCCCACACGTCCCCCAGGAGGCGCCTCACTCCGTAGGCAGAGGCTCCTGACGCGTAGGAGCCGGTCTCGGACGGACGCAGCGAGCGCTGTCCGAGGTTGGCGCGGCCTTCCTCGTACACCTCGCCCCACGGGTAGCGCCTTGAGTGCTGAGTGGCGGGGTCCCAGCGGGCGGCCTTCTCCCACTCGGCCTCGGTCGGAAGCCGCTTGCCGGCCCACCGCGCGTAGGCGTCGGCCTCATACCAGCACACGTGCTGGACGGGTTCGCCGGGCGGGACGGGTTCCGTCCGCCCGAACCGGCGCCGGACCCATTGGCCTCCTTCCCGGCCCCAGAAGGCGGGAGCGCGTTTACCGCTGCTGTTGCGCCACTCCCATCCGGCGGCGGCCCACCAACGCGGATCGTCGTATCCCCCGGCCTCCATGAAGGCGAGGTAGGCCGCGTTGGTCACCGGCTCCACGTCGATGTAGTACGCGGGCAGGTCGACGAGGTGCACCGGACGTTCGTTGTCGTACGCCCACGGGTCGTCCGAGGTGCCCATCTGGAACGGACCCGCCTCGATGAGCACCTCGTCCCTCGCAGAACCCTCGGCGGGCTTCTGCAGTGGCTCGGCCAGAGGGTCGAGCAGGGCGGGAGCGCCCTTGCGTAGCTGGTGGGTGGCGAGCATGGTCTCGTCGTGCATGTGTTCGTGTTGCACGACCATTCCGTACACGAACCCGCCCGAAGTCAGCGGATTCGCCGTGTCGAACCGTGCCGACGACAGCAAGTCGAGCACCTTGGCGCGGACCGTGCCGATGTAGGAGCGAGCGTCGTCCGGCGACAGGAGCGGCAGTGTCGGCCGTTCGGCGCGCGGATGCTCGAACGCGTCGTACAGGTCGTCGATCTCCGGGCGCATCGCCTCCTGGCCCGTCGCCGCGCGCAGCAGCCACAGTTCCTCGTAGTTGCCGACGTGGGCGAGGTCCCAGACGAGCGGCGACATCAGCGGCGACACCTGCGCGGTGAGGTCGTCCTCGGTGAGGACCTCGGTGGTGAGGCCGAGGCTGCGGTCCCGCACCGCGCCCAGTTCGGCGGCGATGAGTTCCTTCAGCGCCTCCTCGTCGTGCGTGCCGATGTCGAGCGTCCCGGTCGGGCCCGGGGAGTTCATCGGGGCCATGTCTCGTCCTCCTCAGGCAGGGGCGGGGGTAGGGGTGCCGGGGCGTCGTCGGCGGGGCTGCGTCCCCGCTCGACGTACCGGCGGGCGTACTCCTCGACCAGCGGGACGAGCCCGGCCGCGCCGAGCCGCGGCAGCGCGTCGAGGGCGGCCGTGAAGCAGGCCCGCGCGGCGGTGGCGAGCGGCGCGTCGGACAGCCCGCACCGGGCCGCCTCCGCCCACCGGTCCGCGACCGGTTCGGCGGCGGCCTCGGCGGCCCGCGACGCGGCCGGGTCGTCCAGCAGCGCGGTCGCGACGGCGACGGGGACGGGCCAGTACCGGCCGGGCGGCGCGTCGATCATGCGCAGTTCCAGCCAGCCGCGCGGCCGGACCGGCGGGAACAGCGTGGACAGGTGGTAGGTCAGGTCCTCCTCGCACGGCTCGCCCTTGTCGAGCCACTCCATGAACGACATGCCGGGGTCGGACACCCACTGGCCCTCCGCGGTGTGGACGAGCATCACCCGCGCGTTGAGCGCGTACCGCGTCCACGCCTCGGCCGGGTCGCCGTCCGCCCCGTCCCGCAGGACGGGCAGGGTGCGGCAGGGGTCCAGCTCGGTCCAGATGCCCTGCCGGGACGAGTGCATCCCGGTGCGGCGGCCGGCCCGCAGCGGCGAGTTGGCGAACGCCGCGACCAGCACCGGCCCGAGCGCGTGCGTGAGCCGCCAGCGGCGGGCCGCGTCCGGGTCGTCGGCGCCGATGTCCAGGTTCACCTGGACGGACGCGGTCGAGCACATCATCGCCATGCCCGCGTCGCGGAAGCCTCCCGAATGGAAGTAGTCGCGCATGCACGCGTAGCGGGGGTGGTCGGCCTGGAACCGGGGGCGCCGGACGGGGTCGACGCCGTGGCCGGCGAGCGCCAGCCCGTCCCGGGCCAGAGCGTCGCGGACCCCCGCGATGTCCCGGCCGAGCGCGGCGTGCAGCGCGCCGAGCCCGCGGAACGGTGCCGAGCTCAGTTCGAGCTGCCCGCCCGGCTCATAGGTGATCTTGCTGCCGCCGGGCGGCGGGGCGGCGTCCGCGACGAGGGCGCGCACCCGCCGGGCGGCGACGTGCGCGGCGGGCCGGGCGGTGTCGACCACGAACCACTCGGTCTCCGCGCCGACCGTCCCGGGCGGGCCGGTCTTGAAGCAGACACCGCGAATGTGCTGGTAGACGCCATCAACCGTCAGACGGGTCACCGTTGACTCCTCGCGTAAATCGACAACGGGTTCGAATCCTTCCCTGCTGAACCGCATCAGGAATCCGCCGATTTCCGGGATGTTGCTTAAATCTCCATGAACATCACCGTCCGCCGCCTTCTCGACTACCTTCCGTGCTATTCGACATGCCGTCCGATCTCAGACTTCTCACCCGAGGACGGGAGGCGCTAGAGTCCCGTTGATCAGCTGTGCACCATTTGTCGGACATTTGGACGAGCCGGCCGGGGAACGGGAGGGCACATGCGCGGGGACCTGGGCTCGCTGTACGACGCGCACGCCGACCGCCTGTACGCCTACTGCTGGTCGCTGGTCGGCGACCAGCTCGCGGCCGCGGCCGTCGGCGACACGTTCAGCGCGGCCGTGCACCAGCCGCCGCGCGGCGACAGCGTGCTCTGGCTGTACTCGCTCTCCCGGACGGCCTGCGCCGAGCGCGGCGCGTTCACCGGGGAGCTCGGCGCCCGGGGCGGGACGCCGTTCGCGAGCCCCGACCCGCTGCTGCGCGCCGCCGCCGGGCTGCGCTCCGACCACCGCGAGGTGCTGCTGCTGTGGGCGGGCGAATGGCTCGAACCCCACGACATCGCCCGCGTCCTCGGCATCGCGCCCGACACCGTCGTGCAGCTGCTCGCCGCCGCGCGGACGCGGCTGGAGCGGGCCGTCCTCGACCTCCTGATGCGCGGCACGGCCACGCCGCAGCTCGACCTGATCACCGCGTTCGAGAAGGGCCGGCTGCCGCAACTGCTGGCCCGCCGCGCGCCCGCGCACGCGCCCGGCTGGCTGCGCGACCGGGTCCTCGCCGCCTGCGAGGAGGAGGCGGCGAGGCCGCTGCCGAGCGTCATCTCGCCGAGCCCCCTCGTCGTGATCGGAGCCGAGCGCAAGCCCCGTCCGAAGCGCGGGATCTCCGGCGGCGTCTCCCGGGGCCTCGGCGCCGCAGCGGGCGTCGCCGCGTCGGCCGCCGCCGTCATCGGCCTGCTCGTCTCCTGGCCGACGGCCAGGGGCGGCGGCGACGCCGCCTCGATGGTCCCGTCGGCGAGCAAGGGGCAGACGAACCCGGCGTCCGCGAAGACCAGCGGCGTGCCGCAGAACCCGCTGCCCGGCCGCACCGGTGCCGAGCGGGCGACGGGCGGTGCGCCGAGCGCGTCCGAGGACCCGCTCACCACCGCCTTCGACGGCCCGCCGCAGCGGGCGGGCGGCGCTCCGGCACGGCCCGCACAGCCCGGGACCTCTCCGTCGGACACGCCGTCCCCGGAGAAGGAGCCCGCGTCCGGCGCGCCGTCGAAGCCGGAGCAGCCCTCCACTCCGGAGGAGCCGCCGACCACTCCCCCCGCGGAGCCGTCCGACCCGACGACCCCGCCGGACGACGCGACGCCGCCGCCGACGGACACGCCGACCGACCCGCCCACGGAGGACCCGGGAACGCCGAGCCCGAACCCCACGGCGAACCCGACCCCGGAGCCGGGGCAGGGCTGACCCTGGGGTCAGGCCGGGTCAGGCTCCGGCGACCGGCTCGGCCGCCATCTTCTCCGGGACGGCGACGCGGCGGCGTTCCAGCAGCAGGAGCAGCCCGCCGATCAGCCCGCCGGCGAGCATCGCCACCAGGTGCCCGACGGCGGCGACCTCCAGCGCGAGCAGGCCGTCCAGCAGAACGGGCACGAGTGCGCACCAGCCGGCGAGCGCGAGCAGCCGGCGCACCCGCCCGTGCCCGTACAGGAACGCCGCGACGAGCGCCGCGCACAGCACGTAGGACGGCCCGACGTCGGGGATCGTGCGGATGGACTCCGACAGCAGGCCCGCCTGCAGCCGGACGAGCGCGATGCCCTGGCTGATGAGGGTGCCGAGCACGTGCGACGCGGCGACGAGCACCACGGCCCGCAGGTTCCCGAACCGCCGGGTGACGGGGAACAGCCCGATCGCGGCGACGACCAGCAGCACGCCCTGGGCCCCCTCCGCGACGAACGCCGACGCGACCATCGTCCCGACCGGGTTCACCGCGAGGTTCTCCAGATTGGTGCTGGCCCAGGCGATCACCGCGCGCCGCGCGTCCGGCGGCAGGACGAGCGCCTGCACCATCCACACCGCCGCGAACAGCCCGAGGAACGTCAGCGGCATCGCGTACCGGCGCACGAACGGACCCATCACACCGGCAGCCTAGACCCGGCCCGCCCGGACCGCCCGGAGCATCGGCGAGCCAACGGGCCCGGGCCGCGTCCCGGCGGGCACGCGCGTACGGCCGGGCGGCACGTCCGCGGTCGGGGTGTGGGGCCGGGTCACTCGGGTACCTCGTGCGGAGTCGGGGGACGTCCCGTCCCCGCGCGGGAGGAGGACGGCGACATGGCCCTGCAGCACCCCCACATGCAGCATCCCCACGGGCAGCATCCCCACGCCCCCGCCGGCGGCGGCCGGGACCTGGACGTCAACCCGGTCTTCAGCCGGGAGCCGCTGACCATCCCCCGGTACGCGCTGCCCGCGGGCCAGCTCGCCCCGGGCACCGCCTACCAGATCGTCCACGACGAGCTCATGCTGGACGGCAACGAGCGGCTGAACCTCGCGACGTTCGTGTCGACGTGGGCGGAGCCGGAGGCGGCCCGGCTGATGGCCGAGTGCGCCGCGAAGAACATGATCGACAAGGACGAGTACCCGCGCACCGCCGAGCTGGAGACGCGCTGCGTGCACATGCTCGCCCGGCTGTGGCACGCCGAGGACCCGCGGCACGCGGTGGGCTGCTCGACCACCGGGTCCAGCGAGGCGGCGATGCTCGGCGGGCTGGCGCTCAAGCGCCGCTGGCAGGCGCGGCGGCGGGCCGCGGGCGAGCCGGCGGACCGGCCCAACCTCGTCATGGGCGTCAACGTGCAGATCTGCTGGGAGAAGTTCGCGAACTACTTCGAGGTCGAGCCCCGGTACGTGCCGATGGAGGGCGACCGCTACCACCTCGGCGCCCGCGAGGCGGTCGAACTGTGCGACGAGAACACCATCGGCGTCGTCGCCGTGCTCGGCTCCACGTTCGACGGGAGCTACGAGCCGGTCGCCGACATCGCGGCGGCGCTCGACGACCTGGAGCGGCGGACGGGCCTGGACGTGCCGGTGCACGTGGACGGGGCGTCCGGCGCGATGATCGCGCCGTTCCTCGACCCGGACCTGCGGTGGGACTTCCGGCTGCCGCGCGTCGCCTCGATCAACACCTCCGGCCACAAGTACGGCCTGGTCATGCCGGGCCTCGGCTGGGCGCTGTGGCGGGACGCGGAGGCGCTCCCGGACGACCTGGTCTTCCGCGTCAACTACCTCGGCGGGGACATGCCGACGTTCGCGCTGAACTTCTCCCGTCCCGGCGCGCAGGTCGTCGCCCAGTACTACACCTTCCTGCGGCTCGGCTTCGAGGGGTACCGCCGCGTCCAGGGGACGTGCCGGGACGTCGCCACCCGGCTGTCCGCCGAGATCGGCAGGCTCGGCCCGTTCGAGACGCTCGGCGACGGCGGCGACCTGCCGGTGTTCGCGTTCCGGGTCCGGGAGGACATCGCCAACTTCACGGTCTACGACGTCTCCGCCGCGCTGCGCGAGTCCGGCTGGCTGGTGCCCGCCTACACCTTCCCGGAGAACCGCACCGATCTCGCCGTCCTGCGGATCGTGGTCCGCAACGGGTTCGGCCACGACCTCGCCGACCTGTTCCTCGACGACCTGCGCCGCGTGCTACCGCGGCTGCGGGCGCAGCGGGAGCCGCAGCGGGACGCGGGCGACGCGACCGGCTTCGCGCACGGCGCCGAACCCAAGAAGGCCGGGTTCAAACAGGCTCGACCCACGAAGACCGAACCCACGAAGACCGAATCCAGGAAGACCGGACCCACGAAAGCCGAACCCAAGAAGGCCGGATCCACGAAGACCAGGCGCGGGAAGGCCGGGTCGAAGTAGGCGGGCCGAAGTAGGCGGGCGGGGCCGGCCGGTCAGCGGGGCGCGCGGGGCAGGCCGAGGCCGATCATGGCGATCAGCTCGCGCTGGATCTCGTTGACGCCGCCGCCGAAGGTCAGCACGAGCGCGCCCTTGGCCAGCCGGTCGACCGCCGCCGTGAAGGCCGCCGTCTCCGGGTCGCCGGGGTCGCCGTAGCGGGCGAGGACGTCGCCGACGATCCGGCCGACGTCCTGCATCCGCTCCGAGGAGTAGATCTTCGTGGCGGAGGCGTCGGCGGCGCCGAGCCAGCCGAGGTCCTGGTTCGCGGCGACCTGCCAGTTGAGGGTCTCGTTGACGCGCAGGTAGGCGTGCACCTGGGCGAGCGCGCGGCGGACGGCGGGCTCCTCGATGAGCGGGCGCCCGTCCCGCCCGAGGGTGGCGCGGGCCCAGCGCTCGAACCGGATGCGGATGTGCCCGATGTTGCCGGCCGGGCCGAGCGTGACCCGCTCGTGGTTGAGCTGGTTGACGATGAGGTCCCAGCCCTTGTTCTCCCCGCCGATCAGCATGTCCGCCGGGACGCGGACGTCCTGGAAGTAGGTCGAGTTCGTGTGGTGGGCGCCGTCCATCGTGATGATCGGCGTCCAGGAGAAGCCCGGGTCCGCGCAGTCGACGATGAGCATCGAGATGCCCTTGTGCTTCTTCGCGGACGGGTCGGTGCGCGCCGCGAGCCACACGTAGTCGGCGTGTTGCGCGCCGGAAGTGAAGATCTTCTGGCCGTTCACGACGTAGTGGTCGCCGTCCCTGACCGCGGTGGTGCGCAGCGCCGCGAGGTCGGTGCCGGCGCCCGGCTCGCTGTAGCCGATCGCGAAGTGGCACTCCCCCGCGAGGATGCGCGGGATGAAGAACTCCTTGTGGGCGTCCGACCCGTACTGCAGGATCGTCGGCGCGACGGAGTTCAGCGTGATCAGCGGGTAGGTCACCTCGGCCCGCGCGATCTCGTTCGCGAAGATCGTCTGCTCGACGGGGCCGAACCCCCGGCCGCCGTACTCCTTCGGGAGCGCGACGCCGAGCATCCCGTCGCGGCCGAGCCGCCTGCAGTGCTCCATGTAGGGGGGACCGAACGGGTCGGCCGCGATCGCGGCGCGCTGCTCGAGGGTCAGGCAGTTCTCGAAGTACTCGCGCAGCTCGGCGCGGAGCTTCTTCTGCTCGCCGGTCAGGTCGATGAACATTCAGGCCTCCTGGGCGATGAGCGTGCCGAGCGCGTCGAGCCGGTCTTCCGGGCCGCCGAGCAGGTGCCCGCAGTGCTTGCCCAAGGCGAAGTAGCGGTGCAGCGGGTAGGTGACGTCCAGGCCGATGCCGCCGTGCAGGTGCTGGCAGGTGTAAAGGGCCTTGATGACGGGATCGCACGCGTTGTAAGCGGCGATCGTCAGCAGCTCCTCGGCGTCGTCGGCGCCCTCGGCCAGCCGCCAGACGCCCGCCCAGACCGCCACGTCCAGCGCGCGCTTGGCGATGTAGACGTCGCTGATCTGCATCGTGACGGCCTGGAACTGCGCGAGCGCCCGGTCGAACTGCTCGCGGGTCCTCGTGTACTCCTTCGTCAGCTCCAGCGCGCCCTCGATGACGCCGGAGGAGATCGCGACCGCGCCGGCGACGGCGGAGCAGCGGAGGGTGTCCCAGGCGGCGCCGTCCGCCGCCCCGCCGAGCAGGGCGCCGGGGCCGACCCTGGCGCCGTCCAGCGCGACGCGGGACAGGGGCTCGCTCGTCGCCGACGGCTGCTCGGTGATGGTCGCCGCTGCGGGCTCGATCAGGAAGACCCCGATGCCCTCGCCCTCGACGCGGGCGGGGACGAGGATCCGCGCCGCCTCCCGCGCGTAGGGGACGAACGTCTTCACGCCGTCGAGGACGTAGCCGTCGCCGTCCCGCCGGGCCGTCGTGGTGACCTCTCCGGCCGGGCCGACCTCGCGGTACGCGCCGGTCAGGACCGTCGGGCCCTGCTCGTCGGCGGCGGTCAGCGGGGCCAGCAGAGCGCGCTGCTCAGCCGTGCCGTGCGCGCCGATCGGGACGGCCGCGAGCGCGAGCGAGGCGTACGCCGGGACGGGCGCGGCGTGGACGCCGACCTCGCGCAGGATCACCGCCAGCTCGACCGGGCCGAGCCCGGCGCCGCCGGCGTCCTCGGGCAGGACGATCCCGAGCAGCCCCGCCTGGGCGAGCGCCCTCCAGGCCGCCTCGTCGTAGGGGGCGCCGCTCTTCTCCAGCGCCTCCAGCCGCTCCTGCGCGGCCTCGCGCGCGAGCACTCCGGCGGCGAGACCCTTGATCTCCTGCTGGGTCTCGTCGAGGTTGAAGTCCACCCATCCGCTCCTTCCAGCCGGGCGCGAGGCCTGCCGTGCCCGCCTCCCGGACGCGCCCACGGCGAAAAAGTAGAACAGATTCTAGTCTGTGTCCAGGGATCCGACCGGCCCCGTTCGCGGGCCGGTTAGCCTGGCGCGGCAGGTCGAACGAGCGAACCGGGAAGCGCCTTCCCGAGGCCGCCATCGGCCGATCAAATAACACGTTCTCGCAAGGGCTGTAGGCTTGGGGGGACGCGCCGGGCGACCGAGCCCGCACAGAAGGGACGACGACCGTGACCGCAGAGCCGACAGTGACCGGGGACGAGACCCGGGGTCAGCCGGCGGGACAGGCGGCAGGCCCGGTGGCAGGGCAGGGCGCGCGCTCCCGCAGCCAGCACCAGCGGCGCAAGCGTATCGTGCAGGCCGCCGCGGCGCTCGCGTCGCGCGGCGGCATCGAGGCGATGCAGATGCGCACCGTCTCCGAGCGGGCCGGAGTCGCGCTCGGCACGCTCTACCGCTACTTCCCGTCCAAGATGGATCTGGTCGTCGCCGTCGTCAGCGAGGAGCTCGACCTCCTCGAAGGCAGCATCGAGCGCCGTCCGCCCCGCGCCGGCTCCGCGCCCGACCGGGCCGTGGAGGTGCTGATGCGCGCAACCCGCGGGCTGATGCGCGAGCCCGAACTGGCCGAGGCGCTGATCCGCTCGCTGCTGCTGTCCGACGTCAAGACCGACTTCGGGGAGCGGATGAGCGAGCTGCTGCTGCGCACCGCGTCCGGCCCGCCCGAGGACATCTCCGCCGAGGACCCGCGCCGCCTCGTGGCCCGCGCGCTGTCCGGCATCTGGACCATGGAGATGATCGAGCTGCTGCGCGGCAACGCCACCGCCGAGGAGATCCAGTCCCGGCTGGAGATCACCGCCGCGCGCCTGCTCATCGACCCCTGACGGGCGGGGGCGTTCCCGTGTGGCGCCGGCCTCTTCCCCACTACCGTGGACCCGACACGAGCCGGGAAGAGAAGGTGTGCCAGTGACCGAGCAGGAACCGATCCTCAGCGACGGGGTCATCATCGAGTTCGTCGATGGCAAGGACGTCCCCGTCCAGCACAAGGACTTCGGTGAGCGGGCCGTCGTGATGCGCGACGCCAAGAACCCCGAGGGGCCGATCCTCTACTTCACCGAGGCCGAGTGGGACGCGTTCATCGCGGGCGTCAAGGACGGCGAGTTCGACGACCTCCTGGAAGAAGACCCCACCGAGGCTCCCTGACCCCCGCGGCGTCCCCGGCGCTCAGCCGGGGACGCGCGCGAAGCCCCGCCAGCGGGCCGCGAGTTCCCTCGCTCCGTCCGGTGTCATGTCGCCGAGCAGGCGGAGGCGGGCGATGCCGCCGTCCGGATGGATGTCGAGCCTGACGTGCGTGACCTCGGGCGACGTGAGGCGGAAGCGGTGCCTCGTGTCGGGCAGGAGGTCGGTCAGGGGCAGGACGGGCCGCCAGGCGTCCATGTCGGCGGTGCGGGCGTCGAGGCCCTGGAGCGCGGCGGCGCCGGGCGCGTTGAACTTCAGGTTGGCGGTGTCGATCTCGGCGAGCCTGATCACGCCGGGCGCCGCGAGCCTGATCACCGCCCAGTCGTGGCCGCCGGCGCGGCGGCGGGCCGTCTCCCAGCCTTCCGCCTGGTTGCGGGCCAGGCCGGGGAACAGCATGTTGTCGGGCGAGGAGTAGAACATGTCCGAGCACCGGATGACGCGGGCGCCGTTCTCCAGCGCCGCGAGGTCGACGGTCAGCCCGTCCAGCAGCCGGGGATCGGGGATCACCTCGCCGTGGACGCGGAGGCGGGCGATGCCGCCGTCCGGGAACATGTTCAGCCGGACGTGCGTGAACAGCCGCTCGGTCCGTACCTCGAAGGAGTGTGCCGCGTCGCCCTTGAGCGGGCTCTCCGGAACGATCTCCACCCAGTCGGCGCCGGAGAGGTCGGACGGGTAGCCGTCCACGGCGCACGCCTCGACGGACGCGCGGGGCGGGTAGTTGCCCTTGAACCAGGCGGTGTCGATGACGACGCCGCGGACGACGCCGGGCAGGCCGAGCCTGACCAGCGCCCAGTCGTGGCCGCCGGCGCGGCGGCGGGCCGTCTCCCAGCCGTCGTACAGCTGCCCCTTCGCCCCGAAGGTCCGCGGCGTGAACGCCGGCGCCCACGGGTTGACCAGGTTCTCCTTCTCCGCGAAGGACTCGTCGCTCGCGGCGATCACCGAGCCGCCGAGCGTGCGGACGGCCAGGTCGGGGAGAGTGGTGAAATCGGTCATCGGTCCTCCCGGTGGAGCAGCCGCCCGCCCCCGCCGCCCGGCGTCCCCCGGAGCCAGGTGGTCCGGACGGCGCCGGTCAGCGTCCGGCCCTCGTAGGGGGTGACTGGATGCCGGTGGTGCAGGGCCGCGGGGTCGACGGTCAGCGGCTCGTCGGGGTCGAAGGCGACGAGGTCGGCGTCGTTGCCGACGGCGATTGCGCCCTTCCGGGGGACGGCGGCCAGGGCGGCGGGCGCCCCGGACATCCAGCGGACGACCTCGTCCAGGCGGTGCCCGCGTTCACGCGCGGCCGTCCACACCGCGGGCAGCCCGAGCTGGAGGGACGAGACGCCACCCCACGCGGTCGCGAAGTCGCCGCGCTTCAACTCGGGCGGGCAGGGCGAGTGGTCGGTGACGACGCACGAGATCAGACCGTCCGCGAGGCCCTGCCAGAGCAGTTCGCGATTGGCGGCGTCGCGGATGGGAGGGCAGCACTTGAACGCGGTCCCGCCGGCCTCCTGTGCGGAGAGCGTCAGGTAGTGGGGGCAGGTCTCGGCGGTGACGGGCAGGCCGCCGGCCCGAGCCTCGGCGAGGACGTCCAGGCAGCCGGCGGCGGACAGGTGCAGGATGTGGGCGCGCGCGCCCGTCTCCTCCGCCAGCCGGACGACCTGCTCCACGGCCCGGCGTTCGGCGGACGGGGGCCGCGACGCGAGGAACTCCGGGTAGCCGCCGCCGGACGGCGGGCTCAGCGCGGCCGGGTCCTCGGCGTGCACGACGACCAGCCCGCCGAACGAGGCGATCTCCCGGAAGGCCGCCCGCATCTCCTCGCGCGAGAGCGGCGGGAACTCCGGCACGCCCGAGTCGGACGCGAAGCACTTGAATCCGAAGACGCCGAGGTCGTGCAGCGGGCGCAGCGACGCCAGGTTGCCGGGGACGGCGCCGCCCCAGAACCCGACGTCCACCGCGCACGCGGCCTCGGCGGCCGCGCGTTTGGCGGCCAGCGCGGCCGGATCGACGGTCGGCGGGAGCGAGTTGAGCGGCATGTCGACCAGCGTGGTGACGCCGCCGGCCGCCGCCGCGCGGGTGGCGGTGGCGAAGCCTTCCCAGTGCGTCCGGCCGGGCTCGTTGATGTGGACGTGCGTGTCCACGAGGCCGGGCAGGAGCGCCACGTCGCCGAGGTCGACCGAGGCGGCGGCCGGCGCGCCCTCCGCGTAGCCGGAGATCGCGGTGATGCGCCCGTCCCGGAGGGACACGGCGGCGGGTCGCGCGCCGTCCGGCAGCACGGCCCGACGCGACCTGATCAGGAGGTCGTCCACCCGGCCCCCTCCGGCGAGGGCCCCCGCGGCGGGCGCGTCATGGCCGGCCTTGGGCGATGTGCTCGGGGCGGACCGGGACGCGGGTGAGGGGGCGGGCGGTCGCGTCGCGGATCGCGGCGACGATGGCGGGGGTGGACGACAGCGTCGGCGGCTCGCCCGCGCCGCGGAGGCCGTACGGCGCCTCCGGGTCGGGATTTTCCAGGATGTCCAGCCGCATGGGCGGCATATCGAGGATGGTGGGGATCAGGTAGTCGGTGAACGAGGGGTTCCGGACGAGGCCGTCCGACACGAGGATCTCCTCCATCACGGCGAGGCCGAGGCCCTGCGCGGACCCGCCGTGGATCTGGCCCTCCAGCGACAGCCGGTTGATGATCTTTCCGACGTCCTGGACGGCGGCCAGCTCGACGACCTTGACGAGGCCGAGCTCCACGTCCACGTCGACGACGGCCCGGTGGACGCACAGGGCGAGCTGGGTGTGGCTGCGGCCCTGGCCGGTGACCGGGTCCATCCGGGCGGTGGGCCGGTGGTGGTACTCGCGGGTCTCCTCGATGACCTCGGCGCCGAGGACGTCCTCGATGGCGCCGAGCACGCCGTCCGCCCGCGAGACGATCTTGCCGTCGGCGACGGTCAGGCCGTCCTGTGCGTCCACCGGGCCGAACCGGCGCTCGGCGAGCGCCAGCAGTTCCGCCCGCACCGCCTCGCAGGCCGCCTTCACCGCGCCGCCCGTCATGTACGACTGGCGGGACGCGCTGGACGAGCCCGAGTCGCCGACCCCGTTGTCCGCCGGGGCGATCGTGACCTTCTGGACGCCGAGCTCCGTCCGCGCGATCTGCGCCTTGATCGTGACGAGGCCCTGCCCGACCTCGGCCGCCGCCGTGTGGACGAGCGCGGTCGCCTCGCCGCCGATGACCTCCAGCCGGACGCGGGCCGTGGACAGGTCGTCGAAGCCCTCGGAGAAGCAGATGTTCTTGATCCCGACGCCGTAGCCGACGCCGCGCACCACGCCTTCGCCGTGGGTCGTCTGCGACACCCCGCCCGGCAGGTTCCGGAGGTCGGCGCCGTCCCCACCGGCGGGCATCGGCATCGCCTCCAGCCGCGTCAGCATCTCGGCGAGCGGCGCCGGCGAGTCGATGACCTGGCCTGTCGCGAGCTTCGAGCCCCGCGAGACCGCGTTGCGGCGCCGGATCTCGACCGGGCTCAGACCGCACGCGGCGCCGAGCCGGTCCATCATCGACTCGTAGGCGAAGCATGCCTGGACGGCGCCGAAGCCACGCATCGCCCCGCAGGGCGGGTTGTTCGTGTAGACGCCGTATGCGTCGATCCTGATGTTGGGGATCTCGTATGGGCCGACGCCAAGCGAGGCCGCGTTGCCGACCACGTTCATGGTGGACGAGGTGTACGCGCCGCCGTCCAGGACGATCTCGACGTCCGCGTAGAGGAGCCGGCCCTCCGATGTGGCGCCGTACTCATACCTCATCTGGGCCGGATGGCGGTGGACGTGCCCGAAGAACGACTCGTACCGGTTGTACGACATCTTCACCGGTCTGCCGGTGTGCAGTGCGAGCATGCCGGCGTGGATCTGCATCGACAGGTCCTCGCGTCCGCCGAACGCGCCGCCGACGCCCGCGAGCGTCATGTGCACCTGGTCTCCGGTGAGGCCCAGGCAGGGCGCGATCTGCTTGAGGTCGTTGTGGATCCACTGCGTCGAGACGTACAGGTCGATGCCGCCGTCCTCGGACGGAACCGCCAGGCCGGACTCGGGCCCGAGGAACGCCTGGTCCTGGATGCCGACCTCGTACTCCCCCGAGACGGTCACGTCGGCGGCCGCCTTCGCCGCGTCCACGTCCCCGACCCGGACGGGCTGGTACCGGGTGATCCCGCCCCGTTCCTGGACCTTCAGCCGCTGCGGGTCGGCGATGACGGCGCGCGGGTCGGTGATCGGCTCCAGCACCTCGTACTCGACGGCGATCCGCTCCATGGCCCGCCGCGCCGTCTCCGGATGGTCGGCGGCGACCAGCGCGACCGGCTCGCCCTGGTGCCGGACCTGGTCGATCGCGAGGACGGGCTGGTCGTCGGTTCCGTCGATGCCGAACGTCGTGCGGCCGGGCACGTCCTCGTGGGTGAGGACGGCCCGGACGCCGGGCAGCGCGAGCGCCGGGCCGATGTCGACCGACCTGATCAGCGCCCGGGGGTGCGGGCTGCGGAGCGTCGCGCCCCACAGCATCCCGTCCATCCAGAGGTCGGACGCGAACGCGAACTCGCCCGCGACCTTCAGCGTGCCGTCCGGCCGGAGCGGGCTCTCCCCGACCCCGCCGGCGCCGTGCGCGGCGACATGCGCGGCGACAGGGCCGGGACTCCTCACCGGGGACGCCATCAGAGCACCTCCTCCGCGAGCCGCATGAGCCGGCGGTGGGCGGCGGCGCCGCGCCGTCCGGCCTCGTCCTGCGGGACGGTCACGAGGGTGTCGCCGTCCACGACGGTGCGTCCGCCGACGAGCAGGCGCCGCAGCGGCGGCACCGGGCCGAACGCGAACGCGACGACCGGATCGTCGACGGCCGCCTGGAAGCCGTCCATCCGCCACAGCGCGATGTCGGCGAGCTTGCCGGGTTCGAGGGAGCCGATCTCGTCCTCGCGGCCGAGGCAGCGGGCGCCGCCGAGCGTCGCCATCTCCAGGGCCTGGCGGGCGGTCAGCGAGGAGGGGCCGTAGCGGGCGCGCTGCATGCAGAGGGCCTGCCGCACCTCCCCGGCGAGCGGGACGAGTTCCGCCGACGCCGGGCCGTCCACGCCGAGCCCGACCGCCGCGCCCTCCGCCAGCAGGTGCGACACGCGGGCGACGCCGGCGCCGAGCCGCGCGTTCGAACTCGGGCAGTGCGCCGTGCCGGTCCGGGTCTCGGCGAGCCGCTTGACGTCGGTGTCGTGCAGGTGGACGCAGTGCGCGAGCCACACGTCGGGGCCGAGCCAGCCGATCGAGTCCATGTACTCGGCCGGGGTGACGCCGAACTGCTCCCGCGTGTGCTCCTCCTCGTCCAGCGTCTCGGCGAGGTGGGTGTGCAGGCGGACGCCCCGGTCGCGCGCCAGCCGCGCCGACTCGACCAGCAGCTCGCGGGTGACGGAGAACGGCGAGCACGGCGCGACGGCGACGCGCAGCATGGAGCCGGGCGACGGGTCGTGGTACCGGTCGATCGCGGCGTCGGTCTCGGCGAGGATCGTGTCGAGGTCCTCGACGACCTCGTCCGGCGGCAGCCCGCCCTGCGACTCGCCCCGGTCCATCGACCCCCGGCACGGGTGGAAGCGGACGCCGACCTCCCGCGCCGCCTCGATCTCCGCCGCGAACAGGTCGCCGCGTCCCTTCGGGAACAGGTAGTGGTGGTCGGTGGACGTGGTGCAGCCCGACTTGGCGAGCCATGCGAGACCCGCGGTCGCCGCGCCCGAGACCACCTCGGCGTCCATCTTCGACCAGGGCTTGTAGAGGGTGGTCAGCCACTCGAAGAGCGTGCCTTCGGTGGCCATGCCCTGGCTCGCCCACTGGTAGAGGTGGTGATGGGTGTTGACCAGGCCGGGGGTGGCGAGGCAGCCCCGGGCGTCGACGCGCTCGGGGTCGGTGCCGGGGGCCCTTCCGGGGCCGACGGCGGTGATGCGGTCGCCGTCGACCACGATGTGGCCGTCCGGGTACTCGTCCCCGGAGACGGTGACGACGTGCGCGTTCTCGATGATCATGCGGTGGCCTTCCGCCGCGCGGCGAGGCGCACCGCGTCCAGGATCTTCTCGTAGCCGGTGCAGCGGCACAGGTTCCCGGCGAGCGCCTCGCGGATCTCGGCGTCGGTCGGCGCCGGGTTCCGCGCGAGCAGGTCGTGCGACTGGACGATCAGGCCGGGCGTGCAGAACCCGCACTGGACGGCGCCCGCCTCCACGAACGCCTCCTGGACGGGGTCGAGCCGCTCGTCCCCCGGCGACCCCTCCGCCAGGCCCTCGACGGTGACGACCTCCCGCCCCTGCGCCTGCCCGGCCGCGACCAGGCACGCGCACACCGGCACGCCGTCCAGGTAGACCGTGCAGGAGCCGCATTCGCCCTGCTCGCAGGCGTTCTTGGAGCCGGGGAGGCCCATCCGCTCGCGCAGCATGAACAGGAGGCTCTCGCCCTCCCACACGTCGTCGACGGCCTCCGCGGACCCGTTGACGGTGACGTTCACGCGCATCAGGAGACCTCCCTTCCCGCGGTTCCCGCTCTGTAGTCGTCCCAGGCCCAGGTCAGCGTGCGGCGCGCCATCACCGAGAGCGCGTGGCCGCGGTAGTCGCCCGTCCCCCGGACGTCGTCGATCGGGGACGCGGCCTCCCGCACCAGCTCCCCGAAGCGCCGCTTCGCGGACTCGGCGAGCGCGGCACGGCCCTCCCAGTCCAGTTCCTGCGCGATGAACGCCTCCGCCTCGGCGGCGCGGCGCGGGGTCGGCGCGGCGGAGCCGAGGCCCGTGCCGACCCGGCACTCCCCGGGGTGGAGGGCCAGCGCGAACGAGCAGACGGCGATCACCATGGCGTTCCTGGTGCCGACCTTGGAGAAGTACTGGGGGCCGGACGCGGGGGC
Organism: Actinomadura chokoriensis; assembly: GCF_041463665.1. GTDB lineage: Bacteria > Actinomycetota > Actinomycetes > Streptosporangiales > Streptosporangiaceae > Spirillospora > Spirillospora chokoriensis_A. Next base: position 53,392 of record NZ_JAXCEJ010000001.1, read on the forward strand.
CGTCCAGAACGCGCGGATCAGCTCGTCCGGCGCCAGCGCGTTCCGCTTCACGCCGGTGAAGAAGCGGGCGGCCGGGATCATCCGGACGCCGCGCGCCGCCGACTCGACCTCGACGACCGCGTCCCCGGCCAGCAGCGGCGGATGGGCGTCACCGGCGGGCGACGCGGCGCCGAGGTTCCCGCCGACCGTGCCCCGGTTGCGGATCTGCGGCGACCCGACCGTCCGGGACGCCTGCGCGAGGCCGGGCAGGCGCCCGCCCAGCTCGGTGATCAGGCGCGCGTAGGGGACGCCGGCGCCGACGCGGAGGCGTCCGTCCACCATGTCCCATTCCGCCAGGGCGCGGACCCCGGTCAGGTCGAGCAGCGCCTCGGGCCGGTCCAGGTCGAAGTTGATCTCGACCATGACGTCGGTGCCCCCGTGGACGGGCCGGGCGGCCGGCTGCCCCGCCTTGGCGGCGAGGGCGTCCTCCCAGGTCAGCGGTCGCAGGAAGTCCATGTCTCCAGGGTTCCTCAGTTCCAGGCGGACGGTGCGTCGGGCGCGTCGTCGGTCAGGACCGTGCCCTCGATGAGCCCGTACGGGCGGTCGGCTGCGAAGTAGACCTCGTTGTCGTTCTTCATGCCGAACGGCTTCAGATCGACCAGGAAGTGATGCTTGTTGGGCATCGACAGCCTGACCTCGCAGATCTCGTCCTGCTCGGCCAGGACGCGGCGCCCCATCTGGAACAGCGTCTGCTGGAGGGACAGGCTGTGCGTCCCGGCGAACGCCTTGAGCAGGGCATCGCGGGCGGCGCGGTACGACTCGTCCCATGCCGCTTCCGTGCTCCTGTGCCTCCATCGGGCGGTCACGGCCGTCGCGAGGACGCGGTCGTCTGTCGGTTCCAGGGTCGTGTACTCGTCCTGCGCGAACCCGTGGAACTCGCTTCCGGTCGAGTTGAGGACGACGAGGTCGGTGAGGCCCGACACGACCGTCTCGGATCCGGCGTCGGCATGGACGAGCGCCGTCCTGACCTCGCCGCCGTCCCGGACGAACGAGTGCCCGCCCGTGATCCGGCTCCACCCGTACTCGTGGATCTCGACGCGCGCGTGGGTGATCGCCGGCTGCGACGCGACGAAATGGCGTGCGAGCAGCAGGCCGAAGTCCTCGATCGCGTCGATGCCGTGCCTCTTGGCGAACGCGAACACCGTGTTCTTCTGGCTGTCGGTCGGCAGGACCGCCGCGTTGTCGCCGGTCAGATGCACCGCGTCCATCGCGCCGGAGAGGGAGACGCCGACGCTCACGTCCTTGAGCCGGTGGACGTCGCCGTCCCTGGTCACGCGGACGACACGGGTCTCCGCCTTCCCGTAGCGGTTGGGTCCGAGCACGATGGCCATCGGCGCTAGCTCCCCCGGTAGGTCGAGTACGCGAACGGGCTGATCAGCAGCGGGACGTGGTAGTGCCGTCCGGGGTCGTCGATCGTGAACGCCACCGTGACCTCGGGATAGAAGTCGGAGAGCCCGGCGGTGTCGAACGTGAGCCGGTGCACGCCCTCTCCGGGGTCCGCGGACCACTCCCTGATCCGGCCGTCGGCGTCGGTGCGGGCCTCGGCGAGCGTCGTCCAGCCGTCCCCGTCCCCGTCCCCGTCTTCGTGCCGCCGGTCGAGGCGGACGGCCACGTCCGCCGCCGGCAGCCCCTTCGCCGCGTCCAGCACGTGCGTCGACAGGCTCATGCGCTCTCCCTCGCCAGCTTGACCAGCCGCAGATCGACGATCGCGGCCAGTTCCCTCCGGACGACCTCCCGTTCGGTCTCGACGTCATTCCCCAACCGGCGCCGGAGATCCGCGAGGATCTCCAGAGCCGACCTGCCCGACGCGCAGATCAGGAACACATGCCCGAAACGCTCCTCGTAGGCGCGGTTCCCCTCGACGAGCGCGTCCCTCAGCCCCCGCTCCGCTCCCGTCATCCCGGACTGCTCGCTTCGCGACCAGCCGGCCTCCCGCGCCTCGCCCGCCGCCCGCTCCCCGATGCGCGGGTGGGCCGCGAGCGCCTCCTCGACGTCGGGCCAGTCCAGCTCGTCCAGGACGCGCTTCGAGACCTCGCGCAGTTCGGCGAGATCCCGGTCTTCCGCGACATGCCGGTGCCCCGCGGCAGCCCGGTGCCCGGCGACCGCCGCGGCCCACCGGCGGGACGCGCAGCACGCCATCAGATCCGCCTCGCTCAGCTCCACGTCTGCCAGTACACACAGCCGCCCGCGACGGGTCGAGGCACAGGACGTCCGAACTGTGGCCCGCGCCGGGCACGCCGTTTTGTAGCTTTCTCCGTATGAGGTTGCGCTTCCTGCTCGCCCTGCCGGAACTGCGGCTGGAGGTCGTCACCGGATCGGACGAGCTGGACCGCACGATCCGGTGGGTGGTCACCACCGACCTCCTGGATCCGGGCCGCTACCTGCGCGGCCGCGAACTCGTCCTCACCGGGCTCGTCTGGCGGACCCGCCCCGCCGACTCCGAGACGTTCGTGCGGGCGCTCACCGAGGCGGGCGTCTCGGGGCTGGCCGCCTGGGACCTCGCGCTCGGCGCCATCCCGGACGACCTCGTCGACGCCTGCCGGCGGCACCGGCTACCGCTGTTCAAGGTCCCGGAGGACGTGGCGTTCGCGACCGTCACCGAGGAGGTCGTCCGGCACCTGTCCGGGGCGCGGGCCGCCGACCTCGCCGCCGTCCTGGACCGGCACCGCCGCCTCGTCGAGGGCACCGGCCTCGGCGCCGTCGTCGACCTCGTCGGGCACTGCCACGTCCTCACCCCGACCGGCCGCGTCGTCGCCGGCCCGGCCCCGGCCGACCCCGCCGCCCTCGCCGCGGCCTTCCTCACCGCGCCCAGGCTGCCGCACCACGTCCCCGCCCTGGACGCGTCCCTCTTCCCGGTCGCCGCCGGAACGCCGCGCGTCGCGGACTGGTTCATCGCCTTCGAGGGCGACTTCACCGACTGGCCCGCCGAACGCCGCACCCTCACCGCCGAGCTCGCCGCGATCGTCGCGCTCGAACGAGCCCGGCTGGACGTCCCCGCCGACGTTGCCGTCGTCACCGGAGGGGACGTGTCCCGGCTGGCCGACGTCCGCCATGTCGCCGTCGCCGCCTCCGGCCGGGGAGGGCTGCGCCCCGCCGAGCTGCGCGCCCTCCTCGCCGAGATCTTCACCGCCGCGCACCCGGCGGTCGGCGTGCTGGACGAGGAGGCCGTCGCACTCGTCCCCGCGGGGGACCGGGACATCGCCGCGGCGCTCCAGAGCGCTCTGGACTTCCTCGCCCCCGGCCTCGCCGGCGACGGCATCGCGGCCGGCGTCAGCGACGCGGCCCCGCCGTCCGGCCTGCGCGCCGCGATCGAGGAGGCCCGCCACGCCCGCCGCCTCGCCGCCGCCCGCCCGGCCCCCACGTGCGTCGTCCGCCATGACGAACTGGCGACCCACGTCCTGCTGCTGGCCAGCGTGCCGGACGACGTCCGCCGGATGTTCGGGGAGCGCCTCCTGGACCCGCTGCGCGACTACGACAGGTCCCATGGCGCCGACCTCGTCCGCACCCTGGAGACGTTCCTGCGGCACTCCGGCTCATGGACGCGCTGCGCCGAACAGCTGCACCTGCACGTCAACTCCGTCCGCTACCGCATCCGGCGCATCGAGGACCTGACCGGCCGCGACCTCTCCAGCCTGGAAGACCGGGTCGACTTCTTCCTGGCCCTCCGCCTCGGCTGAGCCCGGTCGCCACGCAGCGGTAGCGCGGTTCACGGCGAGTCATTGGATAGTCAAGATATCCAATAGTGATCGCACGATAGCTTTCCGTGCATGGTCACCGCCAAGCACGAATCCCCCATACAGATCATCCGCGACGCCCCGGAGGTCGTCGTCCAGTTGCTCAGGACGGGCTTCGGCGTCGACGTCCCGGACGAGGTGACGATCAGGTCGACCAGCGAGGCGTGCACGCAACTGGCCCCCACCGCCTACGTCGCCGACAACGTCGTGGAGATCTGCGAGGCGGCCTCCCCGGAGCCGACGATCGGGGTCGTCGCCGAAACACAGCTCGCAAAGGATCCCGCCAAGCGCGGCACCTGGCCGGTCTACCTGACCACGCTGCACGCCAGAGTCAAGTGCCCGTGCTACCTGCTGGTCATCTGCCCGGTGCGCTCAGTGGCCGAATGGGCACGGAAACCGATCCGAATCGGGCATCCGGGCTTCACGCTCACACCGTACGTGGTCGGCCCCGGCATGGAGCCGCTCGTCACCAGCACCGACGAGGCCGCACAGGCGCCCGAACTGACCGTCCTGGCGACGCTCGCCAACGTCATGCCCGCCGACAAGGCGAGCCTGGAGATCACCTACGCCGCACTGGCGACCATTGAGAACAAGGATGAGAAAACCGGCCGCCTGTACACTGACATGGTGATGGCCGTGCTCTCGAAAGCCGCTCAGAGCATCCTGGAGGAGTACGTGACCACCGGTACCGCCGACTACGAGTTCAAGAGCGAGCCCTTCCTGCGCACCCGCGCCGAGGGAAGGGCCGAGGGGGAGGCGGAGTCCCTGCTGCTGGTTCTCGACGGGCGGGGACTGGTGGTGTCCGATGCGGCACGAGAGCGGATCATGGCCTGCCGGGACGAGTCGGTTCTCCGCGCCTGGCTGCGGCGGGCGGGCACGATCGGGTCGACGGACGAACTGTTCCGGTGATCCCGCCTCCGCCGGCCGCGCTTCCCCGTCCCGGTTGAGCCGCACACGGCATCGAACCTGCGGCCTCTCCCGCTTGGAAGACCGGGGCGGCTTGTTCCCGGCCCTCCGCCTCGCCTGACGCGGGGGTCAGGAGGTGTGGCGGGAGAGGGGCGCGGTACGCGGAACGCATCGCAGCGTCCCGCCCGGCCGGACTACGGGGTTTCGTCGGGGGCCATGGCCTGCAGCGCTTCGGTGATGTTCGCTTCGGCGGCGGCCTTGTCGATGCCGGCGCCGGAGAGGATGCCGGTGCCGTTCTCGAGCTCCAGGAGGGCGAGCAGGATGTGCTCGGTGCCGATGTAGTTGTGGCCGAGGCGGAGGGCCTCGCGGAAGGTCAGTTCGAGGGCCTTCTTGGCGCCCTGGTCGAAGGGGATGAGCGCCGGGAGGTCGGCGGACTCCGACGGCAGCGCGGCGGTGGCGGCCTGGCGGACGGTGTCGAGCAGGACGTCCTGCCCGGTGATGGCCTTGGCCGCGAGCGCCTCGGGTTCGGAGAGCAGGCCGAGGACGAGGTGGGCGGGGGTGATCTCGGCGCTGCCGGCGGCGCGGGCCTCGTTCTGCGACGCGATGACGACGTTGCGGGCGCGGGTGGTGAACCGGGAGAAGCCCTCGGACGGGTCGAGGTCGGGGGACGCGCCCTTCGCGACGAAGCGCTTCTGCGCGGCCTGCTTGCTGACGCCCATGCTCTTGCCGATGTCGGTCCAGGACGCGCCGGAGCGCCGCGCCTGGTCGACGAAGTGGCCGATGAGGTGGTCGGCGACCTCGCCGAGGTGCTCGGCGGCGATCACCGCGCTGCTGAGCTGTTCGAGGGTGTCGGTGTGGACCTTCTTGATCGCGTTGATCAGGTCGTCCAGCCGGACCTGGGCGTTGGACTGCGCGGGTTCGCTCATGCGTCAACCATAGGTTGACGATCGATGATCGTCAACCCAAGGTTGACGATTACCAGCCGGCGGCGCCCGCGAAGGACGTCGGGCGCGGGTCGTAGCCGAGGACCTGCCTGGCGGCGGTGATGTCGAGCGTGCGCTCCAGGGCCAGATGGCCGATCGCGTAGCGGGTGATGCGCGGGGGTTGGGGACGGCGGGCCAGGAGGTACGCGCCTTCGGCCAGGGTCGCGAGGGGGCGGGCGATCCGGGTGGGGACGTAGAGCGGTCTCGCCTTGATGCCGCGTTCGCGGAGGATGTCGCGGAAGGCGTCGTCGATCGTGACCGGCGACGCGTCGGCGATGTTGAAGACGCCCGAGGTCACCGGGCCGGTCGCGGCCAGGAGGCAGGCTTGGACGAGGTTGCCGATCGAGGTGAGGCTGATGCGCTGGCGGCCGGTTCCCACGGCGGGCAGGAGGGGGCCGCGCACCGCCGACAGGACGCGCGGCAGCAGCGTCGTGTCGCCGGGGCCGTAGACCGCGTGGGGGCGCAGGATGACCGCGCCGTGGTCGAGCGCGAGGCGTTCCGCGGCGGCCTTCGAGGCGCCGTAGGCGTTCATGTAGCGGGACACCGGCGCCTCGTCCTCGCTCACCATGATGCTCGGACCGTACGGGTCGTACACGCTGGCCGTGCTGACGTGCACGAACCGCGCGCCGGGGAAGGTCGTGAGGGCGCTGCGGGTGCCGGTGAGGTTGGCGGCGAAGAGTGCGGGGGCCGGTCCCCAGTCGGTGACGCTGCCCGCGCAGTGGACGACCGCGTCCACGTGGGGGGCGTCCTTAAGCGGGCCGTGGGTCAGGTCCCATGAGCGATACGTCGCGTTGCCCAGGCGAGCTTGCGGGACGGTCGGTCGACGGCCGAACGCATAAGTCGTCATGCCCCAGGCTGTGAGGGCCCGGCAGACCGCGCCGCCCACGAAGCCTGATGCGCCGGTCACCGCGATCCTCATTGCGCCACCAGGACGCGAAGCCGGTCGCGGTCGAGTTTGCGAGTCCGGCCTGAGCGCGGCAGTTCGTCCAAGACGACGATGCGATCGGGCAACGCGTCGTGGTCGATGACGTCCGGGAGGGACCGCTGGAGTTGGACGCGTAGGCGGGGTGGGCCCACTACGGCCAGCACGACTTCCTCGTCCCCTGTCTGCGGGTCCGGGACGCCCACTATGGCGGCTTCGACTACGTCGGGGAGGGCCGCGATCGACGGTTCGTAGAGGCCGGGGTAGAGGTTGAACTTGCCTCGGATCAGCATGTCCTTCTTGCGCCCTATGAGGACGAGGCGCCCTTCGTCCATGCGGGCCAGGTCGCCGGTCGGGAGTTCGGTGATGGGGTCCGCGCCCAGGTAGCCGCGGCACAGGTTCGGGCCGGACAACAGGAGTTCGCCGTCCTCCGCTAGGCGCGCGCCAACACCGGGCAGTGGCGCGCCCAAGAGGTCCCCCTCCCCCTGGGCCACGCCCGATTCCGCGTGGGCGAGTTTCTCCTGAGCCGATGCGATCGCCACGGGCAGGATCTCCGTCATCGCGTACACGGACAGGACCTCGGCGGACGGCGCCGCAGCCATCGCCCTCCGCAGGATCGGCGCGGGCGCGGGCGCGGCACCGAGCAGGACGTACCGGACGGACGGCGGTATTTCCGGAACGACATCCAGGATCTCGGCCAGGTGGACGGGGACGCAGAACGTGTGCGTCGCACCCCGTTCTCGCATCAGCCGGGCGAAGCCGGCGGGCGGGCAGAACAGCGGCGGCATCGACCAGCGGGCGCCCGCGATCAGTGTCGGCAGGCCGAGCATGAGCTGGTCGGTGTGCACCACGTCGCCGGGGCCGAGGGGCAGCCGGGACCGGAACAGCTCGAGCGCGGCCGCCAGAGATCCCTGCGTGTGGACGACCGCCCGCGGGCTCGCGGTCGTCCCCGAGGTGAAGATCACCGCGGCGGGCGCGCCCGGATCGGTGTCCCGGCCGGGCTCGGGGGCGTCCCCGCGGATCAGGCGGGCGAACGACAGCGCGCCGCGCGGCACGCCCGGCAGCCGGCGGCCGACGTGGATGTGCCGCATCGGGCCCTCGCCCGGGATCTGGAGGTCGGCGAGGTTGGGCAGGAGCAGCCCGCGCCGCCGCGCGTAGGCCCGGACGGGACGCAGCCGGCTGCCCGCGTACAGCACCGACTCCGCCGCCGACCAGCGAGGGCGCGCGAGCCGCAGCCGCGCGGTGAACATCTCCGGCCCGGCCCCCGGGTCGGCGAAGACGACCACTCCCCCGGCCGCGACCACGCCCAGCGCCAGGACGAGCGACTCCGGCGACGGCCGTACCGAGAACAGCACCCCGTCCCCCGGGGCGAGTCCGGCCGACAGCAGCCCGTGCCGGACGGCCAGCACCCGCCGCCGCAGCTCGACGTACGTCAGTTCCGCACCGGCCCCGGAGACCAGGGCGACCGACTCGGGCGTGCGGGCGGCCTGGTCGAGCAACTGCCGGACCAGTGTCACGCCGATCCCTCCTCTGAGCAGGCGGCCGCGGCGGGCCCGGGGTGGACGTGCACACCCCGGCGGCGCGGGGCCTCGCTCGTCTTCATGTCCCCGCTCGTCGTCATGTCCCCGCTCGTCGTCATGTCCCCATGCGTCGTCATGTGCCCGCCCGCTCTGCCCGGACGGCGAGGTACCGGTACGTCGGGATCAGCACGCCGCGCGCCGCCGACCGGCGGCTGATCACGAGTGGCCCGGCGGCCAGCAGCGCCCGGACGACCAGGCGGATCTGGGCCATGGCGAGCGGGTAGCCGATGCAGAAGTGCGGTCCGGCGCCGAACCACAGGCGGCGCGGCTCGGACGGCCGCGGGCGGTCGAGGTCGAACGGGCCGTAGGCGCGGCAGCAGTTGTGCGTGGCGATCAGCACCCGGTCGCCGGGGCGGATCGCGACGCCCCCGACCGTGGCGGGACGGTGCACGCTGCGCAGCATCACCGGTGTCGGCGTCGTCACCCGCATGGCCTCCTCGATGGCGCGGTCGAGCAAAGAGAAGTCGTGCAGAGAGGAATCGTGCAGGGAGAGATCGTGCAGGGAGAGATCGTGCGCGACGCGGCGCAGCTGCCCGTGATCGGCGAGGAGGGCGATCAGCCGGGGCACCAGCGTCGCGACGGTCTCGGTGCCGGTCAGGAAGAACGCGCCGGCCGCGCCGCGCGCCTCGTCCTCGGACAGGCCGAGCGCCCGCATGCGTCCCATGACCGTCGACTCGTCCCCGGCCAGGTACGCCTTCGCGGCGATGTCGCCGAGCGGGTCGAGCACGCCGTGGGCGCGCCGCACCTGGGACGGGGACAACCGGCGCGTCCGCAGCGACACCATCGAGACGATCCGCTCGCCCTGCTCGAAGAGGTCCCGGTAGGCCGCCTCGCTCCCGCCCTCCAGGCCGATGACCTCCCCGATCACCGTGCCGGCCATGACGCGGGCGGCGTCCACCAGGTCGACGGTCGCGCCGCGGCCGAGGCTGTCGGCCAGCCGTGCCAGCGGTTCGGCCAGCACGCGTGCGCACAGCGAGGCGGTGTAGGACGGGGCGAACAGGTCGGTGAGGCGGCGGCGGAGCGCCCGGTGCGCGTCACCCTCCATGTTGAGCAGGACGGACGGGCCGAGCACCGGCGTCCACAGGTCGCCGGGCGAGCCGGGACCGTCCTTGCGGAAGGTCTCGCCGTCCATCAGGATCCCGCGCGCCAGGGAGGCGTCGTTCACGACCACGCCGACGCCGGGCACGCGGACGACCGGGCCGCGCCGGGCCACCCCGCGCAGCAGCGGGTACGCCAGCGGATGCGCGGCCAGGTAGAGCCGCTCCTCCCAGTTCACCGGATGTCCACGACGGCCGGGCGATAGCGGTGGTCGGCGTACCAGCCGAGCGTCCTGACCAGGCCGAACGCGCGCAGCCGGCGCACCGACCCGTACACGGTCACGTCCTTGCGCAGGCCGTAGGCGCCGGTGACGCGGCGGACGCGGTTGACGAGCGCGCGGTCCTCGTGGACGTCCTCGATCCGGGTGCGCGGGAAGCCGCCCGACCGCTCGTAGAGCTCCGCGGTGATGGCGACGTTGCAGCCCGGCATCATCACATAGGGGCCGAGGTAGAGCGGGTCCTGGTTGCCGGGACGGAAGCGTCCGAAGAGCGCGGCGACGTCGATGACGGCGGGCAGCAGGCGCCGCTCCCAGAACTTCAGCGGGAACTCGTCGGTGCGGGGCAGCAGCGGACCGGACACCATCTCCAGCCCGTCGCCGAACGCGCGCTTCACCGCCGCGACCCAGCCGCGGTGCGGCAGGCAGTCGGCGTCGGTGCGGGCGACGTGCGTGGCGCCGCCCCCGATCGCGTGCCGGACGCCCGTGTCGGCGGCGGCCCCCGTCCCCTTCTCCGGTTCGTGGACGATCCGGACGTCGAGCGCCGGGTGCGCGGCGGCGAACTCCTTGACGACCTGCGCCGTCCCGTCCGTGCTGCCGTTGTCGACGATGACCAGCGAGAACCCGGTGTCGGTCTGCTCGGCGAGGCGGCGCAGCGTCGCGCCGATCGACCGCTCCTCGTTGAAGGCGGGAATGACGACCCACAGGTTCATGGCTCACAGCTCCGCGAACATGACGCCGAGGCTGACGCCGCCGGCAAGGCCGATCAGGGCGATCCGGTCGCCGGGGCCGCAGCGTCCGGCGTCGCGCGCGGCGGCGATCTGGAGCGGGAGGCCGGCGGACGCGACGTTGCCGTGCTCGGGCAGCGTGACGACGAGCCGGCCGGCCGGGATGCCGAGGATCGAGCGCAGCACCTCCAGGTACGGCAGCGTCACCTGGTGGACGGCGACGACCGCGAAGTCGTCCCAGGTCAGCCCGGTCTTCTCCAGCGCGGTGGTGAAGATCTCCGGGCCGCTCGCGACGAAGGCGTCCTTGAGGCGCCGGCCGTCCCCGCTGAAGTAGGTGAACTCGGGGTCGCGGGGGTGCATCGAGCCGCCGCCGGGCAGCGTCCCGATCCGCCAGCCGCTGGAGACGGCGGCGAAGTCGCGGTAGAAGATCCCGCCGTCCGGCGCGGCCTCGACGAGCATCGCGGCGCCGCAGTCGGAGAGCGTGTAGCCGGCGAACGCGTCCACGAACTGGGCGCGGTCGCGGACGTTCCAGCGGATCGCGCGGGACGGGCTCTCCCCCGTGCAGACGAGGACGCGCTCGTGCTGGCCGGTGCGGATCAGGGCGTCCGCCACCTGCAGGCCGTTCAGGAAGCTGTTGCAGGCGTTCTTCACGTCGAAGACCGGGCAGGTCGCGCCGAGCTTGGCGGCGACGATGTGCGCGGTCGCGGGCTCGATCAGGTCCTGCGACGCCGAGCCGAAGATCAGCAGGTCGAGGGCGGCCGGCCCGGCGGCGCGCTCGGCGAGGACCCGGCGGGCGGCTGCGACGGCCAGGTCGGACGCCTGCTCGCCGTCGCGCATGACGTGCCGGACGCGGATGCCGGTCATCCGCTCGACGATCGTGGGATGCGGCCGGTACGCCGGGCTCTCGGCCGCGACGCGGGCCTCGACCTCGGCGCTGGTGACCGTCCGCTCGGGCAGGTGCGCCGCGACGGCGGTGATGCGGGCTCTCATGGACTCGGGTCCCCCGGTTCTCGTGCTCGGTGTCCGGCAAGACTCGCCGACCCCGGGCGCCTGCGGTGAGGGAGACCCTACGGAGCAGGACCGGATGTTGTACCCGGTTTGCCGCGAGTACCGCCACTCACCCGAATTGAGTAGTACAGCCTTTCCGCCCGGATTCCCAGCCCGGCACAATCACCGGATGACCAGCACGAAGACACCCGCGGGAGTCCGCGCGGCGGCACGGCACGAGGCGCGGCTGCTGTGGGCGGCCAACCCCGCCCTGTTCGCGCTCCTGGAGGCCGCGCGGCACACCGGGCCCATCGCGCGCGTCCCCCGGCTCGGCTGGGTGGTGACGGATCCCGTGCTGGCCCGGCACGTCCTCAACGACCATGTCTCCTTCGGCATGAACGGCGAGGGCGGCGTCGGCCACCTGTGGACGCAGCTGTTCGGGGACGAGATGGCGCAGTTCTTCGGCGGCGCGCGGCACGCGGAGATCCGTACCCGGGCCCGCGACCTGTTCACCGAGGACGCCGCGCGGGTCCTCGTGGAGCGTTCCCAGGGCCCCTCCCACGCCGCGCTGGCCCGCCGGCTCGCCGCGGGCGGGACCGTGGACGTCGCCGACGCCGCCCGTGTCCTCGCCGGGCGGACGGTCGCCGACCTGCTCGGCCTGCCCGCCGGACAGGCCGCCGGGCGGGCCGCCGGCGACTACCGCCGGCTGTTCGCGGCCGGGGAGCGGCTCGCCCGGCTGGCGCTCGGCACCACCGCGTCCACCGACCTCGACCCGGCGGTCCTCGCGCGGGCCCGCGACATCGTGGCCGAGATCACCGCCGGCGTCCCGGACGCCTACCGGACGGCCGGGCCGGACACGCTCCTCGGCCGCTGCCGGGAACTGGGCCTCGGCCTCCCGCTGGCCCGCGGCCTCGCGACCCTGCTGGTCATCGCCGGGACGGAGACGGGCGCGTCGGGGACCGTCCGCACGGTGGCGCTGCTGCACGACACCGGCAGGCAGAGGGCGCTGCTGGACGACCCGTCCCTCATGGACAACGCGGTGCGCGAGGGCCTGCGCGTCGCCACCCCGGCCCCGGTGATCGGACGGCACGTGAACCGGGACGCGACCGTCGGCGGGCGGCGGCTCCGCGCGGGCGAGCGGGTCCTGCTGCTGACGTACCGGGCGACGAACGGCGCCGGGCCGTTCGACGTCCACCGCGAGTACGTCCCGGAGACGCGGCAGCTGTGGTTCGGCGGGGGCCGCCACCTGTGCCTGGGCGCGGCCGTCGCGCGCACGCAGGTGGCGCGGACGCTGGCGACGCTGCTGTCGGGCTGCCGCCCCTACCGGGTGGTCTCGCGGCGGGTGGCGCGCGGAGTGCTCGTCCCGGCGTACGCGGAGCTGCGGGTGAGGCTCGCCTAGACCTCGGGGATCTCCGACGGCGGCGCCTTGGGCACGGGGGCCGTCGGGGCGGGGGCCGACGGGGTGGGAGCGGGCTTCGGGGAGTAGGTGGTCGTCGGGCTGACCGGGCGCCGCGGCTCCGCGTCGCGAGGCGCGGAGTTCCACCACCAGAGACCGAACGAGATCGCGAACAGCACCAGCACGCCGCCGATCAGCTGGACCACCGCCCTGCGATGGCTCGGCTCGCGACGGCCGGGGCGGCGCCGGAACCGGCGCCCGCCGGAGGGCCGCGCGGCCCTCCGGGCCCGGCGCCGCTCGGTGCGGCTCGGCGGGCGGGCGCGTTCGCGCGCGGACGGCTCGCGGAACGCGGCGCTCCTGACGAATTCCTCGTCGAACACGGGCTCGTCGAAATCTGCGGCCATGGGGCTCTCCGGCGCGGGGGAGGTCGTGATCCCAGGCTAGTCCACGATCCCGGGTCCCACACGCGGGGAATTTCTAGAACGCGTTCTAGTTGAACCTCCGGGGCCGGGTGAGGAAGCTCACCGGACGGCCTCTTGCTGTCGATCACGGCATGTGCAAGAGGAGACTCCGCCCGCACGACATCAAAGCAAGCAAGGACATGACCTCCGATACCCATCAATCGCGTGATTGAGACGCCAGATTAGACTTGAGTCTCATTTGCTCTTGAAGTTGCGGTGAAACCGGTTCTACGGTGGGTGGTAAGCGCCGTCATATCGGGAGGAATCGCACATGAGCCCCACCGTTTCGGAGACCGCCGCCGTTCCCGCCGGGTTCGACTTCGCCAGCCCCGACCTGATGGCCGAGCGCGTCCCGCTCGCCGAGTTCGCGCTGCTGCGCCGCACCGGCGCGCCCTGGTGGAACGAGCAGCCGCGCGGCCGCACCGGGTTCGACGACGACGGCTTCTGGGTGATCAGCAAGCACGCGCACATCAAGGAGATCTCCCGCGACCACGAGCAGTGGTCGTCCAACGCCAACGGCGCCCTGATCCGGTTCAACGAGACGTTCACCGCCGAGGAACTGGCCGTCCAGCGGGACAACCTGCTGCTGCACATGGACCCCCCGCAGCACAGCAAGCTGCGGGGGATCGTGTCCCGCGGGTTCACCCCGCGCGTGATCAACGCCCTGCACGACGCGCTCCAGGACCGCGCGGAGCGCATCGTCGCCGAGGCGCGCCGCCGCGGCGGCGAGGGCGACTTCGTCTCCGAGGTCGCGGCCGAGCTGCCGCTGCAGGCGATCGCCGAGCTCATCGGCATCCCGCAGGAGGACCGGCGCCGGGTGTTCGACTGGTCCAACAAGATGCTCGGCTACGACGACCCCGAGTACAACGACGACCCGGCCTGCGCCGCCGCGGAGATCATCGGCTACTCGATGGGGCTGGCCGAGAAGCGCCGCGGCTGCCCCGCCGACGACATCGTCACCAAGCTCATCCACGCCGACGTGGGCGGGCACGCCCTGACCGACGACGAGTTCGGCTACTTCATGATCAAGCTCGCCGTGGCCGGCAACGAGACCACCCGCAACGCGATCACGCACGGGATGATCGCGTTCATGGACAACCCCGACCAGTGGGAGCTGTTCAAGGCCGAGCGTCCCGAGACGATGGCGGACGAGGTGGTCCGGTGGTCGACGCCGGTCACCGCGTTCCAGCGGACGGCCGTCCGCGACACCGAGCTGGGCGGCGTCGAGATCAAGGCCGGCGACCGCGTGGCGATGTACTACAGCTCCGCCAACTTCGACGAGGACGTCTTCGCCGACCCGATGACGTTCGACATCACCCGCTCGCCCAACCCGCACCTCGGGTTCGGCGGCACCGGCGCGCACTACTGCATCGGCGCGAACCTGGCCCGGCTGGAGATGGGGCTCATGTTCAAGGCGATCGCCGACCAGATGCCGAACATCACCCGGGTGGGCGAGCCGCGCCGGCTCCGCTCCTCCTGGCTGAACGGCATCAAGGAGCTGCGCGTCAGGTACTGACCGCGCGCACGCGGGCCGCGGCCGGCGTGCTATCCCTCTCAGCGGGACCCGGGATGGCCCTGGAAAGTTAGAACACGTTACATTAAAAGGTGAATCGTGTTCTAGAAGGAGACCACATGGGTACCCCGGTGATCGTCGAGGCAGTGCGCACGCCGCTCGGGAAGCGCAACGGATGGCTCGCCGGCATGAAGCCGATGGCCGTCCTCGCGCACGCGCTGAACGCGCTGGTCGAGCGGTCCGGCATCGACGCCGCCGAGGTGGAGCAGGTCTTCGCGGGCTGCGTCACCCAGGCGGGCGAGCAGGGCGGGCACATCGGCCGCTACTCCTGGCTGTACGCCGGCCTGCCGTGGCAGGCCGGCGTCACCACGCTGGACGCGCAGTGCGGCTCCTCGCAGCAGGGCGTCCACCTCGCCGCGTCGCAGATCGCCGCCGGCGTCGTGGACGTCGCCATCGGCTGCGGCGTCGAGGTGATGAGCCGCGCGCCGCTCGGCACCAACGTCATGCCCGCGAACCCGCGCCCGGACGACTGGTCGATCGACATGCCGAACCAGTTCGAGGCCGCCGAGCGGATCGCCGCCCGGCGCGGCATCACCCGCGCCGACCTGGACGCGTTCGGCGCCCGCTCGCAGCAGCTCGCCGCCAAGGCGTGGGCGGACGGCCGCTTCGACCGCGAGGTCGCGCCCGTCACCGCGCCGGTCATGGACGCCGAGGGCAACCCGACCGGGGAGACCCGCGAGGTCACCCGCGACCAGGGCCTGCGCGAGACCACCGCCGACGGCCTCGCGAACCTCAAGCCCGTCATGCCGGACGCGCTGCACACCGCGGGGACCTCGTCGCAGATCTCCGACGGCGCCGCGGCCGTCCTGCTGATGTCGGAGGAGAAGGCCAAGGCCCTCGGCCTGCGGCCGCGCGCCCGGATCAGGACGCAGGCCCTCGTCGGCGGCGAGCCGTACTACCACCTGGACGGCCCGGTGCAGGCGACCGAGCGCGTGCTCCAGCGCTCCGGGATGACGATGAACGACATCGACATCACCGAGATCAACGAGGCGTTCGCGTCGATCGTCCTGTCCTGGGCGTCGGTCCACAAGCCGGACATGGACACGGTCAACGTCAACGGCGGCGCCATCGCCATCGGCCACCCGGTCGGCGCCACCGGCGCCCGCCTCATCACGACCGCCCTGCACGAGCTGGAGCGCCGCGACGGCGGGACGGCCCTCATCACCATGTGCGCGGGCGGCGCCCTCTCCACGGCCTCCGTGCTCGAGCGAATCTGATCCGACACTCCGCCCCGGCTACCGTGGCCGGGGCGGACCCATGCTTTGCAGGCGCGAAAGGCGGTCTCGGTGCAGCCGGAACCTGAGGACCTCGGCGGCGGGTTGTGGAGCGTTCCCGTCCCCATCCCGGACAACCCGCTCGCGTACACCCTCGTGTACGCGGTGGAGAGCCCGAAGGGGCCCGTGCTGATCGACGCGGGCTGGCAGCACGAGGACGCGTGGGCCTCCCTCCGCGACGGCCTCGGCACGTTCGGGATCGACGTGTCGGACGTCCACGGCGTGGTCGTCACGCACTTCCACCCCGACCACTCGGGGCTCGCCGGGCGCGTCCGTGAGACGTCCGGGGCCTGGATCGCCATGCACCACGCGGACGCCGACGTCGTCCGCCGTTTCCACGCCGTCGGCCAGGGCGGGCGCCGCGAGTTCGAGCTGACCGCCCTGCGCCGCGCCGGCGCCGCCGACTCCGAGCTGACCGGGCCGAGCCGGCAGACGCCGGTGTCCCCGCCGGCGCTGCCCGACCTCGAGCTGTCCGACGGCGACCTGCTCGACGTCCCGGGCCGCCGGCTCCGCGCCATCTGGACGCCCGGCCACTCCCCCGGCCACATCTGCCTGCACCTGGAGGACGGCGACCGCATCTTCACCGGCGACCACGTCCTGCCGCGCATCACCCCGCACATCGGGCTCTACCCGTACGACACCCCCGACATCGACCCGCTGAGCGACTTCCTCGGCTCGCTCGACAAGGTGTCGGCCATGACGGTGGGCGAGGTCCTCCCCGCGCACCAGTACCGCTTCAACGGCCTCTCGGACCGCGCCCAGGAGATCATCGGCCACCACGAGGAACGCTTCGCCGAGGTGACGGCCCTCCTGTCGTCCACGCCCGTCACCCTCTGGGACCTCACGGCCGGCCTCAGCTGGCGGCACGCGTGGGCCGACATGCCCCAGCAGGCCCGCCGGATGGCCGCCGCCGAGGCCGCCGCCCACCTGCGCACCCTGGAGACCCGGGGGATCGTCCGCCGCGACGGCACGGACGACCCGTTGCGCTACGTCCTGCGTTAGCCGCGCGTCGGCCGCGCGTTCAGCCGCGCGTTCAGCCGCGGAGAGCGTGCCCCCGCCGTACCAACCGGTGGGACGGTGCCCGCAGGGCCTTGATGAGACTCCAGTCTCATGTTAGAACGTGTTCTAGGTCTGCGGCCAAGCAAGCGCTCAGTCGAGCGTCTGGCTCCGTCCCGGCACGAAGGATCCTCCATGGCACTCGCGACGTCCACCGCCTCCGCTTCCCGGCCCTTCCGCGCCCCCGAGATCGACATCATCGATCCGGGGGCGTACGAGCGCGGCGGCATCCCGCACCGGCAGTTCCAGTGGCTGCGGGACAACGATCCGGTGCACTGGCACCAGGACCCGAACGAGGGCGTCCCGGGGTTCTGGGCGGTGACGCGGCACGCGGACGTGGTCTCGGTGTCGCGGCGCGCGGACCCCTACTCCTCGCACGAGCGGTCGGCGATGTTCGAGGAGTTCTCGGACGAGGACATCGCCATGTACGGGCAGATGATGCTGTTCCAGGACCCGCCGGACCACACCCGGCTGCGGTCCATGGTGAACAAGGGCTTCACCCCGCGGATGATCGGCCGGCTCGAGGACCACATCCGCAAGATCTGCAACGAGCTGATCGACGAGGCCGCGCCGCTCGGCGAGTGCGACTTCGTGGAGAGGTTCGCCGCGCCGCTGCCGCTGTACACGATCTGCGAGCTGCTCGGCGCCCCGCTGGAGGACCGGGAGAAGATCTTCCACTGGTCGAACAAGCTGGTCGCCTTCAACGACCCCGAGTTCGTCGAGGGGCGCGAGGAGTCGACGCTGTGCGCCGCCGAGTTCGCCGAGTGGGGCGGGCAGCTGGCCGCGGCGCGCGAGTCCACGCCGCGCGACGACATCGTGACCAAGCTGCTCACCCCCGACGCCGACGGCTCCAGGATCTCCCTGGAGGAGTTCCAGCTCTTCGTGATCATGCTGTCGATCGCCGGGAACGAGACCACCCGGACGGCCACCGCCGGCGGCATGCTGGCCTTCTTCGAGCGGCCCGACCAGTGGGAGCGGCTGCGCGCCGACCGGAGCCTGCTGCCGACGGCGGTCGAGGAGATCGTCCGCTGGGTGAGCCCGCTCAACCAGTTCCGCCGGACGGCCCTCGTCGACACCGAGCTCGGCGGCAAGGAGATCAAGGCCGGGGACAAGGTCGTGCTGTTCTACGGGTCGGCCAACCGGGACGAGCGGGTGTTCGAGAACCCGTTCACGTTCGACGTGGGACGCGACCCGAACCCGCACATCGGGTTCGGCGGCGGCGGCCCGCACTACTGCCTCGGCACGCACCTCGCGCGGATGAACCTGCGGATCATCTTCGACACGATCCTGGACCGGATGCCCGACATCCGGCTGGCCGGGGAGCCGCGCCGGCTCCGCTCCAACTTCGTCAACGGCTACAAGGAGATCCCGGTGAGCTTCACACCGTCGGCCCCCCTGGGAGGCTGACGGCGCCCGTCACCCCGGGACGAGGAGGTTCGAGGCGATGAGCACCCCCGGCGCCACCGGCCGGCATCCGGGGGTGTTCTCGCCATGGCGGCGGGCCCCACTTCTGCCTTGAGTCCCACCTCGCCCGACTATCAGACTGAGTGTGCTTTTCGAAACACTTTTGGACGCCGTGCCCAATATTGAACTCAGCGGTAACGTTCGCAGGCTAAGGTCTAGTTTCATCAACGGCATACCAGGAGATGCCGGTGCACGTGCGACCGGCGTCCCTCGACTGACGGGAGTGGTGCGTGGGCAGGGACTGGCGTGGGTGAGGCAGGTGAGGTGGGCGGTCCCTCCAAGGGCGGCCCGTTGCGGGTGGCCCTGCTGTCCTACCGGAGCAAGCCGCACTGCGGCGGCCAGGGCGTCTACCTCCGGCATCTGAGCCGGGAACTGGTCGATCTCGGGCACACGGTCGAGGTGATCTCCGGCCAGCCCTACCCCGAGCTCGACCGCGAGGAGATCACTCTCACCAAGCTCCCGAGCCTGGACCTGTACCGGGACGAGGACCCGTTCCGCACCCCGTCCCTCGGCGAGTTCCGCGACTGGGTGGACGTCCTCGAGTTCGCGCACATGAAGACGGGCGGCTTCCCCGAGCCGCTGACGTTCTCGCTGCGCGCCCTGCGCCTGCTGAAGCGGCGCCGGCGCGACTTCGACGTCGTGCACGACAACCAGGTCCTCGGGCTCGGCAACCTCGGCATCTCCCGGCTCGCGCTGCCGCTGGTGACGAGCATCCACCACCCGATCAGCGTCGACCGGCGGATCGAGATCGAGGCCGCCCGCGGCATCAAGCAGAAGCTCGGCAAGCTCCGCTGGTACGGCTTCGTCGGGATGCAGGCGCAGGTGTCGCGGCGGATCGGCCCGGTGCTGACGGTGTCGGAGTCGTCCAAGGTCGACATCGTCAAGGACTTCAAGGTCGACCCGCGCGACATCGAGATCCTGCCGCTCGGCGTCGACACGCGCATCTTCCACCCGCGCGGCGAGCGCGTCCCCGGCCGGATCGTGGCGATGGCCAGCGCCGACGCGCCGATCAAGGGCGTGGACGTGCTGCTGCGCGCGGTCGCCAAGGTCGCCACCGAGCGGGACGTCCACGTGGTCGTCGTCAGCAAGCCGAAGCAGGACGGCCCGACCGACAGGCTCGTGCGGGAACTGGCGCTCGGCGACCGCGTGCGGTTCGTCAGCGGCATCAGCGACGACGAGCTGGGCGAGCTGATGGCGTCGGCGGAGATCGCCGTCGTCCCGTCCCGCTACGAGGGGTTCTCGCTGCCCGCCGTGGAGCACATGGCGTCCGGGACGCCGCTGGTCGCGAGCCGCGCCGGGGCGCTGCCCGAGGTCGTCGGCGACGCCGGTATCCTCGTCCAGCCCGGGGACGTCGAGGAACTCGCCGCCACCCTGCACCGCCTGCACGACTCCGCCGAGGAGCGGGCAAGGACGGGCGCCGCGGGGCTCGCGCGCGTACAGGAGCGTTTCGCCTGGCCGGCCGTGGCGCAGGCCACCGTCGAGCACTACCGGGCGGCCATCGCCCAGCAGGACTACCTGCGGCTGGCGGCCCGTGCCGACCAAGCACGGGGCAAGTAGCGGGACGCCTGCCGGGCGCCCCTGTACGGAAGGAGCACGACCCTGCTGACCGTGGATTTCCAGCAGTTCCGCCTCACCCCCGGAGACCGCGTCCTCGACATGGGATGCGGTGCCGGACGGCACGCCTTCGAGCTGTACCGACGGGGTGCGCGCGTCGTGGCCTTCGACCAGGACGCGGAGGAGCTGGCGGGCGTCGAGAAGATGTTCGGGGCCATGCGCCTCGAAGGCGAGGTGCCCGCGGACGCGACCGCCGAGACCGTGCAGGGTGACGCGCTCGACCTGCCGTTCCCCGACGACCACTTCGACGCGATCATCGCGTCCGAGGTGCTGGAGCACATCCCCGACGACATGCGGGCGATGCGCGAGCTGCTGCGCGTCCTCAAGCCGGGCGGCAAGCTGGCGGTGACGGTGCCGAGCTGGCTGCCCGAGCGGGTCTGCTGGGCGCTGTCGGAGGACTACCACACCGCGCCCGGCGGGCACGTGCGGATCTACACGCGCGCCGAGCTGGAGGCCAAGCTGAAGTCGGTCGGCTTCAGGGTCGGCGGCCACCACCACGCGCACGGCCTGCACGCCCCATACTGGTGGATCAAGTGCGCGGTGGGCGTGAACAACGACGGCCACCCGCTCGCCAAGGCCTACCACCAGGTCCTCGTCTGGGACATCATGAAGCGGCCCCTCGCGACCCGGGTGGCCGAGCGGGTGATGAACCCGCTGATCGGCAAGAGCGTCGTCGTGTACTTCGCCAAGCCCGCGACGCCGGGCACGCCCGCGGCCCCGGCCAAGGAGACGGCGGATGCGGTCTGAGACCGTTCCGCCCTCGGTCCCGGGGGTCCTGACGCAGGCCGACGTCGTCGCGACGGCGCGGAGCATCGCGGCGCAGCAGGAGGAGTCCGGCGCGATCCCGTGGTTCTCGCCGACCGGCGGCGTGCCCGGCCACGTGGACGCGTGGAACCACGTCGAGGCGGCGATGGCGCTGAGCGTCGCCGGGTTCGGCGCGGAGGCGAGGCGCGCCTACGAGTGGCTGCGCGGCGTCCAGCGGCCGGACGGGTCGTGGCCCGCCAAGTGGGTGCTCGGCGAGGTCACCGAGCCGGGCGGCGAGTCCAACCACGCCGCCTACCTCGCGGTCGGCGTCTGGCATGAGCTGGTGGCGACCGGCGACGCGGCCTTCGCGCGGCACATGTGGCCGGCGGTCCGGCGGGCGATCGACTTCACGCTCGGGCTGCGGACCCGGCGCGGGGAGATCATCTGGATCCGGCACGAGAACGGCGAGCCGTCCGACCACGCGCTGCTGACCGGCTGCTCGTCGATCTACCAGTCGCTGCGCTGCGCGGTCGCGCTCTCCGAGCACCTCGGCGAGCCGCAGCCGGAATGGGAGCTCGCCGCCGACCAGCTCGGCCACGTGGTGGCCGCGCACCCGGAGGCGTTCGCCGACAAGAGCCGCTGGTCGATGGACTGGTACTACCCGGTGCTCGGCGGCCCGGTCCGCGGCGCGGACGCGGCGCGGCGGTTCGACGAGCAGTGGGACGCGTTCGTGGTGCCCGGGCTCGGCTGCCGCTGCGTGTCGGACCAGCCGTGGGTGACGGCGGCGGAGAGCTGCGAGCTGGTCCTCGCGCTCGACGCGGCCGGCGAGCGGGACCGCGCGCTGGAGCTGTTCACGACCGTCCAGCATCTCCGGCACGAGGACGGCTCGTACTGGACGGGCTGGCAGTTCGAGAACGAGCGGCACTTCCCGGGGGACCGCTCCACCTACACGGCGGCGGCGGTGATCCTCGCGGCGGACGCGCTGTCGGACGCCTCCCCCGCCTCCCGGCTCTTCAAGGAGATCGCGGGACGGCCCCTCGGGCCCTCGGAGGCGTCCGATCCGCTCGCGTGCGGGTGCGCGCTCGTTCCGGCGGCGAACCGCGGCTAGGCGGGCGTGAGAGGGTCGCTGTCGCCGACGCGTTCGAGGACGCGCAGCGACCCTTCCACCCGTCGTTCCTCGAAGGCTCCGCTCGCCAGGGCGCGCAGGTAGACGTGGTAGGGCGGCTGGCCGCCGTCCTTGGGGTCGGGGAAGACGTCGTGTATGACGAGGGCTCCGCCGACGGCGACGTGCGGGGCCCAGCCCTCGTAGTCGCCTTGCGCGTGCTCCTCGGAGTGCCCGCCGTCGATGAACAGCAGTGCCAGCGGCGTCCGCCAGAACGCCGCCACGGTGCGGGACTGACCGACGATGGCGACGACCTCGTCCTCCAGGCCGGCCGCGGCGATGGTCTTGCGGAACGTGGGCAGCGTGTCCATCCGGCCGGTTCTCGGGTCGACCAGGGACGGGTCGTGGAACTCCCAGCCCGACTGGTTCTCCTCCGAGCCGTGGTGATGGTCGACGGTGACCAGGATCGTCCCCGCCGTCCTGGCCGCGGCCCCCAGGTACACGGCGGACTTGCCGCAGTAGGTGCCGACCTCCAGCATGGGGCCGGTCTCCGCCAGCAGGGCCCCGTAGTGCAGGGCCGTCTCGTACAGGGCGCGGCCTTCGCCGTCCGGCATGAAGCCCTTGGCCGTGCGCGCGGTGCGCAGCAGGTCGGCGGGCATCGCGGGGGCGGCCTGGGCGGTCGTCCCCGGCTCGGTGGACGCCTTGGTGTGGGTCATCGATCTCCTCCGTCGGGGCACCCTACTATCCGCGCCGGATGGGGTGAGATGCGAGTCTTGCCCAGGCAGACTGGAACGTGTTCTACTTTCGGGGGTGATCGCCGTCTTCCGAACCAGGTTCGGTAGGTTGGCGGTCACGGTGCATCCTTGAACGGAGATGGCGATGAGAGTACGAGTCGACCCGCTGGTGTGCGAGGCGAACGCCGTGTGCGTCGGGCTCGCACCCGAGGTCTTCGACCTCAACGACGACGACGAGCTCCAGATCCTCCAGCCGGACGTTCCGGCGGAGGAGCAGGACCGCGTCCGGCACGCGGTGCGGTCGTGCCCGAAGGCCGCGCTGTCGCTGGAGGACTGACGCGCCTCCCGCCCCTCCCCCGCCTGCTGTTCGAGTAGTTCGGCCTGTGGGCGCGACGGGGCCGTCCCGCCCGTATCATCTTTCGGTGATCAACGGTTTGGGGACGGCCCTGGCCGCGGCGGCGCTCGCCGCGCCCCTCGCCATCGCGTCCCCCGCGAGCGCCGCTCCCCGCCCCGTCCGCAGCCACGACGTCCGCATCCACGACGTCCGCATCCACGACGTGCAGGGCGCCGCGCACGTCTCCCCGCTGAACGGCGCCAGGGTCGCCCGGGTCCCCGGCGTCGTGACGGCGAAGACCGTCAACGGGTTCTGGATGCAGGACCCTCGTCCCGACCGGAACACCGCGACGTCCGAGGGCGTCTTCGTCTTCACCCGGAACCGGCCGGGCGCGGCGGTCGGCGACGCGGTCCGGGTGGACGGCACGGTCCGCGAGTTCCGCCCCGACGGCGCGTCGTCCGGCGGGCTCACCCGCACGGAGATCGACGCCGCCTCGGTGGCCGTCGCCGCCCGCGGGGCGGCCCTGCCGCCGCCGGCCGTCCTCGGCGGCCCGCACGGACGCAGAGCGCCCACGCGCGTGGTCGACCGGGGCCACGGGAACGTCGAACGCGGCGGGGCGTTCGATCCGCGCCGTGACGGCCTCGACTTCTACGAGGCCCTCGAAGGCATGCGGATCGGGATCGGCGACGCCGTCGCGGTCGGCCCGTCCCGCTACGGCGAACTGCCGGTGCTGCCCGCGAACGGCGCCGGGGCCGGGACGCGGACCGCGCGCGGCGGCATCCTGCTCCGCGACGGCGACGCCAACCCCGAACGGGTCATCCTCGACGACGCGCTCGCCCCGCTGCCCGGCATGAACGTCGGCGACAAGCTGCCCGGCGCGCACCACGGCGTCCTCGACTACTCCTACGGCGACTACAGGCTGCTGCTCACCGCGACCCCGCGGCGCGCCCCGGGCAGGCTGTCCCGGGAGACGACCCGCCCGCAGCGTCCCGGGGAGATGGCCGTCGCCACCGCCGGGCTGGGCGGGCTGGACCCCGACGCGCCGCCCGCCCGCTTCACCGCGCTCGCCGACGACATCGTGCGCGGCCTCGGCTCGCCCGACCTCATCGCCGTCACCGGCGTCGGCGACAACAGCGGACCGGACGACGACGGCACCGTCGCCACCGACCAGACCGTCGCGCAGCTCATCACCGCGATCAGCGCGGCGGGCGGCCCCGCCTACGACTGGCGCTCGGTGGACCCGCGCGACAACGCCGACGGCGGCAAGGACGGCGCCAACGAACGGTCCGGGTTCCTGTTCCGCACCGACCGGGGGCTCGCGTTCGTCGACCGTCCCGCCGCGGCGGAGCCGGTCCCGGAGGAGCCGCCCGACCGGCCCGACCCGGCCGTCACCGCGGTCAAGGCCGTCCGGCGGGGCGGCACCGCCGGGCTGACGCTGAGCCCCGGCCGGATCTCCCCCCGCGACGCCGCCTGGGCGGGCGCGCAGAAGCCGCTCGCCGGGGAGCTGACCTGGCAGGGCCGCCGCCTCATCGTCATCGCGAACCGGTGGTACCCGCGCACGGGCGACGACCAGCCGCTGTTCGGCCGGAACCAGCCGCCGTCCCGGCCCACCGAATGGCGCCGCGACGCGCAGGCCCGCGTGGTGGCGGGCTTCGTGAACTCGGTCCGGAAGGTGGACGCGAACGCCCGCGTGATCGTGGCCGGCGACCTCAACGCGGGCGGGACGTCCCTGCCCGTCCAGACTCTCGCCAGGGGCGCCGGGCTCGCCGGCCTCCCCGCCGAGCGGCCCCCGGGCGACCGCTACACCGCGGTGTCCGGCGGCAACGCCGAGGACCTCGACCACATCCTGCTCAGCGCGTCCCTGGCCGCACGCAAGCACGAGTTCGACATCGTGCACCGCAACGCGGAGTTCGCGGAGCGGGCCGGCGACCGGGACCCGACCGTGGTCCGCATCGACATGTCCGGGAAGTAGGCAGGCTCCCCAATTTGGGAGCCACCAAAAAGATCGTCACGGCACATCCCCGAATGCCGCCGGTGTTTTCTCCTCGTATGGCCGGGCAACGACGGATCGTCATACCCCCCACCCGGAGGAGACGCCTTCATGGCGACCAGATATCGGCCGCACTTCAGCCTGCTCGGCCTCGTCTACACCATCGTCGGCGTGTTCGTCGCCTGGGACCGCGGCTACATCAACGAGAGCTTGGTCGAGCGCGTCGTCAGCGCGCTGCTGGCCGTGTTCCTCTGGATCCTCGTCCTGCTCGGCGTGGACTTCCACATCGACTTCTGACCCCCTGGCATCGACTTCCGACCCCCTGACAGGGCACGGGCCGTCCCTCTACCCCCCCCGGGACGGCCCGTGTCCTCTACGACAGGTGCACATCGCGCCTCGGCCATAGACCGCAAAGTGGGCAAAAGGTTACGTTCCGCCCATGACGAAAAAAGACTGCAGTTGCGGACATGGCGGCGGATGCTCGTGCCCGAAGGGCTGCTCCTGCGGGTGCAACGGCTGACCCCCGCCGGAAGACCGGCCCGGCTCGACGACGGGAACCGCCACGGTCCTCCTACCTGGGAATGGGCGCGTGCCAGAGCGTCGGGGTCCCGTGGTCGGTTCCCGTAGCCAGGACGTTGGCTCCCATGGTGGCCAGCGCGGTGAGCCGCTGGTCGCCCGGGCCGCTGAGCCCGCCGACGTCGAGTCGGCGCCAGGTCGTCCCGTCGGTGGACGTCAGGACGGCGGCGTCGTCGCCCGAGCTCGCGGTCACGATGAAACCCTGCGGGGCGGGCGTGACCGCCGTGGCCGTCACGCCGGGGCCAAGGTTGCGCTGAGCCCACGTCGCTCCGGCGTCGGTGGAGACCAGCGCGGTCGCGGTCGCCGAGAGCGCCACGAGGGTCGCGCCGTTGACCGCGACCTGAGTCAGCGGCGCGGTGAACCCGGGCGGCAGTTGAGCGGCCGTCCACTTCACGGCGTCGGGGGACGTCCAGATGGCGGGCGCCTTGCCGCGGACGCCGACCGCCACGTACCTGCCGGTCGTCGCGGTCACGTCGGACGGGACGCCGTCGAGCCCGGCCTGCCTCCAGGTCCGCAGGTCGGTGGAACGCCAGGCCGCGCGCGGGCCCACCGCGACGTAGCCGGACGGTCCCGTGGCGACGGCCACCGGCGGCGGCCCGGCGGGGAACGCGGCCTTCTGCCAGCTCAGCCCGTCCTGCGAGGTCAACGCCAGGGTGGCGGGCGACGCGCCGGACGCGCTGCCCACGGCCAGCCAGCCGCGGTTCCCGCGCACGGCGTCCGCCAGGCGCCCGCGGGCGCCGGGGAGCTGGGCGCGCGTCCACTGCAGGCCGTCGGGGGCCGTCCAGATCGCGGCGCCGCCGTTGGTGCCGCCCACCGCGACCGACAGCCCGGGGGCGGTGGCGAGCGACCTGATCGAGCGCTCCGCGTGGACGGCGCCCGGCACGGTGCGCAGGTCGACGCCGTGCAGGTAGGCGTCGTCGCCCTGGCGGCCGGAGAGCACGGGCGCGCCGCCGGCGGCGACCGTCAGCCCGCTGCCGACCACGGGCGCGGGGGCGCTGCCGCCCGGCTGCCACGTGCGGCCGTCGGCGCTGCGCAGGATGGCGTGCGAACCCTTCGCGCCGCGCACGACGACGGCGAGGCCGGCCCGCGTCCCGCCGAAACGCTCGATCCCGGATCCGGCGAACCGGCTCGCGACCTGCCATCTCTGGCCGTCCGCCGAGGTGAACAGCACCCCGAACCGCGTGGTCTTGCGGCGCTTCTTCGAGCCGGTCGTCCGCTGGCCCTCCCGCACGGTCGCGAACCCGCCGGGACCGGCCGCCAGGCCCTTCGTGGGGCCGTAGGAGCCCTGCGCTTGGGGCACCTGCACGGGGGCCCAGGTCCGGCCGCCATCGGCGGACCGCCAGAAGCCCTCGCTGCGCACGGTCCGCGTGACCTTCTTGCGGCCCTTCTTCTGCGTGACCTTCCTGGAGTACGTGCCGTGGGCCACGACGGCGTTCCCGGTCGCCGCCACGCGGTCCAGGCCGGTGATTCCCTTGACGCCGTCGATGCGCTGCCATGCGCGTCCGTCGGCGGAGGCCCATGCGATGGCGCGCCCCTGCGAGGCGCCCACGGCGACGAACTCCTGGCCAATGCGGGTCAGGTCGTTCACCTGGTCGGACGGCGTGAAACCGGCGTCGAGGGGACGTCGCGTCCAAGTCTTGGCGTCGTCGCTGGTCCACGCCACGGTGCCGTTGCCGGGCGTCCGGCCGAGGGCGGCCCACTGCCCGGAACCGCCGGAGATGAGGCGGGGGGTGTCACCGGGCGGAGGCGTCGCGCCGTCCGGCGTGCGGACCTCCGCGACCGTCCAGGCACGGCCGGCGTCGGCGGAGACGAGGAAGCGGGTGCGTCCGGTGCCGGGCGCGCTGTCGCCCTCGGTGCCGGCGGCGACGATCGTCCCGCCTGCGGCGGCCACGGTGGTGAGGTCCTGGACGAGGCCGTCGGTGGTGGCGGCCGGGTCGAGGGCGAAAAGCTCGTCGGCCGCCATCGGGCCGCGGATGCCCGGCTCGCCCGGGGCCTCCGCGCGCTGCGCGACGGCGAAGACCGTCCCGGCGGCGACCACGACGAGCCCGGCCCCGACCGCCGCACGCGCGCGGAACCGCCGCGACGGCGCCGGCCTCCCGGACGGCTTCCGCGCCGGGCGCCCGGCGACAAGCACGTCCCCGGGTTCGGACTTGGGGGGCTTGGACTTCTTGGGCGCAGACTTCTTGGGCGCAGACTTCTCGGGCGCGGGCGCGGGCGGGGCCGCCTTCGGCTTCTTTGACGCGGACTTCTCGGGCGCCTCCTTGGGCGCGGGCGCGGGCTTGGCCGCCTCCGGCTTCTTGGGCGCGGACTTCCTGGGAGCGGTCTTGGGCTTGGGCGGCTCGGGCGCGTCCACCGCCGCCGCGGGCGGGTCCCCCGCCCGGAGCGCGTCGTGGCTCGCCGGCCCGACGGCGCGCTCGCGGGGCGGGGCGCCGTGCCCCCAGCTCAGCCCGGCCGACCGCCATGCCTCGTAGGCGCGCTGCCAGGGCGACAGGGAGGCCCGCATGTCGGCGATGTCGCCGGCGACGCCGAACGTCAGCCGCCGCCGGATCTGGCGGGAGCCCGCCGGCTCGTCCTCGACCGTCCGCGGGGCCTCGTCCTGCTCCGGGGTCCTCGCCGTCACTCGCGCTCCTTCACGGTCCTGTCGGACCACCATCAAATCGCGCCATGGGACGTCCTGTACCGACATCCGCATGAACGGCGGCCGATGGGGCCGCTGGAGCGTTCTATCACCTCAGAGCCGAGGTATCAGACCTTTCACCCGGATAGCCCCCTTGTACGCATAACCCCGGACATGGACGATCGGCGCCCCCGCCGGCGGGTCGCCGGACACCTCCACGGACACCCCCACACCGTCCGCTTCCACACGGATACCAACCGGTACGGTGATCTCCACCGTGGACTTGTAGGCGAGCACCCGGAGCGTGGTGATCGGGCCGTCCAGCTCGGCGGACCGGAGGTCGAGCGCACCGGAGCCCTTGTAGACGACCGTCGTGAAGCGTTCCGGCAGCCGCCACCGCCCGGCACGCGTCACCGAACTCTTGTAGGCGACCTGGAACCGCCCCACGGGCCCGCCCTGGAGAGCCGACGGGACGGGCCGGCCGGACGGCAGGTCGGCGGCGACGGCGCCCAGTTCGCCGTGGGTGCGCGCGGCGAGGACCCGGTCTATGCGCTCGTCCAGCTCGGGTTCGTCCAGCCGCCCCTCGGCGAAGGCGGTGTGCAGCCGGACGAGCATCTCGTCTCGGTCGCGGTCCGACGCGCGCAGTGCGGGCACGGGATGCTGCTCGACGCTCATCGCATCTCTCCTTCGGGGCCGGCCTCCCCAGCCTGCTCCCTCCAGTCCATGGAGGGCCAAGACGCGATACATCGTAACCTGCCACCGCTCGGCTTTCGAGACATTCGGCCGGATCCCGACACGCGATCATGCTTACCGTCCATCCGGACGTCCGTCCGCTAAGTTCGGGACAGCCCGTAGATCGAGGTTGAGGGGGGACGGTCCATGGGCGGGACGCTCGGCCGCGCGCATGGCCCGTACACGCTGTACGACCTGGACGCGCTTCCCGAGGAGGGCCGCCGCTACGAGCTCGCCGACGGCTGGCTGCACGAGCTGCCCGGCGACCTGTGGCACGACCACGCGGCGGAGCAGCTCAAGGCCGTCCTCAAGGACGCCGCCCGGCAGGCCGACGCGGACGTCCACATCGCCGGCGCGCCGCAGGACGTGACGACACCGTCCGGCATCCGCAAGCCCGACGTCTTCGCCGTGGCCCGCGACGTGGCCCGCACGGCCCTCGAACGCCAGACCCGCACCTACTACGGCCCCGACCTCATCCTGGTCGCCGAGGTCGTCACGCCCCGCACGGTCAACGAGCAGACCGACCGCGTCCGCAAGGTCGACGAGTACGCCGCGACCGGCATCCCCCACTACTGGCTGGTCGACCTGGAACCCCGCCCCACCATCACCCTGCTGGAACTGAGAGACGACCACTACGAGGTGACGGGCAAGGCCCGCTCCGGCGAAACCCTCACGCTGGACCGCCCGTACCCCATCGCCTTCGACCCGGCCCGCCTCTCCGAGATGGACTAGCCCCCACCGGAGGGTGGGTCACCGGCAAGATCGTTCCGACGGTCTAGGCTCGACGGGTGTTGCTGATCACGACGCTCGACGCCTGGGAGGCCCAGGCCGGTCCGCGGTTCGTCCTGTCCGAGGCGGGGGCGGTGTGGGCGCCGGAGGAGGCCGCCCTCGCCGTCGCCGACGACGCGTTCGAGGACGGGCAGGTCGTCGCCGTCACGCTGGATCCCCTCCCCGGCGCGGTGCCGGGCCGCGGGGTGATCGACCGCACCGCGGCGGCCCGCCTCCGCTACCTGCGGCGCGGCCCGGACGGGCGCCATGTCGCGGTGCTCGACCGGCCCGCGACCGCCGAGGCCCTCGATCTCCTGCCGCACCCGGAGGGCGGCTGGTACCGGGAGACGTGGCGGTCGGAAGCGACCCTCACTCCGGGCGGCTATCCGGGCGAGCGGGCGAGCGCGACCGGCATCTACTTCCTGCTGCCGCCGGGCGAGGAGTCGATGTGGCACGCCGTCCGGTCCGCCGAGGTGTGGCTGTGGCACAGGGGCGGGCCGCTGGCGCTGCTGCTCGACGGCGACGGCGAACGTCCGTCCGGGAAGCCCGAGACCGTGATGCTCGGCGACGCCCTGGCGGACGGGCAGGTCCCCCAGGCCGTCGTGCCACCCGGCGTCTGGCAGGCCGCGCGCCCGGCCGGAGACGAGGAGGTCCTGGTCAGCTGCGTCGTCTCCCCGGGCTTCGACTTCGCCGACTTCCGCGCACTGCCGGATTCGTGAGGTACGGTGCGCAGCCCCCGTGCGTGGCCTCACCGGGGCGGCACACCGCGTGGCTCAGTCGGAGGAGAAGGCGGCGTCGAAGGCGCCCTCCGGCGGCTGCATGGCGTTGAGGGCGCGGACGAACTCCAGGGCTTCGGGGGCTCCCTGGAGGCGGTCCATGCCGGCGTCCTCCCATTCGATGGAGATGGGGCCGTCGTAGCCGATCGAGTTCAACGCGCGGAACACGTCCTCCCAGGGGACGTCGCCGCGGCCGGTGGAGATGAAGTCCCAGCCGCGCCGCATGTCCGCCCAGGGCAGGTGGGACGAGAGGCGCCCGCGGCGTCCGTCGCCCGTCCGGACCTTGGTGTCCTTGCAGTCGACGTGGTAGATCCGGTCGCGGAAGTCGAGCAGGAAGCCGACCGGGTCGAGCTCCTGCCACACGAAGTGGGACGGGTCGAAGTTCAGCCCGAACGCGGGACGGCGCCCGATCGCCTCCAGGGTGCGGACGGTCGTCCAGTAGTCGTAGGCGATCTCGCTCGGGTGGACCTCGTGCGCGAACCGGACGCCGACCTCGTCGAACACGTCCAGGACGGGGTTCCAGCGCTCGGCGAAGTCGGCGTAGCCGCGCTCGACCATCGCCTCGGGCGTCGGCGGGAACATCGCGACCGTGTGCCAGATCGAGGAGCCGGTGAAACCGACGACCGTGCCGACGCCCAGCTTCGCGGCGGCGCGGGCGGTGTCCTCGATCTCGGCGGCGGCGCGCCGCCTGACGCCCTCGGGCTCGCCGTCGCCCCAGATCCGCTCGGGCAGGATCGCCTTGTGGCGTTCGTCCGGGTTGTCGCAGACGGCCTGCCCGACGAGGTGATTGGAGATCGCCCACACCTTCAGGTCGTGCTTGGCGAGCGTC
Organism: Actinomadura chokoriensis; assembly: GCF_041463665.1. Classification (GTDB taxonomy): domain Bacteria; phylum Actinomycetota; class Actinomycetes; order Streptosporangiales; family Streptosporangiaceae; genus Spirillospora; species Spirillospora chokoriensis_A. The sequence goes on from NZ_JAXCEJ010000001.1 coordinate 84,623, forward strand.
TGCAGCTTGCGCGGGATGTAGGTGTCGTCGGCGAGGGCCTTGTCGACCTCGAAGTGGTCGCCCCAGCAGGCGATCTCCAGGCCCTCGTAGCCCCAGCCCGACGCGAGGCGGCAGACCTCCTCGAACGGCAGGTCCGCCCACTGGCCGGTGAACAGGGTGATCGGTCGTGCCATGTCACGCGCTCCCTTCGACGTCGACCCAGCAGCGGGCCGCCGCACTGGCCGCGACCGCCGCGAGGACGCGCTGCACCTGCAGGCCGTCGGCGAACGACGGGCTCGGGTCGGCGCCCTCCGCGATGGCGGTGAGCAGGTCGGCCGTCTGGTGGGTGAAGGTGTGTTCGTATCCGAGGACGTGGCCGGGCGGCCACCAGTGCCCGGCGTACGGGTGGACGGGCTCGGTGACGACGATCCGGCGGAAGCCGCCGGTCGCCGCGTCCTCGTCCCGGTCGTGGAACCACAGTTCGTTGAGCGATTCGAGGTCGAACGACAGGGCGCCGGACGAGCCGCTGACCTCGATGCGCAGCGAGTTCTTGCGTCCCGTGGCGAACCGGGTGGCCTCGAACGTGGCGAGCGCGCCGGCGTCGGTGCGTCCGATGAACAGGGCCGCGTCGTCCACGGTGACCCGCGCCGTGCCGCCGCCCGGCACCGGACGTTCCCGGACGAACGTGTCCAGCAGCGCCGACACCCCGACGAGCGACTGCCCGGTGATGAACTGCGCGGTGTCGATGATGTGCGCGCCGATGTCGCCGAGCGACCCCGACCCCGCCCGGTCACGGTCCATCCGCCAGGTGAACGGGGCCGCGGGGTCGGCCAGCCAGTCCTGGAGGTACTGCGCCCTGATGTGCCGGACGGCCCCGATGCGTCCCTCGTTCACCAGCCGCCGGGCCAGGGTGACCGCCGGGACGCGCCGGTAGTTGAACCCGACCATCGACCGGACGCCGCGCTCGCGCGCCCGGTCCGCGGCGGCGGCCATCGCCTCCGCCTCCGCGACGGAGTTGGCGAGCGGCTTCTCGCACAGCACGTGCTTGCCCGCGTCCAGCGCGGCGACCGCGATCTCGGCGTGGCTGTCGCCCGGCGTGCAGATGTCGACGAGCTGGACGTCGTCGCGGCGGAGCAGCTCCTTCCAGTCGGTCTCCACCGACGCCCAGCCGAGCGACTCGGCGGCGGCGCGGGCGCGGTCGGCGGAACGTCCGGCCAGGGCGGCCATGACGGGCGTCAGCGGCGGCCCGAAGAACGGCCCGACGCTGCGCCACGCCTGGGAGTGGGCGCGTCCCATGAACGCATGCCCGACCATCCCGACTCCGACGGTCGTCATATCCTGCTCACCTCTCTGTGTCGTCTCCTGGGCCCCGGCCTCCGGCGGGCACCGGCCGCTCCTCGCTCCGCCGGGGTCGTCCGGTGCCCGGTCGGCGCGCCCGCCCGCAAGCCGGCGGGCGCGCCGGCGCCCCCGTCGCTCAGGACTCGAAGCCGAGCGGCAGGTAGGTGTCGACGTTGTCCTTGGTGACCGTCTCGGACGCCAGGGTGATCGACTGCGGCACCCGCAGCTCCACCAGGTCCGCCATGCCCCTGCCATGCGCGATGAGCCGGCCGAGCTTGATCGCGGACGCGGCCATCGTCGGCGGGTAGGTGACGGTCGCCTCCAGCACGCCGCCGCCCGACTCGATCTCCCGCATCGCGTTGGCGGACCCGGCGCCGCCGACCATGAAGAACTCCTTGCGGCCGGACTGCTTGATCGCGGCGAGCACGCCGACCCCCTGGTCGTCGTCGTGGTTCCACATCGCGTCGATCTTCTTGTGCGCCTGGAGCAGGTTGGCGGCGACCTGGTTGCCGGACTCGACGGTGAACTTCGCGTCCTGCTTCGCGGTGACGGAGTATCCGTAGGACTTCAGCGCGTCCGCGAAGCCCTTGCTGCGCTCCTGCGTCAGCGGCAGCGTCGCGATGCCCTGGATCTCCACGATGACCGGGTCCGAGACGCCCTTGCCCTTCAGCTTCCGGCCGATGTAGTGGCCGGCGGAGACGCCCATGCCGTAGTTGTCGCCGCCGATCCACGTCCGGTACGACAGCTTGTCGGGGAAGACGCGGTCGAGGTTGACGACCGGGATGCCGGCGTCCATCGCCTTGCGGGCGACCTGGTTCAGCTGCTCGCCGTCGTTCGGCAGCAGCACCAGCACGTTCACCTTCGCCTGGATCAGCGACTCGACGGCGGAGATCTGCTGGTTGATGTCGTTGGTCGGCTCGACCGGCTTGAACGTGACGTCCTTGTACTTCCTGGCCTGCGCCTCGGCGCTCTTGGCGATCGCCGCGATCCAGCCGTGGTCGGCGGCGGGCGCGGAGAACCCGAGGGTGACCTGCGTGCCCGGCTTGTCGTTGTCGCCGGCGAGCGAACCGGCCTGCGCGGCCGGCGCCGGGTCGTCCTTCTCGCTGTTGCTGGTGCAGGCGGCGGCGAGACCGCCCGCCGCGACGACGGCGCCGCCGAACAGGACGTTCCTGCGGTTCGGACGGGCGCCCTGCTGACGGGGGTTCTGCCGACGGGGGCTCTGATCGCGCATGACGTGCTCCTGGTGGAGGGATGGGGCGTCCCCCGCCGCGCTCCTCCCCGAAGGACGCGCGGCGCTGGACATGGGGGGTGGAGGTGAGGGTCAGGTGGGCGAGCGGAGCCCGCGGCGCTGCAGCAGCACGGCGATGACGATGATCACGCCCTTGGCGATGAGCTGGTCGCTGGTCTGCAGGCCGTTCAGGATGAACAGGTTGGTGATGACGGTGAAGACCAGCACGCCGAGGATCGACCCGGCGACGGTGCCGCGCCCGCCGGTGAGCAGCGTCCCGCCGATGATCACGGCGGCGATCGCGTCGAGTTCGTACAGGTCGCCGTGCGTGCTGGAGCCGGTGGTGGTGCGCGCCATGATGATGATCGCCGCGATGCCGCAGCAGAAGCCGGACAGCGCGTACAGCAGCAGGGTGTGCCGCCGGACGTCGATGCCGGCGAGCCGCGCCGCCTCGGGGTTGCCGCCGACCGCGAACGTCCGGCGGCCGAACGTGGTGCGGCCCAGCAGCAGCCATCCGGCGAGCGCGACGGCCGCGAAGATGTAGACGACGAGCGGCAGCCCGAGCGGCTTCGTGGTGGACAGCGCCTCGATGGCGTCGTTCTCGGGACGGACGAGCTGGGTCCTGCGGTCCGACATCCGCTGCGCGAGGCCGCGCGCGGCGACGAGCATCGCCAGGGTCGCGATGAACGGGACCATGCGCCCGTAGGAGATCAGCAGCCCGGTGACGATGCCCGAGCCCGTCCCGACGAGGATCGCGCACAGCGCCATCACGCCCGGCCCGTAGGACTGCGTCGCGACCGTCGTCGCCCACACCGAGGCGAGCGCCATCACCGAACCGACGGACAGGTCGATCCCGCCGCCGATGATCACGAAGGTCTGGCCGACCGTGATCACGCCGATGGTGGCGGCGAGCGCGAGGATGCCGACGACGTTCCCGGACGTGGCGAAGTTGTCCGGCTGCGTCACCAGGCCGACGATCGCGAGCAGCACCAGCGCGGCGACGAGCCCGAGGTGGTGGATCTCGCCGCCGCCGGCCCTGGCGAGCGGCTTCCACGGCCCGCCGCCCGGCTTCCCGGCCGGCGGGCCGAGCAGCCCCGCAGAAGGACGCGTGTCGGTCACAGCGCACTCCCTTCCATGATCATGTTGAGCACGGCGCTCTCGTCGAGGCCGCGGGCGTCGCCGGTGTGCACGACGCGCCCGTCCCGGACGACGAGGACGCGGTCGGCGAGCCCGAGCACCTCGGGGACCTCGCTGGACACCAGCAGCACCCCGATCCCGCGTCCGGCCAGCTCGCGGATCACCGCGTACAGCTCGGCGCGGGCGCCGACGTCCACGCCGCGGGTCGGCTCGTCCAGGATCAGCAGCCGCAGCCCGGCCGGGTCGAGCAGCCACCGGGCAAGGACGACCTTCTGCTGGTTGCCGCCCGACAGCGTCACGACCGGGCGTCCCGGGTCGGGCGGGCGGATGTCGAGCGCCTCGATCTGGCGGTGCACGTCGGCGAGTTCCCGGCGGCGGCTGAGCCAGCCGAAGGAGGCGTACCGGGACAGCCCGGCGACGCTGACGTTCCCGGCGACGGTCTCGTTCATCAGCAGCGCCTGGCTCTTGCGCTCCTCCGGCGCCATGCCCATGCCGCGCCGCACCGCCGCGCGGGTGTCGCCCGGACGGACCGGACGGCCGTCCACGAGCACCCGCCCCCGCGCGGGACGCCGGGCGCCGTAGACCGCCTCCAGGATCTCCGAGCGGCCCGACCCGACGAGCCCGGCCAGCCCGACGATCTCACCGGCGCGGACGGTGAGCGACACGTCCTCGAACGCGCCGGGCAGCGTCAGGCCCTCGACCCGCAGCACCTCGGCCCGCCCCTCCCCGGACGCGCCGGACGCGCCGGACTTGGGACGTTCCGGGAACGCGTACTCAACGTCGCGCCCGGTCATCATCGCCACGATCTCCTCGGTGGACGTGGTCCGCGCGGGCAGGCCGCCCGCCACCGCCCTGCCGTCCTTGAGCACGGTCACCCGGTCGCCGATCTCGCGGATCTCCTCCAGCCGGTGGGAGATGTAGACGACCGCGACCCCGGCGCCGGTCAGCTCCCGGATGATGCGGAACAGGTTCCCGACCTCGTCGTGCGCGAGCGCGGCGGAGGGCTCGTCCATCACGATCAGCCGGGCGTCGTGCGAGAGCGCGCGGGCCATGCTGACGACCTGCTTGCCCGCCGCGGGCAGCCGCCCGACCTCCCGGCGCGGCGGGATCTCCCCGTGCCCGAGCCGCCCGAGCAGCTCCCGCGCGGCCCGCTCGGCCTCCGCGCGCCGGGTGAACCCGAAGCGCGCCCTCTCATGGCCGAGGAAGATGTTCTCGGCCACCGACAGGCCGTCCACCAGGTCGAGCTCCTGGTAGATGGTGGCGATCCCGGCCCGCATCGCGGCGGTCGGCCCGGCGAGCCGCACCGGCTCCCCGGCGAAGACGATCTCGCCCTCGTCCGGCTGGTGCGCACCGGCGAGCACCTTGATGAGCGTCGACTTGCCGGCGCCGTTCTGCCCGAGCAGGCAGTGCACCTCGCCGGGACGGACGTCGAGGTCGACGCCGTCCAGCGCGCGGACGCCGGGGAACTGCTTGGCGATGCCGCGCATCAGCAGCAGCGGTTCCATCGCGGGCCTCCTCGGTCAGGACGCGGAGAAGACGTGGTCGCTGATGAGCCGGGCGCCGCCGACCACGCCGGCGGCGCCGGCGAGCTCGGACAGCACGATCGGGAGGTTGCCGGTCGCGAGCGGCGCCGACCGGCGGTAGACGACGCCGCGGATCTCGGCGAGCAGCGTGTGCCCGAGCCCCGCGACGCCGCCCGCGATGATCACCAGGCCCGGATTGAAGAAGCTGACCAGCCCGGCGAGCACCTGCCCGACGTGCCGTCCGCCCTCCCGGACGAGCCGCACGGCCGTCGGGTCGCCCGCGGCCGCCGCCTCGCCGACATGCTCGGCGGACAGTCTCCCGTGGGTCTCCAGCAGGGCCGCGAGCGCGGGGGACGCGCCGGACCGCGCCGCCGCCTCCGCGTCCCGCGCGAGCGCCGCGCCGCCGAAGTAGGCCTCCAGGCATCCGGCGTTGCCGCAGGCGCAGATCGGCCCGTCGTCGTCGACCCGGATGTGGCCGATGTCCCCCGCGCTTCCGGACACGCCCCGGTAGATGGCCCCGTCGACCACGATGCCGCAGCCGATGCCCGTGCCGATCTTGACCAGCAGGAAGTCGTCGACCGACCGCGCGAGCCCCGCGTGCAGCTCGCCGAGCGCCATCAGGTTCACGTCGTTGTCGACCAGCACCGGGCAGCCGAGCTCCTGCCCGATCGCGTCCCGCACCGGGAACCGGTCCCAGCCGGGCATGATCGGCGGGACGACCGGCATGCCGTCGCGGAAGCTGACCGGCCCGGGGACCCCGATCCCCGTCCCGTGCACCTGCGGGATGAGCCCCTCGTCCCGCAGCTTGCCGAGCAGGTCCAGCGCCCGCTCCAGCACCACGGTCGCGCCCTGCCGCACGTCGCACTGCTCGCTCACGTGACCGAGCACCTCCAGCGCGCCGTCCGTCACCGCGACGTCGATCGAGGTGGCCCCGATGTCGAACGCGACGAACCGCAGGCTCGGCGACAACCTGACGATCCCGGACCGACGCCCGCCCCGCGAGGCCGCCAGCCCCGCGCCCTCGACGAGCCCCAGCTCCACGAGCCGGTCCAGCTCGACGGCCAGCTTCGACCGCGACAGCCGGACGACGTCCCCCAGCTCGGCGCGCGAGCGCGGCCCCTCGTCACGCAGCAGCCGCAGCAGCCGTGCCTGGTGCACGTTCTGCGGACGAGCCGACATGCGCATCACGCCGTCCTCTCGGGATCGATCCGCGGCGACCGGCCGTGTGACGCCGGTCTCATGGGCGAGACCGTAACCCGCTTTCGCCGCGCTGAGAAGACCTTTTCCCTAGATCATCCGAACTTTCTCCACTCAAAGGACAAAGCTGGGACGAAACAACGGCCCCGCGCCATCGCGTGGAACGCGGTGGTACGGGGCCGTCGCGGATGACGCGAGCGTCAGTAACTGACCGTCTGGCGGCCGCTCATGGTTCGCATGATGTGCTCGACCAGGGTGATGAGGACTCGCTTGGCGTCCTCGCGGTCGCGCACGTCACAGGAGATGACGGGCACGTCGGCGGGGAGGTCGAGGGCGTCCCTGACCTGGTCGTGGGAGTGGTGGCCGGCGCCGTCGAACCGGTTGACGCCGATGATGAACGGGACGCCGCGCCGTTCGAAGTAGTCGACCGAGGCGAAGCAGTCGGCGAGGCGCCGGGTGTCGACCAGGACGACGGCGCCGAGGGCGCCCTTGGCCAGTTCGTCCCACATGAACCAGAAACGGTCCTGACCGGGGGTGCCGAAGACGAACAGGACGAGGCCGTTCGGCAGGGTGATGCGGCCGAAGTCCATCGCGACGGTCGTCGTCGTCTTGTTCGCGACGGCACTGGTGTCGTCGACCCCGATGCTCTTCTCGGTCAGCGCCTCCTCGGTGCGCAGCGGGCGGATCTCGCTGACCGCGCTCACCAGGGTGGTCTTGCCGACGCCGAAACCACCGGCCACGAGGATCTTCACCGTCAGCGCGGACTCGCCCTGGTGGGCGGACGCGTCAGAGCGCACGGATTCCATCGATCACTTCCTTGAGTACGCGCTCGCTGGGGAACTGCGCCACCGGCGCGGGACGCCGGACCTGAATCAGCGAGTGGTCGAGCAGATCACCGAGCAGGACACGGACCACCCCGAGGGGGAGTTCCAGATCCGACGCTATCTCGGCGACCGACAACGGGGTGCGGCAAAGCTCCAGGATCATGTCATGTTCGGGCTCGGGCGCCCACCGCTCGGCGGGAAGAGCGCCGTCCGCGGTCTCCGGCGGGTCCGCGACGGCGATCAGCGCGACCAGGTCGAACTCGTCGCCGTCGTAGTGCGTGCGGCCTCCGGTGACCGCGTACGGGCGGACCACGGGCCCCGCGGCGTCGTCGTACCAGGCCGTGCCGCCCATCTCACCGCCCGCCGGGCTCGGCCGCGGCGACCCGCGGATCGGCGGACAGGTGCTGCCCGACCCGGGTGACCAGCATCGCCATCTCGTAGGCGATGATCCCGAGATCGGCTTCGGCGTCGGCGAGCACGGCCAGGCACGCGCCGCGCCCGGCGGCGGTGACGAAGAGGAACGACGACTCCATCTCCACGATCGTCTGCCGGACGGGGCCGCCGCCGAACGACTCCCCCGCCCCGCGCGCGAGGCTCTGGAAGCTGGCGGCGACCGCGGCCAGGTGGTCGGACTCCTCCCGGGCGAGGCCCGCGGACGAGGCGATCCGCAGCCCGTCGCTGGACAGCACCACCGCGTTCCGCACCGGCGCCACCCGCTGGACGAGGCTGTCGAGCAGCCAGTTCAGGTCACCGCCGGCTCCGCCCGGGACCTCCGCGCCGGAATTCTGGGCATGTGTCATGGGGCGTCGTCCTCCTGGTCGCCTGGATTCCGCGCGGCCTGCGCCGAGCCTGATGCCTCCGCGTCGGCCGCCTCCTGCCTGCCACGCCGCCAGCCCGCCTGCATGGCGGACAGCATGGATCGCATCGCCTCGGCCGAGCGCGCCTCGTCGTCCTGAGCCCCGTCCGCGGGAGCGGCCGCGGCGGGCTCGCCGGGCGGCTGCGGCGCGTCCGCGGGGACGGGCGCGGCCAACGGCGCCCCGGCCGGTTGGGCGGGCCCGGGCGGTCCGGTCGCCCCGGGCGCGGAAGGCGGGCCCGGAGGCTCCGCGGGCGGAGCAGGCCGCGCGGGAGGGGCGGGCGGAGCCTGGCCCCGGGCGGCGAGGTGCGCGTCCACCCGCTCCTTGAGCTGGGGCGCCAGGTGGGTCTGCCGCCTGCGCTTGGGCAGCTCGCCCTCCTTCGGCGGCGCCGCGGGCGGCGCCTCGGCGGGCGCCGGTTCGGCGGGCGGTGGCTGCACGGGCGACGCGGACGGTGCGGGCGGCTCGGCGGGGCCGGGCGGCGCGGGCTCGGCGACCAGCCGCACGACGCCGCCGGAGTCGACCGCCGGACGCGCGGGCGCCGACAGCGCCGCGGCCTGCCTCGGCAGCGCCCGCATCGGCCCGGTGGAACGGCGCACGACAGGGTCCGGGTCGGCGCCCTCCACGATGAGCGAGCCGGGGATCAGCGTGATCGCGGTCGTCCCGCCGTACGGGGACGGGCGGAGCGTGACCGTGATGTCGTGCCGCTGCGCCAGCCGCGCCACGACGAACAGGCCGAGCTGGGCGCTGTCGGACGGGTCGAACTCGGGCGGGTTCGCGAGCCGCTCGTTCGCTGCGCGCAGCGCCTCCTCGGTCATCCCGAGGCCGCGGTCCTCGACCTCGATCGCGAACCCGCTGGCGACCGGGTGCCCGCTGACCCGCACCGGCGACTGCGGCGGCGAGAACGTGGTGGCGTTCTCCACCACCTCGGCGAGCAGGTGGATGACGTCGGCGACGGCGGAGCCGAGCAGCGCGACGCGCGGCAGCGGCTGCACCCGGACGCGCGGGTAGTCCTCGACCTCGGCGACCGCGCCGCGCACCACGTCCACCAGCGGGACGGGGCGGCGCCAGCCGCGTCCGGCGGTCTTGCCCGCCAGAATGACCAGGCCCTCGGCATGCCGGCGCATGCGGGTCGCGAGGTGGTCGAGCCGGAACAGGTCCGACAGCTCGGACGGGTCCTCGGTGCGGCGCTCCATGGTGTCGAGCAGGCTGAGCTGGCGGTGCAGCAGCGCCTGGTTGCGGCGCGCGAGGTTGACGAACACTTCGCTGATGCCGCGCCGCGCCGCGACCTCGCCCTCGGCGGCCGCGAGCACGGCCTCGCGGGCGCGGTCGAACGACTCGGCGATCTGCCGGATCTCGGTGATGCGGTAGTCGATCCGCGGGTCCGGCTCGGGCTCGGCGGGACGTCCGGCGATGATCTGCTCGGCGAGCAGCGGCAGCCGCTTCCTGGTGAAGTCCACGACGCCGCCGGCGAGCGTGCGGCATTCGCGCACCAGCCGGCGGGAGACGCGGATCGCGATGACGGACGACAGCACGATCGCGGCGAGCCCGAGGCCGCCGGCGAGGCCGAGCCGGGTGAACGCGCGGATCGCGAGGTGCCGGCCGCGGTCGACGACCGCGTCGAGGATCCGGTTCTCCAGCTGGTACAGCTGCCCGTTCGCGGTGTCGGCGACGGACCGCCAGACGGTGGGGTCGATGACGGCGGCGCCCCGCTCGGCGGGCGCCTGCTGCGAGCCGCCCGGCTGCGCCGCCTGCCGGCCGCCCTGCCCGTGCGGCATGGCCGTGGCCGTCCCGCCGGCGCCGGTCGCCGGGGTCCCCGTCGTCGGGGTACCGGACGTCGAGGTGCCGGACGTGGGGGTACGGCGCGCCGCGGCCTTCTGCGGTTCGGCGCCGGCGATGACCTGGTCTTCCAGCTTCATCATCTGCATGACGGCCGGGGACGACATGAGCCGCTCGTAGCGGACGCGGTCGGCCGCGGACAGGTCGCGGGCGCTGACCTGGTGCATCGTGTGGTGCGCCCCGACGAGCTTGGCGAACTCCCCGCGCTCGGCGGCGGTGATGCGGCCCGCGGCGAGCGCGCCGGTCAGCAGCGCGTCCTCGCGGGCCATGAACTCGCGGGCCAGGCCGAACGAGGTGAGCGTGCGGACCCGCCCGGTGAGCGGCCCGTCCGCCGGCGTGGTCGCGCTGTAGATCGCGTAGCCGCCGTCGATGAGCTCGTTGTACTCGCGCAGCACGGAGGGGCGTCCGCCGGTCCGCTCGTCCACGCCGCGGCGGAGCGACTTCAGCGTGCCGAGCTTGCCCACGAGGTCGTCCATCCGCTTGACGACCTCGGGCTGGATCGCGTCCCGCAGCCCGCCGTCGGCGCTGCCCGCGCGGACGTCCTCGACCGCCTGGTCGGTCGCCTGCCGCTGCGCCCGCATGACGCCGGGAGCGGCGGGGGCTCCGCCGAGCTCGGCCATCGACAGGCGCCGCTCCTTCTGCAGCGCGGCGATGAGCCGCTGCGTGGGCAGCACCGTCTTCTGCTGGAACGCGCGGCTCTGCAGCAGCTGGTGCGCGTCGCCGTAGGTGATGCCGGTGAGGAACGTCCACAACGCGGCGAGCGCCAGCAGCGGCACGAGGACCAGCAGGGTGATCCGCGCCCGGATGGAGGAGAAACCGCGGGCCGTCACGGCTGGCGGACCCTCACTGGCGCGTCCTCCTGCACTGGGTCGTACGGCACTGGGGGGTGGGACATGCGGGGGAAACCTCCCGATGCGTGGAGTACGGAGGTGTGCGGGAGCCTACTACGTCGCGGGTTCACGGTGATCGGGCATCCGATCACCGTCCGCGGCCTCCCCCAGGTCGGGCCAGGTCAGGACGTGCTCCATCGGCTCGGCGAGTGGGCGCGGCCCCTCCGGCGTCTCCGAAGTCCTGGACCACAATGGCGGCCCTTGACGGGGCCACAGCCCCCTTTGGCGCCTTTCGGAGGCATTAGCACCATTCCACGGCACCTGCGGCGCTGCCCGCGGCCCGGGGGACCTTGGCGCATCTCACGCAAGCAGATTGCGGCAAATCAGGACAATTTGCTTCATTTCCCCCTGTTGCTCGGCAGGATTGCGCCATACTCTGCTTCTTCACCATCGCTCGCGTCGCGCCGGCACGGGAAGGAGAACCGCGATCCATACAGGCAACGACGGAGGCCGGAACGAGGTCGCGCCCGCCGGGCCGCGGAACGCGGCAGGCCGGGCCGGGAGGACGGCTCCCGGGCCGGAGGGCGTTACGATTCCCGCCGTGAGTCCCGAAAGCCAGGCATCCGAGGCACTGCCGTCGCGACGGCGCCGCACCCCCCGTGGCGGCCGGCACCGCGGCGACGAGTCCTTCCTGCTCCCTCCCGGATCCCCCACGCTGGTCCTGGCCGTGCCCGGGTACGCCCGGCAGGCCGGCACCGAGCTCGCCGCCGAGCTCGCCCGGCTCGTCGAGATCGAGCACACCGGGCAGCCCGCCTACATCGGGCACCTGGACGGCGACGAGGCGAGCCTGTACGGCGTCCTCGCCGCGCTGCGGCAGGAGCGGGACGAACTCGCGGCGGTCGTGGTGCCGCTGTCCACCGGCCCCGACCCCGCGCTCGACCGGGCCGTGCACGCCGCCGTGGCGGCCGCGCCGGTGCGCGCCGTCGCCGCCGAGCCGCTCGGCCCGCACCCGCTCATCGCGGAGGCGCTGCACGACCGGCTCGCCGACGCCGGACTCGCCCGCGCCGACCGGATCAGGCTGATGACGATGGTGACCGCCGCGTCCGGCGTCATCGTCGCGACGCCGGGGGACGCGACCGCCGTCCGGCAGGCCGAGGTCACCGGCGTGCTGCTCGCCTCCCGGCTGGCCGCCCCGGTCTTCACCGCCTCGCTGAACGACGAGGCGTCCGTCAAGGCCGCGGCGGAGCAGCTGCGCATGGCCGGCGCCGCGTCCATCGCGCTCGCCCCGCACCTGATCGGGGCCGAGCCCGAGGCGATGCTGGCCCCGCACGCCGCCGCCTCCGTGGGCGCGGCCCACTGCGCCCCGCTGGGCGCCCACCCGGCCCTGGCCCGGCTGGCGGCCCTCCGCTACGTCGAGGCGCTCTCCATCGCGCTCGCGGACTAGCCCAGGGGGCGCGACCCCCTGGGCCGGTCTCAGCGGTTCTTGAACTCCGGCGTGCGCTTCTGCAGCGTCGCCGTCATGCCCTCGGCGAGGTCCTCGCTGAAGAAGGCGAGCGTCTGGACGGCCGTCTCCGCCATGAGCTGGCGGCGGAGGCCGGGGGCGTCCAGGGACGCGTTCAGCAGTTCCTTCGTCCGGCGCAGGCCGTACGGGGACTTGGCGAGCAGTTCGTCGGCGAGGGCCTGCGCCCCCGCCAGGTCCGCCCCCTCGGCGGTGATCTCGGTGATCAGGCCGAGCGCGTCGGCACGGGTCACGTCCAGCCGCTGCGCGCGGTAGGACAGCTCGGCGGCCTTCGCCGGGCCGACCAGCCGCGGCAGCAGCCAGGAGAGCCCGCAGTCGCCGGCCGACAGGCCGAGGTTCGTGAACGGGACGACGAACCGGGTGGTCGGGTCGGCGACCCGCAGGTCGCAGGCCAGCGCCCAGGACACCCCCATGCCCGCGACCGGGCCGTGCAGCGCCGCGATCACCGGCTGCGGGATCTCCCGCAGCCGCGCGGTGACCTCGGCGCCGCGCGCGATGCCCCGGTAGAGCCGCTGGACGCGGCCCTCGGCGCTCTCCCCGCCCGGGTCGCCGCCCTGGATGTCCATGCCCGAGCAGAACCCGCGGCCCTCGCCGGTGAGCACGACCACGTGGGTGGACGCGTCGCGCGCCAGCTCGTTCAGGACGTCGAGCATCTCCTCGGTCAGGGCGCCGTCGACGGCGTTCAGGCGCTCCGGACGGGAGAGGGTGACGGTGAGCACCCCGTCCCGCCGGTCGATCTTGATCCCGGCCAACGGCTCAGGAGGTGAGCTGCTGGATCAGGGGGCCCATCTGCTCGCCCACGTTCTTGAACACCGTCAGCGGCTCGCCGGCGCTGATGGCCGCCCAGTTGTCCCGCACGTCCTCGACCGAGAGCGTGGTGTTCTGCCCGTAGCCGGGGCCCTCCGCCACGAAGATCTTCGCGATCCGGCCGCCGCCGACGGTGTAGACCTCGCCGGAGTCCTCGTTGGACTCGTGCACGAGCCAGGTGACGAGCGGCGTCACCTGGTCGACGCCGAGCTTGTCGGCGAAGTCGGCGGGCAGCAGGTCCTCGGTCATCCGGGTCCAGGCGACCGGGGCGATCGCGTTGGCCTTGATGTTGTACTTGGCGCCCTCCTGCGCGAGGGTCTTGGTGAACCCGACCAGGCCCATCTTCGCGGTGGAGTAGTTGGCCTGGCCGAAGTTGCCGAACAGGCCCGCCGGGGAGGAGGTGTTCACGATCCGGCCGTAGCCCTGCTCGCGCAGGTGCTCCCAGGCGGCGCTGGACACGAGGAACGAGCCGCGCAGGTGGACGGCGATGACCGCGTCGAACTCCTCCACGGACATGTTCTTGAACGACTTGTCGCGCAGGATGCCCGCGTTGTTGACGACGATGTCGACCTTGCCGAACGCGTCCAGCGCGGTCTTGATGACGGCCTGGGCGCCCTCGGGGGTCGCGACGTTGTCGGGGTTCGCGACGGCCTCGCCGCCGTTCTTCTTGATCTCGTCCACGACCTCCTGGGCGGGGCCGGCGGAGGCGCCGACACCGGACCGGTCGCCGCCGAGGTCGTTGACGACGACCTTGGCGCCGCGCGCGGCGAGTTCCAGGGCGTGCTGGCGGCCGAGGCCGTGGCCGGCCCCGGTCACGACCGCGACCCGGCCGTCGTAGCGCAGTTCCGACATTCGTTTCTCCTCACATCGTGGGGCCCGCCCCCAGGAAATCATCCGGGGGCCGCCGAGTGGTACCACTAAACCGAATCTCGCTCGGCCGCACTCCACCGGGGTACCTTCCCCGCGTACGATGAGGCATGGGGAAGTTGCGCTGATTGCCGCAATTCACCGGAGCGGCCACGTAGTCTGCAACGAATCCGCGAGGAGCAACGGAGGTCCCGTCTCGATGATCGCCGCCGCGCCCGGCACCGGCCGCCGCCCGTACCGCGTCGTGCAGTGGGCGACGGGCGCGCTCGGACGCAGCGCGATCAGGGGCGTGCTCGACCGCGACGACATGGAGCTCGCCGGCGTCTGGGTGCACACCCCCGCCAAGGAGGGCGCCGACGCCGGAGCCCTGGCCGGCCGCGCCCCGATCGGGATCACCGCCACCCGCGACATCGAGGACATCCTCGCCCTCGACGCCGACTGCGTCGTCTACGCGCCGAGCCCCGCCCCGGACCGGTTCGCCGAACTGGACACGATCTGCGCGCTGCTGGCGTCCGGGAAGAACCTGATCTCCCTCAGCGGGCTCGTCTACCCGCTCGCGCACGGCCCCCGGTTCGCCGGCGAGCTGGAACAGGCGTGCAAGCGGGGCGGGACGTCCGTGCACGGCAGCGGGGTCAGCGGCGGCTTCATGGCGGACGTCATGCCGCTCGTGCTGTCCCGGCTGTCCCGCCGCATCACCCACGTCTACGCCCGCGAGTGCACGGACTTCGCCCGGCACCCGTCCCGGCGGATGGTCCACGAGATGATCGGCTTCGGCAAGACCGAGGAGGCCTACCAGCGCGCGCTGCGCCCGAACCGGACCGCGATGCGCGCGATGTTCGCCGAGAGCCTGCACCTCGTCGCGGCGGGCCTCGGCGTCGACCTCGACGAGATCGACGTCGACGTCGACCACCGGCTCGCCGGAACCGACCTCGTCACCGCCGCCGGGCCCGTCCCGCAGGGCACCGTCGCGGCGGCCCGCTGGACCTTCAGCGGCCTCGCCGGCGGGCGTCCCGTCATCACCGTCGAGGTGGTGCACAAGGCCGACGCCGCGCGGATGTCGCAGGAGTGGGGGCGCCCCGGATACTCGCTCCGGGTGGACGGCCGCCCGTCGCTGGCGCTCGCGGTCGACGAGGACTGGGTCTCCGACGTGATCTCCGCCGCGTCCGGGCACGCGCTGAACTCCGTCCCGGCCGTGTGCGCCGCCGAACCCGGGATCCGGACCTACCTCGACCTGCCGGCGATCACCGGGCGCATGCACATCTGAGCGTGACGGCGGCGGCCGGGCGACGTCCCGGGCATCGTCCCGGGCGTCACGGCAGCGTCCGCGCGGGTTCCTCCGGAGCGCCGGCCCGCGCCCCGGCCTCCTCGCCGGCCTCCTCGCGGGCCTCGCGGCGGCGCTTGCGGACGGTCCACACCACCAGCCCGGCGACGGCGGCCACGGCGATCCCGATCGCGAGCCCCCGGCCCGCGAGCTTGGCCGTGTGCTCGAACGCGGTGCCCGCGAAGAAGCCGCCGAGCGTGAACGTCGCGACCCAGGTCACGCCGCCGATGACGTTGAACACCAGGAACCTCGGATAGGGCAGCCGCGAGCTGCCCGCGAGAGCCGGCATGAGCGCCCGCAGCAGCGCGGTGAAGCGCCCGATGAACACCGCGAACGCGCCCCGGCGGCGGATCAGCTCCTGCGCGCCGGCGACCTTGGCGCGGTGTTTTCGCATCACCCCGACGTCCAGCAGCCGCGGCCCGTACCTGCGGCCGATCTCGTAGCCGACGGAGTCGCCGGCGACCGCCGCCACGACCGCGATGGCGAGCAGCAGCGGCAGCGACAGGACGTGCTGGCTCGCGAGGACGCCGCCGACGACGATCGCGGTCTCGCCGGGGAAGACGAACCCGACGAACAGCGCGGCCTCGGCGAACACCAGCGCCGCGATGATCAGGTAGATCATCGCGGGCGGCAGCCCGTCCACCAGGGCGTTGAAGTGCTCGAGCATGGACCCCCGCCATCTCGTCCAGCCGGGACCGGAGTACGGCCGTTTGACACTTGCTAGCGACGGTTATGGTATCCGGGAGGTTCCCCACCCGGATCGGTCTTTCGGGTGACCTTTCGGGCGGCATCCCCGGGCGGCCCCGAAGACTCTCTGGAGGAGAGGCACGCATGAGCGTTCAGGAGGTCGAGGGGGGACGGTTCGTCCGGCAGGCGAACCGGTTCACCGACCGGATCACCGCGGACGGCTCGTCCGGCTTCCCCGCCGAGCCCGGCCGGTACCGGCTGTTCGTCTCCTACGCGTGCCCGTGGGCGCACCGCACCCTGATCGTCCGGCGCCTCCTCGGCCTGGAGGACGCGATCGGCGTCGGCGTGGTCGACCCCATCCGGGACGAGCGAGGCTGGCGGTTCCCCGACCGCGACCCCGTCACCGGCGCCGTGTTCCTCTCCGAGCTGTACCTCTCCACCGATCCGTCGTTCCAGGGCCGCTACACGGTCCCGTCCATCTGGGACACCGTGACCGAGCGCCTGGTCACCAACGACTTCCCGAACATCACCACGATGTTCGAGACGGAGTTCACCGCCCACCACCGGCCGGGCGCGCCCGACCTGTACCCGGAGGCGCTCCGCACCGAGATCGACGAGCTGAACGGCCTCGTCTACACGACCGTGAACAACGGCGTGTACAAGGCCGGCTTCGCCACATCCCAGGCCGCCTACGAGGAGGCGTTCGACGCTCTCTTCGACACTTTCGGACGGCTCGAGGAGCGGCTCTCCACCCGCCGCTTCCTGTTCGGCGACGACATCACCGAGGCCGACGTGCGCCTCTACCCGACGCTCGCCCGCTTCGACGCCGTCTACCACGGGCACTTCAAGTGCAACCTGAAGCGCCTGGTCGACTACGAGAACCTCTGGGCCTACGCCCGCGACCTGTACTCGGTCCCGGCGTTCGGCGAGACGACGAATTTCGACCACATCAAACGCCATTACTACGTGACGCAGCGCAACATCAACCCGTCCGGCGTGGTCGCCAAGGGGCCTCTCGTCGACTGGACCACTCCGCACGGACGGGACCGCTGATCGCGTCCCCTCGTTATGCTGGCGGGTCCCCAGTAATCCGCACGAAAGGCATGACCCGACCATGCGCAGTCAGTTCTTCGGAAACATCGACCAGGGCCAGCCCCTCCCCGGCCACTTCGCCCTCCAGAACTCCAAGATGCTCCGCGTCCACCTGAACGGGGACGTCCTGGCCCGGCAGGGCTCCATGGTCGCCTTCCAGGGCCAGATGGAGTTCGACTACGAGGGCGCCGGCGGCCTCGGCAAGTTCATGAAGAAGGCGCTGACCGGCGAGGGCGTCCCGCTCATGCGCGTCAAGGGGCAGGGCCTGCTGTTCGTCGCCAACGACGCCGACGACATCCACCTGTTCTACCTGGAGAACGAGGGCATCACCGTCAACGGCAAGAACATCCTCGCCTACGACTCGCACCTGCAGTCCGACATCCAGCGCGTCCAGGGCGCGGGCATCGCCGCGGGCGGCCTGTTCAACACCACCCTGCAGGGCACCGGCTGGGTGGCCCTCACCACACACGGCACGCCCGTCATGCTCGACTGCGGCCGCGCCCCCACGTTCGCGGACGGCCAGTCCGCCGTGGCGTGGAGCACCAGCCTCCAGGTCGGCGTCAACCGCACCTTCAAGGCCTCCGCCCTGATCGGCCGCGGCAGCGGCGAGGCGATGCAGCTCGCCTACCAGGGGCAGGGCTTCGTCCTCATCCAGGCCAGCGAGGGCCCCACGGTCGCCCCCCACACGCACTGAGGCGCCCGGCGGGCTTTTACTACAGTAGCCTGGGGTGCGTCTCAGAACTCACCTGCGAGCTGCGGAAGAGGGCGATCTCCGCCGTGTCGACAGAGTCGTCGCAAACTAGTGCCGACCCAAAGATCACAGATTTCGGCGCCAACGAGTGGCTGGTCGACGAGCTGTACCAGAAGTACCTCGAAGACCCGAACTCCGTTGACGAAGCCTGGTGGAACTTCTTCGCGGACTACCGGCCGGACGGCCGGCCGTCCGTGACCTCCGCGTCCCCCCAGGCGTCCACCGAGAGCGCGGCCCCGGCGGCCGCGAACGGCACCGCGGCCGCTCCGCCGACAGCGCAGCGCCCGGTGGCGCCCGCGAAGCCCGCGCCGAAGCCCGCGCCGAAGCCGGCCCCGAAGGCGGCGGAGAGGCCTGCTCCGCCGCCGGTGCCGGCGGGCGCCGAGGAGGTCCGGCTGCGCGGCGTCGCCGCCCGGACGGCCACCAACATGGAGGCCAGCCTCGCCGTGCCGACGGCGACGAGCGTGCGGGCCGTACCGGCGAAGCTGCTGGTCGACAACCGCATCGTCATCAACAACCACCTGAAGCGCGGGCGCGGCGGCAAGGTCTCCTTCACCCACCTGATCGGGTACGCGATCGTCCGGGCGCTCGCCGCGATGCCGGAGATGAACGCCGCGTTCACCGAGGTGGACGGCAAGCCGGTGCTGATCCGGCCCGAGCACGTGAACTTCGGGCTGGCCATCGACCTGCAGAAGAGCGACGGCACGCGCCAGCTCGTCGTGCCGAGCATCAAGGCCGCCGAGACGCTGGACTTCCGCCAGTTCTGGGCCGCCTACGAGGAGATCGTCCGCAAGGGCCGCGCCGGCAAGCTCACCCTCGAGGACTTCCAGGGCACCACGATCAGCCTGACGAACCCGGGCACGATCGGGACCGTCCACTCGGTGCCGCGGCTGATGCCCGGCCAGGGGACGATCATCGGCGTGGGCGCGATGGAGTACCCGGCCGAGTTCGCGGGCGCGTCCAGCGACACGCTGTCGCGCATGGGGATCAGCAAGGTGATGACGCTGACCTCCACCTACGACCACCGGATCATCCAGGGCGCGCAGTCCGGCGACTTCCTGCGCCGCGTCCACCAGCTGCTGCTCGGCGAGGACGGCTTCTACGACGAGATCTTCGAGGCGCTGCGCATCCCGTACGAGCCGGTGCGCTGGGTCAAGGACATCTCCGCCACCCACGACGAGGACGTCGCCAAGGTCGCCCGGGTCCACGAGCTGATCCACGCCTACCGGGTCCGCGGCCACCTGATGGCCGACACCGACCCGCTGGAGTACAAGCAGCGCCGCCACCCCGACCTCGACATCCTCAAGCACGGCCTCACCCTGTGGGACCTGGAGCGCGAGTTCGCGACGGGCGGGTTCGGCGGCAAGCCGACGATGAAGCTGCGCGACATCCTCGGCGTGCTGCGGATGGCGTACTGCCGGACGGTCGGCATCGAGTACATGCACATCCAGGACCCGGAGGAGCGCGCCTGGATCCAGGCGCGCGTCGAGGTCCCGCACGACAAGCCGTCGCGCGAGGAGCAGCTGCACGTGCTGCGCCGGCTGAACAGCGCCGAGGCGTTCGAGACGTTCCTGCAGACGAAGTTCGTCGGGCAGAAGCGGTTCTCGCTGGAGGGCGGCGAGTCGGTCATCCCGCTGCTGGACTCGGTGATCTCGGCGGCGGCGAAGGCCAGCCTGGACGAGGTCGTCATCGGGATGGCGCACCGCGGCCGGCTGAACGTCCTCGCCAACATCGTCGGCAAGTCCTACGGGCAGATCTTCGGCGAGTTCGAGGGCAACCTCGACCCGCGCAGCGCGCAGGGCTCCGGCGACGTGAAGTACCACCTCGGCGCGTCCGGCGACTTCGTCGCGAGCGACGGCTCCAAGATCCACACCGAGCTGGTCGCGAACCCCTCCCACCTGGAGACGGTCGACCCGG
Source organism: Actinomadura chokoriensis (assembly GCF_041463665.1). Lineage (GTDB taxonomy): Bacteria > Actinomycetota > Actinomycetes > Streptosporangiales > Streptosporangiaceae > Spirillospora > Spirillospora chokoriensis_A. Next base: position 104,327 of record NZ_JAXCEJ010000001.1, read on the forward strand.
TGCTGGAGGGCGTCGTCCGCGCCAAGCAGGACGTGCTGGACGTCGGCGAGGCCGGGTTCACCGTGCTGCCGATCCTGATCCACGGCGACGCCGCGTTCGCCGGGCAGGGCGTGGTGGCCGAGACGCTGAACCTGTCGCAGCTGCGCGGCTACCGCACGGGCGGCAGCGTGCACGTGATCATCAACAACCAGGTGGGCTTCACCACCGCCCCCGAGTACTCGCGGTCCAGCGTCTACGCGACCGACGTGGCCCGGATGATCCAGGCGCCGATCTTCCACGTGAACGGCGACGACCCGGAGGCCTGCGCGCGGGTGGCGCGGCTCGCGTTCGAGTACCGGCAGACGTTCAAGAAGGACGTCGTCGTCGACATGGTCTGCTACCGGCGCCGGGGCCACAACGAGGGCGAGAACCCCTCGTTCACCCAGCCGCTGATGTACGACCTGATCGACGCCAAGCGCTCGGTGCGCAAGCTGTACACCGAGGCGCTGATCGGCCGCGGCGACATCACGGTGGAGGAGGCCGAGCAGGCGCTCCGCGACTACCAGGAGCAGCTGGAGCGGGCCTTCACCGAGACCCGCGAGGCGGTGAAGAAGCCGCTCGAACCGGGCTCGGTGGTCAAGCCGGACGTCGAGGAGCGCATCCCGATCGACCACGGCAAGGCCGGGTCGGCGATCCCGCGGGAGACCGTCAAGCGGATCATCGAGACCCAGGTCAGCCTGCCGGAGGGCTTCACCCCGCACCCGCGGCTCCAGCCGATCCTGCAGCGCCGCGCCCAGATGATCGAGGACGACGCGATCGACTGGGCGACCGGCGAGCTGCTGGCGATGGGCTCGCTGCTGATCGACGGCCGCCCGGTGCGGCTCGTCGGGCAGGACACCCGGCGCGGCACGTTCGGCCAGCGGCACGCGGTGCTCGTCGACCGCAGGACCGGTGAGGAGTACACACCGCTCAAGCAGTTCGGGCAGGGCGTGTCGAAGTTCTACGTGCACGACTCGCTGCTCAGCGAGTACGCGGCGATGGGCTTCGAGTACGGCTACTCGATGACCCGTCCGGACGCGCTGGTCTGCTGGGAGGCGCAGTTCGGCGACTTCGCCAACGGCGCCCAGTCGGTGGTGGACGAGTACATCTCGTCCGGCGAGCAGAAGTGGGGCCAGCACTCGGGCGTCGTCCTGCTGCTGCCGCACGGCTACGAGGGCCAGGGGCCCGACCACTCGTCCGCCCGGATCGAGCGGTACCTGCAGCTGTGCGCGCAGGACAACATGACCGTGGTGTACCCGACCACGCCGGCGAACTACTTCCACCTCCTGCGCTGGCAGGCGCTGGCCGAGCGGCACAAGCCGCTGGTCGTGTTCACGCCGAAGTCGCTGCTGCGGCTGAAGGCGGCGACGTCCCCGGTCTCGGAGATCACCGATGGCGCGTTCCAGCCGGTGATCCCGGAGAGCGACCCGGCGATCGACCCGGCGGGCGTGCGGCGGGTGCTGCTCACCACCGGCAAGATCTACTACGACGTGGTGCGGGCCCGGCAGTCGGCGGGCGCGAACGACACCGCGGTCGTGCGGGTCGAGCGGCTGTACCCGCCGCCGGTGGACGAGATCAAGGCGGAGCTGGCCAGGTACCCGGAGGGCGCCGAGGTCGTGTGGGTGCAGGACGAGCCCGCCAACATGGGCGCCTGGCCGTTCATGGCGCTGAAGCTGCCGCACCACATCGAGGGCCTGAAGATGTCGCGGGTGTCGCGCCCGGCGTCCTCGTCGCCCGCGGTGGGTTCGGCGAAGCTGCACCAGGCGGAGCAGGAGGCCCTGCTGGCCAGACTGTTCGGCGAGCAGAAGCAGAAGTAGGAACGACGCAGACCCGAGGGCTCCGGTGCGGCGCGCCGGAGCCCTCGGCGTCCCGAGGGCGAGACAGCGGAAAGAAGACGGCAGTCCATGTACTTCACCGATCGCGGCATCGAGGAGCTGACCGAACGGCGCGGCGCGGAGGAGGTCAGCCTGACGTGGCTGGCCGAGCGGCTCCGCGAGTTCGTCGACCTGAACCCGGAGTTCGAGACGCCCGTCGAGCGCCTGGCCACCTGGCTCGCCCGGCTGGACGACGAGGACGACGACTGATCGGCGACCGGAGGGCGGGTCCGGCGGCGCGAAGGGCGCCGGTCCGCCGCCTCCGGGGGGCTGCGGGCGCGCTCTCCGCGGCGTGCTTCGGCGCGGCGCAGCCGGGGAGCAGACGCGACATGTCTTGACTTTCCGGGGACACGACATATCGTGTTTCTGGAAGTGGAGTCGGACGAAGGGCGGCACGATGTCGCGTTGGACGATCGAGGAACCGACCACCCTGGACTTCGACGGCGTGGTCGCGCTGCGGGTCACCCTGATCGCGGGCAGCGTCTCGGTGCTCGCCTCCGACGAGCGCCCCTCCATCATGGTCGGCGGCGTCGAGGGGCCGCCGCTGGTGATCACGCATGAGGCCGGCATGCTGACCGTCACCCACGAGAAGCTGTGGGAGGGCGTGCTGAGCTGGCTGCGCTCCCACAACGTCCGCGCCGCGATCACGGTGACCGTCCCGCACGACTGCCCCGTCTCGCTGAACCTCGTCTCGGCCGACGCGGTGGTGACCGGCATGACCACCCGCACGTCCATCAAGAGCGCGTCCGGCGACGTGACGCTGGACGGGGTGGCCGGCGCGATCGACGCCAACACCGTGTCCGGCGCGATCGAGGCGCAGGGCCTGGACGGGACGGTCTCGTTCACGTCCGTCTCCGGCGACCTGTCCCTCGCCGGCGCCACCACCGAGCGGCTGGGGGCCCGCACGGTCAGCGGCCGCATCGCCGCCGACGTCGACCTCGGCGCCGGCGGCGGGGTCGACGTCAACACGGTGGCCGGCGAGGTGGCGCTGCGCGTCCCCGAGTCCGCGAACGCCGAGGTCTCGCTGAGCTCGGCCGCCGGACGGATCGAGACGTCGTTCCCCGAGCTCGGCCGGCAGGACCGCACCATCGCGCAGAGCGTCACCGGCAAGCTCGGCGACGGCGGCGGCCGGCTGTCGGTCAACACCGTGTCCGGCGCGATCACCCTCCTCGGCCGCGACGACGCCCCGGAGATCACCACCGGACCCCGAATGGAGAAGTGAGACGTGAGCCCCGTTTTCGGCCACGGTCGCCTGCGGCTGTACCTGCTGAAGCTGCTGGAGGAGAGCCCGCGGCACGGCTACGAGGTGATCCGGCTGCTGCAGGACCGGTTCCTCGGCGTCTACTCGCCCTCCCCCGGCACGATCTACCCGCGGCTCGCCCGGCTGGAGTCCGAGGGCCTGGTCACCCATGAGGTGATCAAGGGCAAGAAGGTGTACTCGCTGACCGACAAGGGCCGCGAGGAGCTGGAACGCCGGATGGACGAGCTCGCCGACCTGGAGGAGGAGATCTCCGCCTCGGCGCAGGAGTTCGCGCGCGGCGTGCAGGAGGACGTCCGGCAGACCGTCCGGTCCCTGCGCGAGGAGCTGACGCAGGCCGCGCGGACGATGCGCGACCAGGGCAAGACCACGTCCAAGGAGGCGTGGAAGGAGACCACCGAGCGCCAGAAGGACGAGTGGAAGCGCCAGAAGGAGTACTGGCGCGAGCAGAAGCAGGCGTGGAAGGAGGAGTGGCGGCAGAACTGGGACGACGCCTGGAAGACGGCGACCGGCACCCGCGACGACGTCGCCCGCCTCAAGCTGGAGCGCCTGCTCCGCAAGTTCGTCGAGGACGTCCGCAAGTCCGCGAAGAAGGCCCGGCTGGACGACGCCGATCTGGACGCCGCCCAGGCGATCCTGGACGAGGCCCGCGAACGCCTGCGGAACGAGGTCTTCCGCAAGGAGCCGTGACCGGGGCCGTGATGCGCCGGAGCCGGCCACGGCTCCCCCGCCTCACGGCGTGAAGACGATCTTCCCGAAGAGGTCGCCCTCGTCCATCGCGGCGAACCCCTCGCGGGCCCGGCTCAGCGGCAGCGTCCGGTCGACCAGCGGCCTGGTGCCCGTCTTGACCAGGAACCGCGCGAGCCGCTCCAACTGCGCCCGCGTCCCCATGGTGGAGCCGACCACCGACAGCTGCAGGAAGAACACCCGGCTCAGCTCCGCCGGCGGCACCTGGCCGCTGGTGGCGCCGGACACCACGATCCGCCCGCCGGGCCGCAGCGACTTCAGCGAGTGCGACCAGGTCGCCTGGCCGACGGTCTCGATGACGGCATCGACCCGCTCGGGCAGCCGCGCGCCCGTCTCGAACGCCTCGTCCGCCCCGAGCTCCCGGGCCCGCTTGCGCTTGGCCTCGCTCCGGCTCGTCGCGTACACCCGGTACCCCGCGGCGGACGCCAGCGCGATCGCGGCCGTCGCCACGCCGCCCCCGGCGCCCTGCACCAGGACGGACGATCCGGGCTGGAGCTCCGCCTTGTCGAACAGCATCCGGTAGGCGGTGAGCCACGCCGTCGGCAGGCAGGCCGCCTGCTCGAACGACAGCTCGGCGGGCTTCGGCACGAGGTTGCGGCGCGGCACCGCGACCTTCTCCGCGAGCGTCCCCTGGTGGATCTCCGACAGCAGCGACCGCTTCGGGTCGAGGGTCTCGTCGCCGCCGCCCCGGTCGGGGTCGCCGATCACCGAGTGGACGATGACCTCGTTGCCCTCCTCGTCCACCCCGGCGGCGTCGCAGCCGAGGATCATCGGGAGCCTGTCCGCGGACAGGCCGACGCCCTTCAGCGACCACAGGTCGTGGTGGTTGAGCGCGGCGGCCTTCACCGTGACGGTCGTCCAGCCGTCCGGTACCTCGGGCTCGGGCCGCTCCCCCAGCGTGAGCCCGTTCAGCGGATTGTCTGCGTCGATCTGCGTGGCCGTGACAGCGAACATGAACAGACACTAACCGCCGCCGCGCCCCGGCCTTCCAGCGGGCCCCGGCCGAACCGTCGCGCCGCCGGGCGCTAGAGGACCTTGGAGAGGAAGTCCCGGGTGCGCTGGTGCTGGGGATTGGCCAGGACGTCGCGGGGAGTGCCCTCTTCGACGACCACGCCGCCGTCCATGAAGACCAGGGAGTCGCCGACCTCGCGGGCGAAGCCCATCTCGTGGGTGACCACGACCATGGTCATGCCGTCGAGGGCGAGCTGCTTCATCGTCTCCAGGACCTCGCCGACGAGTTCCGGGTCGAGCGCGGACGTCGGCTCGTCGAACAGCATCAGCGCCGGTTCCATGGCGAGCGCGCGGGCGATCGCCACCCGCTGCTGCTGCCCGCCGGACAGCTGCGCCGGGTAGCTCCGCACCTTGTCGCCGAGGCCGACTTGCGTCAGCAGGACGACGGCCCGCTCCCTGACCTCCGCCTTGGGCTGCCTCTTCACCCGGCAGGGCGCCTCCATGACGTTCTCCAGCGCCGTCATGTGCGGGAAGAGGTTGAACCGCTGGAACACCATGCCGATCTCGCGGCGCTGGGCGGCGACCTCCTTGTCGCGCAGCTCGTGGAGCCTGCCGCCCGACTCCCGGTAACCGACCAGGTGGCCGTTCACCCACAGGCGTCCGGCGTTGATCTTCTCCAGGTGGTTGATGCAGCGCAGGAACGTCGACTTGCCGGAGCCGGACGGCCCGACGACGCACATGACCTCGCCCGGCTTCACCGCCAGGTCGATGCCCTTCAGCACTTCCAGCCGCCCGAACGACTTGTGCACCGCCTCGGCCTTGACCATCAGGCCGCCGCTCTCGGGCTGGGCCCCCTTGGAGAGCGATGCGCTCGTCATGTCCTCTCCTCGCTCACTGGCCGCCGCCCCCGCCGCGGAAGCGGACCCGCTGCCTGGCCTCGGCGCCCCTGCTGGTGCCCTTGCTGTAGTGGCGTTCCAGGTAGTACTGCCCGATCATCATGACCGAGGAGATCAGCAGGTACCACAGGCACGCCATCACCAGCATCGGGATGATCTTGTAGGTGCTGGCGTAGATGGTCTGCGCGGTGAAGGTCAGCTCCGAGTACGGGACCGCCGCGACCAGCGAAGTGTTCTTCAGCATCGAGATCGACTCGTTGCCGGTCGGCGGGACGATGACGCGCATCGCCTGCGGCAGCACGATCCGCCGCATGGTCTGCATCCGGGACATGCCGAGCGCGCTCGCGGCCTCCTGCTGCCCCTCGTCCACCGACAGGATCCCGGCCCTGACGATCTCCGCCATATAGGCGGCCTCGTTGAGGATCAGTCCCAGCGACGCCGCCAGGGCGGCGTTGACCAGCTCCTGCGTCTTCCAGGTCTCGAACTCGGGACCGAACGGGATGCCGATGCCGACGGTCGGGAACAGCGTCCCGACCGCGCCCCAGATGAGCAGCTGCGTGTACAGCGGGGTGCCGCGGAAGAACCACAGGTAGAGCCAGGCCGCGCCGCTCAGCAGCGGGTTGGCCGACAACCGCATCAGCGCGAGGACGATGCCCAGCACGATGCCGCCCGCCATCGCCGCCAGCGTGAGCCACACCGTGTTGCGGACGCCCTTGAGCACCGCGTCGGAGAACAGGAACTTCCACTGCTCGGACCATTCGAGCGCCTTGCTGGTCAGCAGGAAATGCACGAACATCGCGAGCAGCACGAGGATGACGGCCCCACCGAGCCAGCGGCCCGGGTGCCGGACGGGGACGGCCCTGATGGCTTCGGGCCGCCCCGCATCGACGTCGTTGTCGACCGTCATGGATCAGCTCTGCGCGGCGTTGATCGCCGGGTCGGTGATCGCGCCGCTCTCCACGCCGTTCTCGGTGAGGATCTTCTTGTAGGTGCCGTCGGCGATCAGCGCCTGCAGCGCGCCGAGCACGGCGTCCTTCAGCTGGCCGGAGTTCTTGCCGATGGCGTAGCCGTAGGGCGCGGTGTCGTAGACCTGGCCGATGATCTCCAGCTTTCCGGTCTTCTTGACCGCACCGCCGACGATCGGCGAGTCGGCCGCCATCGCGTCGACCTTGCCGGCGACCAGGTCGTTGTTGACCTCGGTCTGCTGCTTGCGGACGACCTGCTTGATGGCCGGCTTGCCCGCGTCGGCGCACTTCTTGCTGCGCGCCGTGAGGTCGTCGACCTGCACGGTGCCCTGCTGGACGCCGATGCTCTTGCCGCAGGCGTCGTCGGGGTTGACGCCCTTGGGGTTGCCCTTGAGCGCTGCCCAGGCCGTCCCCGCGCTGTAGTAGGTGACGAAGTCGACGACCTTCTCGCGCTCCTTGTTGTCGGTGAAGGAGGAGACCCCGATCTCGTACTTGCCCGACTGGACGCCGGGGATGATCGTGTCGAAGCCCGCGTTGTGGTACTCGGTCTTCAGGCCGAGCTTGGCCGCGACGGCGCTGAACAGATCGACGTCCCAACCGACGATCTTCTGCGAAGCCGGGTCGACGGACTCGTTGGGCGGGTAGGACGCGTCCGTGCCGATGGAGAGCTTGCCATCGCTCTTGATCGCGTCCGGGACCATGGCCGCGAGCTTGCTGTCCACGCTCGTGTTCGAGGCGGTGCCGCCCGAATCGCCAGAGTCGTCGCTGTCGCCGCATGCGGACAGGGCGAGGGCGCCGGTCAGCACGAGAGCGCTCGCCGCGACAAGGCGGCGGCGCAGAGAACCGAGGGTCACTGGTCCCCCTCCAGATGGTTGCGTCGGATCTATCTAGATCCGAAGGTCAGGTGCATAGTTTGGCGTACAACGTCCCTGATCTGGATAAAGGGTCCGAAACAATCACGCAACGAGGTAGCTCCGGATTCGCTACGAATGCCACCTTCTGTGGCGAGCGTCACGTGATGGTCAACACCTGCCCCGGCCCCCGGGGAGGCACCGGACCGTATGGCACAATCGGACAACGGGTGACCCCCGTACGTCGCGAGATGACCACCAGGTGACGGCCACCACACCACCACCACCGCGGCGGCATCGCAAGAAAGCCAACTTTCACTGACAGGGGTCGCTGTGGCTGCTGAGCCCATTCCCACCGAACCGCTCTCCCTGGAGGACGATCCGGCCTTTCCGCTGCACCGCGGCGGCAAGCTGGAGATGCGGTCGACCATTCCGGTCCGCAACAAGGACGATCTTTCACTCGCGTACACGCCGGGCGTCGCCCGGGTGTGCACCGCCATCGCCGACAACCCCGAACTCGCCTACGACTACACCTGGACGTCCAAGGTCGTCGCCGTCGTCACCGACGGCACCGCCGTGCTCGGACTCGGCGACATCGGTCCCGCCGCGTCCATGCCGGTCATGGAGGGCAAGTCCCTGCTGTTCAAGGAGTTCGCCGACGTCGACTCGGTGCCGATCGCGCTGAGCTGCACGGACGTGGACGAGATCGTCGACACCGTGATCCGGATCGCGCCGAGCTTCGGCGGCATCAACCTGGAGGACATCAGCGCCCCCCGCTGCTTCGAGATCGAGGACCGGCTCCGCGCCGCACTCGACATCCCCGTCTTCCACGACGACCAGCACGGCACCGCGATCGTCGCGCTCGCCGCGCTGAAGAACGCGGCGCGCTTCGTCGGCAAGCCGCTGTCGGAACTGCGCGCGGTCGTCGCCGGCGCGGGGGCGTCCGGCATCGCCGTCTCCAAGATGCTGATCGAGGGCGGCATCGGCGACATCGCCCTGTCGGACAGCAAGGGCCTCATCCACGAGGGCCGGGACGGCCTGAACCCGGTCAAGGAGCGCATCGCCGCGCTCACCAACCGGTCGCACCTGAAGGGCTCCACCGAGGAGGCGCTGCGCGGCGCCGACGTGTTCATCGGCCTGTCCGGCAGCACCGTGCACGAGTCGTGCGTCGCGACGATGTCGGAGGACGCGATCGTGTTCGCGCTGTCCAACCCCACTCCCGAGGTGCACCCCGAGGTCGCGCGGCGGCACGCCAAGGTCGTCGCGACCGGCCGCAGCGACTTCCCGAACCAGATCAACAACGTGCTGGCGTTCCCGGGCATCTTCCGCGGCGCGCTGGACGTCCGGGCGCACACGATCACCGAGGGCATGAAGCTGGCGGCGGCGAACGCGCTGGCCGACATCGTCGGCGGCGACCTGACCGCCGACTACATCATCCCGAACCCGTTCGACGACCGGGTCGCCCCGGCCGTCACCGCCGCGGTCGCCGAGCAGGCGCGCCGCGAGGGCGTCAACCGCGTCTGAATCCGGCCCCGCTCGTTCCGGACGGCCCGTGCTCCCCTCGCGGAGCACGGGCCGCGACGCGCCGGACGCGCAGCGCCGACACGCGCGGCAGGGGCCAGTAGCGGGCGACGACCCGGCCGAGGACGAGCGCGTCCGGCACGGCGCCGAAGTCCCAGCTGTCGCTGCGCCCGGGAGCCCGCTGGTTGTCGCTCTCCAGCCACCAGCCGTCCTGCGCTCGGTGGCCGACCCGTTTGACGACGAGGAGCCCCGGCCGGTCCGGATGCTCGGCGACGACGAGCGCGCCGGGCCTCGGCCGCGCCCCGCGCAGCACGACCAGCCAGTCGCCGGGCCGCAGCGCGGGCAGCATCGAGTCTCCGGTGACCTCCACCGTCCGCGGCCGTCCCGCCCCGGCCAGCGCGAGCGCCGCCGCGCCGGCGAGCCCCCACAGCGCCGGGTGGCGGGGCCTCCGGATCCGCATGCTCCTCCTCGCAGGTCCGCATACATCGGCGGACCGTGGTCACAACACTGCTTGGAAGGGTTTCCGGGCCGTGCTCGGCCCGGGTCTTAGGCCGAAATACCGAGCGCCCTGGCCGGACGCGCCCAGGGCCACAAGGGTAATGTCGGTGACCTGAGCATGATCCGCAACGAGGGAAGGGATTTGCAGGTGTTGCTCAAGCTTCTGCGCCCGAAGACCATGGTGTCCGCGCACTGCGACCTGCCGTGCGGCGTCTACGACCCGGCGCAGGCCCGGATCGAAGCCGAGTCGGTCAAGGCGATCTGCGACAAGTACGCCGCCAACGAGGACCCGGAGTTCCGCGCCCGGGCGATCCTGATCAAGGAGCAGCGCTCCGAGCTGGTCAAGCACCACCTGTGGGTGCTGTGGACCGACTACTTCAAGCCGCCGCACTTCGAGAAGTACCCGCAGCTCCACCAGCTGTTCAACGAGGCGACCAAGCTCGCCGGTGCGGCCGGCACGAAGGGCAGCATGGACCCCAAGGTCGCCGACGACCTGCTCGGCAAGATCGCCGAGATCGACAAGATCTTCTGGGAGACCAAGCAGGCCTGACCGCACACCGGTCATCGCGGGGGCCGTCCGGTTCCGGACGGCCCCCGCGGCGTGTCAGGAGCGGGCGGCCTTGGTGAGGGCGTCGCCGGTGAGGCGGTAGACCATCCATTCGTCCTGCGGGCGGGCGCCCAGGGACTCGTAGAAGCCGATGGCGGGCTTGTTCCAGGTCAGGACGGCCCATTCGACGCGCTCGTAGCCCCGGTCGTCGGCGATGCGGGTCAGTTCGGTGAGGAGCGCCTTGCCGTAGCCGTGGCCCCGGACGTCCGGCTCGACGAACAGGTCCTCCAGGTAGATGCCGTGCGTGCCGTTCCACGTCGAGAACGTGAGGAACCACATAGCGAACCCGACGACCCGGCCATCGTGCTCGACGACATGGGCGAAGACCTTGGGGTCGTCGCCGAACAGCCGCTCGCGCAGCTGCTCCTCGGTGGCCTTCACCTCGTGGAGGGCGCGCTCGTAGCTCGCCAGCTCGCGAATCAGCCGCAGTATGGACGGGACGTCGTCGGGGGTCGCGTAACGAATCACAGGTGGCAGGTTAATCGAGCGGCGCCGGCGGGAGGCCGCGAGCGCCCGCACAGCCCGGTGAACCGCGCCCGGCGGCGTCCTCCCGCCGCCCGCGCGCCGGGCCGGTCCGACGTTTCGTAGGAAAGCCACGCGCGCCGGATTCTCCGAGTGGGGCTCGCAGGCGGTAGTTTCGAAGCAGCGGGACCATCCTGCGAGGGAGTGACGTGACCGAGGAAACCGCTGCAATGCCGGCCAGTACGAAGTTGTCCGTCCGCGATGTGGTGACGGTGAAGCTGCCGGCCGCGAGCGCCTACCTGTCCGTGCTGCGGACGGCGACCGCCGGACTCGCGGCCAGGCTTGACTTCACCCTGGACGAAATAGAGGACCTGCGCATCGCCGTGGACGAGGCGTGCGCGATGCTGCTCGCCCAGGCCCTGCCCGGGACCGACCTGACGTGCGAGTTCGAGCTGACCGGGGACGCCATGCGCATCTCCGTGTCGGTGCTCACCGTGGACGGCGAGGAGCCCAGCCGCGACACCTTCGCCTGGACGGTCCTGTCGTCCCTGGCGGGCGAGGTGGACGCCGAGGTGGGCTCCGACGACCGGGTCACCGTGACGCTGCAGAAGCGGCGCGGTGCGGCGGGGGCCCCGTGACGGAGAAGACGACGACGGAGGAGACGACGAAGGTCGCCACGACCAGCGAGCGGTCGGAGTCCGGCGTGCCCGACCGGGCGCGGGCGCGCGCGCTGTTCGAGCGCCTCGCCGACCTTCCGGAGGGCGATCCGGAGCGCCAGCGCATCCGCGACCAGCTCGTGGAGCTGCACCTGCCGCTGGTGGAGTACCTCGCCCGCCGTTTCCGCAACCGCGGCGAGTGGCTGGACGACCTGATCCAGGTCGCCACCATCGGCCTGATCAAGTCGATCGACCGGTTCGATCTGGAGCGCGGCGTGGAGTTCTCCACCTACGCGACGCCCACGATCGTCGGCGAGATCAAGCGCCACTTCCGGGACAAGGGCTGGGCCGTGCGCGTCCCGCGCCGGCTGCAGGAGCTGAAGCTCTCGCTGACCAAGGCGATCAGCGACCTCGCGCAGCGCGAGGGCCGCGCGCCCACGGTGAGCGAGCTCGCCGCGCACCTGCAGATGAGCGAGGAGGAGGTGCTGGAGGGCCTGGAGTCGGCGAACGCCTACTCCACCGTGTCCCTGGACGCCCCCGACTCCGGCGACGAGGACGCCCCCGCGGTGGCCGACTCGCTCGGCATGGTCGACGAGTCGCTGGAGGGCGTGGAGTACCGCGAGTCCCTCAAGCCGCTGCTGGAGAAGCTGCCCGCGCGCGAGAAGAAGATCCTGCTGCTGCGGTTCTTCGGCAACATGACGCAGTCGCAGATCGCCGCCGAGCTCGGCATCTCCCAGATGCACGTGTCCCGGCTGCTCGCCCGCACCCTGGCCCAGCTCCGCGAGGGCCTCACCGCCGACGAATAGCGCCGGCGACGGAGAGCGCGCACCGGAGACCGCACGCCGGAGATCGTTCAAATGCCGAGGGGCCCCGGGTTCGTTCCCGGGGCCCCTCGGCTTTCGGTCGCTTCTTCGCCTTCGGTCAGTTCTTCGTGGGCTGTTCCTTGAGGCGGTCCATGAGGCGCTGCCCCAGGGAGCGCGGCTCCGCCGACGCCGCCCGCACGGGCTCGGCGGCCTCGCGCGGCTCCTCGTCGTCCTCGTCGTGGTCCTCGACCAGCCAGGCGGTGCTCGGCGGGCTGAGGACGCTGACCAGCGCGAGTGCGGCGACCAGGCCCAGCGGGATCGCGAGGGCGGGCTGGTCGCTCTGCCACAGCGACCAGGCGATCGGCAGCGCGAACAGCTGGGTGAGCACCGTGGGGGCGCGGCTCCACTGGTCGGCGCGCAGCAGGCCCCGGGCGCAGGCGAGCATGCCGAGGCCGCCGGCGAGGGCGAGGACGGTGACCCCGATCGCGCTGGCGGGGTCGACGGCGGCGCCGATGGCGGTCTCCACACCGGTGTAGCCGCCGAACCCGACGGCGGCGAGTCCCTCCGCGGCCTCCAGGGCGGCGGCGACCTGCACGGTGAAGGGGCGCTTGCTCACACGTGAACCCTACTCGTCCGTTCACCCTGCGCGTCCCATACCCTGGCGCACGTGCGCGCCATGCTCATCGCCAACCCCAAGGCGACCTCGACCTCCCGGCGGGCCCGCGACATCCTCGTGCGGGCCTTCACCGGCGACCTCGACCTCGTGCTCGCCGAGACGGGCCACCGCGGCCACGCGACCGAGCTGGCCCGGCAGGCCGCCGTGGAGGGCTACGACGCCGTGATCGCGCTCGGCGGGGACGGCACGGTGAACGAGGCCGTCAACGGCCTGCTCGCGGACGGCCCGTCCGCCGAGCTCCCGGCGCTGGCGGTGCTGCCGTGCGGGAGCGCGAACGTCTTCGCCCGCGCGCTCGGCCTCCCGGACGACCCGATCGGCGCGACGACGGCGGTGCTGGAGGCGCTGCGGGCGGGCCGGCAGCGGTCCGTCGGCCTCGGGACGGCCTCCCTGCCGGACGGAACGGAGCGGTACTTCACGTTCTGCGCGGGCGTCGGGCTGGACGCCGAGGTGATCCGCGAGGTGGAGCGGCGGCGCGCGGCGGGAATCCGCGCGGACCCGTCGCTGTACGTGCGGACCGCCGTCCGGCATTTCTTCTCCGGCACGGATCGGCGCCGTCCCGCGCTCACTTTGGAACAGCCGGGCCGCCCGCCGAAATCGGGGTTGTTCCTGGCGTTCGTCTCGAATACATCGCCGTGGACTTTCATGGGCCGGGTGCCGGTGAATCCGAGTCCGAAGGCGCACTTCGGGCGCGGCCTGGACGTGTTCGGGATGCGTTCGCTGGAGCTCGGCCCGACGGTGGGGGTGCTCGCCCAGATGCTGACCACCCGCACCCGTCCGCTGCAGGGACGCCACGTGGTGAACGTCCACGATGCGGCGGAGGTCACCTTGCGCGCGGACCATCCGGTGGCCTTTCAGCTGGACGGCGACTACCTCGGCGAGCAGCGGAGCGTCACCTTCCGGTCGGTTCCGAAGGCGATACGCATCGTCATTTGACGGCGCGGAGTCATTCCGTGCGCATGGAGCGCCAGGTGAGAGCCAAGTAACATGCCCGACCCACGGGTGTGACACATGCGACACCCATACTTTGAGAATCCTTTCTCAAAGGTCTTGCGTCTCCCCGCGCAGCCCTGACACGCTCAAAGTGCGCCCGCAGGACGGGGACCCCAACGCCGCCGGTCCCCAGCTCACGGCGCCGTCGAACATTCACCCCTGGACCTGGCCCCAGCCTCCTGGGCGTTCGCGACATGTGAAACCGTTCACAAAAGTGGAGCATCTCCACCACCTGACGAAGGAGTGGACCGCATGGACTGGCGCCACCGCGCAGCCTGCCGTGACGTGGACCCCGAGCTGTTCTTCCCGATCGGCAACACCGGGCCCGCGATCCTGCAGATCGAAGAGGCCAAGCAGGTATGCCGGCGTTGCGACGTGACCGAGGCCTGCCTGCGCTGGGCGCTGGAGTCCGGCCAGGAGTCGGGCGTCTGGGGCGGCATGGGCGAGGATGAGCGCCGCGCCCTCAAGCGCCGCGCCTCCCGCGCCCGCACCCGCGCGAACGCCGCCCTCTGACCCTCCCCTCCGCAAGCCCTCGCGGCGCCACCGCCTCCGAGCCCCTGGCAGGAGAGCAGGTGGCGCCGCGGTCAGAACCTCGGGTGATGGTGCTCCAGCGGGACGTCGACCACGACCTCGGTGCCCCCGCCCGGACGGGCACGGAAGTCCAGCCGGCCGCCCAGCTCGCCCACGATCAGCGTGCGGACGATCTGCAGCCCGAGGCTGGTCGTGCTCTCCACGTCGAAGTCCGCGGGAAGGCCGACGCCGTCGTCCGCGACGATCGTCACGAGCCGGGGCCCTGACGGGCTCTCCCCCGCCCCCTCCTCATCCGGGCCGCCGGGCTCGTCCGGGGTTCGGGGCTCGCTCGGGACGCGGGGCTCGTTCGGGACGCGGCGCTCGTTCGGGACGCGGGGCTCGTGCGCTCCCGGCGCCGGCCATTCGCCCCAGACCGGCACGCCGTCCGGCTCGCGCCGCTCCTCCCCCTCGCCGTAGCGGTGCGCGATGACCTCCAGCGTCCCGAAGCGGTTGGCGAGCCCGTGCTCCAGGGCGTTCTGCAGCAGCTCGGTGAGCGCCATCGCCACCGGCGTCGCGACCTCGGCGGGCAGGACCCCGAAGCTGCCGGTCCGCTTCGGGACCACCCTGGTCTCCGGCGTCGACACCTCCCCCGCCATCGTGATCACGCGGTCGGCGATGTCGTCGAAGTCGATCAGCTCGTCCGGGGTGTGCGACAGCGTCTCGTGCACGATCGCGATGGACCCGACGCGCCGGACGGCCTCGTCCAGCGCGGCCCGCCCCTCCGGGATCCGCAGCCGCCGTGCCTGCAGCCGCAGCAGCGCCGCGACCGTCTGCAGGTTGTTCTTCACCCGGTGGTGGATCTCCCGGATGGTGGCGTCCTTGGTCATCAGCTCCCGGTCCCGCCAGCGCAGCTCGGTGACGTCCCGGCACAGCACGATCGCGCCGATCCGCGTCCCGCCGACGACCAGCGGGATCGTCCGCAGCTGCATGATCGACCCGCGGGACTCGACCTCGACCTCGCGGGGCGCCCGGCCCGACAGCACGACGCTCAGCGCCTCCTCCATCGGCTCGCCGGTGTCGCACAGGTCCGCGGTGATCTGGCCGAGCGCCTCGCCGACGAGGTCCGCCGGGAAACCGAGCCGCCGGTAGGCCGACTGCGCGTTCGGGCTGGCGTAGGTGACCTTGCCGGAGCGGTCGAGCCGCATCAGCCCGTCGCCGACGCGCGGCGACCGCACCATGTTCGGCTCCTCGCCCGGCACCGGGAACCGGCCCTCGGCGATCATCGTGGCGAGGTCGCTGGCGCTCTGCAGGTAGGTCAGCTCCAGCCGGGACGGGGTGCGCGCCGAGCTGAGGTTCGTGCTGCGCTGGATCACCCCGAGGATCTTGGCGCCGCGCCGCACCGGGATGGACTCCTCCCGGACCGGGATGCCGCTGCCCCACTCGGGGTCGCCCTCCCGGACGATCCGGCGCTCCCGCCACGCCACGTCGATCAGCCCGCGCCGTCCCGTCCGGACGACCTTGCCGACGAGGTCCTCGGGGTAGGCGGTCGGACCGGTCGTCGGCCGCATCTGCGCGATCGCCACCCAGCCGGGGACGGTGGCGCCGGTGTCCAGGGCGCCCCGCTGCGCACGGCCTCCGCGCGGGGCCGCCTCGGCGGGCAGCGTGTCCGCCGACCGCAGCGGCACCCACAGCAGCAGGTCCGCGAACGACAGGTCGGCGAGCAGTTGCCAGTCCGACACCAGCGCGTGCAGCCATTCCAGGTCGGTCTCGGTGAGATCGGTGTGATCACGGACCAGATCGGTCAAGGTAGGCACGCGACCATCATCGCCCATGGGTTCCGGTGCCCGGACGGGTCCCCCGGCCCGCCGCGGCCTGGCAGGATTCCCGGCATGACCGCAGGAAGAGACCCCCTCGCGAGGCTCCGGGACGCGGCGGCTCGCCGCGCCGAGGCCGGGCTGCGCCGGACGCTGCGTCCCCGCCCCCCGGCCCGCCCCGGGGCGCTCGCCGACCTGGCGTCCAACGACTACCTCGGGCTCGCCGGGGACCCGCGGCTGGTCGAGGG
The DNA here is from genome assembly GCF_041463665.1 of Actinomadura chokoriensis. GTDB lineage: Bacteria > Actinomycetota > Actinomycetes > Streptosporangiales > Streptosporangiaceae > Spirillospora > Spirillospora chokoriensis_A. Next base: position 120,672 of record NZ_JAXCEJ010000001.1, read on the forward strand.
GGCCGTCGCCGCCGCCCGCGAATGGGGCACCGGATCCACCGGCTCGCGGCTGGTCACCGGGACGACCGGGCTGCACGCCGAGCTGGACCGGCGGCTCGCCGAGCTCACCGGCAGCGCCGCCGGCCTGGTGTTCTCCTCCGGTTTCCTCGCCAACCTCGGCGCCGTCACCGCCCTCGCCGGGCCGGGCACGCTGGTCGTGTCCGACCAGGTCAACCACGCCTCGATCGTGGACGCGTGCCGGCTGTCGCGGTCCCGCGTGGCGATCGCCCCGCACCGGGACGTCGCCGCCGTCGAGCAGGCCCTCGCCGGCCGCGAGGAGGAGCACGCCCTCGTGGTGACCGACGCGGTGTTCTCCGTGGACGGCGACCTCGCGCCGCTGACCGCCCTGCACGCGGCCGTCCGGGCGCACGGCGCGCTGCTCGTGATCGACGAGGCGCACGCGCTCGGCGTCGTCGGCGACCGCGGCCGGGGCGCCGCGCACGCGGCCGGGCTCGCGGGCGAACCCGACGTGGTCCTCACGCTCACCCTGTCCAAGTCGCTCGCGTCCCAGGGCGGCGCGGTCCTCGGCGCCCCCGAGGTGATCGAGACGCTGATCGACACCGGACGCTCGTTCATCTTCGACACCGGCCTGAACCCGCCCGCCGCGGGCGCCGCGCTCGCCGCCCTCGACGTGCTGGAATCCGACCCCGGGCTGCCCGCCCGCGCGCGTGACCGCGCGCGGCGGATCTCAAACCTCGCGGCCGGTTCCGGCCTGGAGACCGCCGTCCCGGCCGCCGCCGTCGTCCCCGTCTTCCTCGGTGAGCCGCACGCCGCGCTCCGGGCCGCCGAGATCTGCGCTGAGCACGGGCTCCGCGTCGGCTGCTTCCGCCCGCCGTCCGTCCCCAAGGGCCGCGCCTGCCTGCGCCTCACCGCCCGCGCCACACTGGACGAGTCGGACCTCACACGCCTCCGGGCCGCCCTGGCGGAGGTGGCGTCCTCTACCGGCCGTAGTCTGCACGCATAACATCGGGGAGAACCGATGATGAACGTGAGGAGATGCCGTGACGGAGGTCAGGGGCGGGCCCCGGCACGGGGGCGGTTACGAGCACGGCTTCGACCGTGCCGCGCTCGCCGGCCTCGGCAAGCGGCACCCGAACCACGCGCCCCGCATCCCCAAGTACTACAAGCTCAAAGAGCTGCTGGTGGAGCTGATCCAGTCGCTCCCGGCCGGCAGCCCGCTGCCCCCCGAGCGGACCCTGGCCGAGAAGTACGAGACGTCCCGCACCACCGTCCGGCAGGCCCTCGCCGAACTCGTCGTCGAAGGGCGCCTCCAGCGCATCCAGGGCAAGGGCACCTTCGTCGCCAAGCCGAAGGTCGCGCAAGAGCTCCAGCTCGTCAGCTACACCGAGGACATGCGGCACCACGGGCTGCTCCCGGAGACCCGCATCCTGGAGGCCGGCTACGTCAGCGCCGACGAGAGCCTCGCGTCCCTGCTCTGCATCCGGCCCGGCGGCCGGGTCCTGCGCGTCCACCGCCTCCGCCTGGCAGACGGCGAGCCCATGTCGATCGACACCTCGCACCTGCCGGCCCGCCGCTTCCCCGGCCTGCGCCGCGAGCTGTCGCGCCACCACTCCCTCTACGAGACGCTCGCGACCGCCTACGACGTCCACCTGACCGAGGCCGAGGAGACGATCGAAACCGTCCTCGCGACCCCCCATGACGCGCAGCTCCTCGGCGTGGACGTGGGCCTCCCGATGCTCCTCCTCTCCCGCCACGCCTTCGACACGACGGGCCAGCCGGTCGAGTGGGCCCAGTCCCTGTACCGGGGCGACCGCTACAAGTTCATCACCCGCCTGAGCCGCTAGGGCCGCGCCGCCGTCCGTCACAGGGTCCGGCTGAGGGCCTTGATGGGCATGTGCAGATCGATCAGCAGGTCCAGGTCCTTCTGCGCGGGACGGCCCAGGGTGGTCAGGTAGTTGCCGACGATGATGGCGTTGATGCCGCCGAGCATGCCGTCGCGGGTGCCGAGGTCGCCGAGGGTGAGTTCGCGTCCGCCGCCGTAGCGGAGGACGGTGCGGGGCAGGGCCAGGCGGAACGCGGCGATCGTCTTCAGCGCTTCGGCGCCCTCGACCAGCGGGAGGTCCGAGAACGGGGTGCCGGGGCGGGGGGTGAGGAAGTTCAGCGGGACCTCGTCGGGTTCGAGGTCGGCGAGCTGCGCGGCGAACTCGGCGCGCTGCTCGACGCTCTCGCCCATGCCGACGATGCCGCCGCAGCACACCTCCATGCCGGCGTGCTTCACCATGCGGAGGGTGTCCCACCGCTCCTCCCACGAGTGGGTGGTGACCACGTTCGGGAAGTGGGAGCGGGCCGTCTCCAGGTTGTGGTTGTAGCGGTGGACGCCCATCGCGGCGAGCTCGTCCACCTGCTCCTGGGTGAGCATGCCGAGCGAGCACGCGATGTTGATCTCCACGGCGTCGTTGATGGCCTTGACGCCCTCGCGGACCTGCGACATCAGCCGCTCGTCGGGACCGCGGACGGCGGCGACGATGCAGAACTCGGTGGCGCCGGTCTTCGCGGTCTCCTTCGCGGCCTCCACCAGCTCGGGAATGTTCAGCCACACCGACCGGACGGGCGACTCGAACTTGCCGGACTGGGAGCAGAAGTGGCAGTCCTCGGGGCAGCCGCCGGTCTTCAGCGACACGATCCCCTCGACCTCGACCTCCGGCCCGCACCAGCGCATCCGGACCTCGTGGGCGAGCGCGAGCAGCGCCTCCAGCCGGTCGCCCGGCAGGTTCAGCACCTCCAGCACCTGCTCTTGCGACAGGCCGCCGCCCTCGTCCAGAACCTGCCGGCGGGCGATGTCAAGGATGTCCGTCACGTGTTCTCCTTGTCGAGGCCGAAGCTGTCGCGGAAGGCGGCGGCGTCGAAGCCGCCGCCGAACGAGGGGGCCAGGCCGCGGTGCGCGGCCAGGAGGAACTCCGCCGGGTCCAGGGCGCCGGCCCCTGCGGGCAGTACACCGGACAGCGGTCGAGCCGCGATGGTCTCCAGGTCGCGGATGTTGCTGCGCATGGCGAGGTCGGGGTCGTCCGGCCACGCGCCGATCACGACGCCGGCGAGCTGGACGCCGCGGTGCGCCATCGCCTCCAGGGTGAGCGCGGTGTGGTTCAGCGTGCCGAGGTCGGCGCGGGCCACGACGACGACGGCGGCGCCGAGCCAGCGCGCCAGGTCGGCGATCGTGGTTCCCTCGTCGTCGTAGCGGACGAGGAGACCGCCCGCGCCCTCGACGAGCACCAGCCGGCGGCTGCCGGCCAGGCCCCGGACGCGTTCGGAGACGTCCGGCAGCCGGACGGGCGGCAGCCCCGCGGTGCGGGCGGCGGCGGCCGGGGACAGCGGGTCGGGGAAGCGCGCGTACTCGTGCACGTCGTCGAGGCCGGCGAGCCGGCGCACCTCGTCGAGGTCACCGGGCTCGCCGCGGCCGGCCCCGGTCTGGGCGGGCTTGACGGCGGCGACCGACGCGCCGCGGGCGGCGGCGACCGCGGCCAGCGCCGCGGTGACGACCGTCTTGCCCACGCCCGTACAGGTTCCGGTGACAACGAGCACGCTCACAAGGCGGCACACTAGCGCGGGCCCCTGACGCGGACGCCCGCCGGATCCCACAGTCTTCGGCGGGCGTTTTTGTAACGGCGGAACCCGAGGGCCGGGCGGGGCGTCGAAGCTCCATGGCCGGTCCGTACACACGCTCCCGCTGGGCGCCGGCTCTCGCCTGCGCGGCGCTGACCGCCTGCGCGGCCGCCGCCTGCGGCGACGGCTCCGTCGAGGCCGGGCCCTCCACGCGCCCCCCGCAGTCCGCACCGACGTCGCCCACCGAGGACACCCCCGCCAAGGAGAAGCTCGTTCTGCGCTGGCGGAAGACCGGAGGCATCGCCGGCATCGGCGGCCCCGGAAGCGTGCCCGAGTTCTCCCTCTACTCCACCGGACGGGCGGTGGCCGCGTCCCAGGGCCGGCTGACCGAGTACCGCCTGAAACCGGACGCGTCGCGGCGCCTCCTGGACGAGGCGCGCACGGCGGGCCTCGACCGTTCGCACACGGTCGGCGCCGGCACGATCGCCGACGCGATCACCACCGTGGTCACCATGGGCGGGGCGACGACCCGGATCGTCCAGGCGGAGTCGCAGGCCGGCCCTGAGGCCGGCTTCCTGAAGAGGCTGGAGCCCGCCGGCTGGCCCGCGTCCGACCAGTCGGCGAAGCCCGGACCGTACACGCCCGCGAAGACCGCGGTCCTCGCCGGAGAGGCGGCCGGGAGCGGCGCCGTCCGGAAGTGGCCGCTGGAGCCGCTCGGCGACGGGGAACGGGCGGCCGGAGGCATCTGCACCCTGGCGCCGTCCAGGAAGGTGCCCGACACCGAACCGGGCACCGCCTGGCGCAGCCGGGGGAAGACCTACTCCGTCCGCCTCCGGCCCCTGCTCCCCGGCGAGACGTCCTGCCGGGACCTGGGCTAGCGGGCGTCCAGTTCCTCGGCGACCTGCCGGGCGGTCGCGGCCAGCTCCGGGTCCATCTTGTCCAGGCGCGCGTCCAGGTCGTCGGCGAAGCGGAGACGTTCGACGTCCGGCGCCGGAACCGCCTCCGGCATCCACGCGGAGTGGATCAGGAACGGCACCGTCGTCCCGTTCGGCGGCGCGAGGACGGCGACGGGCCCCCGTCCGACGTCGGCGGCGTCGAAGAGTTCGACGCGGAACCGGTCGTCGTTGTGGACGGCCACGACCAGGTAGCCCTCATGCCCGCCCGGTTCGGCGCCCGCGTAGCGGCTCGTGCCGTGCCCGCGCGGGACGAAGGACGGCGAGGTCGGGTAGTCGTCCAGGGCGAACGTCCACTCCGACAGGGCCTTGAGGTCCTCGCGGTCGTGGCTCACCAGGACGGCCGGGGTCTCCTCCGCCGGGAACAGGGACGGGTCGATCCGGCCCTCGTAGTTGCGCATCGCCCGCTGGTTGATCGCCTCCGGGTGGAATCCGAGGTAGATGAGGTGGTGCCGGGTCGGGGCGGTCTGCCCTTCGAAGCTCCAGTCGATGGCGGACAGCTCGGCCTGCCACCACCGTTCGGGGTCGCGGGCACGGGCGAGTTCCAGGATCCGGCCGGTCTCCGGGTCGAACTGCATGACGGTCGTGAGCGCGGGCGTCATGCCGTGGCTGTACATGCCGCGCAGGGCCGGGTCGACCGGGCGGCCGTGCGCGTCGATGTCGTCCTCGCGCAGGTACATCCCGATGTCTACGCCTTCGCTGTGCTCCATGACGACCTGGATGCCGGCGGAGTCGTCGTAGCCCGCGTAGAAGTGGTTGACCTCGGGCGCGAGGCGGAACTCGGTGCACGTGACGGTGCCCCGCCCGGGGACCAGGTCGTCCTTGCGGATCAGCAGGACGGGACCGTCCGGGTTGTTGGGGGCGGTCCGGTCCCCGCCGAAGATCTCGTCGACCTCGATCTTGTAGGCGGTGTCGGCCAGGACCAGCCAGTCTCGGGTCTGCGTGATGGTGTGCGTGGCCTGCGGCAGCGCGGCGTTCTCGACGTCCCAGCGCTGGACGCGGGTACCGCTCCCGTCGTAGCGGACGACCGAGACGGCGCCGGACAGCACGTCGCGGCTGACGCTCCACAGGCAGCCGCGCTCGGGGTCGATCACGGGGTGCGCGGTGGTGGAGACGAGCGGCAGGACGGCGTGGTCCATGGCGGGCTTCCAGCCGTCGCGGTGCCCGACCTCGGCGACGAACTCCAGCGTGACCGGGTCGACCTCGACGGGGCGCCCGGCGTCCCAGGTGGCGAAGAGGCGGTCGCCCCACGGCAGCGGCGCGGTGTTGGCGGCGTTGACGAACCCCCAGGGCGAGTCGGTGCCGACCGCCCCGGCGTTGAACAGGTCGGGCCGCTTGCCGCGCAGCCGGACCGACGGGGTGTCGATCACGCGGGCGCGCCACGGGAAGCGCCCGTCCGGGCCGGGGCGGAGCGGCATCCGCGCGATGATCCCGTCGCCGAAGAACGCGTGCCGGGGGCGGGTCCGCTGGTCGGAGGTGCTGACGACGTAGTGGCCGCGGACGTCGTCCGGCCAGGCTCCGGCGACGACCTCCAGGTCCATGTCGGTGATGTCCTGCTTGCCGAGGATGGAGCGAGGAACCGGCATCAGCCCTCCAGGGTTATTGACTTGACGTCAATAAACAGGGCGGCGCACGGCACCGTCAAGGCCCCGCGGGCCCCGTCGGGTATCTTGGTCCGGCGCGGCCGCTGGTCGTGGCGACGACGGGCTGGAGAAGTACCCGATGCGCATGGTGGACGGACCGCCGGTGTCCGGCAGGGTGGTCGTGCGGACGGCGCGGCCCGAGGAGTACGAGCTGGTCGGAGACCTGACCGTCGAGGTGTACGTGCACGGCGGGCTGGTCTCGCCGGAGTCGTCGTACGTGGCGACGCTGCGGAACGCCGCCGACCGCGCGGCCAAGGCGGTGCTGCTCGTGGCCGAGGTCGCGGGCGAGGTCGCCGGGGCCGTCGCGTACTGCCCGCCCGGCAGCCCGTACGCGGAGCTGGCCGGGCCGGACGAGGCCGAGTTCCGGATGCTCGCCGTCCGGGAGAAGGCACGGGGAGAGGGCGTGGGCCGCGCCATGGTGCGGGCCTGCGCCGAGCGTGCGCGGGCCGCCGGGCTCCGTGGCCTGCGGCTCTCGACGCAGCGCAACATGGGCGCCGCCCACCGGCTGTACGAGCGGATGGGGTTCGTCCGCACCCCCGAGCGGGACTGGGCGCCCGTCCCGGGCGTGGACCTGCTGACCTACGCGCTCGCGTTCTGAAAGGCCACGCGCTCGCGTTCTAGGAGGCGGCCGGGCCGGAGGCGGCGTCCAGGGCGCCGTGCTCGGCGCAGCGGGCCGTCCAGCCGAGCGGGGTCACCTGGACGATCATGCGGCGGCGGCAGTGCGCGCAGTAGCGCGGCGGTTCCAGCTCGCGGGCGGCGCGGCAGGCGGCGTGGTCGCCCTGGGCGGCGGGCTCGCCGCAGCGGTCGCAGTACACGGCCCCACCCTATGACGCCCGTCAGCGGGGGGCGCGCATGCGGGCGATGATCCCGGTGTCGTAGGTTCCGTCGGCGAACTCGGGGCGGTCGAGCAGTTCGCGCAGGAAGGGCAGGTTCGTCGGCGGCCCCTCGATGTGGAACGCGTCGACGGCCGCGCGGGCTCGGGCGAGCGCGTGGGCGCGGTCGTCGCCGTGGACGCACAGCTTGGCGAGCAGCGGATCGTAGTGGAGGGTGACGGTGTTGCCCTCGGCGTAGCCGGCGTCGATGCGGATGCCGTCGCCGACGGGCTCCTCCCACACCTCGATCTCGCCGGAGCCCGGGAGGAACCGCCACGGGTCCTCGGCGTGGACGCGGAACTCGATGGCGTGGCCGCGCGGCGCCGCGGCCGTGAACCACACGGGCTCGCCGGCGGCGATGCGGAACTGCTGCTCGACGAGGTCGATGCCGGTGGCCATCTCGGTGACGGCCTGCTCGGCGGGCAGGCAGGTGCTCATCTCCAGGAAGGAGAAGTCCTGCGCGGCGGGGTCGACGAGGAACTCGACGGTGCCTGCGCCCCGGTGCCCGACCGTCTCGCCCGCCCGGACGGCGGCGGCCAGCAGGCGGTCGCGGAGGGCCCCGGTGACGCCGGGCGACGGAGTCTCCGCGACGAGCTTCTGGTGGCGGCGCTGGACGGAGCAGTCCCGCTCGCCGAGCGGGATGATCGCGCCGTCGGCGAGCCCGAGGATCTGCACCTCGACGTGCCGGGCGCCCTCCACGTACCGTTCGAGGAGGACGTCGGCCCGCCCGGTGAAGCGTTCGGCGGCGGCGCGGGCCGTCTCGTAGGCCCTGCGGACGGAAGGCTCGTCGTACGCGGGGCCAAGGCCGATGCCGCCACGGCCCCCGGCGGGCTTCACCATCACGGGATACCCGACGCGCTCGGCCTCCTCGACCGCCGTGTCCGCGTCCGGGACGGGCTCCCACACGCCGGGCGCGACCGGGACGCCCGCCTCCTTCATCAGGTTCCGGGCATTGACCTTGTCGCTCATCCGGGCCATGGCGAGCGGCGGCGGGCCGATCCAGATCAGCTCGCTTCCCGCGACCCGCCGGGCGAACGTGGCGCTCTCCGCGAGGAGGCCGCGGCCGGGGTGGACGGCCCGCGCGTTGGTGCGGTGCGCGGCCTCCAGGATCGCGGCGGCGTCGCGGTAGCTGCGGGCCGGGTCGGCGGGGCCGATGAGGACGGCCTCGTCCGCCTCGGCGACGAACGGCAGGTCGGCGTCGGCCTCGGAGTACACGGCGATGGCCTTGACGCCCATCGCGCGGGCGGTGTGCAGGATCCGGCCGGCGGTCTCCCCGCGGTCCGCCACGAGCACGGACTCGAACACTGCGGACTCCCCTTCGCGGACGGTCGGGACCGGGCGTCCCGTCCCGGCAGAGACTAGTGCCGATTGGCATCCGCTCGTTCTCAATCGCGGCAGTGGTGGTGCGCGTCCGGGTGGTTCTCGGCCCGCGGTCGAGCTGACCGGGGCCGCACGGTCGCGTGCGGCCCCGGCCCCGGCCCCGGGTTCAGCCCTCCGCGATGATCTTCTTCGCCACGGCGGCCGGCACCTCGGCGTGCTCGGCGAACCGCATCGTGAAGACGCCCCGGCCGGACGTCATGCCGCGCAGATCTCCGACGTAGCCGAACATCTCCGCCAGCGGGACGAGGGCCTGGACGACCCACGCGCCGGTGCGCTCACCCGTCCCCTCGACCCGGCCCCGGCGGCCGTTGAGGTCGCCGATGACCGCGCCCAGGTACTCCTCGGGGGTGGTGACCTCGACGGTCATCACCGGTTCGAGCAGCACCGGGGACGCGCGCCGGACCGCCTCCTTGAACGCCATCGAACCGGCGATCTTGAAGGCGAGCTCGGACGAGTCGACGGGGTGGAAGTCGCCGTCGGCGAGGACGACCCGCACGCCCGTCATCTCGAAGCCCGCGAGGACGCCGGCCTGCATCGCCTCCTGGCAGCCCGCGTCCACGGACGGGATGAACTCCTTCGGGATCCGCCCGCCGGTGACCCGGTTGACGAACTCGTACCCGGCCCCGATGGGTTCGAGGGAGATCCGCACCTTCGCGTACTGGCCCTTGCCTCCCGTCTGCTTCCGGTGCGTCAGGTCGACCCGCTCGACCGCCCGCCGGACGGTCTCTCGGTAGGCGACGCGGGGACGGCCCACGTTGGCCTCGACATGGAACCTCTCCTTCAGGCGGTCGACGAGGATCTCCAGGTGGAGCTCGCCCATGCCGCCGATGACGGTCTGCCCGTTCTCCTGACGGACGTGGAGGGACGGGTCCTCCTCCGACATGCGGTGGACGGCCGCGCCCAGCTTCTCCACGTCGCCCCTGGACCTCGGCTCGATCGCGACCTCGATGACCGGGGCCGGGAAGTCCATGGACTCGAGGACCACCGGATGCGCGGGGTCGCACAGCGTCTCGCCGGTGGTGGTCTGCTTCAGGCCCATGACGGCGACGATGTCGCCCGCGCCCGCCGACTCGATCTCCACCCGCTTGTCCGCGTGGACGCGGTAGATCTTGCCGATCCGCTCCTTCCGCTCCTTCACGCTGTTCAGCACCGCGGCGCCCGACACCAGGCGTCCGGAGTAGATCCGGACGAAGGTGAACCGGGCCAGGTGGCGGTCGGCCATGACCTTGAACGCGAGCGCCGACAGCGGCTCCTCGTCCGACACGTCCTGGACGTCCAGGGGTGACGGCAGGTACCGCACGACCGCGTCCAGGAGGGGCTGGACGCCCTTGTTCTTGAACGCGCTGCCGCACAGCACCGGGGTGGCGGCCGACGTGACCGTCAGCCGGCGGATCGCCGCGTGCAGCTCCTCCTCGGACGGCTGCCCGCCGTCCGGGTCCGCGCTGCTCAGGTCCGCGCTGCTCAGGTCCGCGCTGCTCAGGTACCGGGTCATGCTGTCCTCGTCATGCTCGGCGACCGTCTCGACGAGCGTGCGCCGCCATCGCCGGGCTTCCTCGGCGAGGCCGGGCGGGACGTCCACCACCGAGTGGCGCCCGTCCGTCCAGACGTGCGCCCGCATGGAGACGAGGTCGACGACGCCTTCGAACCCGGCCTCGGATCCGATCGGCAGCTGCACGACCAGCGGGACGGCCCCGAGCCGCTCGCGGATCATGTCCACGCACCGGTGGTAGTCGGCGCCGGCGCGATCGAGCTTGTTGACGAAGCAGACGCGCGGCACGCCGTACCGGTCGGCCTGCCGCCACACCGTCTCCGACTGCGGCTCGACGCCCGCGACGCCGTCGAACACGGCCACGGCCCCGTCGAGCACGCGCAGGCATCGCTCGACCTCGATGGTGAAGTCGACGTGGCCCGGCGTGTCGATGAGGTTGATCGTGTGGCCGGCCCAGCGGCACGTCGTCGCGGCGGACGTGATCGTGATGCCCCGCTCGCGCTCCTGTTTCAGGAAGTCGAGCGCGGTGTCGCCGTCGTGGACGTCGCCGATCCGGTGGGAGACGCCGGTGAAGAACAGGATCCGCTCGGCTGTCGTCGTCTTGCCGGCGTCGATGTGCGCCATGATCCCGATGTTGCGGACCTTGGCGAGGGCGAGGGTCGTGGCTGTCATCGGGATCCTCCTTCTCGCTCGATGACGACCGCCGCGGGACAAGATCGTCGGTTTGCGGCAACCGCGACGGTAACCCCCGGAAAGGGGCGAGCGCGAAGGGTTTTCCGGGCTGGATCTTCCGGGTCAGGGGGTGAGGCGGCGGTCGACCTCCGGGAGGGTGTCGATGACGCTGCGCAGGTGCGCCCGCGCCGCCCGCTCGGCGGCGTCCGCGTCGCCGGCGACGATCGCGTCGATGATGTCGAGGTGCTGCGGCAGGGACGTCTGCGGCCGGCCCGGGTGCATGGCCAGCCGGAACTGGTGGCGGACGTTCTGCGCGCGGAGCCGTTCGAGGACGTCCGATGCCGTCTTCTGGCCGCTGATCTCGCGGATGCGGCGGTGCAGGCGCTCGTTCAGCCGCGAGTAGCCGAGCACGTCGCCGGAGGCGACCGCGGCGCGCATGTCGGCGCCGATCTCCCGCAGTTCGGCGGTGTCGGCGCCGGTCGCGCGGGCGGCGGCCTTCGCCGCGCACAGGCCCTCGATCACCATCCGGACCTCGGAGATCTCGACCGCCTCGGTGAGGGAGACGGCGCGGACGCGGGCGCCGCGGTTCTGCACGCGCTCGATGAGCCCCTCGTTGGCCAGTTCGGCGAGGGCCGCGCGGACGCTGGCGCGGCTCGCGGCGAACTGCTCGGACAGGTCCGCCTCGATCAGCCGCTGGTTCGGGACGAACTCGCCGCTCAGGATCGCCTCGCGGATCCCGTCCACCACGTCGCTCACGGGCACTCCCGGATTGTCGCCATTTTTGTCGCTGATCTAGGGTAGCCGGAGCAGGACGTCTCGTCAGGGAGGAGAGCGGCATGCCGGCCATCGCGGTGCTGGGACTGGGTGAGGCGGGCGGTGCGATCGCGGCCGACCTCGTCGCGGCGGGCGCCGCCGTGCGCGGCTACGACCCCGCCGTGCCCGTGCCGGACGGGATGACCGCCTGCGCGAGCGAGGCCGACGCCGTGACCGGGGCCGATCTCGTGCTGAGCGTCAACAGCGCGCATGACGCCGTCGCGGCGCTCGAGGCCGGCGCCGAGGCGGTCGGCGACGGCGTCGTCTGGGCCGACCTGAACACCGGCTCCCCCGGCCTGAAGCGCGAACTCGACGCCATCGCGAGGCGGAGCGGCGTCCGGTTCGCCGATGTGGCGATCATGGCCCCGGTGCCGGGACGCGGGCTCCGCACACCGCTGCTGGTCAGCGGGGACGGCGCCCGCGACGTCGCCGCCGTCCTCGGCCCGCTCGGCGCCGGCGTCCAGGTGATGGACGGGGCGGCCGGCCTCGCCGCGGAGCGCAAGCTGCTCCGCAGCGTGTTCTTCAAGGGCCTCGCCGGGTCGGTCGTCGAGGCCCTCGAAGCCGCGCGGGCGGCCGGCTGCGAGGACTGGCTCCGCGCGAACATCGTCGAGGAGCTCGTCGCGGCCGGCGAGCACACCGTGGACCGGCTCGTCAGCGGCACCTACAAGCACGCCGTCCGGCGCGCCGCCGAGATGGAGGCCGCGGCCACCATGCTGGACGAGCTGGACGTCCCGCCCGCGATGGCGGCCGCGAGCCGCGACCTGCTGCGGCGCCTGTCCGGCTGAGCGGCCCCGGCTACCCGACCGGCGGGGTGCCATGGGTGTGGAACGACTCGATCGTCTTCAGGCCCCACGCCTGGCCCTTCGCGCGCTCCGCCTCCGTCCAGGTGATCGTCTTCCAGTCGGGCGCCAGGATGAGGCGGGCCACCGGGTTGCACAGCTCGATCCGGTTGCCGCCCGGCTCGTAGACGTAGAGGAAGAACGTCTGCTGGATGGCGTGCTTGTGCGGACCCGTCTCGATGAAGACGTCGTTGTCGAGGAAGATGTCGGCGGCGCGGAGGATGTCCTCGCGGGTGTCGGTCGCGAACGCGATGTGGTGCAGGCGGCCGTTGCTGCCCGTCCAGTCCCGCGTGTAGACGAGGTCGTAGGACTTGTTGGTGAAGGTCAGCCACCGTGCGCCGATGGCGCCGTCGTCCAGCTGGATCTGCTCGGTGGCGTGCGCGCCGAGGACGTTCCGGACGAAGTCGCTGCTCGGCTCGACGTCGGCGGCCAGGAAGTTGACGTGGTCGAGGCGGCGGACGCACACGCCGAGCGCCGGGTACGCCTGCGCCTGGTTCTTCAGCGACGGCGCCAGCTCCGGCGGCGCCTCGTACCACTCCGACTCCCAGTAGATCTCCAGCTCGTGGCCGTCGGGGTCGCGGAACACGTAGGTCGGGCCGATCCCGGGGTCGCCGTCCCGCCAGCCGACGCCGAGCCCCGCGTCCTCGATCGCCCGGACGCGCCGGTCGAGGGCCTCCTGCGAGGACGCGCGCAGCCCGGTCCGCCGGATGCCGGACGTGCCGTGCGCGGTGAGCTTGAGGGTGTGGCGCTCGTAGTCGTCCCACGTCCGCAGGTACACCGAGTCTCCCTCGGCGCCGACCTCGGTGAGGCCCATGATCCGGGTGAAGAACCACAGGCTCTTGTCCGGCTCGGGCGTCAGCAGCTCGACGTTGGCGACGTGCGCGATCTCGTGCTTGATGGTCATGGCCTGCTCCGTGGGAAGACGGTTCCGTCGAAGAGTTTGCGCGCCGTCCGGACGATGCTGGACCGCCGGACGGTCGTGCCGTCGAGCTCGACCACCACGTCCAGGCGGCCGGTCGGGTGCTCGATGCTCATGGGGGTTCCCGGCGGCGGGATCTCGGCGAGGTCGTGTCCCACGGCCCCGTCGATCAGCAGCGCGGTGGCGACGCTGACGGCGCCGAGGACGCCGATCGAGGTGTGCATGCGCAGCGGGATGAACGTGCGGGTGCAGATCATCCCGCCGTCGCGGGGCGGCGCGACGAGGGTGGTCTTCGGCACCGAGGCGGCCGAGACGTCGCCGAGCCCCATCAGCTCCCCCGCCCGCAGCCGCAGCGACTGGACGCGGTCCCGCAGCGCGGACAGGTCGGTCTCGTAGCCGGTGACGCCGAAGTCGGACGCGGCGGCGACCACGACCGGCATGCCGTTGTCGACGCAGGTGACCTCGATGCCGTCGATCACGTCGCGGAGCCGGCCGGTCGGCAGCAGCGCCCCGCAGGTCGAGCCTTCCGTGCCCGCGAAGTCCAGGTCGATCCGCGCCGCCGTGCCCGGCACGCCGGAGACGGCGGTCTCGCCGTCGTAGTCGAGGCCGCCGCCCGGCGTCGGGAACGTCGCGGTGGCGACGCTGCCGGTGTTCAGCATCCTGATGCGGACGCTCGTCCCGCCCGGGCCCGCCGGCACGAGACCCCGCTCGACGGCGAACGGCCCGACGCCGGCGAGCAGGTTCCCGCAGTTCTGCCGGTCGGAGACGGTCGGCTCCTCCACGCCGAGTTGCAGGAACAGGTAGTCGACGTCGGCCGAGTCGTCGGCGGACGGCGACACGATCGCGACCTTGCTGGTCAGCGGGTGCGCGCCGCCGATCCCGTCGATCTGCCGCGGGTCGGGGGCGCCCATGATCCGCAGCAGCAGGTCGTCGCGCTCGGCCGGATCGGACGGCAGGTCCTCGGCGAGGAAGTACGCGCCCTTGGACGTGCCGCCCCGCATCAGCATGCAGCGGACACCGGTCATGAGCCCTCGTACTCCGCGTAGTCGACGTACTCGATGCCCATCTCGGCGAGCCGGGGCCGCAGACCGTACCGGTCGAGGCCGAGCTCGCCCTGCTGGAACGCGGCGCGGGTCGCGGCCTCCTTCTCCTCGCGGGCCCGCGCGGCCTGCACCGCCGTGGCCGCCGCCTCGCGCTCGACGCGGACGACCCCGTCATCGTCGGCGAGGATCACGTCTCCCGGCCGGATGAGCTGCCCGCCGATCGTCACCGGCACGTTCACCGCGCCCGGAGTGGCCTTCACCGTGCCCTGCGCGCTGACGGCCGCCGACCAGGCCGGGAAGCCCATCGCGTGCAGTTCCGCGACGTCCCGCACGCCCGCGTCGATGACGAGCCCGCGCACGCCGCGGTACTGGAGCGCGGTCGCGAACAGCTCGCCGAACATGCCGTCGGTGGACGGGGACGTGGTGGTGACCACCAGCACGTCCCCGGGACGGCACTGCTCGACCGCGACATGGATCATCAGGTTGTCGCCCGGCCACGACAGGACGGTCACCGCCGTCCCGGCGACGGACGCGCCCAGGTGCACCGGCCGGATGGACGGGCCGAGGTACCCGGTGCGCCCCATGGCCTCGTGGACGGTGGCGACGCCGTATCCGGCGAGGGCGTCCACCGCGGCGGCGTCGGCGCGCGGCGGGTTCGTGACGACGACCGTCCTCATGACAGCTCCGCGGTGGTCTGCGGGTACAGCCGGACGAACGCCTCGGCGCGGGTGTCGTGCTGCAGGCCGAGGTTCGGGCCCGCGTTGCGCTTCAGCTGCACGCCCCGCCGCTTGGCCAGGTCGGTGTAGTAGTCCCACATGTGGACCTGCGCGGGCAGGCACTCCATCGCCGCGCGCTTCTTGTCGAACACCGAGGTGATGTCGAGCAGCACGTCCGGCTTGAACTCGCACTGTTCCGGCTGGTGCGGCTCGAAGAAGAACACCGGCGGCGCACCGAGCGGCTCGCCGGGCGCGTCGTAGCCGATGGCCTGCGCGAGGACCCGCGCCTGCAGCGCCATCCGCGCCGCCGCGGGGTGGTCGCCGTTGTAGGGGTCGGCGAGGGTGTGCGTCAGGACGACGGCCGGCTCGACGTCCCGGTAGATCCGGACGAGCCGGTCGACCAGCTCGTGCGACTCCACCAGCGGGTAGTCGCCGGCGTCCAGGAACTCGATCTCGGCGCCCAGCGCGGCCGCGGCGGCCTCGGCCTCGCCCCGCCGCAGCTTCTTGATCTCGTCCAGCTGCTTGCCCTCGCGCCAGGCGCGGGCGGACTCGCCGCGCTCTCCGTAGCTCAGGCACACCACCTTGGCGCGGTCGCCGCGCGAGGTGGCCAGGGCTATCGCGCCGGCGGCGCGCCAGACGAAGTCGCCGGCGTGGGCGCTGACGACGAGCAGGGGGTTGGGGGAGGCAGAAGTACTCATGGTCCCGTACTCTCCGCCTTGTAACCCAAATTGTCAACAATTCTGCGGACAACATCAGCCGCCCGGCGCGGCGCAGGAGGTTCCACGTCGCCGCCCGGCGGGCCCGGAGCCCACCGCGGGCCCCGCCGGACACGGGGTGCGACGCAACGCCCGGATGCGGGAAAATGCCCGTCCGGACCGGCGGGAGGAGCGAGGTGACGGGCAGGCGCGCGAGACCGACCGGCAGGTACGGGGGCAGATCCGCGGCCGAACGGCACGCCGAACGCCGCCGCAGGTTCCTGGACGCCGGGCTGGAGATGTTCGGCCGCGGCCCCGGCTACCGGGCCACCACGGTCGCCGCGCTCAGCGAGGCCGCGGGGCTGTCCACCCGCCAGTTCTACGAGGAGTTCCGCACCCTGGAGGACCTCCTCGCCGAACTGCACCTCGAAGTCAACGACGCGGCCGAGCGCGAGCTCGCCACCGCGCTCCCGTCCGCCGACGGCCTCGACCTCGCCGAGCGCACGGCCCGCCTCTTCCGCGCCTACGCCGCCGGCATCACCGCCGACCCGGCCCGCGTCCGGGTCGCGTTCGTCGAGATCGTCGGGGTCAGCGCGCGGATGGACCGGCAGCGCCTCACCCGCCGCGCCCGCTGGGTCGACTTCCTCTGCGCCGAGGCGGCCGCCGCCGCCGAGCGCGGCGAGATCGCCGACCGCGACTACCGGATCGCCGCGACCGCCTTCATCGGCGGCGTCAACGGCCTCCTGCACGACTGGAGCGCCGGCTGGGTGGAGGCCACCCTCGACGAGGTCATCGACGAACTGGTCCTGATGCTCCTCGGCCGGCTGCACGCCCCCGACCGCTGGCCCCCCGCAGGCTGACGGCGGTCCGGGCGAAACCAGCCCCGGAAGGGACCGCATTTCGTGGAAGACGCTGGCGATCCGGGCACCGGATTAAGGCGTGACATCTGGGTTGACGCGCCTGAGAAGTCCAGTTAAAAGCGGGCATGGACGCCTTTTCAAACACACGGTTCCAGGACGGAGGACGGCCTTGACCAGAGTCGTGTCCGCACCGGACGGCCGAGAAATCGCGGTGGAGGAATGGGGCGTACCGCACGGGTTTCCGGTCTTTCTCCTTCATGGCACTCCCGGCAGCAGACTCGGGCCCGTTCCGCGGCCGATGGTGCTGTATCAGCACGGAATCCGGCTCATCACCTTCGACCGGCCGGGTTACGGACGTTCCGACCGGATGACCGGCCGCGTCGTCGCCGACGTCGCCGCCGATGTGCGGCTGCTGGCCGACCTCCTGAACCTGGAAGACTTCTCCGTCCTCGGCCGCTCCGGCGGCGGCCCGCACGCGCTCGCCTGCGCGGCGCTGCTGCCGGGCCGCGCCACCCGCGTCGCCGCCCTGGTCGGGCTCGCGCCCGCGGAGGCCGAGGGCCTGGACTGGTTCGAGGGGATGGCGCCGTCCAACACCCGGGAGTACCTGGCCGTCCGCGGGCAGGGGCGGCTCGCGTCGGCGCGGCTGCACTCGATCGCCGACCGGATCCGCGCGAACCCGGCCCAGTACGTCGCGAGCCTCTACACAGAACTGACGCAGTCGGACCGCTGCGTCGTCCTCCAGGCGGGCATGCGCAGGATGCTGCTGGAAACGTTCCGCGAGGCGTTCCGGACGTCCGCCGACGGCTGGATCGACGATCTGCTCGCATTATGCGCACCCTGGGGTTTCGAGCTGGGCGACATCGTCGCCCCGACCATGCTGTGGCACGGCGCGAACGACACGTTCTCCCCCGCCGGGCACTCCCGCTGGCTGGCCGGCCGCATTCCGAACTCGACCATCGTCGTCCAGTCCGGGTCGGCGCACTTCGGCGCCTACACCGTGCTCCCGGACGTGCTGGCATGGCTCAGCCGGCCCGCCGCGCGGCCCTCAGAGCGGCTGTAGCTCCAGGTCGCGGTCGATGCGCAGGCCGTCCCGCACCTCCTGGACGAGCGGATGCGGATGCTGCTCGGCGAGGACGAGCAGCCCGGTCGCGGCCCGGTCGCGCAGCTCCTGGGCCTCCGACACCCGTCCCATGGCGGCCAGTGTGACCGCCAGCCCGGCCCGGGCGACGAGCGTGTCCGCGTGCTCTTCCCCCAGGATCCGCGCCAGCCGCTTCAGCGCGTCCCGTCCGAGTTCCTCGGCCTCCGTGAAGGACTCGGCGTCGCCGAGGGCGTTGGCGTGGTTGACTGCGGCGAGCAGCGCGAACGGGTGGGCACGGCCGAGCATCGGGGCGAGGCGGGAGGCTGCCTCCGCGGTGAGCGCGCACGCCTCGTCCAGCTCCCCGGTGCGGCGCAGCTGACAACCCAGATTGTTCGCGATCATCACGGTGTAGGGATGGTCGTCGCCCATCTCCCCGCGGTGCTTGGCGAGCGCCGCGCGGGTGCGGTCGCGGGCCCCGACCAGATCGCCCATCTCCCCCATGCAGGCTGCGACCTCCAGGTCGGCGGGCAGTGTGTCCGGCGATTCGGGGAAGTGCCGCTGATACCGCGCGTGGACGTCCTCGGCGAGCGCGAGCGCTTCCTCCCGGAGCCCGGCACGGCGCAGCGAGACCGCGAGACTCTTGCCGGTCCGCAGCGTGTCGAGGATCTGGTCGCCGAGGACCTCCAGGTACCGCCGGTAGACGTCGCGGAGGACGGCGACGGACTCGTCGAAACGCCCCGCCTCGCGCAGATCGCGGGCCAGGTTCGCCTCTGAGAACAGCGTGTAGGGGTGGTCGTCCCCGAGCTGGACGCGGCGCTGGTCCAGCGTCTCCTTGTCGTAGCGGTACGCGCTCTCCCAGTCGCCCGTAAGCCGGTAGTCGATCGCCAGGTTGTGCGCGATCATCAACGTCCGCGGATGGTCCTCCCCCCACGGGATGGCCGACTGCTCGTAGGTGTGCAGGTCCAGCGCCAGGGCCTCCCGGTACTCCCCCATCGCTCGCATGTCCGCCGCCAGGTTGCCCGCCGTGATGAGCGTGTGCGGGTGCGTCGGCCCGATCGACGGCGAACCACGTTGCAGCCCCAGCACCTCCCGGTCCAGGTCGTAGGCCTCCTGATAGTCGCCCATCGACCGCAGCACATTGGCGATCTGCGACTGCAGGAACAGCCACTGCCAGTGGTCGCGGCCGAGCTTGCCGCTCCACTCGGCGGTCAGCTCCCGCCCCGCCGCCATCGCGCTGTCGAACACGCCGCGCTTCCACTGGTACCGGACGAGGTCGGTGAGCATCTGCCGGACGTTCTCGTCGTCGCACTGCGCCGCGGCGGACGGCCGCACATGCGGAAGGATCTCCTCCAGGCTCGGCCAGTTCTCCGGGTCGTCGGTGTCGCCGTGCTTCGGCCGCGCGCCGAGAAGGATCTTGTGGACGTCGTGCCGCGTCCGCTCCACCAGCTCCGGGTCCAGCCAGTGCCGGATGACGGCCTGGACCAGCGGATGCACCTGGATGGAGTTGTTGCCCTGGTCGACCTTCGCCAGCGCGAACCGGCTGATCTCCCGGACGTGCTGCCCGATCACCAGCTTGTCGCGCAGCGTCTCGTCGTAGGCGGCGAGGAGCCCGGCCATCTCGTCGCTGTAGACCAGGTCGAGCGAGATCGGCTCGGAGGAGAAGAAGGCGAGCAGTTCCAGCAGCCGTGCCGCGGCCGGGGACGCCTCGCGCAACTGCCGGAAGGTGACGCTCCACGTCATGGCCACCGACTGCGGAAAGCTCTCCGCGCTCCGCTCGAGCGTGGAGGCGGTCTCGCTCTCCAGCGCCTCCAGGTACTCGCCCGCCGGCATGAACGTGGAGGCGAGCCAGGCCGCGGCCTGCTCGATCGCGAGCGGCAGGTAACCGAGCGCCGTCCCGATCTTGCGCGCGTTCTCCTCGGAGATCTCCGGCACCCGGCGGACCAGGTGCGCGGCGGCCTCCTCCTCGGTGAACACGTCCACGGCGAGCGGGTTGGCCAGCTGCGTCCATGCCGGATCCCGGGACGTGATGATCACGTGTCCGTCGCCTCCCGGCAGGTAGGGCGCGAGCTGGCTCGGATTGTCGGCGTTGTCGTAGACCAGCAGCCAGCGGGACATCGGCTCACCGCGGCGCAGCGCCTCCAGCGCCGCGTTGGCGGCGTCCGCGGTGTTGTCGCCGACCCGCAGCCCGATCTGCTCGGCCAGGTTGGCCAGCGCCACCCGGATCGAGTCGGCGGACTGGGCGCTGATCCACCACACGAGGTCGTAGTCGGCCTTGAAGCGGTGCACGTACTCCAGCGCGACCTGCGTCTTGCCGACGCCACCGAGACCGTGCAGCGCCTGCGGGGTGACGATCCCCTGGCTGGTGCCGAGCAGTTCGTCGCGTAGTTCCTCCAGGAGCCCGCCCCTGCCGGTGAACACGGCGTTGCGCCGATCGGCGTTCCAGATCTCCGGAGCCGTCCGCGCGGAGCCGGGATAGCGCGGCCCGAGCCGCGAATGCTCGGTCGGATGGTCGAAGGTGTAGCCGGGGCGCCCGAGGGCCCGGACGAGCGCCTCGGCGCCGGCGCGCTCCCCGAGCCCCGTGAGATCGAGCGGCAGCGGCCCGTTGAAGGCCGTCCGCAGCGAGGCGTCCTGCACCCGGACGGTGGTGAGCCGGCGGTGCGGGGACGCGGTGCGGCTGGCGAGCGACTCCCACGCCCGCAGCGCCTGCGCCGAGTTCACCGAGTCGGGCGAGAGCAGCACGATCGCGTGCCCGCCGGGCTCACCGGTGTCCTCGCCGGCCAACTCGGACGGGCCCGAGTCGACGCTGCGGGCGACGACGCGGAATCCCGCGCGGCCCAGCACGAGCGCCATCCAGTCGACCCATGGCCGGTCCGCGGAAACGTAGCCGATGAAGACGTCGGAGATCTCCGTGGGGCCGCGCCGGGTGAACCGTTCGAGGGTGGCGAGGCGCAGTTCCTCGTCGATGGGGACGTACTCGGCGACCCGGCCGCCGGTGATCACTTTCGTGAGCCGTTCGAAGGCCGCGAGCATCGAGTTGGGGGAGCCCGGCGCATCCCCGAACGTGGCGAGGGTCTCCTCGAAGGCGTAGTAGGGCCGGTACGGGATCTCGATGGACAGCCAGTAACTGTTCGCCTCCTGCCGGGACATGCCGCGAGGGAAGCGGTCGAAGCGCGCCCTGGCGTAGGCCCTGCCCGCCTCGACCTTCGCGTTCTCGCCGAAGTCGATGCGCATCGGGACCGGGAGGATCCGGATGGGCCGCACATGTTCGCGCTCGTCGATGTTCATCGCGATGTCGGCGGCGCCGTCGATGCTCTGGTCGCTGAGCGTGAAACAGTCGACCAGGACGTCCGGAAAGTGCAGGGTGCAGATGTCGGCGATGTCGCTGTAACCGGTGCGGCTGTCGATGAGGACGTAGTCGTAGTGCCGCCGCATGTCGTCGCGGAGCGCGTCGAAGAACTGCCCGCCGCCGAGCCTGCCGTAGAAGTTGTCCCAATCCAGGGTGCGGGTGAGCGAGGAGTAGTTCCGGTTCTGCCGTCCCGCCGAAATGAAGTCGAGCGTCCCCTCGCCAGGAAACTCCCACTCCAGTGTCACCGCGTGCCGCAGGACCCTCGCGTACTCGCGGTGCCATTCCCGTTCGTCGCCGTCGTGCTTGCTCGTCGTCGCCCACGAGTACTCGTCGAGCATGTCGATCACGCCGGGCGTGGAGGCCACGATGTTCTGGTCCAGAAACGGATGGAAGAACTTGTGCAGCCCCGGCGACTCCAGGTCCCAGTCGATGACCAGCACCTTCTGCCCGGCCATGGCCATGATCCAGGCGACGTTGGCGAGCGCTGTCGTCCGCCCGGTGCCGCCCTTGTAGGAGTAGAAGGTGACGATCGTTCCGGTGTTCGTCATGGGAGTTCTCCTCGCCTCAGGACTCCGGATCGCGGAGTGTAGGTCGGGGCATCGACGGCGGAGTCTGCGGCGGATGCACGTCGGTGGTCTTCAGGTACCGCGTGAGCGCCTCGGCCACGACTTTCGGGAGCGCCTCGCGGAAGGCGCCGGGCGAGGAGACGTAAGCGGCCGAACCCTTCAGCGCGGTCCCGTTGGGCAGCACCTCCGCGAGGTCGTCGCTCAGCCTCTCGACGGCAGCGGCCGTCTGCGGGTCGCCGGAGTTGAACGGGGCCAGGACGTGCATGGGCTCCCGGTCGATCTGGCGGAGCCGTTTGCCGATGACTCGGTCCTTGACCGTCCACGGGTCGACGACCAGGACACCGGGCGCGTCCACCGGTTCCTGCGGCGGCTCGTCCGCGATCTCGACGATGGACTGGTGGCCGAGTTCGCTGAGCATGTGCTCGGCGAACGCACCGATCGGGAGCGTGTGGTCCTCGCTGCGGAAGGGCGTCCACTCGCGGGGCGTCCGGCCGTAATAGTAGGTGTCCCGTCCGGGCGGCAGCTGGTCGATGGACTGCGCGGCCAGGGTGAGCCGGATTGCGGGCCGCTTGGATCCGGGCGTCCGGCCGACGAACGGGCTCCGCAGGGTCTGCAGGGTCGGCACGGGGCTGGAGCCGAGGGCGCACTCGGCCGCCCGGTCCTTGACGACCGTGGCCAGCCGCAGCACCGTCTCCTTGTACTGCTCGCGGTAGCGGCCGAGCTTCATGATCCCGTACAGGCCCTCGGTGGCGTAGGCGGGCGGGAACTCCGGCGGGACGTTCTGCAGCGTGTGCAGCGACTCGGGGATCTCTTTGATGTCCAGCGGGGTCCACAGCGCCGGAATGATCGCGGACGGGCGGTTCAGTCCGGCGGTCTGCGCGTGGTAGCGCTTCAGGAACGCCGCCCATTCCCGTCCGCAGTAGTCACTGGCGAAGTAGCCCGGGGAGAACAGCGCGACGAAGACCCGGCAGTTGGCGAGCGCGTCGGCCAGCTGATCGGGCCACTCGCTGCCGACCGGAATCTGCCTGTCCATAAAACCCGGATTCAGCGTGCCCGTAGCCTGGCCTATGTCGTGGCAGAGATCGTTGAAGAACTTGGCGACCCAGCGGTCGGAGTCCTCCGGCCGGTAGCGTGACCTGGCATAACTCAGGAAGAAGTGCGGGCGCCTCTCCTCCGCTTGAATTCTTCCCGGCATGCGGCTCCCCTCGGATCCCATCATGTATAGCGGGGCGACCGGCGGGCGAACAGCCCTGTCAAATGTGTAGTTTTACCGACTCGGCGCCCCGCCGAGGGGCGCTGACCGCACCTTCCGGCGATCATCGCGGTACGCTGATCAGCGGCCTGAATGATCAGCCTCCAGCGCATGCGCCGGACGCTGGTCATCCTCGATGCTTGCCGCGGAAGGCCACCTCGAGATCATTCGCTCGTGCATTACTATGTCCGATATAGCGGTCGAGCGGAGTCTGGAGGTCATGTGAAAGGGCTCCGTCGGACGGCCCGCACGGTCTCCGCCGCCGCCGGAACGGTGGCCGCTGGGGTGGCGGTGAATCAAATCCTCAACGGCGGTGTCTGGAGCATCTCATGGCTGATCGCCTCATTGGCGATCGTGGTCGGCGCCGAAAGCGCGAACCTTTGGCTCCATCGGCTGGACAGCCTTACGGATCAACCCGCCGACGAGATTCCCCCGGTTCGCCGCAACACCCGAGGCGCATCCCCTCTTCCCGAGACTGCGCGCAATTCTCGAGAAATCTCGGTACCGCGCCAATTGCCGCGCCCGGTCAAGCACTTCACCGACCGAACGACGGAACTCTCCGTTCTGGACCGCCTGCACCGGGAAGGTGCCGACCTTGTCACCGTCTCCGGACTCGGCGGGGTGGGAAAGACGGCCTTCGCCGTGCACTGGGCACACCTGAACTCAGCCTTCTTTCCAGATGGGCAACTCTATGTCAATCTGCACGGGTATGGTCCGACCACTTGCATCACTGCCGAGGATGTGCTCGGAAATTTTCTGCGTGCGCTGAACGTCGCCACCGACCGGATACCCAATGGTCTCGACGCCATGGCCGCAGTGTTCCGTTCAGAGGTCAGCACACGGCGAACGCTGATCATCCTGGACAATGTCGAGTCCGTGCCCCAGGTCCGGCCACTTCTGCCGTCGAACGCGCAGTGCATGGTCCTGGTCACTGGCCGCAGCGGGCTCAAGTCCCTGAGCGCCCAGGACGGCGCGGAAGCGATCGTGTTGCGTCCACTGGCGGAGTCCGATGCGCTTGATCTTCTACGATCCGTCTCGGCCGTCGAGAGCCAACGTACTTCCACGTCGATGACCAGCCTGGTGCGGCATTGCGGTTTTCTGCCGTTGACGATCAGGATTGCCGCGGAGTACATCAGAGGGCATGACGCGGACTTCACCGACGATCTGATCGGCCGACTGGGAGATCAGAGACGTCGGCTGACCTTCTTTACCGATCACCGAGAAGGCGGTATGGCAGAGAACGTGTTTTCCTGGTCATACGAGTCGCTGCCCCCAGAAGCCGCTCGGATGTTCCGGCTGTCCGGACTGCATGCGGGAATTGACTTCTCCCTCCTCGCCGCAGCGGCGGCGTCCGGCACGAGCTTGTTCGAGGCACGTCGGGTTCTCTCGCTCCTCACCGAGGCTAGTCTGCTGGAGAAGAGCGGCGAGGATCGGTACGAGTTCCATGACCTTGTCAAGGCCTATGCCAGGGAACGGCTCGACGTCGACGAGACCGCGGATGACCGCCACAGCGCGGCGCACCGGCTCATCGGATTTTATTTGCGCACCGCCGACAATGCCGACAGGATCATCGCGCCCCGGCGCCGGCATGTCGAGGCCGACCCTTCTCCCTGGGCCCTGACTTTCGAAAACCCTCACGATGCCCTGGGATGGTGTGCGGCAGAAAGGCTCAACCTCATCGCGGTGATCGATCAGGCCGTGCTGCTGGGCTTCGACGAATACGCATGGAAGTTGCCAATTGCACTGATTTACTTCTTTATCTTGCACTCCCACCCGACCAACCGGTACAACGTGGCTCTCATCGCAGTCGCGGCGGCGCGCCGCGTTGTTGATCGTTATGCGATGGCATGGGCCGAGACGTGTGTGGGCGGCGCGGCACTCACGCTGGGGCGACCGTCCCAGGCGCTCGAACGGTTTCAGACCGCACTGGGGCTCTGCGAGGAGATCGACGACGTCCCGGGAAGTGCGAACAACCTGGGAAATATCGCGGCGGCGCTCGTTCACCTCGAAAGGTATGACGAGGCTCTCGAACACGCCATGTGCTCCCTGCAGCTGTGCGGCGACCTCGACGACGCACGCGGCGCCGCCATCCAGTTGAGGTCGATCGCATCGATCCATCGCCGGCTGGGCGATGTCGAGGAGGCGTATCGGCACTATGAGGCCGCGATCAGCACCGCAGACGGTGTCGACCTCCAAGCCAAAGGCGACGCGCTTCAGGAACTGGGCGAGCTCAGTGACGAGCAGGAGAATCATGCGGCCGCGGTCGCTTGGTTCCGGAGATCACTCGAAATCAGGCGGGACATTGACGACAGGACCGGCATCGCGGCGACTCTGCTGAGCCTCGCTTCGCCCCTCGTCGCGGTGGGGGAGATCGGCTCGGCACTGGCCGGTCTCCGGGAGTCGCTCGCGATCTACGAGGCGGTGGGACATTCCCGGGCGGACGAGGTCCGCGCACTGATCGAAACCCTCAGCCGCCGGTGACCATCGCGGCCAGGGTGCGGCGCATCGTCGCGACGAACTGTTCGCCGAGGCCCGTCAGGGAACCGCACTCCTCCAGCGTCCGGGTCGCTTCGACGGTCTTCGGATACCACTCGCGGAACTGCCGTCCGGCCTCGCGGGCGACGCCGGGCGCGTCCGCCCGCATCCGCCGGAACCAGAAGTCGACGACGGCGACGTGAGCATACGTGCCCTGCAGCAAGCCTTCAAGGGGACGGGGGTCTGCGCGCCAGGGCGCGTGGTACAGGCGGTCGTCGCCCGGGTCGTACAGGTCGACGAAGTCGAGTAGGGCGCCGAGCTTCACATGTTGGAACTCGTGCATGATCAGCAGGCACAGCAGCGCCGGGCTCTCCGGCAGTGCGATCCCGACCGACCCGTAGGCGTCCCGCGCCGCCGAGCTGACGCTGGCGCCCGAGTCCGGCGGCTCCAGAGGGACGATGGTCGTGAGCGCCTCGGCGACCGCGGGGGCGTACTCCGCGTAGTCTTTCTCCAGCAGCGTCCACGCCTCCTGGAAGGAGACCTGCCACTCCTGGAACCGCAGTTCCGGAAGCCGCCCGGCGGCCGGGTGGTCGTGGCAGTCGCGATGCGGGTCGAGGTCGTCGAGCGCGACGGTGAGCGTACCGGCCTGTAGATGCCGGACGGCCTGGAACGCGTCGGCCCCCTCCACGGTCAGCTCCCCCGCGCTGACGCGGACCGTGGCCGTCGGCCGGCCCGGCACGTCATAGCGCCCGATGCCCGGGAAGTAGATCGCCCCGTCCCGTACCGGCACGGTCAGGGCGACATCCAGCCAGGCCCGCGCGGCGGCCGTGCAGGCAACGGTGGCGAGCAGCCCGTCGTCCTCGACCGGGCCCGGGCCGAACTTCAGCGCGTGGAAGCGTTCGTCAGCCCACGCCCGCACGTACGGATGGGACAGCGCCCAGTCGAAGGCGACGGGGTCCACGGACAGGGCATGCTTGAGGAGGTCCCACGCCGGAGTCGGGGCGGTCGCCTTGCCGACCACGGCGAGCAGCGCCCGGCGACCGCTCGCCTGGGCGGTTCCGAGCCGCGCGATCGCGGCGGGGTCGCCGTGCCCTGTGGCCAGGGACCGCACCACCTCCGACGGCAGCACGTGGGAACGCCGGGAAGTCCGTCCTTCCACGTGCTCGATAAGCGCGGAGAGGTCGGCGCAGTAGACGCTGGGGTTCGCGAAACCGGAGCCGTCCGCGCGGTACCGGTGGGCGTAGAGCCCTCCGCCGCAGGAGGCGACGACCGGGCAGGCCCGGCACGTGGTGCACAGTGCCGCGAGCCCGCCCCGCCGCGCGCGGATCCCGGGATGCGCCGCGACCTCGTCGATCGCGTGCCGGAAGACGTCCATACCGGTCTCGGGCGCGCCGTCGAAGGCGGTCTTCAGCGAGTCCGCCTGCTCGTAGCCGCCGCCGGTCTCCACCACGAGGAGATCGGTGTCCTCCAGCCCCAGTGCCTCGGTGAGGCCCGGCCCGCCGCGCAACGTGCTGAGGATCGAGTCGAACACGCGCACCGGCATCGGCCGGCCGTCGGCCAGCCAGCGATCCGCGATCGCTCCCAGCCAGTCGGCGTGGGGGGTGGCGCCGGAGGACGCCCCCGGCGGGGGGTCGTCCCAGGTGCGGTGCGGCCACAGCAGGTCGATCGCGGGCGGCTCGTGCGCCCGGAGCGCACTGTAGACGGCGATCGGATCGTTGGCGACGTCGATGGTGCACAGCAGCCCGGCGTACAGGTCCGGGTAGTCCCCGCGCAGCAGGTCGATGGCCCGGACGACCTTGCCGTAGCTGCTCTGGCCGTTGCGGTAGCGGCGGTGCCTGTCGTTGGCCGCCCGGTCGCCGTCCAACGAGATGCCGATCTTGACTCCATGCTCGCGGAACAGCTCGCAGAAGCGCCGGTCGAGAAGGACGCCGTTGGTGTGCATCCGGAGGTCGATGTCGCATGCCCCGGCCAGTGGGGCGCGCAGCGCGCCGATGAGGCCGGCGAGACGGTCCGGCCCGGCGAGCAGGGGTTCGCCGCCGTGCAGGACGAGAGAGACTTCCCGTACACCATGGGTTCTCACATGATCGGCGATGCGCTCCGCGGTGCGTCGCATGACGCCCGTGCTCATCACCGTCGGCTGCCCGCGCCAGCTCTGGTCGGCGTGCTCGTACATATAGCAGTGGTCACATGCGAGGTCGCACCTGCTGTGCACCTTGAGGACGAACTGTCGGAAAGGAGTTGACTGGGGCATCAGGGTGTAATGTGATGTCAAATGTAAGCGTTGAATGCCGCGACGCGAACCGCTTGCGGTCCGGCTTCGCCCAGGTCGCCCACCCGGGTCAGTCGAGCCACGAGTCGGACGGCCTCGTCCTCGACGGCCAGCTCGTCAAGAGTCAACTGACACAGATCGGTCATTTCTGGCGCGCCTGCTTCGTCGAGAACGGTCATGTTCGGCCCATCCTGGCTGTCGTTACGGCAAGTTATAAAGCTATTACCCTGCGTCGAGAAGTACTATCCTGCAGGCTCGCATTAGAGCTGCTCTCGCCCGCGAAATGATCGATTCTTGACGCGAGCGAGAGGACGCCCATCCGAGCAGTGAAGCACTTCACACCTGCCACGGGTCGCGGGTTCCGGCATCCGTTATGAATTCGATTCCGGTCTCGCATGCGGTGACCGACGGTTCGACGGCACTTCGGCGAGGCGGGTTTCGCGCCCCCGCTGACCGAAACCGGACAAGGATAAGAAGTGTGCATTCCTGCACACATGCTTGACGTACACTTCGCGCCGAGATTCCACTCTAGGTGTGGAGGCTCTTGCCGAGTCGCACTATCCGGCCCTGTTCCAGGCCGCCGACACGAGTGCGATCAGCGGACAGCGGCGGCTGCTGGTGGCGACCGCGTTGCGGCTGGTCGCGCTGCTCACCGCGGCGGTGTTCGGCACCGTCACCCTGAAGGCGGGCCAAGTCGACGCGGCCGCGCTGGTCGCGGCCACCGGGCTCGGGATCGGGCTGGTCGTCGAGGTGTGGCTGCTGACCGAGCGCCCCGACCGGCAGTGGTACGAGTCGCGGGCGGCGGCGGAGTCGGCGAAGACGCTGGCATGGCGGTTCGCGGTGGCCGGGCAGCCGTTCGGCGCGGACGACGTGGACGAGCGCGCGGCCGAGGCGCTGCTGCTGCACCGGTTCTCGGTCATCCGCGGCAACCTGCACTCGCTCGTCGTCGCCGGAGACAGCGGCGACCTGCAGGTGACCGACCAGATGCGGGAGCTTCGGGCGAGCGCCTTGGAGGCGCGCCGGGACGCCTACCGGATCGGCCGGATCGAGGACCAGCGCCGGTGGTACGCCCGGCGTTCGGCGCAGCGCGGGCGCAGCGTCACGCGGTGGTCGGTGCTGCTGGCCTCGCTGGAGGCGCTCGGGCTGGTCGCGGCCGTGCTGAACGCGGTGGGGCTGATCGGCCTCGACCTGCCGGGGATCGCGGGGGCCGTCGCGGCGGGCGGGCTCGCCTGGGTGCAGACCCGGCAGCACCAGCAGCTCGCGACCGCGTACGCCATCGCGGCGCAGGAGCTCGCGGAGATCGCCTGCCGGGTCGACTGGCCGGAGACGGAGGCCGACTGGGCGCACTTCGTCGACGAGGTCGAGGAGGCCATCTCGCGGGAACACACACTGTGGTGGGCGTCGCATGCGTGACGGCCGCGGATGAAGCGGAGGAAGCCGATGCGGGTCGCCGTCACGGGGCACCAGGACCTGGACGAGGCGACGGCCGCGCGGGTCGACGCCGAGATCCGCGCGATCCTCGCCCGCGGCGGGCGGGACGTCGTCGGCGTGTCGTGCCTGGCCGCCGGCACCGACCAGATCTTCGCGCGGGCCGTCCTCGCGCGCGGCGGCCGACTGGAGGTCATCGTCCCCGCGGAGGGGTACGCCGCCGCGCTCGGCTCCCGGGCGCGGCGCGGCTTCGAGGAGCTGAGGGCCCGCGCCTCCCGGGTGCGCTCGCTGGCCCATCCCGTTCCCGGGCCGGGCGCCTACCTGGACGCGGGGCTGGAGATGCTGGCCCGCGCCGACCACCTCATCGCCGTGTGGGACGGCAGACCGGCGCGGGGCCGCGGCGGCACCGCGGAGATCGTCGAGCACGCCCGCAGGCTCGGCCGGATCGTGCACGTCGTCTGGCCGGACGGCGCACGGCGCACCGGCGGGTAGCCGGCCTCAGAGGGGGGCCCGGGTGGCGGCGCCGCCGGTCGCCGCCGCGGAGAAGACCCCCAGCCGGGCACCGGTCGGGTCGGTGACGATGGCGAAGCGGCCCCGCTTGATGTCCTTCGGAGAGACGGTGACCCGACCGCCGAGGTCCACGGCCTTCGCGGCCGCGGCGTCGCAGTCGACCACCCCGAAGTAGGGGACCCAGTGGGCCGGGTAGCCGGGCGGCCAGTGCTCGTCCATGGACACCATGCTCGCCACGGAGGTGTCGCCGACCTTCCAGTTGGTGTAGGTGGAGGAGGTGTAGTACTCGCGCTCCTCGGCCTTCCAGCCGAAGACCCGTCCGTAGAAGGCGCGGGCGGCCTGGGCCTCCTGGCAGGCCAGCTCCATCCAGTACAGGGCGCCCGGCTCGTTCCGGGCGCCGGCGCCCTGCAGGTCGTAGGGGTACCAGAAGGCGAACTCGGCGCTCTCCAGGTCGGAGCACAGCGCCATCCGCCCCAGGTTGGCGACCTCGATGTCCTCCACCAGGACATGGCCGCCCGCGGCGCGCACGGCCTCCACCGAGGCCGCGACGTCGGCGGTGCGGAAGTAGCACATCCAGTACGAGGGCAGGGAGTCGTCCACGAGGGTCTGCATCCCGGCGACCTCCGGCGCCTGGACGCCACCCAGGGTGAAGATCTCGTACTCGTCCATCTCGGTGGTCAGGGTGTAGGAGGACCAGCCCAGCAGCTCGCCGTAGAAGCGCCTGGACAGCGCCGGATCCGGGCTCGCCAGCTCGGCCCAGGTGGGGAAGCCCGGTGCGTAGGAGGTCACCTCGGGCATCGCCGGTCCCTGACTGCTCGCATGCCCCCACGCTAGGGAGACGCGCGCAATCTGCGCTGTCCGGAATCTTCAAGATCGCTCAAAGCGGTCTCATCGGCTCTCATCGGTGTCCGGAGGAGCGCCCACATGAAAACGCTCGAAGCGGTCAGGTGCTCACCACCGTCTGGAGGAGCCCCCACACGAAGTGGGCGACGTACGTGCCGCCGTCCGCCGTGGTGATGGTCGCGTGCCAGCGGCTCGGCGCGTCGCCGTCCTGGTGGGCCACCGTGCCGAACCGGGCGTCGACGTCGCCCACCACGCACGACCACGGAACGAGGTCGTCGACGCCCGCCAGGTCCGGCACGGGGACGCCGCCGTCCCGGACGAGCCACTCCTGCACGACCGAGCCGTCCGGCGCCATCATGATCTCGAAGCGGAGGCCGGGCCACAGCGGCAGCGGCGGCCACCACGCGGTCTCGCAGGCGACGTCGCCGATCCGCCGTTCCGCGGCGCCGGCGGGCGGGCCGAGGACGGCCTCGTAGCGGCGGCGCCCGCGCGGGAACGTCCGAGACCGCAGGACGCGCTGCCAGCGGGCGTTGACCTCCCGCATCTCGGTGCGGGACGCGCCGAGCGCGCGCATCGCGTCCTCGACGAGGCCCGGCTGGTAGTCGGCCATGCGGCGCAGGAGCACGAGCTGGAACTCCCGCCGCGCGAATCCCTTCATACGGGTTCGTCGAGGTCCTGCTCGGAGGGGCGGGGCGGCTCGGGGCCGTCGGGGCCGCGGCGCACGACGTAGTCGACGCGGGTCACCCGGAACCGGCGGCCGAGGAGGCTCATCTCGGCGCGGCGGCTGCCGTCGCGCAGCAGGTCGGCGCCGGCCCGGCAGGCGGCGAGGACGCGGGGGGAGGCTCCCTGCAGCAGCGGCACGACCAGGTCGAAGTAGGCGGCCATGTGTTCGCGGACGGCAGCGGGGCTGTGCAGGAACGGGCCGTGCGCCGGCCACCGCCCGCCGTCCTCCTCGGCGACGGCGAACCGGGTCGGCAGCCGGGCGATCCCGGGATGGGTGGCGAGGGCCCGGCGGGCGTCGCGGGTCGCCTCCGGCGGGACCGCCGGCCCCGCGGGGACGTGCTCCCAGCGTTCGCCGAGGAGGGCCGCGGACCCCGGGACCTCGGCGTCCGGGAGCAGGCCGTGGTCGAACCGGTGGGCGTCCCGCCGGGTGCGGGGCTCGGGAAGCGCGTCGGGGTCTGCGGGACGGGGCGGCTCCGGGCCGTCCGGGCCGAACCGGCGGAACCGGTCGGCGCGCACCACGCGGAACACCCGTCCCGCGACGGTCAGCTCGTCCGGCCGGTCGCGGTCCAGCAGGGCCGCGCCGCGCCGGTACTCCGCGCGGGCCGTTTCGGGAACGTCGCCGTCGCGGGCCATGCCCCGGAACCACCAGCCGAGCGAGTCGCGGGCGTCCTGCGGGGTGGTCCGCTCCATCCCGGACATCATCCAACCGCCGGCGACGCGTTCCATCACCCCGTAGGTCGCGCCGCACCAG
The DNA here is from genome assembly GCF_041463665.1 of Actinomadura chokoriensis. Taxonomy (GTDB): domain Bacteria; phylum Actinomycetota; class Actinomycetes; order Streptosporangiales; family Streptosporangiaceae; genus Spirillospora; species Spirillospora chokoriensis_A. The sequence continues at coordinate 152,407 of NZ_JAXCEJ010000001.1, forward strand.
CGCACCGCGGGATGCGTCAGCAGGGCGCGCGCCTCACCGAGCCGCGCCGGTCCGCGCCCCGGCGGCCAGAGCGGGAGATCGCCGTCGAGGGCCGCGCCATCACTGCCCCTCATGCCTCCATCGTCACAGGGGAGCCGCATGCAGCGCTCGCGTTTCGGCGATTCCGCTGGTCAGGACTTGCGGGCGCCGATGGCGGCCGCGATCGCCGGCCAGCTCTTGGCCAGCTCGCGCCTCCAGTACTTCCAGTTGTGCATCCCGGGCCCGTAGAGGTTGGACGTGACCGAGACGCCCGACTTCTTCGCCGCTGCGACGAAGTTCTCGTTCATCGTCCCGGCGAGCTGCTCGCCGATGCGTCCGGCGTGCATCGGCGCGGTGTCCGGGTTGTCGTAAGGGCCGGGCCTGCCGTCCCCGGACGAGACGTAGACGCCGATGCCCTTCAGCTTGGCGGCGTTGACGGTGGCGTCGTGCGCCTGCCAGTTCGCCCGCGCGGTGATCGGGTCGCCCCAGATGGCGGTGCCCGCGTCCCGGTTCATGGACGTGAGGATGACCGGCATGCCCGGCGCGGTGATGTTGAGGGCGCCGCTGTAGGACGCGGCGTACTTGAACAGCCCGCGGTGGCGCTCGGCATAGGTGATGGCGCCCTGCCCGCCGGACGACAGGCCGATCGCGGCGCGCACCCCGCCCGCGTGGAAGTTGCGCTCCATCAGCGGGATGACCTCGTTGATGTGGAACGTCTCCCACTCGGGGATGCCGCCCTTGCCGCCGTTCCACCAGTTGGTGTACGAGCCGTTCCAGCCGCCCTCGGGCATCACGACCATCGCGTTGTACGGGCCGACGATCTGCTCGATGTTGGAGTCCTTGGTCCAGGACGTGTAGTTGTTGTTGCCGCCGTGGTAGGCGTACACGACCGGCCACGTCTTGGTGGTGGCGGACTTCCAGCCCGCGGGGACCATCACGCGGGCCTTCACCGCGGCGCCGAGCGCCGGCGAGGCGATCGTGACGTCGAACTGCCGCGAGTTGACCTTCTTCACCCCGGTGATCGCGGCGCCGTCCGGGGCCTTGGCGTACTTGCCGGACGCGGCGCCGGGCGGCATGTGCGGCTTCTGGCCGTGGGCGCCGCGGTTGGTGTCGGGGTCGGTGGTGCTCGGCGAGCCGCCGCCCGTCTTGAACGGGTTGCTGTTCAGCGGGACGCTCGGCAGCTTCGACGTCTTCGCCGACCCGGACGGGGACGGTGAGGCCGCGGGCGCCGACGGCTGCGTCGCGGGCTCGAACGAGGGGATCGGCCGGGAGTCGCCCGACGCCTTCGACTTGCCGGTCGGGACGCCGATGCCGGCCTGCGCGAGGCCGACCATGACGGTGGGCAGGAGTACGGCCGCCGCCGCGGTACCCGCGATGGCGATCTTCCTGTCGGTACGCTTCTTCATGGACTCCCCAGCCGCGCGGGCCACCCCGGACCCGACGCTCTGCTCGTCCGGAGAAACTACTGTCCCGGATGTCACAGCCGCAAGTATTGGCAAAAAATGCAATAAAGGTGTGACAAGACGTGCTGCCGTACCTCGTCGCCCTCCGGCGCGGACCTCCGCGTGATCCCGGTCACTCCCCCGTTCCCGGCCGGGCGTCCCGATGCCCGATGTGGCAGCCGTCCGTGGTCTCGCCGTCCGTCGAGCAGAACCTCCGGCGACTCTCTCTTCCAGCTTCTCTTCCACGACGGCCGCGCCGCAGCCGAGCGCCGTGACCCCGGCGGTACCGCCGGGGTCACGGTTGGAAGGGTGGGGCCGGTTGACGTCAGGGCCGGGCTCCGCTCCCGCCGGGGTTTACGGCTGGGTGTACTTGTAGGTGGCGGTGACCTTGACCGTGGCGGGGCAGAGGATGCCGCCGCTCAACTTGGTGGCGGGCTGGTTGGTGAAGGTGACGGTGAGCGGGAAGTTCGCGGTCGTGGGGGTGTAGCTGCCGGTCAGGTTCCCGGTGTAGGTGCAGCCGATCGCGCTCATCTTGAAGCCGTTGATCTTGACGACGCCGCCGCTGATGCTGCCGCTCCAGGGCAGGGCAGGAGTCACGGTGGCACCGCAGCCGCCGGCGGTGGCGGAGGTGTACTTCGTGGTGGTCCCGTCCGCGGCGACGGTGCCCTTCAGCACGGAGCTGGTGCAGGTGACCGAGACTCCGGCGTTGATCACCATGTTGCCCTGGAGGGTGGCGGTGAACGTCCCGGGCGTCACGGCCAGGGCGGGGGCGGCCGTCAGGCCGACGACGGCGGTGGCCGCGGCTGCGCCGGAGGCCGCAACTGCGGCGATCTTCGTGGTGCGGGACAAGGGGGGTCCTCATTTCGAACGTCGGGCGTCGCGCCTGCACCCGAAGGGGTGGGGTGGGAGGTCCGCTGACCCATGCGCGACTCCGACCATGGCCAGTGGGAGAAGTCGCCGTGATTCAGGGACCGGGACCGGGGAACCGCCCTGTCCCCTTCGACATGGGGTTCCTACCGGAGTAGAACGCGTTCCAACTAAGAACATAGACAAGGGCCATAGAGCGGTCAATACCCGAACATGACTCTCTAATTATCTTAGGATGACACGGGCCATAAAATACCGTTTCGAACGTCCGTAAACTACTCTCTATGCAGGGGCACGGACACAATTGCCGTCGGGACGCTCATCCAGCCCCATCAGCCCCGCTTTCTTCAGCAACAGCGGCGAGTGTCTGGGAAATGCCAGTGAGAACCGGTTACACAACGCTGGAGACGTGCGAGGTCACAAAGGGTGTTCGATCGGCTGTGAAATTTCACATCCACTTTGATCGGCACTGAAAATCCGCTTCGGACCCGGACGGCCCGCTATCTCTCATCTAAAGATCCTCCGCGGGACGGATTTGCGGGGCCATCGGGCCGTCCCGCCATCGGCCATTGTCAGGCGGGCGGTCCCGGTCCATCGCAGGTCGGCGCGCTCGGTGGTGGTGAAGGGGAACATCCCCTCCGGAAGCCCGCGGCGGCCCCATCCCCCGCGTCCCTCCCGCCATGCAGGCCGGAGAGGTCAAGCGGCTGAAGGACGCCCCGGACTTCACCCTCAACATCGCCGTAGGAGACTCCCTCATCCACGGCCGAGGCGGCCCCGACCTCGACCAGGGCCGCTGGGAGTTCGACGAGAACGGCGAACTCGCCGAGCCCGAACCGGTATTCACGTATGCGACCGAGGACGTCAGCGACTTCGCCAAGACGGTGGACCTGCTGGGTGTCGGCAGCTACCACGTTCTAGTCGGCAACCCACCGTACATAAAAGTCAAAGACGAAACAGAGAATAGCAACTACCGATACTACAAGAGCTGCATGGGAACATATGCACTTTCCATTCCCTTTACCGAAAGATTTTTCCAGCTCGCCATCCGGGCACAAGAAAATCGTCAAGGAGCTGGTTATGTAGGGCAAATCACAGCCAACTCCTTCATAAAAAGAGAGTTCGGCAAGAGGTTAATTGAAGAGTTTCTTCCCACCATTCGCCTTACTTATGTGATCGATTCCTCTGGAGTCCATATACCCGATCACCCCACTCCTACGGTTATTTTGATTGGACGACGCACCTTCCCTCACAATGAACCAATTCGCGCCATCCTAAGCATTCAAGCCGAACCAACAATACCCACAGATTCAGCTCGGGGTTACGTCTGGCAAAGCATCATTGAAAACATCCATAAGCCTGACACTATTACAAACTGGATAAATGTTACCGATATTCCCAGGGAGCACCTTTCAAGCCATCCTTGGACACTTGCAGGCGGCGGAGTCGGAAAGATCATCAGCATCATAGAGGCTAATTTAACATGCCGACTCAGGGATGTGATATCACCTCCCGTGGGAAGAAGTATTCGCGTAGGCGCAGACGAAGCTTTTATGCGTCCCTCCAAATACAAAGAACGAAAAAATCTTGATTCGCAAACGCTAAAAACTCTCGCAATCGGCGAGACGATCCGCGACTGGTCTGCCAATCACGTGGGCAACATACTTTATCCATATGCCTCTAACGTGAGCGCCAAAGAGATCGAGCGAGAACTGTGGCCATGGCGTGAACTGCTTGCACAGCGTCGAACCTTCCAAAGCAACATGGCCGATGCAAATCTCCAGTGGTATGACTACATGCAGCATACTGCATCTGCCTACAAGACTCCCCTCTCAATCGGATTTGCGTTCATGGCAACCCATAATCATCTGGCACTAGATCGCGGGGGAAGTGCTTTCAATAGATCGGCCCCAGTAATTAAGCTCCCTAGAGGCGCATCCGAAGACGACCATCTAGAAATTATGGCCACGTTGAATAGTTCAACAGCCTGCTTCTGGCTCAAGCAGGTCAGCCAGCCCAGGGGGCAGCGGGATCGGGCGAGGAGTCCAAGACGAGCCATGGGAAGACCGCTATGAATTCACCGGAAAGAAACTTGAGGATTTTCCCTTCACCAAAGGCTTCCTGGCAAATAGTGCCCGTACTTTGGGTGAACATTCCGAAGAAATAAAGCGGCGCACCATCATTCGACAATAAAGCCATTCTCACTAAAATAGGGCTTGCGAAGCAGCAATGGGTCGCGAGCCGGCAGATGATGATCGCGATTCAAGAAGAGTTGGATTGGGAAGTCTACCGACTTTATGGGCTTCTGGCTGACGACGAGGTAATCGAGCTTGTCACAAAGATGGGGTCGGCGCCCGAGGTCAAGCTAGGCGAGCGAGCTTTTGAGATCGTGCTGGCTCGGAAAATGGCGGCAGGCGAGATCGAGACGAGTGGTTCGCGCGGCATGGGTCTACGCCGATCTCGGAAGTTCCGGAGCACTGGCCGGAGGAGTATCGGGAGGTCGTGGAGAAGCGGATCGAGATGATCGAGAAGCGACCGCAGACCATCGGGCTCATCGAACGGCCAGAATACAAGCGGCGCTGGGCCTCCGAGCCTTGGGCGAAGAAGGAGAAGGACGCTCTTCGGAACTGGCTGCTCGATCGGTGCGAGTCGCGGGAGTTGTGGTTCGCGGCTGATGAGGTCGGCCAGGAGCGGCCGAGGATGATGACCGTCGGACGGCTGTCCGATCGGCTCCAGGACGATGCTGATTTCGTGTCGGTGGCTCGGCTGTACGCGGGCGAGGATGTCGAGTTGTTCGACGTGCTCAAGGACATCCTGGACGCTGAGCATGTGCCGTTCATTCCGGCATGGCGCTACAACGACTCCGGCCTGCGCAAGAGGGCGCAGTGGGAGGAGACCTGGCGGTTGCAGCGTCAGGAGGACGAGACCGGCGAGCGGCTCAACATCAAGGTGCCGCCGAAGTACACGAGCGCGGACTTTCTCAAGAACTCCTACTGGCGGAACCGCGGGAAGCTGGACGTTCCCAAGGAGAGGTTCATCTCGTATCCCGATGCGAGTCCAGATGGGGATGACACTCTCCTCATTGGGTGGGCTGGATGGGATCACGCCGAGCAGGCTCACGCGCTTGTCAATCTCATCGAGGAGCGGACGACTCGCGACGGGTGGGAGCTGGAGCGGCTCATGCCCCTGCTGGCCGGGCTGGATGAAGTGCTGCCCTGGGTTAAGCAGTGGTATAGCGAGGTGGACCCGGAGACCGGGTTGAGCCCGGCCGTCGCCTACGAGGGCTACCTCCAGCAGCAGGTGGAGAAGTACCCAGGGCTGTCTCGGGAGGAACTGGCCAGGTGGCGGCCTCAGAAGAAGGCCCGGGGACGCGGTCCTCGCAAGAAGGCGGCCGAGTAGGCGGCCGGGCCGGTTCAACGGTTCACTATCTCCCGGAGCCTCTGACGGAGGATGTGGCCGTCAGTAGCTCGGATGAAGAGATCGTTGCCGCGAACTGCCATCCAGATGGGGCGCTCTGGGTCTGCGATGATCCCGAACGTCGGAAATTCGCGCCTCAACGCCGCAAGGTAGGCGGCAGTGTCGTCCCGCCGGGACCTGTCGTCGGCGGCCCTCATCCCGGCACTCCCAGGTAACCCTTGATCATCACCAGGGCGTCGGTGATGCGCTCGGCCTCGGCGATGGACTGCTGCCAGGACGTGTAGTACCAATAGCGGCCCCCGTCCTCCTCACGCGGCCGGCAGGTGATCGTGTCGCTGGGCACTTCTCCGGCCCCGTAGCGGCTTCGCGCGGTGGGCGTCATGTTGCGGACGACGAGCCCGCCCGCCACGTGGTGGATCGTGAACCTGTGCGCCCTGAGGTGCATCCCCAGGACTTGCAGCCGCACATACGACTCGACTGCCGGGGACTCGTGCTCTGGGAAGCTCACTGCCGCCCCCTCACAAACTCCGCGAGCGTGATTCGCTCCAACAGGCGCGTTTGGGCGTTGCAGAGCAACCACAGTTCGTCCCAGTCCCTCGCTTGGACCTCCCCCAGGCATCCGTTGAGGAGCTGATAGGGGCTCAGCTTGGCAAGTCGCCTCGCGACGAACCCGTCCTGCGAAAATTCGCCGAACCAATCAGACATTAGGGGTATTTGCCCTGCCGCAAAGCCTTTTGATTCTGGCGATGTGGACATCTCGAAACCTCCCCGCTCGATTGCCTGTCGAAAACACTTGCGACCAGACTCACAGGGCAGGTAAAAGTGCGGTAGTGACCTCACCGCACCGGCGGTCAAGTCCAACCGAGATCAACTCAACCACGCCCCCAGTGGTTAACCCCCCGGGAGGTTTCTCATGAGCGAAAATCGCGCACGCATCTTCTTCGGCAATGAACTCCGCCGCATGCGCGGCCAAGCCGGTATCACGGGCAAGGAACTCGCGGATGCGCTTGGATGCACACCGCAATGGGTCAGCACTATGGAAAGCGGCCGGAAGATCTCCGAGCAGAGCGCCTGCGACCTTGACACCTACTTCAAAACGGACGGCCACTACTGTCGCCTATGGAAGCTCGCTAAGGACATCGAGGTACAATTTATTCTCCCGCCCGGATTCGCTGAGTACCTGGAATACGAGAAGCAGGCGACATCCTACCGAATCTACAGCGCACTGCTCATCAATGGCCTGTTCCAGACCGAAGATTACTCACGCACCATACTCACAACCGCAACCGAAGAAAACGTCTCGGAACTGACAGCCAGACGTATGGAACGGCAAGCAGCGATCACTCGTAAAAGTTTGCCTCACGTTTGGCTGGTGCTGGACGAAACTGTGCTTCACCGCATGGTCGGAGGTCCTGATGTCATGCGAGAACAACTCAATTTTCTTCTCGAAGCTTCCGAGCGGATCAACACGATGCTCCAGGTCGTTCCGCAAACAACTGGCTACCATGTCGGACTCGGAGGCGACTTCACTGTCCTGACCTTCGACGATTGGCCGGACCTGGCCTACACTGAGTCAGCAGGCGAAGGGCTCTTGATCGAACGGCCTGCCAGAGTTAGACACAAAGTCGTACGCTGGGACTTGCTCCGTGGCCCCGCGCTCCCCATTACGGAGTCACGGGCCTTGATAAGGAAGGTGATGGAGGGTCTATGAATGACATGCGCCGCATTCAGTGGCGTAAGAGCAGCCACAGTGATCATGATGGCGGCAACTGCGTTGAGGTGGCGGATCTCTCGCCCGTGGTCGGGGTGCGGGACTCCAAGGACCCGGAGGGGCCGAAGCTGACCTTCAGTGTGGCCGCCTGGTCCGCCTTCACCCGCTCGGTCAAGAGCAGCGCGCACGACCTTGCCTGACTCCCCCGCTCAACCCCCGCGAGCCCTCGCCTTCCCCCAGGCCGAGGGCTCGTCTCGTACCCGGCCAACCCGAGCACCGCCGGTGAAATCCGGGCCCGCGACCCGAGGGCCAGGACACACGTCCGCAATCGGCCAGGATTGTCATGGATCGGCCGGCCACCGCCGGTATCGATCACGTGCCCTCGGGCGGCGGCGGAGATCGGTCTGTGTGCTGAACGGCGCGGAGGGCCATCTGCCGCGGTCACGACTCCGCTGGGACATCGCCGTGTTCCTTTCGTGCGGCGAGCGCTGCGGCGAACAGTTCGTCATCGATCCGCGGCACCGCACCGTAGCGGCCCGCGAGGTAACGCCGTTCGCGGTTCTCCTCGCCACGCGGCTTGAAATCTGAAATGGCGAAGAGTTCGGTGGCTCCGCACTCGTTCTTCTCCGTGAACCAGATGTTGTCACCGAGCAGGACCTGCTCACCCTGTATGCGACCCAGCAATGACACGTCGTGGCCGGTGAAAATCAACTGCGCTCCGCGCGTGTTGATATCCGGATCTCTGAAAAGGTTTATCAGCTTGGCCGCCAGGTAGGGGTGCAGGCTTGAATCCAGCTCGTCCACCACGAGCAGGGAACCCAGATCAAGCGATCTGAAGGCCAGGCGACCCAGCCGATACAGATGTTGGGTGCCCATCGACTGATCCGACAGGGCGAGAGTCGCGCTCCCGTCCACGCCTTGGTGCCGAAAATGAAGACGCTTCTGACGTGTCGGCGGCTTTCCCTTTCCGCTCCACATCCTGCTGATGCGGGCAGCGTATTCGGCGTCGCTTTCGTCGACCATCTCCGTCCCGACGATTCCGGTGTCTGCCGCGCGGAGCAGGTCCGCGAGACGGGCACAATCATCGAGAACGGCGGGCAAGGACAGTGCTCCGTAATCCCCATTCGAAGTCCGCCAGGCAATACGCCGGAACCAGTCGTAAACCCGCTGGAAGTCCTCCTGCCGCGAGCGAGCCGCCAAGGAGAGGAAGAGCACGTTCGGTTCCGCGAGCTTCGCGACCTGCCGCAGCCCCCTGGGCGGAACTTCTACACCGGACGCCTGCTGCCCTACCTGCTGGACAAGCACGGGCTGACGCCGGAGCAGGCGGCCGACCTGCCGTCCCGGCACGCGTTCCGGGCGGACGACCTCGTGGTCAAGACGCTGCTGCTCGCGGCGCTGGTGCCGAACGTGCCCGCGCTGCGCGCCCTGACGGCGGGACGGCTCGCCGCGCTCAACCACGGTTCGATCGTCACGATGCTGCCCGGCCAGGACCGGGTCATGGTCGCCAAGACGCTGCGCGACCTCGCCGGGGAGTTCGGCGAGTTCCAGGTCTCCGGCGGCGACGACCCGATGGTCGAGGTGTCGCTGATCCGGGTGGACACCGCCGGCATCCTGCGGAGCGTCTCCAACGTCGACGACGCCGCCGCGAAGCGGCGGCTGGTCAAGGCGATGCTCTGGAAGGAGTTCGAGGCACAGGACAAGGGCGAGTTCGTCACCACCCGGCCGATCATCTGGAAGGGCACCGAGCGGATCGTCGAACTCGTCTTCGGGAACGTCCGGGACCGGGAGCGCCTCCCCGACGCGTCCTGCGCGCCCGCGGCGTGACGACCTTCCTTTCGCACGCGTCCCTGTCCAAGGACGAGCGGCGGCGCGCCGAGCAGGCCTTCGCCGAGTCCCGCGACTGCGTCATCGTGTCGACGAGCACCCTGGAGCTCGGCATCGACGTCGGCGACCTCGACCGGGTCGTCCAGATCAACGCGCCCCGCTCCGTCGCCTCGTTCCTCCAGCGGTTCGGCCGGGCGGGACGGCGCGCCGGGACGGCACGGAACTGCCTCTTCCTCGCCCTCGACGAACCCGGGTTCCTCCAGGCCGCCGCCCTGCTCCTGCTGTGGAGCCACGGTTGGGTGGAACCGGTCGTTCCGCCGCCCGAACCCCGGCACATCCTCGCCCAGCAGATCCTCGCACTCTGCCTGCAGGAGCACCAGGTCGGCTCCCACCTGTGGGCCGAGTGGCTGGGCCCGTTCGGAGCGGGCGCCGACCGGGTCGTGCGCCACCTGGTGGAGCGAGGTTTCCTCGACTCCGACGGCGGCATGCACTTCATCGGCCCGGAGGCCGAGAAGGCGTTCGGGTACCGCCACTTCATGGCACTGACCAGCGCGTTCACAGCCATGCCGGAGTTCACCGTCCTCAGCGGCCGGGACGAGATCGGCCGCACGGACCCGGCGCTGCTCACCGAGCAGACCGACGGCCCCCGGATCCTTCTGCTGGCGGGCCGCAGCTGGCGCGTCACGTGGATCGACTGGAAGCGCCGCCGCTGCTTCGTCGAACCCGCGGACGGCGGCGGCAAGGCGCGCTGGACCGCGCCCTCTCTGGACCGCGTCTCATTCGCGTTGGCGCGCGCCGTCCGGGACGTGCTCCTCGGCGCCACTCCGCCGGTCCGGCTCACCCGGCGCGCCGAAACCCTCCTCGCCGCCGTTCGGGAGTCGGCGGTCGACACGGTCCATCCGGGGGGCACCGTCATCACGCGGTCGGGCGACGACATGCGGTGGTGGACCTGGGCGGGACACCGGACGAACGCGACGCTGAAAGCGACGCTGAGCGAGGTCACCGACCCGGGGCAGCGTGTCGAGGACTTCTACGTCCGCCTGCGCGCGGATCTCACCCCGGCCCTGTGGCAGACCGCACGAGACGAGAGCCGCGCGTACCCGTGTCTCCCGTCCCCGGACCCCAAGGCCCTGCGCGGCCTGAAGTTCAACGAGGCGCTCCCCCGCAGCCTCGCCGAGGCCACGCTCTCGGCCCGGCTGGCCGACCTGCGGGGCGCCGAGATCGTCCTGAGAGAGCCCTGCCGCTTCCATCTCTGACTCCGGGACGAGCTGGACCCTGTCAGCGGCCCAGATCCGCGCTGAGAGCCTTCGCGGGCGATCGCCGTGACCTCGGCGGTATCGCCGGGGTCACGGTTGGAGGGGTGGGGGCGGTTGACGTCAGGGCCGGGCTCCGCCCCGCCGGGGGTTACGGCTGGGTGTACTTGTACGTGGCGGTGACCGTGGCCGAGGAGGAGCAGAGGCTGCCGCCCGACTTGGGCACGACCTGGTTGGAGAAGGTGACGGTGAGCGGGAAGTTCACGGTCGTGGGGGGGTAGGTTCCGGTCAGGGTCCCGCCGTAGAGGCAGTCCAGCACCCTCATCTTGAAGCCGTTGATCTTGACGAGGCCGCCGCTGATGCTGCCGCTCCAGGGCAGGCCGCCGGGGGTCACGGTGACACCGCAGCCGCCGATGGTGGCGGAGGTGTAGGTCGTGGTGGCCCCGTTCGCGGCGACGGCGCCCTTCAGCACGGAGCTGGTGCAGGTGATGACCGAGACTCCGGCGTTGATCACCATGTTGCCCTGGAGGGTGGCGGTGAACGTCCCGGGCGTCACGGCCAGGGCGGGGGCGGCCGTCAGGCCGACGACGGCGGTGGCAGCGGCTGCGGCCGAAGCCGCGACCGCGGCGAACTTCGTGGTGCGAGACAAGGAGGGTTCCTCATTTCGAACGTCGGGCGTCGCGCCTGCACCCGAAGGGGTGGGTGGGAGGTCCGCTGACCCATGCGCGGAATCGTCCTGAGAGCCCTGCCGCTTCCATCTCTGACTTCCAGGGACGATCTGATCCCTGTCAGCGGCCCAGATCCGCGCTGAGCCTGTGCGGGCGAGCGCCGTGACCCCGGCGGTACCGCCGGGGTCACGGTTGGAGGGGTGGGGCCCGGTTGACGTCAGGGCCGGGCTCCGCGCCCGCCAGGGTTTACGGCTGGGTGTACTTGTACGTGGCGGTGACCGTGGCCGAGGAGGGGCAGAGGAGGCCGCTCGTCTTGGTGACGGTCTGGTTGGTGAAGGTGACGGTGAGCGGGAAGTTCGCGGTCGTGGGGGTGTAGCTGCCGGTCAGGTTCCCGCCGTAGGTGCAGCCGATCGCGCTCATCTTGAAGCCGTTGATCTTGACGACGCCGGCGTTGATGCTGCCGCTCCAGGGCAGGCCGCTGGGAGTCACGGTGACACCGCAGCCGCCGGCGGTGGCAGAGGTGTACTTCGTGGTGGTCCCGTCCGCGGCGACGCTGCCCTTCAGCACGGAGCTGGTGCAGTTGGCGGTGACTCCCGCGTTGATCACCATGTTGCCCTGGAGGGTGGCGGTGAACGCCCCGGGCGTCACGCCCGCCAGGGCGGGGGCGGCCGACAGGCCGACGACGGCGGTGGCCGCGGCTGCGGCGGAGGCCGCGGCTGCGGCGAACTTCGTGGTGCGAGACAAGGGGGGTTCCTCATTTCGAACGGTGGGCGTCGCGCCTGCACCCGAAGGGGTGGGGTGGGAGGTCCGCTGACCCATGCGCGACTCCGACCATGGCCAGTGGGAGAAGTCGCCGTGATTCAGGGACCGGGACCGGGGAACCGCCCTGTCTCCCTCGACATGGGTTCCAACCGGAGTAGAACGCGTTCTAACTCAGACCATAGACAAAGGTGATAGAGCGGTCAATACCCGAACACGACTCTACCGTTATCTGGGAATGACACCGATCATAAAATGTCGTTTCGAGCGTCCGTAAGTAGCTCTCCATGCAGGGTACAGACATAACCGCCGTCGGGACACTCATCCAGCCACATCAGCCCCGCCCTGTTCAGCAACAGCGGCGAGCGCCCAGGCAATGCTAGTGAGAACCGGTTACACAACGCTGGAGACGTGCGAGGTTACGAGGAGTGTTCGATCGGTTGTGAAATTTCACATCCACTCTGATCGGCACTGAAAATCCGCTTCGGACTGGAGCGGGCCGGTATCTCTGATCTGGAGATTCTCCGCGAGTCCGCATTTCCGGGGCCATCGGGCCGTCTTGCCATCGACCATTGTCAGGCGGACGGTTCCGGTTCATCGTGACGGGACCGCGAGCGTCCGGACGCGTCCGCAGGAGACCCCGCCGCGCGACCGTCGGGCGCGTAGAGCCGAACGGCAGGTACCCCCTCATGAGAAGCCCCCGCCGATTGCGTTCCCTGCTCGCCGTCCCGTCGGCGCTGGCACTGGCACTGGCCGGGCTCGTGGCGCCGTCCGCCGCGGCGGCGCCCGGTCCCGAGACCGCCGGGCAGTACGTCGTGACCGGTCCCCGGACCGGCCAGCAGCGCAGCCAGGTGGCCCGGACCGGGGCGGCGATCGACGCCGTCCGTGCCGGCGGCCTGGAGGTCAGCGCCATCCCGTCGGAGGTCCGGGCGATCCGGCGGCTCGGCTTCGCCGTGCGGCCCGCTCCCGCTCAGCCCGCGAACCCGAGCGCGGCCCCGAGCATCGCGGCGACGTCGTACCACACCTTCGCCGAGATGCGGCAGGAGGTCGACTCCGTCGTCGCCGCCCACCCGCAGATCGCCCGCCAGTTCGTCGTCGGCAAGTCCTACCAGGGCCGCGACATCGTCGGCGTGAAGATCAGCGACAACGTGGCGACCGACGAGAACGAGCCCGAAGTAATGATCATCGCTAACATCCACGCGCGGGAGCGGCTCACCGCCGAGCAGGCGCTCGACTACATCGGGCAGCTCACCAGCGGGTACGGGTCCGACAGCCGGATCACCGCCCTGGTGAACGCGCGCGAGATCTACGTCATGCCGATGGTCAACCCGGACGGCCAGGTCTACGACATGACCAGCGACACCCAGCCGGGCCGGATGTGGCGCAAGAACCGCCAGCCCAACGCCACGTCCACGGGCACGGACCTGAACCGCAACTTCGCCTACAAGTGGGGCTGCTGCGGCGGCTCGTCCGGAAACGGCGCCAGTGAGACCTACCGGGGCACCGCCCCCGAGTCCGCCACGGAGACGAAGGTCCTCGCCGACTTCGTGCGGAGCCGGGTCGTGGGCGGCAAGCAACAACTCGGCATGTTCCTGGACATCCACTCCGACGCGGAACTGGTCCTGTGGCCGTTCGGCTACACCTACAGCAACACCGTCGCGGGCTCGATGTCCGCCGACGAGGAGGCCGCCCACCGCACCATCGGCCGGGAACTGGCCTCGACGAACGGCTTCACGCCCGAGCAGTCCAGCGACCTCTACATCACCGACGGCACCACGGACGACTACACGTGGGGCCAGCAGCGCATCTTCTCGTTCACGTTCGAGCTGGCCGGGGGCAGCTTCTACCCGGCGCCGTCCGCGATCGCCGGTGAGGTCCAGCGCAGCCGCGAGGCCCTGCTGCGGCTGACCGACTACGCCGACTGCCCCTACCGGGCCATCGGCAAGCAGAGCCAGTACTGCGCCTAGTGACGGGCCGCGCGCCGGTCCGGTGCGGCCCGCAACGGACCGGACCGGCGCGTCAGCCGAAGCGTTCCCGCAGGACGGGCAGGAGGTCGGCCTCCGCCCAGGTCCGGAAGTCCTTCTGGTGCTCGGCCCCGGACTGGCAGAACGAGACGTGGGTGAAGCCCGCGTCGGCCCACTGCTGGACGGCCTGGACGTAGTCGTCGATTGAGTCGCCGCAGGGGACGGACTCCACGACGTCCTCCGGCCGGACGGTCTTCGTCGCGGCCTCGAAGTTCACCGGCCCCGGCAGTTCGGACATGACCTTCCAGGACGGGGCCGAGAACCTCCAGATGCGGTGGGCGCGCCGCTTGCACTCCTCGTAGTCGTCGCCGAAGGCGACGGGGATCTGCCCGTAGGCGGGCTTGCCCGCGCCGCCCTCGGCGCGGAAGAGGTCGAGGACGGCCCCGATGGGCCGGTCGGAGATCATCAGATCGGCGTGCCGGGCCGCCAGCCGCCCGGCCCGGGGGCCGAACGCCGCCATCCCGATCGGGACGGGCCGGTCCGGCAGGTCGTAGAGCTTGGCCGAGTCCACCCGGTAGTGCCTGCCCCGGTAGTTGACGTAGTCGCCGCCGAACAGCGCCCGGATGATCTCCACGGCCTCGGCGAACATCTCGTGCCGGACGTCCACCGGGGGCCAGTCCCGCCCCACGACGTGTTCGTTCAGGTTCTCGCCCGCGCCGAGGCCGAGGACGAACCGCCCCTCCGACAGCACGCCCATCGTCGCGGCCTTCTGCGCCACCACGGCCGGGTGGTAGCGCATGGTCGGGCAGGTCACGAGCGTGATCAGCGGGATGCGGCGGGTCGCCTGGGCGAGCGCGCCCAGCACGGACCACGCGTAGGCAGAGTGGCCCTGCTCCTCAAGCCACGGGAAGTAGTGGTCGGAGATGGTGGCGTAGTCGAAGCCGGCCTCCTCCGCCTCCACGCAGTCGGTGACGAGTTGCCTGGGCGGTGTCTGCTCGCAGAGCAGCGAGTAACCGAATTCCATGCGGCTCGCATACCCGTGCCACGGCGCCGAATCGTCAAGGCACGGTCAGTTCCCCAGCAGGTCCAAGAGATCGTCGGCGTGCTCCTCCTCCGCGGCGAGGATGTGCTCCATGATCCGGCGCGTGGTGACGTCGCCGTCGCCGAGCCAGCGGATGATCTCCTGGTAGGACTCGATGACGATCCGCTCGGCGACGAGGTTCTCCTGGAGCATCGCCTTCAGGTCGTTGTCGTCGAACGTCACGTAGGTGGTGTGGGAGCGCTCGGCGATCGTCTTCGGGTCGAAGTCGGGGTCGCCGCCGAGCTGGCTGATGCGCTCGGCGGCGCGCATCGCGTGGTCGCGCTCCTCCTCGGCGTGCTCGCTGAACTCCGCGGCGACCTGCGCCCGGTCGATCCCCGTCGCGCTGATCGCGTGCTGCGCGTAGCGCATCCAGCAGACGATCTCGGTGGCGACGACGTCGTTGAGGACGCTGATGACCTCCTCGGGGCTCCTGCCGTAGCCGGCGGTCACCGGCCCGTCGTTCATCTTCTGCCTGGCGCGCTCGCGGATCGCCGCCACGTCGATGCTGAAGCTGTTGTCGGCCATGCCTCTCCTCCTGATCATGCCTGGACGTAGGCGTCCTACCCGGTACGGGGAGCCAATGCGCCGGTACGCGAAACGGCGCGAGGCCACGGCTCGCCACTCCATGCTTGGCCACGGTCAGTCACACGTGCTATACGTAGAGCTACCCGCCTCGACCCGGGGCGGGGGCACAGGGACATCCGGTATCCACCTTGAGATCCGGGCGTGACAAGGAAGAAAAGGAACCACATGAAGTCCTTCAGCTACACCGAGCTCGACCAGCTCACCGGCGAGGTCCTGCCGGAGCGCGCCGTCCTGTCCACCCTGCTCGTCGGCGGTGGCAGCGACAACGACAACACGAACGTCAACCACGGCGGCAACGGCAACGGCACCACCGCGGTCGTCAGCACCTGCCAGAGCAACATCAGCCGGCCCGACAGCGGCCTGCTGCAGCTGGTCGGCCTGCACGCCCAGAACGACGCCAGCTCGCTCGTCTGCACGCCGAGCACCGCGATCTCCGGTCACTGAGCCGAGAACGTGTAACGCGGGCGCATGCCCGCACCGGAAGGGCTGGCGGTCCCTCGCCAGCCCTTCCCCCTTCTTCCCGCACACGCCGAACCCGCCGAACGCGAAAGCCGCCACATGACGCTCAACGATGCTCGTGAAATCAGCTACGCCGCCCTCGACCGGCTCGACGCGGAGATCCTGCCGCCGCGCCTGGCGATGTCCGCTCCGCGCGGCGGCGAGGACTCCACCGCGGTCGCGTACGCCTGCCAGACCACCTACTCGCCCGGGACGACCGGGCTGCTCGGGACCGGCCTGCTGGCCGAGGCTCCGTACTCGACGTTGTCCTGCGTCCCGGCCGTCACCGCGGTCGACCATCCCTGATGGGCTCTCCAGCGACGCCGGCCGTGGACGGGGGCGAGCCCAGGGCCCTCACCCTGCCCGCGCTCACCGAGGGCGCGGAGCTCGTCGGCGAGTTCAAGAACTCCGGCTACCGGGAGCCGCCCCAGCTCGTCAGCCTGCCCAACCGGCAGCTCGTCCGGTTGCCGCCGCTGCTGTTCCTCGTGGCCAAGGCACTGCACGAGCACCGGGACCTCGCGGGCTCCGACATCGAGGAGGCGCTCGACCGGGTGGCCGCCGCGGTCAGCGCCGAGGCCGGCGCCAGGCTGACCGCCGAGCAGGTCGTCTACCTGGTCGACCGCAAGCTGGCCCCGCTCGGTGTCACCACCTACAGCGACGGCACCGCACCGCCCGCAGTGAAGGCCGATCCCTTCCTGGCGCTGAAGTTCAAGGTCGCGGTGTTCCCGGAGTCGTTCACCTCGCTCATCGGCGACCTGTTCTCGGTGCTGTTCCGCCCCGTGGTCGTGGCGCTCGCGCTCATCGCGTTCACGGCCTGCGAGGCGTTCATGCTGACCTCGCGGTCGATCGCGGACGCGCTCTCGCTCGCCATCCTCAATCCCGTCAGCATCCTGCTCGTCATGGCGCTCGGCGTCGCGTCGTGCGCGTTCCACGAGGTCGGGCACGCCGCGGCCTGCCGGTACGGCGGCGTCCGCCCGGGCGTCATGGGCTGCGGCATCTACCTGGTGTGGCCCGCCTTCTACACCGACATCACCGAGTCGTACCGGCTGGGGCGCGCCGGGCGGCTCCGCACCGATCTCGCGGGCGTCTACTTCAACGGCATCTTCGTCGTCGGGCTGACGCTGCTGTACCTGTGGACGGGGTTCGAGCCGCTGCTCGTCGCCGTCCTCTACGTGAACCTGGAGATGATGCAGCAGTTGCTGCCGACCCTGCGGTTCGACGGGTACTACATCATGTCCGACCTGGTCGGCATCCCCGACCTGTTCAAGTACATCGGGCCGATCCTGAAGCGGGCGCTGCTGCGGCGCCCGGCCGACGCGCGGCTGAACGACCTCAAGCGCTGGCCGCAGATCTTCGTCACGTTCTGGGTCCTGACCGTCATACCGCTGCTGGTGTTCCAGGTGGGCCTCATCCTCACCCAGGTCCCCTCCCTGGTCGCGCAGGACTGGGGCATGATGCGCAAGCTGGCGGCGGCCGCCGCGAACGGGGCGGGCCCGCTCCAGCTGATCACCTCCGGTCTGCAGATCGTGCTGCTCGTCCTGCCGCTGGCCGGTGTGGCGCTGATCCTGTGCAGCATGGGGCGGCGGACGGCCCGGTGGGCCCTGCGGTACGTGCAGGGGCGGCCGCCCCAGCCGGTACCGGACGCCTGAGCACGCCCGGACGAGCGCCGGACGCCCTCGCGGGGGCGTCCGGCGTTCGCGTTCACCGGCTCCGGAAATGCATTTTATACGTTCTTTCATTGGAGCTTCGAGCGCGCTGCGGACGGGAATCCACTGCGCATAGGGAGAGAAATCGACCGCACCACGGCGCTCTCCTTTCTCCACGGCCGGCACCATCCCGCCGGTGTTTCCGGAAGGCCCGCCTTGCTTTGCCGTACCACCCCCGCCGCCCTGCTGGGGGCCTTCGCCCTGCTCCTCCCGCTCCTCCCCGCGCACCGTTCCACGGCGATCGCCGGCACCGGGGCGCGGGTCGTCGCCGAGACGGCCGTCGCGTCCCGCACCATCGACCTGACCATCGACTCGCCGGCCCTGGACGGCAGCCGGAAGGTCCGCCTCCTGCTTCCCAGCGGCTGGTCGAAGGACGCGACCCGCACGTGGCCCACCCTGTGGCTGCTGCACGGCGGCGTCGACGACTACACCGCCTGGACGCGTGACACCGACGTCGCGCAACTCACCGCCCGCAGCGGCGTCATCGTCGTCATGCCGGACGGCGGCTACTGCGGCAATTACTCCGACTGGTGGAACTACGGGCGCGGCGGCTCCCCGCAATGGGAGACGTTCCATATGACCGAACTCCGGCGCATTCTCGAACGCGACTACCATGCTGGAGCGGACCGTGCCGTCGCCGGCAATTCCATGGGCGGTCTCGGCGCCATGCTGTACGCGGCCCGCTTCCCCGGCATGTTCAAGGCCGCGGCGGCGTTCAGCGGTTACCTCGACACCCTCTACGGTCACGAGCCGGGCGACGATTCGATCGGCTGGGGGCCCTCCCTCGCCTGCCCCGGCACCGACTGGCGGCGCGTCTGGGGCGACCCCGACGACCAGGCCGCGATCTGGCACGCGCACAACCCGACCGATCTCGCGGACCGGCTGCGCGGCGTCCGGCTGTGGGTGGCGAGCGGCAACGGCAAGGCCGGGGCGCTCGGCGGGCTGCCGTTCACCGACCCGGTGGAGGCCGCCGCCGGCGACGCCGCGCACGCGTTCGTGGACCGGCTGCGCGAGCTGGGCGTCCCGGTGACCGCGCGCTTCTTCGACGGCCAGCACGACTGGCCGTACTGGCAGCGCGACCTGCACGAGGCGTACCCGATGCTGATGGACGCCCTCGGGGCCGGTTAGGTCGGCCCGGCAGGTCGGCCCGGCAGGTCAGTCCGGCAGGTCAGTCCGGCCGCATCGCCTCCATGCCGCCCAGACTCCTGGACGATCCGTGCCATTCGAGGAGGAGGACGGTGGCGTCGTCGTCCAGGCGTCCCGCATGGTGCTCCAGGATGTTGTGGATGAGGCGCCGCAGCGTCTCGGGCGCGGACAGCCCGTCGGCGTTGCGTTTGATCAGGAAGTCGATGAAGCGGGGCAGACCGAACTCCTGCTTGTCCGGGTCGCGGGCCTCCACGATTCCGTCGGTGTAGAGCAGGATGCGATCGCCCGGTTCGAGCTGCTCCGCGCACAGATCGGGGGCGATGCCGAGGCCGGTTCCCAGCGGGGTGCCCGGCCGGCATTCGAGCGTGGTCACCCAGCGTCCCTTGCGGATGATGACCGGCACGGGATGGCCGTAGGAGGCCCACGACAGGACACCGGAGCGCAGGTTGAGCTCCGCGAGGACGGCCGTCACGAAACGTCCGCTCGTGTTCTCCTCGGCGAGCACGTCCTCGATCGCCTGCCCGGTCTCGATGAGGCCGCCCGCCTTGAGCCGGCCGTTACGGAACGCGGCGACGGCGAGGCTGGCCGTCAGCCCGGCGGCGGTGTCGTGTCCCATGGCGTCGAAGATCCCGACGTGCACGGTGTCGCCGGCCAGCGCGTAGTCGAAGGTGTCCCCGCCCAGCTTGTAGGCCGGCTCGAGCGCCGCACTGACGACCACTTCGTCGTTGGCGAAGGTCAGCGGCGGCAGCAGCCGCCACTGCATCTCGGCCGACACCGTCATCCCCCCGGTCCGCACCAGCCGCGAGAACGAGTCGCTGTACGGCCCCTTGCTGACGATGATCAGTGCGACCAGCCCGGCCAGGTACTCGGCGTCGCTCCTGAGCCGCTCGTCGTCGCGCCGGATGGTGGTCCGCAGGACGCCGATCCGCTCGGCGCCGTCGAGGATCGGGAACCAGAACTGGCAGGTGCCGTCGTCGAACACCTGGCCGATCACCGGCTCCATCGTCTGGAACGCCCGGCCCGCGATCGTTCCCTCGATCTTGAGTTCCGGGCTCTCCGCCCCGGGGTCCGCGCCGGCGTCGGGGCCCTTGCCGGTGAGCAGCCGCAGCACCGTCTGCTGGAGGTCCACGACGTAGATCAGCACGTCGTCGAGGCCCACGTCCGCCGCGGTCCGGGCGGCCGCGCCCGGAAGCTGCTCCATGGACATCAGGTGACTGGCCGCCACCAGTTCTCTCAACATCCGCTCGCCCGTCCCCTGTCGCCCGTCCCCCGTCCCTGTCCCTGTCGCCCGTCCCCGCGACCTCGTCTCCCCACCGCCCTACCCGCCATCGCCGCCGAGTACCGCCGGGCCGTGCCGTGGCAGGGTACCGCGAACTACTCGCCAGTAGGTGAGATGGGACACACCTGCGGGAACACCCGCCCGCACCTCGGAACGTTTGATGCACAGGTCACGGGCCGTGCTTATCGATTTCCGGCAAACCGCGCCGGAAAGCACGCCCAGGAATTCCCGGAAGGACTGTGCTAAAACCCGTCTGGGGTTCGGCGACGCGGAAGGAACGTCATGGGCGCGGCGGAGGCTCTCGCACAGGTGGCCGACACGGAACGCTATCCGCTGGCCGAGCCGGGCGGCGCGGGATGGAGCACCGTCGTTTCCCGGACGCGGGACGAGCTGGCGAAATCCGGGTGCTGCGTGCTGCCCGACTTCATTCGCCCCGCATTGCAGGACGCGCTGCGCACGGAATGCGCCGCGATCGCGCCGTCCGCCCATTATGACGTCGAAACGGTGAACGCCTACAACATCGACGTCGATACGCCTTTGCCGGACGACCATCCGGGGCGCATCACCGTCGAGCGGGGCAACGCGTTCGTCGCCCGCGACCGCATCCCCGCGGACCTCATCGTCCACCGGCTCTATACGAGTGCGCTGTTCCAGCGGTTCGTGGCGAGCTGCTTCGGGTTGCCGCGCGTGCACGAACTGGCCGATCCGCTGTCGGGGCTGTGCCTCAACGTCGTCAACCCGGGGATGGAGCATCCCTGGCATTTCGACACCAACGAGTTCACCGTCAGCCTGCTCACGCAGGAGCCGGAGGACGGGGGCGTCTTCGAGTACTGCCCGAACATCAGGACGGCGGAGCGGGAGAACCTCGGCGACGTCCGGGACGTGCTGACCGGGCGCGGCGAGCACCTCGTCCAGCGGCTCGCGCTGCGCCCCGGCGACCTGCAGCTTTTCAAGGGGCGGTACTCGCTGCACCGGGTGAGCGCCGTCCGGGGGGACACGGCGCGGCACACGGCGATCTTCGCCTACAGCGAGCGTCCAGGCGTCATCGGTAGCGTCGCGCGCACGAGGCAGCTCTTCGGCCGCGTCCTGCCCGAGCACCTGGCGGCGGAGGGACGCGCCGTCCGGGTGGACCAGCTGCTCGACTAGGAGGCCGTTGTCACGCGTGGACACGACAGGCAGGATCTCGGAAACGACAGGCAAGATCTCGCTCGACCACATCTACACGCGGCCCGATCCCCGCGCCTACTTCAGCACCCTCCGCGACCTCGACTACAACATCCCGGAACTGGCGAAACCATACTTCCAGCGGCTCATCGCCGAATATCGGGAGGCGCACCAGGTCGCGGTTCCGACCGTTCTGGACATCGGCTGCTCTTACGGCATCAACGCGGCCCTGGTGAAACACGGCGCGACGATGGCCGAGCTGTACGATCGATACAGCGGCCGCGACGCCCACCGGCACACGCGCGCCGCGCTGCTGAACCGCGACCGGGAGCTGGTCGATTCCGGTGAACCTGCGAATCGGGTCCGTTTCCTCGGGCTGGACGCCTCGGGCAGCGCCCTTTCCTACGCGCTCGAAGCGGGATTCCTCGACGGCGCCGTCCACGCGGACCTGGAGAACGGCGAGCCGACCGACGAGCAGCGAGCGCAGCTCGCGACGACGGACCTGGTCATCTCCACGGGCTGCCTCGGCTACGTCACCGAACGCACCATTTCCCGGATCGTCGACGCCCACGACGGCCGCCTGCCGTGGATGGCGCATTTCATCCTGCGCATGTTCCCGTTCGACCCCATCGCCGACACTCTCGCCGCCGCCGGATACGAGACCGTCCGCTCGGACGGCCCGTTCAAGCAGCGGCGGTTCGCGACGCGGCAGGAGCAGCAGTCCGTCCTGGACCGCCTCTCGGACGTCGGCGCCGACCCGGCCGGCCTGGAGAGCGACGGCTGGTTCTACGCACAGCTCTACATTTCCCGCCCGCGCGGCTGAACGGCGGGCGGCGCGGACCCCACGCGGCTGAAACGACAAGCGCTGAAACGAGACACGAGGAACGAAGTGAACGCCAGCGAAGAGATCTCGTCCCGCACCTTCGGCAACGAGGCGGGCCTGCCGCGCGTGCCGCTGCCCACGCTCGACGCGACCTGCGAGCGTTTCATGGAATGGTGCGGGCCGCTGCTGACCACCGACGAGCGGGCCCGGACGGAGTCGGCGCTGGCCGCGTTCGTCCGGCCGGACGGCCCCGGCCGCAGGCTGCACGCGGCGCTCGAACGCTACGACGCGGCGGAGGGCGTGCACAGCTGGCTCGACACGTTCTGGCCCTACCGCTACCTCGGCCGCCGCGACCGGATCGCGCTGAACGCCAACTTCTTCTTCCTGTTCAAGGAGTCGCCCGAGGGGCAGGTGGAGCGCGCGGCCGGGCTCATCGCCGGGGCACTGGACTACAAGCTGCGGCTGGACGAGGAGCGGATCCCGCCGGCCCAGCAGCGCGGCCGTCCCCTGTCGATGGCGCAGAACCGGTTCCTGTTCTCCACGACGCGCATCCCCGGCGCCGAGCAGGACACCGTCCGCGCGCCCTACACCGACGCGTGGCCCGGCCCGTCCCGCGCCCGCCACATCGTGGTCTTCTTCCGCGGCAACATGATCCGGATGGACGTGCTGGGCCCGGACGGGCGCCCGCACACCCTCGACGAGCTGCGCGCGGGCCTCGGCACGATCATGAAGGCGGAGGCGGCGACCGAGCCGTCCACCGGGCACCTCACCACCAAGGCCCGCGCCGAGTGGGCGGCGAGCCGCGACGCGCTGCTGGCCCTCGGCAACGGCAAGGCGCTCGACGACGTCGAGACGGCGCTGTTCTGCGTCTGCCTGGAGGACTTCACCCCCGCCGACACCCTCGAAGCCTGCGACCACCTGCTGCACGGCGACAGCGGCAACCGCTGGTTCGACAAGGCCGTGTCCTTCGTCGTCTTCGGCGACGGCACCGCGGGCATCAACGTCGAGCACTGCGGCCTGGACGGCACCACGATCCTCAGCTTCGTCGACGCGCTGCTCGGCACGCGCCCGGAGGAGCTGTCCCGGCGTTCGGGCGCGGCGCCGCAGGGCCTGCCCGCCATCGAGTCGATCGAGTTCGTCCTGGACGACGCCCTGCGCGAGGACATCCGGGACGCTGCGGCCTCCTTCGCCGGCTACGCCGCCGCGACCGCCACGACCACCGTCTCCTTCGACGACTTCGGCGCCGACGAGGCCAAACGCCTGAAGACGTCGCCGGACGCGTTCGTCCAGATGGCCTACCAGCTCGCCCACAAGCGGGCGAAGGGCCTCACCGGCACCACCTACGAGTCGATCGCCACCCGCCAGTACCGGCACGGGCGCACCGAGGCGATGCGCGTGGTCACCCCCGAGGTGCTCCGGTTCGTCGAGGCCATGGACGACCCCGCGGCCGGGCCCGAGGCCCGCCGCAACGCCTTCCGCGCCGCCGCCGAGGCCCATGTCCGACGCGCGAAGGAATGCCAGGCCGGGCAGGCGCCCGAACAGCACCTGTGGGAACTCCAGCTGATCCAGAAGCGGCGCGGCGCCGAACTCGGCGTCACCGAGCCGCTCACCCTGTTCGACACGCCGGGCTGGCTGAAGATGCGCGACGACTACCTCAGCACCAGTTCGGCGCCGTCCGTCAACATCCGGTACTTCGGGTTCGGGTCCACCAGCGAGCAGTGCATCGGCGTCGCCTACGTCCTCCTCCCGGACCGCTTCAACGCCTACCTGAGCACCCCGCGGCCCGTCGCCGAGGCCATGCACGCGTTCGCGGACCGGCTCCGCGAGGCGGTCCGGGAACTGCGCGACCTCCTCGCCTGAGCGGGCGTCCGCGGCGGATCACCGGCCCGGCCGGGCGGGCCGGTGGGTCCGCCCGACCGGGTACAGCCAGCGCCGGAGCAGCCGGCTGAGCCCGGGCATGATGAGCACGGTGAGCAGCGGGATCACGATCACCGGGAAGACCAGCGCCTGGAACGGCACCGGCCACGACTTCGTCAGCGGTGTGGCGAAGGCGTTCAGCAGCAGGCTCAGCGGATAGACCGCGCAGAAGGTGACGACGACCATCTTCGCCTTGGACGGCGCCGGAACCGACTCCCCGGGCAGGCTGAACCACGTCTCCAGCCCGGTGGTGTCCTGGTGGTGCTCCTCGGCGATGCCGTGGAGCCGGTCGATCCACCGGGCCCGGTCGGACGATTGCATCCACCGGTCGAGCCCCTCCTGGTCGGCGAAGTTCACGACCGTGTAGTACCGGTGCCGTGCCCCCTCGGCCCGCAGCCACGTGGCCCCCCGATGCCCCGAGTAGCCGGTCGCGACCTCGTGGAGCCCCTGCGCCCACTCCTCGAAGTCGTGCTCCCTGCCGGGCTTCACATCCCACGTGACCACGAGCGTGACGGTTCCGGGGTCCGTTTCTTCCATGTACCGGTTTTCACCAGATCACCCCGTTGCATGCGAGACCCTGGCCGCCTGTCAGGTCGCGGCGAGGGCCTCGGTCGGGCTGAGGCGGGACGCCCGGATCGCCGGATACAGGCCCGCCACCGCGCCGATGACCAGCGTCGCCGCGAGGCCGCCCAGCACCGCCCAGGCCGGGACCACCACCGGCCAGCCCTGGGAGAGGGCGTAGCCGGCGGTCACGAGCGTCCCGATGAGCGCGCCGCCGATCCCGCCGAGCGCCGACAACAGCAGCGACTCGGCGAGGAACTGCGTGCGGATCTGCCCGCTGCGTGGACGCCGCCCGGATAGCTCTTCGTCACGTCCCGCAGCGTGATCATTTCGGCACCCCCACGACCGTGCCCTCGGCGATCCCCGCACCGGAAACCTCGACCTTGCCGTCCGCGAACAGCCCGGTCTCGACCGGGACGTACGCGGACGCCGCGCCCTTGACGACCTCCACCCCGAAACCGCCCTCGCTCAGCGCGACCAGCGCCGTGACGGGGACGGTCAGCACGTCCTTCCGCTCGCCCGCGGTGAATGTGACGTCGACCGAGGCGAGCGCGTACCGGGCGGCGGCCTTCCGCGCCTTGGCGGAGTCCAGCCAGATCGTCACCTCGACCTTCGTCTCCGGGTCCTCGCCCTGTCCGCCCTGGTCGATCACGGTCGTGACCTCGTCGATCTCGGCCGTGACGGTCTCGTTCTCGGGCAGCGTCACGGTGACCTTCGCGCCCTTCCGCGCCATGCGCTGGTCCGCGGTGTCCAGCTCGACGGTGACGGCCTGGCCGGTGCCGGTGTAGTCGAGGACCTTCTTGCCGGGCGCGGCGGGCTCGCCCGGGTTGGCCTGGACGCTGTCGACCCGGACGGGCCCGGCCGCGTACACGACGCGCCCGAGGTCGACGACGCCGGTCTCCGCCACGCCGATGTCGTCCTGCCATTCCCGGACGGCGTCGGCGGTGTCGGACGTGTACTCGCCGTCCACGGTGAAGCCGTCGTAGCCGAGGGCGCTGAGGTTCTTCTCGAACCGCTTCACGTCCGACCCCTCGGTGCCGACCGTCAGCGCCCGGTAGGACGGCTTCGACCAGGGGCCGCGACCTCATCACTTCCCGCCCTGGAGGATCTTCTGGCACTCCTGCTGCGCGGCCTCGAAGTCGGGGTCCTCGCCGACCTTCTCGTCGATCCGGATGCCGCGCTGCCCCGGCTCCGGGTCGGGGAACGCCTCGACGCCGTTCTTTCGCATGCACTCGGCGTGCTCGCGGGCCCGCTGCTGCATCTTCGGGTCCGGGGCGTCGATCGCGTGGGACTGCGGGTCGTACTGCCGGCACGCCTCCATGGCCTTGTCGATGACGTCCTTCTTGCCCTTGACCTTGATCTGGACGCCCTTGCCGGGCTCGGGGTCCTCCATGTCGACGCCGTGCTCGCGCATGCACTGGGCGAACTTCACGCCCATCTCGTCCGGCTTCGGCTTCGCGCCGCCGCCCGCCGCGGCGGTCTGCTTCGCCCCGCCCGCCGACGCCACCCCGGTGTCGCCCTTGTCATCCGAGCCGCAGCCGGTCAGGGTCAGCGTCAGCGCGAGCGGCAGCACCGCCAGGATCCGCAGTCGCATGTCTCCTCCTCGCGTCGCGGCCGGAGCCGTTCCGGCCGGACGGCAGCGATGCAACCCGGCGGGATGTTTCCCCACCGTTTCCGCCGCCCGCCGGTCCGTTCCCTAACGCGGAGGAAACACGGCGTCGGGCAGCATCGGCCGGTGGAGGAGGCCCTCATGAGAGTGCTGGTGGTGGAGGACGAGCGGCTGCTCGCCGACGCGATCGCCGAATGGCTGCGCAACGACGCGCACGCCGTCGACCTCGCCTACGACGGGGCGGCGGCCCTGGACCGGGTCGGGGTCAACGACTACGACGTGGTCGTCCTGGACCGGGACCTGCCGCTCGTCCACGGCGACGACGTGTGCCGCGAGATCGTCCGGGACGGGACGGCGGCGCGGGTGCTGATGCTGACCGCGGCCGCCGAGGTCACCGACCGGGTCGACGGCCTCGGGCTCGGCGCGGACGACTACCTGACGAAGCCGTTCGCGTTCCCCGAGCTGGCCGCCCGCGTGCACGCCCTCGGCCGGCGCTGCCGCCCCGCCGCGCCGCCGACGCTCCACCGCGCCGGCATCACCCTGGACCCGGCGCGGCGCGAGGTGTTCCGGGACGGACGCTACGTCCCGCTCGCGCGGAAGGAGTTCGCCGTCCTCGCCGAGCTGCTGCGCGCCGACGGCGCCGTGGTCTCCGCCGAGCAGCTCCTGGAGAAGGCGTGGGACGAGCACGCCGACCCGTTCACCGGCGCCGTCCGCCTCACCATCCTCGAGCTGCGCCGCAAGCTGGCCGAGCCGCCCGTCGTCGAGACCGTCAAGGGAGCGGGGTACCGGATCCCGTGAGACTGTCGCTGCGGGCCCGCCTGACCCTCACCTTCGGCGGCCTCTTCCTCGTCGCCGGGGTCGTCCTCCTCGGCGCCACCTACGCCCTGTTCGACCAGCAGCTCTCCCGGTCGGATCCGAAGGTCTTCACCACCCGGCTGGGCCCCGGCCCGGAGTCCACGGGCGAACCGCGGCCCGACACCGACGACCTCGTGGACCAGACCAGGCGCTGGCAGGAGCGGCAGCGCGACGAACTCCACGACGCCGCCGTCACCTCGCTGGTCACACAGGGGTCGATCGCGCTGCTCGTCGTCGGCGGCGCCGCGGCGGGGTTCGGCTGGCTCATCGCCGGCCGCGTCCTCGCGCCGCTGCACCGCGTCACCGAGACGGCCCGCCGCATCGCCGGCTCCCCCGCCGCCGACCGGAGCCTGCACGAGCGCATCGCGCTGCGCGGCCCGGACGACGAGGTGAAGGAGCTCGCCGACACCTTCGACACGATGGTGGAGCGCCTCGACCGGTCCTTCGACGGGCAGCGCCGCTTCGTCGCCAACGCCTCCCATGAGCTGCGCACCCCGCTCACCCTCGGCCGCGCCCTGGTCGAGGTCGCGATGCAACGCGAGTCGGCGTCCCCGGACGTCCGGCAGCTCGGCGAGACGCTCCTGCAGATCAACGCGCGACACGAGCGCCTCATCACCGGCCTGCTGCTGCTCGCCCGCTCCGACAACGAGATCACCACCCGGGCCCCGGTCGACCTGGCGGACGTCGTCACCCACGTCACGTCCCAGACCGCCCGCGAGGCCAAGGAGGCCGGGATCGCCGTCGAGACCGAGACCGCCGAGGCGATGACGGCGGGCGACGCCCTCCTCCTGGAACGGGTCGTGCAGAACCTCCTGGAGAACGGCCTGCGCCACAACTTCGAAGGCGGCTGGGTCAGCGCCACCTGCCGCACCGAGGGCGACCGCGCCGTCCTGGAGGTCGCCAACTCGGGCCCGGCCGTCCCGCCCTACGAGATCCCGGCGCTCTTCGAACCGTTCCACCGCCTCGACGGCGACCGCATCGTCACCGCGAAGGGCGCGGGCCTCGGGCTCTCCATCGTCCAGTCGATCGTCCGCGCGCATGGCGGCGCCCTGACCGGCGTCCCGCGCTCCGAAGGCGGCCTGACCGTCACCGTCACTTTGTTCTCCGGCTAGGGGAAGAGAGCGCCCACGACGGAATCGCCGACGTCCTGTCACCGGACACGGAGCCGCCCCCGTCAGCGGTGTGCGGCGTGGCGGCGCAGGTCGCGGGGGCTGACGCCGAAGCGGCGGCGGAAGGCGTGGCTGAGGGCGCTCGCCGAGGAGAAGCCCGTCGCGTGGGCGAGGTCGGTGATGGTGGCGTGCCGGTAGAGGGGGTCGCGCAGCCGGTCCCGGACGAGCCGGAGCCGCTCCTCGCGGATCAGCTCGCGCGGGGTGGTCCCGGCCCGCTGCAGCGCGAGCTGGATCTGCCGCAGCGACCAGCCGAGGTCCTGCGCCATCACGCTGCCGGTGAGGCCGGGATCGGTGGCGTGCGCGCGGACGTGCCGGCGCACGACGGCCTCCACCTCGGCGAGATGGCCGGGGGCGGGCCGGCGGTCGTGCCCCGCGACGATGAGGCACAGCAGCTCGGTGATCCGCTCGCAGGCGGCGTCGAACTGGGGCGCGGAGAGCGTGTCGCGCTCCTCACCGACGGCCCGCACCATGTCGGCGACGACGCGGCCGAGGCCGGCGGTCAGGTCGAGGCCGGTCACCGGCGGGGACGGGACGTTCAGCCGCCCGTCCACCTCGCGGGCCGGGATCGTCAGGACGAGCGCGCGGGCGGGGCGCCGCTGGACGACCCGCAGCGGCGCGGCCGGCGCGACGAGGCCGCCCGTCCCGGGGCACAGCCGCGACTCCCGGCCGTCCTGGAGCATGAGCAGCTCGCCGTGCAGCGGCAGCAGGAACCGGTAGCCCGCCGCCGCGGTGGCGTGGTCGCGGTCCGCGCCGTGCAGGACGAGCCGGTAGGCGGCGCCGTGCCGCCGGGGCGGCCCGCCGAGGAGGTCGTCCACCCGCAGGCCCTTTCCGCCGGTCCGTGCCGCGCCGGTCCCGCTCCGGCCCGGTGATCATTGCGATTCCGAGCGTAGTACGATCACCGCCGCCGAATCACCCGAACTCAGCGGAAAGTAATCCGATTCAGACTGTGGGTGATCTTGCGGTGCGCCCGGCGGCACGTTCCTTGCGCGCGAGCACAAGCGCGCCCCCGCGAACCCCCCTACGGTGCCGAACCTGTGGCGTGTTCGCGCCACTCCCCCGGCCGTGCGGCCGGTCCACCCCGCCCGAAAACCCCTCTGCACCGAGGATCTGATGGAGCAATTCCTCTTGGCCGCGGCGTTCGTCATCGTGGCGGGCGCCGGCATCGCCGCCGGCGTCCTGCTGGCGCGCCAGCGGCACGCGACGGCCGGGCTCCGCGAGCAGAACGCCGCGCTGGCCCGCAGCCTCGACCTGCGCGAGAAGGAGCTGCGGCACCTCGCGGACGTCCGGCTGCCCGAGCTGATGGAGTCACTGACCAATCCGGGCGTGCGCGTCACCGGCCCGCTGCACGACCTGGACCGCGAGGCCCCCGCCTACGGCCAGGCGATGCAGACCGTCGTGGACCTGTTCGCCGGGTCCGCCGCCCGCGTCCGCGAACGCGCCGACCGGTCGGCGAAGTCGACGCTGCGGGCGATGATGCGCGCCGTGCAGAGCCTCGCGAACGAGCAGCAGCTCGCCATCTCGCACATGCAGGACCGCCACGACGACCCGGCCGTGCTGGAGGGCCTGCTCCGCGTCGACCACATGAACGCCCAGCTCGGTCGGCGCGCCCAGGCCACCGCCGTGCTGTGCGGGTCGTGGCCGGGGCAGCAGCGCTCGGCGTCCTCGCTGACCGACGTGGTGCGCGGCGCGACCTCCCGCATCCGCGACTACCTGCGCGTCAACCTGGAGGGGACGGTGAGCAGCGCGGTGACGAGCCGCGCCGTCGAGCCGGTCGTGCTGACGCTCGCCGAACTGCTGGACAACGCCGCGCGGCACTCCCGCCCGGACACCGCCGTCGAGGTCAACTTCCGCTCCGCGCACAACGGCGTCGCCGTCACGATCGACGACGCGGGCGTCGGGATGGACGCCGACGAGCTGCAGCGCGCGGCCGAGCTGCTGTCCGGCGACGCGTCGGTGGACATCCACCGGCTCGGCGACCCGCCCCGCGTCGGGTTCGCGGTGGCGGGCGTGCTCGCCGCCAGGTACGGGTTCCGGGTGTCGGTCGACAGCCACTCCCCCTACGGCGGCGTGCGCGCCGTGGTGTTCCTGCCGGCGGCGCTGCTCACCACCGTCCCGGACGAGCGGCGGCCCGAACCGGCGGCCGTGCCCCGTCCGGCCGGAGAGAGCGCCGCGGCGGCGGACGGCGCGTCGACGCCCGGCGGCCTGCCCAAGCGGAGCCGCGTCGCCGTCGCCGAACGTCCCGCCGGCGACGCCGCGGCGGCCGAAACCGCCGGCGGCGAGACCGCCGCGCAGGACGCCGGGGAGCGGCCCCCGGCCCGGCCCGCGCGGGAGACCGCCGCCGGACTCGGCGCCTGGCAGCGCGGGACGCGGTCCGGCCGCGCCTCCGCCCCGCCGTCGCAGACCGGGGAACCGAGCATCGAAGGCAAGGACCTGCGGCCATGAACGAGGGGTGGAACGGCGCGATGGACGACGGTACGAACCGGCTCGGCTGGATGCTGGACGACGCGCTGCGGATGCCGGAGACCCGCTACGCGATCCTGCTGTCGGCGGACGGGCTGCTCATGGCGCACTCCGAGCGGATCGGCCGGGACGAGGCGGAGCGGCAGGCGGCCGGGATGGCGGGCCTGCAGTCGCTCGCCCGCAGCACCGCCGAGTTCTGCGGCGACGCGACCAGCATGTGGCGGCAGACGGTGAACGAGTTCGACGACGGCTACGTGTTCCTCGTCGCCGCCGGGCCCGGCGCCTACCTCGCGGTGTCGGCGACGCAGCACGTGGACATGGAGAGCGTGTCGTTCCGGCTCCAGGAACTGGTGCAGCGGCTGGGCAAGGAGCTGACCAGCCCGCCGCGTCCGGGCGCGGGCGGTTCCGCATGACCAGGCGCGGGAACGAGCGCGCGCTCGTGCGCCCGCACGTCGTCACCGGCGGGCGGGCGCACCCGACCCGCAACGTGTTCGACCTCGTCACCCTCGTCATCGCGACCGGCGACCTGCCGCTCCGCTCCGGGGAGAGGAGCCCCGAGGGCCCCCGGCGGCCGCTCGGGACCACCGGGCTGTCCCCCGAGAAGCTCCGCATCGTCGCGCTGTGCCGCGGCGGCGCGCTGTCGGTCGTGGAGATCGCCGGGCATCTCGCCCTGCCCGTCGGGGTCGTCAAGGTGCTGCTCTCCGACCTCGTCGACAGCGGGCACCTCACCACCCGGGCCGCCGCGCCCGCCGCCCGGCAGTCGAAGACCCGCCTTCTCCAGGAGGTGCTCGATGGACTCCGCGCCAGCCTCTGACCCGTCCTACGTCCGGGCCAGCGTCCGGACGGCCGTCAAGGTCCTCATCGTGGGGCACTTCGCCGTCGGCAAGACCACCTACGTCGGGACGCTCTCGGAGATCCGCCCGCTGCGCACCGAGGAGCGGATGACGCAGGCGGGCGCGACCGTGGACGATCTCGCCGGCATCCGCGACAAGACGACGACCACCGTCGCGATGGACTTCGGCCGCCTCACCCTCAGCGACGACCTCGTCCTCTACCTGTTCGGCGCGCCGGGCCAGCAGCGCTTCACCCGGCTCTGGGACGACCTGGCGCGCGGCGCGCTCGGCGCGCTGGTCCTCGTGGACACGGCCCGCCTCAAGGAGTCCTTCGCCGTCATGGACGTCGTGGAGAAGCAGGGCCTGCCGTACGCGGTCGCCGTGAACCACTTCGACGGCTCGCCCGTCTTCCCGGACGACGAGGTGCGCGAGGCCCTCGACCTCGCACCGGGGACGCCGCTGGTCACCTGCGACGCGCGCGACCGCAGGTCGTCCACCGAGGCGCTGATCTCGCTCGTCGACCACCTCCTCACCCTGGATCGGGAACCCGCATGACCGAACCGCAGCGCATCGCCCTGTACGGCCCCGAGTTCGCCCGGAACCCGGGCGCCGCCTACGCACGGATGCGCGCGCACGGCGACCTCGCGCCCGTCGAGCTGTCCCCCGGCGTCCCGGCGACGCTGGTCATCGGGTACGAGGCCGCGCTGGAGATCCTCCGCGACCCGGACACGTTCCCGCGCAGCAGCGAGGTGTGGGAGGAGGAGGTCGGCCCGGAGTGCCCGGTGCTGCCGATGATGATGGCGCGGCCGAACGCGCTGTTCACCAACGGTTCCGAGCACGCGCGCCTCCGGTCGGTGATCGTCGACAGCCTGGGGCGGGTCGACCCGGCGTCGCTGCGCGAGCACGTCCAGGCCAGCGCGGACGTCCTCATCGACCGGTTCGCGGGCGACGGCAAGGCCGACCTCATCGGCCAGTACGCGCGGACGCTGCCGCTGCTGGTGTTCAACGAGATGTTCGGCTGCCCCCGCGACATCGGCGACAAGCTCGTGCGCGGGATGAGCGCCATCTTCGACGCCGTGTCCGCCGCGGAGGGCAACGCGCTGCTCGCGGAGGCCACCGGCGAACTGATCGCGCACAAGCGGCAGGAGCCGGGCGCGGACGTGACGTCGTGGATGATGCGGCACCCCGCGCGACTCGACGACCTCGAGATGGCCCACCAGCTCACGCTGCTGGTCGGCGCGGGCACCGAGCCGGAGCAGAACCTCATCGCCAACGGCATCCTGCTGCTGCTGTCGGACGACCGGTTCGGCGGCGACCTGGCCGGCGGCAGCATGCCCGTCGAGGACGCCCTGGACGAGATCCTGTGGACCGACCCGCCGATGGCCAACTACGGGGTGACGTTCCCGCGCCGGGACGTCGACTTCCACGGGCACAGGCTGCCCGCCCACCAGCCCGTCCTGATCGGCTACGCCGCCGCGAACACCGACCCGTCCCGGGCGACCGCCGACCGGAAGGGCAACCGCGCGCACCTGTCGTTCGCCGGCGGTCCGCACACCTGCCCGGCCAAGAGCCAGTCGCGGCTGATCGCGTCCGCCGCCATCGAGGTGCTCCTCGACCGGCTGCCCGACCTCGACCTCGCCGTCCCGAGGGACGTGCTGGAGTGGCGGCCGGGCCCGTTCCACCGCGCCCTGGTCGCGCTGCCCGTCACGTTCCCGCCCGCCGGAGCACGGGGGCCGCGAAGCACGGGGACCGCGAAGCACGGGGACCGCGCGGCGCGGTGAACCCTGGCCGGGGGTGCGCGCGTACCTCCGGCCGTGACGGCGCACGAGGCGAACCCGGACCGGACCGACCGGGCGATGCTCGTCATCGGGGCGGCCGCGCTCGCGCTGGTCGTCCTCGCGCTCGCCCTGCGGCTCGGCGGCGCGTTCAGCGAGACCGCGACCCCGGGGCTGTCGCAGGCGGGCGCGCTGACCAAGATCGGCCTGTCGGTCGCGAAGCTCGGCGGCCAGGTCGCCGCGGTCCTCACCGTCGGCTGGCTGCTGGTCGCGGCCGTGTTCGTGCCGGGGACGTCCGCCACCGGCCGCCGCTGCCTGCGCGCCGCCTCGCTGACCGCGCTGGCGTGGGCGCTGTGCACGCTGGCGCTGATCGTCTTCACCGTCCTCGACCTGTTCGGGGTCGGGCTCGGCGGCGTCACGGGGAACATGGTGCGGACGCTCGTCATCGAGCTGCCGCAGGGACGGGCGCTGCTCCTCGTCCTCGCCGCGGCGGTCGGCCTCGCGGTCGCGGCGGGCCTGCCCCGCGCGGCGGGCGGCGCCGGGTACCTGCTCGCGGGCGCGCTGGCCGCGCTGCTGCCGCCGCTGTTCACCGGGCACGCCGCGAGCGCCGCCGACCACGCACTCGCCGTCTGCAGCCTCGCCGCCCACGTGCTCGGCGTCGCGCTGTGGATCGGCGGGCTCGTCGCGCTGGTCACCGTGGCGCCGGACGTCCAGGACGGTGTCTCCCGCGTCGTCGGACGGTACAGCACGCTCGCGGCCGTGGCGTTCGCCGTCGTCGGGGTCAGCGGCGCGGTGAACGCCTGGGTGCGGCTCGGCGGCGTCCACCTCGGATCGCGCTACGGGATGCTGGTCGTGGCGAAGGGCACGGCGCTCGCCGTCCTCGGCGCGATCGGCTGGTGGCACCGGCGCGCCACGATCCCCGCGCTGCGGGACGGGACGGGCCGGCGTCCCTTCCTGCGCTTGGGCACCGTCGAGATCCTCGTCATGACCGCGACGATGGCGCTCGCGACGGGGCTGTCCCGCACGCCCCCGCCCGAGAACGCCCCGGACACCCTGGACGTCGTCGCGCTCCGGCTCGGCTTCCCGCTGCCCGGTCCCGCCGGGATCGGCCCGTACCTGCTGAACTGGTGGCCGGATCCGCTGTTCTTCGCGCTGATCGTCACCGGGGCCGTCCTGTACGGGGTGGGCGTCGCGCGCGTGCCGGGCTGGCCGTGGCGGCGGAGCGCGGCGTGGGCCGGCGGGCTGCTCGTCCTGCTGCTCGCCACCGCGAGCGGAATCGCGCGCTACAGCATGGTCTTGTTCAGCGCCCACGCCGTCCAGCACGTCCTCGTCGGGCTGGTCGCGCCGTTGCTCCTGCTGTACGGGGCTCCGGTGAAACTGGCGCTCAAGGCGATGCGCGGCGAGGGCCGGGCACTGCTCGCCGCAGCGGCGGGCAGCCGCGGCCTGCGCATGCTGAGCCATCCGGCCGTCTCGTCCGCGCTGCTCCTGCTCGGCCTCTACGCCTGGTACGTGTCTCCGCTGTTCCCGCCGTCGCTCAGCAACCACGCGCTCCACTCGCTCGCGATGGTCGCCTTCCTCGTCATCGGGGTCGCGTACTTCCACGGGACGGCCGGGACGCTCGTCCCGGCGGCGATGCTGCCGCTGCACGTGATCGCCGGGGTCGCGCTCATGCGGGACGGGACCGTCCTCGGCGGCTGGTACGAGGACCTCGGCCGCCGGTGGGGCCCGTCACCGCTGGACGACCAGCGCCTCGGCGCGCTGCTGCTGTGGACGGCCGCGGCCGTCGTCACGGCCGCGCACGGGATCTACTGCCGGAGCCGCCGGTCCACGACGCGGCTGAGCGCCTCCACGACCGTCGGGTCGTACTCGGCGGCCGAGTCGAGCCGGAGCCGCTCCAGCACGGCGGCGCCCCGGTCGCGGTCGGCCGAGTCGCCCACGAGGTCGTCGTAGGCGTTGGCGACCTTGATGATGCGGCCGGCGAGCGGCGGCGGGATCGGCCGCTCCGCCGGGTCGCCGACGGGTTCGCGGCCCGTCCGGTACGGGTGCGAGGACAGCTGCACGATGTGCGCCACCCGGTCCAGCACCCCGGTCTGCTTGATCACCTCGGCGCCCAGCTCGGCGATGCGGCGCTGCTCGGCCGGGGACGCCAGGACGGTCGCGCCGCCCGGTATCGGGTCGCCGAGCGACAGCTGCCCGATGTCGTGCATCAGCGCCGCGTACTCCAGTTCGAGCAGCTCCTCCTCGGCCATGCCGAGCTCGCGCCCCATCGCCACCGCGAGCCAGGCCACCCGCCGCGAGTGGCCGGCCTCCACGTAGCCGCCGACCTCGGTGACCCGCGACAGCGCGCGGACGGTCTCCAGGTAGGTGGCGCGGATGCCGGCGTACCGGCGGAACGCGAACTGCGTCACCAGGATCGGCACCGTGAAGATCAGCAGCGCGGCCTGGCCCATCGCGGTCGTCGCGACCGCGATCAGCATGGCGGTGGCGCTGGTCGCCGCGCACAGCGCCATGTTCGCCTCGACCTCGTCGCGCAGCGCGATGCCGAACCGGGACCGGACGGTCTCCGCCCGGATCATCGCGGCGATCAGCAGGTCGGTGAAGCAGGACGCGATCACGACGACGCCCATCACCGCCAGCAGCAGGTACCAGGCGAGGTCGAGGGAGAGCAACGGCCGGAAGCACAGGGCGATGAGCGCGACGGTGAACAGCCGGCGCGCCATCGCGTCCGGCCGCGGCGTCCGGCCGACCGCGATGTGCGGCAGCGAGCCGACCAGCATGCCGACCGCGGTGACCGCGACGACCTGCAGCGCGGAGTGCTCGGCCGGGACGACGCCGAGCGGCTCGCCCGGCGCGGCGCCCTCGGGGCCGACGCCGACCAGCAGCGCGTACCCCATCGCGCCCGCGCTCGCGATCGGCGCGACCTCCCGGTTGCCGGGCATCACCATGCGGAACAGCTCGCCGAGCGCGATCAGCACACCGAAGATGATCGCGATGTCGGGCTGGTGGAGGCCGACCGCCGCGACCTGCGTGATCGCGACGACGGCGAACAGCCCGGCGGTCGCGATCAGCAGCAGCTGGCCGGAGTCGATGGTCTGCCACGCGGCCCGCTCCCGGGCGGGGATCCGGTCGGCGGTCACTGGTGCCGCACCCCGTCGCCGGTGACGCGCAGCGGCGCGCTCGGGTCGTCGTGGTCCTGCTGGGTGGTCTCGACGACGTCGTCGTCCGGCAGGACGACGGGCTCGGGCGGCTCCCAGCCGTCGCGGTCGAGCGCCCGCAGGAACGCCTCGACCATCTCCGGGTCGAAGTGGTCGCCCATGCCGCGGCGCAGCTCCGCCACGGCCGCCTCGATGCTGCGGGCCGCCCGGTAGGAGCGCGTCGAGGTCATCGAGTCGAACGCGTCGGCGACCGAGATGACCCGGGCGAACTCGGGGATCTCGTCCCCGGCGAGGCCCATCGGGTAGCCGCGGCCGTTCATCTTCTCGTGGTGGTGCATGATGCCGGCGAGCGCCTCGTCCAGGAACCCGATCTCCCGGACGATCTCCAGCCCGCGCATCGGGTGCAGCTGGATCGCGGCGAACTCCTCCTCGGTCATCGGACCGTTCTTCTGCAGCACCTTGGTGGGGACGCCGAGCTTGCCGACGTCGTGCAGCATCCCGGCGTAGCGGATCGCCTCCACCCGGTCGGCGCGCATCCCGATCTCCTGCGCGATCATCACCGATCCCCGGGAGACGCGCTCGGAGTGGCCGCGGGTGTAGAAGTCCTTGGTCTCGACCGCCTGGCAGAGCGCGGCGAGGGTCGCGGCGTGCGCCTGCTGCTGCGCGTACGCCTGGTCCATCGCCCACCGGGCGATGAACAGCGGGAGCAGGACGAGGACGGCGGCGAACGGGCCGACCCGCGGCCAGAGCCCGGCGATCAGCAGGCCGACCATGCCGTAGCCGAGGCAGCCGACGGCGAGCTGGCCCTCGCGCAGCAGCTCGCGCGGCGCGGCCTGCCGGCTGAGCAGCAGGACCCCGGCCGTCAGCGCCAGGTTGACCAGGACGAAGGTGACCAGCGCGCCGAGGAACGGGCCGATGACGCTCTCCACCCAGCGGGTCTGCCCGGGGTGGAAGCGGGCGCCGCCGAGCAGGTCGAACACCGTCCCGGCGATGAACCCGCTGAGCGCGAACTGCGCGCCGTTGAAGATCCGCTTGACCGGGGCGAAGATGCGCTGCCCGGTGACGACGGCGACCAGGCCGAGCAGCGCGGCGCCGACCGGGCCGAGCAGCACCACCGAGGCCAGGCTCGCGGCGAAGCTCAGCGACACCCTGGCGCGCTCGACGTTCAGCCGCGCGGGCGCCGAGTCGCAGACGAGGAAGAGCAGGGCCAGCACGGCCAGCTTGCCCCAGTCCAGCTCCGCGAAGGACGACGTCGCGATGAGGCCGGCCGCGAGGGCCACCACACCGCAGACGTACGCCCAGGCAGCGAGAGGAAGTCCACGCATTGCCGCCCCTCGGGGAGTGACGAGATGGCGGGCCGCCGCCGGGGTGCTGTGCGCCTGCCGGCGCCTAGACCCAGGACACGCCCTTGGTCAGCATCAACGACGACGCCGAGGCGCTCGGGCGCCGGCCGAGTCCTGCCGGCGACACACTCTTGAGCATGGCTCCTTGCCTCCCCCCGCCGAACCGGGCCGTCCCGGCCTCGCGGCCGGCCATCGGGCCGGGCGCGGACCCGGCCTTCCCGGGCGAGCACATACCCCGAATTGCATCGGTGGGCACGCGCTCCCGTCGCTGATTTCGGCACAAGCCTAACGCGAACTGCCCAGGTCACACACGCGTGAGGGAAAATCTGAGCAAAGTGTGAAGCGACCGTCACCATAGGTGATCAATTCGCGGGGTTAAAGCACTCAACGTAAGCGCACAATACTGGTGCACACCTGAATGCACGTGCACCAGCGAAGGCGTCCAGCAATCCCGCCCTTTATCCCGCCCGCCGACCGCGATGGTACGTCGTACCGTACCTCTTGGATGAAAAAGACTCACCCTAAGGAAATGGCCACAATGCGACACCCCCGTGTTTTGGAGTGCGCATCCGAATTCAGCCGCACGCCGGGCGATGGGCGTTCCGATCATCCGCGCGATGGGCGTTCCGACCAGCCGCGCGCGGCGTTCCGCTCGCGCGCCCAGGCGACGGTCTCGGCGAGGCCCTCGGCGAGGGACACCCCCGGCTCCCAGCCGAGCGCCTCCCGCGTCGCCCGCGGATCGACGGACATCGCGGGCAGATCACCCAGCCGGGACGGGGCGAACTCCGGCTCGTCGGGCGCGCCCGCCGCCCTCGCGACGAGCGTGTGCAGGTCGCGGTCGGTGGTCTGCAGGCCGGTGCCGACGTTGAGGCGGCGCCCCCCGCCGGCGTCCCCGGCCGCGCGGGCGAACGCGTCCACCACGTCCAGGACGTAGACGTAGTCGCGGGTCTGCGTGCCGTCGCCGTAGACCTTCGTCGGACGGCCGGACAGCAGCGCGTCCGTGAAGATGGAGACGACGCCGGCCTCGCCCTCGGGCGTCTGCCGCGGCCCGTAGACGTTCGCCAGCGTCAGCGTCGTGAAGTCGATGCCGTGCAGCCGCCGGTACATCGCCGCGTAGACCTCGCCGGAGACCTTCGAGGCCGCGTACGGGGAGGCGGGGCGCAGTTCGGCGTCCGCCGGGACGGGCAGCGCGTCCGGCACCCCGTACACCGCGCAGCTGGAGGTGAACACCACCTTGCGGCCGCCGGCCGCGCGCGCGGCCTCCAGCACGTTGGCGGTGCCGATCACGTTCGTGCGGGCGTCGGCCAGCGGGTCGGACACGCTGACGCGGACGCTGACCTGCGCGGCCAAATGGCAGATCACCTCGGGGCGCCGCGCCGCGGCCCGCTTCACCAGCGCCGGATCGGCGACGTCCATCTCCCACAGCTCCGCACCCGGACGGACGTTCGCGCCGGACGACATGTCGTCCACGCCGATGACCTGGTGGCCGTCCGCCAGGAGCCGGTCGACGAGATGGGATCCGATGAATCCGGCCGCGCCGGTGACGAGTGCTAGCACCCCCGGCACGATACCGAAGCGCTCAGGCGCTCCCGGACCGGTCCGCGCCGCCGGTCGACTTGATCTCGCCGCAGATCTCCTCGATGCGGCCGAGCACCTTGGCGCGCAGGTCCGTCGGGGCCTGCTCGCACCCGCAGGACTTGTTCACCAGTTTCTTGACGGCCTCTTCGAGGCCGTACTCGCGCAGGCAGGGGCCGCACTCGTCGAGGTGCTCGCGGACCTCGCCGCAGCCGCCCTGGTCGAGCTCACCGTCGAGATAGGTGTAGACCCGCGCCAGTACCTCGTCGCAAGGCGTCTCGTGGTGGTTGCCGCAGCTCATGTTGACCCCCTGCCGGCCCGGGTGAGGCCGCGCTCCTCAGCGTAGTCCTCCAGCATGCCGCGGAGCTGGCGCCGGCCGCGGTGCAGTCGGGACATCACCGTGCCGATGGGCGTGCCCATGATCTCGGCGATCTCCTTGTAGGCGAAGCCCTCGACGTCGGCGAGGTAGACGGCGATGCGGAACTCCTCCGGCAGGTCCTGCAGCGCCCGCTTGACGTCGGAGTCGGGCAGGTGCTCCAGCGCCTCGGACTCCGCGGACTTCAGCCCGCTGGAGGTGTGCGACTCGGCGCGCGCGATCTGCCAGTCCTCGATGTCCTCGGTGGCGGCCTGCTGCGGCTGGCGCTGCTTCTTGCGGTAGGAGTTGATGAACGTGTTGGTCAGGATGCGGTAGAGCCACGCCTTGAGGTTCGTGCCCTCCTTGAACTGGTGGAAGGACGCGAACGCCTTGGCGAAGGTCTCCTGGACGAGGTCCTCGGCGTCGGCCGGGTTGCGCGTCATGCGCAGCGCGGCCGAGTACAGCTGGTCCAAGAACGGGAGCACGTCGCGCTGGAACCGCTCCTGGCGCTGCTCCACGGTCTCCGTGGTGCCGGGTACCTGACCCACCCCCTCGGCTGTGGCGCCCGTGGCCCTGGCTCGGCCGGCGGCGCCGTGTTCCACAGACGATATCGGTCCGCGCGGCCTGCCGACGCGGACGGGTGCCCGCGCGTCGCCGCGGGAGGCCGCCGTACCGGCTCTCCGCTGCTGATCCGCGACGGCTGTGGTCATCGGCTTGCACCTCCGTGGTCGCTCACTGTGAGACGGTGCAACACCGGAACGGCCCCGCCGATTCCCGGTCCGATTCCCTGCGC
Source organism: Actinomadura chokoriensis (assembly GCF_041463665.1). GTDB lineage: Bacteria > Actinomycetota > Actinomycetes > Streptosporangiales > Streptosporangiaceae > Spirillospora > Spirillospora chokoriensis_A. Next base: position 193,009 of record NZ_JAXCEJ010000001.1, read on the forward strand.
CGGATCACTCAGGGTGATGACCGGCCCCGGACGGGGAAGGAATCTCATATACGGCAAGAACAGGAGCATTAGGTGCACTCCGTGCCTTCGGCGCGACCTTCCGAGCTCACCATCGCCAGCCTGCGCGACACCTCCGCGGGCGCGGCCGGAGACTCCCTGGCGCGCTACTGGTCGTTCTATCGGGCGGTGGCGGACGCCCAGCTCTTGCGCTGGCTGCCGCGCAGGCCATCGCGCGTCCTGGACGTCTCGGGCGGTCAGGGCCGCACCGCGGGCCGCGCCGCGGGCGCCGGCCACACGGTGCTGGAAGTGCGCGACCCGGGCCGTCCGGGCCGCGCGCCAAAGGACGAACCGGGCCCTCCCGCGCGCGGCACGATCCCGCTGATCGGCGACTCCGGCACGCTCCCCTACCTCGCCGACGCCTCCGTGGACGCCGTGGTCGCCGAGAACCGCGTGCTGTCCCGGCACCTCGCCACCGAGGCCACCGTCGCCGAGATCGTCCGCGTGCTGCGGCCCGGCGGGCGGGTCCTGCTCTGCGTCGACTCCCTCACCCTCGGGCTGGCGCTGCTCGCCGAGCGGAACTACTGGGCGCACCTGTCGGACGTCCCGAGCGCCGAGGTCGTCCTCGTCCCCTGGCCGGACGGGACGATCACCCGCTCCTTCTCGTCCCACCAGCTCCGCGAGCTGCTCGCCGACGCCGGCCTGGACGTCGAGTGGATCAGGCCCCGCACCGTGCTCTCGCCGTCCACGGTCGAGCACGTCCTGGCCGAGTCCCCGCGCGCGCTCTCCCGCCTGGTGCGGACGGAGCTGAACGCCCCCCGGACCGACGAGTCCCTGGGGATCCACCTGCTGGCGAGCGCGCGCAGGGTTCGCTAGCGCCTGCGGTCGTGCGCGGCCTGGCAGGTGATGCAGCGGGCGGCGTCCGGGCGGGCCTCCAGGCGGCCGTCCGGGACGGCCTCGCCGCAGTCGACGCACCGGCCGTAGGTGCCGGCGCCGATCCGCTCCAGGGCGGCGGCCACCGCGCCGCGATGGCGCTGGAGGGAGGCCAGCGCGGCCTCGACGCGGTCGTGTGCGGTGAGCCCGGCGCCGGCATCGGCGGCCGAGCCGTCGCGTTCGGGGGTCTCGCCGCGGAGAATGAGGATGGAACGGTCCAGATCGGCGAGCATGGCCTCGAGGCGGGAACGGGCGGCGGCGGTGTTCACGATCGTGCGAACTCCTCCCGCTGGGGCGGCCCCTCCCCGCCAGGCCGCTGCGGTCAGAACAAACTGTCGGAATGGTCGCCGAAATCATCCCCGGAATTCGCCGGTTCTATGAGTTCCGGCCCGTTGTTTCGCACGCTGTTGACCGCCTTGGACACCGGGTAGGCGTCCATTGTCCCGGCCATCGCGGGCACGAGCAGGCCGCGGACCCGCTCGGTGTCGGTCAACTCGGGGTCGAGCCAGGCGTCCCAGCGGTCCGGCTCGACGATCATCGGCATCCGGTCATGGATGCGGCCGAGATCGTCGGGCGCGTCGGTGGTGATCACCGTGCACGTCCACACCCACTCGTCCTCGGGCGACTTCCACAGTTCGTAAAGCCCGGCCATCGCCATGATCGCGCCATCGTTCGGATGGATGAAATAGGGCTGCTTCAGCGGCTTCTTCTTGGCCTTCTTCTCGCCCTGCGCGGGGTCCGGCGAGTCGCCCTGGCCCTGGACCGTGTACCACTCGAAGTAGCCGTCGGCGGGCAGCAGGCAGCGGCGGCGGGCGAAAGCGCGGCGGTACGACGGCTTCTCGTGCACCGTCTCGAACCGCGCGTTGATCATGCGGGAGCCGATGGAGAGGTCCTTGGCCCAGGACGGGACGAGCCCCCAGCGCACGGTCCGCAACTGGCGGACCGCGGGCTCCTCCTCGGGCGCGTCCTTAGGGCGCCGGTTCAGGACGACCGGGACCTGCTTCGTCGGGGCGACGTTGTAGTCGGGCTGGATTTCCCCGTCGACGGCGTCGAACTGCACCTGGAACTCGTCCAGCAGTTCCTGACGCGCCCGGGTGGTGGCATAGCGTCCGCACATGGTCCCATCAGACCACGAGCCGCCGACGGCGGGGCGGCGCGCTTGAGCCGCCACGCGTTGGGCATGTAGCCGTTCATGCGACCCTTCACGACCTTGGCCCGCCCCCTCGTGGCGGCGCCGTACATCATGACCGGCCTGGACGCCATACGCGACCCGCGCGAACGCGCCGAGCAGGTCGGCCCGGCCGTCAAGCCCGTCGCCGAGCGGATCGAATGGATGCCGAAGGACCCCGAGACCCTCGTCCGCATCGAGGGCGCGCTCAGCCTCGGCACGGGCGCGCTGCTGCTGACCGGCAGGTTCCGCCGGCTGACGACGCTGCTGCTCGCCGCGCAGCTGATCCCCGCGCTGGCGACCGAGCACCGCTACTGGACCGAGGACGACCCCGAGCGCCGCGCGAACGAGCGCTCCCACCTGCTGAAGAACGCCGCGCTGTTCGGCGCGCTGCTCATGTCGGCGACCGAGCCGCGCCGCCCGCCCCGCACGGCGGAGCTGCGCCGCGCCGTCCGCGAGACGCAGATCAGGAGCGGCGCCGAGGCCAAGGCCATGCGCCGCGAGGCCGCCGCCACGCTGCGCGACGCCCGCCGCGAGGCCGCCCGCCAGGTGCGGATCGCCCGCGCGGAGGGCGGCCGGAAGGCCGCCAAGCAGGCCGGCAAGGCGAGGAGGGCGGGCCCGAAGACCGGCGGCATGTTCAAGATCGGCAAGGTCGCGGGCAAGACCACCGGCAGGAGCGCCGCCAAGACCGTGAAGGCGAGCACCGCCGCTCAGGCCGCACGAGCCGCGAAGGCCGGAAAGATCGCGAAGGCGTCCACCGCCGCCCAGGCCGCGAAAGCCGCGAAGGCCGGCAAGTCCGTGAAGGCCGGCACCGCCACTCAGGCCGCGAAAGCCATGAAGGCCGGCAAGACGGTGAAGGCGGGCACGGCCGTCCAGGCGGGCAAGGTCCTGGAGGCCGTCAAGCGCTGACTTCCCGAAGAGAACCTTAAAAGACCCTCAAAGCCGTTGAACCGGGAGGCGGGGCGGTCCCGTACTGCCAGGTGACCGCCCGCATTCACCCCCACGGAGACGCCCCGGCCATGGCAGTTCCCGGATCGACCGGTCGCCAGCCCGGCGGGTTGCGCAGCCTGCTCCGCCGCCCCGGCACGGCACGGCCGCCTTCGGCCGCCGGCGACGAAGAGATCGTCGCCGAGCTGTACCGCGAGTACCATCGGCCCCTCCTCGCGTTCGTCCTCCGGCTGACCGGCGGTGACCGCCAGTGGGCCGAGGACGTGGTGCAGGAGACCATGATCAGGGCGTGGCGCAGCGCGGACCGGCTGGACGACCGGACGTCCTCGCTGATGCCGTGGCTGGCCACGGTCTCCCGGCGTATCGTGATCGACAACCGGCGGCAGCGCGAGGTCAGGCCGCCGGAGGTCGGCGACGGCCCCCTGGAGAACCTCCCGATGGCGGACGAGATGGACGGCCTGCTGCGCAAGGTCGTCGTGACGGAGGCGCTGGAGTCCCTCTCCCCCGCGCATCGGCAGGCGCTGACGGAGACGGTGCTGCGCGACCGTACGGTGAACCAGGCCGCCGAGTACCTCGGCATCCCGGTGGGGACGGTCAAGTCCCGCGTGTACTACGCGCTGCGCGCGTTGCGCGTCGCCTTGGAGGAGAGGGGGGTGACCTCATGAGTTCCCAGATCGAGCACACCGACGTCGGCGCTTACGCGCTGGGCCTTCTCGAAGGCGGCGATCGTCGGGCGTTCGAGGCGCACCTGCACGGGTGCGGCCGCTGCCGGGCCGAGCTGGGCGAGCTGTCCGGGACGGCGCGGGCCCTCTTCGAGCTCGGGCCCGGGGCCGTCGAGCCCGGCTCCGAAGCGGCCGCGGAGGAGGACGAGCCCTCCCCATCCCCGGCCCCCGTGATCGACATGATGCGGCGCAGCCGGCGGGCCGACCGCCGGTTCCGCCGCGGCGCGTACGTGGTCGGCACCGCCGCCGCGGCGGCGGCGCTGGGCGCGGGCGTCGCGGTCGGCGCGGCGCTGAACGGCGACGACGGCGGCGCCCCGAAGCCGCCGCCGCCCGTGGCGCAGTCCGTCACGGTCCAGAAGTTCCAGGCGACGGACGCGAGCACCGGCGCGTCCGGGACGGTCGGCCTCGTCGACAAGGGCTGGGGCACGCAGGTCGACCTGGAGCTGCGCGGCATCAAGGGGCCGCTGCGGTGCCACCTGGAGGCCGTGTCGCGGGACGGCGAGCGCAGCGTCGTCGCGGGCTGGCGCGTCCCCGACAAGGGCTACGGCGTGCCGGGCCAGCCCAAGCCGCTGACCATGCAGGGCGGGACGGGCCTCGACCGGCGGCAGATCGACCACTTCGCCGTCATGCTGGACGACGGCGGGACGCTGCTCACCATCCCCCTGTGAGCCGCCCCCCTGTGAGCCGCCCCCTGTGACCCGCCCCCTGCCAGCCGCCCCCCTGTGAGGTGTCCTGGCGACACGCCCCGGTGACCCGTCCCGGGCCGATAACCTTGGGACATGCCCTCTCCGCATTGGTCCGCCCCGGTGGCGCACGTCCCGGTGGACGCCACCGTGCCGCTGCCCGGCTCGAAGTCGATGACCAACCGGGCACTGATCCTGGCCGCGCTCGCCGCCGCGCCCGGCCGGCTCGTCCGGCCGCTGCGCAGCCGCGACACCGACCTGATGGCCGCCGCCCTCGGCGCGCTCGGCGTCGGGATCACCGAGGAGGCCCCCGCGGCCGTCGCCGGGGCGCCCGGGGGGCCGTCTCCCGAGGCCGGCGCCGACTGGCGCGTCGTCCCGGGTGAGCTGCGGGGTCCGGCGACCGTCGACACGGGCCTGGCCGGGACGGTGATGCGGTTCCTGCCGCCGGTCGCGGCGCTCGCGTCCGGCGAGGTGTTCGTGGACGGCGACCCGCGCGCCCGGGAGCGGCCGATGGGCCCGATCATCGCCGCGCTGCGGGCGCTCGGCGCCGGCATCGACGACGGCGGGCGGGGCGCGCTCCCGTTCACCGTGCACGGGACGGGGTCGGTGAACGGCGGCGAGGTCGTGATCGACGCGTCCGGGTCGTCCCAGCTCGTGTCGGGGCTGCTGCTGGCCGCGCCGCGCTTCGACAAGGGCGTCGAGGTCCGGCACGAGGGCCCGCCGGTGCCGTCGGGGGCGCATCTGACGATGACCGTCGAGATGCTCCGCGAGGCGGGAGCGGCGGTCGAGACGGACGAGAACGCCTGGCGGGTCGCGCCCGGGCCGCTGGAGGGCCGCGACTGGGTGATCGAGCCGGACCTGTCGAACGCGGCGCAGTTCCTCGGCGCCGCGCTCGTCACCGGCGGGCGGGTGACCGTGCCGGACTGGCCGGCCGAGACGGCGCAGCCGGGCGACGCGCTGCGCGGCCTGCTCACCGAGATGGGCGCCGAGGTCACCCACGGCCCGGACGGCCTGACGGTCCGCGGCCGGGGCGGGTTCCGCGGCCTGCGGGCCGACCTGCGCGGGGTCGGCGAACTGACCCCGGTGCTCGCGGCGCTCTGCGCGCTGGCCGACTCCCCGTCCAGGCTGACGGGCATCGCGCACCTGCGCGGCCACGAGACCGACCGGCTCGCCGCGCTGGTCGCCGAGATCAACGGCCTGGGCGGCGACGCCGCCGAGCTGCCGGACGGCCTGGAGATCCGTCCCCGCCCGCTGCGCGGCGGCGTCTTCCACACCTACGACGACCACCGGATGGTGATGGCGGCGGCGGTGCTCGGCCTGGCCGTTCCCGGCATCGAAGTGGAGAATCCAGGCACCGTGGGCAAGACTCTTCCGAACTTCACTCGGCAGTGGGCGTCGATGCTGGCGCCCGCCTGACGGCAGGGGCGGACACTGGCTCGACGAGCGCACGACTACGACGAGGACGACGTCCGGGTGCGGCCCGGCCGCCGCGGGACGCGGCCGCGCACCCGCCGCCGCCCGGCGCACGAGGACGCCTCGCCCGGGTTCGTGACCGCGGTGGACCGGGGCCGCTACCGCTGCCTGGTCGACCCCGGCACCGGCGACGAGCGCGCCGTCACCGCGATGCGCGCCCGCGAGCTCGGCCGCAAGGGCGTCGTCGTGGGCGACCGGGTGGCGCTGGTCGGGGACGTGTCCGGCGCGACCGACACCCTGGCCCGCATCGTCCGGGTGGAGCCGCGCACCTCCGCGCTGCGCCGCACCGCCGACGACACCGACCCGTTCGAGCGGATCATCGTCGCGAACGCCGGCCAGCTCGTCATCGTGACCGCGCTGGCCGACCCCGAGCCGCGCCCCCGCATGATCGACCGGCAGCTCGTCGCCGCCTACGACGCCGGCATGGACCCGCTGCTCTGCCTCACCAAGGCCGACCTCGCCGACCCCGGCGCGCTGATCGCCGAGTACGCGCCCCTCGGCGTCCCCTACGCGGTGACCCGGCGCGGCGGCGGCCTGGACGAGCTGCGCGGCCACCTGACCGGCCGCACCAGCGTGCTCGTCGGCCACTCGGGCGTCGGCAAGTCGACCCTGGTGAACGCCCTCGTCCCGGACGCCGAGCGCGCCGTCAGCCACGTCAACGCGGTCACCGGGCGCGGCCGGCACACCTCCTCGTCCGCGATCGCGCTGGAGCTGCCCGGCGCGGACGGCTGGATCATCGACACCCCGGGGGTGCGCAGCTTCGGCCTGGCGCACGTCGACCCCGGGCACGTGATCAACGCGTTCGACGACCTGGCCGAGGGTGCCGCCGAGCGCTGCCCGCCGCACTGCGACCACTTCCAGGACGACTGCGGCCTGGACGGCTGGGTCGCCGAGGGCCACGCCTCCCGGGCCCGCCTCGACTCGCTGCGCCGCCTTCTCACGAGCCGCGAGACGGACGCCGAGTAGCGGGCGCGGCGCGGGTCAGCCGCGCGACTCCTCGAAGAGGGCCCTGGCCTTGCCTCCGCCTCGTTGAGGGCCTTGACGTGCCGGGGCGCGAGTTCCTCCACGCACCGGGTCATCTCCTCGGTGACGTGGCTGAACGCGCTCTCCTCCGCGCCGCGCAGCGCCGCCCGCACGGTCGCGGACCGTGCGCCGAGCGCGGACCATTCCAGCTCCAGCCGCGCCACGGCCTCGTCGAACGCCCGGGTCGTCTCGGCGCCCGCGGCCTTCAGCTCGTCCGGGATCGGCCCCCGGCCCGCCTTGCGCGCCTGACCGGACAGGGCCGAGATGCGGCCGGCCAGCGCCAGGCCCTCGCGGGCGAGCGGCAGCACGTCGTGGATCAGGTCGGTGACCGCCTGCGCCAGTTCCTCCACCCGGGTGAGGAGCGTCCGCGTCGCGTCCTCAAGCGCGCTGGACGTGCGGTCGGCGACGGCGCCGGCCACGTCCTGCTGCTGCCTGGACAGCACCGGGACGACGTCGCGGTCCAGCAGGCCGCGCAGCTCGCGCTCCCGGGCGCCGCGGTCGCCGGGCGCGGCCCGCCCGGCCCAGTCCGCCCAGACCCGTTCGATGCGCTCCTCCCCGGACGCGGCGATCTCCGCCGTGATCTCGTCCAGGGCCTCGCCCGCCCGGGCCTTCAGCCGCTCCACGCGCTCGTGGAGCGCCTCGCGTTTGAACGGGTCGTTGAGCTCGTTGAGCTGCGCCTGCAGCCGACGGGACACGTCGATGGCGTGCTCTGCCAGGGGGACGAGGCGGTCGGCGAGCTCGTCGAGCGTCGCCGCCCGGCGCGGGTCGGTCAGCTCGGTCACCCACGGGGGAAGGTCGTGCGGCATGGCCACCATGCTGCCACCACCCGTCCCCCGAAACCGGCGGGCGCGCCACGTCCGGCCGACCGAAAAGCCGGAACGGCACGGGTAAGTGTGTCTGGCCAGGGGGCGATCAGGGTACCGTTGCTCGCCGTGGCGGGCTATTCCGATGACCTTCGTCTCGCGCATGTACTGGCGGACGGGGCGGACGACATCACGACCAGGCGTTTCCGCGCCCTCGATCTCAGCGTCGAGACCAAGCCGGACTTGACGCCGGTCAGCGACGCCGACCGCAGCGTGGAGGAGCAGATCCGCGGCACGCTCAAGCGGGCGCGCCCGCGGGACGCGGTGCTCGGCGAGGAGTACGGCAAGACGGGGTACGGGAACCGCTGCTGGATCATCGACCCGATCGACGCGACGAAGAACTTCGTGCGCGGCGTCCCGGTGTGGGCGACGCTGATCGCGCTGATGGAGAACGACGAGATCGTCGTCGGGGTGGTGTCGGCGCCCGCCCTCAACCGGCGCTGGTGGGCGGCGAGGGGCGGCGGCGCCTGGACGGGACGCAGCCTCACCCGCGCCACCCGGATGAACGTGTCGGCGGTCGGCGAGCTGTCGGACGCGTCCCTGTCGTTCTCCAGCCTCAGCGGCTGGGAGGAGCAGGGCCGCCTCATGCAGTTCCTCGAACTGACCCGGTCGGTGTGGCGGACGCGGGCGTTCGGCGACTTCTGGTCGCACATGATGGTCGCCGAGGGCTCGGTCGACATCTCCGCCGAACCCGAGGTGTCGCTGTGGGACCTCGCCGCGCTCCAGGTCATCGTGGAGGAGGCCGGCGGCATGTTCACCGACCTCTCCGGGGTGCCGGGCCCGGACGGCGGCAGCGTGGTGTGCACGAACGGCAAGCTGCACGCCGAGGTCCTGCGGAACCTGGGCGGCGGCCAGCTCTCCCTGCGCATCTGACCCTGCGCATCTGACCCTGCGCATCTGACCCTGCGCATCTGACCCTGCGCATCTGACCCTGCACATCTGACCCTGCACATCTGAGCCTGCGCATCTCCCAGCCGCGCGTCTGACCACGCGCATCACGCGCATCTGGACCACGCGCATCTGACCACGCGCTTCCGACCGCCGGGGGCTGGGCATACTTCCGCCGGGGCCAGATCATCATGGCCATCCGCCCGACTCGCGACATATCGTGGAACAGCGGGCGCGGGACGGCCGTTGTTCCAGTTGGGCGGCGGTTCGAGACGTTCCAGTCGGGCGGCCCGTAAACGGAGGTACCAGATGTCGACCCAGACCAAGGTAGTGATCGGCGGCGTCGTCGTCGGCTTCCTGACCCTGTTCGTCTTCCCGTGGTGGCTGAGCGCGCTGATCATCCTCGGCGTCCTCGGCGCACCGCTCGTCGGGTACATGATGCTCGACCCGTCCCAGCGCAAGCGGGTCCGCGCGCAGGGGCGCAAGCGCCTCGGGAGCTGACCCCTCGGCCGCCGGGTTCCGGGGGTCGTCCCCCGGGACCGGCTCGCACCCCCGGTTAGGGTGCGGGGATGGCGGAGACACGGGTCGGCGTCGTCGGCGCGGGGATTCTCGGGCTGGCGATCGCGCGCCGGCTGACCGAGACGCGTCCGGGCGTGCGGGTGACGGTCCTCGACAAGGAGGACCGTGTCGCGGCCCATCAGACGGGCCACAACAGCGGCGTCGCCCACGCGGGCCTGTACTACGCGCCGGGGTCGTTGAAGGCGACCCTCTGCAGGCGCGGGATCGGCCTGCTCAAGGAATACTGCACTGATCGCAACCTGCCCTACGAGGAGTGCGGCAAGCTCGTCGTGGCGCGGGACGCGTCCGAACTGGCCGCCCTGGACGAGATCGAGCGGCGCGCGACGGCCAACGGGGTTCCGGGGCTGCGGCGCCTGGCGGGCGGCGGGCTGCGGGAGATCGAGCCGCACGCCGCCGGGGTGGCCGCGCTGCACTCCCCCACCACCGCGATCGTCGACTTCCCGGCGGTCGCCCGCGCGTTCGCGGGCGACGTCGCCGAGGGCGGCGGCGAGGTCAGGCTCGGCTTCGAGGTCGTCCGGCTCGGGCGGGCCGGCGACCGCGTCACGGTCGCGTCCCCGCACGAGGAGCTCGTCTTCGACAGGCTCGTGGTCTGCGCCGGGCTCCAGTCCGACCGGGTGGCGCGGCTGGCCGGCGACGCACCGGCCCCGGCGATCATCCCGTTCCGCGGCGAGTACTACCGGCTCGTCCCGTCCCGGACGGATCTGGTCCGCGGCCTCATCTACCCGGTGCCCGACCCCCGCTATCCGTTCCTCGGCGTGCACTTCACGCGCCGCGTCGACGGCGGGGTGGACATCGGCCCGAACGCCGTCCTGGCCCTGGCCAGGGAGGGGTACCGGCGGCGCGACGTCCGCCCGGCCGACCTCTGGGAGACGGTCCGCTGGCCCGGCTTCCGGCGCCTGGCGCGGCGGCACTGGCGGACGGGCGCGAAGGAGCTGTACGGGTCGGCGGTCAAGCGCGCGTTCGTCGCCGAGGCGCGCGGCTTCGTGCCGGAACTGGCGGCGGACGACGTCGTCGCGGCCCCCGCCGGGGTCCGCGCGCAGGCGGTGGACCCCGACGGCTCGCTCGTGGACGACTTCCGGATCGGGCGGGTCGGCCCGGTCGTGACGATCCGCAACGCCCCGTCCCCGGCGGCGACGTCCTCCCTGGCCATCGCCGAGCACGTCGCCGGGCGGCTCTAGTCCCAGAGCTCGCGGACGTCGCCGCGCGGGGGTCAGGGTCGGAGCATGCGGGTGAGGTAGTCGCGGGCGAAGGCGCGGATGGCGTCCTCGTCGTCGAGCTCCAGGCCGCCGCCGGGGACGAGCAGCAGCGACACGGCGAGCCGCAGCAGCACCTCGGCGACGGTGTTGTGGTCCTCCGCGCCGCCGGGACGGGCACGGCGCAGCCGGTCGGCGAGGATGTCGCGGGCGGCGAGCATCACCGCGCCGCCGTTCATGCTGAGCTGGGGGAGGAACGCCTCGGGCTCGCTCTCCAGGACGCGCGTCATCAGCGGATGCGTGCGGGCGCTGCGCAGCCCGACCACGAACCCCTCGACCACGGCGTCCTCGGCGGAGGCGAGGTCCTCGGTGGCCTCGGCGATCGCGGTGAGGAACCGGTGGCACTCGCGGAGGATCACCGCCTGGAGCAGCTGCTCCTTGTTGGAGAACCGCCGGTAGATGGTGGTGCGCGCGGCCCCGGCCCGCTTGGCGACGTCCTCGACGCTGACCCTGCGCAGCCCGTAGGTCTCGAACTCCGCGAGCGCGGCGTCCAAAATGCGGGTGTCGAGGTCGTCGGCGGTCTCCGGCGTCGCCAGCCGCGCCGCCAGCCCCTCCGCGCTCCGCACGTCCATCGTCATAGCCGCACCCTAGCCGGATCGGGCGCCCGGTCCGTGACACCGGACGCGACAGAGCTACAATAATCGTCAAATTGTACTTCTGTCTCACACTGCGGCGGTGCACATGACGGACCAGGCCGAGACGCAGCCCCCCGCCCCGCTCGGGCCGGGCTCGCTGACCTGGCGCTACTTCGGCGACACCCGGACGCTCCTCGTCGGCCCCCGGGCGGCGATCCTGCAGAACATGCTCCCCGCGCTCGGCCAGGGCGTCCTCGACCACTCGGTGTTCTTCTCCGAGACGTTCGCGCGGCTGAAGCGGTCCGCCGGCCCGATCCTGGACACCGTGTACGGCGCGGAGCGGTCCGCCGAGACGGGCCGGAAGGTCCGCGACTACCACCGCGAGATCAAGGGGACGATGCCGGACGGCACCCGCTACCACGCGCTCGACCCCGAGACGTACTACTGGGCGCACGCGACCTTCCTCGACAACATGCTGTACGCGATCGAGACGTTCATCAGGCCCCTCGGCGAGGCGGAGAAGCGCCGCATCTACGAGGAGTCCAAGACGTGGTTTCGGATGTACGGGGTCAGCGACCGGGCCGTGCCGGAGGACTGGGAGGCGTTCCAGGCGTACTGGAAGCGGATGCTGGACGAGGAGATCGTCGCGCACAAGACCGCCCGGTACGGCGTCGGCTACGCCACCAAGGGCCTGCCGAGGCCGAAGCAGGTGCCGGCGCCGGTGTGGCGGGCGGTGTCGCCGCCGCTGAACGCGGTCGCCCGGTTCATCACGGTCGGCGGGCTGCACCCGCGCATGCGCGAGCTGCTCGAGCTGCCGTGGAGCGCCGCCGACGAGCGCCGCTACCGGCGGTTCGCGGCGGCCGTCCGGGCGGGCGGGCGGGCGTGGCCGCTGCTGCCCGAGGCCGTCCGCTACCTGCCGCAGGCCCGCCGCGCCCGTGCCCTGGCCAGGGCACGCCGGAAGGCCCGGCGGGCCTGAGCGTCAGGAGCCGGAGCGGATCCGGGCGTCGTACTCCTTGCGGGCGTCCGGATCGTACTCCAGGAAGATCTTGTCGAGGCCGAGCCGGCGGGACGCCGCCTGCCGGAGCCGCTCGGGGAGCAGCGCCCCCACCTTGACCTGCGTGCCGAGCTTCTTCGGCACGGCCACCTGCGGGCGCGGCCTGCGGATCACCTCGACGACGGCGGCGGCGATGTCCTCCGGCTCGCAGTTCTTCTGCCCCTTGGGGCTCGCCGTCCCGGCGACCAGCTCGGTGTTGGTGAACGTCGGCAAAACGGCGCTGACGTGCACGCCCCGGTCCCGCACCTCCTGCCGGGTCGCCTCGGTGAACCCGACGACGGCGGCCTTGCTGGCGTTGTAGAGGGCGAGGCCGGGGGTGAACAGGACGCCGGCGAGCGAGGCGATGTTGACGACGTGGCCGGAACCGCGGGGCAGCATCCGGCCGAGGGCGAGCTTGGTGCCGAGCATCACGCCGTGCACGTTGATGTCGAGGCACCGGCGGGCGTCGGCGTCGCTCTCGTCGGTGACCGGCCCGATCGGCATGATCCCGGCATTGTTGATCAGCACGTCGAGCGGCCCGGCGGCCTCCTCGGCCCGGTCGAGGAACGCGGTGAACGACTCGCGGGACGTGACGTCCACGGCGAGGCCCGTGACGCCGAGCGACTCGGCGGCCTCCTTGACGGCGGTCTCGTCGATGTCGCCGATGACGACCGTGACGTCATGCCCGTCGAACGAGGCGGCCTTGAGCGCGCGGGCCGTTGCGAGGCCGATCCCCCGCGCGGCTCCGGTGATGGCGATGACCTTGCTCATTGCTGCTCCAGGCGGTCGAGCCGGACGGGGAGCCCGTCCTTCGGCGAGGGGAGGGACGTGGTGTCCAGCGGCCATTCGTAGCGGGCGGGGACGCTCCAGCGGTAGCGCTGCAGAACCTGGTGCAGGATCGTCTTCACCTGCATACCCGCGAAGTACAGCCCGATGCACTTGTGCGCGCCGCCGCCGAAGGGGGCCCACGCGTACTTGTGGATCTTGTCCTCGCGGCGTTCCGGGGAGAACCGCTCGGGGTCGAACGTGTCCGGGTCCGGCCACCACTGCGGCATGTGGTGGTTGCTGAGCATCGGCACCACGACGAGGGAGCCGGCCGGAATGTGGAAGCCGAGGACGGAGGTGTCCTTGACGACCCTGCGCGGCAGCGCCGGGACGGGCGCGACCATCCGCAGCGATTCCTTCATCACCATGTCGATGCCGGTGAAGTGGTCGAGGTCGTCGTAGCCGGGCCGCGGCCTGCCGAGGTTCAGCGACTCCTCGCGCAGCCGCTCCTGCCATTCGGGGTACTTGGCCAGGTAGTAGAACATCGTGGTCAGCGTGATGGTGGTGGTGTCGTGCGCCGCCATCAGCGCGAAGATCATGTGGTTGACGACGTCCTCGTCGGTGAACCGTTCGCCGTCGTCGGTCTGGGCTTGGCAGAGAGCGGCGAACAGGTCGTCGCCGCCGTCGCGGCGCTTGGCGGGCAGGTGGCGGTAGAAGAACTCCTCCAGCACCTTGCGCGCCTGGAGGCCCTTGTGCCAGCGCAGGCCGGGGACGGGGAAGCGGACGTAGGCCGTCCCCGCCCGGACGGCGTCGATGAACGCGCCGTTGACCCGCGCGCGTTCGGCGTCGTCCAGTTCGATGCCCATGAAGACGTCGACGGCGAGGTCGAGCGTGAGCTTCTTGATCTGGTCGTACACCTTGAAGCCCGGACCGGGCTCCCACGACTCGAGGCCCGCGACGATGCCGGGCGCCATCGCCTCCATGTACGCCTGGAGCCGGGGGCGGGTGAACGCCTCCTGCATGATGCGGCGGTGGTGCAGGTGCTCCTCGAAGTCCAGGAGCATGATGCCGCGCGTGAAGAACGGCCCGATGAAGGTACTCCACGCGGGCCCGTTCGCGAACGCCTTGTCCCGGTTGACCAGGACGGCCTGGGCGGCCTCGGGCCCCTGGACCGTGACGGTGCGCTGCCCGAGCAGCCACCCCCAGGCGACGGGCCCGTACTGGTCGTACCGTTTCCGCGCCATCCCGATCGGGTCGCGCATCACGGCGAGGGTGCTGCCGATGTAGGGGACGCCGGGCACGCCGGGGACCGGTTTCAGGCCGCTGCCCTGCGGCGGCGGCGCGAGGACGCTCGTCATGACCCCTCCGGGAGGCGTGCAACAAAAGACCGAATTCTGTTGCTTTGTTCTAACCTAACGGACGGCCGTAAGTCCAGACTTATCCACCCGCGACTTGACCGTCAGCGCGCCTCGCGGGCCACCGCCGGCGACCGGAGCAGCCGCCGCCGGGCCGCGTCCGTCAGCGTCCGGTACGCGCCCGCCTTGTCCCGGTAGTAGGTGAGCCCGTCGCCCGCGGCGGGGACGCCCTCGTCCCGCAGCGAGGTCGTCGCCAGCCGCCGTCCCGCCGTGACGGGCACCTCGTCCACGACCCGGACGAGCGCCGGCCGCAGCCCCGGCTCGACCCGCAGCAGCGCCTCCGACAGGTCGATCGCCTTGACCGTCTCTTCGGAACGGGGACGGCCTCCCCCCGCGCCCCGGCGGGAGCTGCGGGCGTCCCGCAGGCTCACCGCGGCGGCGGCCAGTTCGCTCTCCCCCACGGGGATCCCGTAGACCGCGACGGTGTCGACATAGGGCAGGTCGCCGAGCGCGTCCCGGATCGGGCCGGGCGGGACGACGCCCTCCGCCGTGCGGATCAGCTCGTCCTCCCGCCCGACGAGCCAGTAGTCGCCGGACGCGTCCCGCCGGAAGAGGTCACCGGTGATCGTCCAGGCGTCGTCCGGCCGGAACAGGCCCCGCACCGGACGGGCCGCCGAGCCGGTCTCCGCGGGCCGCACCCGCGCGAGCAGCATGCCGATCTCCCCCGGCTCGCACCGGACCGCGAACCCGCCGGGCCCTTCGGCGAGCCGGCCGTTCTCCAGGTCGTACCGGGCGAGCCGCACCCGCGCGCTGCCCGGCAGCGGCCGCCCGAGCGAGCCGGGCTTCCTGCCGCTCAGGTTGACCAGGACCGCCTCGGCCTCCGTCGAGGCGTAGAACTCCAGGACCCTGGCCGGCGCAAAACGCTGCTCGACCCGACGCCACAGGCCGCGCGGCATGCCGGACCCGATGAACAGCCGGACGGCGTGGTGCCGCTCGGCCGGGTCCGGCGGCGCGTTCACGAGGTCGCGCAGCAGCGACCACGTGTACGACGCGACGGTCGCTCCGTAGCGGCGCGCCTCGTCCCAGAACGTCTCCGGGTCGAGCTCCCCATGGGAGGACGGCCCCTCGGGACCGGGAGCGCAGGCCAGCGCGAGCCGCGCACCGCCCGCGACGGCGCCGCCGAGGCTCATCAGCAGTGCGGACGGGTGCTGGAGCGGCGTGATGCTGTACACCGTGTCGGACGAGGACAGGGCGGCCGACGACGCCGTCCCGAACGCCGACAGGGCCCACCGCCGGTTCGTGATGCGGCTGGCCCGCAGATGCTCCCCTTCCCCTCGGAACAGCACGAAAGCGAGATCGCCGGCCCGTCCCGGATTGGGCCGGTGCCAGCCAGGCAGCTCCACCCGCTCGGGGTCGATGCTCTCCATGTCCACCAGCCTGTCCAGCAGCATGTCCACCAGCGACCCGCGGTCACCGCGCCCGACGCCGCCGAGCAGGTACCCTTGGACGCCCTCCAGGTCCGCGGCCCGCGCCGCGTGCTCGGGATCGGCGATCACCCGGGTCACCTGGCCGAGCCGCGCCTCCGCCGCCGGATCGCCGTCGGGACGGAGCAGGACGGCGACGGCGCCGAGCCGGCTCAACGCGGCGACCAGCGCCAGCGCGGTCGGCCGGGTGCCCATCAGCACGCCGACGGCGTCACCGCGCCGCACGCCGATGTGGATCAGCCCGCGCACGACGGCGTCGATACGACGCCTGGCCGCGTCGTGCGTATGCCCGCGCCCCCGGTACAGGAAGAAGACCTCGCCAGGCCGCCGCCGGGCCTGCTCGTCCAGCAGCAGCCCCATCGACATGCGGGTGTCGGACTGGATGCGTTCCAGCCGCGCCAGCCTCGGCAGGTTCTGCGCGGCCTCCCCGCCGAGCTGCCGGGTGCCGTGGACGACCTGCGAGGCGGTCCGGAACGCCGACCGCGCGGCGCTCGTCCCGACGCCCATCGCCAGCTGGAGCCCGTACCCGGCGTGGCCGCCGGGAAGGTCGGCGGGCTCGGCCTCCTCGTCCCCGGCCACGGGCGCGACGACCTCCGGGAGGTCGCCCTCGCCCTCCCGCCACAGGGCCCAGGAGGCGACGGCCGGCCAGGTCTGCGCGATCGCGAGGCCGCCGACGACGAGCCCGAAGTGCCCGGCGCGCAGCGACGCCTCGTACACCTGGGCGCGCGGCGCGGCCCGCCGGATGCCGCGCACCATCGGCGGCGTCGCGATCTCGTCGACCTCGCCGACGAACGTGAGGACGGGGCAGGTGATGTCGGCGAGCGTGACGAGCCGGTCCCCGATGAGGAACCCGCCCGTCAGCATCCGGTTGTGCTGGATGAACTGGCGGAGGAACTCGGCGAGAGCGGGGCCCGGCCACGACACCCAGCCCTCCCGCTCCAGGAACCGCCGCTGCCGCTCGCGCGGCGCGAGCCGCTCCCGGTCGTGCAACTGGAGGATGAAGTCGATCCTCGACCGCACCGACTTCACCGGGCTCAGCGCCTGGAACCCCAGCCGCGTCACCCACCCGGGCACCGCGAACCCGCCGAGGACCCGGTCGGGTATCCGTTCCACCCCCTCCGACGCGAGCCAGCTCGGCAGCCCGAACGGGAGCCCCTGGCTGGTGTCGGACGGGCTGCCGAACGTCACGACCGACTCGATGCCCTCGCTGCGCCGGTACGCGGCGGCCTGGTAGACGAACATGCCGCCCTGCGAGTACCCGGCGAGGTGGACGTCCCGTCCCGTGGCCTTCCGGATCCGGTCCACCGCGTCGCTGATCGCCAGCACATGGTCGCTGACGGTCCGCTCCAGCCCGCCGGGCTCGCGCTCGGGCGCGCCGAAGTCCACGACCCAGGGATCGACGCCGAGGTCGCGCAGGACGCGCACCGCGCTGACCCGCGAGGAGATGTCGTACACCTCCGCGGTGATCATCAGCGGCGGGACGAGCAGCATCACCGGCCCGCCCGCCGCCTCCGGGAAGTAGTGCCGCAGCCGGTACACGCGCTGCTCGGTCACGACCTCGCTGGGGGACGCGTCCTCATCCGTGTCGAATCCCCCGAACCGGGCGACCTCCAGGGCGTTCTGGGCAGTGGAGCCCAGGCGGGCGCCCAGGCGGAACAGCGTCTTCGCAACAGCCGGCATCGTCGACCTCTCACAGCGTCATCGCCATGGTGTCGTGTCCCCACCGGCTTTAGCAATCAGCGGACGACACGCGCCCCGTCCATCTGCCCGGCCTGCAGGCGCTCCCACATGTACCGGCGGCGGGGCTTGCCGCTGGACGTCCGCTGGATCAGCCCGGCGCCGATGACGACCGTCACCTCGACGTCCTCACCGACGCGCCGCCGGAGCATCTCGCGCACCCCCGGCACCCACTCCTCGCCCTGCGTCTCGGCGAACAGCGCGAGCCCCTTCTGCCCTGCGCCCGGCACGCCGACCACGACGATGCGGCCCTTCCCGAGACCGCTCACCTCGGCGATCTTGGATTCGAGATCCTCCACGTACACCGAACGCCCGCGGACCTTGATGCTGTCGCCCATCCTCCCGAGGACGAACAGCTGCCCCTCGTGGAAGAACCCGGCGTCCCCGGTGTAGACCTTGCCGTCCATGAACCGCGTCGACTTGGCCTCGGCCCCCGCGTAGTAGCCGGGACACGCCGACGCGCCCCCGACGACGATCTCACCGAGCAGCCCGTCCGCCAGCCGGTTCCCCTCGTCATCGACGATCTCGACGGGGACGTCCTCTTCGGGCTTGCCGCACCCCACGATCCATCCGGCCTTGGCGCCGAGCGACTGCGTCCCGAGCCGGTGCTGCTCCAGGATCCGCACGGGCTGCCCGAACGCCAGCGCCTCGGGGTCGGGCCGGACGGCGAGCGGATCGCGCTGCTCGCTGTCCATGGTGACCAGCAGCGTCGTCTCGGCCATCCCGTAGGCGGGCTTGAACATCGTCCGCGAGAATCCGTACGGCTCGACCAGCTGGGCGAACACCTCCAGCGCGTGCGGATCGATGGGCTCGGCGCCGATCAGCGCCATCTTCCATCCCGACAGGTCGAGCCCTTCCAACTGCTCCGGCTTGATCCGGCGCGCGCAGTAGGCGTAGGCGAACGGCGGCGCCGCCGTGTGGGCCGCCTCGCCGAAGCACCGGATCCACCGTGCGGGGTCACGGATGAAGTGATCCGGCCGCATCAGCTTCAGCATCCCCTGGCGCGCGATCGGGGTGATGAACGTGCCGATCAGCCCCATGTCGTGGTAGAGCGGCAGCCACGTGGCGACCACGTCGCCGTCCTCGTATCCGGCCATGCGGGCGATCAGGTCGCTGTTGGCCTCCAGGTTGTCCCAGGTGACCATGACGCCGCGCGGCGCGCCGCTCGACCCGGAGGTGAACTGCAGCAGCGCCAGCTCCCCGGCGGGCCGCACGCGGGCCTCCTCGGCGGCCTGGCGCGGCTGCCAGGGCTCGCCGCTCATCCCGGCCTCGTCCATGGCCCGTCCGGCGTACTCGTTCAGGTCCTTGGACGCGATCACGAGCGCCGGCGAGGCCTGCCGCAGGATGGCCGCGACATGGGCGACGTAGTCGTCGCCGTCCTGGAACAGCGGCGGCGTGATCAGGCATACGGTGGCCCCCGCCGCCCACACCCCGAAATACGTCTCGATGCAGGTGAAGTCCGTGGGCAGGATGAGGCACACCACGTCGCCCGGCCGGACGCCCTCCTCGATCAGCGCCCCGGCGGTGCGTCGCGCGGCGGACGCCAGCTCACCGTAGTCGCGGTACTCCCAGCCGCCGTCGTCGGCGGCCAGGTGCACGCCGCGTCCGGCGTTCGGCGCCTCCAGCCAGTCGCGCAGCGCAGATGCCATCGTGTCCCCTTCACCTGATCATGGTCACCCACGTGACTCGCGGGTAACTTCACCAGGACGACGCCGCTCCGTCAACCGGTTCGATCAGTCAGAGAGACCGGGCGGTCAGTTCGGGAAGGCTCCTGTCACCCCGCGGGGGTCGCCTTCCGCGCCCCGGCGAGCCGGGCCACCAGCCGCCACCCGAGCAGCGTCGCCCCGACGAAGACGGACGCCACGATCACGAACGCCGGAGCCGTCCCCTGCCCGGAGACGGCCCGGAGGACCATCCCCACCGCCACGGTGGACACCCAGAGACCGACCCCGACGGGCACCAGGACGTCCGGCCGCCGCCAGGCCCGCAGCAGCTCCCAGCCGACACCGAGCCCGGCGAGGAACGGCCAGGCGGTACCCGCGAACCCGGCCAGACTGGCGGCCTCCTCATGCGAGGCCCGCCCGATCGCCACGAAGGCGAGCACGCAGCAAACGTCCAGCAGCCCCGCCGCAATGTTCCGCATACCCCCAGGCTAAGCGCCGGGAACGATGCCGTGGACGCAGTGGAACGCGCGCCATCCGGGGTATCACGACCCAGATCATCGCCGGTGAGCGGCTGGAGCGTACGCACATGGAGGTGTGGTGGCCGATCAAGCGCAGCGATCCTGGCCCCGGTTGCGGCTCGCGGACTGGACCAAGACCCGCGACACCCTGCACATGTGGGCGCAGATCGTGGGGAAGGTCCGCCTGGCGCACGCGCCGCTGCTGAACCACTGGTGGCAGGTCACCCTGTACGTCAGCCCCCGGGGCCTGACCACCTCGGCGATCCCGTACGGCGACGGCGCCTTCGACATCGAGTTCGACTTCGTCGAGCACGTGCTGCGCATCAGGAGCAGCGACGGCGGATCCCGCACGGTCACCTTGGAGCCCAAGCCGGTGGCCGCCTTCTATGCCCAGGTCATGGACGCTCTCGCCGAGCTGCGGATCGAGGCGCCGATCCATGCCACCCCGAACGAGGTGGACCCGGCGATCCCGTTCGCCGAAGACCGCCGCAACGACTCCTACGATCCGCACGCCGCGCACCTGTTCTGGCGCCAGTTGCTGCAGGCCGACCGGGTCCTCGGCGAGTTCCGCTCCCACTTCTCCGGCAAGGTCAGCCCGGTGCACTTCTTCTGGGGCGCGATGGACCTGGCCTGCACGCGGTTCTCCGGCCGCCCTGCCCCGGCGCACCCCGGCGGGGCCCCGAACTGCCCGGACTACGTGATGAGCGAGGGCTACTCCGGCGAGCTGTCCAGCGCCGGCTTCTGGCCGGGCGGGGGCGAGGAGGGCGCCTTCTACTCCTACGCCTACCCGGAACCACCGGGCTTCCCCGACCACCCCGTGGGCCCACACGCCTTCTACAGCCGCGAGGCGGGCGAGTTCCTGCTCCCCTACGAGGCGGTGGCCGCCGCGGACGACCCGGACGCGACCGTGGCCGGGTTCTTCCGCAACACCTACGAGGCGGCAGCGGAGCTGGCCAACTGGGACCGCGCGACCCTGGAAGAGGACCCGCACCGCCTGACCCCGCTACAGCAGTGACCCCACCCGCCACCGAGACGAAAAGGAGGGGGCCAGGGGCGAAGCCCCGGGGGGCGGGCGGGCGGGGGATGGTGGCGGCCCAGGGGGCTCCGGGGGATCGTCCCCCGGGCGAATGCGAAGGGCCCCCTCGGGAAGCAGGCCAAAACCTGCGACCAAGGGGACCCTAGGACCCGTAGCGGGGGCAGGATTTGAACCTGCGACCTCTGGGTTATGAGCCCAGCGAGCTACCGAACTGCTCCACCCCGCGGTGATGAGTCAACTGTATGGGGCTGGGGGTTCTTAGGCAAACCGGTTGTTGTGGGGGCTTGGAGGGCGGCGGTGAGCATGGCGGTGAGGTCGGCGGTGTAGGCGGCGTGGTCGTGGGTGGTTTCGTCGCTGGTTCGGGTGGCGCGGTCTGCGAGGGCGGCGGTGAGGAAGGCGATGAAGTGGTGGATGCGTTCGAGGGCGAGGGGTTCGGGGTGGGTGGTGCGGCAGGCGGTTTCGAGGAGCTGGAGTTGTCGTTGGAGGGCGGTGTCGTGGAGGAGGGGCGGGTGGTGGTGGTCGCGGATTCCGGCGCGTCCGGCGAGTTGGGCGGTGATGCGGAGGAAGTCGCGGCCGGGTTGGGTGCGGAGTTCGTCGGCGGTGGGCTGGACGATGGCGGCGGTGATGGCGGGGAGGTCGCCTGGGTGGAGGGTGGGGAGGGCTGCGGCGCGGGCGGGTTCCATGCGTGCGATGCCGGCGCGGAGGACGGCGTCGAGGAGTCCGGCGCGGGAGCCGAAGTGGTAGGTGATGGCGGAGTCGTTGCCCTGCCCGGCGAGGGTGATGATGTCGCGGGTGCGGGCGGCGTCGATGCCGTGGGCGGCGAAGAGGCGGGCGCCGGCGCGGACGAGTGCTTCGCGGGTGGCTCTTGCGTCTCTCGGCACGCCGGTGATACTAACAGGGGGCGTTAATAACGACGGCTGTTACCACCGGAGGCCGCGCCATGGCGGACGTCTACGATCCGTTCGATCCCGGATTCCAGGCCGACCCCTATCCCGCCTACCGGCGGCTTCGCGATGAGGAGCCCGTCCATCGCCACGACGATCCGCCGTTCTGGGCGCTGTCCCGGTTCGACGACATCTGGGCGGCGACGCGGGACGCGGCGACGTTCTCGTCCGCGCAGGGCCTGACGTTCTATCCCGACGAGATCGGGACGCTGGGCCTGGCTCCGACGATCGTGATGCTCGACCCACCGCGGCACGCCGTTCTGCGCCGGCTGATCAGCCACGGCTTCACCCCGCGCCGCGTCGCCGCGCTGGAGGGCCTGCTGCGCGAGTTCGTCCGCTCCCGGATCGCGCTCATGGAGCGGAAGGCGGCGGACGGCGAGGCCCCGGACCTGCACCGGGACTTCTCCTCTCCGCTGCCGACGTTCGCGCTGGCGCATCTGCTGGGCGTCCCGGAGGCGGACCGCTCCCGCTTCGACCCGTGGGTGTCGGCGCTGACGACCCTGCAGGACGACGGCTCCGACCTGAAGGCGCTGAAGGGCGACGCGGTCGGCGCCGTGGCGGAGATGTTCGGTTACTTCACCGACGTGATCGCCGCGCGCCGGGCCGACCCGTCCGACGATCTGATCAGCGCGTTGACGGCCGCCGAGGTGGACGGGGAGCGCCTCACCGACTGGGACGTCCTCGGGTTCTGCTTCGTCATGGTCGCGGGCGGCAACGACACGACCGGCAACCTGATCTCGCACGGCGTCGCGTTGCTGGACGGCGACCACGCGCAGCGGGAGCGCCTCGCCGCGGACCCGTCCCTGATCCCTAACGCGCTGGTGGAGTTCCTGCGCCTGGAGGGTTCGGTGCAGGCGCTGGGCCGGACGACCACGCGTCCGGTGACCCTGCACGGGACGCGGATCCCCGAGGGCGAGAAGGTGATGATGCTGTTCGGGTCGGCGAACCGGGACGAGCGCGAGTTCGGCCCGTCGGCCCACGAACTGGACGTCACCCGGAAGATCCCGCGCCATCTGGGCTTCTCCAGCGGCGTCCACTTCTGCATCGGCTCGCATCTGGCGAAGCTCCAGGCCCGCGTCGCCCTCGAAGAGCTTCTCCAGGCCCACCCGGACATCGGCGTGGACCTGGAGAACTCGGAACGGATAGCGTCCCCCTTCAACCGCGGCTGGGCCTCACTTCCGGCCACGGGGATCGACGCTCAGCCCATGTGCGGGTACCGGTAGTCGGTCGGCGGGTCGAACGTCTCCTTGATGGAGCGCGGCGACGTCCAGCGCAGCAGGTTGAACACCGAGCCGGCCTTGTCGTTGGTGCCGGACGCCCGCGCGCCGCCGAACGGCTGCTGCCCGACGACGGCGCCGGTGGGCTTGTCGTTGATGTAGAAGTTGCCGGCCGCGTACCGGAGGACCTCGGCGGTGCGCGCGGCCGCGGCCCGGTCGCGGGCGATCACTGCGCCGGTCAGCGCGTACTCGGCGACCGACTCCATCTGGGCGAGCATCTCGTCGTACCGGTCGTCCTCGTAGACGTGGACGCCGAGGATCGGCCCGAAGTACTCGGCCCGGAAGATCTCGTTCCCGGGGTCGTCCGAGGCGAGCACGGTCGGCCGGACGAAGTACCCGACCGAGTCGTCGTAGGTCCCGCCCGCCACGATCTCGACGGAGGAGTCCGCGCGGGCCCGGTCGATCGCCGCCTTGCTCTTGGCGAACGCGCGCTCGTCGATCAGCGCGCCCATGAAGTTGGACAGGTCCGTGACGTCGCCCATGGTGAGCCCGTCGACCTCGGCGGCCAGCTCCTCCTTGAGCCCGCCGTCCCAGATGGAGCGCGGGATGTAGGCGCGGGACGCCGCGGAGCACTTCTGCCCCTGGTACTCGAACGCGCCCCGCACGAGCGCGGTCTTGAGCACGGCCGGGTCGGCCGACGGGTGGGCGACGACGAAGTCCTTGCCGCCCGTCTCCCCCACGATCCGCGGGTAGCTCCGGAACTTCTCGATGTTGTCCCCGACCGTTTTCCACAGGTGCCGGAACGTGGCGGTCGACCCGGTGAAGTGGATCCCGGCCAGGTCGGGATGCCGGAGCGCCACGTCCGACACCGCGAGCCCGTCCCCGGTCACCAGGTTGATGACGCCGGGCGGGAGCCCCGCCTCCTCCAGCAGCCGCATCAGCAGGACGGCCGAGTACGTCTGCGTGGGCGAGGGCTTCCACACGACCACGTTGCCCATGAGCGCGGGCGCGGTCGGCAGGTTCGCGGCGATCGCGGTGAAGTTGAACGGGGTGATCGCGTAGACGAACCCCTCCAGCGGACGGTGGTCGGACCGGTTCCACACACCGGCGCCGCTGATCGGCTGCTCGGCGAGGATCCGCCGCGCGAAGTGCACGTTGAACCGCCAGAAGTCGACCAGCTCGCAGGGGCTGTCGATCTCCGCCTGCTGGACGGTCTTGGACTGCCCGAGCATCGTCGCGGCCAGCAGCGTCTCCCGCCACGGCCCGGCGAGCAGGTCGGCGGCGCGCAGGAAGATCGCGGCCCGGTCGTCGAACGACAGCGCCCGCCACGCCGGCGCGGCCTCCAGCGCCGCGGCGACGGCGTCCCGCGCGTCGGCCTCGGTCGCGGTCCCGAACGTCCCGAGGACGGACGCGTGCCGGTGCGGCTGCACGACGGCGACCTTCGCGCCGCCGCCGAGCCGCCGCTCTCCGCCGATCGTCATGGGCAGGTCGATCGGCGTCTCGGCGGTCAGCTCGGCGAGCCTCGCCTCCAGCCGGGCCCGCTCGGCGCTGCCCGGCGCATACCCGCGCACCGGCTCGTTCACCGGTGTCGGAACGTTGGTCACGGCGTCCATGAAAGGAACCCCTCCTTAGCGGGAGACGAACGAACGGAGAAAGAAGACGAGGTTGGCGGGCCGCTCGGCCAGGCGCCGCATGAAGTAGCCGTACCAGTCGGCCCCGTACGGGACGTAGACGCGCATGCGGTGGTCCTCGGCGAGCCGCCGCTGCTCGGCGGCCCGGATCCCGTACAGCATCTGGAACTCGTAGGACGAGGGCGACCGCCCGGCGGCCAGTGCCAGCGCGATCTCGATGATCCGGGGGTCGTGGCTGGCGATCATCGGGTAGCCGTCGCCCTCCATCAGCAGCCGCAGCCCCCGCACGTATGCGCGGTCGACCTCGTGGCGGCTCTGGAAGGCGACGGAAGCTGGCTCGGCGTAGGCCCCCTTCACCAGCCGCACCCGCGAGCCGTCCCCCACCAGGTCCCGCAGGTCGCCGTCGCTGCGCCGCAGCATCGCCTGAACGGCGACCCCGACCCAGGGGAAGTCCGTCCGCAGCTTGCCGAGGGTCTCCAGCGTGGAGTCGACGGTCGTGTGGTCCTCCATGTCGAGCGTGACGGTCATGCCGACCCGCCCGGCGGCGGCGCAGATCTCGCGCGCGTGATCGAGCGCGAGCTGCCCCGGAAGGGCCTGCCCCAGCGCGGAGAGCTTCACCGAGGCGTCCGCGCCGGCCGCGAGCCCGCACTCGTCGAAGGCGGCGAACATCCGCAGGTAGGCGTCCCGGGTCGTCTCCGCCTGCGCGGCCTCCCGGGTGTCCTCCCCCAGATGGTCGAGCGTGACCCGCAGCCCTCCGTCCCGCAGCCCCCGGACCGCCCCGAGCGCCGCTTCAAGATCGTCCCCGGCCACGAACCGGTCGACGACTCCCCTGGTGAGGGGGACGGAGGTGACGAGACCGCGCATCCGTTCGCTGCGCGCGGCGGCGAGGAGAAGAGGGCTGAGCATGGGAGCCTCCAGCTTTCGAGGTACACCTCGAACATTAGAAGCGCCGCCCGCCAGCACATATAGTCAATTGCCACTTTGGACGTGGCGGTTCTTCATACAAACGTACGAAGGCAGGGCAGATGACTCCCGACCTCCAGGAGATCGTGGAACAGGCGGCCGACCTCCTGCGGGCTCCCGCCACGCTGGAGGACCGGGACTTCCACCTCGTCGCCTACGCCGCCCACGGCGACACGATCGACCCCGTCCGGATGGACTCGATCCTGCACCGCCGCGCGTCCGAGGCCGTCCGCGCCCGATTCGAACGCCACGGCATCGCCCGCGCCAGGGGCCCGGTGCGCATCCCGGCCGACACGTCCCTCGGCCAGCTCGGCCGCCTCTGCCTGCCCGTCCGCTGGAACAACGTGACCTACGGCTACCTCTGGCTCCTGGACGACCAGGAGCGGATAACGCGTCCCCGGGCGGCCAAGGCCATGCCGTTGTGCGAACGCGCCGGCCTCCTCATGGCCCGCCAAGCCAGGGAGCGCGACGACCTGGGCTGGAAGGTGGCCGACCTCCTGTCCACCCATCCGGACGTCCGCGCCCAGGCGGCGAACGACCTGACGGAAGCCGCGGCCCCGGACGCTCCCCTCACCGTGGCCGTCCTGCGAACACCGTCCCCGGAACCGCTCAACCCCTGGCAACTCCCCCACTCCGTCCTGACAACGGTCTGGCAACGCGACCACGTCCTCGTGATCCCGGCGTCGACCCCCACCACGACCACCCTCGACAGAGCCCGCCGCCTTCTGGAGGAACGCAACGTCCCCGTCCGGACCGGCGTGTACTCCCCGTGCCCGACTCTGGAGGACGTCCACGAAGGCTGGCTCCGCGCCCGCGTGGCGGCCCGCACCGCCGCCCCCGGCGAGTCCCGCGATTGGACGTCCCTGGGCGTCCTGCGCCTGCTCCGGACCGCCGGCGACGAGGCCCTCGCCCAGACGACCCGAACCCCGGGCATCGACCGCCTGCTGAGCCACCAGGACCTGACCGAGACGGCCCGCACCTACCTGGACCTGGCGGGCAACGTCCAACAGACGGCGAAGGCCCTGAACATCCACCGGCAGACCCTCTACCACCGCCTGCGCCGCATAGAGGAACTGACGGCCCTGACCCTCACCGACGGCCAAGACCGCCTGACCCTCCACCTGGCCCTGACGATAACCCCCCACCTGAAACCGGAAGCCCCTTAAACAACCCCGGCAAGAAAAAGGGGGCCAGGGACGAAGCCCCGGGGGCGGGCGGGCGGGGGATGGTGGCGGCCCAGGGGGTTCCGGGGGATCGTCCCCCGGGCGAAATGCGAAGGGCCCCCTCGGGAAGCAGGCAGAGCCTGCGACCAAGGGGACCCTAGGACCCGTAGCGGGGGCAGGATTTGAACCTGCGACCTCTGGGTTATGAGCCCAGCGAGCTACCGAACTGCTCCACCCCGCGGTGATGTTTCAAGTGTATGGCATGGCGGGGGGTGGTCGGGACGGTGGTGTTATTTGGTGCAGGCGGGGACGGCGCCTTTGCCGGTGTTGATGGCGTTGATGGCTTGGATGCTGCTGTTGAGGGTGTCGGCGCGGACGAGGCGGAGGCCGTCGGGGCGGGCGGCGACGGCATCCGAGCAGTTGTCCTTGGGGGTGAGGAAGACGGTGGCGCCGGCGTTGCGGGCGGCGATCATCTTCTGCTGGATGCCGCCGATGGGGCCGACTTGGCCTTCGGGGGTGATGGTGCCGGTGCCGGCGATGAATTTGCCCTGGGTGAGGGGGCCGGGGGTGAGCTTGTCGTAGATGGCGAGGGAGAACATGAGGCCGGCGGAGGGGCCGCCGATGTCGCCGATGCTGATGTCGATCTTGAAGGGGAACTTGTACTGGTCGGAGAGGACGACGCCGACGACGGCGCGCTTGCCGGTGGGGTCGGCGACGGTCTTGAGGGGGGCTTCGTGTTCTTTGCCGTCGCGCTTGTAGGTCAGGGTGACGGTGTCGCCGATCTTGCGCTTGGCCATGGGGCCGGTGACCTGGGAGACGCTGGTGACTTTGGCGCCGTCGAGTTCGGTGATCTCGTCGCCGGGTTTGAGGACGCCGTCGGCGGGGCGTCCTTTCTGGACGCCGTCGACGACGACGCGGGTGGTGACGGGGACGCCGAGCTGGTGGAGGGCGGCGGCTTCGGCGTTCTGCTGGGAGTCCTGCATCGCCCGGGTGTTCTCTTTGTCGACCTCTTTGGGCGTCTCGTTCTTGGGGAAGATCGTCTCTTCGGGGACGATGGCGGTGTCGCCGTCGAGCCAGCCGCGCAGGGCGGTGAAGAGGTCGATGCGGCCGCCGGGCCCGCCGCGGTAGGTGACGGTGGTGAAGTTGAGGTGCCCCTGGTCGGGGTAGGTCTGGCGGCCGTCGATCCGGATGAGGGGCTGGCCTTTGTCGTTCGTGCCGAGGGTGTTGCTCGTGGGTCCGGGCATCAGCGCGACGTAGGGGACGCGCATGACGGAGCCGATGACGGCGAGCACGAGGATGAGCACGCTCGCGACGGTGAGCGTGGTGGCACGACGAGACATGCCGAAACTCTATGCGCTCGGGGCGCTCAGCAGACCCCGACCCACACTCAGCAGGCCCCGACCCATTCGTCGTCCCCGTCGGTGAAGGTCTGGTGCTTCCAGATGGGGACGCGGGCCTTGAGGTCGTCGATGAGGCGGCGGCAGGCGTCGAACGCTTCGGCGCGGTGGGGGCAGGACGCGGCGACGACGACGGCGATGTCGCCGATCTCCAGGTCGCCTACGCGGTGGACGGCGGCGAGGCCGAGGACGGGGAAGTCGGCGGCGACCTTCCCCATCACGGCGCGGAGTTCCTGTTCGACGGTGGGGTGGGCGCTGTAGGACAGCCGGCTGACGGCGCGGGCGTGGTCGTTGTCGCGGACGGTGCCGGCGAAGACGGCGATGCCGCCGGCGCCGGGGGCGCCGACGGCGCCGTACACCTCGTCGACGGACAGGGGCGTCTCGCGGACGCCGATCAGCCGGATGACGTCCCCGCCCGCAACGGTTTGGCTCACGTCCCGCAGGCTACCTCCCCCGCGCGCGGCCTACTCCTCCCGGGACGTCCCGGGTTCGTCGGGGTCGAAGGTGGCGGCGAGGGCTTCGGCGAGGGCGGGGACGAGGTCGGGGCCCACGAGGACCTCGTCGTCGTTGTCGTGGCGCCGCAGCCGGAGGGCGGAGTGGCGGGCGCCGTCGCGCAGGACGCCGACGACCATGCGCACGTCCTCGCGCTGGGGGTGGGAGGCGGCGTAGGCGGCGGCTTCGGCCTCGTCCTCGGGGATGTCCTCCTCGGCCTCGGGGGGCAGGACGACGCGTTCCATGACGAGGGCGCAGCCTTCGACGGCGTCGGGCCAGGCGATGGCGGCGAGGGCGTCCTCGACGGCGTCCTTGTCGGGCAGGGCGGGCTGCTCGAGGGCGGCGAGGGTGTCGGCGCCGGGGGCGAGGCCGAGCTGGTCGGCGAGCTCGGGTTCGGCGCTGCGGAGCTCGGCGCTGCGGACGAGGGCGTAGAGGCGTGGCGCGCTGTCCCAGCCCTCCTGGGCCGAATGACGTTCGAGGTCCAGCACGACTTCTTCCAGAAGACTCACGGGCCCATCTTTCCCCCAATCGGGACCCGGAAATGCTGGAACCCCCGCTCCAGTCGGTAAGTTGCATCTACAGCACCGGCGGGCGGCCGGTGGTCGAGATCTCGATCGGAGGGGCCTCTTGACCTTCCGGACTCCCGGTTTCGGGCGCCGGCTCGGCACCGGACGGACGCGGCTGCTGCTACCGGTCCTGGTGACGCTGGCCGTGCTGCTGATCGTCTTCATGGTCTTCACGGCGACCTACACGGACCTGCTGTGGTACCGCTCCATCGGCTTCTCGTCGGTGTACACGACGCAGCTGCAGGCGAAGATCGTGCTGTTCTTCGGGGCGGGCCTGCTGATGGCGCTGGTGGTGGGCGCGAACGTGCTGGTCGCCTACCGGCTGCGCCCGGCGTACCGGCCGCTGTCGGTGGAGCAGCAGGGCCTGGAGCGGTACCGCTCGGTGATCGACCCGCGCCGCCGCTTGATCTCCGGTGCGCTGCTGGGCCTGCTGGGGGTGCTGACGGGCTCGTCCATGGCGGGCCAGTGGCCGGTGTGGCTGGCGTTCCTGAACCGGACGCCGTTCGACGTCAAGGACCCGCAGTTCCACAAGGACGTGTCGTTCTACGTCTTCACGTATCCGTTCCTGCGGCTCGTCCTCGGTGTGATCTTCGCGACGGTGATCCTGTCGATCCTGGCCGCGGTGATGGTGCACTACCTGTACGGGGGGCTGCGGCTGCAGGGGCCGGGCGACAAGGCGAGCCCGCCCGCGCGGGCCCACTTGTCGGTGCTGTTCGGGGTGTTCATCCTGCTGAAGGCGTTCGCGTACTGGTTCGACCGGTACGGCCTGGTGCATTCCGAACGCGGGGTGACGACCGGCGCGTCCTATACCGACGTCAACGCGCTGCTGCCCGCCAAGACGATCCTGGCCGTCATCGCGCTGCTGTGCGCCGCGATGTTCTTCAGCAACCTGCTGCGGCGCGGCATGATGCTGCCCGGCGTCGGGTTCACGCTGCTGGTGCTGTCGGCGATCCTGCTGGGCGGGGTGTACCCGCTGCTCATCCAGCAGGTCCAGGTGCGGCCGGACGAGCTGGCCAAGGAGCGCCAGTACATCCAGCGCAACATCAAGTTCACCCGCGAGGCCTACGGGGTCGACGGCGCGAAGGTCGTCCCGTACGGGACAGCGCCGGAGACGGACAAGAAGAAGCTCCAGGAGGACGCCGACAAGCTGACCGCGGGCGGCGTGCGCGTCCTCGACCCGAACGTGGTGGGCGAGTCGTTCCAGCAGCTTCAGCGCATCCGGCCGTTCTACCAGTTCCCCGACACGCTCGACGTGGACCGCTACCAGGTGGACGGCAAGCTCGTCGACACGGTGGTCGCGCTGCGCGAGCTGTCCGGGGCGCCGGCGGGGCAGCGCAGCTGGATCAAGGACCACATGGTCTACACGCACGGCTACGGGTTCGTGTCGGCCTACGGCGACCGATTCGACTCGCGGGAGCCCGACTTCATCAACCAGGACATGCCGGCGTCCCCGGACCAGCAGATCAAGGTGGCGCGGCCGGAGATCTACTTCGGGGAGCGCTCGCCGAGGTACTCGGTGGCCGGCGGGCGAGGCCAGCAGGAGCTGAACTACCCCGACAACAGCGAGTCGGGGCAGCAGAGCAGCACCTATGACGGGCAGGGCGGCGTCCGCATCGACTCCTTCCTCCACAAGCTGCTGTACGCGGCCAAGTTCCAGGACAAGAACCTGCTGTTGTCGGGCGCCATCAACAAGGACGCCAAGATCCTCTACGACCGGTCTCCGCGGGAGATGGTGCAGAAGGCCGCGCCGTGGCTGACGCTGGACGGCGACCCGTACCCGACCGTGGTGAACGGCCGCATCCTGTGGGTCGTGGACGGCTACACGACGTCCAGCAGCTACCCGTACTCGGAGGAGATGAGCCTCGGGGAGGCGACCCGCGACACCATCACCGACACGCGGTCGGCGGTGGCACGGCAGGCGAACGACCACATCAACTACATGCGGAACTCCGTGAAGGCCACGGTGGACGCCTATGACGGCAGCGTGCACCTGTACCAGTGGGACGAGAGCGACCCGGTGACCAAGACGTGGATGAAGGTGTTCAAGGACACCGTCCAGCCGCGTTCGTCGATCCCGCCGGAGTTGGAGTCGCACTTCCGCTACCCGCAGGACCTGTTCAAAGCGCAGCGGAAGATCCTCACCAAGTACCACGTGACGGACCCGTCGGCGTTCTACAACGGAGAGGGCTTCTGGGAGGTCCCGCAGGACCCGACCGTCGAGGGCAAGCGCCAGCCGCCCTACTACCAGTCCCTGCGGATGCCCGGCCAGGAGACCCCGTCGTTCTCGCTGACGACGGTGTTCAACCCGCTCGGCAACGGGCAGCTCTCCGCTTTCATGGCGATCGGGTCGACACCGGGACGCGACTACGGACAGATCCAGATCCTGCAGATGCCCCGGAACGCGCAGCCCGCCGGTCCCGGGCTGGTGCAGAACTCGTTCGAGACCGATCCCCAGGTGAAGAACGACGTGTTCGCGCTGCGCAGCAACGGCACGAAGACGGTACCGGGCAACCTGCTGACGATCCCGTTCGCCGGGAGCCTGCTGTACGTCGAGCCGATGTACACGAAGGCGGCGGGGGGCAAGGAGATCCAGCGGTACCCGACGCTGGGCAAGATCCTCGTGCGGTACGGCGAGAGCATCGCCGCCGCCGACACCTTCGACGAGGCGTTGAAACAGGTCGTCGGCGGGACGGGCGCGCCCGTGGGGACCGGGGCGCCCGCGGGGACGCCCGGCGGGGAGCAGCAGCTGAGCGCGGCGGCGCAGAAGGCGATCGGCGACCTCAACAAGGCCGTGACGGACTACGAGAACGCGCAGAAGAAGGGCGACTACCCGGGCATGGGCAACGCCTGGAAGCGGATCAAGGACGCGCAGGCGGCGCTCGCCGCGGCGGGCCAGGCCGCGCCGAAGGCGTCGCCGAGCCCGTCCGGGTCGCCGTCGCCGAGCGCGACGCCCAGCACCACGCCGCAGTCGAGCTGACGGGCGGCCCGGCCTGGCCTTGCCCGGACCCGGCCGCCCTGCCCCGGCTCCGTCTACCTGCGGCGCTTGCGGGCGCGGCGGATCGCGGCGGCGGCGCCGATCGCGGCGACGGTCGCGCCGGCGGCGGTGGCCATGGTGGCCTCCTTGCCGCCGACGCGGCGGCCGACGACGGCGTGCCGTCCCGCGCTCTCCTCCATCACGATGCGGAGCGCGGCGGCGTTGTCGTACAGCGGCTTCCAGCCGGCGGCCCGCAGCCGGGCGCAGTCGACGACCCACGGGTAGGCGACGTAGTGCAGGTCGGTGGCGGGCGCCGGGGTCATGCCGAGCCGGTGCAGCCGCTGCGCCATCCCGAAGGTGAGGGCGGCGGGCAGCTCGAAGCTGCGCTTGCCGGTGATCTCGGTGACCTCGTCGGGGGCGAGCCAGCCCTCGCAGCCGACCGCGACGGGCCCGCGCACGTCCTCGGCGACGACGATCTCCAGCGCGGACGCGAGGTCCTCGACGTGGCAGAACTGCCAGCCGGGCGTGCTGCCCTTGACCGTCAGCAGGCGGGGCGCCTCGAAGTGGCGGGTGACGACGGTGTCGACGCCGGGGCCGACGACCGCGGCGGGACGCACGACGGTGACCTCAAGCCCGGGGTGCGTGACGGGCGCGTTCGCGGCCAGCTCCTCCATCTCCAGGTAGTCGCCGGCGATGCTGGTGCTGGCCTCGGCGAGCAGCGGGGCGTCCTCGCTCAGCGGGACCTCGTTCTCCGGCTCGGCCCCGTACACCATCGCGGACGTGACCAGGACCACCCGGCGGACGCGGGCGGCCGCGGCGGCGGTGACCACCGTCTGGGCGCCGCGGACGTTGTGGGTGCGGCGCTCGCGGGGGTCGGCGTCCGGGGACCGCTCGATGTCCAGGTTGACGAGCACGTCCACGTCCGACAGCCGTCCCGACAGCAGCGGGTCCCGGATGTCGGTGACGCGCCAGGTGACGCCCGGCACGTCGCCGCGCTGCCCGTCGATCGCGACGACCTTGCGGATGTCTTCCCGTTCGGCGAGCCGGGCGGCCAGCAGCCGTCCAGCCCCGGTCGCGGCGCCGGTGACGGCGACGACCGGGCCCTTGCTACGCCGAGGGCGAACCTTGCCCGTTGCCACGGGGCTGCCCCCTTCCTTGTGTACGCGACCTTGCCGGGACCGGCTAACGTTGCGGATATGAGCCCATCATGCATCCCAGGGGCAAACCGATGAGTGACACTCCTTTCGGCTTCAACCGTCCCGGCAACGGCGACGACGACGACCGGCCCCAGGATCCATTCAAGGGCATGGGCGGCGACATGGCGCAGTTCGCCGACATGCTGCACCGGTTCGCGGACATGATCGGCGCGCAGGGTGCGGGCGGCGGGGCCGGCGGGCCCTTGAACTGGGATCTGGCCAAGAACATCGCGCGGCACACCGTGGTGGAGCAGGGCGACCCCTCGGTCGTCGACGCCGAGCGGCGCCAGGTCGAGGAGGCGCTGCGCCTGGCCGACCTGTGGCTGGACGAGAAGACCACGCTGCCCGCCGGCGTCCGGACGCCGCAGGCGTGGAGCCGGTCCGAATGGATCGAGCAGACGCTTCCGGTGTGGGCGAAGGTGTGCGACCCGATCGCGACCCGCATGGTCGACTCCATGGGCGGGGCGCTCGGCGCCGGCGAGATCTCCCCCGACATGCAGGCGATGGCCGGCCCGCTGATCGGCATGGTCAAGCAGATGGCCGGGGCGATGGTCGGCGGCCAGGCCGGGCAGGCGCTCGGCGCGCTGGCCCGCGAGGTCACCGGCTCGGCCGATGTGGGCCTGCCGCTCGCCCCGGACGGCGTCGGCGCGCTGCTGCCCGCGGGCGTGGACGCGTTCGGCGAGGGCCTGGAGGTCTCGGCCGACGAGGTCCGGCTCTACCTGGCGCTGCGCGAGGCCGCCCACCAGCGGCTCTTCGCGCACGTCCCGTGGCTGCGCTCGCATCTGCTGGGCGCGGTCGAGGAGTACGCGCGCGGCATCACGGTCGACCTGTCGGGCATCGAGCAGGCCGTGCAGGGGCTCGACCTGAGCAATCCGGAGGCGCTCCAGGAGGCGCTCGGCGGCGAGATCCAGCTCCAGCCCGAGGAGACGCCGCGGCAGAAGGCGGCGCTGAGCCGGCTGGAGACGGCGCTCGCGCTGGTCGAGGGCTGGGTCGACACGGTCGTGAACGAGACCGCGGAGGGGCGGCTGCCCGGTTCGGTGAAGCTGGCCGAGGCGGTGCGGCGGCGCCGCGCCACCGGCGGTCCGGCCGAGCGCACGTTCGCGACGCTGGTCGGCCTGGAGCTGCGGCCCCGCCGCCTCCGGGAGGCCGCCGCGCTGTGGCGGTCGCTCACCGAGGCGCGCGGCACGCAGGGCCGGGACGCGGTGTGGGGCCACCCCGACCTGCTCCCGACGGCCGACGACCTCGACGACCCGGACGGCTTCGTGCATCCCCGCGACGAGATCGAGGGCCTGACCGACCTGGACTGGTCCGATCTGACCCGGCCGGAGGGCGAGAAGCCCAACGAGAAGGACGGCCTGACCGAACCGGAGGACGGCAAGCCCGACGAGAAGGACGGCCTGACCGAACCGGAGGACGGCAAGCCCGACGAGAAGGGCGATCTGACCGAACCGGAGGACGGCGGGCCGGGCGGCGAGCCCCGCGAGAAGGGGCCGGGAGATGAGCCCGGCCCGGACGACGGCGGGCCGCGCGCATGAGCCGGTCGCGCCCGTCCCGGGTGCACGGCTGCCGCTACG
Source organism: Actinomadura chokoriensis (assembly GCF_041463665.1). GTDB lineage: Bacteria > Actinomycetota > Actinomycetes > Streptosporangiales > Streptosporangiaceae > Spirillospora > Spirillospora chokoriensis_A. Next base: position 227,823 of record NZ_JAXCEJ010000001.1, read on the forward strand.
AGCCGGGGTCGTCCGCGAACGCGATCCGGCGCCGCGTCGCGCGGGCGAGCCTTTGCTGGCAGCGCCCGCTCGACCAGGAACGACGGCGCCGCCGCCCGGACAACTCCCGCTACCCCCGCGTGGGCCGCACGTGAGGGACCCCGCGCGCGGGCGGGCGTCCGTCCGGCCGGGCGCGTCGGAGTCGTTGTACGGCGACGCGGTGCGGGTGCTGACGTCCTGGCGGGCACCCGACATCGGTCAGGAGCGGGTGCGCCTGGAGTTCCTGCGGCATCTGGAGGAGCATCCGGCGGACGGGATGTGGCGGGAGTGCGCGGCCGGGCACCTCACGGCGAGCACCGCCGTGCTCGACGCGTCCCGCTCCCGGGTGCTGCTGACACTGCACGCGAAGGTGAAGGCGTGGCTCCAGCTCGGCGGCCACTGCGAGCCCGGCGACGCCACGCTCGCGGACGCGGCGCTGCGGGAGGCGACGGAGGAGTCGGGCATCCCCGGCCTGCGGCTGCTGCCCGATCCCGTCCGGCTGGACCGGCACGCCGTCGGCTGCCACCCGGGGGGAAGCTGGCACCTGGACGTCCAGTATGTCGCGATCGCCCCGGAGGGGGCCCGGCACGCGGCGTCGGACGAGTCCGACGATCTCGGCTGGTTCCCGGTGGACGATCTCCCCGAACCCACCGACGACGCCGTCCGGCGGCTCGTGGCGCTGGCCGGTGACGCGGTCAGGAGCTGAGCGGGTGGCCCTGCAGCAGGGCGCGGGTGTTCTCCCAGCCTTCCAGGCCCGGGTCGAGGAGGCGCAGGTCGCCGGTGGTGCGCTGGCGGTGCCAGCCGGGGCCCTGGGGCATGAGACCGGGGCGGGGCGCGGCGGCGCGCAGGCGGGCGAGGGCGCCCGGGGTGTCGAGGTCGACGTCGCGCAGCGCCGCGGCGAGCCAGTCCGGCAGGGGGAGGGCGGCGGCGAGGGCGACGAGCGTGCCGTCCTCGGCCTGGCAGGCGGCGGACGGGGCGCCGCCGAGGGCGCGGAACAGCTTGCCGAGCAGCAGCGGCGGCAGGTCGGGGGCGTCCGGCGCGACCAGCGCGGCGGACTCGGCGCCGAGCGCGTGCAGGGCCGCGAACGCGCCGGTGAGCGTCGCCTCCCGGACGATCGGGGTGCCGGGCCAGGTGACCGCCTCGGCGTCCGGCTGGTCGGGCGGGTCGAGGACGAGCGCGGACGTCACCAGTTCGAGCCCGGCGACGACCTCGTAGGTGTCCTCGAGCAGCGCGAGCCGGAACTCGTCGGGGTCGATGCCCGGCGGGACGTCCCTGGGGCGGGCGTACGAGAGCACCGCGGCGAAACGGGCGGAGGCTCCGGGCGCCCGGTCGGGAGCGTCGGTCACCCGGCGGCCTCGCGCGGGAACTCGCCGCCGGGGTGCAGGCCGTCGCCCTGGTGGACGCCGGTGACGTCGTCCTCGGGGGCGTCGTCCTCCAGCGGCAGGTGCGCGGCGGCGGCGACGCCCTCCAGGTAGCCGCGGGCGCGGTCGGCCTTCGGGTAGTTGCCCACCAGTTCCCAGAAGTCGGTGCCGTGCCCGGGGATGAGCAGGTGCGCCAGCTCGTGGACGAGGACGTAGTCGACCACCCAGCCGGGCATGCCCCGCAGCCGGGTGGAGAGCCGGATCGTGCCGTCGTCCGGGGTGCAGGAACCCCAGCGGGCGCGCTGGTTGGCGACCCAGCGGACGCTGACCGGGTCGGCGCGGCCGTCGAGGTAGCGGCGGGAAAGCTCGCGGGCCCGCGACTGGAGGTAGGCGTCGGTGGGCCGCCGGCGGCGCTCCCGCTCTTCGAGCCGCTCCAGAATGGTCGCGATCCACTGTTCCTCTTCGGCCTTGCTGAGCCTGGACGGAACCATGACCACCACCTTGTCGCCGTCACGGTAGGCGGACACGGTTCGCCTGCGTCTGGCGCTGCGGCGGACCTCAACGTTTGGGGGCACGCCTGAACCGTACTCGAAAATTTGCCTGCGCCAAAAGGGGTGTTTGACGTTACCGCAGGTCAGCCCCTTTGTTTTGAGACTCTCTGGGGGCGTGAGAGTAAAAAATCCGCCGGGCGGTGCACCCGGTTTTACTCGCCGGTGAATTGCGGGCTGCGCTTCTCCCTCTGGGCGGCGAGTCCTTCGAGCATGTCGCGGGTCGACATCGTGACCGGCTGCGCGAGCGACTCCCAGCGCAGCGCCGATTCCATGTCGGCGTGGCCGCCGCCGGCCAGCGCGACCTTGGTGAGCCGGGTCGCGACCGGCGCCTGCGCGGCGATCTTCGCGGCGACGCCGAGGGCCTCCTCCAGCACGTCCTCGCGCGGGACGGCCCGGTTGACGAGCCCGTTCGCCGCCGCCTCGGCGCCGCTGAGGACGCGTCCGGCCAGCAGCATCTCGCGGGCCAGCGGCAGCCCGGCGACCTCGGGGAACAGCCACGTCGCGGCCATCCCCGGGTGCAGCCCGAGGGCGGTGAACGGGGCGAGCAGCTTGGCGTCGTCCGCCGCGTAGCGCAGGTCGCAGGCGAGGGCCAGGCACAGCCCGGCGCCGACGGCGTGCCCGTTGACGGCGGCGATCGTCGGCACCTCCAGGTCGCGGATCGCCAGCCACGTCCGGTAGAACTCCAGCATCCGGTCGCGCAGCGGCGGGACGGCGACCGCGTTGGTGTCGGCCAGCCAGGACAGGACGCCGCCGGAGCTGAACGCGCTGCCGGCGCCGGCGACCACGACGCAGCGCAGCCCCGCGTCGGCGCGCAGTCCGGCCATCGCCGCCTTCCACGCGGCGGTCATCTCGTCCGACATCGCGTTGCGGCGGCCGGGGTCGTTCAGCGTGACGACGGCGACCCCGTCGGGGCGGCGTTCGACCAGCAGCACATCGGCGGAGTCTCCGGACATAGCCCCGCACGCTACCGAACCCTGCTCGCCCGGCGGTCGCCGGCACCCCCCGCGACTCCGTGAGAAAGCGCACACTTACAGTGTTGGGGCAGGTCACGCCGGTGGGTCGGTTAACGCACCGGCGATACTTGCGAATGGTTGTGGCGTGAACAACAGTCGATCACCGACAATGTACGGCGTGAGCGATCTTCCCCGCCGCGCGGTGACGCGGTCAGCAAAGCTGGCGTCCCTCCCCATCGGCTTCGCGGGACGCACCGCACTCGGCGTCGGGAAGCGGACCTTCGGCAAACCGGCCGAGGCCGTCGCGATGGAGATCCAGACGCGGACCGCCGAGCAGCTGTTCAAGGTGCTCGGCGAGCTCAAGGGCGGGGCGATGAAGCTCGGCCAGATGCTGTCGATCTTCGAGGCCGCGCTGCCGCCGGAGATCGCCGGCCCGTACCGCGCGACGCTGACCAAGCTGCAGGAGGCCGCTCCCCCGCTGCCTGCGTCGACCGTCCACAAGGTGCTGGAGGAGTTCCTCGGCGAGGACTGGCGCGACTACTTCGAGTCGTTCGACGACCGGCCGGCCGCCGCCGCGTCCATCGGCCAGGTGCACCGCGCCGTGTGGCACGACGGCCGGACCGTCGCGGTGAAGGTGCAGTATCCGGGCGCCGGCAAGGCGCTGATCAGCGACTTCAACCAGCTCGCCCGCCTCGGCCGGCTGTTCGGCGTGCTGATGCCGGGGCTGGACGTCAAGTCGATGCTCGCCGAACTCAAGGAGCGGGTGGTCGAGGAGCTCGACTACACGATCGAGGCGGAGTCGCAGTCCCAGTTCCGCGCGGCCTACCTGGACGACCCGGACTTCTACATCCCCGAGGTCATCGCGCAGTCCGGCAACATCCTGATCACCGAGTGGATGGACGGCACCCTCCTTTCGAAGATCATCAGCGAGGGGGACCAGGACACCCGGAACCACGCGGCCCTGCTGTACTGCCGGTTCCTGCTGTCCGGGCCGAAGCGGTCCGGGATGCTGCACGGCGACCCGCATCCCGGCAACTTCCGGCTGCTGGAGGACGGCCGGCTCGGCGTCCTCGACTTCGGCGCGGTCGACCGCATCCCCGGCGGCTTCCAGAAGCGGCTCGGCCTGCTGCTGCGCATCGGCACGATCGCCGACATCGACGAGATCGAGGAGACGCTGCGCCGGGAGGACTTCATCCGCGAGGGCGTGGAGATCGACACCGAGTCGCTGCAGGCGTTCCTCGCGCCGGTCACCGAGCCGTTCGTCACCGAGACGTTCAAGTTCAACCGGGAGTGGCTGCGCGACATGACCGTCCGCGTCACCGACCTGCGGCCGTCGAACGTCGTCCGGCAGCTGAACCTGCCGCCCGAGTACGTGATCATCCACCGGGTGCTGTCGGCGGGCACCGGCGTGCTGTGCCAGCTCGAATGCGAGATCCCGGCCCGCGCCGAATCGCTGAAGTGGGTGCCCGGCTTCGCCGGCGACGAGGACGGCGAACTCGTCAACGGCTGACTCTGGCCAGCGGCTGACTCTGGTCACCGGCCTATCAGGCTCAGTCAACGCGCAGCGGGGCCCCGCGCACTGATGAGGTGCGCGGGGCCCCGCTCCGTTCGCGCGCCCGGCGAAGTGGGCCACCGGACGCGCTCCACGCGCCCGCCGGGAGGCGCACCGTCCGCCAAACCATCCAAGAAGGGCGGAGCGCGCCTGCGACCAGGCGGGCATTCAGTTGTTCGACCCGAGGACAGGGGCGGAGCGAGCCTGCGCCCGGCGGGGCGTTAGTCCCGGTACGGTGCGGGCGCCGTCGGCGCCAGCAGGACGCGACGGACGCGGGACGCCCTCGTCCGCGCGTCACGCCGTGCACGCCGCAGCGCGCGCACACGGGCGGCGATCTCGTCGGGCACGGTCGCCGGTATTCGTTCTCTGGACAGGTCCTGGCTGAGCAACGTCATCTCGTTCTCCCCGGCGGCCCGGAGGCGCGGTCCCCGCGTGGGGGCCACGCCTCCGGGGTCGATTGGGCTGAGCGTCATGGGCATCGCTGCCTCACACGGCCACTTCGTCCGGCCGCGGGTGCTTGCGCGGGCGGCCACGCGGCCGCTTGCGCGGGACGATCACGCCGCGGACGAAGAGCTCACCGCCCCACACGCCCCAGGGCTCCCTGCGCTCGAGCGCACCGGCGAGGCACTCCTTGCGGAGCGGGCACTCCAGGCACAGGGCCTTGGCGAGTTCGACATCGGCGGGAGCCTCGGCGAAGAACAGCTCCGGGTCGGTCCGGCACGGAAGCGTGAGGTCCTCCTCGCTGATCGCGAGGGCCCCCTGCATCACAGTCACCCTTGTTCCTCTCGTTGGATCTCAACGGGTGTTCGGTGGGTTGTCCTGGGCAAAGAAGAAGGCCGCGGATCCGGTGTCGGATCCGCGGCCTGGGGGCTTGCCGGTTGTCTTGCTAGACCGGTCGCCTCCAGGGGTACGGACCCGACACGCCACCCTTGGCGGTGGCGCCCTTGAGGGCCGTGGCCGGAGCCGGGACGCTCATGTCCTCGATGGGGTGTTCGAAGACACTTCGCCCCTGGTCGTCCTGGATCAGCTGCTCATGGCGCAGAGCGCGGAGATCACGGAGATCGCGCAGGTTCGCGCACTGCCACCGCTGTCGCCCGCCCAGCGCCGGGACATAGGCGTCGGGCACGGAGACGCGGGACATCGAGGCGCCAGAGCAGGCGTCGGTCCAGGAGGACGCGGATTTCATCAACGTGTTGCTCACCGGACGGCACACCACCTCTCTGGCTCCTCGGGCCGACACCGGTGGATCCAAGATCCACAGCGGTCGGCCGGTTGATTGCTCGCGTCGAGCGTACGGCGATCTCGCCGAATCAAGCAAGATATTTTTGACCTGCGGTTTTGTGGGTGACTTCACTTCTTTCCCAGTGAACCCGCGCCGTCTCGCCGGCGTCGGAACTCACGGGAGCGCCCTAAGAAACGATCATCCCACGGCAGCCGTCTCGCTGGCGGCCGTCAGCGGCCGGGCTCGTCGGAGACGCGGATGAGGCCCTCCTGCATGACGGAGACGACCAGTTCGCCCGACCTGGTGAACACCTGGCCGCGGGCGAGGCCGCGGGCCCCGCCGGCGAACGGGGTGTCCTGGTAGTACAGGAGCCAGTCGTCGGCGCGGAACGGGCGGTGGAACCACATCGCGTGGTCGAGGCTGGCGCCCATCGTCCGCTTGTCGCCCCAGGCCAGGCCGTGGTTGAGCAGGACGGTGTCGAGCAGCGTCATGTCCGAGGCGTAGGTCATGAGGCAGACGTGCAGCAGCGGGTCGTCCGGCAGCTCGCCGTCCACTTTCAGCCACACCTTCGACTCGGGGGTGGCGAGCGAGGGGTCCTGGGCGGCCTCCCACGACAGCGGCGTCGCGTGCCGGATGTCGAAGGGGCGCCGGGTGACGAACTCGCGGGCGCCGACCTCGCCGAACACCGGGGTCAGGCGGGTCAGACCGTCCGGCAGCGTCTCCGGCGCGGGAGCTTCCGGCATCCCGGCCTGGTGGACCGGGCCGTCCTCGACGATCTGGAACGACGCCGACAGCGTGAAGATCGCCTTGCCGTGCTGGACCGCGGTGACCCGGCGCGTCGTGAACGACCGCCCGTCCCGTACCCGGTCGACGGTGTAGACGATCGGGACGAGGGGGTCGCCGGGCCGGATGAAGTAGGCGTGCAGGGAGTGCACGGGCCGGTTCGCGGGGACGGTGCGCCCGGCCGCGACGAGCGCCTGCCCGGCCACCTGGCCTCCGAAGACGCGCTGCCGCCGCTCCTCGGGGCTGCGGCCGCGGAAGATGTCGTTCTCGATCTGTTCGAGGTCGAGCAGGTCCAGCAGCGCCTTCAGCGATTCCTTCACGGCGGCCAGTCTTCCGTATCGGGTCCAGTGACCGGGATCTCACCCCCGCGTGCACCAGCCCGTTCGCACAGGGCCGCGTGAGCGGGATCTCACACCGGATCTCACGCCGGGGCTCAGTGCCCGCACAGGGTCAGGACGGCGTCGCCGTAGCGGTCGAGCTTGACCTTCCCGACGCCCGGGATGCGGGCCAGCTCCTCCAGCGACTCGGGGCCGTGCTCGGCGATCGCCTGCAGCGTCGCGTCCGTGAACACCACGTACGCGGGGACCTTCTGCTCGGCGGACACCTGGGCGCGCCAGTCCTTCAGCGCGATGAGCAGTTCCTCGTTCAGCTCGGAGGGGCAGTCCTCGCAGCGGCCGAGCTTGCGCTCGACGGCGGCCGACAGCGGGCGCCCGCAGACGCGGCACGGCTGCGGCCCCCTGGCGGCGCGCCGCTTCGTCCGGTCGGCGCGGGGCGGGGTGTGCGTGGTGGTCTTGCCGGTCAGGCCGTCCAGGAAGCGGGACGGGCGGCGCGTCTGCGCCCCGCCGGGCGAGCGCGACAGCGCCCACGAGAGCGCCAGATGGACGCGCGCCCGCGTCACCCCGACGTACAGGAGCCGGCGTTCCTCCTCGATCTGCGCGGGCGTTTTGGCGTAGATGATCGGGAGCGTGCCCTCGGCCAGCCCGACGAGGAACACCGCGTCCCACTCCAGGCCCTTCGCCGCGTGCAGCGACGCGAGCGTGACGCCCTCCAGCGGCGGCGCGTGCTGCGCGGCGGCGCGCTCCTCCAGCTCGGCGACGAAATCGGGTAGCCCGGCCCGCGGGTTGTCGGCGGCCATGTCCTCGGAGAGCTGGGCGAGCGCGGCGAGCGACTCCCAGCGCGCGCGGGCCGCCCCGGCGCCCTCCGGCGGCTGGTCGGAGAACCCGGCCCCGGACAGGACGTGCCGGACGGTCTGGATCAGCCCCATCCCCTCGGTCTCGGCGTCGGCGCCCGCCCGCGCCGCCCCCCGCAGCCGGACCACCGCCTCGCGCACCTCGGGCCGCTCGAAGAACCGCTCCGCGCCGCGCAGCACGTAGGGGACGCCCGCCGCCGCCAGCGCCGACTCGTAGGTCTCGGACTGCGCGTTGATCCGGAACAGGATCGCGATCTCCCGCGCGGGGACGCCCTCGTCGATCAGCTTGCGGGCCTGCCGCGCCGCGTCATCGGCCTCGGCCACCTCGTCGTCGTACTCGTTGAACACGGGCTCGGGCCCGTTCTCCCGCTGGGCCAGCAACTCCAGCTTGTGCCGGGCCCCCCTCGCCTGCCCGATCACCCCGTTGGCCAGCCGGACGACCTGCGGCGTCGACCGGTAGTCGCGGACGAGCTTGACGACCTTCGCGCCCGGGTGCTCGCGGGTGAAGTCGAGCAGGTGGGACGGGGACGCGCCGGTGAACGAGTAGATGGTCTGGTTGGGGTCGCCGACGACGCACAGGTCGTCGCGGTCGCCGAGCCAGGTGTCGAGCAGCATCTTCTGCAGCGGGTTGACGTCCTGGAACTCGTCCACCACGAAGTACCGGTACTGCTCGCGGACCTGGTTCGCGACCTCCCGGTGCTCGGTGAGGACGGCGGCGGTGAGCTCCAGCATCCCCTCGAAGTCGAGCAGGTTCCGTTCGCGTCTGAGCTGCTCGTACATCGCGTAGACGCGGGCGATGTCGACGACCTCGGCGGGCGGCTTGCGGTCGGCCCTGGCGACCGCGGCGGGGTAGTCCTCCGGGCGGTTCTGGGTGACCTTCGCCCATTCGATCTCGCTCGCGACGTCGCGCAGCTCCGTCCGCGCGAACGACAGCCGGCAGGCCCGCGCCGCGTCCGCGACGAGCCCGATCTTCGAGTCGACGATCTTGGGTGGTTCGCCGCCGACGACGCGCGGCCAGAAGTAGCTGAGCTGCCGCAGCGCGGCCGCGTGGAACGTCCGGGCCTGGACGCCGGGCGCGCCGAGCTGCCGCAGCCGGCTGCGCAGCTCCCCCGCCGCCCGCGTGGTGAACGTCACGGCGAGCACCCGCTGCGGCGTCACCACACCGGTCAGCGTGGCGTAGGCGATCCGATGCGTGATGGCCCTGGTCTTGCCCGTCCCGGCGCCCGCGAGCACGCACACCGGCCCTTTCACCGCCTCGGCGACCGCCCGCTGTTCGGGGTCGAGTCCCTCCAGCACCGACTCAGCCAACATGCCCCCATACTCGCAGCCCGTCCCACCTGTATCAGCCGGTGCGCCAACCTGTGGACGACGAAGGGAATGCCGGGGACGGGTCCGCGGTTCTTCGGTAGGCACTCGGCCGGACGAACGAGGGAGACGACGAAGCGATGGCGACGCCTACGACCGCCCAGGGCACGGGCCTGAGCGGCCAGCTCACCATGTACACGACGACATGGTGCGGGTTCTGCCGCAGGCTGAAGAGCCAGCTCGCCCGGGACGGCATCGAGATGATCGAGGTCGACATCGAGCGGAACCCGGAGGCCGCCGACTTCGTCATGAGCGTCAACGGCGGGAACCAGACGGTTCCGACGGTCACCATCGGCGACAAGATCGTCCTCACCAACCCCAGCGCGAAGGAAGTGAAGCGCCACCTCGCGGAACTCGCGAAGGAGAACTGAGCGCTCGCCCAGAGCAGGCCCGCCGACCCAGGTCGGCGGGCCTTTCTCGTCCCCGCGTCGGCGAGGAGCATGCCGTTCTCCGCCGTCGGCGTGTCAGAAATCGGGCATGTTGGGGAGCTCGCCGCCGTACCAGCGCATGATGATCTGCGCGGCGATGGACAGCGGGCCCGGCGCGACGATCTCGCCCGCGTCGAGGGCGGCGCGCAGCTCGTCGCGGCTGTACCAGGCGGCGTCCAGGATCTCCTCCGGGTCCGGGTTCAGCGGGACGCCGCCGTCCGCCCGCGCGGTGAAGCCCAGCATGAGGCTCTGCGGCAGCGGCCACGGCTGGCTGCCGAGGTAGCGCACGTCCCGGACGGGCAGCCCGACCTCCTCCTTCACCTCCCGCGCGACGGCCTGTTCGAGGGACTCGCCCGGCTCGACGAACCCGGCGAGGATCGAGCGGCGGTCGGCGGGCCACTGCGGGCCGCGGGCGAGCAGGACGCGGTCGGCCTCGTCCGTCACCAGCATGATCACGGCCGGGTCGACGCGCGGGAAGTGCTGCGAGCCGTCCTTCGGGCAGACGCGCACGTGACCGGCGGACGCCACCCGGGTCTCGGTGCCGCAGCGCGGGCAGTACCGGTTGGTGTCGTGCCAGTGCTCCAGCGCGACGGCGTGGGTGAGCAGGCCGGAGTCGCGGTCGCCGAGGAGGGCGCCGACGCGGCGGAGCCCGGCCGGTTCCGTCCCCTCGATGGCGGGCGGCGGGCCTGCCACGCCGAAGTAGACGGTGCCGTCGCCGTCCGCGCCGAGGAGCCAGCGCTCGCCGTGCGGCGCCTGGTCCGGCGGGACGAGGACGAGCGCGGGGCTCGGCTCGTAGGTCACGAGCGAACGTCCGTCCTGGATGACGAGGACCCGCGTCTTCGGATCGTTCCACGCGGCGTCGAGCCAGGCGTCGTCCGTGCGGTTCAGCGCGACCCGGTCGAGCGTTCCGCGCGCCAGAGCCAGCCACTCAAGGGGGCCGTCGGTCACAGGGGCTCCTCTCCCGAAGATGTCAGCGCAGCGCGGTGGCGAGTTCTTCCCACAGGTAGGCGGCGGTCTCGGCGCCCTTCAGCAGCAGCGGGATCTCGACCTTCTCGTTGGGCGCGTGGATGCGGTCGCCGTTCAGCCCGACCGCGACGAAGATCAGCGGCACGTCCAGGATGTCGGCGAGGTCGGCCTCGGGACCGCTGCCGCCCTCGCGGGTGAACAGGACCTCGGTGCCGAACGCCCGCTCCATCGCGCGCCGCGCGGCGGCGACGCCGGGCGAGTCGATCGGCGAGAAGCACGGCCGGACGCCGCCGCCCGGAACGCGGACCTCGGCGTCCACCCCGGACGGGACGTGCTCGGCGACCCACGCCTTGAACGACTCCTGGACCTTGACGGGGTCCTGGCCGGCGACGAGCCGGAAGGAGATCTTGGCGTGCGCGTCGCGCGGCACGATCGTCTTGCCGCCCGGCCCGGTGTGCCCGCCCCACATGCCGTTGATCTCGGCGGTCGGGCGCGCCCAGACGCGTTCGAGGGTCGTGCGGCCCTTCTCGCCGTGGGCGGCGCGGCTGTCGCCGGCGGTGCGCAGCCACTCCTCCTCGTCGAATGGGAGGCGGGCGAACGCCTCGCGCTCCTCGTCCGCCAGCGGGACGACGTCGTCGTAGAAGCCGGGGAGGGTGACGCGCCCGTCGGCGTCGTGCAGTGCGGCGAGCAGCGTCGCCATCGCGTGCAGCGGGTTCGGGACGGCGCCGCCGAACGAGCCGGAGTGCAGGTCGGTGGACGGGCCGCGCAGCGTGACCTCGGCCTCGGCGAGCCCGCGCATCCCGGTGCACATGGACGGGACGTCCGCCGCCCACATCGTGGTGTCGCTGATGACGACCGCGTCGCAGGCGAGCCGGTCGCGGTGGGCGCGGAGCAGGTCGGCGAAGTGCACCGACCCCGACTCCTCCTCGCCCTCCACCAGCAGCTTGACGGTCACGGGCGGGGCCTGCCGCCCGGACGCGGCCAGCAGCGCACGGAGGCCGAGCGTGTGGAAGAAGACCTGCCCCTTGTCGTCGGACGCGCCGCGCCCGATGAGCCGGTCGCCCTGCTCGACCGGCTCGAACGGGGCGGTGTCCCATTCCTCCAGCGGCTCGACCGGCTGGACGTCGTGGTGGCCGTAGACGACGACGGCGGGCGCGTCCGGGTCCTCGGCGGGCCATTCGGCGAAGACGGCGGGCAGGCCGCCCGTCTCCCAGATCTCCACGGTCGGGAAGCCGTGCTCGCGCAGGCGGCCGGCGAGCCACCCTGCCGACTCGCGCACATCGGCGGCGTGTCGCGGGTCTCCGGAGATGGACGGGATCGCCAGCCACTCCTTGAGGTCGGCGATGAACCGGTCCCGTTCGGCCTGGATGTACCCGACCACGTCACTCACCCGCATGCCCCCTCGCATGTGCTCTGTCGTAGCGTTTGCGTTCTGTCGTAGCGTTTCACCGGCTCAACGGGCCGTCGCCGCCGTGAGCTTACATCGACGTCAACGCAGTGTTAGGGGAAGCAGCTTGATCCTTATCGATCCGCCGCTGTGGCCCGCGCGTGGCCGTGTCTGGTCGCACATGGTGAGCGACGTCTCGTACGAGGAGCTGCACGCGTTCGCCGCGGACCTGGGGATGCCGCCGAGGGCTTTCGAGCGCGACCACTATGACGTCCCGTCCGAGCTGTACGAGGCGGCCGTGCTCCAGGGGGCTCAGGCGGTCGGTTGCCAGGAGCTGCTCTTGCGGCTCACCAGGGCGGGCCTGCGTCGCCGCAAGGAGTACCGCCCCCGCGCTGAGCTCGGGCGCTGAGCACTGCGGGGTTGAGCACTGTGCGGGGTTGAGCACTACGCGCTGAGCAGCATCAGTTCCGTCCGGATGTTGTTGCGCGCGTGTTCTTCGAAGCGTGCGCGTGCGTCCGGCGTGTGGAAGAGCTTGGGGAGGGCCAGGAGGCCGTTGAGCACTTCGGCTCGTCCGGCGCGGAAGAACTCGTCGGGGACGAACGCGTACTCCTCTCGGACGGCGGCGGCGTAGGCGGCGTACGTGTCGGGGTCCGCGCCGAGGACGGCGAGGTCCGCGTCGCACAGGACCTGGCCGTTGCGGTCGTCCTCGTCCGGTGCGTGCGTGGTGGTCAGCTCCACCAGCCGGGTCACCTCCTGGACGCCGGCGGGCGAGAGGTCGGTGTCGGCGAGCATGCGGGCGGCGAGGCAAGCGCTGCGCTCCTCGTTGTCGGCGCGCTCGGGGTCGTAGACGGCGTCGTGGAACCAGGCCGCGAGCCGGACGGCGTCGGGGTCGGCGGCGTGCCCGGCCAGCTCGTCCACGAGGTCGAGGACGGCGGTCAGGTGCGCCCGGGTGTGGTAGCGGCGATGCGGCTCGCCGTAGCGCTCGTCCAGCTCCACCCCGATATGCCGGGTGTGAGGCCCCGCCAGCGCGACCCACCGGTCGACAAGATCCATGGCCCCATCCTGGCGCATCGTCCCACCAGTAGAGGCTTGTCCCGGGACACGCGGTGCCGCCGTTCTTGCGTGCGCGGTACTACCCCGCCACTATGGTGATCACTAAGAGTTAGGCAAGGCTTACCTCACTCACCAGCCGACCTGGAAAGGCCGCTCGTGGCCGCCTCTGTCCACCTGGTCGCCGGGAAGGCGACCGACTCGGTGACGCACGGATTCCTGCCCGCCGCCGCGCGCCTCGGACTCGACGTGACGCTGCTCACCGACCGCCCCGCCGCCTACCGGGCCGGCGCGCACGCGTTCGGCGGGCCGGTCGTCGAGTGCGACGTCTCCGACTTCCGGGACATCATCGCCCGCGTCGGCGACGAGGAGCCCGCCGCCATCTTCTCCAACAGCGACTTCCTGCAGGCGCCCGCCGCGCTGGCGGCCGCGTATTTCGGCCTTCCTGCCAAGGACTGGAGGGCGGCGACCCGCGCGAAGAACAAGGCCCTCATGCGCCGCCACCTCGCGGCCGTCGACCCGGTCTTCTCGGCTGACGCCCGGCTGGTGCCGGCGGACGCGCCGTATCCGCTCGTCCTGAAGCCGCGTGAGGGCGTCGCCAGTGAGGACGTGTTCCTCGTCCAGAACGCGCCGGATCTGGCCGCCCGGGTCGACGAGATCGCCTCCCGACGCGACGATCCGCTAGTGGCCGAGGAGTACCTGCCGGGTCGCCTCCACACGTTGGAGACGCTCGGCGATGGGCGGCAGTTGCGCGTGCTGGGTTCGTTCCGGACGACCCTCTCGCCGCCACCCTTCTTCGTGGAAGAGCGTCTTGAGTGGACGGAGCCGCCCCCCGAGACGCCACAGGTTCTGCGCCAGTTGGAGGCGTTGGGGATCGGGTTCGGTGCGTGCCACACCGAGTTCGTCGTCCACGAGGGCCGCGCCCGCATCATCGAGGTCAACTACCGGTTGATCGGTGACCACTGTGACTTCCTCTTGGCCGACCTGCTGGGCATTCCGCTCTTCGAGCAGATTTGGAAGGTTCACCTGGGCGAGCCGTTGCCGGGCCTGTCGGTCCCACGTCCGCGGCATGCCGTCGCCGAGCCGGTCATCGCCGACCGCTCGGGGACGCTCACCGAGGCGCCCGGTCCACTACGGATGGACGACGGCCCAGTGCAGCTCTCCTACCGCCCTCAGCGCGCGGTAGGGGACTCGGTCGCGGTCACCCGCACCAACCGCGACTACCTGGGCACGGTGCGCGCCATAGGTCCCGGACCGGACGAGGTCAACGCCGCTCTGGCGCGCTTCCGAGCCGCGCACGACTGGACGATCACGTGACCGGTAACGCCGAAGGCCAACTGGCCGCCCGGGTTCTGGACGCGCTGCTACGCGAGGACTACAGCGGCATCCGGCGCTTCGTCCGGGACGGGGCGTTAGAACTACCTGGCCGTTCTGTGCGTCTCCTGCAAGCGCGTCCGATGTTCCTCTCCGAACTCGTCGTGGACCCCGGGCAGGACCTCAGGCTGAGTGACGTCTTCCGAGCCGTCCACGCGGTGGCCGATCCCCGCGACGGCACGGCGGACTTCGAACGCGAATGCCTGGACGCGCTGGCGACCGTCAAACTCCACGACGACGCGCGCCCGGCCGTCCACCGGCGGCTGGCGCGCATCCCGGACGAGCTGCGGACCGGCCCGGGGACGTTCTACGAGACGCTGGCGGCCTACAACGACCATCCGGTGCATCCGGCAGGGCGGAGCCGCGCGGGGCTGTCCATGGCCGATCTGAGCCGCTACGCGCCCGAGTTCGCGCCGGCGTTCCCGCTGCGGTGGGCTTCGGTCCGGAACCCGGTCCTCGCCGGACGGCTGCCGGAGTGGTGGCCCGCCCCGTCCGACGCGGGCGCGGAATCGGGTTCGGACGCGGGTCCCGCCGGGGCGCTGTTCCCGGTCCATCCGCTGGCGGTGCGGCAGGTGCGCGAGCAGCCCGGCGCGACGCTGGCCCCGGCCCCCTTCCTGCGGGCCGCGCCGACGCTTTCCATGCGCACGGTGGCGGTGCTGGGCGGCAACGCGCCCCTCGTCCACCTGAAGATGCCCCTGCCCACCAGCACGCTCGGCCTCCGGAACCGGCGCACCATCATGCCCGGCACCCTCCCGGACGGCGCGCTGGTCGAACGCATATTGCGGCAGGTGCTTCTGCGGGAACCGGCGCTTCCCGTCCTTCTCGCCGATGAGCAGACCTACGGCCACGCCAACGACCCGCTCCTGGCGTACCTGGTACGGCGTTTCCCGCCGGAAACGGCGCGCGCGCACATCGTCCCGGTGGCGGCACTGCTCGCCGAAGCCCCAGATCAGGGCTACGTCATCGAACGCTGGGACGTCGAAGACCTCTTCGGCACCTACCTGTCGGCGCTGTTCGCGTGGAACGTCACGCTGTTCCGTTACGGCATCGCGCTAGAGGCGCATCAGCAGAACGTCGCCCTCGTCCTGGACGACACGTCACCGCCCCGTCTCCTCATCAAGGACAACGACGGCGCCCTGATCGCCCCGTCCCGGCTCAGGGAACGTCTCGCCCCGTCCCCAGGCATGGACCCGCGCGACCTCGTCGACCACCGGATGACGACCGAGGACCCGGACGCGCTCGCCCGGGTGTTCGTCACCATCACGCTGCACCTGTGCGCCGCAGCGGTCGCCGTCGGTCTGGCCGAACGCGGCCTCCTCCCCTGGCGCACCGGGCTCACGATGATCCGCGAGCGGCTCGACGGCGCTCTCGGCCCGGACGACGGGTTCCTGCGCTCCCGCACGCTCGACGCCGGCTCGCTGCCGGGCAAGGCCATGGTCACCGCCGGAACCCTCGTCGACAAGGCCAGGACCGGCGCGGCCGACATCAACAAGCACTACGGCCCGGCAGGGCCCAACTACCTACGGGACGCGACGTGCCGCTGACCGAACTCACCGAACTCACCGGACCGGCCGTCACGGCGGGCGACGCCACCGCGACCGCGCTGCTCAACTGCCTGATCCGGGAGGTCTGCGCACCCGAGCAGCAGGTATGGCCGGACGGCGCCCACCTCGTCGCCCGGCTGCCCCGCGCGGGCGTCGTGCTGCGCACGGGCCTCAGCCGTCCCCCGGTCGGCCCCACCTACCGCCTGGCGCCGCCCTACGAGGAGCGGCGCGAGGACGGGTGGATCCCCGCCTCCTGGGACAGGCTGGCGAACCTGGTCGCGGGCGAGCTCGAACTGGCGACCGGCCGCCCCAATCCCGAGTTCCTCACCCAGGTGGACGACAGCCACACGGCCCTGTCCGCCATCATCACCGCCAGAACCGACCCTTCGGACGACGACCGGTACATCGCCTCTGAACAGGCTCTTGTCGCGGGACACCGTTTCCACCCGTCCCCGAAGTCTCGCCAAGGGGCGACTGGCGACTGGCTTCCGTACGCGCCCGAGACGAGGGCTCGTTTCCGCCCGCACTGGCTGGCCGTGCCAGACGATGTCATCGCCGAAGAAGGGGAATCGGACGCGTTCGCAGCCTTGTCATCCTATGGGCCTCCCGTTCCGCCTGGCCGGAAACTGCTCCCCGTCCACCCGTGGCAGTTCGCCCTACTGGCGGACAACCCCGTCCTACAGAAGGCCCTGGCGCAGGGCCTCTTGCGCGATCTCGGCCCGTCCGAGATCGAGGCGGTACCCACATCCTCCGTCCGGACGGCGTACCTGCCAGACGTGGACGTGTTCTGCAAGTTCAGCCTGGACGTGCGCATCACCAACTGCGTGCGGAAGAACGCCTGGTACGAACTGACCGGGGCGATAGCCCTCAACGAGCTACTGCCACCCATCTTCGAGAAGCTGAACTCGACCCTCCTCGCGGAGCCCGCCTACCGCAGCATCACACTCCCCGACCGCCGCCTCCATGAGGGTCTCGGGGTGATCCTGCGCCAGGGCGTCAAATCCCTCCCCGGCACACCGCTCCTAGCGGGCGCTCTGACCGACCCTTACAACACGTTCCTCGCCGACCTACCCGCCCTATCGACTCCGGAGAGCGCCCGAGCATGGTGGGACGCCTACGCGACTCAGGTGGTGCCACCCGTCCTAGGCGCCTACCTTGACCACGGCATCGTCCTGGAACCTCACCTGCAGAACGTCCTCATCTGCGCCGACTCGACGGGCATGCCCATTCACGCCGCGTTCCGTGACCTGGAGGGCACCAAACTGACCGCCGGCCGCTGGGACCTGACGCACCTCCCATCCCGCGTTGCCGACAGCCTCACCTACGCGCCCGACCGAGGCTGGAACCGGGTCGTCTATTGCCTCCTGGTCAACCACCTCACCGAGATCGCCGCCGCAGTGGCCGACCTGCATCCGCATCTGGAACGAACGCTGTGGCAGGACGCCAGAAAACACTTCGCCGTCCACGACCATCACCCTCAAGTCCGGGCTCTTCTGGCCGGAGTCCCATTGCCCGCCAAGGCGAACCTCCGCACCCGCTGGTCCCGCATGGCCGACAGAGGCGCCACCTACGTCCCGGCGCCGAACCCGCTCGCCGAACCCCGACCGCTATGAACGAACTCGCCCTGAACCTCGACACCTACCCGGCCTACATCTACGACCTGCCGGGCTTGGCCGACCACGTCAAGTCCATCCGCACGGCGCTGGGCACCACGGAACTCTTCTACGCCGCCAAGGCCAACCCGGACGCCGAGATACTCCGCACCCTGGCACCCCACGTGGACGGCATCGAGGTGTCCTCGGGCGGCGAGTTGGCTCACGTCCGAGGGACCCTGCCCGGAAAACGCCTGGCCTTCGGCGGCCCAGGCAAGACCCCCGAAGAAAAACGCCTGGCCCTGACCGTGGACCGAATCCACGTAGAAAGCCCTCACGAACTAAAAAGCCTGGCCGCTCTAGGCCCCGCCGACATCCTCCTCCGGGCGAACCTCCCCCTGGACACCCCGAACGCCGCCCTGGCCATGAGCGGGCCCTTCGGCATGGACGAGGACGCCCTCAACGAATGCGTCCGCCTCCTAGCCGGCAACACCCACCTCACACTTCGCGGCATCCACGCCCATCTCGCCTCCGGCCTGGACGCCCGCACCATGCTCGACCTGGCCCACCAGATAGCCGACTGGGCGCTCCCTTGGCTGAAAACCCACGGGGTGCACGACCCGGAACTGAACGTGGGCGGCGGCATGGCCGTCGACTACACGTCCCCGGAAGCCCTCTTCGACTGGCACACCTACGGCACGGGCCTGGCCTCGATCCCCGCCAGGCTCCGCATCGAGCCCGGCCGCGCCATAAGCGCCTACCACGGCTGGTACGTCACCGACGTCCTCGACGTGAAGACCACCCGAGGCGAGACCTACGTCATCCTGCGGGGCGGCACCCACCACCTCAGAACCCCAGTGACAAAAGGCCACAACCAGCCCTTCAAGGCCCTCACCGCGACCGGCCCGGAAAGCCCGGCCACCCTGGTGGGCCAACTCTGCACCCCGAAGGACGTCTTCGCCCGCAACGTCCCCGTCCCACCTCTGGCCCCCGGCGACATAATCGCCTTCACCATGGCCGGCGCCTACGCCTGGAACATCTCCCACCACGACTTCCTCATGCACCCCAAACCGACCTTCCACTACCTACGCTGACCCGCCGCTCCCCGACGCCACACGATCGAACCGATGAGTCCGCGCGCTCCCCAAGGTCCAAAGAGGACGGACCCATGTCGTAGAGAGCCGACCAGGAGGACCCATGCGTGAACTGAGAGTCGACGTGTTCAGCACGGTCGACGGATTCGGCGGCGGCGGACCGCGTCCGGCCGCCTACTGGGGCCACGACGGGCCGGGACTGTTCGAATGGATCGACGCGCAACTCGCCGAGGAGCACGTCACGCTCATGGGCGCGACGACGTACCGGCAGATGGCGGAGGTCGTCGCGAGCGGCGACGACCCGTCCTTCCCCCGCATGGCCGAGCTTCCCAAGATCGTCTTCTCCAAGACCCTCAAGCCACCGCTGACGTGGGCGAACACCACGATCATCGATGAGCCGATCGAGACGGCCGTCCCCGCGCTGAAGGCCATGGCGGACGGCCTGCCCATGCGCACCATCGGCAGCGCCTCGCTGGTGCGCAGCCTGTTCCAGCACGGTCTCGTCGACCGGGTCCGGGTGATGGTCTTCCCGATGATCCACGGCGCGGAGGGAGAGGGCCCGGTCTTCGCCGGGTTCCCCGTCACCGACCTGACCCTGACCAGCACCACCGTGCTCGACGACCGCCTCGTACTCCTGGACTACCAGGTCAGCGACTGACCCCGGTCAGTTCGGCGCCTGTGGGGCGGCGTGCCAGCGCCAGGAGGTTTTGCGGGGATGGCCGGGGAGGTCCTTGCGACCGGTCGCCCATAGGAGTGTTGGCCAGGGAGCGGTGTCGTGCGGCGCGTCGGGGAACAGGCGTCGGAGTGCTCGGGCGCACAGGTCGGCGGGTGGGTCCCACGAGAGGCCCAATCCATCCGCCAGGTCATGGGTGTGGACGAGTGTCTCCACGATGCCCATGGCGGCGTAGCCCTCGGCGTCTGCCGTGCCGAAGACGTGGTGGGCGCGGACGTCCGGCGGAACGGTGCGCACCATGGCGAGCAGTAGCCCGCCGCACGCGTCGAGCACTTGCAGGAGCCCTTCTGGGCCGGCCTCACGGTTCGCATGGATGACGTTCGCCGGGCCGGACGGCCGTCGGCTTTGCCACACGAACGGTATGTCGCCGTCCGCCGGTGGGGTCTTCGGGCTGAGCTGGGCTGCGTAAGCGAAGAGGTCGTCACTCAGGTGCTCGACGGTTTCCCAGCAGGTCCATTCAAGGGATCCGGCTTTGGCGTCCCAGGCATCTGGCGGTGCCGTCCTGAGGACGGAAATGGCGAGCTGAACCGCCAGCTCCAGATCGTCTGCGGTCACGGCACCAGTGGAGGTCGACATGCCTCGACGCTAGCCCAGGCGAGTGCCCTGAAGACCGTGCGGGCGAAGGTGGTCGATACTCGAAGGAAAGGCGGGTATGGGCGTGCTCGTCGGATCAGGGGTCAACGAAGGAGAGACGGTGCTGAAGCGGGTGCGTCGTGCTGCACGGCTGGGGGTACGGGCGACCCAGGCCGTCCGGGATGTGGGGGTCATCCAGCCGATACGCCCGGATCGAGCGGTTCGGTTGCTGTTCCCGTATGTCCGGTTCGGGCCCGTCCCGGCGACGGTCGGGGCCATGTCGGCGCTGCGGTTCCCCGGACGCACCGCGCTGATCGACGAGCGCGGGACGCTCTCGTATGCGGAACTGGAGCAGCGCGCGGCGGCCCTGGCAACCGCCCTCAGGGGTCGGATCGCGGACGGACGGGTCGGCGTGCTGTGCCGTAACCATCGAGGATTCGTCGAGGCGGTTCTCGCGGCGTCCCGCCTGGGGAATGACGTCGTCCTGCTCAATACCGACTTCTCGGCCACGCAGCTCGGCCAGGTCGCGGAGCGCGAGGGAATCGAGTTGCTCGTCCATGACGAGGAGTTCACAGAGACCGTCGACGAGTCCGGTTTCGCCGGGGAACGTGTGCTCGCCTGGGCCGAGGGAGGCTCGAACACGATCGACGCGCTCGTCAGCGCCACCGACCCCGAACCCATCAGGCCCGCCCGGTCCAGCAATGTGATCGTGATGACGTCCGGCACCACCGGCACGCCGAAGGGCGCTCGGCACGACATGTCGCTCTCGGCGCTGTTGCCGGCCGCGCTCACCCATGTGATGCGCGTTCCCGTCCGGTCCGGGGCGCCGATCGTGATCGCGCCACCGCTGTTCCACATACTCGGCTTCGCCTACACGGCGGTCGGTCTCGGCATGGGCATGCCCCTTGTCCTCTCCCGCCGGTTCGACGCGCGGGAGACCCTGCGACGCATCGCGGAATGCGAGGCGGAGGCGCTGGTCGCGGTGCCGATGATGCTCCAGCGCGTCCTGGGCGTGGAGGATGCGCCGAAGACGCCGACCTTGCGCGTGGTCGTGTCCGGTGGCTCGGTGCTCCACCCTCACCTGTCGGACGCGTTCATGGACGTGTTCGGCGACGTCCTCGTCAACGTGTACGGGGCGACGGAGACGGGGTGGGCCACGATCGCAACACCGGACGACCTGCGCGAGGCGCCCGGCACTGCCGGCAGGCCGTCGCTCCGGCTGACCGTCGAGATCCTCGACGCGGACGGGCGGGAGGTTCCGCACGGTGCGACCGGGGAGATCTACACCGGTGGCGGCCTGCGGTTCGCCGGCTACACCGGCGGCGAGGGCAAGCGGGTCCTGGACGGCCTGACGAGCACCGGCGACCTCGGCCATCTCGACGAGGCGGGGCGGCTGTTCATCGACGGCCGCGCCGACGACATGATCGTGTCCGGTGGGGAGAACGTGTTCCCGGGCGAGGTCGAGAACCTGCTCGGCGGTCATCCGGACGTCGCCGAGGTCTCGGTGACCGGCGTGGACGACGAGAAGTTCGGCCAGCGGCTCGCCGCGTACGTCGTGCGGACGCCGGGTTCGGCGGTCACCGAGGACGATCTGCGGGCCTACGTGAAGAAGCACCTGGCCAGGTACAAGGTGCCGCGCGACGTCCAGTTCGTCGAGGAACTTCCCCGCACCAGCACCGGCAAGGTCAAGGCGAGGGCGCTGTCAGGCTGAGGGCGGCGTCCGGGCCCAAGGCCGCACGGTCCCGGACGCGCCCGGTCATCACGTCACCGGGACGCGCCCCGTCAGCACGTCCCCGGCCAACACATCTCCGGCCCACACATCTCCGGCCCACGCACCGTCGGGACGTCCCTGGTCAACACATCCCCACGCAACACACCTCGGGCCAACACGTCCCCTGTCGGCCGCGCCGCGCGCCCCTGGCCGCGAACCCCGTCAGGCCGCGCCCCGGTTCTTGGCCGCCATGCAGATGCGGGCCAGGTCGTTGAGGGCGTCGGCGCGCCGCTCGTCCAGGGAGCGGCGGTCGCCCGGCGCGGCCTCGGCGAGGGTGTCGATGACGAGGGAGAACACCGGCCATTCGGCGGGGCCGATGGCGCCCTGGAAGTCGACGCCGTCCTCAAGGTCGTCAAGGTCGAGGTGGCGGGCGAAGGCGGCGAGGGCGGCCTCGGCCGCGACGACGCCGATGCGCATCGCCAGCGCCGCGGGCTCGCGATCGAGGGACCGCACGGTGTTGGAACCCATGTTCGACAACCTAGAACATATGAGCGACCGGCGTCGAACGTTTGGTCGAAAACGTTACCCGGCGATCGCCTGCTGGAACAGGTACGAGTGCGTGAAGTGCAGGACGCCGTCGACCTCGCTCGGACGCATGCCGGTCGCGGGCC
This sequence comes from Actinomadura chokoriensis, assembly GCF_041463665.1. Taxonomy (GTDB): domain Bacteria; phylum Actinomycetota; class Actinomycetes; order Streptosporangiales; family Streptosporangiaceae; genus Spirillospora; species Spirillospora chokoriensis_A. Next base: position 249,940 of record NZ_JAXCEJ010000001.1, read on the forward strand.
CGCCCGCCAGCTCGTCCTCCAGTTCCCGCCTTATCTGCGCGGCGGCGTCGTCCGGGGTCTGCGAGAACTCCAGCCACGGGTCGAGCGGGCGGACGTAGTCGAAGCGGTCGGCGCGCTTGCACTCCGCGCCCGCCGCCGTGAGGAGCTCGGCGATCCGCGACTCGGTGAGCGCGGTGCCGTGGGACGGGTCGCGCAGGCGCTCGATGCGGTCCGGGTCGCCTTCCAGGCCGTCCGGACGGATCAGGTCGGCGATGATCAGCGCCGCGCCGGGCCGGCTGACCCGGACCATCTCCTTCAGCACGGCCTCCGGGTCGGCGACCTGGTGCAGCGAGAAACGGGTGGCGACCAGGGTGAACGAACGGTCGACGTACGGCAGCGCGGTGGCGTCGCCGCGCGTGAAGGTGATGTTCATGAGGCCGGCGTGGTCGGCGTCGCGCTTGCCTTCGGCGAGCATCGCGGGCGTGAGGTCCAGGGCGGTCACATGCCGGACGCGGTGCGCGATCGCGCGGGACACCAAGCCGGTTCCGGCCGCGACCTCCAGAACGACGTCCTCAAGGTCGAGTTCCGGGTCCATGAAGTGGACGAGCCGGTCCAGATGGCGGGTGAACGCGACGTTCAGTTTCGGGTCGGCGAAGCCCGCCGCCTGCTTGGAGAACTCCCGTACGACCTTCTCGTCGTGGGTAACCGTCACGTCGCCTCCCTCGGATGGTTGCCCGGATCATCCCCGAAAGCACGCACGGTGACCAGAGGTGAGTGAGACTCATCACGCTGTTTTGGGACAAATCACACCACAGGGCGCATCGAGGATCACGCGGCGGGGACGCCGTCGAGCAGCGCCGCGAGCCCGACCGCGTCCAGGAGGTCCGCGGGCCGGACGGTGACGTTGGCGCTGACGTAGTGGAACGCCGCGCTGACCTCCGCGACGTCCACCCCGGCCAGTTCCGCCCAGGCCAGCCGGTACGCGGCGAGCTGCACCGACACGAACCGGGCCTCGTCTCCGGAGGGAGGTGACCCCGTCTTCCAGTCGACGACCTCGTAGCCGCCGCCCGGCGACCGGAAGACGGCGTCCATCCGGCCCCGGACCAGCCGGTCGCCGATGATGGTCTCGAACGGCACCTCGATGTCGAGCGGTTCGCGCGCCGCCCACTCCGACTCCTCGAACCGCGACCGGAGCCGCTCGAGATGCGAGTCGTCGACGGCGCCCTCGTCCGCGGCGCCGGGCAGTTCGTCCGGGTCGAGGAGGCGCTGCTGCCCCCAGCGGCTCTCCAGCCAGGCGTGGAACGCGGTGCCGCGCCGCGCGTAGGGGGCGGGCGGGCGCGGCATGGGACGGCGGATCTGCCGGGCCAGCGCCGCCGGGTCGCGCGCCAGCGACACCAGCGACGACACCGACAGGTGCGCGGGCAGTTCGACGAGCAGCCCGTCGCCGCCGCGCCCCCGGTCGCGTTCGGCGAGCAGGAGTTCGACGTCGCGCGCCCACGCGGTCATGCGGCCGCGGTCGGCGTCGGACAACCCGGTGTCGCCGGCCCAGTGCCGCGTCCGCCCGGCCATCTCGCCCTCGACCATGCGGGCCGCCTCGACGACCGCCTCGTACCGTTCACGGCCGGTGATGTCGGACTGGCCGCGTTCGCCGGGCGCGGCGGGCCACTGCGCCTCCTCGGGGTCGGCGAGCAGCGGGTTGGCGGCGCCCTCCTCCGGGGGGTCGGTCCAGGCGGCGACCGATCCGGCCCCCGCCACGCAGACCGCGCGCACCTCCTCCAGGAACGGCGACGGCCCGAGCGGGCGTCCCGACGCCCCCCACCAGTAGCCGGTGGTGATGAGCAGGCTGGACGCGCGGGTGACCGCGACGTACGCGAGCCGCCGCTCCTCGCGCAGGTCGCGTTCGGAGCACGCCTGGTCGAAGGCGGCGAGGTCGTCCTTCTCCAGGCCGGTCAGCGAGGGCAGGTCGGCGCGGTCGCCGCGCAGCATGAACGGCAGGACGCGCGGGTTGGCCGTCCAGCGGGTGGCGTTCTGCGGGGGGGACGGGAAGATCGACCCCTTGGCGGGGCCGCCGTTCTTCTGCGGGACGTACGACAGGCCCGGCACGACGACCACGGGCCACTCCAGGCCCTTGGACGCGTGGACGGTGAGGAGCTTGACGCTGTCGGTCTCCCCGACGCGTCCGGCCTCCAGCCCGAACTCCTCGGTCTCGGCGGCCTTGAGGTAGGCGAGGAAGGCGCCGAGCGTCGGGTCTTCGGCGTCGCCCGCGAACGTGGCGGCGGCGTCGATGAAGGCGTCGAGGTCGGCGCGGGCGGTGACGGGGTCGAGCCCGGACCGCGCGGCGACCTCGATGTCGAGGCCGAGCGCCCGCTCGACCTCGTTGACGAGGTCGGGCAGCGGCAGCCCGACCTGGCCGCGCAGGCCGCGCAGTTCGTCGCGGAGGCGCCGCAGCCGCCGGTACCCCTCCGGCGAGTACCCCTCCGGCGAGCCGAGGTCGTCGAGCGCGTCGACCAGGCTCCCGGTCTCCCGGTTCAGCTCGCCGACCAGCTGCCGGAGCGGGTCGTCGGCGGCGTCCGGCTGATGCCCGTCCGGCGCGGGCTCCGCCCCCACCGGTTCGGCCCCCACCGGTTCGGCCCCCACCGGTTCGGGCGTCGCCGGTCCGGGCGCCGGCTCCGGTGGGGTGACGTCCCGCGCGGACTCCTGCGCCAGGGTGCGGGCCCGCCGCCCGAGCACGACGAGGTCGCGGGGGCCGAGGCGCCAGCGCGGGCCGGTGAGCAGCCGGGCGAGGGACGCTCCGGCGGTCGGATCGTGCATGACCCGCAGCGTCGCGACGACGTCCTGCACCTCGGGGACGGTGAGGAGCCCGCCGAGCCCGACCACCTCGACCGGGATGCCGCGCGCCTCCAGCGCACGCCTGATCAGCGGGAACTGCGACCGTTTCCGGGCGAGGACGGCGACGTCGGAGTACCGGAGCGGCTCGGTCTGCGGGCCGCCGTCGGGCGACGTCAGCGGGTCGGCCGCCATGAGGCCGGCGATGCGCCCGGCGATGCGGTCGGCTTCGTCCTCGACGGTGTGGAACAGGGCGCACTCGACACGTCCGCGCCCTTCACGGCCCGCGCCCGGGATGAGGCGCGGCACGGCCTTCGTCTCGGCGCGCAGCTCCTCCTGCACCCGGGCCGCCGCCTCAAGGATCTTCTCCCCGTTACGGAACGACCGGCTCAGCTGGACGACGGGCGCCGGCACGGGCCGCCCGCCGGAGGCCGCGGGCCGCAGCGGGAAGTCGTGGGCGAAGCGCAGCAGGTTCCCGGCGCTCGCGCCCCGCCACCCGTAGATCGACTGGCAGGGGTCGCCCACCGCCGTCACCGGGTGCCCGCCCGCGAACAGCGAGCGCAGCAGGACGAGCTGCGCCTGGCTGGTGTCCTGGTACTCGTCCAGCAGGACGACGGAGAACCGGGACCGCTCGATCATCCCGACCTCGGGGTGCTTGTAGGCGATCCGTGCGGCGAGCGCCATCTGGTCGCCGTGGTCGATGACCTCCCGGTCGGCCTTGGCCCGCCCGTAGGCGTCGATCAGCGGCATGAGCTGCTCGCGGACGGCGTGCTTGGCGAGGATGTCGCGCTGCGCCTTGAGCGGCTTCCTGACGACGGCCAGCCGCTCGTCCAGCCAGGCGCCGACCTTGCGGACGTCCTCGGCAGTGCGCAGATGCTCCGCCAGGTCGCCGGACAGTTCCATGACGGCCTTGGTGACGGTGTCGGGCTGCCAGTCGATGCGGTCCATGGGCCCGTTGTAGGCGTCGACCACCCGCGAGCAGATCTGCCAGGCGACGGCGGGCGAGATCAGCCGCATGGTGGGTTCGAGTGCCTCGCGCAGGGCGTGGTCGCCGAAGAGCCGCGCCGCGTACGAGTGGTACGTCGACACCATCGGCTCGCCGTCGAACAGGGCTTCGCCGCCCAGCCGGTCGAGCTCGTCCCCCGGCAGGACCTCGCGGAGCTTGTCGAGCCGTTTGCGCACGCGCACGCCAAGCTCGGCGGCGGCCTTGCGGGTGAACGTCAGCCCGAGGACGCGTTCCGGCCGGACGAAGCCGTTCGCGACCAGCCACACCACCCGCGCGGCCATCGTCTCGCTCTTCCCGGACCCGGCGCCCGCGATCACCGCCATCGGCGCCATGGGCGCCTCGATCACCCGGGCCTGCTCCTCCGTCGGCTCCGGGATCTCCAGCAGCCGGGCCAGCTCTCCCGGCGTGATCACCCCACTCCCCCCGAGCTAGTCGATCAGCTTCTCATTCTCCGACCTGGCCGCCCTCGTCATGGACGGGGCAGCAGGAGCGTACGGGACAGGTGCGACACTTGTCGTTCGCCCGCGCCTGGAAGACGTCGCTCGCCATGCCGGTCGCGACGATCTCGACGAGCTTCTTCGGCCACTCGGGGTCGGCGTCCTCGGCGGGCGGCGGCTGCTCCTGCTCGCGCGCCTTCGCGGCGAACGCGGCCTTGCCGACCTGGATGAGCTTGGCGCCGCCGGGCTCGATCAGCCCGTGCCGCTCGAACGCGCCGAGCATCACCGCGTACTGGTAGACGCCGAGCTGCGGGTGCCGCGCCAGCTCGTCCTTCGGGACGGCGGTGGAGGACGTCTTGATGTCGATGATGACGGCGCGGCCCTGCTCGTCGCGTTCGGCGCGGTCGATGCGGCCCTTGATGACGACGCGGCCGAGGTCGACCTTGAACGACTCCTCCAGCGCGACGACCTCGTTGGGGTTGTCGCGGTGCCAGCCGAGGAACTTGTCGACCATCCTGGCGGCCTGGTCGCGCTGCTTCTCCGAGTACCAGGAGCTGCGGAACTCCAGGTCGTTCCAGATCTCGTCGAGCCGTTCGGCGACGTGGACCTCGTCGATCCCGTCGTCGTCGCCCGCCATCTCGGCGACCGCGTGGATGACCTTGCCCATCGTGCTGTACTCGTTGGGGCCGCCCTCCTGCGCGCCGACGGCCGAGGCGAGCAGCCAGCGCAGCCCGCAGGTGGTGAACGCCTCGACCTGGGACGGGGAGATGGTGATCTGCTCGTCGTCGGCGAACGCGGGCCCGGGGTCGGACAGCGCGGTGATGGCGTACCAGTTCTCCGGTTTCGCGCCCCGCACGCCCGCGCGCGCGAGGCGTGCCAGGTGCCCGGCGGCGGCGCGCCTCAGCGGTTCGGGACGGGACGGGTCCGCGACCACCGAACGCAGGTCCGCGACCAGGGCGGACAGCGACAGCCATCGTGTCTTCTCGTCCAGTTGCGATTGCTCGATGGCGCCCGGAAGGAGCTCGTTCAGGAACCGTGACGGCCGTTCTTCGGTGTCGTCGCCTCCGACGGCAGTCACGACAAGACGCTTGCGCGCGCGCGTCACCGCCACATAGAAGAGCCGTCGTTCTTCGTCGAGCATCTTGGCGGCCATGGAGGCGCCGGCCGCGGCGTCGCCTTCTGGCTCGGCCCCGGCGGCGTGTTCGACGAGTTCCTCGACGCCCAGGAGCGAACCGCGCAGGCGGACATCGGGCCAGACGCCCTCCTGGACGCCGGCGACCACCACCACGTCCCATTCCAGCCCCTTGGAGCGGTGTGCGGTGAGGATGCGGACCGCCTCGCCCTCCGGCGCCTGCTCGGCCAGCGTGTCACCGGCGATCTCCTGCGAGGCGATGTTGTCGACGAACAGCTCCGGCCCCGCCTGGGGAAGCCGGTCGACGAACCGTGCCGCATGGTCGAACAGGGCCACGACGGCGTCGAGGTCGCGGTCGGCCGCCGCGCCCCGCGTCCCGCCCTTGACGCTCTGCTCCAGCAGGACGTCGGCCTGCCCGCTCTCCTGCCACACGGCCCACAGCACGTCCTCCGCGGTACCGCCGTCGTGGACGGACCGCCGCGCCACCTCGATCAGATGCGCGATCCGTTCGGCAGGCGCCCGCACCCGCTCATGGACGAGTATCAGCTCACGAGGGTCGTTGACCGCCGCGATCAGAAGCTCCCCTAGCGGACGGTCCCCGCCCGACAACTCCTCCAGGTCGCGCAGCGCCCGCTTGAGCCGCCGCATGGCCAGTGCATCGGCGCCGCCCAGCGGCCCCGTCAGAAGGTCTTCCGCAACGACCTCGTCAAGGAAACCCTTCTTCAACGCGGCCCTGAGCAGAACCAGGAAGGGCCGGACGGCAGGCTCCGCGACCAGCGGAACCTCATCACCCGCGACGACCACCGGCACACCGGCTTGGGCGAGCGCACGCCGAAGCACCGGAACCTGGCGTATGGCGCTGCGCACCAGGACGGCCATACGCGACCAGGGCACGCCGTCCAGCAGATGGGCACGACGCAACTCGTCGGCCACCAACGCCGACTCCTGGCTCTCGGAGTCGGCGATGACGGCTCGCACTTCGCCGTCGTCCAGTTCCTCTACCGGGTGCAGTGCGCGATGCTCGGCGGCACCGGCCGACCCTGCGGGCAACCGGCGGGCGATACGACGGGAGGCTGCCAGGATCTCCGGCCCCATACGGCGGCACGTCCGCAGCGCCACCACGGGCGCGGGTTCGCCGTCCAGCGTGAGGAAGCGGTTGGGGAACTCCTGGATCCCCCTTACATCAGCGCCACGGAACCCATAGATCGACTGATCCGGATCACCCACCACGACGAGGTCGCGTCCTTCCCCGGCGAGGTGGTGCAGGAGAGCCTCTTGCGCGGGGTCGGTGTCCTGGTACTCGTCCACGAACACCCCGTCGTAGGCGTCCCGCTCCCTGATCCGCACTTCCTCCTCCGCGAGCATGCCCGCGGCCATGTGGATGAGCTCGCCGTAGTCGTAGGTGGGGACCGGATCGAGCAGGAAGCGGTCGACGTACCTGTCCATGAACCCGCCGATGGCTGACCAGTCGTCGCGCCCGCGCATGCGTCCCAACGCGACCAGGTCTTCCGCGGCGTACTGACGCTCAACGGCCCGCAAGGTGAAGTCACGCAGTTCTTCGGCGAACCCACGCGTCGCCAAGGCGGCCCTCAAGCGCTCCGGCCAGTCCCGTGCCCCGTCCGCCAGCTCCCCTTCCAGCAACCGGCGCACTTCCAGAAGCTGCTCTGGCCCGGACAACAGCCGCGGCGCGGGCTCTTCGTTCAGCACGGCGTCGCGCCTGAGCAGCGCATAGGCGTAGCTGTGGAAGGTGAGGGCGAGCGGCGTGCGCGTCGTCCGGTGCAGGCGGCCGGTGATCCGCTCCCGCAGCTCCCCCGCCGCCTTCCGGCTGAACGTCAGGACGAGGACGCGCTCGGGATCCACGCCCCGGTTCTCGATGCGGTCGACGACCGCCTCGACGATCGTCGTCGTCTTCCCGGTGCCCGGCCCCGCCAGCACCAGCATCGGCCCGCCGGCGTGCTCGACGACCCGCCGCTGCTGCTCGTCGAGCACGGGCGGGACGGTCCGCGCGGGACCGGCGCGGCGCACGAGACGGTAGGAACCAGAGGGCACAACAGTTCATTGGAACAGATCACCGGGACGGATCTGACCACAACGCACGCATGTCGCCAAGGAGAAAGACCACAGCCCGCCGGCTCAGGACGGTCCCGGCCAGCGGGCCCGTCCCATGTCGACGCGGCGGCCGTCCGGGCGCAGCGGGGTGCCCTCGGCGCGGTAGTGCTCGTGGGCGCGTCCCTCGTGGCAGCGCGGCGGGCTGCCGTCCGCGCGGATCACCCGCCACCACGGGACGGCGCCCCCGTACAGGGACATGACCCGCCCGACCTGCCGCGGCCCGCCCCGTCCGACCAGCTCCGCCACGTCGCCGTAGGACAGGACGCGGCCCGGCGGGATGCGCTCCACCGCGTCCAGCACCGCCTCGGCGTACTCGTCAGGCTCAGACCACATCCGACGATTCTCCCGGATCGCGCGGGGCGCCGCGCAGGCACACGGCCGCGCCCGTCAGGCCGGCCAGTGCCAGCGCGCAGACCAGCACGTAGGCGAAGACCAGCCCGCCCGAACGGTGCACCACCGGGACCGGGCGGACGGGCCCGTCCGCGAACCGGCGGTCGGCCGGCAGGCCCGCGCCGCTCATCCGGGCGCCCGCGAGGCCGTCGGACGCGGTCAGCGCGGCGGCGGCGTCGACCAGCCCGAAGCCGACCGCGCGGTCGTAGCCGCTCGCCGGACGGTTCCGGGTGCTGGCCACGATCGCCTGCGTGACCAGCGCCGGCGCGAGGCCCGGGTGCCGCGACCTGATGAGCGCGGCGATGCCGGAGACGAACGCGGTCGCGGGGCTCGTCCCGTCGCCGATCCAGTAGCCGCCGTCCGGGCCGGCGCCGATGACCTGCACGCCGGGCGCGGACACGACGACGCCGGAGTTGCGGTTGGAGAACCCGGCGTGCCCGCCCTGCGCGTCCACGGCGGCGACGGAGATCACACCGGGGAAGGACGCCGGATAGGAGTACCTGGTGTGGCCGCCGCGCTTGGCCGTCCGGTCGGCTCCCCCGTTGCCCGCCGCGGCGACCACGACCACGTTGCGGCGGATCGCGTACGCGACGGCCTCCCGCTCGCGCGGCGTCGGGTACGAGCGGCCCAGCGACAGGTTGATCACGTCGGCGCCGTGGTCGACCGCGTACCGGATGCCCTCCGCGATCGTCCCCGCGAAGCGCTCGGCGCCGGTGAACTCGGCGAATCCCGGTTCGTCACGTTCCAGGATCACGCGCAGGGACAGCAGCCGCGCCTCGGGCGCGACGCCGATCATCCCCAGCGCGTTGCCGGGGCCGTGCCCGTGCCCGGCGATGATGGACGCCATGTTGGTGCCGTGCAGTCGCTTCGGCCGCGCCCCCGGCGGCCCGGCGCCGTTCGTCAGGTCGGGACCCGCGGTGACCGATCCGGCGAGGTCGGCCTGGCCGGCGTCCACCCCCGAGTCGAGGACGGCGACGGTCACGCCGCCGCCCTTCGCCATCGTCCAGGCGCGCGGGACGTTCAGCGACTCCAGGACGGGCGTGACCGCGTCGCGCACCTGATCGGCCTCGGCGGGGGCGGGGGCCATGACGAGTGCCACGGCGGCGAGCACGGCGGCGGGCCGTTCCAGCACCGCCCGCTTCAGCACCGCCCGTTCCAGCACCGCCCGCTTCAGCACCGCCCGTTCCAGCACCGCCCGTCTCAGCACTGCCACTCCTGGTCGCCGCACCGGACCTTCGCGGGCTCGGCCAGCGGCCGGAGCACGCCGCTCACGAGTTGCGGCGCGAGTTCGGCCAGGTCGGCCTGCGCGCCGCGCAGCGCGGGACGCCCGTCGGCGTACCCGGCCGTCGCGGCGACCACGTACGGGCCGCGCTGGGCGGCGGCGGACGTCTGCCGGGCCGCGTCGTCGAACCGGGCGGCCACCGAGCCCGCCAACGGCAGCGCCCGCAGGCCGGGACGGGGAGCGCCGGCCGGGAACCACTCGACGGCCCCGCGCGCGGACCGCTCGTCCGGGAACACCGCCACGCCGACCGTCACCACGAGCCCCTGTGCCTGGTCGAGGTAGGTGGCGCGCAGGACGGCGCGGCAGCCGCGGGACGTGAGGGACCGGGCGAGCGGGTCGTCGGCGGCGGTCTCGCAGCGGACGTCGGTGCCGATCCCGACGCGTCCGGCCGACTCCGGGGACGACTGGCCGAGCGTGTACGGGATCTCGGTGGGGAAGATCCGCCCGGCGGGCCAGGTGCGGTAGCGGCCCGCCGTCTCCGCCGCCGCGGCGGCGGAGACCTCGGTGGGCGTCGGGCCGCGGGTCAGCTCCGCCGACAGCCGCACGCCGGCGACGACGAGCACCGTCGCGCACGCGGAGCCCGCGACCAGCGCGGCCGTCCGGCGCGACACCCGCCATCCGTCGCGCGGCTCGCCGGAGGCGGGTTCCGGCTCGGTGCCCGGGGCGGAGATCTCGGCGCGCGACACGCAGCGGAGCGTAGCCGAAGCCGGGTCAGGACGGGGGCGCGAAGGACGGTCCGCCCGGGGCTCCCTGCCGCCCCGGCGGCGTCGGCCGTCCTTGCGGTCCCGGTGGTCCCTGCTGCCCCTGCGGTGGCCCTTGCGGCCCCTGCGGGCCTGTTCGTCCAGGCGCGACGTAGGGCGGGCGCGGCGGCGGGTGCGGCGGTTCGCCCGGCGGGCCGGGGGGCGGGCCGTCCGCCGGCTTGGGGTAGCGCCGCCGGAGCGTGAGGAAGATCGCACCGGCGCCGGCCGTCCCGCCGAGGCCGAGCACCAGGATCGCGACGACCATCCAGGTGACCCAGGCGGGGCGGTCGATGACCTTCACCGGCCCCGGATCGTCCGCGCCGAACCGCTGCCCGGCGGGCTTGCCCTTCGCGGGCCCCGAACGCGCCGGCGCGATCGAGTCCGCAGCCGACAAGGCGCGGGCCGCGTGCACCACGCCGAACCCGATCTCCGGGTCGTAGTCGCCCTTCGGCCCGCTCCGGGCGCTCTGGACCAGTGCCTGCGACACCAGCGCGGGCGCCATGTCGGGGTGCTTCGCGCGGATCAGCGCGGCGATCCCGGAGACGACCGCGCTGGCGTCGCTGGTGCCGTCGCTGATGAAGTACCGGCCGCCGGGGCCCGCGACGGGCAGGCCGACGCCCGGCGCGGACAGCACCACCGAGTAGTTGCGGTTGGAGAACGGCGCGCGGGTGTGGTCGGGCATGGTGGCCGCGACCGCGATGACGCCGGGGTAGGACGCCGGGTAGGAGTACGGGGCGAACCCGTCCCCGTCCAGCAGGCGGTCCTTGTCGCCGTCGTTGCCGACCGCCGACACCACCACGACGCCTTTGCCGATGGCGTAGCCGACGGCCTCGCGCTCGTCCGGCGCCTCCTCTTCGCGGCCGAGCGAGAGGTTGATGACGTCGGCGCCGTGGTCGGCGGCCCAGCGGATGCCGCGCGCCACCGAGCTCTTGGCCGCCTCCGACCGCTGGTAGCGGATGTAGCCGGCGTCCTCCGGCTCGCTGATCGCCCGGACGGCGAGGATGCGCGCCTGCGGGGCCACCCCGACGATCCCGGAGCGGCCGCCCGCGCCGTGGCCGTGCCCGGCGATCAGCGACGCCATCCCGGTGCCGTGCAGCCGCGCGGGCCTCGCCCCCCGGTCAGTCGAGGCGATCATGTTGGGCCCGGTGACGACCTTGCCGCGCAGGTCCGCCTGGTTCGGGTCGACGCCCGAGTCGACGACGGCGACGTTCACCCCGGCGCCCTTGGTGACCTTCCAGGCGGCCTCCATGCCGAGAAGTTTCAGGATGGGCCGCTGCCGGTCGCGGACAAGGTCGGCGTGCGCCGGGACGGGCACGAGCCAGCTCCCGGCCAGCGCTCCCGCCAGCAGGACGGCGCCCGTCCGCGCCCGCGCCGCCGCCCCGCCGGCGGACGACGTCCGGGTCAGCACTGCCACTCCGGGTCCTCGCAGTCGGGCAGTGCCTTGGCGGAGAGCGACCGCGCGATCGCGTGGCCGATCTGCGGCGCCACCGTGAACAGGTCGCCCGGCCGCTCCTTCTTGATCGCGGACGCGGGACGGCCATCGGACTGGCCCGCCGTCGTCAGCACGACGTACGGCCCGCCGCGGTCGATCGTCCGCGCCTGCCGGGCCTCGTCGGTGAACTTGGCGGACGCCGTCCCCGGGAAACCTGCGGCGTGCAGTGCGGGCCGCGCCGTGCCCTCCCCGTCGTTCGGGCCGAGGGAGCCCGGCAGTTCCTTGTAGGCGCGGTCGGCCTTCCACGGGTCGGGGAACGCGACGACACCGATGGTGACGACGACGCCCTGCAACTGGTCGACGTAGGTGGCGCGCAGGACGGCCCGGCACCCGTACTTGGCGAGCGTCGCCACGAGCTCCTCGTCGACGGCCTGGGCGCAGCCGCTGTCGGGGACGATGCCCGTCCGGGACGCGTACTCGCTGTGGTCGCCGACCGGCTGGTACGTGACCCGCTCGGGGAAGATGCGGCTCGCGGGCCACGCCTGCCAGCGGCGCGCGACCTCGTTGTTCGCCGCGACCTGGAGCTCGGCGCTCGTGGGCTCGCGGTGGAACGTGGCCCAGCCGCCGACCATGGCGATGCCGGTGGTGACGAGGTAGCAGCAGCCGACGACGAGGGCCACCGTCATCCACTGGCGCCCGGTCAGCCCCAGCACCGTCAGCGGGTTGCGCGGCGGCCGGCCCATCGGCGGGGGCTGCGGGGGCCCGGCGTAGGGCGGCCGCGAGGGGCTCGTGTAAGGCGGGGGGCCTGCGTAAGGGGGCTGCTGCGGGCTCGCATGAGAAGGGCCCGGCGGGTTCGCGTGCGGTGGCCGCGGCGGCGGGCTCGCATGGGGAGGCCGCGGCGGGGGCGGCTGCTGGGAGGGGGGCAGGAATGCCACAACAGTCAAGATTAACTGTGCTTCACGACATTCCGCCCTGCCAACCGGGTAAGGCGCCCCTCCTCCCAGCCGCGACGGTCAGGACCTGAAGGTCCGGCGGGCCTCCCTGGCGGCGTCCTTGGCCTGCTCGCCGACCTGCTTGGCGCCGCCGGAGGCGCGGTCCTTGCGACCCTCGGCCTCCAGGTAGGGGTCGCCGGACTGCCGCCCGGCCTCCTCCTTGCCCCGCCCCTTCGCCTTCTGCACCTTGTTCTTCAGCTTGTCGAGGAAGCTCATGGCTCCTCCTTCTGTATGCGAGTCCTTTTTGCAACTCGTTGGGGTCCGCTCCATGCCCGCTGAGTCACGGGCTATGCGGTGCTCCGGATGTCACGGCGGATGCGGTCCGCCTCCTCGTGGATGCGGGCCTCGGTCTCCAGGAGCCTGGCTTCGGCCTCTCGGGTCTCCCTGCGCGCCCGCCGCTCCCGGAGGCTCGGCCTCCGCCGCGACTCGGCGGCACCGCCGCCCGCACGGTTCTGCGAGAAACGCTTGAAGAACGCCATCACCCGTCACCTCTCATCACCCGCGAGTCGGTTCCGTCGACCGGCTCCGCGTCCGACCAGTGCCCGTTTCGCCATGATTCATTCCGCAACGCCCGCCGACGTGGGCGTCTCGTGGCCGGGCGGGCGGCTACGGGGAATGCCGCGGGACATGGCAAGGTTGTGTCGGGGTGAGGACAGCGACGTCCTGCCCTCACTCACAGCCGAGCGTCAGCACAGGAGCACCCACCGTGTCGTTGCCACCTCTGGTCGAGCCCGCAGCGGAGCTCACCCGCGACGAGGTCAACCGCTACTCGCGGCACCTGATCATCCCCGACGTGGGCATGTCCGGGCAGAAGCGCCTCAAGAACGCCAAGGTCCTGGTCGTGGGCGCCGGCGGGCTCGGCTCCCCCGCCCTGCTCTACCTCGCCGCCGCCGGAGTGGGCACCCTCGGCGTCATCGACTTCGACGTCGTGGACGAGTCCAACCTGCAGCGGCAGATCATCCACCGGCAGTCGTCCCTCGGCATGCCGAAGGTCGAGTCGGCGGCCGAGACGGTCCGCGAGATCAACCCGCTGATCGACGTGGTCGTGCACAACACCGCGCTCGACCGCGACAACATCATGGAGATCTTCTCCGGGTACGACCTGATCCTGGACGGCACCGACAACTTCGCCACCCGCTACATGGTGAACGACGCGGCCGTCCTGCTGGGCAAGCCGTACGTGTGGGGTTCGATCTACCGGTTCGACGGCCAGGCGTCGGTGTTCTGGGCCGAGCACGGCCCCTGCTACCGCTGCCTCTACCCCGAGCCGCCGCCGCCCGGCATGGTCCCCTCCTGCGCCGAGGGGGGCGTCCTCGGCGTCCTGTGCGCTTCCATCGGGTCCATCCAGGTCAACGAGGCGATCAAGCTCCTGACCGGCATCGGCGAGCCGCTCGTCGGCCGGCTGATGATCTACGACGCCCTCGAGATGACCTACCGCTCGGTCAAGGTCCGCAAGGACCCCGAGTGCCCGCTGTGCGGCAAGAACCCGACGCAGACCGAGCTGCTGGAGGACTACGAGGCGTTCTGCGGCGCGGTGTCCGAGGAGGCCACCGAGGCCGCCAAGGACTCCACGATCACCGTCCTCGACCTCAAGGGCATGCAGGACCGGAACGAGGACATCTTCCTCGTGGACGTCCGCGAGCCCAACGAGTACGAGATCGTCTCGATCCCGGGCGCGACGCTGATCCCGAAGGGCGAGTTCCTGAACGGGTCCGCGCTGGAGCGCCTCCCGCAGGACAAGAAGATCGTCCTGCACTGCAAGTCGGGCGTGCGCTCCGCCGAGGCCCTCGCCGTCGTGAAGAACGCCGGCTTCGCCGACGCCGTCCACGTCGGCGGCGGCGTCCTGGCCTGGGTCAACCAGATCGACCCCAGCCAGCCGTCCTACTGACGCGCCTCCCCGAAGGCCCCCGGACCCGCCACGGGTCCGGGGGCTTCGCACGCCCGGCCTCACTTAGACGACGACAGCCAGACCAGCTCCGAGAACGTCCGCCTCGACGCGCTCCCCGGAGTGAGCCACCACCCGAACCCGCGCCCCCGCAGCGGCACGGTCACAGCCGACCCGTCCGGCAAGGCGATCCCGTACGCGACGAGCTCCTCCTCGCCCCTCTCGTCCTCTCCGAAGTCATTCCGCACCAGCGCGAACAGCCTGGGCGCCACACCCCCGCCGAGCTTCACGGCCCACTCCGCCACCTCGGCGTGGTAGACAGGCACCTGTTCGGACCCGTGGACGTCATCCATCCGGATACTCCCTTTCCGAGCGCCCTGGCCGGGACGGACGTTGCCGCCAAGCGAGATCCGTCCCGGCCTTTCCTTGATCACCAAGCACAGACCGTGACACATGGTCTACAGTTTGCATACTCGCACCCGGTCCGTAGTTGAACAAGTTGTTCACCAAGATTCTTGCGAGAGCGTGTCGCAGGGCGAGGAACGGAGTCTGACGTGGCCGAACGGCAACGCGCGACATTGCGCTCCCAGTGGCTCGGACAGCAACTGCGCGAACTGCGCGATGAGAGCGGCTTGATGATCAAAGAGGTCGCCGAGTATCTCCAGCGAGACCCGGGGACGGTGAGCCGGTTCGAGTCGGGCTTCTACCCGATCCGTCGCCCGGACCTTCTGGCCTTGCTGGACCTGTACGGCATCTCCGACCGGCAGCAACGCGAATCGCTGATGACGCTCAGCCAGGACGTCTGGCAAAAGGGCTGGTGGGACGGCTACGCCACCGACGTCGCGGGGGCGCTGATCGACTACGCCTGGCTGGAATCCCGAGCCGCCCACATACGCTCGTTCGCCGCCATCGTGATCCCTGGCCTACTCCAAACACCCCAGTACGCCGAGACGGTGATCCGGATCAACGACACCGATGCCACGCCTGAGCAGATCAAGCGCTGGCACGAAATGCGCATGAACCGTCAGCAAGTGCTGAAGGGCGACGGCCCACCTCATCTGACGGCTGTGCTGGACGAGGCGGTGCTGCGCCACCAGATCGGTGACGCGCAGGTCATGGCGGAGCAACTCAGCCACCTCGCTCGCTGTTGCGCCATGCCCGCAGTGGACATCCGAGTGCTCCCGTTCAACGCGGGCACGCCAGCGGGCACCTACGGAACATTCGAGATCTTCGAGTTGCCCGAGCCGTTCCCGACTGTGGCGTACACCGAAACGATGGCAGGTGCCATCTACGTTGAATCGCCCAAGACCGAACGGTTTACACGAACGTACGCTGGACACGAGTCCTTGGCCCTTGGACCGGCCGAGTCACTCAACCTGATCTCGGCACTAGCAGAGGAATGGCGATGAGCGGGTCACAAACGCCGGCAGAACTCTCCCCTCAAGAACGCGCCGAACTCGCATGGCACATCAGCACCTTCAGTCCCAACAACGGCGGCAACTGTGTCGAGGCCGGGCCGCTGAGGGACGGGACGGACCGAGTCGCCGTCCGCCACAGCCGGCGTCCCGACGCCGAAGTGATCGTCTACACCCGGGCCGAATGGGAGGCCTTCCTCGCCGGCGTCCGCAATGGGGAATTCAACTTCTTCGCTGAGTAGGGCACCAGGCGTCCTCCGCCATCCTCTCCCTCTGCCGAGCGGCCCGCCTGAGAACGCGCACGAACCCGCTGTCGGTGGCCACCGATACGCTGAGCCGGGCGCGGTTGCTGGCGGGGCTACGCCGCTACGCGGAGACGGCCTTCGAGGCAGGGGTGGCCGTTGATTCCAACACGTCGCTGTTGGAGGCCCACAAGGTGGCGTACCTTCTTCAGGGCACAGGGCTCGACTTGGGGTATCGCTTTGAAGCCGGTCATTATGGTCCCTTCTCATCCGACCTGAACCGCGATGTCTCGGTCATGGAAGGGCACTATCTGATCGGTTTCGGCGACGGCACCGGAGGCGCGCGGGCGGACCTACGCCTGCTGCCCGCGGCCGACGAGGCGGAGCGGATTCTCGCCGAGGATCACTTGTTCCGGCGCTCTTGGCTCAAGGTGGCGAGAGCAGTGTTCGGCTATGAGTACCCGGATGGCCTGGAGTTGCTGAGCACCGTCCATTACCTCACCGCACGTCGGAACGGCCGGTTCGGCTACGAGGACATCGCCGTGGAGGTGGCTCAGTGGAGCCCCCGCAAACGTCGCCTCTTCGACAGCAATGACGTACGAGGGGCAATGGCCAGCCTGTGCGAGGCGGGCCTTCTCGACGCGCCTGACTGAGGACGGACACCAGACTGAGCCGGCGGAGCCGCTCAGCCCGCCCCCATCGTGTCGGTACGGCGGTCCCAGCGCTTGGGGGCCGGGAGCGTCAGTCTTACCTCTTCGGGGTCCCTTCTGCCGGGTCGTGCGGGTGCGGGCCTTCCGCGCGGCCGGACGGGGTCAGGGCGCGGGCGGCGTCGGCGTCGTAGTGGCGGCGGCCGCCGAAGGTGACCAGGGTCCCGGCCAGCAGCGGGAGCAGCAGCACCGTGAAGGCGCCGCGCAGCGAGCCGGTCAGGTCGGAGGCGGCGCCCACCAGCAGCGGCCCGGCCGCGCCGCCCAGCGTGATCAGGAATTGCAGCACCGCGAACCCCAGGCCGCGGCGGTCCGCGCTGACGATGTCCGCGCTGGCCGCCGTGAGGGTGGGGATGGCGATCGAGAACCCGACGTTGGCGAGGCAGTAGAACGCGATCTGCGCGGGCAGCACCGGGATCATGACCGCGCCCCCGAGTCCCGTCGTGCCGACCGCCAGGCCGATCGCGCCGAAGTGGACGCGCCAGCCGGGGGACCGTCCGTGCCGCCGGTCCCCGTAGCGGCTCCCGAGCAGGGTGCCGATGACCATCCCGGCCAGCCCCACGCCTCCCGCGATGGCCGCCGCGGGGCCCTCGGCGAGGTCGTACGCGCGCTGGTAGTAGCTGGGCATCCAGAAGAAGAGGCCGCCGAGGCCGAAGAAGAGGATCGTCAGCCCCAGGACCACCGACCGCAGCGTCCGGATCGCCAGCAGGGAGCGCAGTTGCGCGGCCAGTGGCTCGGGCGCCGTCTGGGCCGGGCCGCCGGGCGCAACGGCGCCGGACGGTTCGGCGCCGGGCAGGCCGGAGCGCATGGCCTCGATGCGGTCGCCCAGCCCCCGTACGGGTTCCCGGACGGTGAGGCAGAGCAGCGCGATGACGACGCCGGGGACGGCGACGAGGAAGAACATCGTCCGCCAGCCGAACGCCTGGGCCAGCGCGCCGCCCACCATGATCCCGAGCGGGAGCCCGGAATAGTAGGCGAAGCGTTCCAGCCCGAACGCGCGGGCGCGTCCGGAGCCGGGGAAGTAGTCGGCGATCAGGCTGGAGCCGGACGGGTTGTAGAGCAGCCCCGCGCCGCCGAGGAAGACCCGGACGGCGAACAGGGTCGCGTACGACTGCGCCAGCCCGCTGCCGACCGTCAGCAGCGACCAGACGGCGACCACGGCGGCGATCGTCCAGGTCCGCCGGGTGCGGTCGGCGAGCCGTCCGGCGGGGAGCAGCAGCACGACCCCGGCCACGGCCGCGGCGGTGGCGATGGCGCCTCCGGCGGTGTCGGAGAAGCCGAACTCCTCCTGGATCCGGGGCAGCGCCCCCGCCATCAGGTTGGCCTCGACCCGGTCGATCAGCGCCACCAGGGCGATGCAGATCGCCGGCCACCAGCCGAACGGGGCGGCCCGCGCGGGGTCGAAGGGAACCGGCGGACGCCCGGGGAACGCGGCGATCCGGGTGGCCGGGGTCGGACGGGCTGCGCTCATGGCGGTCCGTTCTCTCGTTCGGCGGTGCGGACGGGAGGACCGGACGCCGCGCCCAACACTGTTTCTTTGAGAGAAACAGCGTTTCCAAAGGAGAGCCCTAATCAATCATGTTCGCGGACGCGATGGCAATGGTCAGCGCGCCCGCATCCGTTTCCGGAGTCGCGCAATCCGGAGACGAGGCCGCGCGGACGGCCATCCGGGGCGGCGTTCACCGCCCGGCCCGCCGCCCGTCAGCCCTTCGAGGGCGGGGTGTAGGTCAGGCCGAGGACCGCGGAGATCTCGGTGAGCATCAGCTCGAACATGGGGGCGGCGTCCTCCAGCGCGAACTCCAGGTGGCCGAAGACCTCCAGGCTGACGCCGCCCTGGAGTCTGATCCAGCACTGGAGGAACTTCTGGATGACGCCGAGCGGCAGGTCGACGCCGAGGACGTCGTCGCGGTAGCGGCGGAGCTGCTCGCGCAGGGCGGGATCGATCTCGTCGTCGGCCGGGACGGGGAACGGCTGCTTCTCCCAGAGCTCCAGGAACAGCTCCATGAACGTCAAGCCGAGCTGCTGGGCGCATTCCTCGGCGAAGTCGACCTCCTCGTGACGGGCGCCGCGCACGGGCGTGCCGAACAGCAGGGCGTACTCGCGGGGGTGCGCGAGGGCCCAGGCGCGGAACTGGCGGGACACCACCAGGCACTTGGCGCCCATGTCGTCGTGCGGCACCCGTTTCAGCGCCGACCGCAGCTCGCCGGTCAGCTCGGTGAACAGGTCGCCGACCAGATGCCGCAGCAGCTCGCCGTGGCTGCCGAAGTAGCGGTAGAGCGCCGGGGCGGTCATGCCCATCTCGCGGGCGATCGCCCGCAGCGTCACCGCCTCGGGGCCCTCCTCGACGAGGATCCGCCGGGCGGTCTCGGAGATCTCCCTGACCGTCGCCGCGCGCAGCCGATCACGCCGTGTCTCCACGTTCGCCGCCCCCTTCCCGATGCCCGCCGGTGTCTCGCGGCCGCTCTCGCATGATTCCCCAAGAACACCCTTGACGTCAGCTAACGCTGTATGCGAAGTTAACGCCATTCACAGTTTACGGTGTTCACTGGCCTTTACAGGCTATGCGAGACAGGGGAACGGGTCATGTTCGATCGATGGGGACGGTGGGTGCACCGGCGCAGGCGGTGGGTCCTCGCGGCGGCGGGCGCGGCGCTGGTGTTCGCCGGCGTGTGGGGGACGGGCGTCTTCGGCGCGCTGACCTCGGCCGGCGGTTTCGACACGCCGGGCAGCGAGAGCGCGAAGGCGGCGCGGATCGCCGAGCGCGATCTCGGCCGGGACGAGGCGGACGTCGTGGTGCTCTACCAGGGGCGGACCACGGTGGACGACCCGTCCTTCCGTGCGTCGGTCGAGCGGGCGCTGGCCGCGCTGCCGCGGGAAGAGATCGCATCCACCGCCACCTACTGGACGACCGGGTCGCCGCAGTTCGTCAGCCAGGACCGGACGGCCACCTACGCCGTGCTGGAACTCGCCGGCGCCGATGAGGCGGCCCGGCAGGACTCCTACGAGGCGCTCAAGGACGGCCTGACCGAGGTCGGCGGCGGGCTCACCGCCAAGGTCGGCGGGTCGGTCGGCACCGAGACCGCGATCAACGAGCGGGTCGTGTCCGACATCGGACGGGCCGAGGGCCTGGCGATGCCGATCCTGCTCGTGCTGCTGGTGCTGATCTTCGGCGGCCTCGTGTCGGCGAGCCTGCCGCTGTTGGTCGGCGGAATCGCGATCCTCGGGTCGTTCACCGCGCTCCACGCGCTGACGTACGTGACCGACGTGTCGATCTTCGCGGTGAACATCACCACGTTCCTCGGGCTCGGGCTGGCGATCGACTACGGGCTGTTCGTGGTCGGCCGGTTCCGCGAGGAGACGGGGCGGGGCCGGTCCGTCGAGGACGCGCTGGCCGCGACGATGGCCACGGCCGGGCGGACGGTCGCGGTCTCCGGCGTCACGGTGGCGGTGTCGCTGTCCGGGCTGCTGCTGTTCGAGCAGAACTTCCTGATCTCCATGGGGTACGGGGGCATCGCGACCGTGTTCGTGTGCATGGTGGCCGCGCTGACCGTGCTGCCCGCGCTGCTCGCCGTCCTCGGCCCGAAGGTCGACGCGCTGCCGGTGCGGCGCCGCCGCCCGTCGGGGGATCGGGCCGACGGCTGGTGGGGACGGCTCGCGCGCAGCGTCATGCGCCGTCCCGTGGTCTACATGGTCGCCACGGTCGCGCTGCTCCTGGCGCTCGGCGCGCCGTTCCTGCGCATCAACTGGGGCGGGGTCGACGCAAGGGTCCTGCCGGACGGCGCCGACGCGCGGGCCGTGGCGGAGACGCTGGAGACCCGGTTCCCGCGCAACGCCACGAGCCCGATCGAGGCCGTGGTGACCGGGACGTCCGACCGGACCGCGATCCAGGCGTACGGGGACCGCCTGGCGGCGGTGCCCGGGGTGACGGACGCGGCGGTCACCGGCGCCGCGGGCACGACCACGCGGATCTCGCTGCGCTACGACGCCGACCCCGACTCCGGCGCCGCGCGCGACCTCGTGGGGGCGGTCCGGGAGGTCCCGGCGCCGCCCGGCGCGCACGTCCACGTCGGAGGCATGACCGCCGACGTCGTCGACCAGCTCGGCAGCCTCGGCGCGACGCTGCCCTGGCTGGCGCTGCTGGTGGGCGGGGCGACGTTCGTCCTGCTGTTCCTCGCGTTCGGGTCGGTGGTCCTGCCGCTGAAGGCCATCGTGATGAACACGCTGTCGCTGTCGGCCACGTTCGGCGCGGTCGTTCTGATCTTCCAGAACGGCCACCTGTCGGGCCCGCTGGCCTTCACCGCGACGGGCTCGATCTCCCCGGCGATGCCGATCCTGATGCTGGCGATGCTTTTCGGGATCTCGATGGACTACGAGGTGTTCCTGCTGTCGCGGGTCCGCGAGCAGTACGACCTGACCGGCTCCAACACCGCGGCCGTCGCCGCCGGGGTGCAGCGCACCGGCTCCATCATCACCAGCGCGGCGCTGCTGTTCATCATCGTGATCGGCGCGTTCGCCACGTCCGGGATCACGTTCATCAAGATGGTGGGCGTCGGCATGGCCATCGCGATCCTGATGGACGCGACCATCGTCCGCGCGCTGCTCGTGCCGGCCACGATGCGGCTGATGGGCCGCGCGAACTGGTGGGCCCCGGGCCCGCTCGCGCGGATCTACCGCAGGTTCGGCATCCATGAGGGCGACTCCCCCACGCCGGCGCGCTCCGAGCTGGAGCCGGTGGCCTGAGCCGGGGGTCCGGCGGGCGGCGGTGCGGCGCCGCCGCCCGCCGTTCACCGTCCGCCAAATCATGCCAATCACGCCCAAAGCAGCACAAAACGTCTTTTACGCTGCTTAGCGGTGGTAGAGAAGGTCACTGCGGGCGGGGGACGAGCGGTGTTCGAACGATGGGGCCGGTGGGTCCACCGGCGGCGCCGGTGGGTCCTCGCCGCCGCGGGCGCGCTGCTCGTCTTCGCCGGCGTGTGGGGGACGGGCGTCTTCGGCGCGCTGAACTCCTCCGGCGGTTTCGAGATGCCCCACAGCGAGAGCACCAAGGCGACGCGGATCGCCGAGCAGGCACTCGGGCGGGACGCCGCCGACGTCGTGATCCTCTACAAGGGCGAGACCACCGTCGACGATCCGTCCTACCGGACGTCGGTCGAGCGGGCCCTCGCCGAGCTGCCCTCCGGTGAGGTCGCCGGCACCGCCACCTACTGGACGACCAACGCGCCGCAGTTCGTCAGCGAGGACCGTACGTCCACCTATGCCGTCCTCGAACTCGCCGGCTCCGACGACGCCGCGCGAGCGGACGCCTACCGTGCGATCAAGGGCGAGCTGGCGGACGTGGGCGGCGGGCTCACCGCGAAGGCCGGCGGCAACGTCGCCACCTCGATCACCATCGACGACCGTGCCGCCTCGGACATCGTGCGCGCCGAGGCCATCGCCATGCCGCTGCTGCTGGTGCTGCTGGTGCTGATCTTCGGCGGGCTGGTCGCTGCGAGCCTGCCGCTGCTGGTCGGCGGAATCGCGATCCTGGGCTCGTTCACCGCGCTGCACGCGCTGACGTACGTGACCGACGTGTCGATCTTCGCGGTGAACATCACGACCTTCCTCGGGCTCGGCCTGGCGATCGACTACGGCCTGTTCATGGTCAGCCGCTTCCGCGAGGAACTCCGCAGGGACGGGACCTCGGTCGAGGACGCCCTCGCCACCACGATGAACACGGCCGGGCGGACGGTCGCCGTCTCCGGCGTCACGGTCGCGGTCGCCCTCTCCGGGCTCCTCCTCTTCGACCAGAACTTCCTCGTCTCCATGGGGTACGGCGGCATCGCGACCGTGTTCGTGTGCATGCTGGGCGCGCTGACCGTGCTGCCCGCGCTGCTCGCCGTCCTCGGCCCCAAGGTCAACGCGCTGTCGGTGCGGCGGAAGCGCAGGCCGTCCCGCGGGTGGTGGGGACGGGTGGCCTACAGCGTCATGCGCCGTCCGGTGATCTACGTGGTGGCGACGATGGCGCTGCTCATCGCGCTCGGCGGCCCGTTCCTGCGCATCAACTGGGGCGGGGTCGACGCCGCCGCGCTGCCGGACGGCACCGACGCCAGGGCCGTCGCCGAAGCGCTGGAGACGGAGTTCCCGCGCAACGCCACGAGCCCGATCAACGCGGTGGTCACCGGAACGTCCGACCCGGCCGCGATCGACGCGTACGGCGACCGCCTGGCCGCGCTCCCCGGCGCCACCGACGCCGCCGTGACGGGCGCGAGCGGCACGACGACGCAGATCGCGCTCCGCTACGACGCCGACCCGTACTCCGGCGCGGCGCGCGACCTCGTCCAGCAGGTCCGGGACGTCCCGGCGCCCGCCGGGGCGCAGGTGCACGTCGGCGGCGCCACGGCCGACGTCGTGGACGAACTGGCCGGTCTCGGCGGCACGCTGCCGTGGGTCGCGCTGCTCGTCGGGGGCGCGACGTTCCTGCTGCTGTTCCTGGCGTTCGGGTCGGTGCTCCTGCCGCTGAAGGCCATCGTGATGAACATGCTGTCGCTGTCGGCCACGTTCGGCGCGGTCGTTCTGATCTTCCAGGACGGCCACCTGTCCGGCCTGCTGAACTTCACCCCGATCGACGCGATCGCGCCCGCGATGCCGATCCTGATGCTGGTCATGCTGTTCGGCATCTCGATGGACTACGAGGTGTTCCTGCTGTCGCGGGTCCGCGAGGAGTACGACCGGACCGGCTCCAACACCGCGGCGGTGGCGGCGGGCGTGCAGCGCACCGGCTCCATCATCACCAGCGCGGCGCTGCTGTTCATCATCGTGATCGGCGCGTTCGCCACGTCCGGGATCACGTTCATCAAGATGGTGGGCGTCGGGATGGCCGTCGCGATCCTGATGGACGCGACCATCGTCCGGGCGCTGCTGGTGCCCGCGATGATGCGGCTGATGGGCCGCGCGAACTGGTGGGCGCCCGGCCCGCTCGCCCGCCTCTACGGCAGGTTCGGAATCGGTGAAGTCTCGCCCGCCAATCCCCCGAAACCGCTTGTGGTCTCGGTCACCCGGCACGAGACTGATCGTCGTTCCACCGGCACCACCTCGCGTGACGCGTACCGCGACGGACCATGCCCGGCGGACCCCCTTACACCATCACGGGATGTCCCTTTGGAGGCACCATGGCCACGCGGCTGATCACCGACGCCGAGACCGCGCTCGGGCACCTGGAGCACCTGACCGACGCGCTGCGCTCCGCCGGCTGGACGGTCGAGGTCGCCGCGCCCGACGACCGCAGGCCCTCCGCGCTCGTCGCCGACCCGCACATGCGCCGGATCAACGAGAACGTCATCGCCGCTCCGGAACGGTCCGGCGACGGCTGGTCCTACTGCTACGGCTGGGGCGAGCGGATCGCGCCGTGCACCGACCCGTCCGGCGCCGCCGCGCTGATCGGCCGCGTCCTCACCGCCCGCCGCGACAACTGAGCAGGGGCCCGCCTCCGCGTTCCTAGTTCAGGCCGACTTGCGGGCGCGGCTCTTCGCGGGCTCCTTCTTCGTGCCGGACTTGGACGACGACGTCTTGCGGGCGGCGGGCTTCTTCGCGGGCACGCCCTTCCCGGAGGCCGCCTTGCCGTCCTTCTCGCCGCGGCTCTTCTTGGCTGCCTCGACGCTCGCGCGCAGCGCGCTGAGCAGGTCGGCGGCGGGCTCCTCCTCGGCCTCCTCGGGCCGGGTGACCTCCCGGCCCTCGACCTTCGCGTCGATCACCGCCTGGAGCGCCTCCCGGTAGGCGTCCTTGAACTCCGCCGGGTCGAACTCGCCCTCCATCGACTCGATCAGGGACGTCGCCATCGACAGTTCCTGCTTGCGGACCTCGATGTCCTCGTCCAGGAACGGGAAGTCGGGGGTGCGGACCTCGTCCGGCCAGAGCATCGTCTCCAGGACGAAGACGCCGTTGCGGACGCGCAGCGTGGCGAGCGACTCGCGCTGCCGCAGCGCGACCTTGACGACCGCGACCTGCCCGGAGTTCTCCAGCGCGTCGCGGAGCAGGACGTACGGCTTGGCGCCCTGCGCGTCCGGTTCCAGGTAGTAGGACTTCGCGAAGTAGATCGGGTCGACCTCCTCCTGCTCCACGAACTGCAGGACGTCGATCCGGCGGCTCGACGACAGGGGCAGGTCGGCGAAGTCCTCGTCGGTGAGGATGACCATCTCGCCGCTCGGGAGCTCGTAGCCCTTGGCGATGTCGGAGTAGGGGACCTCCTCGCCGTCGACCGTGCAGACCCGCTTGTACTTGATGCGGCCCCCGTCCTCCCGGTGCACCTGGTGGAAGCTGACGTCCCTCTGCTCGGTCGCCGAATAGAGCTTCACCGGTATGGTCACCAGCCCGAACGAGATCGCGCCCTTCCAGATACTCCGCATGATCCGTCCTTACCCAGCACGTTCCTCCTCTTAGCGTCGCAACCGTGCGTGATTTGCGCCAGAACGAGGCCTTGATCCTTTTCTGCGGGGCGGGTGCCGGGTAAGACGCGGGTATGACCATGCCGTGGCCCGTTGAGCCGATGATGGCCGCCACCGGTGACCTCCCCTCCGACGGCGAGCACTGGGGCCTGGAGCTGAAATGGGACGGCGTCCGCGTGCTGGCGCACGTCTCCGCGGACGGTGTCCGGGCCTGCGGGCGGCGCGGCGGAGACGTGACCGGCCGGTACCCGGAACTGTCCGCGCTGGCCGACCTGCTGCCGGACCACGACGCCGTCGTGGACGGCGAGGTCGTCGCCTTCGACCAGGGGCGGCCGAGCTTCGAGCGCCTCCAGCGGCGGATGCACGTCGAGCATCCCGACCCCAGGCTGATCCGTCTCGTGCCCGTCCGGTACGTGGTCTTCGACATCCTGTTCCTCGACGGGCACCTCCTGTACGACATGCCGTACGCCGACCGCCGGTCGCTGCTGACCGAGTTGGATCTGGCCGGTACCGGCCCGGTGGAGGTGCCCCCATACCTGCACGGCGGCGATGCCGTGCAGGTGCAGGAACTGCTCGCCTTCACCCGCGAGCAGCATCTGGAGGGCCTCCTCGCCAAGCGGCTCGACTCTCCGTACCGTCCCGGCCGCCGCGTCGACTTCTGGCGCAAGGTGAAGAACTTCATGACGCGCGAGGTCGTCATCTGTGGCTGGAAGCCCGGCAAGGGACGCCGTGAGGGCGGGGTGGGGTCACTTCTCCTAGGCGAGTACGACGTGAAGGGCATGCTGGGGTTCGTCGGCCACGTCGGCACGGGCTTCACCGATCGCGCCTTGGACGAGTTGTACGGAACGCTGTGGACGCTGCGCCGTCCGACCAGCCCCTACGACGAGGCCGTCCCGCGCGAGTTCGCCAAGGACGCCCAATGGGTTGAGCCCCAACTCGTCGGGGAGGTCGCCTACAGCGCCCGCACCAGGGAGGGCCGCCTGCGCTTCCCATCCTGGCGGGGCCTGCGTGACGACAAGGACCCCCTGGAGGTCACGAGTGAGCAATAGCAGGACCACCGTTGAGGTGGACGGGCAGCAGTTGTCGCTGTCCAACCTCGACAAGAACCTCTATCCGGAGTTCACCAAGGGCGAGGTCATCGACTA
The DNA here is from genome assembly GCF_041463665.1 of Actinomadura chokoriensis. Lineage (GTDB taxonomy): Bacteria > Actinomycetota > Actinomycetes > Streptosporangiales > Streptosporangiaceae > Spirillospora > Spirillospora chokoriensis_A. The sequence continues at coordinate 276,076 of NZ_JAXCEJ010000001.1, forward strand.
CTACGCGCGGGTCGCCCCGGTGATGCTGCCGCACCTGAAGGACCGTGCCGCCACCCGGATCCGCTGGCCGGACGGCGTCGACGGCGGCAAGTTCTTCGAGAAGAACGCCCCGTCCCACACCCCCGGCTGGATCCGCACCGCGACGGTGCCGAGCCCCGGCAGCACGCGCGGACGCGAGACGCTCGACTACGTGGTGGTCGACGACCTGCCCACGCTCGTCTGGTGCGCGAACCTCGCGGCGCTGGAACTGCACGTCCCGCAGTGGAAGGTCGGCCCGCGCGGCAAGGTGCACACCCCCGACCTGGTGGTCTTCGACCTCGATCCGGGTCCGCCCGCGACGATCGTGGAGGCGTGCGAGGTGGCGCGGCTGCTCCGCGACCTGCTCGCCGAGGACGGCCTGGAGTCCTACCCGAAGACGAGCGGCAAGAAGGGGCTGCACCTGTACGTCCCGGTGCAGGAGCCCAAGGACGCCGAGGAGACGTCGGAGTACGCCAAGGCGGCCGCGCGGCGACTCGCGGAGGAGCATCCCCGGCTGGTCGTGGCGAAGATGGAGAAGCGGCTGCGCAAGGGCAAGATCTTCGTCGACTGGAGCCAGAACAATCCGGCGAAGACGACCGTCGCCCCCTACTCGCTGCGCGCGGCGAGCCGTCCGTCCGTGTCGACCCCGATCACGTGGGAGGAACTGGAGGACTGCGCGGACGCGTCCGACCTGGTGTTCGGCCCCGACGAGGTGCTGACCCGGATGGACAAGCACGGCGATCTTCTCAAGCCGCTCCTGGAGGACCGCCAGCCACTTCCCTGACAATCCTCCAAAATTCGGGTGCCCTATGTGTTCGAAGCGACACTCTCCGGGACCGGATTCCGCCACCATGGACGCGGGGACACCGAGCGGGGCGGAAGGAAGAGCACGTGTCGCAGAACCACCACTACGACGCCGTGGTGCTGGGCGGGGGCACCGCGGGTGAGCTGGTCGCGGCCGGTCTCGCCCGCGCCGGACGGGACGTCGCGCTCGTCGAGAGCCGGCTGGTCGGCGGGGAGTCGCCGTACTTCTCGTGCGTCCCGTCCAAGTCGCTGCTGCTGTCGGCGCGGCGCGGCGAGACCTGGGAGATGGCGCTCGCGCGGCGCGACGAGCTGGCCGGGCACCGGGACGACGAGCCGGCCGTCGCGCGGATGGCCGAGGACGGCGTGACCGTCCTGCGCGGCCGGGGCCGGGTCCTCGAACCCGGGCGCGTCGAGGTGGACGGGGCCGTGCACGGCTTCGGCGACCTCGTCGTCTGCACCGGCAGCGAGCCGGTGATCCCGCCCGTCGAGGGGCTCGCCGACGTCCCGCTGTGGACGAGCGCGGAGGCGCTGTCGGTCCCCGACCTGCCGCGCCGCCTGGTCATCCTCGGCGGCGGCCCGGTCGGTTGCGAGCTGGCGCAGGTGTACGCGGCGTTCGGGTCGCAGGTCGCGGTCGTCGAGTCGTCCGGCCGGCTGCTGACCGCCGAGGCGCCGTTCGCCGGGGAGGTGCTCGCGGACGCGCTGCGCCGGATGGGCGTCGACCTGCGGCTCGGCGCCGCCGTCGGCGACGTCGAGCGCAAGGACGTCGGCGTGCGGCTGTGGCTGACGGACGGCGGGACGCTCGACGCCGACCGCGTCCTCGTCGCCGCCGGGCGCCGCCCCCGCGTGGAGGATCTCGGGCTGGAGCACCTGGGCGTCACCGTCACGCCGGGCGAAGGGATCCCCGTGGACGAGACATGCCAGGTGCCGTCCAGCACGGGGGGTGTGTGGGCGGCCGGTGACGTGACGGGCATCGCGCGCACCACGCACGCGGCGCGCTACCAGGCGCAGGTGGCGCTGTCGAACATCCTCGGCCGGCGCCGCGAGGCCGACTACCGTGCGATTCCCCGCGTCGTCTACACGTCCCCCACCGTCTACTCGGTGGGGATCTCGCCCAGGCAGGCGGGCGAACTCCGCATAGACCTCCTCACCGCCGGGTACGACCTCGCCGCGACGGCGCGGGCGGCGGTGGAGGCCGACGAGCGCGGGCGGGTGGAACTGTACGCCGACCGCTCCCGCGGGCTGCTGGTCGGCGCCGCCGCGGCCGGACTCTACGCCGAGGAGTGGATGAGCGAGATCGCACTGGCCATCCGCGCGGAAACGCCGCTGAGCCTGCTCGCCGACGTCGTCCACGCGTTCCCGACCTACGGCGAGGCCGTCGAGGCGCCGCTGCGGGAGCTGGCGGGCGGGCTGCGCGACGGCACTTGCGAGGAGGACCCGAGATGAGCGAGACCGACGATCTGGACCGGCCGCCCGCGGGCGGCGGCGACACGGGCGAGGCCAACGACGCCGACACCGCCGAGCAGCGGGCCGCGCTCGACGAGGAGGAGGAGCGCGCCGAGCGCGCCGAGCGCGCCCCCATGCCGGACGACGCGAACGACGCCGACGTGGCCGAACAGCGCCGCGAGATCCGGCTCGACGAGGACGAGTACCGATGACGGGCGTTGTCTCCCGGCACAGGTAACAACGTTTCCGGAAATGATCGACGCCGGGGCGGCGGCGGCCCGGCGGGAATACACTGACCTGCGCGAAGTGGCGACACCCGGCTTTGTGTGTGACCGACGGAGTTACCCGCGCGTAGGATGAGTTGATTGTTCACACGCGGCGGACATCCCCACCCGCCGCGACGATTCGGTGATCGGAGAGTGTGGTGACCGCGACCCCGGACGCCCGGCCGCGAGGCACGAGGCTGCCGCGGCTGGCGCGCCGCAGGCAGCTGCTCGGCGCGGCCCAGGAGGTGTTCGTCGCGCAGGGGTACCACGCTGCGGCGATGGACGAGATCGCCGAGCGCGCAGGCGTCAGCAAACCCGTGCTCTACCAGCACTTCCCGGGCAAGCTGGAGCTGTACCTGGCGCTGCTGGACGAGCACGCCGAGGCCCTGGTGAAGATCGTCCGCGAGGCGCTGGAGTCCACCACGGACAACAAGCTCCGCGTCCAGGCGAGCATGCAGGCCTTCTACGACTTCGTGGCCGGCGACGGCGAGGCCTACCGCCTCGTCTTCGAGTCCGACCTGCGCAACGTGGCGCCCGTCCGGGCCCGCGTCGACCGCGCCAACCAGCAGTGCGCGGAGATGATCGCCCAGGTCATCGCCGAGGACACCAACGCCCCCGCAGAGGAGGCGCACCTGCTCGGCATGGGCCTGGTCGGCATGGCGGAGGTCAGCGCCCGGTTCTGGCTCTCCCAGCATCGCGCGATCCCCAAGGACACCGCCGAGAAGATCATCGCCCGGCTCGCCTGGCGCGGCATCTCGGGCTTTCCCCGCACGTCCGACCAGAGCTGACCCCGCGCCGTCCCCTCACGCCGGCCCTTCCGCCGCTCACCCCCCGCCGTTCACCCTCGGCACAACCGGGTGGCGGCGGATCGGGTGATCTCCGTGCGACCATCGAGGGACGGGCCCGCCGGCGGGCGGCGGGACGCGATGGACGACGGGAGCAGCGCGTTGCAGGTTCGCATCGGGGTGCAGAACGTTCCCAAGGAACTCGTGGTGGACACCGCGGAGTCGGCCGACGAGGTGACGGACGCGCTGTCCGCCGCGCTCGGCGACCCGAACGGGGTGCTCGTCCTCAAGGACAGGCGCTCCGGGCGGATCGTGATCCCGGCGGCCCGTGTCGGCTACCTGGAGATCTCCGAGGACGAGCAGCGCAACGTGGGGTTCGGCACGCAGTACGCATGACGGCCCGGTCCGGTCCGGGCGGGCTTTGACCTGCGTTTTGTTTTAACCCGGCACAACGGGCATATCGATCAGCGTTCAAGGGTCACCCCCGGCCCACGGAAAAGGAATGGATGATCGACATGCTCACGACGATCCTCTGGTTCATCGTCGTCGGTGCCGTCATCGGAGCCCTTGCGCGGCTGCTCGTCCCGGGCCGCAACCCGATCGGCATCCTGCTGACGCTCCTCATCGGGATCGCCGGCGCCATACTCGGCGGTGTCGTGGCGGACGCGCTCGGCGCCGGCACCGCCATCGCCTTCGTGTTCGCGATCGTGATCGCAGCCCTCGGCGTGGCCGCGCTCACCGGGCTGAACACGCGCGGACGCGGCGGCGGCCGCAAGGGCGGCTGGCGCACGCGCCGCGGCACCTACTGACCGCGGCGCCCGACCCCCTGACCGAGGCCCCCGCCCGCTGGGCGGGGGCCTCGGCCGTCCCCAGGCCGCCGTCCCGGGGCCGCCGAGCGGCCCGCAAGGGCGCGCGGGGTCTCACGGGGACGGGACGGGCACTCCGGCCGCTCGGAGGATCTCCGGCCGGATGAACTCTCCGAGCCGCCGGTAGGGGACGTGGAACACCCTCCAGTCCCGGGCGCACGTCATGGGGTAGCCCATGGCGAACAGCGGAAGGTAGAAGTCGGCCCCGGTAGGCGTCGGCAGCACCTGGAGCCTGGAGGCCATCGCGGGCGTGAGGTCCGTGGCCTCGTCGGGGACGTCGAGGTACCGGCGTTCCTGGAGGCTCCAGAACGGGCCCTCGCACAGCGCGCCGTGGCCGGGCCCGTACTCGCCCAGCAGCCGGGTGAGAGCGCTCATGCCCGGCCGTGTGAGCGCGTCGGCCCGGAAGAAGTCGCGGCTCGCCAGCGCCCGGCCGGTGGTGAGGTCGACGGTGACCACCCGCACCACCGCCGAGTTCTTCGTCATGACCGTCCCGCTGAACCTGTAGCGGACGGAGAAGAGCTTGGGCCCGCTGAGCCCCACCTCGTAGTCGACCTTGCCGGTATAGGGGGTCGCCGGGTCGTCCGTCCCGACGAAGGCGGACATCTCTGACCCGGCATCCTGCGCCCATCGCACCGCGGGCTCCCGGACGAGCGCGTTGACCTTGTCCAGCCTGCCCGCGGGGAGCCCGGTCAGCCGGGGATGGCGCACCGTGACCCGGGTGGCGGGGCCCTTCGTCGTCTGAGTGAACGACACCGGCCGCACCTGGAGGACCGGCGGCGCGCTCGAAGCCTCGCCCTCGCCCCCGGAACTCGCCGCGTACACCCCCGCGCCTCCGGCGGCGACCGCGGTGGCCGCGATCACCGCCCCCGCCGCCTTCGCGGCGACCACCGCGGACAGCCCCCCTCCGGCCGCGCCCGCCGCACCGCCCGCAGCCGCACCGCCCGCGGCCGTACCGCCCGCCACCCCGGCCGTGACGGCGCCGGCCGGGGCCAGGCCGGCGGCCACCAGGGGGAAGACGGCGGCGAGGGTCACCGCCGCGCCCGCCATCGCCCGCACGCCGCGCCCCTCCCACTCCGGCCCGTAGACCGAGGAGGCGACGGCGTCGAGCTCGGCGACGAAGTCGGCGGCGCCGGCCGGGCGGTCGCCGGCGGACTTGGCCATGCCCCGCGCGATCAGCTCGCGCAGCGCCCGCGGCACCTCCTCCAGCGGGACGGGCGCGCGGAGGTGGGCGCCCGCGAGAGCCGCAAGGTCCCCGCCGTAGGGCCGCTTCCCCGTGACGCACTCGAAGAACACGCAGGTCGCGGCGTACACGTCGGTGGCCGGGGAGGCGGGCCGCTTCTCCCACTGCTCCGGCGACATGTAGGCCGGGGTGCCCGCGGCGCCGCCGTCCCCGGCACGGCCGGCGACCCCGAAGTCGATCAGCTTGCTCAGCCCGTCGGCCCGGACGACGACGTTCGCGGGCTTGTAGTCGCGGTGCACCACGCCGGCCTCGTGCGCGGCGGCGAGCCCGAGCAGGGACCCCTTCAGGACGGTGAGCGCCGCCTCCGGCTCCAGCGCGCCGTGCTCGGCCAGGATCCGCTTGAGCGCGACCCCGTTCACCGCCTCCATCACGAGGGCGACCCCGCGCTCGGCGCTGACGAGGCGGTAGAGCCGGACGACGTGCGGGGAGTCCACCCGCCCGAGCATCACCGCCTCCTCGCGGAGTCCCTCGATCGCGCGCTCGTCCCCGTCCCGCCGGACCAGGTACTTGATCGCCACCGGGGTGCCCGAGGTGGCGTGCCGGGCCAGCACCACCCTGCCCTGCGCGCCCGCGCCCAGCTCGCGGACCTCGGTGAAGCCCTCGACACGCCAGGGCGCCGGCTCGGCGGGGGACGGGTCGCTCATGTCCTCCACCTTGCTGCACTCGCGATCATGAACATGCGACGGTCGGCCATCCGGCCCGCGGGCTGACCGGATGTGGCCGCGCACGCCCGGCCGGACCGGCCGTCCGGCGGCCCCGCCGGGCGCCCGGGCCCGCGCGGGATAATGCCTGGCGGACGGGGCATGGAATAGACGAAACCATGGAAATGTTAGGTGTGGTGATCGGCTATTGGTGTATGCAAGCGCCGGTCGGTACACTGCGTCGCGGAGTGTGACCGCACGCAGCCACAGTGAGTGACTGCTTTCAACCCCTGACTGCGGTCGCCGAGAGAGTTGAGCAACGGCTGGTCCCTCCCGCGCGAGCGCGCGGCCACCGGAGCGACGGACGCGTCCGCGAGGACGACGTCGCGCCGGCGGACCGCGCCGCACCCGGGAGCGGAGACCCCGCATATTGGAGGCTGAAAGCCCTGACTACCTTTCGTGAACTCGGGGTCGTCCCCGAGATAGCAGATGCCCTGGAAGCAGAGGGCATCGTCAATGCGTTCCCCATCCAGGAACTCGCCCTGCCGATCGCGCTGGGCGGGCACGACATCATCGGCCAGGCCCGCACGGGCACCGGCAAGACCCTCGCGTTCGGCGCCGCGCTGCTGCAGCGCATCGAGCACGGCGGCAAGGAGCCGCGTGCGCTCGTCGTCGCACCGACTCGCGAACTGGCCCTCCAGGTCACCGACGACCTCCTGGTCGCCGGCGGCAAGCTCGGCTCCCGCGTCCTGTCCGTCTACGGCGGGCGGGCGTACGAGCCGCAGATCAACGCGCTCCGCGAGGGCGTCGACGTCGTCGTCGGCACCCCCGGCAGGCTCCTCGACCTCGTGAAGCAGAAGCACCTCGACCTGTCCAAGGTCGAGATCCTGGTGCTGGACGAGGCCGACCGCATGCTCGACCTCGGCTTCCTGCCCGACATCGAGCGGATCGTCGAGCGGATCCCGAAGCAGCGGCAGACGATGCTGTTCTCGGCCACCATGCCGGGCGAGATCGTCGCGCTGTCGCGCAAGTACCTGACCCGCCCGACCAACGTCCGGGCCGAGTCGCACACCGAGTCCGACGCGACGCCGCAGGTCGTCCAGCACGTCTTCCAGGCCCACCAGATGGACAAGCCGGAGATGCTGGCGCGCATCCTGCAGGCCGACGGCCGCGGGCTGACCATGGTGTTCTGCCAGACGAAGCGGGCCTGCGACCGGGTGGCCGCCGACCTCGCGCAGCGCGGCTTCGACGCCGCCGCCGTGCACGGCGACCTCGGGCAGAGCCAGCGCGAGCGGGCGCTCCGCGCCTTCCGCAACGGCAAGATCGGTGTGCTGGTGGCCACCGACGTGGCGGCCCGCGGGCTCGACGTCGACGACGTCACGCACGTCGTCAACTACGAGTGCCCCGACAGCGCCGACACCTACGTGCACCGCATCGGCCGCACGGGCCGCGCGGGCAAGGAGGGCGTCGCGGTCACGCTCGTCGACTGGTCCGACCTCGTCCGGTGGAAGCTGATCAACGGCACGCTCGGCCTGCCGTTCGCCGACCCGCAGGAGACCTACTCGACGTCCCCGCACTTCTTCGAGACGCTCGGCATTCCCGCGGGCACGAAGGGCAAGCTGCCGAAGGACCAGCGGAACGGGCGCGCCGGGCTGGACGCCGAGGAACTGGAGGACATCGGCGAGACCGGCAAGGTCCGCAGCCACACCCGCGGCGACCGCGACCGGGACCGCGACCGGGACCGGGAACGTCCCCGGCCGCGCAGCCGCAAGCGCAACCGGACGCGCACCCGCGCCGGCAAGCCGGTCGAGGCGACCGCGACGGAGACCGAGACCGCCGCGGACTCCGTGGACGCCGTGGACGCCGTGGACGCCGTGGACGCCGTGGACGGCAACGTCGTCGACGCGGTCGCGACCGAGCGCAAGCGAAGCCGTTCCCGCCGCCGCACCCGCGCCGGCAAGCCGGCGGCCTCCGCGCCCCCGGCCGAGGCGGCCGAGACGGCCTGATCACCTGGCGACGACCGCGAGACCCCGATCGGTCTCGCGGTTGTGCTAGGTACGGGCTCGGCCGTTCCGCGAGTCCCGCGGGCCGCGCGCGTCGCGCAGCTTGAGCGCGGTGCCGGGATGGTCTGTCACGAGGACGGCGACCCGCGGGTCGCCGAGGAACCGCCGCATGACGGGCTCGGCGTTGACCGTCCAGATCATGGCGGGGATCCCGGCCCGGCCGCACTGGCGCAGCACGCCGACGCGGGCCAGCCGGTGGTTGAGCGCGACCATGTCGGCGCCCGCCCGGCGGACGAGGCGCAGCGGCGCGAAGTCGTGCGCGGCGCCGCGTTCCCACAGGTTGCGTCCCACCGACAGGGCCGTCCGAACGCCCGGGAAGCTCTTCTTGATCTCGAAGAGCGAGCTGACCTCGCGGGTGGTGACGACGAAGCCGTCCCGCCCGAACGCCTCCACGGCGAGGGCGACGGTCTCGTGCTCGCAGCCGCGTTCCTTGAGGTCGAGATGGCCCTTGGCGCGGCCCGCGATGATGTTCATGGCGTCGCCGACGAGCGGGACGGGCCGGGTCGCGAGGTCCTGGATCCGCGCGTAGCTCAGCCGGTTGATGCGGAGCCCGCCGATCTCGGGGTCGTGGTGGACGACGAGACGCCCGTCCCCCGTCCGCCTGATGTCGATCTCGACGTACTCGGCGCCGGAGTCGGCCGCCACGCCGAGCCCCGTCAGCCCCGCCTCGTCACGGCGGTGCGCGGAGATGGCCGGCTTGTTGCGCACGCAGGCGACGCTACCACCGGAACTTTTTCACCGGCGCCGATTGACTAGGCTGGTGCCCTGTGAGTACGCCCCGGTTCCTGACCCTGCCCCCCGGCGTGAGCCGTGTGACCGTCGAGACCTCCCGCGGCCCGTTCGCCGCGCTGGAGGCCCTCCCCGGCTCGGGTGTGCCCGACCGCTGCCCCGCCCTGCTCGTCCCGGGCCTGACCGGCAGCAAGGAGGACTTCCTCGCCGTCCTGCAGACCCTCGCCGCGTCCGGCCGCCGCGTCATCGCGATCGACATGCGCGGCCAGTACGAGTCGATCGGCCCCGACGACGCCTCCGCCTACACCCGGGCCGCCCTCGGCGAGGACGTCGCGGCCCTCCTGGACGTCCTGGGGCCCGACCCCGTCCACCTCGTGGGGCACTCGTTCGGCGGGCTCGTCTGCCGCGAGACCGTCCTGTCCGGGGCGCTGCCCGCCTCGCTGACGCTGATGAGCTCGGGACCGTCCGCCGCCACCGGCCAGGCCGCCGCGAAGGCCCGCGCCCTGCGCGACGCCATCCCCGAACTCGGCATGGCGCAGATCTGGGAGCTCGCCCTCGAACCCGAGTACCTCGGACGCGGCGTCCAGTCCGAGGTCCTCGCGTTCCTCAGGGCCCGCACCGTCGGCAACTCCGAGAAGGGCCTCGCCTGCATGGCCGGCGAGCTGCTCACCGCCCCCGACCGCGTCGAGGAGCTGACCAAGCACTGCGCCGACTCCGGCCTGCGCACCCTCGTCCTCTACGGGGAGGACGACGACGTCTGGGCCCCCGCCACCCAGGCCGTCATGGCCGAGCGCCTGAACGCCGCCAGGGTCGTCATCCCGGGCGCCGCCCACTCCCCCGCCTGGGAGGCCCCCGAGACCACCGCCGCCGCCCTCCGCGCCTTCTGGACCGAAGCCGAGAGCACTTTGAGTTAGCCGCGTCCTCTGCGTCCCGCCGCCGGGCCCGAGGGCGGTGGGCGGGACTGCGATGATGGCCGGGTGAACGAGCGCTCCGGAGCACGGCCGCCGATCGTCCTCGGCATCGACGACCTGCGCTCCTTGCCGATGGCCACGCGGATCGCCCGCACCAGCCACGAGGGCGTCCTGCTTCTCGAAGAGCATCGCGACCTAGAGATCGACGAGCTCTGGCTCGACCACGATCTGGGCGGTGACGACAGCATCATGCCCGTCGTGGCCCTGCTGGAGGAGGCGGCTTTCGACGGCCGTCCCTTCAGGATCGGCATGATCTACGTCCATAGCGCCAATCCGAGCGGCGCGGAGACGATGGTCCGGGTGCTGACGCGTTGGGACTACCGGGTCCGGCGCGCAACCGCCTAGATTCCCCTGCGTCGGCCCTGCCGGAAGACGGTCTGGGCGACGATCCACGCGGCGAACATGATGCCGAGAGCCGTTACGAGGGCCAGAGCACGGCCATCGGAGCCGACGTGGCTGCTCAGGTCCGGGTCGATTTCCACGCCCAGGGCCCAGAAGACCAATGGGAGCCACATCACCGCCACGGCGCCTTCGATGATGACGGCCGTCCTGATCAGAACGTCGCGCCGTCCGACGAACGTCATCCTCGCGATGAGCGTCTTGTTCACTCCCGCGAAGGCGAACATGAGCGCGACCGCGCCCGCCAGCCAGGCCGACGTCAACCCGACGCCGATGTCGGGCGTATCGCCGATCTCATTGATCACGATGTCGTCGTAGGAACTTGGAGCGGCCAGGGAGATCAAAAGGTCGAGTGCGGCGACGGCCGCGAGGGTGAGTCCCGGCCGGTGAGTGAGGTTCCACAGCCCGCATGAGAGGACGACCACCAGCGCCAGGACTCCCACCAGCCAGCGCGGACCCTCATCCAGGAGGACCCGCAGCCCGATCGGATCGGTGAAATCACGCGGCAGCAGCACGATGGCGGCGACCGCGATCCAGGCGCAGATGAGGGCGCCCCGAACGGCGATCGGACGGCCACGGCCACCGTGGGTTCCGCCGTCCGTTGGGCCGGGCGTCGGATCGATGCGGGTCCCCGCTCTAGCGGGCGCGACGTCCTGGGCGGGATGTCGTTCGTCGCGATCGAGGACGGCCTTGAGCAGATCGCGGACCTGCGCGGGGGACAGCCGGGCGGCGGGATCCTTGCGGAGCAGGCCGTTCAGCAGTTGCGCGAGCGATCCGCCGCACTGGGGCGGGGCCGGTTCCTTGGTGGCGATGGCGATGAACAGGGCCCCTTGCGTGGAGGCGGTGAACGGCGGACGGCCCTCCGCCGCCGCGTAAAGGGTGGCGCCGAGCGCCCACAGGTCCGAGGCCAGGGTGGCGGGCTCGCCGTGCACCTGTTCGGGGGACATGTAGGCGGGCGTGCCCAGTACCGCGCCCGAGCGGGTGAGGGTCGCGTCGCCTTCCACCGCGGCGATGCCGAAGTCGGTGAGGACGACCCGGTCGCCTTCCAGCAGCACGTTGGCCGGTTTGACGTCGCGGTGGACGACGCCCTGCGCGTGGGCGGCCGACAGCGCGTCCAGCATCGCCAGCCCGATCGCGGCGACCTGGCGCGCGGGCAGCGTCCCCCGCTCGGCCAGCACCTGCTCCAGCGAACGACCCTGGACCAGTTCCATCACGATCCACGGGCGGCCGTCCTCACCCGTCACCCGGTCGTAGACGGTGACGATGTTCGGATGCCTCAGCCGGGCGGCGGCCCGCGCCTCGCGCTCCATCCGCGCGTACCACACGGACCTTTCCTGCTCGGAGATCTGCTCGGGGACCCGCAGTTCCTTGACGGCGACCTCTCGGCCCAACTCGGGGTCATGGGCCCGCCACACCGACCCCATTCCGCCCTGCCCGATCCTCCCCAGATTCCGGTACCGGCCCGCCAGCACGCCCTCGCCATCCCAGCCCATGATCGGGACCCTACAGGCCCCTTTTCGTCCCGGTGCGCGGCGCGACAGGCGTCCTCACCGGTCAGCTCGTCCCGGCGGTCCGGCGGCGGCTCGGCGACGGCAGCGAGCACCGCGTCGTCAATACCTTCCATGATCCCCGGCAGCTCGTCCGCGATCTGGCCGACCTGGGGTGGTCGGCCCGCGTCCGGTCCGTCGGCACGAACTTCATCGCCGGAACCGCGGCCCGCTCCGCTAGTCGCTGGCCGGCTTCCTGCCGGGGTCGATCAGGACGCCGGGGTTGAGGATCGCGGCGGGGTCCAGGGTGGACTTGACGGCTCGTAGGGCGGCGGCGAAGGGGGCCGGACGCTGGCGGTCGTACCAGGGGCGGTGGTCGCGGAGCAGAGGGCGGCCAGTGGCGCGGGCGCCGCCACCCGCGGCGGTCGCACGCCCAGCTCGCCGATCGCCGGAGGTTCGTGGTCGACCAGTTCGGCCCCGGGCAGCAGCGCGGCCACCCGGCCGATCAGCGCCGCCCGCTCCGCGCCCGTGACCGCGCCTTCGACGTCTCCCCAGCCCCACCAAGATCACATCCCCCATGATGCGCCCTCGGCTTCACTCTGACGTGGGCATATGTAACGATTGAAGTGGTTTGTCGTGAACCTGGCGGTGCGACGGGAGCAGAGCCCGGCGCGGCGAACGACGAGTTCGTCCCTCATCGCCTCGCGCGCCGGGCGCGCGAGAGGGGGAATCATGCGCAAGGTAGCCGACTGCAGGGACATGCCGAGCGAGTCGGGCTGCACGCTCACCATCAGCGGCGAGCCGGACGAGGTCGTCCGCGCCGCCGCCGAGCACGCGGTCTCGGTGCACGGGCACGACGACACTCCGGAGCTGCGGGACGAGATCCGCACCCACTTGAAGGACGAGCGCGCAACGGTAGGGGGTTGAGCCACTTGAGCTTCGTACAGATCATCGACTACCGCACCGACCGCCAGGACGAGCTGGAAAGCCTGTTCGACGAGTGGGCGGAGGCCAGCGAGGGCAAGCGCACCGCGACGCACGAACTGCACACCCACGACCGCGAGGACCCGTCCCACTACGTCGACATCGTCGAGTTCCCGTCCTACGAGGAGGCGATGCGCAACAGCGACCTGCCCGAGACCCGGCGCATCGCCGGGCAGATGGAGGCACTGTGCAACGACGGCCCGCGTTTCCTGAACCTGGACGTCACGCGGGACGAGTCGCTGTGAACAGGTAGTTCATCGGGAAGCCGAGCGTGCCGCGGGGCAGGGGCGGCCAGGGCCAGCGGTAGTAGGAGGCGCCGTCCTCGCCCGGCAGCCGGACCTCGGAGGCCGGCCAGCCGCAGGAGTCCAGGAACTCCGCCGGCCGGTCGGTGCCCCACAGCCACGGGCAGCCGTCCGCGCGCAGGCGCGCCAGGCCCTCCCTGGTGAACTCGCTGATCATCGACTGGTGGGCGATCAGGTCGCCGGCCAGCACGCTGCCGGGAGCCGACAGGGACGCCAGGCGCTCCAGGAGCGTCCGGGCGTCCCGTTCGGCCAGATAGAACAGCAGGCCCTCGACGATCCACAGGGTGGGGACGGACGGGTCCCAGCCCGCGGCGCGGAGCGATTCGTCCCAGGGGCCGGTCAGGTCGGCGCCGACGGCGTGCCGCTCGCAGCGGTGCCGGGCGCCGAGTTCGGCGAGCCGCTTCTCCTTCCATTCGACGAGGTCGGAGTGGTCCAGCTCGTACAGGACGGTCCCGTCCGGCCACCGCAGCCGGACCGAGCGCGTGTCCAGGCCCGCCGCGACCAGGACGACCTGGGGCCGCGCGGACCGGGCGACCACCTCGTCCAGCCAGCGGGTGCGGATGGCGAGGAACTCGGTCGTGCCGGGGTTGTCGTAGCGCTCCCAGCGGGCGAAGCCCTCGGGCCCGGCGAGCGCCTCGGCGAGCTCGTCGGTGAACAGGGCGTCGGCACGGCGGGTCTCCACCGCGCGGGCGGCGGCCGTCCAGCGGGCCGTAGCGGACACGCCTTGCATGGTCGTTCTCCTCTCAGCGGCGGCCGGCGGTCACGGCGTCGACCAGGCGGCGCATCGACTCGGGGAGGCGGGCGGGCACCATGTCGCCGCCGGGGCCGGGGCGGACGCAGGCGACACGCTGCTCGCCCGTGGCGACCAGTTCCTCGCCGTCGGAGCGCTGCCGCCAGTACTCGAACTTCATGGTCATCTGGGTCTGGCCGACCTCGCCGGGCGTCATCCGCACGGCCACCTCGTCGAAGATCGTCAGCTCCCGGAGGTACTCGCACTGGCAGCTCACGGTGAGCAGCCGCACGCCGTCCCCGAACCCGGCGACCACGTCGGGGGTGTACTCGCGCAGGCACAGCTCGCGGGCGCGGCCCTGCCAGGAGATGTAGTTGACGTAGTTGACGTTCCCGAGCAGGTCGGTGTCCTCGATGGTGACGACGTGCCGGTACTCGAAGCCCTTCACGCGGGCGCCTCCTCGGTCAGCACGGCAAGGACGACGGGTTCGGCGACGCCGCGGACGCCGGTCGCCATGGTCGCCACGCGGGCGTCCCCGGCGGCCAGCACGACCCAGCCGTCCTCATGGGTGGAGTGGACGGTGAACGGCGTCCCGGCGGGGAGCCCCGCCTTGGCCGCCGACTCCGCCGCCGCCTGCACGCGGGTCGCGGCCGTGTCGAACTCCTCGTCCAGGGCGTCGGCGAGCGCGAGGCCGTCCGCGCCGAGCAGCCCGGCCCACGTCTCACGGTCGCGGGCGGCGACCAGGCGGAGGTCGCAGCCGGGGGTGCTGGACGCCAGCGTCACTCCGGCATTGTGCGCGATCGACACATTGGCGCCGGTGCTGGTCCCCGGCCTGCCGTCCGGGCCGGGGACCAGGGTGACGTCACCGCCGAGCAGCCGCCGGACGGCCAGTTCGGCGGCCTCCTCCGGGGACGCCCCTTCCGGGTCGGTGTCGACCACTGCCCGCCCGGCGAGGCCGAACGCGATGAGGGCGTGCTCGACGTAGGGGCCGAGGAGGGCGGGCACCCAGCCGGCGGGCAGCGGGAACTTCTCCACCATCCGGGTCGTGAAGCCCTCCCACGTCTCGATCAGTTCGCCGTCCTCGTCGGTGACCTCCATGTCCCAGCAGTCCTCGTCCAGCCGGTAGCGGGCGTGGACGAACGCGGCGGTCGCGCCGGCGCGCGGCCCGGGGACGAGCCGCCGCACCCCCGCCGGGATCGCGAGGACGGTCGGGGCGCACAGGGCGAGCGGCTGCATGTAGGCGTCGCGGGCGGCCGGGTCGCCGAGCAGCAGCCGGTCCGGCAGGTAACGGCCGAACCAGTCCACGCGGGTGTCGGGCAGCAGCCGGGCGGTGACGTGCTTGGCGTCGGCGCGCCGGATGTCGCCCATCAGCCGGAACCGGGGCCCGTGGAACAGCATCGGCCCGTACAGCTCGGTCTGCGGGTCGATCGCCATGGGCGGCAGCGCGGCGTTCTCCGGCCGGACGAGGCCGGTGCCCTTCGGCGCGGCGGCGGGCGTCTCGCAGACGGCGCGGAAATGGTCCACCTTGAAGTCGGTGGTGCTGCACCGCACGACCGTGGCGACGCTGCCGGGGCCGGTGCGCAGCGCCGCGACCCGGACGGTGACGGTGGCGTCCTCGGCCACCGAGATCGCCCGCAGGAACTCCACGCCGGTGAGGACCGGCGCCGCGCCGGACGCGACGTCCAGGCCCAGCAGCGCGGCGGCGGCCTGCGCCATGATCTCCATGCCGACGGTGCCGGGCAGGACGGCCTCGGTCCCGCCGCCGAACACGTGCTCGGCGAGGTAGGGGTCGCTGCCCCAGCCGACGTCGGAGTCGGCGACCAGCTCGATCCCGGGGTAGCTCACCCGCGGCCGCTCCAGGAAGCGCAGCAGCGGCGGCTCGTCCGCGCCGAACGACACGGTCGGCATCTCGCCGAACCGTCCGGTGACGACGGCGACGACCGGGGCGTCCGGGTCGGCGACCAGGTCGCGCAGCATCGCCACGCCCTGCTCGGGGGTGATCGTGGTGACGCCGGCGCGGGACAGGTTCTCCACCGAACCGAGCCGCTCCCCCATGCCGACGCCCGACCACAGCGACCATTCGACGGCGCGGAACCGGCAGTGCGGCAGCTCGGCGGCGAGCCGCTCGACCAGGTCGCTCTGCCATTCGTTGGCGACGGCGTAGTGGGCCTCGCCGCGCAGCCCGGCGCGCCCGGTCATGCTGCCGAAGGTGATGACGAGCCGGAGGCGCGCGGCGTCGACGGCGGCGAGGACGGCCTCCAGACCCGCGACCTTGGGGCCGATGGTCCGGGCGTAGTCGTCGTCGGTCAGCTCCTCCAGCAGCTTCGGGACGTTTCCGCCCGCGCCGTGCAGGACGGCGGTGACCGGGCCGAGCGCGGCCTGCGCCTCGGCGACGGCCTCGGCGACCCGGTCGGCGTCGGTGACGTCGGCGCGCAGGTACCGGGCGGTGACCCCGGCGGCCTCCATGCGTTCGAGGTTGGCGGCCAGCTCCGCGTCGCCCGCCGGGTCGGACCGCCCGACCAGGGCGAGCCGGGCGCCGCTCTCGCGGGCGAGGGCGAGGGCGCACTCGGCGGAGATGCCCTTGCCGCCGCCGGTGACGAGCAGCACGTCGTCCGGGCCGAGGGGCAGGTCGGTGCCGCGCGGCTCGACCGGCGCGAGGACGGGTTCGCGGCGGGCGCCATCGTGGAGCACCTCGCGGAACCGGCCGGTCGCGGCGGCGTCCGCCGCGACCAGCGCCGGGGTCGCGGGGTCGCCGAGGTCGGCGGTCACGACGGTGGTCGCCACCCAGGGCGCCTCCAGGTGCAGCGTCTTGGCGAACCCGGCGGCGCCCGGCCCGTCCTGGACGAACACGCAGCGCGTCACGTCCTTGCCGGCGAGGACGGCGTCGGCGCCCGCCCGCAGCACGGCGAGACGGTCCCCGCCGGAGGGGACGACGACCAGGACGCCCTCGCCCAGTTCCGCCGCGATCAGCGCCTCGCGCAGCGGCCCGGCGGCGGGGTGCCCCCCGACGACCTCCCAGGAGCCCGCGGCGCGCGGGGCGACCCGTCCGGGGGCCGCCGTCTCCCGCCGGTCCACCGCGAAGGCCCGCACCCACGGACCCACCCCCGGCGGGACGATCTTGGCGGCGGCGGCCTCGGCGTCGTCCTCCCCGGCGCCGCCGGTGGCGACCAGCTCCCGGAGCGTCTCGGCGACCTGGCCGAGGGTGGCGGTCGCGTAGCCGGTGGGGGCGGCGGTCTCGGCCAGGTCCAGGGTGCGCATGGCCTCGCCGACCAGCTCCGACACGACGATGGAGCTGAGGTGGAGGTCGTCCAGGAACTTGCTGTCGGCCTGGACGGCGTCGAGCGGGAACTCGGCGCGGCGCGCGACGAGCGTGCGCATCAGCAGCAGCGGGTCGTCCGTCCCGACCTCGTCCGGGACACCGCTCTCGGAGGCGGCGCCGGGCGCGGCGGCGCGGGCGGTCGCATCGGCGAGCAGCGCGGCGTCCACCTCGGGGACGATCTCGCAGAAGTTGGAGATGAACACCGGCTCGGCGCCCGGGTCGAACGGCCGGACCAGCCGGTCGGCGAACAGCTCCCCGACCCGCACGCCCGCGCCGACGGCGAACGCGGCGCCGAGCGCGCCGAGCAGCCCGGTCAGGGAGTCCTCGTCGGTGCGGGTCGCGACGGCGGGCACCCCGGTGATCTCACGGGCGAGGTGGGTCAGGACCTGGCCGGGCCCGACCTCGATGAGCAGATCTGAATCTCGCGCGGCTTCGCTGAGGGCCTCCGCGAAGAGGACGGGCGCGGTGATCTGTTCGCGCAGCAGGCCGCGCAGCTCCTCCGGCGTCATGCCCGGAGGCAGTGCCGCGCCGGTCACCGTGGAGAACACCGGGCGGCGCACCGGCGCGAGCGGCTCGCCGCGCAGCCGGCCCTCGAACGCCTCCGCGGCCGGCCCGACCAGCGGCGAGTGGAACGCGTGCGACACCGGGAGCCGGACGGCCTGCAGCCCGGCCCGGGTGGCGCGGCCGATGACCCGCAGCAGCCCGCCCGCCGGGCCGGACACCACGGTCTGCCGGGGGCCGTTGCGGCCCGCGATGACGACGCCGTCGTCCGCGCCGTCGAGCAGGGCGGCGACGGTGGCGGCGTCGGCGGTGATGCCCGCCATCGCACCGTCGTCCTCGGCCAGCTCGCTCATCGTCGCGCCGCGCGCCGCCGCGATTCGCAGCAGCGCGTCCTCGTCGAGGGCGTCGGCCCAGTG
The DNA here is from genome assembly GCF_041463665.1 of Actinomadura chokoriensis. GTDB lineage: Bacteria > Actinomycetota > Actinomycetes > Streptosporangiales > Streptosporangiaceae > Spirillospora > Spirillospora chokoriensis_A. The sequence goes on from NZ_JAXCEJ010000001.1 coordinate 294,040, forward strand.
CAGCGCCGTGATCTCGCCGAGGCTGTGCCCCACGGCGGCGCTGCCCTCCACACCCAGCGCGGCGAGCACCCGCAGCCCGGCGGCCGAGGCGGTCGCGATGCGCGGCTGTGCCACGGCGGTCTCGACCTGGTCGGCGCTGACGGGCAGCGCGGCCGCCTCGTACAGCTCCTCCACCGACTCGAAGCGGCGGCGCAGCGCCCCGCCGTCCGAGCGGGTCCCCGAGCCCTGGCCGGGGAACAGCAGAACGATGCGCGGCTGCTCGCCCGGGCCGCCGACGAACACGCCGGACGCCGGGTCGATGTGCCGCACGGCCCCATCGCCGGCCTGCCCGGTCGCCTCCCCGGCCAGCTCCGCGACGCGGCGCAGGGCGCCCGCGAGCGCCGCCGGGGCGCCCGCGACGACGGCGGCGCGCCACGGCCGCCGTGCCAGCCGCCCCGCCAGATGCGCGGCGAGGTCGGGCAGTTCGGACCGGGCCGCGGCCGCCGCCACCGGCGCCAGCGCGGTCGCCCGCTCGGCCAGCGCCGCGGGCGAGTCGGCGTCCAGGACGAACAACTCGGCGTCCTGCGGGGAGTTGAGGACCGTGCGGGTGCGGTTGCCGACGCGGGCGCGGCGCGACGGCCGCGGCGCCTCGACCACCATGTGCGTGTTGATGCCGCCGAAGCCCATCGCGCTCACGCCCGCGCGCAGCGGCGCGCCCTCCGGCCACGCCTCGCCCTTGCGCAGGACGCGCAGCGCGTCGCGGCCGTCGTCCAGCAGCGGGTGCGGGCGCTCGCAGCCGGTGGTGGGCGGCAGCACGCCCGCGCCGACCGCCTGCACGCTCTTGATCAGCCCGGCGACGCCCGCGGCGGCCTTGGTGTGCCCGATGTTGGCCTTGATCGAGCCGACCGCGGCGGGCGGCGCGGACCCGCCGGCCGCGCGGCGCGCCTCGATCAGGGTCTCCAGCTCGGCGGCGTCGCCGACGGCCGTGCCGGTGCCGTGCCCCTCGAAGTAGGCGACATCGTCCGGGCCGAACCCGGCACGCCGGTAGGCGCGGTCGAGCGCCAGCCGCTGCCCGTCGGTCTCCGGGCGGGTGATGCCGCCCGCCCCGTCCGACGACACGCCCCACCCGTCGATGAAGCCGCGCACGCGGTGGCCCCGCGCGACCGCGTCCTCCTCGCGCATCAGCACGACCATGCCGCAGCCCTCGCCGGGCCAGAACCCGGCGGAGCGCTGGTCGTAGACGCGCATCTCCTCGACGGCGAGCGCGCCCGCGCGGGAGAACCCGATCAGCTCGGTGGCGTCGACGCTGATGTCCACGCCGCCCGCGACCGCCAGGTCCAGGTCGCCGGTCAGCAGCGAGTTGCACGCGGTGATGACCGACAGCAGCGATGACGCGCACGCGCCGTCCACGACGTAGCCGCCGCCGTTGAAGTCGAAGTGGTTGCAGATGCGCCCGGCGATCGTGTTGGACAGGCCGCCCGCCAGGGAGTCACCGTCCGGGACGGGGAAGGGCGCCTTGTAGGAGTGCTCCAGGTCGGCGAGCAGCGCCGCGAGGCGGTCGGTCCCGACGTCGCCCTTCAGCGCGTCCGCCACCACGCGCCGCACGTACGGCCAGCGCAGCCGCATCTGCGCGGCGCGGATGCCCTCGCCGGTCAGGGAGTTGCCGACGAGCACGCCGGTGCTCTCGCCCGGCGCGCCGCGCCCCTCGGGGAACCCGGCGTCGGCCAGCGCCTCGGCCGCCGTCTCCAGCGCGAGCCAGTGGGTCAGGTCGGCGTTGCGGTAGGTGGAGCCGGCGACCTTGAAGCGGACCCGGTCGAACTCCCAGTCGCGCAGCAGCGCGGCCTCGGTGATGTAGATCTGGTCGGCCGCGGAGCGGTCGGCGCTGTAGTAGTCCTCCAGCCTGATCCGCTGGGACGGGATGCGGCGGAACGACCGGCGCCCGGCCAGGACGTTGTCCCACAGCTCCTCGGGAGTGGAGGCGTCCGGGAAGCGGCACGCCATGCCGACGATCGCTATTCGAGAACTCACAGTGCACCCCAATACGGCGGCAAAGGGCCCGCGCATTCCCGGGCAGCCCGTTTTCGAGCACGCCGAATCGAGCGCCGTGCCCGGGGAGGAGGAAATGCGGCCAAGCCGTGACTGACCATTCTTGGAGCGTGCGGGCGCCGCCCGCGGCCCCCGCCCGCTCCAAGATCAATCTGTAAGTTACTGAACTGTAGGCAGCCTGGTTCGCGACGTCAAGGGCCCGGAGCAGGCATCAAAGAACCATTTCCGAGCCTGCCGCAGCCATTATCGGCCCACTCATGCTCGACATCATGCGTTTGTGGCGTACCGCGCCCAGCATCCCCTTGGATGCCCGCTTGACCACTTTCAGGGCGAGGGCCGCACGCTGTGCGACGAGCGAAAAGCCGTCCGTCACGGGACGCAATTCGCCGGACACCGGAGCATGCCCGATTCCAGCCCCGAAAATGGTCGATCCTTCAACCGTCACGGCCGCGGTGAGAAGGTCTTCCCGTCCGGAAGCCGGGTGTTGCCTCCCGTGGAACCTGATGCGGGTGAACTGGGGTGCGTCCGCACTCATCGAGTCCGTCGCCGGACTGGACATCACCGCTGGGCCACGGCCTGACGCTTTTCGCGACGGTGCGGCGTCCTGCCGAGCCTGGGGTGATCCCCGCAGGCGGGGGGCGGTGTCGCCGGGCGCGGCGGGTAATGACACACTTACATGAGTTTGTCTCATGGAGGTGTGAATGCCCGCGACCGTCCAGCCACCCGAGAGCGTCACCTGGCGCGTGCACCTAGACCGGTCCATGTGGGTCGGCGGGGTGCGCAGCCTGATGCTGCAAGCGCTGCACCCCATGGCGATGTGGGGCGTGTGGCAGAACTCCAACTTCCGTGAGGACCCGTTCGGGCGGCTCCAGCGGACGTCCGACTTCGTCGGGCTCGGCACGTTCGGGAGTCCGGAAGAGGTTGAGGAGGCGGCGTACCGGGTCCGGGAGATCCACCGGAGCCTGCGCATCCTCAACCACGACACCGGCAAGAAGGAGCGGCTCGACCAGCCGGAACTGCTCCTGTGGGTGCACTGCGCCGAGGTCTACTCCTACCTGGAGGTGGCGCGGAGGGCAGGGCTGCTGCTGACCGATGCCATGGCCGACCGGTACCTGGACGAGCAGCGCAAGTCGGCGACGCTCGTCGGGCTGCACCCCGAGGACGTGCCCGGCAGCGTCGCCGAGATGGAGGCGTTCTTCGCAGAGATGCGGCCGAAGCTGCGGGTGACGGAGGAGGCCGCGGAGACCGTCCGGTTCCTCATGTGGCCGACGATGCCGGAGAACCTGAAGTTCCTCGCGCCCGGCAAGCCGGGCTACTTCCCGTTCGGCGCGCTCTGCTACTACTCGCTGCCGGACTGGGCGCGCCAGATGTACGGGGCGCTTCCCGAGGTGCCGCGCCCGGCGGTGACGGCGGCGCTCCGGTCGTTCCGGCTCGCGATGAACTCGGTGCCGGAGCGGGTGCACGACTACGCGTTCGCGAAGGACACCCGCGACATGCTCGAACGGACCCGGCAGCGGCTCGCCGCCGAGGGCTACGACGTCAGCAAGGGCCTGTTCGGGCTCCGCGACCCGCGCCGCTGGCCCGGTCAGCGGGTTCTCGAGCCGGCCTAGGCGACGTCCACCGGGAGGGCCGCCCACGGCTCCTTGCGCGGGGCAGCCTCCTGCCCTTCCGGGCAGTGGCGGGCGAAGTCGCACCACGAGCACAGGGTGCTCGGGCGCGGCGGGAACCGCTCGTCGTAGGGGGCGTGGTCCGCGGCGCGGGGCTTCGGGACGCGGGCGCCGCCCTGCGCGGCGGGACCGCCCCCCGGAAGCGCCCGGTACGCCTCGTCGGCGGCGGCGGCCTCGGCGGCGATCTGCTCGGCGCGGCGCATGTGCCGGGCGAGGGACTCGTCCGTGTGCTCCCACACCGCGACCTCCCCGGACGGCAGGTGGTGCAGCTCGACGCGGCGGCACGGGCGGCGCAGGACGCGCGACGCCGCCACCGCGTAGATCGCCAGCGCGAGGGAGCCGCGGGCGTCGTCGGAGGTCAGCACGTGCCGGCCCGTCTTGTAGTCGACGACGACCAGCTCGGAGCCGCGGGCGTCGAGCCGGTCGATGCGGCCCGAGACGGCGATCCGGTCGGTTCGGGTGGCGACCGTGCGCTCGACGCCGAGCGGCTCGTCGGACGGGTCGAGCCCGGCCGTGTACCGCTCGGTCATCTCCCGGGCCCGGTCACGCCACTGCGCGGACTGCGCCTCGTCCCGGAAGCCGTCCGTCAGCCAGCCGCGGACGAGGAGCCTCCCCGCGGCCTCGGGCGTGCGTTCGCCGACGGGCAGCCGCCACCAGCCGGCGAGCGCGTTGTGCACGCTCACGCCGACGCTGTTGTGCGCCCACCGCGGGCCCTTCTGCGGCATCGGACGATCGAGGTAGGTCATCCGGTAGCGGCGCGGGCAGTCCAGCCAGGTGTTCAGCCGCGACGGCGTGCACGCGTACAGCCGCTGGGGCATCCCCTCGAAGCCCAGCTGCTCCACCGTCAGTCGTCTTCGTTCGCCAGGCTGCCCCAGGTCTCCCAGCGGGCGTCCTCGTCGCCGACCGTGGTCTCCTCGCCCTGGGCGGGCAGGACCTTCAGGTCCTTCGGCAGCGGGGTCAGCAGCGCGCCGATCGAGTTGAGCTGCTTGCGCAGGTCCTCGTAGACGCCGCCGATCGAGCCGGGACGGCCGCGGTGCAACGTGTCGCCGGAGAACAGCACGCCGAGCTGCTCGCTGATCACGCAGACGCTGCCGGGCGTGTTGCCGGGGGTGTGCACGACCTCCAGCTGCGCCTCGCCGATCTCGAAGACGCCGCCGTCCTCCAGCCAGATGTCGGGTTCGAGGGACCGCAGCGCCTTGGCGTCGTCCTCGTCCTCCTCCTCTTTGGCGAGGCGGCCGAAGTAATCGCGCCACAGCAGCCGGTCGGCGCGGTGCATGGCGATCGGGGCCCAGTCGTCCTCGTCCTCCTCGCCGGCGGCGGCGACCTCCAGCACCACATTGAGGTGGTGCTCGTTGCCGTCGGTCAGGATGACGGCCATGACCTCGCGGTCGCCGACCTCCTTGAGGATGGCCTCGGCGTCGTAGGCCGGGTCGATCACGATGACCTCGTCGTCGTCGCCGACGATGTAGGTGTTGTTCTCGACGTCGTACTCGGTGTCGTCCAGGGTCAGCGTCCCCGACGTCACCACCTGTTCGATGCGCGCGTCCACGCAACGCACCCTACCGTGCTTCGCGGTTCCGATCCGGCACACGGAGATCACCGCCGGACGCGGCGGCGGCGAGCCGCTCGAACGCGTCCGGCGCGGTCGTCTCGGCGCCGAGCCGGTCGCCGGTGAGGACCCCGTGGTCGTCGCTGGAGCCGGTCACGGCGAGGCCGAGCGCGGCGGCCAGATCGCGCAGGTGTGCGCGGTCCTCGGGGACGTGGTCGGGGTGGTCGGCCTCGACCCCGGCGAGCCCGGCGGCGGCCAGGCGCTCGATCACCTCGTCCTCGAACACGTACCCCCGGCGGCGGGCGCGCGGATGCGCCAGCACGCACACTCCCCCGGCCGCGCGGACGAGCGCGACCGCCCGCTCCGGGTCCAGCGCGTACCGCTCGACGTAGGCGCGGCCGCCCTGCGCGATCCACTCGGACGTGAACGCGTCCTCCGCCCTCCTGATCACGCCCGCCTCCACCATGGCCCCCGCGATGTGCGGGCGCCCGACCGCCTCGCCTCTGGCCCGGGCGCGGACCATGCCCCACGTGACGTCCACGCCGAGGTCGCGGAGCCGGTCCACCATGCCCTGCGCGCGGACGACGCGGTCGTCGCGGATCCGGGCCAGCTCGGCGGCGAGCGCCGGATGCGCCGGGTCGAACAGGTAGCCGAGCAGGTGCAGGCTGCGGCCGTCATGCGCGCAGGACAGCTCGATGCCGGGGACGAGGGTCATGCCGTCCGGCAGGGCGCTCGCGGCGTCGTCCCACCCGGCGACGGTGTCGTGGTCGGTCAGCGCGACGACGTCCAGCCCCCGCTCCCGTGCCCGCCGGACGACCTCGGCGGGCGGCCTCGTGCCGTCGGAGGCGTCGCTGTGGCAGTGCAGATCTATGCGCATCAGTCGTCGAGCCGCGGGCTGTGGGCCCCGTAGGGAAGATCGAGGTCCATGCCCGGTTCGCGCAGGTCGAGGAGGTTCTGGCTCTCCAGCATGAGGACGCCGGCCTCGGCGGGCCACAGCACCGCCCACAGCCAGTTGCCCATCGCCTCGCCGACGTAGACGGCCCGGTCGGGCCTGGCGCCGACCGCCCACATGGGGACCGACCGTCCGCAGGTGGCGGCCGGGCCGCTGACGTCGAGCTTCACGTGCGGCGGGCTCCCGTTGAACGCCTCGCCCGGATCGGGGCCCGCGAGCCCGGCGAAGTGGGCGCCGAGCCCGATCCCGGGCTCCTCGGCGATCAGCACCATGTCGGCGGGGCCGTGCAGCAGCCCCGGACCGGACACGGCCACGGCGCTCGCCCGCACGCCCGACCGCTCGTCCCCGACCGCGGCGAACCCCGTGACGAGCCAGGCCGGCGGAAGGGGCCAGGGCGTCCAGACGGGGACCCTCGCGTCGCGCAGGACGGCGGCCAGCCCGTCGGGGCCGGGACGCTTGGACGGCTGCCTCGGCAGGACGGCGCCGTGCACGCCGCAGGTCCAGTCGCTGGACCAGAGGCCCGGCTCGCGAAGGGGACCCGCGCAGCGCGGGCACTTGGGCTCCGCCCTCATGACTACCCACCCTGCGCGGCGATGTCCCCGATCGTCAAGTTCGGGCCGGTCGCCAGGTGGGAAAGAGGGACCAAAATGGGGTCCATGAGAACGCGTTGCGTCGGCGGGATCGTGCGCGACGGCGCCGGGCGGCTGCTCCTCGTGCGGCGCGGGCGCCCGCCCGGTGAGGGCCTGTGGTCCATCCCCGGCGGGCGGGTCGAGTCCGGCGAGGACGACCCGGCCGCGGTCGCCCGCGAACTGAAGGAGGAGACCGGCCTGGACGTCCGCGTCGGCGGCCATGTCGGGACGGTCGACCGTCCCGGGCCGGACGGCGTCGTCTACGAGATCCACGACTACACGGCCACCGTGACCGGCGGGACCCTCCGCGCGGGCGACGACGCGTCCGACGTGCGCTGGGTGCGCCCGGACGACCTCGGCGGCCTCCCCGTCACGCCGGGGCTGATCGATGCGCTCGCGCAGTGGCGCGTCCTGTGAGACCGGCCTGCGGGGCAGGCTCGCGAGGCCGGGCTGCGAGACCGGCGCCGCTATGACACAGGCAGCGGCTGGGACTCGGCCGAGGTCGGCACGCCGTCCTCGGCCGTCACCCTCTGCATCCGGCTGCGCCGCGCCAGCCACACGACCACCACCGCGTAGAGCACCATCGGGACGACGTCCGCCGCCACGGCCTGCCACGGGACGCTGCCCTGCTCCATGTCGAGCTCGCCGACCGCCGCCGGGAGCAGGAACGCCATCAGGTTGTTGAACACGTGCAGGGCGATGGCGGACTCCAGCCCGCCCGTCCGCACCGTCAGCCACGCCGCGATCGCGCCGAACAGGAAGATGTCGAGGATGCCCCAGCTCGTATAGCCGTGCCCGGCCGTGAACAGCGCCGACCCGACCACGATCCCCGGCCACGGGGTGCGGAACACCACGCTGAAGGCCCGGCCGATGCGGCTCCCGGCGTTCTCCAGCGTGCAGGCGCCCACGGCCTGGAGCAGCCAGCCGCGGAAGACGTACTCCTCCGCCGCCGACTGGAACGGCACCAGCAGGACGATCACGATCGCCGGGGCCAGGAACGCGTCCCAGCCGACCCAGTGCTCGTCGCCGCCGGACTGGTCGTCCATCGCGACGGACGCCGCGATGGACGTCCCGTACGACACGACGCAGAACAGGACGGCGAGGCCGCAGCACACCAGCATCCAGCGCCACCGCAGCCGTCCCACGACCGACGAGAGCGTGCCGGGCCGCCGCCGCTGGACCACCCACGCGGCCGCCAGCGCCACCGGCAGGAACAGGGCGAGCGATCCCAGCTCGAACGCGAGATCCGCGGTGTCGTTGCCGAAGACCGAGTCGGTGTCGTCCAGATCCGGCGACCCCCCGGTGACCAGCGTCTGCACGAGAAATCCGACGAGCATCAGCGCGATCGCGAGACCCATCCCGACGACGAGGACCGCGAGGCTCCCCACCAGCGGCCGCCACCACCGGTGCGCCTCGTTCCGCGCCGCCTGGTGGAACGGCCTGCCCTCCGGCGGGGCCACCGTCCAGGACCGCTGGGCGGGCGGCGCGCCGTACCCCGGCCCGTAAGGCGCGGGCCCGTACGCCTGCCCCCAGCCGTTCGGCCGGCCCCACGCGTGCGGCTGCGCAGGCGCCCCGTCCCAGGAGGGCGACCCGGGCGCATACCCCGGAGCACCCCCGTACGGCTGCGGCTGAGGCTGTGCCGGCTGATACGGCTGTGCGGGCTGATACGGCTGTGCGGGCTGATGCCGCTCGTACGGCTGTGCGGGCGGCTGCTGGGGGGAGAGCTCCTGCTGGGCCTGGGGCTGCTGGTCGCTCGGCACCGGGGGGTCCGGGGGCGCCCAGCCGTTCGTATCCCCTGGTTCTGACACGCTCGACCCCTCCCCGTGAACCTTCGCGTACGTGGGACGAATCGTACGGGCCGTCAGTTCCCCTCCGGGTCGAAGCGCTTCGTGCGGGTCAGCCCGGCGGCGCGGCCTTTGGCGGCGATGACGAGCGCCATCTTGCGGGACGCCTCGTCGATCATCTCGTCGCCGAGGGTGGCGGCGCCGCGCCCCTCGCGCAGGGAGTGCTCGTAGGCGTCCAGGATCAGCTCGGCGTGGTCGTAGTCGTCCTGGGTCGGGGAGAACACCGCGTTCCCGGCCTCGATCTGGGACGGGTGCAGCACCCATTTGCCGTCGAAGCCGAGGGCGGCGGAGCGCCGCGCGACGCGGGTGAAGGCGTCCACGTCGCGGACGTTGAAGTAGGGCCCGTCGATGGCCTGCAGGCCGTGGGCGCGGGCGGCGATCAGGATTCGCATGAGGATGTGGTGGTAGGCGTCGCCCTCGGTGTAGCCGGGGGGCTGCTCGCCGACCACGAGGGTCTTCATGTTGAGGGACGCCATGAGGTCGCCCGGCCCGAGGACGAGCGTCTCCAGCCGGGGCGAGGACGCGGCGATCGCGTCGGCGTTGACCAGGCCGCGGGCGTCCTCGATCTGGGCCTCGATGCCGATGCGGCCCACCGGCAGGCCCGCGGCCCGCTCGATCTGCGTGAGCAGCCGGTCCAGCCACTGGACGTGGGTGGCGTCCGACACCTTGGGCAGCATGATCGCGTCCAGGTTCGCGCCGGCGCCCTCGACGACCTCGATCACGTCCCGGTACGCCCAGGCGGTGTCGAGGTCGTTCACCCGGACCACCCGGGTCTTCCCGGACCAGTCGCCCTCGTTGAGCGCGGCGGCGACGGTCTTGCGGGCGTCCTCCTTGGCGGACGGCGCGACGGCGTCCTCCAGGTCGAGGAAGATCTCGTCGGCCGGGAGCCCCTGCGCCTTCTCGATGAAGCGCGGGTTGCTGCCCGGGACGGCGAGGGTGGTACGTCGAGAGCGCATGGCCCGGATGCTATCCAGCGGGTGTGAGACCCTTCGGACATGGGGCTGAACACGGCGCTGGTGGAGGAAGCGGCCAAGAAGTCCGGGCTGCTGTGGCTGGACCTGCCCGGCCTGCCGCAGCCGAGGGCCGCCTGGCACGTGTGGCATGACGGCTCCGCCTACGTGCTGACCGGCGGCGAGGGCGAGCAACCGCTCCCCGGCCTGCCGGAGTCGGCGCAGGTCACCGTGATCCTGCGCAGCAAGGACAAGGGCGGCCGGCTCGTCTCCTTCGTCGCCGACGCCGAGATCGTCGAACCCGGCTCCGAACTGTGGGACGAGGTGACCCCGGTCCTCGCCAAGGAGCGGCTCAACGCCCGCACCCACGAGGGCCAGGTGGAGACGTGGGCGGCCGAGTCGTGGATCGTCCGGCTGACCCCGGCGGGCGAGGCCGCCCAGGCGCCGGACGAGTACGCGACCGTCCGGCCGGTGCCGACCCCGGCGACGACCGCCGGCGCGCCGCCGCGCATGTTCGGCGGCAAGCGCCGCCGGGCCGACCGGTAGGTCACGTCGGCCCGGCGTCACATCGGCAGGCGGGCAAGCCGGCCAGGCGGGTCACATCGGCAGGCGGCGGCCCTCCGCGAGGGAGCGGAGCTTGTCCGGGTTGGCGACCAGGTGGATCGACCGGACCTTGCCGCCGGGGTCGATGTCGACGGTGAAGGCGCTGATCGGGCCGTCCGGGCCGGCCACGATGACGGCCGGTTCGCCGTTGATCTCGACGCGCCGGAACCGCATGTCGGCGGGCGCCACGCCCGCGTAGGGACGGCCGCCGATCCCGCCGAAGAAGCGGCCCACCTTGTCTGCGCCGAAGATCACCCGGCGCGGGGCGCGGACCTTGCCGCCGCCGTCCGACCACAGCGCGACGTCGGGGGCGAGGACCTCCATGAGCCGGTTGATGTCGCCGCCGATCACCGCGTCCATGAACCGCTCGGTCGCGGCGCGCCGCTCGGCTCCGCCGGCCTCGAAGCGGGGGCGCCGCGCCTCGACGTGCTTGCGGGCGCGGGTCCCGAGCTGCCGCACGGACGCCTCCGACCGCTCCAGCGCCTTCGCGATCTCCGTGTACGGGTAGCCGAAGACCTCCTTGAGGACGAACACGGCGCGTTCCAGCGGGCTCAGCGTCTCCAGGACGACCAGCATCGCCATCGACACCGACTCCGACAGCTCGGCGTCCTCGGCGACGTCCGGGGAGGTCAGCATCGGCTCCGGCAGCCACGGCCCCACGTACGTCTCGCGCCGCGCCTGCGCCGAGCGCAGCCGGTCGAGCGCGACATTGGTGGTGATCCGGACGAGATACGCCTTCGGATCGGCCACCCCGGACCGGTCCCCGGCCGACCAGCGCAGCCAGGCGTCCTGCACCGCGTCCTCGGCGTCGGTCGCCGTGCCCAGCATCCGGTAGGCGACGGCGAACAGCAGGTTCCGGTGCTCCTCGAAGGACTCGAAGGGTTCGTCCATGATCCGTAGCCTCGCATCTCGGGAAGTCCCATCACACCCTCGCCTGAACGACGAGGCGCCCGCCCGGGATGTGACATGCCCCAAAAGCGACACGCCCCGGAAGTGACACGGGCGATCATGGGTAGTGTCCTCGCCATGAGCGGAGCTCCGACGCGGGTGTTCATCGCCCGGCTCGCGGGCATCGCGGTGTTCGATCCGGCAGGGGACCAGGTCGGCAGGGTCCGCGATGTCGTGGTCGCGCTGCGGCTCGCGCCGCGGCCGCCGCGGGTGCTCGGGCTGGTGGTGGAGGTCGCGACGCGGCGGGCGGTCTTCCTGCCGATCACGCGGGTGACGGTGATCGAGGCGGACGCGATCATCTTCGACGGCCGGCTGAACGTGCGGCGGTTCAGCAAGCGCGAGTCCGAGACGCTCGTCATCGCCGAGATGCTGGACCGGACGGTCCGGTTCTCCGGCGGCGGCGAGGCCGTCTCCGTGGTGGACGTGGCGATGGAGCCGACCCGCACCCGCGACTGGCTGATCACGAAGATCGCCGTCAGCCGCCGGACCGGGCGCGGGCTGCGCAAGCGCGGGGAGAGCCTGGTCGTCGACTGGGACGCCGTGGAGGGCTTCTCCGCCGTCGAGCACGGGCAGGGCGCCGCCGGGCTGATCGCCGCGTTCGGCCAGCTGAAGGCCGCCGACCTCGCCAACGTCGTGCACGAGCTGTCGGAGAAGCGGCGCGCCGAGGTCGCGGCGGCGCTGGACGACGAGCGGCTCGCCGACGTCCTGGAGGAGCTGCCCGAGGACGACCAGGTCGAGATCCTCGGCAAGCTGGGCGTGGACCGGGCCGCCGACGTCCTGGAGGCGATGGGCCCCGACGACGCCGCCGACCTGCTCGGGGAGCTGCCGACGGAGCAGCGGGAGCAGCTGCTCACGCTGATGGAGCCGCACGAGGCGGCGCCGCTGCGGCGGCTGCTCACCTACCACGACCACTCGGCGGGCGGGCTGATGACCACCGAGCCGGTGGTCGTCCCGCCGGACGCGACGGTCGCCGAGGCGCTCGCGCTGATCCGCCGCCCCGACCTGAACCCGGCCCTCGCCGCGCAGGTGTACGTGTGCCGGGCGCCGAGCGCGACGCCGACCGGCCAGTACCTCGGCACGGTGCACTTCCAGAGGCTGCTGCGCGAGCCGCCGCCGACGCTGGTCAGCGGGATCGTGGACACCGAACTGGACCCACTGCGTCCGACGATGTCGCTGGAGGCGGTCGCGATGTTCCTGGCCACCTACAACCTCGTCGCGGCGGCCGTGGTGGACGAGAACGGGCACCTGCTGGGCTCGGTGACGATCGACGACGTGCTCGACCACCTGCTGCCCGAGGACTGGCGAGAGGCCGCGATGGACGCCACCGCCGAGGCGTCCGCGGATCCCGAGGAAGAGGCTCTCCGGGGGACGACATGATGACCACACGCCCGATGCCCGCCCGCCTGGACCAGCCGAGGGAGATCCGCCGGACGCTGCTGCCGCGCCCCCGCTACGATCCCGAGTTCTTCGGGCGGCTGGCCGAGCGGATCGCGCGGTTCCTCGGGACGGCCCGGTTCATCGTCTACATGACCGTGTTCATCGCGGTGTGGCTCAGCTGGAACGTGTTCGCCCCGCCGTTCCTGCGGTTCGACCCGTACCCGTTCATCTTCCTGACGCTGATGCTGTCGCTCCAGGCGTCCTACGCGGCGCCGCTGATCCTGCTCGCGCAGAACCGGCAGGACGACCGGGACCGCGTCCAGTACGAGCAGGACCGGGCCCGCAACGACCGCAGCATCGCCGACACCGAGTACCTGACGCGGGAGATCGCCGGGCTCCGGGTGGCGCTGAGCGAGGTCGCCACCCGCGACTTCCTGCGCTCGGAACTCCAGCAGATCATCAGGGAGCTGGACGCCAAGGAACACGTCCGCTAGGCGGAACGGGCGAGGGCCCGGGGCAGGACGGCCCAGGCGTTCACGCGGTCAGGCGGTCAGGCGGTCAGGCGGTACGGTCTCGTCGGCGAGCTTGTCGAGGATGGTGCCGAGGGTGCGCAGGTCGGGCTCGTCCAGCCGGCTGAGCACGTGCTCCTGGACGCCCTGCCGGTAGGTGGGGGTGGCGTCGGCGAGCCGGTCCCGGCCGGCGGCGGTGAGGACGGCGTACAGGCCGCGGGCATCGTCCGTACAGGACTGCCGGATCACCAGCCCGTCGCGCTGCAACCGGTCGACGAGCCTGGTCAGGCCGCTGCGCGACAGCAGGACGCGGTCGGCGAGGTCGTTCATCCGCAGCCGGCCGCCCGCCGCCTCGCCGAGGTGCATCAGCACCTCGTAGGAGCCGAGGGCGAGGCCGTGCCGGGCCAGCAGGTCGGCCGCCAGGCGGCGGGAGATCTGTGCCTGCGCCCGCAGCATGGTCCGCCAGACGACCAGCTCGGCGGCCGAGAGGGAACCGTTTTCCACCGGACCGATGTTACGGGCGGCGGGCCGCTCGCGCGAAGGAGACCCACCTGACATGTGACGACGGACACCCTGATTAACGGGTAGCGGCCTCGGGTTCATACCATGGGCGCATGGCCTCCCAACTGACTGCCGAGCGGGTGACCGAGGCTCTCGCCACGGTGAACGATCCTGAGATCCACAAGCCCATCACCGAGCTCGACATGGTCAAGAGCGTCGACATCGACGCGGACGGCACCGTCCGCGTCGGCGTCTACCTGACCGTGGCCGGGTGCCCGATGAAGGACACCATCACCAAACGGGTCACGGAGGCCGTGTCCAGGCTCGACGGCGTCGCCTCGGTGCAGGTCGAGCTGGACGTGATGAGCGAGGAGCAGCGCAAGGCGCTGCAGACCAAGCTGCGCGGCGGACAGCCCGCCAAGGAGATCCCGTTCGCCAAGCCGAACTCGCTGACCAAGGTGTACGCGGTGGCGAGCGGCAAGGGCGGCGTCGGCAAGTCGTCGGTGACCGTGAACCTCGCCGCCGCGCTGGCCGCGCAGGGCCGCAAGGTCGGCGTCGTCGACGCCGACATCTACGGCCACTCGGTGCCGCGGATGCTGGGCGTGCAGAACCCGCCCACCAAGGTCGAGGACATGATCCTGCCGCCGACGGCGCACGAGGTGAAGGTGATCTCGGTCGGCATGTTCACCGCCGGGAACCAGCCGGTCGTGTGGCGCGGGCCGATGCTGCACCGGGCGCTCCAGCAGTTCCTCTCGGACGTGTACTGGGGCGACCTCGACATCCTGCTGATGGACCTGCCGCCCGGCACCGGCGACATCGCGATCTCCGTCGCGCAGCTGCTGCCGTCCGCGGAGATCCTGGTGGTCACCACCCCGCAGCAGGCCGCCGCCGAGGTGGCCGAGCGGGCGGGCGCGATCGCCGCGCAGACGCACCAGCAGGTCGTCGGCGTGATCGAGAACATGTCCTACCTGTCGTGCCCGCACTGCGGCGAGCAGCAGTTCATCTTCGGCGAGGGCGGCGGCCAGACGGTCGCGGACGCGCTCACGAAGACCCTCGGGACCCGCGTCCCCATGCTCGGCCAGGTGCAGATCGACCCGCGGCTCCGCGAGGGCGGCGACAACGGCGTCCCGCTCGTCCTGTCCGACCCGGACGCGGGCGCCGCCAAGGAGCTGCGCACCATCGCCGACAAGCTCGCCGGCCGCAGCCGCGGCCTCGCGGGGATGTCCCTGGGCATCTCCCCCAAGGGCCGCTGACGCGCGACGCCCCTCACGCCCCTGCGAGTGAACCGACCCTGCGAGTGAAGGAGGCCCCGCCGGACGCCCGGCGGGGCCTCTTTCACGCGTGTCTCGTGCCGATCAGGTGGCCTCGTTGTCGAACGGCGGCTTCTTGCCGTCCAGGTCGTTGGCCGACGTCGCGTACGAGGGCTCGTCGTCGAACAGGCTGGAACCGTTCGTGCTCGTGAGGCCGGGCTCGTCCTCGAACAGGTGCTTGCGGACGAACGTCTTGGGGTTGAGGTCGTTGAGGTCGAAGTCCTTGAACTCCGGCCCGAGCCCTTCCTGAAGGTCCGCCTTGGCGCTGTCGGCCATCTGCCGGAACTGCCGCAGCATCCGCCCCGCCTGCCCGGCCACCTGCGGCAGCTTGTCCCCGAAGATGACCAGGGCGAGGACGACGAGCACCGCCATCTCACCGAGTCCGACGTCGAACAACCCGTCCTCCACAAGCCGCCAGGGGCCGGTCCGCGCGGACCGACCCCCTCAGCGTATCCCGAGCCCGGATGAACCGGACGTGAACACCCCTGCCGTTCTAGTCGGCGCTCAGCGTCAACTGGACGTTGCTCTCCTTGCCGTCGCGCTCGTAGGTGACCGTGATCCGGTCGCCGGGCGCGCGGCTGCGGATCTGCGCGATCAGGTCGGTGGCGTCCTCGATCGGCTTGTCGTCCACCTTGGTGATCACGTCGCCGGGCTTCAGCCCCGCCTTGTCGGCCGGGCCGCCCTTGGTCACCGGGTCCTGCCCCTGGACCGGCTGCGGCATGATCCGGGCGCCGCCGTCCTGGTAGCGGGGGTCGGGCAGCACGCCGAGCTTCGCCATCCGGACGCGGCCGCTGCGGATGATCTCCTCGGCGACCCGCTTGCCCTGGTTGATCGGGATCGCGAAGCCGAGGCCGATGCTGCCGCTCTGCTGCTCGCCGCCGAGCGACTGGCCGCCGAGCGTCGCGATCGCGGTGTTGATGCCGACGACGCGGCCCTTCGCGTCCACCAGCGGGCCGCCCGAGTTGCCGGGGTTGATCGCCGCGTCGGTCTGGATCGCGTTGAGGTAGGAGGCGTCCCCGCCGCCCTCGCCCTGCGTCGGCACGGCCCGGTTCAGCGAGCTGACAATGCCGGTGGTGACCGAGCCCTGCAGGCCGAGCGGCGAGCCGATCGCGATCACCGGGTCGCCGACGGCGATCTTGCTGGAGTCGCCGACCGGCAGCGGCGGCAGCGAGTGCTGGCCCTCCGGCTTGAGCACCGCCACGTCCGAACTGGGGTCGGCGCCCTTGACGGTCGCGGGCAGCGTCTTCTTGTCGTTGAAGACGATCTGGATCTGCCCGCTCCCCCCGGAGCCGGCGACGACGTGGTTGTTCGTGACGACGTAGCCGCCGTTCACGATGAAGCCGGTCCCGCCGACCTCGCCCTGCGCGGACTGCACGCGGATCATGACGACGCTCGGCAGCACCCGCTGCGCGACGCCGGCGACGGAGTCCGGCGGGCGGGCCTGCACCTTGGTGTCGCTGCTGTCGCTGCCGCCGAGGCTCACCGAGCCGCCGTCGCCGTCGCCGTCCGTGGCGATGACGCCGATCCCGGCGCCGACGGCGCCGGCCACCAGCGCGACGATCAGCGCGACGATGGCGAGCAGCCCGAGGCCCGGACCGCCGCGCGAGGACGACGGCATCGCCGGCACGGGCGCCCAGTTGGGGCCGGTGCCCGCGGGCGGCATCCCGTAGCCGGACATCGGCCGCGGCCCGGGACCGCCGGGCGGCGGGCCCATCGGCGCGGGCGGCGGGCCCATCGGCGGGCGGGCGCCCGCGGGCGGCGGCGGGCCCTGGTGGGACTGGTGCGGCCAGCCGCCGTACGGGCCGCCCTGCGCGGCGCGCGGGTCGGCGTTGTGGGGGACGAACCCGGGCCGCGGGCGGTCGTCGTCCGCGGCGGGCTTGTCGAGCGCGACGGGCGGCGGGGGCTGCGGCATGTCGCGGGGCGGGACGTCCTGCAGCGGCACCTCCTGCGGCCCCATGTCTCCCGCGGCGCCGCCGGAGAGCACGTCCTCGCTGGTGTCGGGCGGGTTCCCGAGCGAGTCCGGCGGCGCGAACCCTCCGGCCACCAGGCGGTCGCCCGCATTGCCGGTTTCGCCGCCGGTTTCGCCGCCGGGTCCGGTGCCGTGCTCCCGGCCCGGCTCCGGGTCGTCGGCCTCGGCCCGGGGCCCCGGTCCGGGGTCGTCCACCGGCTGGTCCGCCAGGATCTCCTGGTCGGTCACCGTCTCGGGAGGAGTCGCCGCCTCCTGCCGTTCAGGCTCCCGGCCGGAGACGACCCCGTCGTCGTCCGACGGCGCCCCACCCGGCCCGCGGTTGTCTTCCGTCATCCCCATCTCTCCTACCGAGCATGGTTCTCATCATCCGTGCTCATGCTGCCCGGAAAGGCATGTGGCGAGCATAAGACGTGCCGGCCCTGACCAATGACCTCCGACCCCACCACGGTCCCCAATTTGGCCGCCAATAAGGACGTACCGGGTCAGTCGCCCGGATTCACCGCCGACGCGAGGCGGCGGGCGCCCCGGGAAAGCCGTGCCCAGAGGGTGTCCGTGCCGCGCGGCATGCTCACGGCGACCGACTCGGCCGTGCTCAGCGGCGCGTCGGTCAGCACGGTGTAGACGTAGCCCTTCCCGGCCGACACGGCCCAGCGCCGCAGCGACTCGCGGCGGTACACGGTCCGGCCTCGCCGGACGGTCTTCTGCCAGCCGGGCAGCCCGCCGTCGCCGAGGCTGCCGCGCTGCACGAACACGGAGACGGCGGCGAGGCCGTCGGAATAGCTGAGGTGGACGGCGCCGCCGTCCTTCTCGCGGCGCACGTCGTAGAGGGTGAGCCGGCCGGGCAGGTCGTCCGGGACGGGCCACCCGCGGTCGCGGAGCCGGGCGATCCCGGCCCGGTCCAGCCGCTCCCCCCACGCGCTCGCGGCGGACGCGGAACCGGCGCTCTCGGCCGGGTCGCCCCCGCTGGACCCGGGGAAGCGCAGCAGCCCGCCCCGGTGCGGGCCGGGCACCATCTGCTCCTCCGGCGGCACGGTGAAGCTGATCTCGCTGAAGCCGGTGACGATCACGGGATGGCCCTCGGCGTCGATCAGCTCACGGTGCAGCATCAGCCCGGTCTCGCGGTCGATCCAGAAACGTCCGGCCGAACTGCCGTCCGCCCGGCGGGCCTCGACGACGCGGGCCGGCCGGCCGCAGATCGCCGCGTCCGCCGCGCGCACCACCGCGTAGTTGCGGGTCAGCAGGGCGAGGGTCCGCGGGGTGAAGCCGGTGGTGTCCCCGGCGGCGGACTCGGGCCGGTAGCCGGTCCCGCTCGTCGCCGACCGGTAGCGGATGCCCTCGCCGGGCCGGTGCGTGACGGCGACGCGGGACGTGGCGGACTTGCTGCGGTCCCACGTGGTGAGGAACCGCCGGCCCTCGTAGGGGACGTCGCGGGCGGCGTCGGCGGCGGCGCGCAGCAGCCCCACGGCGCCGGGATCGCTGCGGGCGGCGCGGCGGCCGGCGTCCGGGCCGCCGGGCAGCAGACCGGCGAGGGCGATCGCCCCCGCGAGCCCGCCGGCCAGGACGGCGTACCGCAGTCCGCGCCCCGCCATGCCCCTCATGGCGGCCGGCGCGGTCACGGCCCGGGAGAGACCTGGACCTGGTAGACCGGGTCGGTGAGCGGATCGGTCATCGGCGCGTCCCCGGAGGTCAGCGCATGCTCGACGGCGAAGCGGTCGAAGGCGGGCGTGACGGTCGGCGCGTCCTGCCGGCCGCCCGCGACGTAGGAGGCGGTGCCGATGCCGAGGAAGAGCGTGGCGGCGCCGACGACCAGGTAGCGGCGCCGGGGGTGGAGCTGGACGGTGGTGGCGTGCCCGGCCGGGCGGTTGTCGCGCGGGCGCCCGGCGGGGGACGTCCTCGCCGGCCGGGTGGATGATCGCAGCGGCCGGGCGGGACGCCGCGGGGGCGCGCCGGCGGGCGGCGCGGGCGGCGGGCCCGGCGGCACGTCGGCGGGCACGGACGGCTCGGCGGCCACGGGCAGCGAGCGCAGCCGGGTCAGGAAGTCGGGGGTCGGCAGGTCGTCGGTGCCGTCCGTCGCGGGGAGCTCGGACAGGCCCCGGAGCCGTCCCTTGAGGCTGCGCAGGACCGCCGCCTCGGCCCGGCAGTGGGCGCATCCCGCGAGATGGGCGAGCACGCGTTCGCGCTCGTCGTGTCCCAGCTCATCGTCGACCAGAGCGGTCAGACGCTCCCCCAGACAACTCACGCCGCCTCCGTCGGTTCCATTCGATCGGGCGCGCGGTCCCGCCCCGCGCGCGTCGGGTACGGCTACGCGCCGCCGGGCTGCGGCAGCGCGCCGCCGGCCGCGTGCAGGCCCCCCGCCGGCGCCGCGGCCTCGCCGTCGTCGGCGGTGGCCCGTGCCTCCACCACCTGGTAGTCGTTCCTGGTGCCCGGCCTGCGCCGGGTGGGCGCGCGGTGCTCCAGCGCGGCGCGCAGCTGCGCCCGCCCCCGGTGGATGCGGCTGCGGACGGTGCCGAGCTTGACGCCGAGCGTCGCGGAGATCTCCTCGTAGGACAGCCCCTCGATGTCGCACAGCACGACGGCCGCGCGGTACTCGGGGGCCAGCGCGTCGAGGGCGTCCTGGACGTCGGCGTCGAAGTTGGTGTCGTCGAACGCCTGCGCCGGGGTCGGCTCGCGGCCCTGGAGGCGCTCGGCGGCGTCGTCGGCGAGCCCCTCGAAGCGGATGCGCTGGCGGCGCCGCGCCATGTCGAGGAACAGGTTCGTGGTGATGCGGTGCAGCCAGCCTTCGAATGTTCCGGGCGTGTAGTTCGACAGCGAGCGGAACACGCGGACGAAGACCTCCTGGGTGAGGTCCTCGGCGTCGTGCTGGTTGCCGGTCAGCCGGTAGGCCAGCCGGTAGACGCGCGCGGAGTGCTCGCGGACGACCTCGTCCCAGGACGGCGGCGCCCACTCGGCCTCGGGGGCGTTCTCGCGGGTGCGAGCGGCGTTCCCCTGCCTGGCGCCGACCCCCACAGCGCTTCTGAAACTGAGTGCTGCGACTCCCATGGTGCCGGGCTGTTCCTCTCTCGTGAGCCAAGGTTCTCGCCTTGGAACGGCACGGTCTCGCCTGGGCTGGGGCGGTTCTGGACCGACTTCGACACTGGCTGCGCGGATGCGCCTCCCGGTGGCTACAACGCGCTGTAACTCCAGTTCGTTCCCTGTCAACGATATGGTCTTTCCACATGAGGATGCGGGGGTCCCGCGAGGAGGCAGCCATCGACGCCATTCAGGCCACCCGGGCCTACGTGGAGGATTTCCTCCCCGAAGACGAGCCGCTCCTTGCCGCCAGGCGGCGCGGCGAGGAGGTCGGCGCGTCCCCGATCGGCCCCGCGGGCGGTGCGGCGCTGCGCTTCCTCACCACGCTGATCGGCGCGCGGACGGTCGTGGAGGTCGGCTCCGGCTGCGGCGTGTCCGGCGTCTGGCTGATGCGCGGCATGCCCAAGGACGCGGTGCTGACGAGCGTGGACATCGAGCCCGAGAACCAGCGGCTGGCGAAGCTCGCCTACCGGGAGGCGGGCCTGTCCGGCTTCCGCACCCGGATGATCAGCGGGCCGGCGCTGGAGGTGCTGCCCCGGCTGACCGACGGCGCCTACGACATGGTCTTCTGCGACGCCGACAAGCGGGAGTACCCCGAGTACCTGACGGACGCGCTGCGGCTGCTGCGGCCCGGGGGCGTGGTCGCGTTCGACAACGCGCTGTGGCACGACCGGGTCGCCGACTCCGGTCACCGCGACCCCGACACCGAGGCGATCCGCGAGGTGCACCGGATGATCCGCGACGACGAGCGCCTCGTCCCCCTGCTCGTCCCGGTGGGCGACGGGCTCCTGTGCGCGGTCAAGCGCGGCTGAGCGACGGCCATGGACACGGTCGAGACGCGCGAGTCGTTCGCGGTGCGGATCCGGGTGACGTGGCGCGGGGCGTCCCAGGTGGTGGCGCTCGCGATCCTGTTCGCCGCTTCGGTGGCGTTCGTGACGGGCGGGGTGCTGCGCGGCGCCGGGCTGGGCAGCGTCATGTCCATGGTGCTCGGGGCCGCGGGCCTCGTGCTGTTCGGGGCGGGCCTGCTGATCTCGGCCGGCGGGATGCTGGCGCGCCGTCCCGTCCTCGAACTGGACGGGGCCGCGGTGCGGCGCCCGGCGCGCTGGCCGCTGCCGCGTTCGGCCGGGCGGTCGCTGCCCTGGGACGAGGTGTCCGCGATCGCGGCGCTGCGGCGCGGCGTGGCCGGCAGCCGCCGGGGCGAGCAGGACTACCTGGTCTTCCTGCCGACCGCGGAGCTGGCGGAGCTGGCGCGCACGTCGGACCGGCCCGGCCTCGTGGCGTTCACCATCCGGGACGTGCCGGCCACGGCGGCGGCCGTGCCGTGGTGCTTCGCGGTGGAGCCGGGCTGGGACGCGACGCTCCCGGAGATCGTGAAGGAGGCCCGGCTGCGCCGCCGCGTCCCGGTGATCGACCGCCGGACGAAGTGACGCTCAGGCCGCCAGCCAGTCCAGCAGGAGGCGGACGCCGAAGCCGGTCGCGCCGCGGGTGAGCTCGGCGTCGTCGGACGCGGCGCGCCCCGGGCCGGCGATGTCGAGGTGCGCCCAGGGGCGGTCGCCGGCGAACTCGCGCAGGAACAGCGCCGCCGTGATGGCGCCGCCGCCGTAGCCGCCGCGCCCGATGTTGGCGACGTCGGCGACGTCGGAGTCGATCGCGGGGCGGTAGTCGGCCGTCAGCGGGAGCCGCCATACCGGCTCGCCCGCCGCCGTCCCGGCGCGGGTGAGCGCGTCGGCGAGGGCGTCGTCGGTGGCGAACAGCGCCGCGTGCCGCAGGCCGAGCGCGACCTTCGCGGCGCCGGTGAGCGTCGCGACGTCGACGACCGCGTCGGGGGCGAGTTCCGCGTTCGCGTAGGCGAGCGCGTCGGCGAGGACGAGCCGCCCCTCGGCGTCGGTGTTCAGCACCTCCGAGGTCGTCCCGCCGAAGTGGGCGATCACGTCGCCGGGGCGCATCGACGACCCGGACGGCATGTTCTCCGCCGCCGCGATCAGGCCGGTGACGCGGGCGCGGACGCCGAGCTCGCGCAGCGCGCCCATCACCGCGATGACCGCGCCGCCGCCCGCCATGTCGGTCTTCATCGTCTTCATGTTGTCGTTCGGCTTCAGCGACAGGCCGCCGCTGTCGAACGTGATGCCCTTGCCGACCAGCACGATGTGCTCGTCGGCCGGGCCTTCGGGCCGGTAGGAGAGTTCGATCAGCCGGGGCGGCCGGGCCGACCCGCCGCCGACGGCGAGCAGGCCGCCGAACCCCTGCTCGGCCAGTTCCTTCTCGCCGCGCACGCGTACGGCGAGGCCCGCGTCCGCGGCGACCTGCTCGGCCTGGGCGGCGAGCCAGGACGGGTCCTTCTCCCCGGCCGGGGTGTTGGCGAGGTCGCGGGCCAGCGCGGTGGCCCGCGCCCGCGCGGTGCCCCGTTCGATCGCCGGGGCGTCGGCCTCCGGCCCGGCCTCGGTCAGCACGGCGAGGGTGCCGAGCGCCTTCCGGGCGGCCGGGGCGCCGATCTTGAACTCGTAGCAGGCGAGCAGCGCGCCCTCGACGAAGGCGGCGAGATCGCCGTCCGGCACGCCGGCGACGAGGACGTCGCGGCCCTTGCCGCGGCGGGCCAGCGCGGCGCCGGCCCTGCGCAGGTCGGCCGGGGCCGCGTCGCCCACCCCGTACAGCAGCAGTTCCCGGACCCGGTCGCCGACGCGGACCTGGGCCGCGGTGATCTCTCCCGGCTCGCCCTTGGCCCTGTGCAGCTCCAGCAGCTCGTCCAGCGTGAAGGGCAGCGCCTTCGCGACCTCCGCCGCGGGCGCCACCGGGCCCTTGCGGACGGGGACCGCCACCGCCTCGGCCCCGAGGTCGACCGCCGTCTGCGACACGGTGCCGCCGGCGCCGTGGACACGGGTCTCGATGGGCATGGTGCAGGTCCCCCTGGTCTTGCTCTGAGTGCGTCTTGCTGTGAGTGCGTCTTGCTCTGAGTGCGTCTTGCTGTGAGTGCGTCTTGCGCTGGGTACGGAAATGGCAAGGGCCCCGGCGGCGTCGCCGGGACCGTCACCAACAGGTCGGGAGCGGTGGAGCCGTCAGCCCACGACGCCCTTCAGCGCCTCGCCTAGCTCCTTGGCCTCGTCGGCGGAAAGCTCGACCACGAGGCGGCCGCCGCCTTCGAGGGGGACCCGCATGACGATCCCGCGTCCCTCCTTGGTCACTTCGAGCGGACCGTCTCCCGTCCGCGGCTTCATCGCCGCCATGCGTGCATCCCCTTCCTGCCTAGGGCCGCGGCCTCGCACACCGTTGGCCGCGTGGCCGCGTGTCGCATCCGCGTCATCAGTAGTGGTCCATTATCTCGTCTTCCGGGCGCGAAGTGGTAACGATCAGCCTCCAGATCGGAAGATGGGAAGATCTGCGACGGAACTGGGAGGACATGACATGGCTGAGACCGTGCTGTACGACGTGACCGACGGTGTGGGGACGATCACACTCAACCGTCCGGACGGAATGAATTCGCTGACGACCGAGATGAAGGAGCTGCTGCGCGCGACGGTGGTGCGCGCCGCCGCGGATCCGGCCGCCCGCGCGGTGATCCTCACCGGTGCCGGCCGGGCCTTCTGCGCCGGGCAGGACCTGCGCGAACACGCCGACAACCTTGCCGCCGGGAAGGGGCTCGACGACACCGTCCGCAAGCATTACAACCCGATCGTGCTGGCCCTCGCCGGGATGCGCAAGCCGGTGGTGGCGGCGGTGAACGGCGTCGCGGCGGGCGCGGGCGCGGCGCTGGCGTTCGCCTGCGACCTGATCGTGGCGTCCGACAAGGCCAGGTTCGCGACCGCGTTCACCGGGATCGGCCTGGCCCCCGACAGCGGCATGTCGTGGACGCTGCAGCGCCTCGTCGGCCGTGCGAAGGCGGCCGAGCTGCTGCTGCTCGGCGAGCCGGTGCAGGCGGACCAGGCGCTGGAGCTGGGCCTGGTGAACCGGGTCCTCCCGGCGGACGAGCTGGCCCCGGCGTCGGTCGAGCTGGCGCGGCGCCTCGCGTCCGGCCCGACGGTCTCCTACGGCGCGGTGAAGGCGGCGCTCGACCACGCGGCGACGCGCGAGCTGGCGTCCGCGCTGGAGCGGGAGGCCGAGCTTCAGGACGAGTGCGCGGAGACCGAGGACCACCGGAACGCGACCGAGGCGTTCCTGAAGAAGGAGCGGCCGACGTTCGAAGGCCGCTAGAGGCGGGCCAGCGGGCCGGCGGGCAGCGGGGCCGGCGGGCAGCGGGGCCGGTCGAGGGTAGGGCTTTCCCCCGCATCCACCGGGGAGGCTCCGCCAATGCCGCCGAGGGGGCGCCGGCGGTTGGCTTGAGGCATGATCCAGACAACCGTCGCCCCCTCTGCGGGGCATGTCCATGACCACGTCGCCGTCGCCCGCGACGTCGTCAAGTCGTACGGGACGGGCGAGCACGCGGTGACCGCGCTGCGCGGCGTCTCAGCGGCGTTCCCGCGCGGCCGGTTCACCGCGATCATGGGGCCGTCCGGCTCCGGGAAGTCGACGTTCCTGCACTGCATGGCCGGGCTGGACACCGTCTCGTCCGGCTCGGTCCTCATCGGGGACGTGGACATCACCGAGCTGTCACGGACGCGGCTGACGAAGCTGCGCCGCGACCGGCTCGGCTTCGTGTTCCAGTCGTTCAACCTGCTGCCGATGCTGACGGCGGAGGAGAACATCCGGCTGACCGGGCGCCTGGGGAACCGCCGCGCCGACCGCGCGTGGTTCGCCGAGATCGTGGACGCGCTGGGCCTGCGGGAGCGGCTGTCGCACCGTCCGGCCGAGCTGTCGGGCGGGCAGCAGCAGCGGGTCGCAGTGGCGCGGGCTCTGCTGACGCGGCCGGAGGTGCTGTTCGCCGACGAGCCGACCGGGAACCTCGACTCGCGGTCGGGCGCCGAGGTGCTGGGGTTCCTGCGCCGCGCGGTGGACGCCTACCGGCAGACGGTGATCATGGTCACTCACGACCCGGGCGCCGCCGCGCGCGCCGACCGGGTGCTGTTCCTCGCCGACGGGATGATCGTCCGCGAGCTGCACTCCCCCACCGTCGACCAGGTGCACGACGTGATGCGCCGGATGGAGGGCTGATCGCCGTGTGGCTCATCGCGCGCCGCTCCTTCGCCGAAGGCTGGACGCGGCTGGCCGCCACGCTGCTGGCGGCCCTCTTCTCGATCGGGCTGATCGCGGGCTCGCTCCAGTTCGCGCTGCGGGCCCAGGAGGCGGTGTCGGGCACCGACGCCAGCGAGTACTCCCGCGCGGACGTGCTCGTCCAGGGCGGAACCACCGACGCCGACGACCCCTTCTCGGCGCCGGACGGCCGGGTCGCCCTGAGCTCGGTGGCGGGACGGCCGGGGGTCGCGGCGGTGGCCGGGGACGCGATGGTCCCGGTGACCGCGAACGGGTCCGACGGCAAGATGATCCTCTCCCCCGCCGGCGGCGGGACGACGCTGCGGCCGTGGACGTCCGAGGCGGGCCTGAACCCGTACCGCCTGGAGTCGGGACGCGCACCGGCCGCGGACGGCGAGGTCGCGGTCACCCGGCATGTGGCGCGGGCCGGGAAGCTGGACGTCGGCGACCCGCTGAAGGTGCTGCTCCCGAAGCGGAGCGGCACCATGAAGATCGTCGGGATCGTCACCGTGCAGGGGCACGGCGCGGTCCAGAGCGGTGACCTGCTGCTGGCGGCGCCCTCGTCCGTCCAGCGGGCGGCGGGCCTCCCGGCCGGGACGTGGCAGAGCGTCTGGGTGCGGGCGGCGCCGGGCGTCCCGGCGGCGAGGCTCCGCGGCGGCCTGGCCCGCGCCCTCGGCGAGGACGTCACCGTCCGCACCGCCGCGAGCGTGCGGAACGCCCAGGCGGCCGAGCTGCGGGGGGCGGGCGCGTCGATCGGCGGCGCGATCGGCATGCTCTCGTCCGTCGCGGTGTTCGTCGGGCTGTTCGTCGTGGCGAACACGTTCGGCACGCTCGTCCGGCAGCGGACCCGGCGGCTGGCGCTGCTCAGCGCGATCGGCGCGACGCCCCGGCAGATCAAGCGGCTGATCAGGTTCGAGGCGCTCGCGCTCGGCGCGGTCGCCTCGGCCGGCGGGGTGCTGCTCGGCTACCCGGTGTCGGCGCTGCTCACCCGCCTGTTCGCCGAGGACGGCTTCGACATCTCCGCCGCCGACGCGCAGTTCGGCTGGATCGCGCTCGCGGCACCGGCCGCCGCCGGGATCGTCGTCACCCAGTTCGCGGCCTGGCGGGCCGCGCGCCGCGCCGCCCGGATCTCGCCGATGCAGGCGCTGCGGGCCGCGAGCGCCGACGCCCCCGGCCGCCGCTGGCCCCGGCTTCTGGGCGCCCTCGCCGTGTTCGCCTGCGCCTGGCTGTTCTTCGGCGGCGTCTTCGGGATCAGGTACGAGGAGCCGCCCGGCCCGGAACGCACCGCCGGCGTCTGCGTCATGGTCCTGATGGGCTGCATGACGACGGTGGCGGCGCTCGCCGTCCTCGCCCCCTTCTTCGTCGGCCCCCTCGGCGGGCTGGTCGGGCGTGTCGGGACGGCCGTCAGCGGCGAGGCCGGGCGGCTCGCCCGCGCCACGATCACCCGCAGCCCGCGCCGGGTGTCGTCGGCCGCGTCGTCGCTCATGCTCGGCGTGGCGCTGGTCGGCTCGACCGCGCTGATCGTCCTGTCGGTGAACGCCCGGTTCGGCGCGGCCGGCGACCAGGTGATGCGGGCCGAGCACGCGATCGCCGCGACCGGCGTGACGTCGAGCGGCCCGGCGCCGCTGCCGCGCGACGCGGCGGCCAGGGCCGCCGCCGTGCCCGGCGTGTCCGCCGCGACCGCGCTGACGGTGTCGGACGTCAAACTCGTCGATCCCCCGCCGAGGCGGCCCTCGCCGGAGGAGGCCCCGGAGCCGGTGTACCTGACGGTGACGGGCGCTGACCAGGCGACGCTGCCGTCCGTCCTGAGGCTCGGCGGGCGCCTGCCCCGGCTCGGGCCCGGCGAGGTCGGCCTCACCTCCACCGTGATGGAGGCGCAGAAGATCAGGAAGGGCCAGAAGATCGTCGTGCGCGGCGCCCAGGGCAGGATGCCGCTGACGGTCGCGGGCGCCTACCACGACCCGTCCCACCTGTTCGCCGACCAGGCCGTGGTGTCGCCCGCGACCATGGACCGCCTGGACCCCGACGCCTCCACCCGGGTCGTCCTCGTCCGGGGCGGCTCCGAGCGGGCCCTCTCCGGCGCGTTCGCGAACGCCCAGGGCGTGCAGGTGCTCGACAAGTCCGCCTATGTCAAGACGGCGGCCGGCGCGATGACGAAGGGGATGCGGGTCATCTACGGGTTCATCGGCATGGCGCTCGTCCTCGCCCTCTTCGGAATGGCGACGACCGTCTCGCTGAGCGTCGGCGAGCGGACCCGCGAGTTCGGGCTGCTCGGCGCCGTCGGCGCGACGATGACGCAGATCAAGTCGATCGTCCGCTGGGAGGCCGCCACCGTCGTCCTGCTGGGCGGCCTCCTCGGCATCGGGACCGCGCTCGGCACGGCCTACCTGATGCACGTCGCGACGGGCAGCTCGTTCCTGGCGCCGAACCCGCCCTGGTGGCTCTTCCCCGCCGTCATCGTCGGCGCGGCGGCCGTCACCCTCGCGACGTCGGCCCTGCCGGCCCGCCGGGCCGCCGCCGTGCCCGTCCTCGAAGCCGCCAAGGCGGAGTGACTAGCGGAAGGCGCAGCCGGTCAGATGGTCGTTCACCAGGCCGCACGCCTGCATCAGGGCGTAGGCCGTGGTGGGGCCGACGAAGCGGAAGCCGTGCTTCTTCAGCTCCTTCGACAGGGCCTTCGAGCCGCTCGTGTAGGCGGGGACGTCGGCCATGTCGGCGGGCGCGGGGGCGCCCGGGTCGGCGTAGCGCCAGGCCGTCGCGGCGAGGCCGCCCGGCAGGTCGAGGGCGGCGCGGGCGTTGCCGATGGCCGCGTCGATCTTCGCCCGGTTCCGGACGATGGAGGCGTCGGCCATCAGCCGCTCGACGTCGTCCGGGCCGAAGGCGGCGACCTTCTCCGGGTCGAAGCCGTGGAAGGCGGCACGGAAGTTCTCCCGCTTGCGCAGGATCGTCAGCCACGACAGCCCCGACTGGAACGCCTCCAGGCAGAGCTTCTCGTAAAGCCCCACGTCGTCGCGGACGGGACGGCCCCACTCGTCGTCGTGGTAGGCGATGTAGTCGGGCGCCGACAGCCCCCACGGGCAGCGCGCCAGCCCGTCCTCCCCAAGAATCGCAGTGCTCACCCCGCCGTTCTACCTCACGCCTCCGACAGGGCGGCGAGGCGGCGGAGGCCGAGGGTCAGGAACGCCTTCGCGACGGGGCCGGCGACCAGCCATCCCGCGCGGCCCAGGGGACCGAGGGGCAGGTCTACGCGTTCGGCCCAGACGATGCGGCTTCCCCGCCCTTCCGGCACGACCTTGAACCACGCTTCGCCGCGCACCACGCGGCCGGTGTGCCGGACGGCGACGCGGCGGCCGTCCTCCCAGCCAGTGATGATCATGGTGTCGAGGAAGCCGACGGGGCCGATGCCCGTCCACGCCCGGAGCTCGTCGCCGACCTTGTCGCCGCCCTCGGCGCGGGTGAACGGCATCCACTCCGCGTGCCGCGGCCAGTCGGTCAGGACCTCGAAGACGCGCTCGGCGGGGGCGGCGGACACGGCCTCCGCGTGGACGGCGACCGGGCTCACTGGTGGCTCTCCTCGGTACCGGGCTCGTCCTCGACCGGCACGGTCTCCTTGCGGAGCAGGACACCGTCATCGGGCTCTTCCAGGCCGTGCAGGGCGCCGATGGCCGGTTCCCCTGCGCGCTTGCGGAGGTCGCGCAGTTGCCGTTCCAGGTCGGCCACGCGGGCGTCGCGCTCGTGCAGGGCGTCGGTCAGGCGGTGGACGGCCTCGTCCGTCACCTGCATCTGGTAGCCCCAGATCGTCGTGGGGAACCGGAGCCGGGAACCGTCCCGCGCCAGGATGGGGCGGCCGTCGGCGTCCACCTGGAGCGGCGGATAGTCCGGATGGGCCTCGGCCAGCTCGCCGCCCCTGCCCATGGCGAGGACGACGACGGCGCCCAGCACGACGAGGCCGGCCAGGACGAGCACCACGGTCACCATCACGCTCCGATCTGCCTGCGTCCCTCTGTAGGACGATCCCCGGACTCCGATCGTGCCACGCTTGGCGGCATGGGGATGCATGAGCGGATGGTCCTTCCACCGGACGCGCCGGTTCCGGACGGCGCGGTGGACGCGGGCACGGCGCCCGCCGCGAGCCGGGTGGAGCGGCTCGCGGCCTCCGGGGACGCCGTGCTGGTCACGCTGGAGACGGACGCGCGGGAGCCCGATCCCGGGCTGCTCGCCGCCGCGTCCGTCTACGCGTGGCTCGGCGTGGCCTACTTCCGGGTGCCGGAGTCGCAGGCGGACGGGATGCGCCAGGTGCTCGACATGGTGGCCTCCATCCGGGGCACCCGGCCCCCCACGCTCGCCCGCCGCGGCCTCGCCTAGCCCCGGAGCCGGCGCCAGGGGCCCGTGATGGCGAACGTAGCGCCCGGGTCCGACTGGCGGTTGGCGAACAGGATGCGGCCGTCCGGGGAGAACGTGACGCCGGTGAACTCGCTGCCGTTCAGGGCGTTGCGCGCGAACGCGAACGGCTCGTTCTTGCGGGTGGTGCCGACGAGGTACTGCTCGCCGTCGCCGTCCTCGGCCAGGATCACGCCGCCGCCGTACGGGGAGACGGTGATGTTGTCGGGACCGTCGAACCGCCCGCCCGGCTTGAAGATCAGCTGGAGCTCGATCTCGTTGCGGCGCGGGTCGTAGGTCCAGACCTGCCCGGCGTGGTCACGGGCGGCGCCGGAGCCGGTGTGGGCGAAGCTGGCGACGAAGTACGCCTTGCCGTGGCCCCACCAGGCGCCTTCGAGCTTCTGGCTCCGGGTGATCGTGTCGAACTGCCTGCGGACGGACGTCTGCTTCGCGGACGGGTCCGGGACCGCCACCCACTGCACGCCCAGCCGGGTGCCGGGCTCGGTGACGAGCGACAGGTCCGGGACGTCCCGGACGTTCATCGCCTCCAGCTCCCCGCCCCGCAGGTAGGCGTGGTAGCCGCCCTGGTGGGCGCGGGGGCGGAACCGGTAGAACAGCCCGAACGGCCCGGCGGCGTCCTCGGTCAGGTAGGCGGTGAGCGTGTGCGGGTCGACGGCGACGGCCTCGTGCGCGAAGCGGCCGAGGCCGGTCAGCGGGACGGGCTCGGTGCGCCGGCCGGTCGGGTCGACCTCGAACACCCAGCCGTGGCTCTTCGTCTCGCCCGTGACGCCCTCGGTCTCCTCGCAGGTCAGCCAGGTGCCCCAGGGGGTACGGCCGCCGGCGCAGTTCACCGCCGTCCCGGCGAGGCTGACGTACTGCGACAGCAGTTCGCCGCGGCTGTCGACCTCGAGGGTGGTGGTGCCGCCGTTCATGGCCGGGTCGTAGGTCAGCCGGGCGGGCGCGACGGCGCGGGTGCCGTTGGTGCCCTGCTCGTGGTTGCGCACCAGCCGGGTCCGGCCGTGCCTGCCGCCGGGGAAGGTGGCCGTCCCGTCGTGGTGGCCGGGGACGACCACGCCTTCGGAGATGGGGTCGCCTTCGACCGACAGCGTCTTGTAGGAGAAACCCTCGGGCAGGTCGAGAACGCCCTCGGGATCGGGGAGCAGCGGGCCGTAGCCGAACACCTCTCCGGTGTCGGCGCCCGCGGAGGTCTGGAAGATTCCCTCCAGGCTTCCGGCGAGGGCGATGGACAGCGCGCCGGCCGCGCCGCCCTTGACGACTCCGCGACGGGTCACGGACATGGGCACTCCTTCACGTAAGGGGATCACGCGGGAGCCTGGTCGCCGCCCCTGAACCGCCGGTGAACGAGCACGGACCGGATGGGAAACCCCCAGGACAATCTTGGGTCAGCGCGCCGTCGGGAACGCCACCCCCGGCGCCTCGGCGGCGCCGACGGCCGCGTCCGCCTCGGCCCGGCGGCCGAGGACGACCTCGGCGGTCTGCTGCCCGGTCGCGGGGTCGTGGACGGGCGCCGCGGTGCTCCCGCCGACTGGGACACCTCCGATCAGATGCCGAATCGAGCGCATGGCGGTCCTCTCACAGGTAGCGGCGCTGGGTCTTCTTGCCGTCGTCGTAGCGGGCGCGGGCCCGCGCGGTCGGCGCCAGCGCCGACACCTCCGCGACCGGCACGTCCCACCACGCCTCGCTGTCCGGAGCGGGGGCGAGCGGGTCGGTCTCCACGTGGACGACGGTGGTGCGCGGGGAGGCGACGGCCTCGCGCAGCGCGTCGCGGAGCCCGTCGGCGCCGTCGGCGCGGAGCACGTCGGCGCCGAGGCTGGCGGCGTTGGCGGCGAGGTCGACGGGGAGGGTCCCGCCGTCCAGGCCGGTGGCGGTCCGGGCGCGGTAGCGGGTGCCGAACCGCTCCGCGCCGACGCTCTCGGACAGGTTGCCGATGGACGCGTAGCCGTGGTTCTGGACGATGACGACGATCAGCTTGACGCCCTCGGCGACGGCCGTGGCGAGCTCCTGCGCCATCATCAGGTACGAGCCGTCGCCGACGAGGACGAGCACCTCGCGGTCGGGCGCGGCCATCTTCACGCCGAGGCCGCCGGCGATCTCGTAGCCCATGCAGGAGTAGCCGTACTCGACGTGGTAGCCCTTGGGGTCGCGGGTCCGCCACAGCTTGTGCAGGTCGCCGGGCATGGACCCGGCCGCGCACACCACCACGTCCCGGGGCCCGGACACCTCGTTGACGGCCCCGATGACCTCGGCCTGCGCGGGCAGCCCCGCCCGCCGCTCCGCGAACGCCCCGTCGACGACGGCGTTCCACCGTTCGGCGAGCGCCCGGGTCTTCTCCCGGTAGGCGGGGCGGACGGAGTGGCCGCCGAGGGACGCGTCGAGGGCTCGGAGCGCCTCCCTCGCGTCGGCGACGACCGCCGTCCCGGCGAGCTTGAGGGCGTCGGGACGAGCGACGTTGACGTTGACGAACCGGACGGCGGGGTCGGCGAACAGGCTGTGGGACGCGGTGGTGAAGTCGCTGAACCGAGTGCCGATGCCGAGCACGACATCGGCCTCGCGGGCGAGCGCGTTCGCGGCCGTCGTCCCGGTCGCGCCGATCGCGCCCACCGAGCACGCGTGGTCCCACGGCAGCGCGCCCTTGCCCGCCTGCGTCTCGGCGACCGGGATGCCGGTGTGCTCGGCGAAGGCGCGCAGGTCGTCGGTGGCCCGCGCGTAGATCACGCCGCCGCCCGCCACGATCAGGGGGCGTTCGGCGGACCGCAGCAGGCGGACCGCGTCGTCGAGGGCGGCGGGTTCGGGGACCGGGCGCGGGATGCGCCAGACGCGGCGCGCGAACAGCTCGTCCGGCCAGTCGAAGGCCTCGGCCTGCACGTCCTGCGGCAGGGCGAGGGTGACGGCGCCGGTCTCCGCCGGGTCGGTCAGGACACGCATCGCCGCCAGCAGCGCGCTGGGCAGCTGCTCGGGACGGTTGACGCGGTCCCAGTACTTCGACACCGGCTTGAAGCAGTCGTTGACCGACACGTCGTGGGAGCGGGCGTCCTCCAGTTCCTGCAACACGGGGTTGGCGGGACGCGTGGAGAAGATGTCGCCCGGCAGCAGCAGCACCGGCAGCCGGTTGATCGTCGCCAGCGCCGCGCCGGTCACCATGTTGGTCGCGCCCGGCCCGATTGACGTCGTGCAGGCGAGCGTGGACAGCCGGTCGTTCATCCGGGCGTAGCCGGACGCGGCGTGCACCATCGCCTGCTCGTTGCGCGCCATGTGGTAGGGCAGGTCGGCGGCGCGCTCCAGCAGCGCCTGGCCGAGTCCGGCGACGTTGCCGTGCCCGAAGATCCCGAAGCAGCCGGCGAAGAACCGCCGCTCCTCGCCGTCCCGCTCGCTGTACTGCGCGCCCAGGAACCGGACGACCGCCTGGCCGACCGTCAGTCTCGTGCTCATATGACCTCCACTGCTGCGTCCACGGCTCCGGCCACATCGCCGTCGGCAGGGTAGAGAAGGGAGCGGCCGACGACCAGGCCCCGCACGGTCGGGAGCCGCATCGCGCGGCGCCAGCCGTCGCGGGCGGCGCGCGGGTCGGTGGAGACCTCGCCGCCGAGCAGGAGCGCGGGCAGGGTCGAGGCGGCCATCACGCGCTCCATGCCGGGGACGACGGGGACCTTCAGCCAGGTCCGCGCCGAGGTGGTGCCGAGGCCGGCGGCGATCGAGATCGCGCGGATCATCGCCTCCGGGGTGAGGTCGTTGCGGACGCGTCCGTCGACCCGGCGGGCGATGAACGGCTCGACCATCGCCATCAGCCCGTGCCCGGCGAGCGCCGACACCGCGCGGGCGCAGCCCTCCAGGGTGCGGGGCGTCGCCGGGTCGGCGTCGTCGACCCGCAGCAGGACCTTGCCGCCGTCGAGGCGGGACGCGGCGATCGCGTCGGCGCTGTAGGCGGTGAAGCGGTCGTCGATCTCGAAGGACGCGCCGGCGAGCCCGCCCCGGTTCATCGAGCCGATCACGATCTTGCCGTCGAGGGCGCCGAGGAGCAGCAGGTCCTCGGCGACGTCCGGGGTGGCGAGGACGCCGTCCACCCCGGGGCGTTCCAGGGCCGTGCACAGCCGGTCGAGCAGCTCGCCGCGGTCGGCCATGGCGAGCGGGTCGCCGCCGGCGGCGAGGGCGCCGCGGGCGGGGTGGTCGGCGGCGATCAGCATGAGCCGCCCGGTCGGGCCGAGCAGCGACGCGCGCCGGGTGCGGCGGGCGGCGGCCGCGGCGATGGACTCGGGGCGGGCGGCGCGCGTCTCGGCGAGCGCCGCGATCCGCCCGGCCCGCGACCCGGGCGGGGTCCGCGTGTCGAGGGTCACGGGGCCACCGCCGACTCGATCTCGGCCAGGGTGGGCATCGCGTCCGAGCAGGCGAGCCGGGACGCGACGACCGCGCCGGCCCGGTTGGCGAAGCCGATCGCGCGCGGGAGGTCCCAGCCGGCGAGCAGCCCGTGGCAGAGGGCGCCGCCGAACGCGTCCCCGGCGCCGAGGCCGTTGACGACCTCGACCGGTACCGGCGGGGCCTCCACCACGTGCCCCCGGTCGTCGACCGCGAGGACGCCGTCCGGGCCGCGCTTGACGACGGCGAGGCGGACGCCCCGGTCGAGCAGCGCGCGGGCGGCCCGCATCGGGTCGGACTCGCCCACGGCGACCTCGCACTCGGTGAGGTTGCCGACCGCGACGGTCGCCTGTTCGAGGGCCTCGCCCGTCCGGCGCCCCGCCTCGGCCGGGGAGTCCCAGAACATGGGCCGGTAGTCCAGGTCGAGGACGGTGAGGCCGGCGCGGCGGCGGGCGCCGAGCGCGGCGAGCGTCGCCGTCCGGGACGGTTCGGCGCACAGCCCGGTCACGGTCGTCCAGAGCAGCCCGGCCGCCTCGATGGCGGGGACGTCCAGCTCGTCCGCGCGGATCTCCAGGTCGGGGGCCTTCGGGAAGCGGTAGAAGTACAGCGGGAAGTCGTCGGGCGGGAACAGCTCGCAGAAGGTGACGGGCGTCGGCAGGCCGGGGACGTCGGCGACGAACCGGGCGTCCACCCCGTAGTCGGCGAGGGCGCGGCGGACGAAGCGGCCGAACGGGTCGGCGCCGGTGCGGGTGACCACGGCGGCGCGGCGGCCGAGCCGGGCGGCGGCGACCGCGACGTTGGTGGCGCTGCCGCCGAGGAACCGGGCGAAGGTCTCGACCTCGTCCAGCCTGGCGCCGGACTGCAGCGGATAGAGGTCGACGCCGACGCGGCCCATGGTGATGACGTCGAACCGGGTCATGCGGGGATCCCGGCGAGGAAGTCGACGCAGGCGCGCACGTCGGCGACGGGACCGGCGCCGGGCGCGGGCTCGGCATCGATGATCATGTCCTGTTCGAGGACGTACCAGCCGTCGTAGCCGGCGCCTTCGAGGGAGCCGATGACCCCGGCGATGTCGACGTCGCCCGCGCCGAGCGGGCGGTAGACGCCGTCCCGGACGGCGTCGGTGTAGGAGGTCCGGCCGGCCTGGACGGCTCCGGCGAGGCCGGCGTCGACGTCCTTGAGGTGGACGTGCGCGATCCGCCCGGGGGCGCGTGCGGCGAGCTCGCCGGGGTCCGTGCCGCCGATCAGCAGGTGCCCGGTGTCCAGGCAGAGCGGGACGCCGGACCCGTCGAGCACGCGCCGCACCTCGTCGGACCGCTCGACCATCGTCCCGACATGCGGGTGCAGCACCGCGCGGACCCCGGCCTCGGCCGCGACCGCGTCGACCCGGTCGAGGTTGCCGAGCAGCGCCGCCCAGCCCGCCGCGTCGAGCGCCGGCCGCTCGTCGTAGCCGTCCAGGCCGGTGACGGCCGCCAGCACCAGCGTGAGGCGCTCATTGGACCGTTCCATATCAGCCTCAGACAGACCGACCCCGGACACCCCGAACCCGGACAGCACGCGCCGGACGTCGGGCAGCGGGTCGCGGCCCGGCTCGTGCAGCACGACCGGCGCGAACCCGCCCACCGGGCGGAGCCCGTACCCGGCCAGCAGCGCGGCCCGCTCGGCGGCCCCGGCCGGCAGGAAGCCGTCCGGCCCGAACTCGGTGGCGGCCAGCCCGAGGTCGCGCATCTCCGCCAGCACCCGCGCGGGCGCGAGCTGGTGCCCCCAGCCCGGAACCTCGCACACCCCCCACGAGATCGGGGCCCCCGCGAAACGATCTTTGATCATCGGCTCACCATCTCTCCAGCGGACGTGCCCGCACCGGCCGGGACGCGATGACCTTGTCAGGACATCATGGAGCAATGGTCGACCGCGGGCTCCCCGCGCGCAAGCGTGGCGTCGGCGCGCAGGTGGGTGCGGTCAGAGATCCGCCGACCGCTCCTCGTTCGCGCACACCCTCGTCGCGCGGCGGCCGCCGGGCGCCTCGCCCGCACGCCACCTCGCGCGGCGTCCGGCCCGAAGGGCGGTCGCCCCGAGCATGGCTAGAGCTCGGCTTCGGCGTAGTCCTCGGGGGAGAACTCGATGCGGGGCTGCGCCCGCTCCAGCAGGTCGAACGCGTCGGGGACGGAGGCTGTCCAGCCGATGGCGTCCCAGATCCGGGGGCGGGCGAAGCCCTGGTCGGTGAGGCCCTTCATCAGTTCGCGGAGCGGCTCGTAGACGCCGGTCGGGTCGAGGATGACGACGGGCTTCTCGTGCATGGCGAGGACGCGGGCCGTCCACACCTCGAACAGCTCCTCCAGCGTGCCGATCCCGCCGGGCAGGATGAGGAACGCGTCGCTGCGCCGGTCCATCTCGCCCTTGCGCGCCCGCATGTCCGAGGTGATGATCAGCTCGTCGTTGTCCTCGTCGGAGATCTCGACGCTGACCAGGCCCTCGGGGATCACCCCGACGGTGCGGGCGCCGCCGGCCCGCGCGGCGCGGGCGACGGCGCCCATGCACGACACCTGGGCGCCGCCGCTGACCAGGCTGTGGCCGCGCCGGGCCAGCTCCGCGCCGACCTCGGCGGCGAGGTCGGTGTACCGGCGGTCGATCTTGCCGCTGGACGAGCAGAACACGCAGACGGCGAGGGGCTTCGACGTTCTCATCGGGCCAATCTAACCGCTAGCGGGACGCGAGATCGCGGCGGCGGAAACCGACCAGTCCGGCGGCGGACAGCGCGGCCGTGATCGCCACGAGCCACAGCACGGGCGTGAGCGTGAACGGCTGCCCCGGAAGCTTCGGGATGTGGCTGAACGGCGAGATGTCCAGCGCCCACTGGTCCAGCCCGAGCGCGGCCCCGAAGAGGGTGATCAGCGCGCACACGCCGACCGCGGCCCAGGACCCGCCGGCCGTCAGCCCGGGAACCAGCCCGAACAG
Source organism: Actinomadura chokoriensis (assembly GCF_041463665.1). Lineage (GTDB taxonomy): Bacteria > Actinomycetota > Actinomycetes > Streptosporangiales > Streptosporangiaceae > Spirillospora > Spirillospora chokoriensis_A. The sequence continues at coordinate 330,766 of NZ_JAXCEJ010000001.1, forward strand.
CGCGAGCGCGAGCGCGGCGACCAGCCAGACGGCGGGCAGCTGCGCCAGCGCGGCGCCGAGGACGCGCGGCACCTCGCGGCCGAGGTCGCCGGCGTCCAGGCCGTGCGCCACCCCCGCAGCGAGCCCGGCGACGGTGAGCACGGCGACCGGGCCGAGGAGGGCGAACAGCAGGTGGCCGGACGCCCAGCGCAGCCGTCCCGTCGCGGTGGCGAGCAGCGGTTCGGCGCGCTGCCCGGCCTCCTCGGTGCGCAGCCGCAGCGTGGCCGACACCGCGTAGGCCGACGCGATCAGGCCGAGCATGCCCATCACCGAGGCGAAGTAGGCGTCGGTGATGGCGGTCCGCCCGCCGAGCCGGGTGAAGATCTCCGCCAGGTCGGGGTCGTCCTTCACCATGTCGAGGACCCCGCCCGCGACGGCGCCGTACACGACGCCGAGCGCGGCGAACCCGGCGAGCCACCCGTACAGGGGACGGCTCTGCAACCGCCAGGCCAGCCCGAACGCCCCCGACAGCCGTGCCGGGGCGTCCGCCGGGCCGAGCCGCGGCGGCAGCACGCCGGAGCCGACGTCCCGGCGCGCCGACAGCACTCCGGCGGCGGCCACCAGCACCGCGACCAGGGCGGCGACCAGCGCGAGCGTCCACCAGTGTTCGCCGCCGTAGGCGCGCAGCCGGTTGCCCCAGCCGAACGGGGACAGCCAGCCGAGCCAGGAGAGGCCGTTGCCCGCGCCGCCGACGTCGGCGGCCATCCGGATCGCGAACGCGGCGCCGAGCGCGGCGATCGCCGTTCCCCTGGCGGTGCCGGCGCCCTCGCTGAGCTGCGCGGTGACGCCCGCGACGGCGGCGAAGACGCAGCCGCCGGCGGCCATCTGCAGGCCGAAGGCCAGCGATCCGGCGACCGGAAGGCCCTGCCCGGCCAGCCCCGCGGTGAGCAGCGCGGCGAGGACGAGGTTCGCCCCCATCGTCACGACGAGCGCGGCGGCGAGCCCCGCGCCGCGGCCGGTCACCGTCGCGCCGAGCAGCTCGCGGCGGCCCGCCTCCTCCTCGGTGCGGGTGTGCCGGACGACGGTGAGCACGCTGATCAGCCCGACCACCACCGGGATGAAACCGGAGCGCTGGGCGATGATGCTGCCGAGACCGGTGCCGTGCATCGGCCCGTAGAGGGCCAGGAACGTCGGGTTGGTCCCGGTGGTCCGCGCGTAGTGGAGCTGGTCGGCGGCCTCCGGGTAGAGGCTCTCGGTGGCCCCGACGAACCCGAGCGGGACCACCCCGACCCAGCTCACCCAGGCGGGCAGCAGGACCCGGTCGCGGCGCAGGATCAGCCGGATCAGCCCGCCGGTGCCGGTCAGCGCGCTCACAGGCCCGCCCCCTGGAGTTCGTCCTTGTAGTGGCGCAGGAACAGCTCCTCCAGCGTCGGCGGGCGGCTGACCAGGCTGCGGACGCCGACCTCGGTGAGGACGCGGAGCACGGTGTCCAGCTGCGGGGTGTCCACCTCGAACTTGATGGTGGTGCCGTCGATGTGGACGTCGTGGGCGCCGGGCAGCGGGATGCCGTCCGGCGGGGCCGCGAGTTCCGCGTGGATCGAGGTGCGGGTCAGATGCCGCAGCTCGTCGAGGGTGCCGGACTCCACCGCGACGCCGCCGCGGATGATCGTCACGCGGTCGCAGAGCGCCTCGACCTCGGACAGGATGTGGCTGGACAGCAGGACGGTACGGCCCGCGCGCCGCTCCTCGCGGACGCACTCCTGGAAGACCTCCTCCATCAACGGGTCGAGGCCGGAGGTCGGCTCGTCCAGCAGCAGCAGTTCGGCGTCGGACGCGAGCGCGGCGACCAGTCCGACCTTCTGCCGGTTGCCCTTGGAGTAGGCCCGGCCCTTCTTGCGCGGGTCGAGCTCGAAGCGGTCGAGCAGGTCGGCCTTGCGGTGCGGGTCCAGGCCGCCGCGCATCCGGCCGAGCAGGTCGATGACCTCGCCGCCGGACAGGTTCGGCCACAGCGTGACGTCGCCGGGGACGTAGGCGAGCCGGCGGTGCAGCTCGGTCGCGTCCCGCCAGGGGTCGCCCCCGAGCAGCCGGACGGTGCCGGCGTCGGCCCGCAGCAGGCCCAGCAGGACGCGGATGGCGGTCGACTTTCCGGCGCCGTTCGGGCCGAGGAAGCCGTGCACCTCACCGGCTCGGACGGTCAGGTCGAGCCCGTCCAGCGCGCGCGTCCGGCCGAACGTCTTGACCAGGCCGGATACGGATATCGGGGGCGTGTTCGCGGTCACCGGTTCTCCTTGTCGGGGGGCTGCCCGCCGGCGGCGAGCATGCTCTTCAGCGCGACGCGCGCCTGGTCGACCAGTTCCGGCGACATGAGGTCGTCGTCGAGGATCTCCAGTGCCGCGAGCGCCATCCTGGGGTAGCCCTCGGCCGTGAAGGTGTCGACACCGAGGGCTCTGGACAGGTGGTCGTGCAGGACGACCATGCCGACGCTCATCGCCGTCATGACGGTGGCGTAGGCGTGCAGGTCGTCGGTGGTGGGCCTGCGCATGCCGGGGGTGCCGCGCTCGAAGATCTCCTCGGTGAACGCCACCGCGTCGTCGAAGAGTGTGTTCGCGGCCTCCGAGCCGTCGGTCAGGGCGCGGGCCAGGTAGCGCTGGACGGGCAGGGCCGTCCGCACGGCGATCGCCAGGAAGCCGGGGTCGCCCATCGCGCCGTCGAGCGCCTCCGCCTTGGTCTCGCGGATGACCTCGATGACGTACTCGTCGCACGCCTGGCGCAGCGCGCCCTTCGTCCCGAAGTGGTGCTGGACGAGCGCGGGCGAGACCCCTGCGGCCTTCGCGATGCCGCGGATCGTCGCGCCCTTCTCACCGTGCTCGGCGAACTCCAGCAGCGCCGCGTCCCGGATCCGGGCCCGTCCGGTCAGATCGTCGGCTCGCTCGGCCGGCATCCGCACCCCCTGTACCGATGTTCAGTAGCCTGTACAGTTGTACACTGTACTCCCGTACAGGCCACCGGTCCACCGGCCGGGATCAGCCGCCGGGCAGCTGCCCGAGGGTCACCTCGACAGTCTTCTTCGTACCGTCCTCCTTCTGGATCTCGACCTTGGCCTTGTCGCCGGGCTTGAGGCTCGCGAGCACCGACGACAGCGCCGTCTGGTCGGGCGTCGCGGTGCCGTTCACCGACAGGATCAGGTCGCCCGGCACGATGCCCGCCTTGGCGGCGCCGCCGCCCCGCTGGACGTCCACGACCGCGACCGCCGTCCGCTGCCCGCTCTGCGGATCGACGAGCGTGCGGACCGTCACGCCGAGCGCCGCCCGGCCGGAGTTCGACACCTTCCCGGTCTGGATGAGCTGCGGGACGATCGACTTCACCGTGTTGCTCGGCGTCGCGAACCCGATCCCGGCCGCCTGCCCGCCGACCGACGGGTCCGACGCGGCGGCGGTGGGAATGCCGATCACCTGCCCGGTCAGCGTGACGAGCGCGCCGCCGCTGTTGCCCGGGTTGATCGCCGCGCTCGTCTGGATGGCGTCGGCGATCGTGGACCCCTGGAACGCTCCCTCGCCCTTGGTCGAGACCGTCCGGTGCAGCGCGGAGACGATCCCGTTCGTCACGCTCCCGGCCAGTCCCAGCGGGTTCCCCATCGCGAGGACGATCTGCCCGACCGCCGCCTTGCCCGAGTCGCCCCACGACGCCGGCTTGAAGCTCCCGCCGTTCACCTTGATGACGGCGAGGTCATCGGCCGCGAACGCGCCGACCGGCTGGGCGGTCAGCGTGGCGCCGCCGCCCGAGGACGTCACCTCGATCTTCTTGGCCCCGGCGACCACGTGCGCGTTCGTGACGATGTGGCCCTGCTCGTCGAAGACGACGCCCGAGCCCTCCGACCGGTCGCTCTGGATCTTCACCACCGACGGCAGCACCGCCGCGACGACCCGCTCGTAGTCCTGCTCCAGCGCCGACGCCGACCCGCTGACCGGCGGCGAGGTCTGCGCCGCCGGCGCGGCCGACTTCTCGGCGTCGCCGCCGCTGCACCCCGCGAGCGCCAGCGTTCCCGCCACCGCCACCGCCACCGCCACCGCGCAGGCCCTGGCCTTCCCGTTCCTGTCCACGCCCCCACCTCCAGGAGGGACAGTTCCCCCCTCCCGGAGATCAGCCGCCGCAAGGGTCACATTTTGCGACACCGTGCCCCGGACCGGGGCGTCACCGGTCCTTCTCCGGAGGCTGCGCGCAGGCCGCCGCCGTGAGGACCGCCAGGATGCCGAGCGGGACGAGCGCGGCCGTGCCGCCCCAGTAGCGGAAGGCGTAGGCGCCCGCCACCACGCCGGCCAGGAAGAAGACCAGGACCGAGACTTGCAGCGGGTGGCTCGGCGGACGCGGGAGGGGGCGGCCGCGGAGCCTGCCCGTGAGGTCGGCGGTGAGCGAGGTGATGGTGCCGGTGATGAAGACGGTCGTCACCCCGCGGACGCCCAGCCGGGTCACCGCGCCGCTCTGCAGGCCCATCGCGATCCCGGCGAGCAGGATGTAGCCGTAGCGCGGCGGCCCGTGCGCGGGTTCGTCCATGGCATGCCACCAGCCGAACCAGGCGGCGAGCGGGACCAGTTCGGCCGCGAGGCAGGACGCGAGCAGCCGGCGGCGGCCGACGAGCAGCTGGCTCACGACGACGCCGAGGACGAAGCCCGCGAGGGCGCAGGCCGGGCGCAGGGCCGCGCCCGCCTTCCCGGCCGCGATGCCGATGCCGAGCAGCGCGGTGTTGCCCGTCATGTTCGCGGTGAACACGTGGCCGAGCCCCAGGTAGCTGATCGCGTCCGTGGAGGCGGAGACCAGCGCGAGGCCGGGCAGGATCACCGTGCGCCCGGCGGGGGTCACGGCGCGCCGCCGGACCCGCGGCACGGTTCCGCGTCGGCGCCCGCTCGCATCGCCCCCTCCCTTCCACGTGCGTCTACTACCGCGGAGAGGGGTACCGAAACGACCGCCGGGACGGGGTCAGCCCCAGGTCGCCGCCCACGTCCACGCGTCGATCTCGCCGTCGTCGGTGAGGCCCGTGCGCCGCTGGAGCGACTTGGCGACCTTGCTCGACCGCGGCCCGTACCATCCGTCGACGTTCAGCGTGTAGCCCTTCTTGCACATCTGCCGCTGCCACCGCTCGACGTCGCTGCCGTACATGATCGGCATTCCCGGGCCGCGGTACTTCAGCGTCCGGCGCGGGAACGGCGGCATGCCCTTGATCATCTGGACGACGGTGCGGCGCGGCCGGCGGTGCCTGCCGCCGAGTCCCCGCTGCAGCCACGGCGCCCACTGGACCGGCGCGGCGTACCCGGGCGCCGCGCCCGCCGTCCCCATCACGTCCTGTTTCATTGAAGCCACTGTTCATTCCTCTTCGCGGATTGCGGATCTCAGCGCGGGGCCAGGCAGGGGCCCGGGGACGCGGCCAGCCGGGACATCTCGACACCGATCACGATCGCGCCGAGCAGGGCCAGCGCTATGACGCACACGATCAGCGCAAGGTCCGTCCACACCCGGTAGCTCGCCGGGAGGCGCGCCGGCAGGGCGGCGTCCGCCCCGCGGGAGGCGTCCGGCGGCTCCAGGCGGAGCAGGGAGGCGATCTCGGGTTCGTGCAAGGTCATTGCTCACTACCGTCCATGGGAATTCGTTGGAAAGGCCGGCGGCCACGCCCGGTGCCCGGCGTGGCCGCCGGCGACGGCGGATCTCCTCCCCCATACGAGACCCGCCCCCCGAAGGTCGTCCCCCTCCCCCCACTCGGGAGACGACATGGTCATCAGCGGTTCGTCACCGCCATCCGCGTTTCGTCACCGCCGTCAGCGGACCGCCGTCAGCGGTTCGTCACCGCGCGTCCCAGCTGTGCAGCCGGACGACCCGGCGGAGCTGCTCGGCATGGGCGCCGGTGTCGGCGCGGGGCAGCGCCTCCCACCGCTTGGCGAGGTCGTAGCAGGCCTCGGTCAGCGAGCGGTGTTCGCGGAGCGCCTCCGTCCCCACCGCTTCGGCCCGGTTCCGCGCCGCCACCGCCTCGTCGCGCTGGGAGGCGATGAGCCGGACGGCCTTCTCCGCCCTGCCGAGCGCCGCCAGCGTCTCCGACGTCCTCCAGTGCAGGTGCCGCCGGCGCCGGACGGCGAACAGGCCGCCCAGCGTGATCGCCGCGACCAGGGCGGCGGCCCAGGCTTGTCCCCCGATCACCGTGCCACCTCACGTCCGGGAGGCGCTCTCGGCCCCACCGCCGTGCCGCACCAGGGACACCACGCCGCCGGCGCGCTGCTGGCCCGGCTCCGCTCCGGAGTCGCGCTGCCCGGACGGCGCCGGGACGACCGCGTCCCGCGCTCCCGTGTCCGGCGCGTCCTCGTCCCGCGCGCCCTCATCCCACGCGTCCTCATCCCACGCGTCCGCGTCCTCGGCGGGCGGCCAGGCCCGGACGGCGAGGACCTCGTCCAGCAGCGGCCACGCGACGGGCACGCCGTCCTCGTCCAGGAGGGTGAGCTGCCCGCCTTCGACGGAGCCGAGCAGGCCGATGTCCCGGGTCCCGTCGGAGTTGTCCACGCGGACCTGGCGGCCCATGAGCGCGGCGAAGGCGCGGGGCACGCCGATCTGGATCTCCGGTTCCGGCGGGAACGGCGGCGGGGCGCCGGTGCGCGCCCGCTCGTCCGCGTGCAGGGCGACGACGTGCGCGGCCGCGTAGAGCGCGCGCATCGAGGCGGCCAGCTGCCCGAACTGCCCGGCGGTGGCGTCCGGCGGCAGCGCCATGCGGATGCCGCCGATCGCGAGGCCGAGCCCCTCGTCCTCCCCATCGACCTCGCGGATCTCGCCGGGGGACGGGATGGGCGCCGCTCCGTGCGCGATCGCCAGCAGGAACTTCGCCTCGCCGGCCAGCCCCTGGTGGCGGTGCAGGACCTCCATGACCTCGAAGGCGCCCTTGCGGTGGTTCTCGAGTTCCTCGTGGGCCCTTTCGACGGCGACCTCGTGCTCGGCGACCGACGCGGCCAGGTCGTTGATGGTGCCCTGACTGAGCCAGTTCATCGGACGCCTCCGGCGGGGCCTGCGCCGCGAACGGCATGACGGGAGGGTGGTGCGGTGCTCATGTGACTTTCCTTCTGCGGAGTCGCGTACGGGTCTCGGGACCCGTGGAGATCAGTTGGGCCGGTCCCACCGTTCGGCCGGCTCGACGGGGCAGGCGCCCATGTCCTTGATGGCCTCAAGGTCCTCATGGGCGAAACGGAACAGGCGCTTGCCGTAACGGCGATGCGGTATCTCTCCCCGGCTCGCTGCCCGGACGAGCCAGTCACGGGTGAACGACGTGATCTCTGCGGCTTCCTGCGGCGTGTACAGAAGCCGTTCCACGGGGACCTCGGTGCCTGGAGAGCTTGACATGACGGGAAGCGTAACGCATCTCAGTGCGTCGTGCAGCTTCAAGACGCGTTTTAACCATCTCCTGTGTTGTTCGATGCACTCTTTTGTGTAGGGACCCGATGCCGAACCGCTGAAACGCGTTACGACTCGTCAAAGTCCGTTTTGCTCCGCTACACTTACGCGCCGTGTCAGGTCCGTCACCCCGTCCCCAGAAGGAGCCTGATCACGTTGGATGACCTCGACGAGCGCGACGAACACGGCCACCCGCCGGCGGCGTGGCGGCGACTGGGACAGATGGTCCGGCAGCGCCGCATCGAACTGGGCTTCGGCTCCCAGGCGAGCCTCGCCGCGGAGGGCGGCCCCTCCCTGTCGGTCGTGAACAAGATCGAAACCGGACGCGGGCGGGACTACACCGACCGCGTCATCATCCCCCTGGAGGATCGGCTCGGCTGGCAACGAGGCAGCTTCCGCGCCATCCTCGACGGCGGCGAGCCCGTCTGCCTGGACGCTCCCGCAGCGGCGGCGCCGGCCGTGGCCGCCGAACACACCCATGACGGGAACTATCCAGAGGAAGTGGTGGGCGATCCGTTCCTGCGCTTCATCTGGGACGCACCGGAATCGCTCGCCGACGACGAGGACAAATGGGCGGCGGTGACGGGCGTCCTGCTCAAACGCATGCGTCCCGCGCCGAGGTCTCTTGACGAGCGGTCGGACGCTCAGCAGAAGGCCGACTCCCTATAGCGTCGGTGGCTGGATCGCAGGCGAATCTGCAATCCAGTGCTTCTGTCTGAGTGGTCGTACTGCCGGGGGCGCGGTCGACGCGGATGACGCGATCGGGAGACGTCATGGATTTTCCTGATGAACAGCGCCTCAAAGAGACCATCGAACGTCTGACCCGGGAGAACGCCAAACTGCGCACCCAACTGGCGGTCGCGCAGCAGTGGAACCCGCCCCTCGACCTGGAACAGGCGTTCCGGTCGGTCCGGGGCTGGCAGTGTCTCACGGTACCCCTCATGCCCGACCAATCGACGCTCATTCTGATCAGCGGGATCAGGCCCGGAAATGACCAGGAGGAGGACGGGCAGGCGGCCGGCGAAGTGTGGCGCCACCTGCAGACCGCGGCGGCGCCGGGCGGCCGGATCGGCCCGTTCGCGCGAGCCCGGATGCCGCAGCGCCTGCTCGGCTACCTGCGCGAACAGAGCGGCCGGAGCATCATCGTGCTCAACCGGGACCTGCGCCGCGGTCAGGTGTCGCGGGCCGCGCGAATGCTCCGGGAGAGTGCCAAGAGAGGACGTCCCACGACCCGGCTCCTGGAGCTTTCCGCCATTCCGCTGCTGAGCCTCTGCACACTGTTCCACGGAGACATCGCGAAAAGCGCGGTGGGAATCTCAGCCGCCGCGGCGGCACCGGCCGTCACCATCATCCTGCCGGCGGCGGTCGCGTCCGCGATAGGCCCGAACAACCTGGACACTCAGACGATAACCCTCCGGCAGCATCCTCCGTCTCACACGAGATCGGTCGACGTACCACCACCCACCTGGCCGCCCGGCCCCGTATCCACGCACGGTAAGAATCCGCTGCGCTGACGTAAAGAAGCCGTTCTGCCGGGGTGTTCGCTTCTTTCATTTGATGAGAAATCCGGGGCGGACACCCCATCACTCATTCGAAATCGTCGGGGCTCAGATCCTCCATCCGTCCGCCGCGCCCTTCGGGGGAGTCGGGCCGGAACCCCTCCGCCCTGCGCTGGTCCTCCGCGGCCGCCGGCATCGGCCAGGCGCCGCTCACCTGCTCGTCCGGCTCCCGCCGGCCTTCCTCGGCACTGCCCTCGTCAGGCATCCACTCGGTCATGTCCCGTCCCCCTTCCGGGATGTACAGGAAGCCCTACCCGGCCACACGACCCCCACACGAAACGTCACCAATGCGTGAAACGTGCGATTTCTCACCTACCGGCCCGGGCCAGACCGCGGACGCCCGGCAGGTCACTCGGCGGCGGCCTCCCCGGCTCCGGCCTGGGCGCGGGCCTCGATGATCTCCTGCTCGGCGCGGGTGTGGCCCTCGACGATGATCCGGACGACCTCCTCGGGGTCGTCGGTGAGATGGACGAGGTCGATGTCCTGCGAGGAGATCTTGGCGCTGGGCAGCATGGACGTCTTGACCCAGTCGAGCAGGCCGCCCCAGAACTGCGTCCCGACGAGGACGATCGGGAAGCGGGTGATCTTCCCGGTCTGGACGAGTGTGATCGCCTCGAACAGCTCGTCGAGGGTGCCGAACCCGCCCGGCAGCACCACGAAGGCCTGCGAGTACTTGACGAACATCGTCTTGCGGACGAAGAAGTAGCGGAACTCGATGCCGATGTCGACGTGGTCGTTGAGCCGCTGCTCGAACGGCAGCTCGATGCCGAGGCCGACGGACAGGCCGCCGCTCTCGTCGCAGCCCCGGTTGGCCGCCTCCATGATCCCCGGACCGCCGCCGGTGACGACGGCGTACCCCGCCTCGTGCAGGCGCGCGCCGATGTCGACGGCGAGCTCGTACTCCGCCGAGCCGGGCTTGGTGCGGGCGCTGCCGAACACGCTGACCGCCTTCGGCAGCTCGGCGAGGAGGCCGAACCCCTCGACGAACTCCGCCTGGATCCGCAGGACGCGCCACGGGTCGGCGTGGACCCAGTCGACCGGGCCGCGGCCGTCGAGCAGCCGCTGGTCGGTGGTGGTCTTCGGGACGGCCCGCCCGCGCAGCGTGGCCGGCCCCTGGCGCCGGGACGGGGAACTGGCATCCAAAGTCATGGGGACACGGTAGTGGGACCCGCCAGCCACGTCCGCATGCGTTGCTCGCACTCGCTGATCAGACGGGTCTCGACGTACTCGTCCCTGGTGTGCGCGAGGGTGGGCTCGCCGGGCCCGTAGTTGACGGCCGGGACGCCGAGCTCGGCGAAGCGGGCGACGTCCGTCCAGCCGAGCTTGGCGCGGACCGCGACCCCGCTGGAGGCGACGAACGCGGCGGCGGCCGGGTGCGTCAGCCCGGGCCGGGCGGCGGACGCGGCGTCGGTGACCGTCACGTCGAAGCCCGCGAAGAGCTCCCGGACGTAGGCCTCCGCGTCGGCCGGCGACTTGTCGGGCGCGAACCGGTAGTTCACGGTGACGACGCATTCGTCCGGGATGACGTTCCCGGCGACGCCGCCCGAGATGAACACCGCGTTCAGGCCCTCGTGGTATTCGAGGCCGTCCACGACCGGCCGCGCCGGCTCGTACGCGCGCAGGACGTCGAGGATCCGCCCGGCCGTGTGGATGGCGTTCGACCCCATCCAGGCGCGCGCGCTGTGCGCCCGCTCGCCCTTCGCCGTGACCTCCACCCGCAGCGTGCCCTGGCAGCCGCCCTCGATCTGCGCGCCCGTCGGCTCCATCAGCACCGCGAAGTCGCCGGCGAGCAGTTCGGGACGCGTCGCCGCGAGCTTGCGCAGCCCATTGCGCTCGGCCTCGATCTCCTCGCACTCGTAGAAGACGTAGGTGACGTCGCGGTTCGGCTCGGGGACGGTGGCGGCGAGCCGCAGCGCGACCGCGACGCCGCTCTTCATGTCCGTGGTGCCGCACCCGTAGAGCCGGTCGCCCTCCACGCGGGACGGGAGGTTGGCGTTCAGCGGGACGGTGTCGAGGTGCCCGGCCAGCACGACCCGCTCGGCGCGTCCCAGCTCGGTGCGGGCGACGACGTTGTTCCCTGCGCGCTCCACCGCCAGGTGCGGGAGCGCCCGCAGCGCCTCCTCGACGGCGTCGGCGAGGGCCTCCTCCGCGCCGCTCACCGACTCGACGTCGACGATCGCCGCCGTCAGCTCCACGACGTCCGAGAACAGATCAAGCCCCATGCTCAAGTCCTATCATCACGGTGTGGAGATGCTGGAATGCGCCGTCCGCTGGGCGGTCCCCGTGGACGAGCCCCAGATGCGCGCCCTGCTGGACGGCAGGGAACGCGACCGCTACGACCGGTTCCTGCGCCCCGAGGACAAGGCCCGCTTCGTCACCGGCCGCTTCCTCGCCCGCACCGTACTCGCCGAGGCGGCCGGCCTCGCCCCGGAGAGCATCCGCTTCACCACCGACTGCCCGCACTGCGGCGGCACGCACGGCAAGCCCCGCCTCCCTGGCAGCGACCTCGACTTCTCCCTCTCCCACTCCGGCGACCGCGTCGTCCTCGTCCTCGCCGAGGGCGCCGAGGTCGGGGTGGACGTGGAGCGGGAGAGCGACCGCGACATCGACAGCCTCGCCAAGATGGTGCTCACCGCCGCCGAGCGGGAGGCCCTCGCCGCCATGGACGACCGGAGACGCGGCTTCCACGCCTACTGGAGCCGCAAGGAGGCCCTCCTGAAGGCCACCGGCCACGGCCTCGCGGCCCCCATGACGTCCATCCACGTGTCCGCCCCCGACGATCCGGCGGCGGTGCTCGCCTGGGACGGCGAGGCGGCGGTCTCCCCCGTCCGCCTCGCCGACCTGACGCCGGGCCCCGGCTACGCCGCCTCCGCCGCCGTCCTCACCGACCGCCCACTCAAGATCACCGAGACCTTCTTCGAGTGACGGCGGGCGGACCGGGCTCAGGTGTTGATGCCGTGGTCGCGCAGGATGTCGTTCAGGGACGCCTTGTCGTGCCGCTGCCCCTCTTCCAGGCGCTTCAGGATGAGCACGGCCGGGAGGCCGAAGGTGCCGCCCTTGAACTCCTTGTAGCGGGTGCCGCCGACGGCGACGCACCAGTCGGGGATGCGGCCGCGGCTGATCTCCTCGCCGGTCTCGACGTCGATGACCGGCATGGACGCCGACAGGTTGGTGCCGGAGCCGACGACGGCGCCCTTCCCGACCCGGGCGCCCTCGACGATCATCGAGCGGCTGCCGATCATGGCCTCGTCCTCGATGACGACGGGCTTGGCGTTCGGGGGCTCCAGGACGCCGCCGATGCCGACGCCGCCGGACAGGTGGACGTTCTTGCCGACCTGCGCGCAGGAACCCACGGTGGCCCAGGTGTCGACCATGGTGCCGGAGTCGACGTAGGCGCCGATGTTGGTGAACGACGGCATGAGCACGACGCCCGGGGCCAGGTAGGCGCCCCAGCGGGCGATGGCGCCGGGGACGACGCGGACGCCGTCCAGCCGGCTCTTCAGCGGGATGCGGTCGTGGTAGCGGAAGTCGCCCACCTGCCCGCGCGCCATGCCGAGGACCTTGAAGCTCAGCAGGATCGCCCGCTTGGCCCGCTCGTCGACGACCACCTCGTCGGTCGCGGGGTCGATGCGGGCGACGCGGGCCTCGCCCGTGTCGATCTGGTCGACGGCGGCCACGATGGCGGCGCGGGCGTCGGCGTCGTCCGGGGTGAGGTCGGCGCGCCGCTCCCACAGCTCGTCGATGCCGCCGGAGATCGGGCTGGTGAACGTTTCGGTCATGCCTCATGAGCTTACTGGGACCCATCTCCCGGTACCTTCTTCGCGTGGCTGTTTGGGCGAGGTTGAAGGAGCGTCCCGAGGAGGGGGCGAACGGCGGCGGGCGCCGCCGGGGCCTGCGCTGGGCGGTGGGCCTGGCGGTCGTCGTCATGCTGCTGGCCGTGGGCGGGTTCGTGCTGCTGGACCGGGCGCGCCCGTACCTGCACGGGTCCGGGTGCGAGGTGCGGACGGCCCAGGGGACGATGCCGCTCGACCTGGAGCAGGGCGCGAACGCGGCGACCATCGCGGCGGTCGCGTTCCGCAAGCAGCTGCCCGAGCGGGCGGCGGTGATCGCCTACGCGACGGCGATCCAGGAGTCGCACATCCGCAACCTGCCGGGCGGCGACCGCGACTCGGTGGGCATGTTCCAGCAGCGTCCCTCGCAGGGCTGGGGCTCCCCGGACAAGCTCCGCGACCCCGTCCTCGCGACGAGCAAGTTCTTCGACGCCCTCGTGAAGGTCAGGGACTACCTCGACCGCGACCTGCACGACGCGGCGCAGCTCGTGCAGCGCAGCGCGGACGGCACCGCCTACGCCCAGCACGAGCCGGACGGCAAGCTCCTCGCGGCGGCGTTCACCGGCCGGGAGCCCGCCACGGCGCGCTGCTGGTTCCCGCCCGACAAGAAGACCGAGTCCCGCCGCCCGGCGGCGATCCGCGAGATGCGCCGCGCGTTCGGCGGCCGCCTGAAGGTCGGCGGCCCGAGCCCGCTGACCGACGGCGCGCCGTCCCGTCCGGACTCCTGGAACGCGGTGCAGGTGACGAACCCGCGGGCGGGCTGGGCGGTGGCGTCCTGGGCGGTGACCCACGCGCAGGCGTACGGCCTCACCGAGGTCCGCCACGCCGGCAAGCGCTGGGAGGCCGACGCGGGCCACGACGGCTGGACCGAGGACCGCGAAGCCCCGAAGGACGCCGTCATCGTCAGGTAGCCGCCGGGGCCATGGCAGGCCCGGGTGTTGGTTGGGGCGCGGCTGGGCGGGAATTCGTGCACATATGGACATCCCGCGGACCCTGGTGCTGACCGGGCATTTTCCCCCGGAGCCCGGCGGTGTGCAGACGTTCACCTGGGAGCTCGTGCGGCGGCTGCCCGCGGACCGGCTGGTCGTGGTGGCGCCGGCGCAGCCGGGGGCGGCGGAGTTCGACGCCGGGCTCGGCTTCCCAGTGGTGCGGCGGCACGGGTACCTGCTGTTCCGCGGGCTGCGGGGCCTCGTGGCGCGGCACCGCGCCGAGGCCGGGTGGGTCACGGCGGCGGCGCCGTTCGGGATGTACGCGCCGCTCGTGCGGGCGGCGGGGGTGCGGCGGCTCGTCGGGTCCGCCCACGGGCAGGAGCGGGGCTGGTTCCGGGTGCCGCCGACGCGGGCGGCGCTGGCGGCGGCGGCCCGGTCGTTCGACGCGCTGACCTACCTGTGCGAGGCGACGCTGCCGGAACTGGCGAGCGCGGTCGGGGACCGGACGCGGCTGGTCCGGCTCGCGGGAGCGGTCGACACGGTGCGGTTCCGGCCCGGCCTGGACGGGACGGCGGTCCGCCGGCGGCACGGGCTCGGCCAGGGGCCGGTGGTGCTGAGCGTGGCGCGGCTCGTCCGCCGCAAGGGCCACGACATGCTGATCCGCGCGTGGGGCGACGTGGTGCGGCGGAGCCCGGACGCGCGGCTCGTCATCGTCGGGGACGGCCCGATGCGGCAGCGGCTGGCCGAGCTGGCCGACCGGTTCGGACCGGGCACGGTCACGCTGACCGGGCCCGTCTCGGCGGCCGACCTGCCCCGCTACTACGCCGCCGCCGACGTGTTCGCGCTGCCGTGCCGCGACGACCGCCGGGGGCTCCAGACGGAGGGGCTCGGCCTGTCGGTGCTGGAGGCGTCCGCGGCGGGGCTGCCGGTCGTGGTCGGCCGGTCCGGCGGCAGCCCGGCGTCGCTGGTCGACGGGCGGACGGGCGTTCTGCTGGACGCGACCGCCCCGGACGAGCTGGCGCTCACCCTGCACCGGCTGCTCGCCTCCCCCGGGTGGGCCGCCGCGCTGGGCGCGGCCGGGCGCCGCTGGACGCGGGAGAACTGGAGCTGGGACGCGGCCGCCGCCCGGCTCGCCGGCCTGCTGTCGGACTCCCCCCGCCTCGACCCGCCGCCGCGGTCCGCGGTGCCGGGGATGGAGCCGGTATGGGACTCAAGGAGCAGCTGAGCCGCCGGGACTTCCGGCGGCTCATCGCCGGGCAGACCGTCTCCTCCTTCGGCGACTGGATGGGCACGCTAGCGCTGATGTACTTCGTCCTGGAGCTGAGCGGCTCCACGACGGCGGTGGGCGGGGTGCTGGTGCTGCGGCTGCTCCCGTCCGCGGTGGGCGCGCCGCTCGCGGCGCGGGTGGTGACGCGGTGGCGGCGGCGCAGCGTGATGCTGTGGTCGGACATGATCAGGACGGGCATGGCGTTCGCGCTGCCGCTCGTGCCGTGGCTGTGGTGGGTGTACGTCTGGGCCTTCCTCATCGAGGTCGTCGGGCTGATGTTCCTGCCGGCCCGGGACGCCGCGATCCCCTTCCTCATCGAGGACGAGGAGGACGAGCACGACACCGGCACGCTGGAGATGGCCAACGGCATCACGATGGCGACGTCCTACGGCATGATCCCGATCGGCGCGGGCGCCTTCGGGCTGCTGCTGTGGCTGTCGAACACGGCCGGCTGGGAGGGGCACTGGCGGTACGTCGTGGTGTTCTGGCTGAACGCGGCGACCTACGTGGTGTCCTACTTCGCCATCCGCTCGATTCCCGATCTCGGGCCGGGCCCGGTCGAGCGGCGGCGGATGGAGCACAGCGAGCGGGAGGTGCAGGGCGGCTTCTTCCGGGCGCTGCGGCTGCCGGTGGTGCGCGGCGTCCTGCCGGGGGTGGCGGTGGTCGCGCTCGGGCTGGGCGCGCTGTTCTCGCTGGGCGTGGTGTTCGTGCGGAACACCCTGAGCGCGGGCCCGGTCGGGTTCGGCGCCCTGGTGGTGCTGTTCGGGGTGGGCGCCCTCGCGGGCCTGCTGCTGATCCACCGCAAGGCGGGCCGGCTGATGACGCAGATCAAGGTGGGGACGGCCGTGCAGGGTCTGGTGATCGCGTCGATGGGCGCGGTGGGCTCGATCGCGTGGTCGCTCGCCGGGGCCATGGTGTTCGGCGCCGCCGCGACGAGTGCCCTGGTGGGCGGCATCACCTACCTCCAGGAGTCGCTGAGCGGGGTGGAGCGCAACCTGGCGCTGACCGCGTTCCACGCCGTGCTGAGGTTCGGGCTGGCGCTCGCGGCGCTGGTGTCGGGGGCGGCGGCCGACCTCCTGAAGGAGGCCGGCGCGTCCCCGTTCGGCCTGGAGCCGGGACAGTTCGTGCTGGCGGTGTCGGGCGTGGTGGTGCTGGCGGGCACGTTCCTGATCCGGCCGCCCGGCGGGGCGAGGGCGTCCCCGGGCTGAGCGGATCAGTCCTTCACGATGGTGATGCGGGTGTTCGGGCCGCCGGCGTCGCGCGCCATCCCGGCGAGGGCCTGCACATGGGCGGGCAGGCGGCGGCGGGTGAGGTCCTCCAGGGTCGTCTCGTCCAGCACCCAGCGGAGGGCGGTGTCGGCGGCGTGCCACAGCTCCTGGAGGTGCGGCGCGGCGTCGGCCGGCCGCCCGGCCTCCTCTCGCGGGGACGCGAAGCTCGTGTCCATGGCCCGGACGACCTCGCCGACGGTGATCTCGGTCGCCGGTCTGGCCAGCCGGTACCCGCCGTCGTTGCCCCGCTGGCTGACCACCAGCCGAGCCCGCCGCAGGTCGCCGAGCACGGTCTGCAGGAAGTTGAACGGCATCCGCTCGGCCTCGGCCAGCGCGGGGGCGCTGACCGTGGCCGGCCCGGCCGCCGCCATGGCGACCAGGGCGCGCATCGCATAGGTGGTGCGGGCGGTGACGTACATCAGGAGGCGGGAGCGGTGGCGGCCTCGACCGCGGGCCGGACGTGCACCTCGGCGCCCGCCTCGACCGCCAGCCGCCCGGCCGCCTCCCGGGTCATCTGCGCCCAGGAGACGTCCTCCTCGCCCGCGCCGCGTATCCGGAACTCGACCCGCACCTCGAACCCGAGCCGCACCACGCGGGTCACCTCGGCCGGGGTCGTCCCCGGCCCCGGCTCCGCCGAGACCTCGACGTCGTGGGGCCGCAGCAGCCGGCCGTCGATCTCGGTCACCGGCCCGAGAAAGCGCATCACGAAGGGGCTGGCCGGGTTGTCGTAGATGTCGCCGGGCGCCCCGACCTGCTGGACGGCGCCGTCGGCCAGCACCACGATCGAGTCGGCGACCTCGATCGCCTCCTCCTGGTCGTGGGTGACGAAGACGGTGGTGACGTGGACCTCGTCGTGCAGGCGGCGCAGCCAGGCCCGCAGTTCCTTGCGGACCTGGGCGTCGAGCGCGCCGAACGGCTCGTCCAGCAGCAGGACCTCGGGGTCGACGGCGAGGGCCCGGGCGAGGGCCATGCGCTGCCGCTGCCCGCCCGACAACTGCGCCGGGTACCGCTTGGCGAACTGGTCGAGGTGGACGAGTTCCAGCAGTTCCCCGACCCGCCGCCGGATCTCCTCCTTGGGCCGCTTGCGGATCTTCAGGCCGAACGCGACGTTGTCGAACACCGTCAGGTGCTTGAACGCGGCGTAGTGCTGGAAGACGAACCCGACGCCGCGGCGCTGCGGCGGGGTCAGCGTCGCGTCCTTGCCGGAGATCAGCACCTTCCCCGAGTCGGGCGTCTCCAGGCCCGCGATGACGCGGAGCAGGGTCGACTTGCCGCCGCCGCTCGGCCCGAGCAGCGCGGTCAGCGAGCCGGAGGCGATGTCGACCGACACGTCGCGCAGCACCGGCGCCTCACCGAACGATTTGTTCACACCACGGATCTCGATCGCCATCAGGAGCCGTCCTTGGGTCGCAGGAGCCGGGTCGCCAGCAGGCTGGCGACCGCGATCGCCGCCAGCGCGAGCGAGGCGGCGTACGAGGCGTGCACGTCGAAGTTCTCGAAGCGCTCCTCGACGAACAGGGTCAGGGTCTGGGTCTCGTCGACGGTCCGGCCGGAGACCACGGCGACCGCACCGTACTCGCCGAGCGCGCGGGCCAGCGAGAGGACGATGCCGTAGCCGAGGGCGGCGCGGATGCCGGGCAGGGTGATGCGGCGGAAGGTCTGCCAGCCGCCGGCGCCGAGGGTCCGCGCGGCCTGCTCCTGCTCGTCGCCCAGTTCCTCCAGGACGGGGACGATCGCCCGCACCACGAGCGGCAGGCACACGAACACCGTCGCCAGCACCATCCCGGGGGTGGAGAAGATGATCTGGATGCCGCGGCCTTCGAGCCAGCCGCCCACGGGGGTGAAGCTGCCGTACACGAGGACCAGCGCCAGCCCGACCACGACCGGAGAGACCGACAGCGGCAGGTCGATCAGCGCGCTGAGCAGCCGCCTGCCCGGGAACCGGTGCCGGACGAGCAGCAGCGCGGACAGGATCCCGAACAGGGTGTTGAGGACGATGGCCCAGCCCGCGACGATGAGCGTGACCTTGAAGGCGTGCAGGGCGGAGTGGGTCGTGAGGGCGTCCACGAACGGGCCGAGGCCGTCCTCGAACGTCCGCCAGCCGATCAGCCCCACCGGGATGATCAGCAGGAGGGCCAGATAGGCCAGCGCGGTCAGGCGCAGCGCGTACTTAGCCATGGCGGGCCCCCCAGCGGCGGACGAGGTCGATCCCGAGCAGGAACAGCAGCGACAGCGCCAGCAGCGCGGTGGACGTGGCGGCCGCGGCGGCGGTGTTGTCGCTCTCGATCTGGCCGAAGATGTGGACGGCGGCGACCTGCGTCTTGAACGGGACGTTCCCGGAGATCAGCACGGTCGACCCGAACTCGGAGATGGCGCGGGTGAAGGCCAGCGCCGTCCCCGCCAGCATCGCGGGCACGAGGTTCGGCAGGATGATCCGCCGGAAGATCGTCCAGTTGCCGGCGCCGAGCGAGGCGGCGGCCAGCTCCATCTCCCGGTCCAGTTCCAGCAGCACCGGCTGGACGGTCCGGACCACGAACGGCAGGGTCACGAACAGCAGCGCGACGACCACGCCGGCCCGGGTGTAGGCCAGCGAGACGCCGAGCGGGCTGTCGGTCCCGTACAGGGCGAGCAGGACCAGGCCCGCCACGATGGTCGGCAGCGCGAACGGGAGGTCGATCAGCAGGTCGACCAGGCGCTTGCCGGGGAAGTCGTCACGGACGAGCATCCAGGCGATCAGCGTGCCCATGACCAGGTTGATCAGCGCCACCACCAGCGAGGCGAGGACGGTCAGCTTCAGCGCGGCCCACGCGTCCGGGGTGGTGATCGCGTCCCAGAAGGCTGCGGGCCCCTGCGAGGTCCCCTTCCAGAGCACCGCGCCCAGCGGGATCAGCACCACCGCGCTCAGGAAGATGGTCGCCGTGCCCACGCCGACCGCCGTGCCACCCCACGTGGGCGGGGTGAAACGGCGGCCGGGCGCGGGGGACGGCGCGTCCCTCGTCTTCTCGATCGTCGGCAAGGGGCTAGCCGTCCACCGAGACGCCGATGCTCTTCTCGACGTCGGCCATGATGCTGCCCTTGGGGTCGAAGAACTCCTTCTTGACCTTGGGCCAGCCGCCGAGGTCGGTGATGGTGAAGAGCCCGGGCGGGTTCGGGAACTTCTCGGCGCCGGGGACGCCGTCCGTGGTGGGCCGGTACCCGTTCTTGACGAAGATCTCCTGCGCCTTCTTGCCGTGCAGGAACTTCAGGAACGCCTGGGCCTCCGCCTGGTTCTGGCTCTTCTTGGTCACCGCGACCGGGTTCTCGATCAGGATGGTCGAGTCGGGCACCGTGTAGTCGAGCGGCTGGTTGTTCTGCTGGGCGAAGATGGCCTCGTTCTCGTAGGCGAGGAGGACGTCGCCCTTGCCTCCGGAGAAGGTCTGCAGCGACTTGCGCGCGCTGGAGTCCTGCACGGGGACGTTCTTGAACAGCGAGCGCAGGTACGCGGTGCCGGCGGCCTTGTCGGCGCCCTTGTTCGCCTTGGCTCCGTAGCCCGCCATGATGTTCCACTGCGCCCCGCCGGAGGTGAACGGGTTCGGGGTGATGACCTGGACGCCGGGCTTGAGCAGGTCGTCCCAGGTCTTGACGTTCTTCGGGTTGCCCTTGCGGGTGGCGAGGACGACGACGGAGTCGGTGACCATCCCCTTCTCCGGCCCGGAGTTCCAGCTCGCGTCGACCAGGCCGGCGTCCACCAGCCGCGTCATGTCGGGCTCCAGGGAGAACGCGACGATGTCGGCCTTCAGGCCGGAGGCGACCGCCCGGCTCTGCTCGCCGGAGGCGCCGAAGGACTTGGTGAACGTGACGTTCTTGCCCTCGGACGTCTTCTGGTACTCCTTGATGATCGCCTCGTACGCGGCCTGGGGCGTGGAGTAGGCCACCAGCGAGAGCCGGACCTTGCCGCCGGAGTCCCCCGAGCCGCCGCAGGCCGCCGCCCCCAGGGTGACGGCGGCCAGTCCCAGCACGACCCCGGTCTTGCGTGCGCGCATCATCTCTCCCACACTTTCCCTATATGTTTGATCGACTTAGAATGTTACATCGGCGCGGTTACGTCAAGACCAGGTAAAGCTTTGGCCGGAACGTGACAAGCGCCTCGTCCGGCCGGCCGGGCAGGATCAGGCGGCGGGGCGGGGCAGGCCGTAGTGCTCGCGGAGCGTCCGGCCCGTGTACTCGGTGCGGAAGAGACCGCGGCGCTGCAGGATCGGCACGACGTGGTCGACGAAGTCCTCCAGCCCGGTCGGCAGGACGGGCGGCATGACGTTGAAGCCGTCGGCCGCGCCGCCCTCGAACCACTCCTGGAGCTGGTCGGCGACCTGCTCGGGAGTGCCGACGAAGACCCGGTGGCCGCGCCCCCCGCCGAGCCGGGCGATGATCTCCCGGACGGTGAGCCGCTCGCGCAGCGCCAGCTCCGCGACCAGCGTGAACCGGCTCTTGTTGCCGTTCACCTCGTCCTCGGCGGGCAGCAGCTCCGGCGGCAGCGGCTCGTCCAGCGGGAGGCGCGACACGTCCACGTCGAGCATCCCCGACAGCTGCGCGATGCCGTAGTCGACGACCTGGAGGTCGGTCAGCTCCCGGTCCAGCCGGCGCGCCTCGGCCTCGGTGCCGCCGAGGACCGGGCAGATGCCGGGCAGGATCTTCAGGCCGCCGGGATCCCGGCCGAGCCGCTCGGCACGGGTCTTGACGTCCTTGTAGAACGCCTGGCCGTCGGAGAGCGTCTGCTGCGCCGTGAAGACCGCCTCGGCGTAGCGGGCGGCGAACTCGCGGCCGTCCTCCGACGACCCCGCCTGGACGAGCAGCGGCCACCCCTGCGGCGAGCGCTGCACGTTCAGCGGCCCGCGGACCCTGAAGAACAGCCCCCGGTGCCCCAGCTCGCGGACCTTGCCGGGGTCGGCGTAGCGCCCGGCGGCGGCGTCCAGCAGCACCGCGTCGTCGGCCCAGCTGTCCCACAGCCCCCGGGCCACCTCGACGAACTCGGCCGCGCGCTCGTACCGGAGATGGTGGTCGAGGTGCTCGTCGAGACCGAAGTTGCGCGCCTCGGCGTCCGTCCCCGAGGTGACGATGTTCCAGCCGGCCCGCCCGCCGGAGATGTGGTCGAGGGAGGCGAAGGCGCGGGCCAGCGCGTACGGCTCGTTGAACGTGGTCGACGCCGTCGAGATCAGCCCGATGCGCTCGGTCGCGACGGCGATCGCCGCCAGCAGCGTGATCGGCTCCAGCCCGCCCGACAGATTGCCCTCGACCCGGTCGCCCCGGATCGCGAGCCCGTCGGCGAAGAAGATCGAGTCGAGTCTGCCGCGCTCGGCCGTCCGCGCCAGCTCCTGGAAGTATCCGACGTCCAGGGCGCGGTCGGGGCGGCTGAGCGGGTGCCGCCAGGCGGCGTCGTGGTGGCCGGGGGCCATCAGGAAGGCGTTGAGGTGGAGGCTGCGTGCAGTCATCTGGATGCTCCCGTCGGGTCAGCGTGCGTCGGTGCGCCAGCGGGTGAACCGGCGTTCGAGCAGGATGAGGAGGTAGTTGAACACCAGCCCGAGGGCCGAGATGGTGAGGATCCCCGCGTACATGTCGGTGATCGCGAAGTTCTGCTGCGCGGAGCCGATCAGGAAGCCGAGGCCCTCCTTGGCGCCCACCATCTCCGCGACGATCATCACCAGCACCGAGATCCCGCCGGCCAGCCGGATGCCGGTGAAGACCGACGGCACCGCGGCGGGCAGGATCACCTTCTGGAAGATGCGCACGGCGGGCAGCCCGAGCGACCGGGCGGACTTGACGAGCGTCGCGTCCACCGTGCGGACCGCGCTGATGGTGTTGAGCAGGATCGGCCACGTGCACGCGTACAGCACGATCGCGATCTTGGACGTCTCGCCGATGCCGAGGACCAGGATGAAGACCGGCAGCAGCGCGATCGCGGCGGTGTTGCGGAACAGCTCCAGCAGCGGGTTCAGCAGGTCCGAGACCGGCCGGTACCAGCCGATCAGCAGGCCGAGCGGGACGGCGAGGACGATCGCCAGCCCGAAGCCCGCCAGTGCCCTGATCAGGCTGGCCTCCGTGTTGGACCAGAGCTGACCGCTCCTGGCCAGGTCTCCGAGGGCCGGGAGGACCTCCGACACCGGCGGCAGGAAGACCGGGTCGACCAGCTGCGCGCGCGGGGCCAGCTCCCAGAGGGCGAAGAACGCGACGATCGCGATCGTCCGGCGGGCGGCGACGGCCGCGAGCGCGGCCGCCCGCCGGCCGGTGCGGCGCGGCGCGGACGCCGGCGCCTCGCGCCGGGCGAGCGCGGGCTCCTCCACGGTGCCGGGCGCCTCGGGGCTGGTCACGGTGCTGGTCACTGGGCTGGTCACTGAGCTGGTCACGGTGCTAGCCACGGCGGATCGCCTCCTTGCGCGGCGCCGGGACGGTCAGCCGCTGGGCCGCCTGCACCTCGTCCTTCAGCAGCGACCACACCCGGTGCCGGTGCGCCGCGAACTCGGGGCTGGAGCGCAGGTCCTCCCGCTCGTCGCGGTCGCCGAGGTCGATGTCGACGATCTCCTTCACCCGGCCGGGCCGCGAGGTCAGCACCGCCACGCGTTCGCCCAGGTAGACGGCCTCGTCGATGCCGTGGGTGATGAACACGACGGTCTTGCCGGTCCGCGCCCAGATGCGCAGCAGTTCGTCCTGGAGGGAGTCGCGGGTCTGCGCGTCGAGCGCCGCGAACGGCTCGTCCATGAGCAGCACGCCGGGGTCGTAGGCGAGGCTGCGGGCGATCGCGACGCGCTGCTTCATGCCGCCGGACAGCTCGTGCGGGTAGCGGTCCTCGAAGCCGGACAGGCCGACGAGGTCCAGGTGACGGCGGGCGATCTCGGCGCGCTCGCGGCGCCCGAGCCCCTTCGCCTCCAGCCCGAACTCGACGTTGCGCAGCGCCGTCCGCCACGGGAACAGGGCGTACTGCTGGAAGACGATGGCCCGGTCGAGGGCCGGGCCCCGCACCTCGGCCCCGTCGATCGCGACGCTGCCGGTGGTCGGCCGCGCCAGCCCGCCGATCAGGTCCAGCAGGGTCGACTTGCCGCAGCCGGACGGGCCGACCACGACGAGGAACTCGCCCTCCGCGACGTCCAGGTCGATGCCGCTGAGCGCGGTGAACTCGTCGCCGCCCCGGACCGGGAACGTCTTGCCGACACCGGAAAGGCTGATCTTGGCGTGCTCGGCGGGTCTGGCGGGATCGGCGTACTTGGCGGGGTGCTCTACGGAGTGCTCGGCGGGGTCGGGAGTCTTCTCGGTCATCGCGGGTTCCCTCCGTTCGCGTACGGGTTGAACTCGTTGGTGTAGAGATCCTTGGGCGCGACCTTGACCTCGCTGATCTGGCCGACGTCCTTCAGCCAGCGGCTCCAGACCGTGAACTCGCGGTCGGTCATCAGTCCGCCCTTGCCTGCGACGCCCGTCGACTTCCAGTACTTGAGGGCGTCGGCGTTCTCGTTGCGGCCCCGCGCCGTGAGGATCTTCGTCAGCCGGGCGATGACCTCCTCGCGCGGTGTGGTGCGCGACCACTCGATCGCCTTGGCGACCCCGGCGGTGAAGGCCCGCACGGTGCCCGGGTTCCGCTCGATGAAGTCGTCGCGGAAGACGTAGGAGCCGGCGGTGAAGGCGCCGAGGAAGTCGTAGTCGCGGAAGACCTGGCGGATCCCGCCGGCGGCGACCGCCTTGTCCTGGAAGATGCCGCTGAGCGCGGCGACCTCGATCTGCCCCTGGCGCAGCGACTGCTCCAGGGAGACCGGCGGCACGGCGAGGGCCTCGACCTTCGCGATGTCGTCCGCGCCGATCCCGTTGCGCCGCAGGTAGAGGTCCAGGACGGCCTGGGCGTGGCCGCCCAGCGTGTTCATCCCGATCTTCTTGCCGATGAGGTCCTTCGGCCCCCTGATCGGGCTGTCGTCCAGGACGAAGAAGCCGTTGTAGTACTTCTGGTCGGTGCCGTAGTAGCCGATCACGGACGTCAGCGGCGCGCCGGACTCCTGCAGCTTGACCGACGCGGCGTTGAAGGCGCCGCCGAACTCGATCTGGCCGGTCGCCGCGCTCTGCACGTCCTGGGGGCCGCTGGCGGTGTTGCCGATCCATTCCAGCTTGACCTCGCCGAGATAGCCGAGGTCCTGGGCGAGTTCCGGCAGGATCACCTGGCCGGTCCAGCCCTGGTAGCGCAGGGTGGCGGTGCGCTTCGCCCCGCCGCCGACCGCGCGGCCGCAGGACGCGGCGAGCGGCACCGCCGCCGCCGACACCGCGAGTGTGGAGAGGAACCGTCGTCTTGTGGTCGTCGTTCTGCTGATGCCCGTCGCGCTCAACGCGATCTCCCTGGGTCGATGTTCTGGACGCTGCCTGTCCTGCTGGACGCGGCCTGTTCGGGACGCTGTCTCAGACCTCAGGGGCGACACAGGGCGCTGGCCTGGCGACGAAGGTCGACGTGGAGGCGCGCCACGAGCGGGGGGACGGAGGACACGTCGGTGACTATGGCCGGAGATTCCCTACTAAGTCAATAGGAATAGTTGAATTCTCGCCGCGTCCGTGATTCGCTACGGCTCAGTGGCCTCCCCCCGAGAAGAGGTGGGCAATGACCGTGTTCGACATCCGCAAGATCGGCGGCCGCATCGGCGCCGAGGTCGTCGGCGTCGACGTGCGCGACCTGACCGACGGGCTCTTCCGCGAGATCCAGGACGCCCTGCTGGACCACAAGGTCCTGGGCTTTCGCGGCCAGGACCTGACCGACGACGACCAGATCGCGTTCGCCTCCCGGTTCGGCCCGCTCACCGGCGCGCACCCGACCGTCCCGTCCCTCGACGGGCGGCGGGAGGTCCTGCCGGTGGACAGCGAGTCGGGACGGGCCAACCACTGGCACACCGACGTCACCTTCGTCCGGACGCCGCCCAAGGTCAGCACCCTGCGCGGTCTCGTCATCCCGCCCTACGGCGGCGACACCCTGATCGCCAACACCGGCGCCGCGTACCGCGACCTGCCGGACGAGCTGCGCGAACTGGCCGACCGGCTGTGGGCCGTGCACACCAACGACTACGACTACGTCAAGCCGCGCAGCAGCGGGGCCGACCCGGAGAAGTCGGCCGAGCACCGCAGGGCGTTCGTGTCCCGCACGTGGAAGACCGCGCACCCGGTCGTGCGGGTGCACCCCGAGTCGGGCGAGCGCAACCTGTTCATCGGCGGGTTCGCGCAGAGCCTCGTCGGGCTGTCCCCGCGGGAGGGCCGCACCCTGCTCGACGTCTTCCAGGCGTACGTCACCCGGCCGGAGAACATCCTCCGCTGGTCCTGGGCGCCGGGCGACCTCGTCGTCTTCGACAACCGGATCACCCAGCACTACGCGTCGGACGACTACGGCGACCTGCCGCGGCTGCTGCACCGCGTCACCGTCGCCGGCGACGTCCCGGCCGGCGTGGACGGACGGGAGAGCTACCGCGTCGAGGGCGACGACGCCACGCACTACACGCCGTCCGCGGCCTGACCCGTCACCGACCAGGGCCCGGGGTTGGGGTGGCCCCGGGCCCTCCCCTACGGCTTCACAGCCCTACGGCTTCACAGCGCTACGGCTTCACAGCCCTACGGCTTCACAGCCCTACAGCTTCACGGCTTGGGCAGCACGCACATGGCGTCGAGGCCGAGGACGTGGTTGAGGCGGCCGAAGGCCAGCCAGGAGCCGATGCACATGCTCAGTTCGACGATCTCGCGCTGGGTGTAGTGCGCGGTCATCCGCTCCCAGAACTCCTCGTCCAGCCCGTGGTGGTCGAGGGCGTAGCGCTCGGCGTACTCGGCGGCGAGTCGGGTGCGGTCGTCGAAACGGCCGGTGGTGCGCCATTCGGCGACCGCGTCGGCGAACTCGTCCTCGACCTTCCGGCCGTCGCGCTCCGTCCGCCAGTCGAGGCAGAAGACGCACCCGTTGATCTGCGCGATGCGCAGCCGCGCCGCCTCGAACTCGCGGAGGCCGAGGGTGGTGTGCGCGTACACCGCGAGCGACAGGTTGGACGCGGCCGGGCCGATGCCGGGCACCAGCTCGCCCCACGCGTACTGGATCGGGTCCTTGCCGTCCGGGATGTCGAGGTTCATGAGCGAGTGCCTCCGAGCCTGCCCACGGCGGGGCGCAGCGGGACGTCGAGCGCGTCGTAGAGTCCCGGTTCGGCGTCGACGAGCCAGTCGACGGCGCCGACCAGGCGTCCGACGGCGGTCGCGTTGCCGCCCGCCGCCCGGTTGCCGTGCTCGTCGGTCGCCTCGACGGTGACCTCGATGCGTGGGACTCCCTCGATGATCACGCGGTGGGCGCCGTCGCCGTCCGGCGGCACGGGCCAGTCGGGCGCGCAGGACGGGTGGATGCGGGTGACGTGCTCGACGACGATGCGTGCCTCACCGCCGACGATGCCCTGGACCTCGAACCGGACCGCGCCCTGCGTGCCCTTCTCGAAGTCGCCCATGGACGCGGTGGTGATGGTGTCGTCCAGCGGACGCCGGTCCACGGTCTCGCGGATCTCGTCCAGCTCGGCGCCGAGCGCGCGCGCCATCAGCCGGACCTGCCCGCCCCACACCATGGTCGGGACGGTCGCCGCGAGCATGGGCGGCTCGTAGTCCATGGGCTGGCCCATGCCGACCAGGTAGCGGACCGAGTCGGGCTGGTCGTAGGTGGAGTAGTCGAAGATCTCCTGGCAGCGGACGGCGTCGATGACGCCGCCGAGCCCGCTGATCATCAGCGGCAGGACGTCGTTGCCCCAGCCGGGGTCGACGCCGGAGACGAACAGCGAGCCGCCTCCCTCGGCGATGGCGTCCAACACCGCCTCCCGCATCTCGGGGGGCGCGTTGAGCTGGTCGTACAGCGGATATAGCGCGGGCGTGACGACCACGGCCCCGGCGCGGACGGCTTTGAGGATGTCGGCGAGCGCCTCGTCCGGGCGGATGTCGCCGGACGCCGCGTAGACGACGGCCTGCGGGCCCGTGCCGAGGACGGCGTCGATGTCGGTGGTCGCCGCGACGCCGAGGTCGCGGCCGAGACCGGCGAGGTCGCCCGCGTCCCGTCCGGCCTTGCCCGGGTCGTGGACGATCACGCCGGTGAGGTCCAGCGCCGGATGGGCGTCGACGGCGCGGAGGGCGAGCCGGCCGACGTTGCCCGTGCCCCAGACGATCGCGGAGATCATGCGCGGAATGTAACAAAGGCCGGGCCCGCTTGCCAAGCAAGCACTTGGTCAAAGTTACTAATGAGTAGCTAGTGACTTCCCTCCCTGCTCCAGATAGAACCTGTTCCAATCTCAATGAGAGTGAGGGAGGTCACATGACGGACTCTATCAAGGCCATCGGGGGACCTGGCGGTCTATCCCGCCGCGGGTTCATCGTTGGAACCGGTTCCATTCTGGGGATGGGGCTGATGGGCGGCACCGGCGCGTCCGCCGCCCCCGCGGCCGGTCCGATCGGCGACGGCGCGCACGTCCCCGTCCTGATCATCGGCACCGGCTACGGCGGCTCCGTCGCCGCCCTGCGGCTCGCCCAGGCGGGCGTCGACGTGCACATGGTCGAGATGGGCATGGCCTGGGACACCCCCGGCTCGGACGGCAAGATCTTCGCCAACACGAAGTCGCCCGACGTCCGGTCCTACTGGACGCGGACCCGGACGAAGCAGCCGCTCAGCAACTTCCTCGGCTTCCCGCTCGACAAGGACGTCCCCCGCTACACCGGCATCCTGGACGCCGAGGAGTTCGCCGGCATCACCGTGTACCAGGGTCGCGGCGTCGGCGGCGGGTCGCTCGTCAACGGCGGCATGGCGGTGACGCCGAAGCGGTCGCGGTTCAGCGGCGTCCTCCCGTCGGTGAACGCCGACGAGATGTACGACGTGTACTACCCGCGCGCCAACGCCGGTCTCGGCGTCAACGAGATCGACCGGGCCTGGTTCGACACGACCGCCTGCTACCAGTTCGCGCGGGTCGGGCGGAAGCACGCGGAGCGCTCCGGGTTCGAGTTCGTCTACGTCCCCAACGTGTACGACTTCGAGTACATGAAGCAGGAGGCCGCGGGCACGGTGCCGAAGTCGGCGCTCGCGGCGGAGATCCTCTACGGGAACAACTACGGCAAGAAGTCCCTGCAGAAGACCTACCTCGCGCAGGCCAAGGCCACCGGCAGGGTCTCCATCTCGCCGCTGCACCGGGTGACCTCGGTGTCGCCCGCGTCCGGCGGCGGCTACACGATCGTCATCGAGCAGCTCAACACGTCCGGCGACACGACCGGGACCAAGACGGTGAAGGCCGATCGGGTGTTCTTCGCGGCCGGGAGCGTCGGCACCAGCAAGCTCCTGGTCAAGCTCAAGGCGACCGGCGCGCTGCCCGGCCTGAACGGCGAGATCGGCAAGGGCTGGGGCGACAACGGCAACGTCATGTGCGGCCGGGCCAACCACATGTGGGACGCGACCGGCGCCCTCCAGTCGTCGATGCCCACCGGCGGCATCGACAACTGGGACGCCGGCGGGGCGTTCGCCGAGGTCGCGCCGCTGCCCACCGGGATCGAGACGTACGCCTCGTTCTACCTGTCGATCACCAACACCCCGAAGCGGGCCGAGTTCTCCTGGAACGCGGCGACCGGACGGGTCGACCTGAGCTGGCAGACCGCCTGGAAGCAGACCAGCATCGACATGGCCAAGACGATCTTCGACAAGATCAACAGCATGGAGGGGACGGTCTACCGGTCCGACCTCTTCGGCGCCTACAAGATCTGGGGCGACCACCTGACCTACCACCCGCTCGGCGGCGCCGTCCTGAACAAGGCGACCGACAACTACGGCCGGCTGCGCGGCTACTCCGGCCTGTACGCCATCGACGGCTCGCTCATCCCCGGCAACACCAGCGTCAACCCGTTCGTCACCATCACGGCCCTCGCCGAACGGAACATCGAGAAGATCATCGCCACCGACCTGTAGCGGCGCGCCGACGGGATCCGGCCACGGGCGCGTGTGGCCGGACTTCACTATTTACCGAACTTTCACGATTTCCGACTTCGCAGACGGACCTCGCTTTTCCCACGAACGCGCCTTCCCGCACGGATTGGACTTTCGGCGGCGGTGACCGAAAAGCCCATCCGATTGCGTGCGTCCGCCCTGGGTAGGTGCGGTCCGGACGAATCGGTCGGGGGGAAAACGTGGATTCGGATGAACATTCTCGGCATGGGCATCGCCGTGGTGGCGGCGGCCTTCATCGGGCTCGGGTTCGTGGCGCAGCAGCACGCGGCCTACCGGGAGCCGCTGGAGGAGATCCTGCACCCGCGGCTCCTGCTGGACCTGCTGCGCAGCCGGCTGTGGCTGGCCGGCATCGGCTCCATGATCACCGGCCAGCTCATCTTCGCGGTCGCGCTGGACATGGCCGACGTCGCCCAGGTCACGCCGGTCCTCACCGTCAACCTCATCTTCGCGCTGGTCGCCGCGCACGTGATCTACCGGGAGCCGCTCGGCCGCCACGAATGGCTGGGTTCGCTGCTGCTGACCGGCGGTGTCGCCCTCTTCCTCGGGGTGGGGCTCCCGCACGGCGGCTCCGCGCCCGGCGCGTACTCGCTGCGCTGGCTGGCCGGGGCCGCCGTGCTGGCGCTCGTCGGCCTGTGCGCCTTCGGCGGCCTGCACCGGGACCTGCGCGTCCGCGCGATGCTGCTCGCCTGCGGCGCCGGGCTGCTCTACGGGCTCCAGGACACGATGACCCGCAGCGTCCTGCTGCACGCCGACTTCGGCATCAAGCACTCGCTGGCGACCTGGCAGCCCTACGGCCTGGTCTTCGTCGGGGCGCTCGGGCTGCTGTTCGCGCAGAGCGCGTTCGACGCGGCGCCGCTGCGGATCTCGCTGCCCGCCACCACGGCGGCCGAGCCGCTCACCGGCATCGCGCTGAGCATCCTGATCTTCGGGGAGGAGGTGCAGCTGTCGGTCGCCGGCCTCGCCCTGGAGTCGCTCGGGCTCGCGGCGATGGTCGGCGGGATCATCCTGCTCGGCCAGTCCCCCTACCTCGGCAAGCCCGGCGAGCACCCGTCGGTGCCCTCTGACGGGGTGAAGTACCCTTGATCGCCGTCGCGCTCGGGTTGCTGGCCGCCGCCGCCAACGCCCTCGCTTCCGTGCTCCAGCGGCGCGCCAGCAAGAACGCGCCCGCCGGGACGTTCGGCCCGACCCTCATCCTGGACATGGTCCGCCAGCCGCTGTGGCTCGGCGGCATCGCCGCCCTCATCGCCGCGTTCGGACTCCAGGCGGCGGCGCTGTCGGAGGCGGGGCTCGCGCTGATCCAGCCGATCCTGGCGGCCGAGTTGCCGTTCACCATGATCCTCATCGCCTGGCTGCCGCCGCGCGGGTTCCGGCGCGTGCCGTGGACGGCGGTCACCCTGCTCAGCGTGGGGCTGGCCGTGCTGCTGATCGCCGCCTCGCCGGCCCAGGGCGGCGGCAAGCCCGCACCCAGCGACTGGGTCTTCGCGGTGATCGCGACGGTGGGCTGCGCAGCCGGGCTGGTGACGATCGCCTGGCTCATCGGCGGGCCCGTCCGCGCCGTCCTGCTGGGCGTGACCACCTCCCTCGGGTTCGCGCTGACCGCCGCGTTCATGAAGGAGGTCACCGAGGACTTCGCGGACGGGGTCCTCGCAGTCCTGACGACCTGGTCGCTGTACGCCATGGCCCTGACGGGCCTCGCCAGCCTCCTGCTGCTGCAGGGCGCGCTGCACGCCGGCAGCCTCGTCGTGGTGCAGCCCGCGCTCACGGTGACCGACCCCGTGGCCAGCATCCTGCTCGGCGTCGCCCTGTTCGACGAACGCCTCCGCGGCGGCTCGTGGATCGTGCTGGAGATCGCCGGCGTCGCGCTGATCCTCGCCGGCAGCATCGGCATCGCCCGGTCCCCGCTGCTGCACGAGGAGCACATCGCCACCCGAGGCGACGGCGTCACCCGAGCACCGAACCGATGACCCGCTCGGCGGGGACGGCGTCGAACAGCGCGGCCGCCCTGCGCGCCCGGACCCGCCGCGCCGCCTCGTCCTTCAGCCGGTCGAGGGCCCGGATCAGCTCGCCGGGCGTCCGCGCGTAGCAGCTCAGCCCGGCGCTCTCCATCGCCGCGGCGCCGTCGCGGCCGTGCCCCGGGATGGGCCGGTAGGAGATCACCGGCAGGCCGCACGCGAACGCCTCCCGGCAGGTCAGCCCCGCCGCGTTGTCGATCAGCGCGTAGGCGCCCGCCATCAGCTTCGGCATGTCGTCCCGCCAGCCGAGGGCGGGCCCGTACACCCGTTCCCGGAGCCGCTCGTTCCGCCCGCACAGCACCACGGGCACGTACCGGCCGGACGCCGCGAGGCCCTGCGCCGTCTCCTCGACCCGCCCGACCCCCCAGGCGCCCGCCGAGATCAGCACGATCCGGTCGTCCGGCCGCGCCCCGGCCGCGTCCCGCAGCACGCTCCCCGGAACCCGCCTCCTGCGGAACTCGGGCCGGACCACGGGCGCGTGCCCGGACGCGGGACGTCCCGTCCGCTCCATCACGGTCCGCGCGGCCCGGTCGTCCGGGCACAGGTAGCGGTCGTTGCCCGCGTGCAACCACATCCGGTGGACGGCGAAGTCGGTCACCAGCACCACCGACGGCACGATCAGCCGCCCCGAGTCGCGCAGCCTCCCGGTGGCCTGCGCCGCGATGTGGAACGTCGACACGACCGCGTCCGGCGGCAGCTCCCGCATCCGCGCGTCCAGCCGGTTCGCGAGCAGCTCCGTGAGCGGCGACGAGGGCGGCGGGCGGCGGGACACGAAGAACGCCTGGTAGATCCCCTCGTACAGCCACGGCGCGGACCGGACCATCTCCTCGTACATCCGCCGCATCCCGTGCCCGAGCCGCAGCGGAAGCAGGTCCAGCACGTCCACGACGGACGTCTCCACGTCCCGCCGCGCCATCCGGCGCGCCAGCTCCGCCGCGACCGCGTCATGCCCGGCCCCCATGCCCGCCGTCAGAATTAAGAGTCGCTTGCCCATGCCTTGAGCTCCCCCCGGTGAAACTGTCTGCATGTCCCGCCGCGCCGTCCTGACCGCCGCCCTGCTGGGCCCCGCCTTGCTCGGCCACGCCCTGCCCGCGGCGACCTGGCTGGCCCCGGTCCGCCGCCTGACCCCCCGCATCGCCGGCCGCGGCGGCCCCCGCCACGTCGCGCTCACCTTCGACGACGGCCCGGGCGCCCGCTCCACACCCCGGTTCCTGGACGAACTCGCCCGCCTGGACTGCCGCGCGACCTTCTTCGTCCTCGGGACGATGCTCCACCGCAACCCCTCGCTCGGCCGCCGCATCGTCGCCGACGGCCACGAGATCGCCGTCCACGGCTGGCACCACGACAACACCCTGACGACCCGCCCCGGCCGCACCTTCACCGGCATACGGGACACGGTGCGCCTCATCGAGGACGTCTGCGACGTGACCCCGTCCTGGTACCGCCCGCCATACGGCGCCCTGAGCGCCGAGGCCCTCCTAGGGGCCCGCCACAACAAACTGAACCCCGTCCTGTGGACGGCCTGGGGCAAGGACTGGACGACGACGTCCACCCCTGAATCCGTCCTGGCCGCCCTCACCCCGGACCTCAAAGGCGGCGCGACACTCCTCCTGCACGACAGCGATGTCACTTCGGCACCCGGCGCCTGGGAGTCGACCCTCGGCGCCCTGCCCGAGGTCGTCCGCGAATGCCGCGCAGCCGACCTGGCCGTGGGTCCCCTACGCGACCACGGGTTCCCCCCGTAACGCCCCCTGTCACACGCCTACTACTCCCCCACCATCCGCCCTCTATGTAGAACCGCCTCAAGGTTCACAGGGTGCGTTGACTTGCGGCATGTTGTTGTTATGAGCACGTCAGAAGCAACAACACGCCGCAAGTCAACGAACAGCGCGGAGGAACGTCTGATCGCGGAGCGTGCCGGCACGCAGGAGCTCATCGCGTCGCTGAGCGGCGATTGGGACGGTGTCGTCGATGCGTCGGCGCACACGGGGGTGGACGACGAGCACGATCCGGAGGGCGCCACCATCGCGTTCGAACGCGCCCGGATTGAGGCGTCCCTGAGCCGGGCCCGCGCGCGTCTGGCCGACATCGACGACGCGCTGCGCCGGCTCGGCGAAGGCACCTACGGCGTCTGCGAGCAGTGCGGCGGCCCAGTCGGGGACGACCGCCTGGCCGCACGTCCGGCCGCCCGTACCTGCATCGCCTGCGCCGGCACCTGACCCACCCCGCACACCGGGTCCAGGGTTGTCACGGGCGTGGCGCTGGTCCTGTCGGCCTGCGGAGCGGAGCATGGAGCCATGCGGATTTCCGACAACCCGAGCGACGTTCCTGATGAGAAGCCGGAGCCTCCAGCCGCCACACCGGAGGTGGATGAGAGCTTGGTGGAGGAGCATCCCGGTGCCGAACCCGTCGAGGAGCTTGCCGAGTTCGTGCCGTTGGACGAGGTCCCGGACGAGGAGCCGGAGACCGAACCCGGAGGCACACCACCGCCCGACGATGTCTTCCCGGCTGAGGACGGCGAAGACGACCTGACAACAAACAAGCTGGTCATGCCTACCGAGGCGGCCGAGGACGAGGTCATCGGCGGTGAACCCGGTGTCACCCGCGAAGGCGCGCCTTCGCCCGTCGTGGTGCCCGCAGAGCCGCGCGAGGAGCCTCTTGACGCCCCCGAGGAGCCCCCTGGACCGCCCGACGCCCCGACCCGGACACCGCCGCCGGTCGAAGATGATCCGCTGACGGCTCAGGACACCGAGGACGAAGGCAAACCGACACCCGGTGACGTGAAGCCAGCGGATGAGGAGACGCCCGAGGACGCGGCTGGCGAGGAGTGGGCGGAAGAAGAGACGCCCGACGACGCGCCGACGGTGCACGTGGAACAGGAACCCGAGCGTGAGCTGTCCATCCCGCAGGACGTGCCGGCGGAGCGGGTGGTGCCTATCGAGTCAGTGATTCACCAGAGCCTCATCAACGAGATCGCCTTTCAGGTGGACGGCCTGATCGGTTCATCGGAGGCCCTGGAGGCCACGGGCTTCGACTTCTTCGTCGTACTGGTCAAGGGACGGCTCGACCCGCATTGGGTCACCGTCAAGCTGATCAAGTTGACGGTGACCGGCCTCGCGGCCGGTGCGGGCATGCCCTTTCCGCACCTGGTCGGCGAACTCGCCGGCAATCTGACCCGCGAACTCCTGCCAACCGAAGACTGGAAGGCCGCCACCGTAAGCACCATCCAGCTCGCCGACATCGGGCTCGACGCCCGCGACGGCCGCCTCGATTCTCCGATCTCCCGGGCTTTCGTTATCGAAGAGGCCCAGAATGCGGGCGGCAGGCTCACCGATCCGGAGAACCCCCACCCGCCGATGCGGTAGGCCGCGTGGGCAGCCCGAAACCGGCACATGTGGAGTGCGAAGACGCTGGGGCGGCCACGGCCTCGCACGCTGCCGAGGGACGTCTACCGGTCGAATCTTCCTGCACGGATGTCGTTGGCCAGCGTGCTGAACGCCGCGCGCCCGAACGCCAGCTTCGGCCCCTCCGGGTCCTTCGAGTCCCGGACGGCGACTCCCGAGATGAGGTTGGCCACCTCCACGCAGTTGCCACCTTCTTGATCGCTGTGAGAGCTCTTGCGCCAAGACGCAGGCGACAGGTCGGACATGCTCACGCGCCTTCCATGTGGGTCCGGATGAGGGCCATGGACTCCTCAGCGGACAGTGCCTCGGATCTTGCCAAGTTGAAGAGTACGGCAAGCTTGCGCACTGCCTCCGGGATTGTGAGCGTCTGACCA
The DNA here is from genome assembly GCF_041463665.1 of Actinomadura chokoriensis. GTDB lineage: Bacteria > Actinomycetota > Actinomycetes > Streptosporangiales > Streptosporangiaceae > Spirillospora > Spirillospora chokoriensis_A. The sequence goes on from NZ_JAXCEJ010000001.1 coordinate 365,786, forward strand.
TGCTCGCCTGTTCCTTCCATGTACGCGATGGAACCTTCCCGGGGGAAGCCCAGAATCTGGAACCCCGCCGGGTGGAACAAGCGAGCCCTCGTCGGGACGATCTGAACTGAGATCGTGGGCCGTTCTGCCAGGTCAAGTAGCCGCTTGCATTGCCCGAGAATGACATCCGGGTGTAGATCGCGGATGACGGCCTCCCGGATCAAAAGGAAGATCAACGGCGGGGAAGCTTTGTCGAGGACGGCCTGGCGTTCGAGGCGAATCGAAACCAGCTCTTCCAGCTTGTCCGGGCGCCTGTTAGCACTGAGCACGAGTCGGGCATAGTCCTCTGTCTGGAACAGACCCGGGATTAGAAGCGGCTCGTAAATGTTGACTTGGTCTGTCTCCTTCTCAGCCTCGATGAGCGGTCGGAATCCGCTGGGGATCAAACCACGCTTCCGCACCTCGGCGTGCTTCTCCCACATGCGGCGGAACGTGCCGTCCGCCTGGAAGTAGGTGTCAAGGTCGTCGGCGAGGCCCTCGGACGGGGGCTTCTCGAAGCTCTCGACCTTGGAGATCCACTGGGGAGTGCAACCCAGCGCCGCCGCGAGCTTGTTCCGGGAGAGGCCGGACGACTCCCGCCGCGCACGCAGCTCCGTGACGAACATTTCCTGGTAGGCGGAGGGGTTGGTGTCACGCGAGGGTGTCATCGGGTGTCTCCCGGGTGTCAGATGTGCGCTCGGGGGGGTCGCCTGACGCGGTCGGGTGCCTGTCGGGGGGTGAGTGGTTCGTAGCTCACGGTAACCGTTCCCTGCTTGGCTCTCTCTCGAAACGCCGAACCAAGTCCGTAGGGAACCCCGACCGTGAACGATCAAGAACGCGAACGACTCCAGGAGCAATATCCCGCGTGGCACATCCGCCGGCCCCGGACGATGGAATGCCTCGTGGCCACCCGCCTCGGGCGGCCGTTGACGCAGCGGGAGATCTACTACGGCCTGTGCGCCACCCTCGTCGAGGACACCTTCCAGTCGCTCAGCGAAGCCCTCGCCGAACAGCGCGAGATCGAGGGCACGCTGTGATCTCCGCGTTGGTGATCACGAGCACCGCACTTCTGGCGATCTTCGCGGTATGGATGCTGATCCTCTTCATCAGCATGGCGATCGCCGACCACGGCTACGTCGGCAAACACCGATGAACTCCCGGAGCGGCCGACGGGCAGGTGTCTGCGCTCCCCCGGCTCTACGCGCAGACCACCGACGATCCCCCGGGTCCGGCGGCCGCTCCGGGTCACCGTCCGCCACGAGCATCCGCGCACTCGCGGGCCACGGACGCCCCCGCCCAGGCGGTGGACGCCTGGGCGGGATACGGCACTCGGTCAGAGGCGCTGCTTGAGGAGTTCCTTGCCCTGCTCGGCGCCCTTGCGGCTCTCTCCCTGCGCACGGCGGAAGAAGTCGGCCAACTGGACGTCGCCGTCGCGCTCGGCGTCCTGGATGTAGGTGTCCAGTCTGAGGGCGTTGCTCAGGCACTGCTCGACGAACCAGGTGATGTCGTACGCCTTGTCCTTGGTCCCCGTGACGTGACCGGTCTCTTGAGGCATGAGTCCTCCCCCCGATGATGCTTACTTTTCCGGCGAATACCCATAAGTCCGCAGATGAACCCCGGTCCGGGCCCGCACACCCTCTCGACACTTAGCCCTTGCGCTAACCATCGCGCGAGCGCAATACTTAGCCGCATGGCACAGTATTCGGCGGAGCTGGACGGCGTGTTCGTGGCCCTCGCCGACCCCACCCGCCGGGCCGTCGTCCGGCGGCTCGGCCGCGGTCCCACGAGCGTCGGCGACCTCGCCCGCGAGTTCCCGATGACCCTCCCCTCGTTCATGAAGCACGTGCGGACGCTCGAATCGAACGGGCTCATCCGCACGGTCAAGTCCGGCCGGGTGCGCACCTGCGCGCTCAACCGCGAACGGCTCGCCCTCGTGGACGACTGGCTCGCCGAGCAGCGCCGGATCTGGGAGGAGCGCACCGACCGCCTCGAGCAGTTCGTCACCGACCCGGAGGAGGACAGGCAGTGAATCCCGATCTCGATCTCGCCCTGGAGCGGATCATCCGCGCCCCGCGCGCCACCGTCTGGAGCGCGTGGACCGACCCTTCACGGCTGGAGCGGTGGTGGGTCCCGGCTCCGTCCCGCTGCCGGGTGGACCGCCTCGACCTGCGGCCCGGCGGAGCGTTCGTCACGCGGCTGAGCGACGACGGGGCCGAGTTCGTCCCGCACCTGGACGCGTGCTTCCTCGACGTCGACGAGCAACGGCGGATCGTGTTCACCAACGCGGTCGACAGCACGTGGCGTCCGGCGCGGCCCGCCCCGGTCGCGATGACGGCGACGATCACGCTGGACGACCACCCGGACGGCACGGACTACCGGATGCTCGTCCGGCACGGCGACCCGGACGCCCGAGCCCGGCACGACAAGCTCGGCTTCGCCGACGGCTGGGGCACGGTCTCCGCCCAGCTGGCCGACCTCGCCGAGGGGATGGCGCCACGATGAAGATCACCCTTACCGAGTTCGTCACGCTCGACGGGGTCAGCCAGGGGCCCGGCTCGCCGGACGAGGACACCAGCGACGGTTTCACCCGCGGCGGATGGCTCGTCCCCCACATCGAGGGGACGTTCGTCCAGCGCGTCTCCGGCTGGCTCGACCTCGCCGACGGCCTGCTCCTCGGCAGGCGCACCTACGAGGCGTTCGCGCGGGACTGGCCGCGGATCACCGACCCGGCCGACCCGTTCGCCGAACGGATGAACACGCTGCCGAAGTACGTCGTGTCGAACACCCTCACCGAGGGAGCCTGGCACCCGACGACCGTCCTCAAGGGCGACCCGGTCCAGACGATCGGCGAGCTCAAGGCGCGGCCGGGACGGGAACTCCAGGTGCACGGCAGCGCGCGCCTGGGCGGCGCACTCCTGGAGGCGGGCCTGGTCGACACGCTCCGCCTCGTGGTCGCGCCCACCGTGCTCCGGACCGGCCGGCGCCTGCTGTCCGGCCCGGGCGCGCCGTCCGGTCTCCGCCTGACCCACCACGAGGCGACGCCGAACGGCCTGCTCCTGCTCGAATACGAAGCGGCGGGCCGGGCGCTCCACGCCGAGTACGAGGGCGTCACCGCGTTCATCTGATCTCCTCGCGGGTCAGGCGTCGCGGTCGGGGAGGTCGGCCTCGTCCCGGGGATCGGACGTGGGGCCGGACGGGGGCCGGGGGCCGCGGTCGCGGGTGAGCCATACCGTCAGCAACGCCGCCACGAGCGGCATCGCGTCTCTGATGATCGTGTGGGCGAGATGCGCGTTCATCGGGGGCTCCCTCAGGGGCTCGGGATCTGGCACCTCCGACGATCCCCGCTGCACTGCGTCGTGTGCCGCACCGGGAACGCCCAGGATCGGGAAAAGTCGTCGACATGCGTCAAGGGCCGCACTTCGGGCGCGGAGCCGTACGTAGCATCGCGGCGAGGCGATTGCGAGACGACGATGAGTGCTGCCGCGACCCCTGACCCCCCGGAACGCTGGATCAAGGCCCTGAAGGCGCTGATCACTCCCGGGCTCTACGGAGCGAACCTGGAGGACTCCCCACTGCTCGACCATCCCGTGGTGCGCGAACGCGCCGGGGACGGAGCCACGACCGCCGCCCGCGTCCAGGCCCTCATCGCGGTCCTCGAGGACGCCGTCGAGAACCGGCTGCGGCACGACGACCAGGCCGTCGCGCGGATGCTGCTCGGCATCGGCCGGTATTCGGGCCGTCCGGTCACCGACCGGCACTGGGACGCCGCCAAGCGCCGGAACCCGAGCTGGACCTGGGAGCGGCACTACCGCAAGGAACCGCTGAACCGCGACCTCAAGAAGATCGCGCTGGCGCTCATGCGGAGCGGCTCCGAGCGCGCGGCGGAGCCCGCCCCAACGGCACCCGCCCCAACGGCGGCGGGCGGGGCTGCGGCGCTGTCCGGGACGCTGGTGCGCGACCTCGGGCGCCGGCGCACGGCCTACCCCCTCGACATGAGCCTGCACCAGCTCCACAACGCTTCGGTGCTCATCGGGACGCGGGTCGTCCGCTACCACGAGCGCGGGCGCGGCGGGCAGGAGCTCACCCTGGAACCCGTCCTGCGGGGACTCGGCGAGGGGCGGTCGGCGCTGCTGCTCGGCGAACCCGGCGGGGGCAAGAGCGTCGCGCTGTACGACGCCGTCCAGCAGAGCCTGGACATGGGCCTGCTGCCCTTCCCCGTGCGGGCCCGCGACCGCGCCGAGCTGCTCGGCGACCCGGCCTGGCCGGAGCTGAAGGACCTGCCGGAGGCGGTGCTGTTCCTGGACGGCCTGGACGAGGCCGCGGGCGACGGCAAGGACCTGGCGGACGACCTCACCGAGCTTCTCCGGGCACGTCCCGCCCTCGTCACGTCGCGGCTGCGCGAGTACGAGCACGCCTTGTCGCCGCTGCTGGCCGACGCGGGGTTCGACGAGGTGTACGTCGTCCTCCCCTGGCGGCAGGAGGTCGAGTTCCCGGCCTTCCTCGGACGGCTGCACGGCACCGGGCTCCTGGACGAGCCGAACCTGCTGTTCACCACGGTCTCCGACAGGGAGGACCTGCGCCGCATCGTGGAGCGGCCGCTCTACGCGCGCATGCTGACGTTCATCGGCGAGCAGGGCGCCCACAACGTGGACGATCCCGTGACCCTGTACGGGGAGTACCTGTCCAAGCTGGCGCGCGTCGCCGAGTCGTCCGCCGGTGGCGGCGCGGGCGATGCGCAGGACGCGCTCGGGCTCTGGCAGGCGGCGGCCTGGGCGGCGCACTCGTCGGGGGCCCGCGCCGGGGACAGCGTCGTCCTCGCCGACCTCGTGGGCGCGCTGCCCGCCGGCCTCGACCCCCGGCCCGTCCGCCGGATGCTCGACCTCATCCTCAACATCCGGACCGTCCGGAACCGCGAGGTCGGCGAGTTCATCCACTACACGTTCTTCGAGTACCTGGTCGCCACGCACGTCTACGACGCGCTCCTCGCGCGACCGGACGCCAGGAGCATCCACGAGCTGTTCCGCCGCGACCTCACCCGCGAGATCCGGCACCACCTGGCCGCGCTGCTCAGGTCGACGCCGCCGCCCGGCCTGCGGGAGAGCCTGGCGGAGGCGTACCGGGCGGCCCAGGCCGAGGGCCGCACCCCCGAGGTGCTGGCCATCTGCAACCTGCTCGTCTACCTGCTGTCGCGGACGGTCGAGCAGAGCGCTCCGGTGCTCAAGGACATGCTGGCGCGGGAGGACGATCCGTTCCTGTCGGCCGCCCTCCTGTCGGCGCTCTGCCACCGCGGGATGCGCGGCGTCGACCGCCGGTTCCTGGAGCGGCTGGACGCGGAGCCGACCTTCCGGGCCCTTTGCCGCGGTTATGTGCTGTATTACTACGGCGACATCGACCGCGACGACGGCCCGCCTTATCTGGACAATCCTCCCTACCGTCCATGCACGAACACGCTTCGCACGATTTTGGACGCATTCGAGCGTTCCACATCGACCGAGAAGGTCGCCGCACTGCGCCGCGGAATCGATCTCCTAATCTTCCTCGACATCCTGGCGGTGCGCGATCAGGCCATCCCGAAAGAGGGGATCGACCGGCTGCGGAAACTCCACGAGGCACTCCAGGGCGAACAGATCGATGCTAGGCTGTTGGCTCGCTTGGCGGAGATGCTGGAAATGCTCCGCTCGCGGTGACGATCCGCTGCGCACCGACCCGAGGTGGTCCTCATGGGGAAGCTGTTCGTCTGGGATCTGCATGGGACGCTTGAACGGGGCAATCACCGAGCGGTCATCAATATCTCCAACCAGATCCTGGAACGCTTCGGGCACTCTGAACGCTTCAGTCACGCGGACGGCATCACCCTCTATGGCAAGAAGTGGTACGAGTACTTCACCTGGCTCCTCGGTGATGACGCGTACGCGCGGGCGATGGAACTCCAGGAAGCCTGCTTCGAATTATCGGAGAGCAACCCCAACACGCAGTGCAACGGCATCGAGCCGACCCCGCACGCGCCCGAGGTGCTGTCCGCCGTGCGGCGCCGGCACGACCAGATCCTGATCTCCAACACCCGGCCCGCCACGCTGGCGATCTTTCTGAAGGTGCTGCGGCTGGAGGAGTTCTTTCCGGGCGGCACCGCGTTCGCGGTCGACCAGCACGTCCGGGACGCCGAGCGCACCAAGGCGCACGTCCTGGCCGAGTACCTCGCCGGCCGGGGGCGCTACGAGGAGATAGTGATCATCGGCGACTCGCCCGGCGACATGCGGCTCGCGGAGGTCGGCGGCGGCAGCCGATACCTGTTCACCCATCCGGGTTTCCGGTTCCGCGACTGCGAGGCCGACCACCGGATCAGGGATCTCAGGAAACTGCTGCCGGCCCTGTGAGCGCGCTCGTCCGCAGTTCCTCGTCCCGGACGCGCCGCGCGAACTCCGGCCGCCACGCCGGCGCGTTCCAGTCGTAGCAGTAGGCCCACGGAGCGATGCCGCGCAGCTCGACCTCGGGCGGCGGGCGCAGTGCCAGCGGTGAACCGCGGACGATCTCCAGCAGGTTCAGCGACCCGTCCACCATGCCGGGCGCCCGGTCGCGCCGCGCCGCGAACCATTCGAGCTGGCGCTCGGCGTCGTCCGGCGTCTCCCCCGGAAGCCCGAAGATCAGGTTGAGCACGACCGCGATGCCGCTGTCCGTGCAGGCCGCGATGACCTCCTCGACGATCTCGGGGTCGGTCACCTTGTCGAACAGCCGCTGCCCCCGCCGGTGGATGGTCTCCACCCCGAACTCCAGTGTCGCGAGGCCCGCGTCCGCCAGCGTGCGCGCGTGGACGGCCAGGCTCCGGGTGACCTTCGTCGTCGCGCTCCACCGGGCCCGGACGCCGGCCGCCTCCAGCGCCGCGGCGAGGTCCAGCATCATCGGGACCGTGAGCAGCGAGTCCTTCACCGAGAACCGGGTGGCCCCGTGCTCGCGCGAGAGCGCGCCCATCGCCGCCGCGGCGCGCGCCGCGTCCAGCCGCGTCGCGACCGGCTCCACCACCGGATACGTGCAGTAGGTGCAGCGTCCGTAGGAGCAGCCGCGGGTGAACTGCAGCGGCAGGGTCAGCGTTGACGGCTCGTAGAGGGCGAGCTGCCGGGGCGCCGCCAGCGGGTGGTAGTCGAAGCGTTCCCCGGCGGGCGGGGCCGCCGCGATGCGCGGCACGGACGGGTGCCCGGCGCGGGCCCGCCCCACCAGCTCCGCGAAGCCCTCCTCGGCGTGTCCGGGCATGACGTGGTCGACGAACTCCAGGTACCGCGGCTCGGCGGCCATCTCCGCCGCCAGCAGCGTGACGTGGCTGCCGCCGAGCACGGTGACCGACTCCGGCCAGTACCGCCGGACGAGCCGCGCGATGACCAGGGCGAGAAAGACCTGGGACGGCCCCATGATGGAGATCCCGACGACGGGCGGCGGTTCCGGAAGCGTCCCGAAGACCCGTTCTTCCAGCCATTTCCCCCAGAAGGCGCCCGGTGCGGCGGCGCGTGCGGTGGCCCGGCGCAGCGTCTCGAAATCGAAATGCATTCCCGCCCGCGCGTCGGCGGTGTCCGGAAGGTGCACGGCCTCGCCGGGGCACAGCCCGGTGCTCGCGAAGAACCGTCCCGCCGCGGTGGCGAGCAGCGCGCGGTTCTTTCCGTGGTCACCGAGAACGCCGCCGGGAACGCCGCCGGCCGGGGCTCGCGCGATCCCGGTGAATTGCCGGATATATTCGATGTTGAGGTCGCGGACCTCGATGTTCAGGCCGTGCCGGGCCGCGGCCCTGGCCAGGATCATCGGGCCGAGCGGGGGATTGGTCTCCGACGGAGAGGGCGGCGGCACAAGGACCAGTGCGTCGGTCACCTCGTCGAAAGCCATGATCTCCCGACCCCGCTCGTAGGGGAGGGATTCCTCCCGCTCCCCGGCACTGTAACCCAGCGGGCGAGTCGCGACCATACGCCATTCACGAGCACTTTTTGGATGTTTGCAACTTGGAATTGATCAAAGCCATAACTCGCACGGTCAAGGCGCGTCCGGCCGCCCACGCCCGGTGTCAGCGCCCCGGCCCGCGCCGGCGGCCGTTCACCTTCGCCTTATCACCGGTGTGCGGGAATGGGAGGATGCGGATTCTTGTGGCCGAGGACGAGCGGTTCCTCGCCGATCTGGTGGCCGAGGGGCTGCGGAAGCGGGCGATGGCCGTGGACGTGGCCTATGCCGGGGACGGGGCGCTGGAGCGGCTCTCGGTCAACGACTATGACGTCCTCGTGCTGGACCGAGATCTGCCGGGCGTGCACGGCGACGACATCTGCCGGGAGCTGGCGCGGCAGGGCGCGGCGGTGCGGATCCTGATGCTGACCGCGTCGGGCGCGGTGCACGAGCGCGTCGACGGGCTGAACCTCGGGGCCGACGACTACCTGGCCAAGCCCTTCGCGTTCGACGAGCTGGTGGCGCGGGTCATGGCGCTGGCCCGGCGGAACGTCCCGCCGCTGCCGCCGGTGCTGGAGCACGGCGGGATCACCCTGGACGCGGCACGGCGCAAGGTCTTCCGGGAGGGCCGTCCAGTGCCGCTGTCCCCCAAGGAGTACGCGGTGCTGGAGGTGCTGATGCAGGCACGGGGCATGATCGTCAGCACCGAGACGCTCCTGGAGCGGGCCTGGGACGAGAACACCGACCCGTTCACCACGGTCGTCAAGGTGACCATGAGCAAGCTGCGGGCCAAGCTCGGTGAACCGGCCGTCATCGTCACCGTGCCCGGAAGCGGATACCGGCTGTGAAGCCGATGACGGTCCGGGCGCGGATGACGCTGCTGTACGGCGGGCTCTTCACCGTGATCACGCTGGGGGTTCTCGGCGCGGTCCTGTGGATCCAGAAGCGGATCGTGGACGACAAGGTGCAGGACGTGACCTTCCCCGCCGACAGCGACCCCATGGTGTTCACCCCGAATGACCCCCGGAAGCGGGTCGTAGGGCCGGAGCACCTTCAGGAGAGCCTGGCGGGGTCGCAGCGGCTCGTCATCCTGGCCGCCATCGTGGTGATCGTGGTGCTGGCGTTCGCGGTGTCGTGGTGGCTGACCGGGCGGCTGCTGCGGCCGCTGCACCGGATCACCGGAACCGCACGCCGGTTGTCGCTGTCCACCCTGCACGAGCGCATCGCCCTGGACGGCCCGCAGGACGAGTTGAAGCAGCTCGCCGACACCTTCGACGCCATGCTCGACCGGCTGGAGCGGGCGCTCGCCAGCCAGCGCCGGTTCGTCGCCAACGCCTCGCATGAGCTGCGCACACCGCTCGCCGTCCAGCGGACCGCCATCGAGGTCGGCCTGGCGGATCCGTCGCCCGAGCGGCTCGCCGTGGTCCGGGACGAGATGCTGCGCAACACCCACCGGTCCGAGCGGCTCATCGAGGGGCTGCTCGTCCTCGCGCAGGGTGAGCGCGGCCTCGACGTCCGGGCCCCGGTCGATCTCGAAGCCGTCGTCGAGCAGGTCGTCGACGACCACCTGCCGCTCGCCGAACGCGGAAAGGTCGCCGTGAAGACCGCCACGGAACCCGTCACCGTCACCGGGGACGAGGTTCTGCTCACCCGGATGGTCGCGAACCTGGTGCAGAACGCGATCCGGCACAACCACTCCGGCGGGCACGTCGTGGTCGAGCTGTCGGGAGGAGGACTGGTCGTCCGCAACACCGGCCCGATCGTCCCGCCCGGAGTGGTGGACGAGCTGTTCGAGCCGTTCCGGAGGCTGGCCGGCGAGCGGACGGGGTCGAGTGACGGCGCGGGGCTCGGCCTGTCGATCGTCACCGCCATCGTCCACGCCCATGACGGCGCCGTGAGGGCCACGGCCGATCCGGACGGCGGGCTGTCCGTGGCCGTGGCCCTCACCTGATCATTCGCTGCGGAGCACGGTCGCGGTGCGGGTGGCGGCGGCGCGGACGGCGGGCCCCCACGCGCCGAGGACCGCGACGAGCAGCCCGGCGCAGGCGGGCGGCAGCAGCAGGGTCCAGGTGTAGACGTGGATCCACGACTGCGCCATCCCGCTGTTGAGCATCTCTCCGGTCAGCGCCATGACGCCGCGGTGGGCCAGGACGCCCAGCGGGGCCCCGAGCGCGCCGGCGACGACGCCGAGGGCGGCCATCGACGTCACCATCATGAGGACGACCTGCCGCGGCGCCATGCCGATCGCCTTGAGGACGCCCAGGTCCCGGCTGCGTTCCCGGGCGCTGAGCAGCACGCTGTTGAGCACGCCGAGACCCGCGGCCGTGCAGATGATCAGCGAGAACAGCGCGGACAGGCCCCCGAAGACGGCGCCGTTGGAGAGATCGGGCTCGGTGGCCTCGGCGAACAGCCCGCTGGACGCGGCGGACGCGTTGATCCGGCCGGCGTAGGCGGCCGGGTCGGTGCCCGGCTTCACGATCACCGAGAACGGCCGCTGATCGAGCCCGCCCGCGCTACTCGGCAGGCTCGCGGCGTCCAGCATCAGCCTGGTGGTGTCGGAGTGCGCGAACGCGCCCACGATCCGGACGGTGGCCTGTCCCCCGTCCGTCTGGAGGGTGAGGGTGGCGCCCACGTCCAGGCTGTTGCGCCGCAGGAACGCCTCCGTCACCACCAGCTCGCCGCGACCCGCGAACCAGCGCCCGCGGACGAGGTTGTCGCCGAGGAACGGCCGGTAGTCCCCGCTGTAGGTCTCGGCTGACAGCCCCGAGGGGAGCCCGGAGATCCGCACGGGCAGCGAACGGAACGACATCACGTGCGCGGTGCCCGGCTGGGCGCGCAGCAACGCCAGCATCTGCTGCTCTGACAGGCCCGATCCCTGGCTGCGCGGGTCGATGCCCACGTTGACGGACGTATGGCCCTCGGTGTCCGCCGTGAGGATCTTCGAGACCGTCTGCTGGAGGCCGAACCCCATGGTCACCGCGGTCACGCCGAGGCAGAGCCCCGCGAGGGTGAGCGCCGTCCTGGCCGGCCGGGCGATGGGCAGGCTCAGCCCGAGGAAAGCCGGGACGGGCAGCCGGGTGCGGGCCAGCCACCGCTGCACCCGCCGGCCGCGGCCCCGGCGCGACACGGTCCCGGCGCTGATCGCCTGGACCGCTGGCAGCCGTCCGGCCCGCAGCGCGGGGACGAGCGCGGCCAGTGCCACGAGCACGAGGACGCAGCCGCCCGCCAGGACTTCCAGCCCGAGGCCGGTCCCGCCGGCGGAGGGCAGCTCGAATCCGGCGGCCAGGCCCGCCGCCACCCGCCCGGCGAGCAGGTGCCCGGCGAGCAGGCCCGCCGCGCAGCCGAGGAGCGCGGGCGGCGCGATCATCCCGACGAACACGGCGACGACCTGCGTCGGGGTGAAGCCGAGCGCCTTCATCACGCCGATGCGCCGGAACCCGGAGACCACCGCGCCGCTGACCACGTTGCCGATGATGAACGCCGAGACGGTTATGGCGAGCGCCCCGAAGACCGTGACGAACGGGATCAGCGCGTTGAAGTCCTCCTCGAATGACTTCTTGACGTCGACGTAGGAGGCGTAGTCCCGCGTCGGCAGCCCGGCCGTCGCCGCGGACAGGCTCGCGCGCACGTCGGACGCGTCGCCCGCGCGGGCGAAACGGTAGAGCATCCGCAGTCCGTCCGGCCGGAGCGCACCGATCTGGCCCGGCGTCACCCAGCCGTCCGTCCCGCCGGTCACGGAGGCGGCGAAGCCCACGATCTTGAGGGTCGGGAGTCCCGGGGACGTCACGGTGCCGCCCAGCCTCACCGGCCCGGCCGGGAGCGGGTCACCCCGGAGCACGATCTCACCCGGCGCGCGGACCCAGCGTCCGGAGGTGACCGTCAGCCTGTCCACCGGGCCGCCGGGGTCGGCCCGCCCGGCGACGAGGAGGCCGTCGCCGCCGACCAGTTTCGGGCCCATCCCCGGCTCGCGGGGCAGCACGGCCGTCTGGAACGGGCCCGCGGCGGCGGTGACCCCGGAGGCGTGCGCGGTGGCCGCGGCCTGCGCGGCGGTCACCTTGCCGGAGTCGAAGGACACCGTCGCGTGCGCCCCGCGCGCCTTGGCGAACGCGTCGTCGAACAGCGAGTTCGAGGCGGCCAGCAGGCCGAGCCCGAACACGAGGGTGGCCGTGGACAGCGCCACGACGACGGCGATGCTGACCGCCTGCACCCGGCGCCGCCGCACCCCGGCCCGCGACGCCGCCCAGACCGCGCTCAGCGGGCGATCCACGGCTCGCTCCTCTCCCGCGCGGTCTCGCCGACGATGCCGCCGTCCCGGAACTCGATCAGCCGGGTCGCGCACCGGGCCGCCAGCCGCTCGTCGTGAGTGACGAGCAGCAGGGTCTGGCCCTTCCGGTTGAGGTCGAGCAGCAGGTCGATGACCTGCTCGCCGGTCGCGCTGTCGAGGGCGCCGGTCGGCTCGTCCGCGAGCAGCAGCGCCGGGCGGTTCATCAGCGCCCGCGCCACGCCGACCCGCTGGCGCTCGCCCCCGCTCAGCACCGCCGGGTAGGCGTCGCCGCGGTCGGCGATGCCCAGCTCGTCCAGCAGCTCCAGCGCGCGGGCCCGCGCCTTGCGGGCCGGGACGCCGACGAGCCGACCGGCCAGCGCCACGTTCTCCAGCGCCGGCAGGTCGTCGAGGAGGTTGAAGAACTGGAAGACCATCCCGATCCGGCGGCGCCGGAACCGGGCCAGCGCCGCCTCGCCCATCCCGCTGATGTCCTCGCCGTCCACCTCCACCTTCCCGGACGCCGGACGGTCCAGGCCCGCGACCATGTTGAGCAGCGTCGACTTGCCGCTGCCGGAAGGGCCCATCACCGCGACGGCCTCCCCTTCGCGGATCTCCAGGCTCACCCCGTCCAGCGCGGTGAGATCACCGAATGTCTTGCGTACGGAGCCGAGCCGTACGACCTTCTTCTCAGATGCGTTCACGCGGCCAACGTGGCAGCCGGGAGGTTTCCGCGAGGTGAGCGCCGGCGCCCGCCGCTGGAGAACCGCTCGGCTGGGCGTGGCCTTCACGCCTCCATGGGCCCCTGATCGTTCCCTTCCTGCGCCTGCGCCCAGGTGATCGCCCATTCGTCGAGCGGGCGGAGGGCCTGACAGAGTGCCGTCCCCAGCCGAGTGAGCTCGTAGCCATCGGCCGAGCGGGCGATGATCCCGCTCGAGGTGAGTTCGCGGAGCCGCTGGTAGAGGACGCTGGACGACAGACCTTCGCTCCGTGCCAGGAGCGCGCGGGCGCCGAGCGGGCCCGCACGCAGCTCCCAGAGAATCCGCAGCGCCCACCGGCGGCCGAGCAGGTCCAGCGCGGCCATGATGGGACGCCCGGTCGTCGAACCGCGAACCGGTGTTCCTGGGCGCGGTGTCGGCATGCCTCTCCTTGCGTTTCGTTATTCGAAACACTAGCATCTACCAGCGTTTCTAATTTCGAAACAACCTGACGGGAGGCCCGATGCCGCGGATAGCCCTGCTGGAACCGCCTTACACCGACGAGGCCGGCGCATTGCTCGCGCACATGATGCCCGGGAAAGCCCCGCCGATCGGGCTGTTCCGGATGTTCGCCAGAAACCTCCCGATGGCCAGCGCCATGCACGGGTGGGGTCGCTACGAGCTGGGCAGGCAGCTGACCCTGTCCATGAGGGAACGCGAAATCGTCATCGACCGGACGTGCGCGCTGTGCGGCTGTGAGTACGAATGGGCCGTGCACATGATGACGTTCGCCGAGCGGGTCGGCCTCACCCACGAGCAGGCGACGTCCCTGGTGCACGGCGGCTCCGCCGACGAGTGCTGGACGTCCGAGCCGGAACGGCTGCTGATCCTCGCCGTCGACGCGCTGCACGAGCGTTCCGACATCGATGACGCGCTGTGGGCACGGCTCGCTTCGGTCTTCGACGACGTCCAACTACTCGACGTGCTTCTGCTGTGCGGGTGGTACCACGCCGTCAGCTTCGCCGCGCGTGCCGCACGCGTGCCGCACGAACCCGGCGCGCCGCGCTTCGCCGACTTCCTTCCCCGCGTTCCATGACTCTCCCCTCCTCCTCCGGCCGACCACGACGGCCTACCCGCCACGATCGTTCACGCGCGCCTGCGCGAGGGTCGTGGAGGCCGTCCGACAGCGGTCGTGGACGAGGCGTCCTGGGGCCGGGGCCGGCAGCCCGTTGACCGATGACGAGCGCCGCCTCGTGCCCGCCCTGGTCGGCGCCTCGCGCGCCGTCCGCCTGTCGGAGGATCGGGATCCGGCCCGCGAGGGGGAACGAACGGGCCGTGCTCTCGGTGTGCTTCTTCGCCGACGCACCTGGACGAATCGAACACGCATGCAACGACGGCACAGCACCAACTCCGCGGAGGAGTGCTGCCGACCCATCGCTGAAGGGATCAGTGCCAGACCAGGCCCTTGCCATCGGGCCCGTCACAGTACAAGATCGATTTTTCCCTGCGTTGCGGTGTAGCACCATCAAGAGATGAGGCTTACCGGTAAAGATCCTTATCGTTGGTCTTCACACGAGCCAGCAACCCGGCGAATGCCTCCCGCTCGAACGCCAGCCGATCACCGTCCGGATCTTTTGAGTCCCGCACCCAAACGCTATTGACCGACCTCGCCAACTCCACGCAGGCGGGATCACTGTCACCGCCGCTGCGGGAACTCTTACGCCACTGGGTCACTGGTGTACGTCCTCATCGTTTGCTCGATCAGGCTCCGGGAGTCGTTCTTCGAGAGTGCGACGGCTCCGATCTTCGCGAATCGAAGCGCGAGAGCGGCAGTCTCGTCACCACCCTCGATGAGCCGCCCGCCGAGCTGCGCTCCGACATATGCCACATATCGAGAGCCTACCCGTAGGATCTGAATCGCCCCATCATGTCCGGGATGCCGTCCCACCGACCTGGGAACAACACGTACAGCCGCCCTTGAAAGCCTGCCGACCTGGACCAGGTAACCGAGCTGCTCGCGCATCACGCCGGGGCCACCAACAGTGCACTCAAGAACCTCCTGGTCAAGAAGAACCCAGAGGTGCGGCGGGTCGGGCTTGGCAAGTATCTCCTGCCGCTTCAGCCGTGCCTCAGCCTCAGCGGAAACGTCCAACTCGTGCTCGCTGTCAGCGACCAGAGCCCGCATGTACGACTCGGTTTGCAGGAGAGCCGGGACGGTCTTCCCGTGGTACACCTCGATGTTTCTCGCTGCCTGCTCGTACTGCAGATACTGCTTGTACCAGTCCGGATCGTGCCCGTTACAGGCGAACATGTACAGCCGCTCGAAGTGACCACCGGTGTTCCACGCCTCGTCCAGACGCTTCAGGTAGCTATCGCGGGGTCGCAAACGCCCCGCTTCCCAGTTGGATACAGTCCCTCGCGTCACTCGGACGATCATGGCGGTCTGAGCCAGCGAAAGACCTCGCCGAGTACGGTAAAACCACAGGTCAAAGGCCAACCAAGCCCACAGCGAAGAACTCGGGTCGATCGACTCGCGGACGCTCATCGCTCACCTACAAGTGTATTTTCCCGACCTATATCCACGGTAGGTTAACGAGCAGGCGCAGAGAGTGAGGGCAAGTTTCGACAACTCGCAGGACGGCCCTCCATGAACGATCAAGACATGACCATTCCCGCTCCGCCCACCCCCGAGATCCGGCTGACGGTCCTGGCCGTGCCGTCCTCGGTCGTCCTGGCCCGCGAACTGGTCCGCTACGCTCTCACCAACTGGGGCTTTGAGCGCAATCTCATCCACGACTCCATGCTCGTGATGAGCGAGATCGTGTCCAATGCCGTCACCGCCGCCCCAGGCCACCACATCCGCCTCCGCTGCACGCTCCAGGAGGAGGCCCCGCTTCTGGAGTGCTGGGATCCCTCCCCTGCACTCCCAAGGTCACGCAACATCTCCGGGACCGCCGAAAACGGACGCGGTCTCATGATCATCACTGCTTTCGCTGAAGGGGCCGGAACCCGCCCTTCTGCCACGGGCGAGGGCAAAATCGTCTGGGCCCTGATGCCCGCGTGACCGGTATTGGCCTGATGTATTGATCAGGTAAGAACCACTCTCAGCCTTGCGAGGACACGCCTAACGTTGACGTCGAGAGTCGGGTCGTCATCGACGGGTGGGATAAATGGCGAGAAGTCAGGGTTTGATGGCCACGGTCGCGCGGATGCAGCGCGAAGCCGAGCGGGCGGCAGCGGCAAGACAACGGGCTGACGCGGCCGCGCAGCGTGAGGCGGCGCGGGCCCAAGCCGCTTACGCGCGGGCGCGGGCCGCTGACGAGAAGGAACGCAAGCGCCTTTACGCCGAGTCTCGATCAGCTGAGGTCGCCGCGATGAACGAGAACCTCGCTCAGCGGCTGGAGGACCTGGATTCCATCCTGGTCTCTGGGCTTCGCATCGATACCCGGTTCAAGCTTCATCGACTCCAGGAGAAGGCGGATGTCACGCCTTTCGATCCCGGCCCGGCAGGCCGCCCGGAACCAGCGCCCCGTGCCGAAGCGTTTCTGCCTCCCCCGCCGACCGGCCTGTCCAGGCTGGTCGGCGGGGCGCGGCATGAGGAGCAGGTCCGCCAGGGGCAGTTGAACTACCAGCAGGCGTGCGCAGAGCACGCGCAGCGGGAGCAGGCCCGGCAAGCAACGTTGAATCGCCTCCAGCATGAGCACGCGCAGCGGACGAGCGAAGCAGAGGAACAGGCCCGGCGACAGAACGCCGAGATCGAGTCATTCAAGCGGGAACTCGCCGAGGGGCGGCCCGACGCTGTCGTCACGTATTTCGACCTGGTCCTGAACGCCATCTCCTATCCTGACGGCTTCCCCTCGAAGTGGCGGATGGCATACGTACCCGAGTCCGCACAACTGGTGGTCGAGTACGAGCTGCCGACAATAAGCGTCGTCCCCACGGTCAAGACCTACAGGTACCTCAAGACATCTGACTCGATCACCGAGACCAAGCGTCCGGTCACGCAGGTCAAGGGCCAATACACATCCGTCGTCGGCCAGATGGCGTTGCGAGTGGTGCGGGACCTGTTCGAAGGCGATGCCGCCAGTCACATCTCGGCCATCGTCTTCAATGGCATGGTCGACACCGTCGACGCGGCCACGGGACGGCCCGTCCGCCCGTGCCTGCTGACGCTGCGGACGACCAAGGAGACGTTCGCCGAACTCGACCTCGCCCGGGTCGACCCCGCCGCGTGCTTGAAGCATCTGGGCGCGGGCGTCTCCCGAAACACCGCCGAACTCTCGCCCGTGCGCCCGGTACTGGAGTTCAGCATGGTCGACCCGCGGTTCGTCGAGGAGACCGACATCCTCGGCGACCTGGACGACCGGCCGAACCTGCTCGACATGAGCCCGACAGAGTTCGAGGGGCTGATCCAGAACTTGTTCACCCGGATGGGGTTGGAGGCCCGGCAGACCAGGCCGTCCAGGGACGGCGGCGTCGACTGTGTCGCCTACGACCCACGGCCGATCATGGGCGGCAAGGTCGTCATCCAGGCGAAGCGCTACCGCAACACCGTTGGGGTCTCGGCGGTCCGCGACCTTTACGGGACGCTGCAGAACGAGGGCGCGTCCAAGGGCATCCTCGTCACGACCAGCGGCTACGGCCAGGCTTCCTTCGACTTCGCGAAGAACAAGCCCATCGAACTTCTCGACGGCGCGAACCTGCTCTTCCTCCTTAAGGAACACGCGGGAGTGGACGCCCGTATCGAGGCGCCGGACGGCTGGCGCGACCCTGGCCTCGACCGGGCCGACTCCGATGCCCCCGCGTCCCCGCTCCGCATGGGTGAGAACGTCAGACTCTCCTCGCCGACGCTCCTTTGCGCCTTCGCGCTGCCCTCCACCGAGCACGATCCGTGCGCCCTGCTTCTGGGAGCCGACCGCAAGGTCCGGTCCGACGCCGACTTCGTCTTTTACAACCAGCCGGTCTCTGCGGACGGGGCGATCAATCTGGATACCGCGACGCACCAGGTCAAGGTGAACCTCGCCCGACTGGCCACCGACGTGTCGACCGTCCTGCTAGTGGCGAGCGGGCCGCCGGGGGCCATCGGGCTCACCGTGACCGAGCAGAACGGCACTGCCCACTCCCTGACACTGGACACCACGACCGAGACCGTCTTGATCTGCACTGAGATCTACCGCCGCCAAGGCGGCTGGAGAATGCGCGCTGTGGGTCAGGGGTATGCGGACGGCCTTGCCGGTCTGGCTCGGGACCACGGCGTCGTCATCGAATAGCCCTGCCGCCGGCACGGTCGGCTCGTCCTGCTCTCGCCGAACGTCTTGCGCACGGAGCCGAGCCGTACGACCTTCTTCTCAGATGCGTTCACGCGGCCAACGTGGCAGCCGGGAGGTTTCCGCGAGGTGAGCGCCGGGACTTTCGGCCCGCAAGTCGAGGCCGGAGGTCACACGCCGCCGGTGCGCGGCGGCGTCAGACTTGCCGGACCGGGCCCCTGGGAGGAAAGCCATGGCAGATGTTGCGACGGCGCTGGCGAACGTCGTCGGCGAGGAGCATGTGCTGGCGGGCGACGAGGTGCCCCCCGAGTACGGGCGGGACGAGTCGCTCGGCGTCGCGGCGGAGCGGCCGGGCATGGTGGTGCGGCCCGCGGACGTCGAGCAGGTCGCGGCGGTCCTCGGGGTCGCCGCCGAGCACGGGCTGCCGGTCACGGCGCGCGGTTCGGGGACGGGCCTGTCCGGTGCGGCGGTGCCGCGTCCGGGCGGGCTGGTGGTGTCGTTCGAGCGGATGAACCGGATCCTGGAGATCGACACGGACGGCCAGGTCGCCGTGGTCCAGCCGGGCGTCACCCTCGCCGAGCTCGACCAGGCGACCGCCGGGAAGGGGCTCGTGTACCCGATCTTCCCGGGCGAGGACGGCGCCAGCATCGGTGGGACGGTCGCCACCAACGCGGGCGGCATGCACGCGGTGAAGGAAGGGGTCACCCGGCATCACGTCCTCGGGCTGGAGGCGGTGCTGGCCACCGGCGAGATCATCCGGACGGGCGGCCGGTACGTGAAGACGTCCACCGGCTACGACCTGACGCAGCTCATCGTGGGGTCGGAGGGCACGCTCGCGCTGGTGACGGAGGTGACGCTGCGGCTGCGGCCCCGCCTCGCGCATCGGGCCGGGGTGCTGGCGCCCTTCCCCGGCACGGAGGCGGTCACGGCGGCCGTGCCCCGGCTGACCGGCGGCGGGCTCGACCCGCTCGTGCTGGAGTACGTCGACGTCCTCGCCATGGCGGCGATCACGGAGAACGCGGGGCTTGACCTCGGGGTGCCGCAGGAGGTCCGCGACGCCGCCGGCGCCTATCTGCTGGTGATACTGGAGAACCGCTCGGCCGAGCGCCTGGACGAGGACGTCCAGACCCTCGGTGAAGAGCTGGCGGGCCTCGGCGCCGCCGACGCCTACGTCCTCGCGGGCGACCGCCTCCAGAAGCTCGTCACGGCCCGGGAGCAGGCGTTCTGGGCGGCGCGCCACGCCGGGGCGAACGCGATCGTGGACGCCGTCGTGCCCCGCGCCGAGCTGGCCCGGTTCTTCGCCGCCGTCCCGGCGATCGCAGGGCGGCACGGGGCGCTGATCGGCGGCTGCGGGCACGCGGGCGACGGCAACGTGCACCTGTCGGTGTTCCAGCCGGACGCGGACGCGCTGGCCCGACTGATGGACGAACTTCTCGCCGCGGCCGCCGGGCTGGGTGGCACGATCAGCGGGGAGCACGGCATCGGACGGGAGAAGACCCACCACTTCCGCGCGCTGGAGGATCCGGCCAAGGTGGAGCTGATGGGTCGGATCAAGAAAGCCTTCGATCCGGACGGGATACTCAATCCTGGTGTCCTGTTCGGCTGAGTTTGGGAGATGCGAATGAACGGCGCGCAGGCCATGGTGCGCACGCTGGCGGACGCCGGCGTCGGCGTGTGGTTCGCCAATCCGGGCACGTCAGAGCTGCACCTCGTGGCGGCGCTGGACGGAGAGCCGCGCGCGAGGGGCGTGCTGTGCCTGTTCGAGGGCGTCGCGACGGGCGCCGCCGACGGGTACGGGCGGATGGCGCAGGCGCCCGCCGCCGTCCTGCTGCACCTCGGCCCCGGGCTCGGGAACGGGCTCGCCAACCTGCACAACGCGCGGCGGGGCGGGACGCCGGTCATCACGGTCGTCGGCGACCACGCCACGGCCCATGAGCGCTACGACGCGCCGCTGCAGTCGGACATCGCGGCGGTCGCCGGGTCGGTCTCGGCCTGGGCGCGGCGGCCGGTGGACGTGGCGGACGCCGGCCCGGCGGCGGCCGAGGCCGTCACGGCGGCCCTGGCCGGGGGCGTCGCCACGCTGATCGTGCCCGCCGACGTCGCCTGGTCGGAGGGCGGCGACGTGGCGGCGGCGCTCCCGGCCCCCGTGCCCGAGCCGGTGGCCGGCGACGCGCTGGAGGCGGCCGTCGCCGCGCTGACCGGCGGCGAGCCGTGCGTCCTGCTGATCGGCGGCGACGCGACCCGGCGCGAGGGGCTGGACGCCGCCGGGCGCATCGCGGCGGCGACCGGCGCGCGGGTGCTGAGCGAGACGTTCCCGGCCCGGCTGGAGCGCGGCGCCGGCGTCCCGGCGGTGGAGCGGCTGGCCTACCTGGGCGAGATGGCGTCGGCGCAGCTGGAGGGCGTCCGGCACATCGTCCTGGCGGGCGCGCGCCGCCCGGTGACGTTCTTCGCCTACCCCGGCAAGCCCGGCGACCTCGTCCCGGACGGCTGCCAGGTGCACGACCTCGGGCCCGGCGCAACCGGCGCGCTGACCGCGCTCGCCGACACGATCGCCAAGCAGGCCCGCCCCGCGCTGCAAGTGGCGGGGCGGCCCGAGATCCCGCCCGGGGCGCTCACCGGGGAGACCGCCGCCGCCGTCATTGGCGCGCTGCTGCCCGAGGGCGCGATCGTGTCGGACGAGGCGAACACCTCCGGGCTGTGGCTCCCGGGCGCCACCGCCGGAGCGCCGCCGCACGACTGGCTCTCGCTGACCGGCGGCGCGATCGGCCAGGGCCTGCCCGTCGCGACCGGCGCCGCGGTCGCCTGCCCGGACCGTCCGGTCGTCTGCCTGGAGGCGGACGGCAGCGCCATGTACACGATCTCCGCGCTGTGGACGCAGGCGCGCGAGGGCCTCGACGTCACGACCGTCGTCTTCAACAACGGGTCCTACGCGATCCTGTCGATGGAGACGACGCGGGTCGGCGCCGTCCCGGCGCCGCCCGAGCCGGGCACCATCACCCGGGACATGGTCGACCTGTCGCGCCCGGCCCTCGACTTCGTCGCGCTGGCGTCCGGCATGGGCGTCCCGGCGTCCAGGGCCCGCACGACCGGGGAGTTCGCGGCCCAGCTCGGCAAGGCGCTGGCCGAACCCGGCCCGCACCTCATCGAGGCCGTGGTGCCGCCGCTCGGCTGACGGGCGCCCGGCCGCACGGCCGGGCGCCTCGCCGGGGCGGGTCAGACGCCGAGGCCGCGGCCGATGATCTCCTTCATGATCTCCGTGGTGCCGCCGAAGATCGTCTGGATGCGGACGTCCTGGTAAGCCTTGGCGATCGGGTACTCGGTCATGTAGCCGTAGCCGCCGTGGAGCTGGACGCAGCGGTCGACGACCCGCTTGAGCAGCTCGGTGTTCCACCACTTGAGCATCGCGGCCTCGTCGGCGGTCAGCTCGTTCTCGCTCTCCTTGAGGATGCACTCGTCGGTGAACGAGCGGGCGACGGTCAGCTCCGTCTTCATCTCGGCGAGCGTGAAGCGGTTGTACTGGAACTTGCCGATGGGGCGGCCGAACGCCTCGCGCGTCTTGCAGTACTCCAGGGTCTGCCCGAACGCGTCCTCGGCCGCGGCCATCGCGGTTGCGCCGATGGACAGGCGCTCGCGGGCCAGGTTCGTCATCAGGTAGATGAAGCCCATGCCCTCCTCGCCGAGGAGGTTCTCCTTCGGGACGCGGACGTTGTCGAAGAAGAGCTCGGCGGTGTCCTGGGCGTGCATGCCGACCTTGTCGAGGTTGCGTCCGCGCTCGAAGCCCGCCATGCCGCGCTCGACGACGAGGAGGCTGACGCCCTTCGCGCCCGCGGACGGGTCGGTCTTCGCGACGACGATGACGAGGTCGGCGAGGATGCCGTTGGAGATGAACGTCTTCGAGCCGTTCAGGACGTAGTCGTCGCCGTCCTTGACCGCGGTGGTCTTGATGCCCTGGAGGTCGGAGCCCGCGGCGGGCTCGGTCATCGCGATCGCGGTGACGATCTCGCCGGAGCAGTAGCCGGGGAACCAGCGGGCCTGCTGCTCGGGAGTGCAGAGCTGGCGGAGGTAGCCGCCGTTGATGTCGTTGTGGACGGCGAACCCCGGGCCGTGGATCCCGGCCTTCGCCAGCTCCTCGTTGAAGATCACGTAGTAGCGGTAGTCGGAGTTGCCGCCGCCCCCGTGCTCCTCCGGCATGTCGATGCCGAGCAGGCCCGCGCGGCCGGCCGCCAGCCACACCTCGCGCGAGACGACGCCGTCCTTCTCCCACTGCTCGTGGTGGGGGGCGGCCTCCTTCTCGATGAAGGAGCGCACCATGTCGCGGAAGGCGTCGTGCTCGTCGGTGTAGATGTCCCGTCCCATCCGGCGGTCTCCTTCAAGTAAGTGCGTGCTGATACACCGTTAATGTAACACTGGCACTGTCACATAGAGGGAGGCGGGATGGAACTCACCGTCGACGAGCTGGCCTCGCGTGCCGGGGTCACCGTCCGGACCGTCCGGTTCTACGCCGGGCGCGGCCTCCTCCCGCCCCCCAGGCTGCGCGGACGGACCGGCCTCTACGGCGCCGACCACCTCGCGCGGCTCGAACTCGTCCGCGAGCTCCAGTCGCTCGGGCTCACGCTGGCCTCGATCGAGAAGCACCTCCAGAAGATCCCCCTGGACGCCCCGGCCGAAGACCTCGCGCTCCAGCGGGCGCTGCTGTCCCCGTGGGCGCCGGAGCGGCCCGAGGACCTCGACCGGCACGAACTCGACCGGCGGGCCGGGCGCCACCTCGACGACGAGACGATCAAGCGGCTGGCGGCGCTCGGCGTCGTCGAGCACGCCTCGGCGGACGTCATCCGGGTGCTCAGCCCGGCGCTGCTCGGGATCAGCGCCGAGCTGGCCGCGCTGCCGATGCCGCTGGACACGCTGATCGCCTCGCACGAGGCCGTCGACCGGCACACGACCGCGCTGGCCGCCGAACTCCAGCAGGTCTTCCAGGACACCGTCGTCCGGCCCTACCGGGAGGGCGGCCGGGCGCCGCAGGAGCGCGAACGGCTCATGGAGATGGCGGGAAAGCTCAAGCCGCTGATGATCCAGTCGCTGGTGACATCGTTCCAGCGGGCCGTCGACAAGGCCATCCGCCGGTCGGTGCCCGACTGATCAGACCGGTGCCCGGCCGATCAGGTCGGCGGCCGATCAGGTCGTGCCCGGCCGGTCAGGAGTTCTTCCACTCCTCGCCCTCGTACTCGACGAGCCGCGGGTGGACGAGCGTGTTGACCTCGACGTCCCGGCTGCGGCGGTCCTTGGGGAAGACCGTCGACGCCTGGAGGACAGCACCGTCGAGGAAGCGGAGCCCGGTGGGGACGCCGGCGGCGAGCCGCAGCGCCGGGGCCTCCCCTGCCGGGGCCGCCAGGACGAACCCCCAGTCGCCGAAGCTCGGCACGTCCACGTGGTACGGGGTCGTCGCGAAACCGGCCGCGGCGATGGACTTCTCGATGCTCCAGAACGACTTGGGCGCGAAGTACGGCGAGCCCGACTGGACGACCATCCGGCCGCCCGGGGCGAGGATCCGCTTCACCATGCCGTAGAACTCGACCGAGTACAGCTTGGCCGTGGACACGTCGTCGGGGTCGGGCATGTCCACGATGATCGCGTCGAACCGCTCGTTCAGGCCGCGCAGCCACGAGAACGCGTCGGCGGACACGGTCCGCACCCGGGGGTCCTCGAACGAGCGGTGGTTCAGCGACTCGATCGGCTTGTACGTGCGGGCCAGGTGCAGCATCTCCGGGTCCAGCTCGACCAGCGTCGCGCTCTGGACGTCCTTGTAGCGCAGCACCTCGCGCAGCGCCAGACCGTCCCCGCCGCCGAGGACGAGCACCCGGCCGTGCGGGCCCGACATCAGCGGATGGACGAGCGACTCGTGGTACCGGTACTCGTCCACCGACGAGAACTGGAGGTCGCCGTTGAGGAACAGCCGCAGGTCGGACGGCCCGAGCCCGGCCTGCCGCGTGATGACGATCTCCTGGTACCGGGTGCGCTCGGAGATCGCGATCGGGTCGCTGTAGAGCGCCTGCCGCGCCGACACCTCGAAGCCGTCCGCCAGCGCGTACGTCCCGCCGAGGACGCCGAGGACGGCGACCATGCCGAACGCGAGCGCGCCCCGCGCGACGCGTCCGACCTGGCGGCGAAAGAGCCACAGCACGACCGCCATCCCGGCGACGGCGTTCACGACCCCGACGAGCAGCGCGCCCTTGATGTGCCCGAACACCGGCAGCAGCAGGAACGGGAACGCGAGCCCGCCGACCAGCGCGCCCACGTAGTCGGCCGCGAACAGGTCGGCGACCGCCGATCCCGCGTCCTGCTTCCTGATCCGCTGCAGCAGCGTCATCAGCAGCGGGATCTCCGCGCCGATCAGCGCGCCGACCGCGAACGACACCACGACCAGCGCCGGGACGTACAGGTCGAGCCACGCGAACGCCGCGTACAGCGCGAGGACCGACACGCCGCCGATCAGCGCGAGCGCGCCCTCGACGACCGCGAACGCCACGACCGCGCGGCCCTGCAGCGGCTTCGCGGCGAGCGACCCGACGCCCATCGCGAACACCATCACCGACAGGACGATCGACGCCTGCGTGACGGAGTTGCCGACGAGGTAGCTGCCGAGCGCGACCAGCGCCAGCTCGTACACCAGCCCGCACGCCGCGCACGTGAACACGGCCGCGAGGACGAGCGCGCGCGCCGGCCGGGCCAGGTCGCTCAGGAGACCGCCCCGGCCACGATCGCGGCGACGCCGAGGTCGGCCGCGGCGACGACCCACCCGGCCGGGTGGATGGCGGTGCCGCCGCCCTCGGCGTCGACCAGGGTCGCGCCGAGCTTGCCCGGCGTGATCACGTCCAGCAGGAAGAACGCGACGATCATCAGCACGATGCCGCACCCGCCGAACACGGCGGTGTCGAGCAGGCCGTCGGTGAGGTCGCTGTCGCTGGTGACGATCGCGGTCGTGACGATCGCGCCGATGCCGAGGAGCTTGGCCGACAGCAGCAGCGCGGCGCCGCGGTTGCCCTCGGTCCAGATCTGCTTGCCGAGCCTGCCGGGCGTCGTCACCTCCACCACCAGGTAGCCGAGCGCCATCAGCGCGATGCCGATCGCCCCGTAGGCGAACGTCGCGCCGACCTCGTCAAGGATGTCGTTCATCTCTCGCTCCTCATTTGCCCGCCCCTGGGCCGCCGCCCCGGAAGGACGCGACGCCTCTGCTGTTCCATCCGTTGCTGCCGGGGCTCGCCCAGCGCCCGCCGACGTGGGAGTAGTAGCGGTTGTAGCCGGAGCGGGGCTGGTCGACCGTGATCCGGCTGCCCGAGCCGTTCGGCAGGACGCCGACGACGAGCTTCGGGTAGCGCAGGAAGATGCCGCCCGCGGCGCCCTTCACCGCCATGTCGTCCACCCGGTCGATCGGCTTGAACTTGCGGCCGATCTCCGAGGCGACCGTCTGCGGCGCCTTCGAGGAGCGGTAGGTGTCCCCGCCCATGCTGGTGTACTTGTCGCCGATCCACGACGCCTGCGACTGCCCGCAGCCGCCGAGCGCCACGATGGTCAGGGCGGCGGCGGCCACCGCGCCCGCCACCCGGTGTCCGCCGTTGCCGTGCCTGCCGTTCACGAGGGCCTCACCAACCGGCTTCGGGTCATCACGATCTCCCGGGTCTGGGGGTAGGCGTGCCAGGTCCGCCAGCCGAACCCGGGGTCTTGCGTCTCTTCCAGGGCCAGTGCGGTGACGGCGTGCGGGAGGCCGGGGAACGCCCCGGTCAGCGCGTCACCGCGGTCCGCGAGCCGCGCGCACACCGCCTCGACGGCACGGGCGAACGCCGTGCCGTCGCTGTGCGCGGCGGTCGTCGCGGCGAACTCGTACGCCCAGCCGGGCACGCTCGTCGCGGCGCGTCCGGGCAGCGGGTCGGCGCGGCCCGGCAGGCACGCCACCGTCTCGCTCAGCGGACCGGCGATGACCTGATGGGACGCGCCGAGCAGGCGCATCTCCACGGCCAGGCCTGCGCGCTCCACCGGGAGGACGGCGAGCGCGTCCAGCGGCGGCAGGCCGAGCACGAAGGAGAGCCCGTCCGCGCGCGCGTCCGCGTAGGGGGTGTCGAGGGTGGCGCGCACTCAGCTACCGCCACCCGGGTAGATCGTCATCGAGCCGGTGGGAACGCGCTCGCCGAGCCCCGCCTCCCACGGGCCGCCGCCGTACTGCTCGAACGAGAGGTACCTGCCGCGTGGGCCCTCGTAGTCGACGTACTCGACGCGGCCCTGGACGCCGACGCCGGTCGTGCCCTCGCTGGTGTAGTCGGCGGTGCCGTGCTCGTCGCGGCGGTACTCCACGCCGTCCACGACGACGGTCTTCTCGCCGGGCGTCAGGTCGCCGGGGTCGTGCTCGGTCCACCAGACGACCTCCAGGTCGGGGTCCTCCTCGACGGAGACCCACACCTTGGTGCCCTCGATGGTGTCGGCGTCGAGCAGGTGCTCGCTCCAGGTGAAGCCGCCCTCCTTCAACCGCAGCGAGCCGCGCACGAAGTAGCGGGTGCCGAGGTACTCGACCATGTCGCCCGCCTTGAGCGTCCGCGGGTCGCCGGCCACCTGGTCGTCGGGGGCGAACGGGTCGCGCGGGACCGCCGGGGCGGGAGCGGGGGCACTCGAACGACGTCCCAGCAGGAGGACGATGAGCACGATCAACGCGACCAGGATCAGCGCCAGAAGGATCACAATCGCCGTTCCGCCCACGGACACCTCCATCGTTTCGCCAACATCACGGGCGCAGACCAGCGGATCCTACCGACTGTGCCGTCTCCGGCCCATACCGCGATGAGACGTATCAAATGATCCTCGGGTTGCATGCGCGAACCCGAGGATCCGATGCGAGGCCGGTATCCGGCCCGGAGTGCCGCCAGGGCAGAGGCGGCCCGTCAGAGGCGGCCCGTCAGAGGCGGCCCGTCAGAGGCGCTCGGCGGCGGCCTCAGAGGCGGCCGTCAGAGTCGGCCGTCAGAGGCGGCCGTCAGAGGCGCTGGGCGGCGGCGGCGACGCGCTCGTCCGTCGCGGTGAAGGCGATCCTGATGTGCCGGGCGCCGGCCGGGCCGTAGAACTCGCCGGGGCCGACGAGGACACCGAGGGACGACAGGTGGGCGACGGTGTCCCAGCACGGCTCGTCCCGCGTGGCCCACAGGTACAGCGACGCCTCGGAGTGGTCGATGCGGAAGCCGTGCCGCTCGAACGCCTCCCGCAGGGCGGCGCGGCGCCGCGCGTACCGTCCGCGCTGCTCGTCCACGTGCGCGTCGTCGGCGAACGCCACCGTCATCGCGGCCTGCACCGGCGCCGGGACGATCATGCCGGCGTGCTTGCGGACCTCCAGCAGCCGCTTCACGAGCGCGAGGTCGCCGGTGACGAAACCGGCCCGGTAGCCCGCCAGGTTGGAGCGCTTGGAGAGGGAGTTGACCGCGAGCAGCCCCTCGTGGGAGCCGTCGCACACGTCCGGGTGCAGGATCGAGACCGGCGGCCGCTCCTCGTCCCAGCCGAACTCCAGGTAGCACTCGTCGCTGACGACGATCGCGCCCCGGCCGCGCGCCCACGCGACGACCTTGCGCAGGTGCTCGGCGGGCAGCACCTTGCCCGTCGGGTTGGACGGCGAGTTCACCCACACGATCTTCGGGTTCACCGGGCCGAGCGCGAGGAGCCCGTCGGTCGCGACGGGCGCGGCCCCGGCCAGCCGGGCGCCGACGTCATAGGTCGGGTAGGCCAGTTCGGGGAAGACGACCTTGTCGCCGGGGCCGGCGCCGAGCAGCGTCGGCAGCCAGGCGACCAGTTCCTTGGTGCCGATGACGGGGAGCACCGCGTCCGGGTCGGCGCCGGACACGCCGGCGCGGCGGCGCAGCCAGCCCGCCACCGACTCGCGCAGCGCGGGCGTCCCGTAGGTCTGCGGGTAGCCGGGCGCGTCGGCCGCGGCGGCGAGGGCCTCCCGGATCGGCTCGGGCGTCGGGTCGACGGGCGTCCCGACGGACAGGTCGACGATGCCGTCCGGGTGCGCCAGCGCGCGCTCCTTGTACGGCGCGAGCCGATCCCACGGAAAGTCCGGCAGCGTGAACACTGGCCCTGCTCCTCACTCTGGAGACCGTGCGGGCCGTGGCTTCCCGAACTCGGGAGGCCACGGCCCGGAAATCGACGCAGAGGGACCCTAGGGCGCGCCGGTGCGGAACGCGCCAACGGGTCCCCCGGGTCGGCTACTCGTCGTGGCTCTGCGGAGGCAGCGCGGCGACGATCGGGTGGTCCTTGTCGATCTTCCCGACCTTGGACGCACCGCCCGGCGAGCCGAGGTCGTCGAAGAACTCGACGTTCACCTTGTAGAAGTCCTTCCACTGCTCGGGGACGTCGTCCTCGTAGTAGATGGCCTCCACCGGGCAGACCGGCTCGCACGCACCGCAGTCGACGCACTCGTCCGGGTGGATGTAGAGCTGACGCTTCCCTTCGTAGATGCAGTCGACCGGGCACTCCTCGATGCATGCCTTGTCGAGCAGGTCCACGCAGGGCTGCGCAATGACGTAGGTCACGTCAGTGACTCCTCTCGGATATCCGGCCCCGCCGCACGTCACGGGTCGCCGCAAGCTCGCTGTGAATAGTATGGCCACCACGGCTCAGTCGATTCGACATGGGGGTCCTCACATGTCCGCCCGCTTCGCCGCGCGGCTGGTGGTGTCCATCAGTGACGCGGACGTGGGCCAGCGGATCTCGCTGCGCCGCCGTCTGCCAACGGGAGAGTACAGCGACGTCGTCGGCGTGCTCGAATCGTGGTCCGGCAAGACGCTCACGGTGCGCCGGCGCGACGGCGAGCTGGTCGAGGTGCCCGAGGAGATCATGGTCGCGGCGAAGGTCGTCCCGCCGCGTCCGCCGGCGCGCCGCCGCCCCCGCCGGGAGGAGCCGGAGCAGCCGGAGGACGGCTGATCGGGCCGGTCAGCCCGAGCCAGACGGCGCAGGGCTCGACGGTGCCTGACTCGACGGCACCGGGCTCGACGGGACGGGGCTCGACGGCGGCGGGCTCGCCGGGGCCGGGCTCGGCGGCGCCGGCCTGGCGGGCGAGGTGGTCGCGGACGGCGCGCCCCCGGGCGATCCGGGCGGCGGCGGGCTCGCCGTGACCGGCTCCGGCCTGCTGATGCGCTCGCTGTAGGTCGCGCCCGGCTTGAGGGGCTGCCCCTGGAACAGCTCCGACACGGTGACGAACGTGAACCCGCGCTTCTTCAGGCCGTCCACCACCTTCGGGATGGACTGGACGCTCGCCTCGTGGATGTCGTGGAACAGGATGATGCCGCCGCGCTTGGGCTCCTTGACCGCGATCCGGGTGTCGCGGGCGACGTTGTGGTAGCGCCAGTCGAGCGTGTCGACGCTCCAGAGGATCAGCGGCATGCCGACGCTGCGTCCGACCCGCTTGTCCGCGGCCCCGTACGGCGGGCGCATCAGCGTCGGCTTCACGCCGCCCGACGCGTCCGAGACGGCCTGCTGCGTCCGCTGGATCTGCGACCGCACCTCGG
This sequence comes from Actinomadura chokoriensis, assembly GCF_041463665.1. GTDB lineage: Bacteria > Actinomycetota > Actinomycetes > Streptosporangiales > Streptosporangiaceae > Spirillospora > Spirillospora chokoriensis_A. The sequence continues at coordinate 395,478 of NZ_JAXCEJ010000001.1, forward strand.
CGGACGACAGCCCGGTGAGCTGCGGATGGGACCAGCTGTGGTTGGCCAGTTCGTGGCCTTCGAGGGCCATCCTGCGGACCACGTCGCGGTGGCTGCCGACGTTCTCGCCGAGCATGAAGAATGTGGCGCGCACGCCACCCTTCTTCAGCGTGTCGAGCAGGCCCGCCGTGTAGGGGCCCGGCCCGTCGTCGAACGTGAGCGCGACGCACTGCACCCGGTCACAGTCGATCTTCCGCGGCGGGGGCGGCGCCGGCGGCCGGGGCGCCTGCGTCCGCTTCCCCAGGGCTGCGTTCTCCCCGGCGGTCCGCGCCTCCCGCTTGTCCGCGTGGCTGCACCCCGCGACGAGGAGCAGCCCGGCCGCAATGACGGCCATTCTCCTGATCCGCACCACGCACCCCCGAACGTGTCGCTTCGGGGCGGCTAATACCCTCCGTCACGCTAAAGACACACGAAGTCGCGGCGACACATGCCTGACCGTTTCGTCGGCCCCGCCGGGACCAGCCGGGACCCAGCCGGGACAGGCCGGGCCGGGCCGGCGGGCGGGTCAGCGAAGGGGCCAGTCGGGGACTTCGGGCGGGAGGTCCTTGCTGACGCGCATCGGGAAGTCGGCGTCGCGCTTCTCCAGGAAGGACGAGACGCCCTCGATCGCGTCGGCGCCGCCGCCGAGGGCGGCCATGAGGCGGGAGTCGGCGACGTGCGCGTCCCACGGGGACGGGGCCGACAGGCCCGACCACATCAGGCGGCGGATCGCGGCGACGGAGACCGCCGAGGTGTTCTCGGCGATCTCGCGGGCGAGCGCGTAGGCGGCGGGGAGCAGTTCGTCCGGCGCGTGGACGCGGGAGACGAGGCGGCCGGCGAGGGCCTCCCGGGCGTCGAAGACGCGTCCGGTCGCGGCCCACTCCATGGCCTGCGCGATGCCGACGAGCCGCGGCAGGAACCAGCTGGACGCCGCCTCGGTGACGATGCCGCGGCGCGCGAACACGAAGCCGAACCTGGCCTTCTCGCTGGCGAGGCGGACGTCCATCGGGAGGGTCATGGTGACGCCGACGCCCACCGCGGCGCCGTTGAACGCGCCGATGACGGGCTTGAGGCAGCGGGCGATGCGGAGCGCGACCGTGCCGCCGCCGTCGCGCGGGGTGCCGTCCTCCAGGACGTCGTCCTCGCCGGCGTACATGTCCTTCGACTTCTCCTTGTCGAAGGTGTCGCCGCCGCCGCTCAGGTCGGCGCCCGCGCAGAACGCGCGGCCCGCGCCGGTCACGACGACCGCGCGGACGTCGTCGTCGGCGTCGATCCGGTCGAAGACGTCGAGCAGTTCGTTGCGCATGACGAACGTGTAGGCGTTCATCTTCTGCGGCCGGTTCAGCGTGACGGTGGCGATCCCGTCGCGGACCTCGTACTCGATCTCTCTGTACGGCACCTGCGGACCCCTCTCGCGCTGGACAGAACCTGATTCTAGAACGAGACTTCAGCTTCGAGCCGCGGGAGCGTTCAGCTCCGGGCTTCGGGGAAGAGCCGGAGCAGGACGTCCCGGCGCCACTCCCCGGTCTCGCGGCCCGGCGGCGGGACGGGGATCAGCGCGCCGTCCCCGGCCTCGGTGAACCGGACCTCGACGCCCGGGGCGAGTTCGGCGGGAGGCTCGCCGGTGGCCGCGAGGCGCTGCGCGAGGGCGCCGAGGACCCGCGCCCAGCCGTCCCCCAGATAGGGCGGCAGGCCCTCGGCGCGCAACTCGGGCAGGCCGCGCGCGGCGAGGCCGATGGTGCGCAGGCTCAGGCCGTCCGGGCGCTCGGCGCCGACGATCCGTACCTCGGACGTGACGTCCGCCATTGCCAACCCCGCATCCCTCCAGGACTTTCTCCGATAAATTATGACAGTGAACTGGGCCGTGACGACGTACGACTCCGCCTTCGGGTACGTCTCCGCGCACGGTGCGCCCCTGGTCGACCTTCTCGATCCGCAGCCCGGCGAACGGGTCATCGACCTCGGGTGCGGTACCGGGATGTTCAGCGCGGAGATCGCAGAGCGGGGCGCCGGGGTGCTGGGCATCGACGGCAGCCCCGACATGGTCGCGCAGGCGACCGCCCTGCACCCGGGGCTGTCCTTCATCGTCGGCGACGCCCACGACTTCACGGTCGGCGAGTCCTTCGACGCGGTCGCCTCCAACGCGGCCCTGCACTGGATGACCCGCGACCCCGACGCCGTCATCGGGCGCGTGCACGCGGCGCTGCGTCCCGGCGGCCGGTTCGTCGGCGAGATGGGCGGCGCCGGCAACTGCGCCGAGCTGATCGTCGCGATGCAGACGGCGTGGCGGGTGTTCGGCCTCGGCGAGCCCGAACTGCCCTGGTACTTCCCCTCCCCGGCCGCGTACGCGACCAAGCTGGAGGACGCCGGGTTCACGCTGCGGCTGCTGGAGCACGCCGACCGTCCGACCCGGATGACCGAGGGTCCGAACGGCGCCGCCGACTGGGTCCGCGCCTACGCCTCGCGCGCGCTGGCGGACGTCCCGCCGGAGATGGTCGACCCGCTGCTCGACCGGGTCAACGACCTGGCCGCGCCCGCGCTGCGCCGCGAGTCCGGGTGGGTCGCCGACTACGTGCGGCTGCGGTTCGCCGCCGTCCGCCGGTCGGACGGCGCCGCGCCGCAGCCGTTCGGGCCGCTGGCGTCCGACCGGCCGCTGTGATCCCTTCGGTCTGACCCGCCTAGGGTGGGAGGCATGCTGCGGTTGTACGACCATCGGACGGGCCGTGCGGAGCCACTGCCGACCGGGCAGGGGCTGCGCGTCCAGGTCCTTCCCGGAGCGGGGCGCCGCGCGCTGGTGGTCGCCGATCTGTTGCGGCGGGTGGCGCAGCGGGGCGGGCGCCGCGTCCGGCTGGTGAGCACTCCCCCCGGCACGGACGACTACGCGGACTACAGCGTCGCGTCACTCGAGGTGCGCGAAGAGCCGCTGGCCGACGCCGACGTCTACATCTCCGACAGCGTCTCCGGCGGCGTCTCCAGAGGCGCGGACGTGGATGCGCTGTGCCTGGCCGTGCCCGCCGAGACCGGCGGTTCGCCGTCGGACGCGGCGACCGCGCGCCTGGCGATGCTGGAAGTTCCGTACCGGGAGCCCGCCGACCTGTCGGACGCACGGCTGTCGTCCGCGGCCGAGCGGCTGGACGCGTGGCGCCGGAAGGTCGCCGAATGGGCGACGTCCCCGGGCCGTCCCATGAGCCGGGGGTACGCGACGGAGGCTGAGGCCGCGCTGGCGGACGACCTGGACAGCGCCGGAGCGCTCACCGTCCTCGACCGGCTCGCCGCCGACCCGGACGTGCCGCCGGGCGCGAAGCTGGAGACGTTCATCCACCTCGACATGGTGCTCGCGCTCGGGCTGGTCTCGGCGATCGGGACCGCCTGATCACACGTCCGGAGGTCGCCCCGCACCCCCCGGTGCCTCCAGATGGCCTCCTCGATGGCACCTGCCCGGCAGATTAACCGCACCGCGAGGTGACCCAGGCTTTGGCGGTCCCTGGGAGAAGCTAACTTCGATGTCGTGTCGACCGAAGCCCCAGAGTCTCCGGTTCCGCCGGCCCCCGAACCGCCGATCCGACCGCGGCCCCGACGCCGCGCCCGCCCGCTGATGGCGTCCGCCGTCGCGTTCTCCGTGCTGCTGTTCGCGGCCGTCGGCGGCGCCGGCTGGTACTTCGCGGGCGTCGCGATCGAGGTCGACCACTCCGCCGAGTACCCGCTGACCATCGTGGACGCGGGGAACGGCACCGTCACGCTGCCCCGCGCACCGGAGACGGAACGTCCCGGAACGTGGGCGCTCGTCTGGAAGGACGGCCGCGCGTTCCTCGGCCCCGTGGTCGGCGGCGACGAGAGCCACGTCGTGCGAAAGGTCGAGTCGGTCTTCTCGGGTTCCTTGGTGAAGGGCGCGCCGGCGGCCCTCGACCACTGGATGTTCGACGGCGACCCCAAGGAGGCGTTGGGGCTGCCCTTCGAGGACGTCACGTATCCGTCCAAGGTTGGGCCGATGCCGGCGTGGGTGCTCCCGGGGTCCTCTTATGACCGGACATGGGTCATCGCTGTCCACGGACGGAACTCGGACAAGGCGGAGACGTTCCGCGTCATGCGTTCCGTCCACGAGCTGGGCCTGCCGATGATGTCGATCGCGTACCGGAACGACGTGGGCGCGCCTTCGTCCGGCGACCGCAAGAACCATCTCGGCGACACCGAATGGCAGGACCTCCTCTCCGCGATGGGCTACGCGCGTGCGCGCGGCGCCACCGGTGTCGTCCTGTACGGGTGGTCGATGGGAGGCGCGATGGCGATGACCGCCCTGCGCAAAGACCCGCGGTTCGTCCGTGGCGTCGTCCTGGACTCCCCCGTCCTGGACTGGAGCGCCACCCTCGACAAACAGGGTGACGCCCGCAACCTGCCCGGTTTCATGACGGACGTGGCCAAGCAGGTCCTCGAATGGCGCATCGGCATCGACCTGACCGACTACGACCAGCGCCGGTACGCACCCCGCCTACGGAGACCCGTGCTCCTCTACACCAGCAAGGACGACGCGACCGTCGCCAATGATCCCGCCTTCACCTTCGCCAGGACGGCCCCACCCGGCATGGTCACGCACATCACCACCCTGGGCGGCCACACCGAATCGTGGAACGTCGACCCGGCCGCCTACGAACGCTCCCTGAAATCCTTCTTGAAGAGGGTCGGTTAGGCGCGCCGGACCTCCAGCAGCGTCCTGCCCAAGGTGGCACGCGACTCGATGGCGGCGTGCGCGTCCGCCGCGCCCTCCAGCGGGAAACGCTGGCCGATGACCGGATGGAGCCTTCCCTCGGCGGCCTCCCGGAGCGCCGTGTTCGTGTAGTCGCGCAACTGGCGCCCCGTCGCCTGCGGCCACCGGACGAGCGCCACACCGCGCGAAGCCGCCTCCTCGTCCGCGATGCTCGCCCACGAGCCCGACGCGAGGCCGAAGCTGACCATGCGCCCGCCCTCCCGGAGCCGGCCGAACGCGTCCCGCGCGACGTCGCCGCCGACCCCGTCGAGGACGACGTCCAGCGGGCCGGCCTTCTCGGCCCACCCGGGCTCGCGGTAGTCCACCGCGTCGTCCGCGCCGAGTCGCAGCGGGACCTCGAACTTGTGCGCGCCGCCGACCGCCGCGACGACCGTCGCGCCGCGCGCCTTCGCCAGCTGGACGAGCAGCGTCCCGACCCCGCCGGCCGCCGCCTCCACCAGCACCCGGTCCCCCGGACGCGGGTCCACCTCGCTCAGCATCATCACCGCCGTCCGGCCGTCGGTGAGAACCCCCACCGCGTCGTCCAGCGCGAGTCCGTCAGGGACCTCGAACGGGGCGCTCGCGTCCACGACCACCTTCTCCGCGTAGGCGCCGAGGCCGCCGGTGCCGCTCACGACCCGCCGGCCGACGAGCGCGTTGTCGACCCCCGCGCCGACCTCCGCCACCACGCCGCCGACCCCGTTGCCGAGGATGACCGGCGGCTCCCACCTCACCGGGACGGGACTGTTCCCCGCCCGCACCATGGCCTCCACGAACGGAACATTGACGAACTCGACGTCAATGAGCACCTGCCCCGCACCCGGAACCGGATCCTGCGCCTCCCCCGGAACGAGCACCTCCGGCCCACCGAACTCCGTCAGCCACACTGCACGCATCGGAACCCCTTCCTTGACAACGGCATACCCCCTTCACCCTGCCCCCTCAAGTGAGGTTGAGGTCAATCGTCTGCAACGAATCTCTTTTCTCGCCCCACGCTCCTCTGTAAGCTTTCGCGCGTATTCCGCCCCGTTGTCGGCTGCCGCTCAAGGAAGACGATGCGCGCCCGGTTGGTACTCTCCTCCCCGCTCGGGTCACACCACGCCGCCTGGCTGCTCGTCCTCCTGACCGCATGCACCGCCGCCGGATGCGGGTCGTCGGGCCCCTCCTCGAACGGCCAACTCGACCCCAACGGCTCCCTGGACAAGGGCGCCGCCACCACCGCACCCGCCGCCGGCGCGCCCGCGGCCATCCCGACGGCGGAGCTTTACAAGACGGTGCTCCAGCGCTACCGCGCCTACCAGGACGCCTACAAGAAGGCCTACGAGACCAACGACCCCAGCGCTCTCCCCGACGTCGCCTCGGACCCCCTCCTGACCGAGGTCACCGACGACGTCGAGGCCACCAAGGCCAAGGGCGTGATCTGGCGCTTCACGAACACGTTCAACCCCCGCGTCTACGCCCGCTCCAAGGACAGCACCAAGGTCTACGTCATCGACTGCGTCAACACCCTCGCCGCCTACCGCTACTCCGCGAAGACCGGCAAGAGGATCGAGCAGATCCCCGGCGGGGCCTTCGCGTACCGGGCCACCGTCGCGTACGACTCCGGCACCTGGAAGGTCGCCGCTAACGTCCGGGACCGGCAATGCTGACGGTCCGCAGGGAAGGACACCCGATGTCTGCCCACACCCCCACCAGACGCCGGACGACTGCCGCCGCCGTGGTCACGGCAGCGGCCATGACCGTGCCTCTGCTGATCGCCGTCCCCGCCCAGGCCGCACCCTGCAAGGTCACCGGAGGCAAGCACGCGAACTGCAATAAGATCATCCGTACGCCCGGGACCGGAGGAGGCGGAACCGAAACGGGCGGTGGCGGCGGCCCCTGGGTGCCTCCGCCGCCGGAAGGGCTGACCCCGGACGAGGCGCCAGGTGTCGTAGCGGTCCCGGGTGCGCCCGCGCCCGCACCCGCGCCGCCCGACACGGCCGACCTGGTCGCCATGGCGCAGGCCGCCGCCGAGTTCCCCACGCCCACCGTGCATACCGCCCCAGCGGACAAGACGTACGTGAGGCTGCGGACCGCCCTGTGGGTGGACGGCTTCCAGGACGTGCAGACAGAGCCGATCACCGTGGGCGCGCAGACGATCCAACTCATCGCAAAGCCCAGATCCGTGACGTGGAACATGGGTGAGAAGACGTTCGACTGCGACGACGCCGGTACCAAGGACGGCAAGACCTGTAATTACACCTACCTGCGGTCGTCCGCGTCGGAGCCCGGCGGCACGTACAAGATCACGGCGACCATCAACTGGGATGTCGCGTGGACGTGTGTGGGCGCCGACTGCGACTCCGAAGGCGGCGCCCTCCCACCGAACCCCGTGCCGTCGCAGGCCACACCGCTCGTTGTGGGCGAGATCCAGACCAACACGGGCCAGTGACACCGCCCGAATATCGGCTGCCCGGATTCGTCGAACTCGCGGAGTTAGGGACGGGCGCACAGGGCGAGGTCGTCCTCGCGCGGCACCAGTCCGGGGGCGGGCCGGTGGCGATCAAGTATCTGGCGACCGCCCTGCTCGGTGACACGACCGCGCGGAGCATCTTCCGCCACGAAGCCCAGATGCTCAAGCGGGTGAACGACCCGCATGTGGCGCGACTGCTCGACTACCTGGAGTCGCCTTGGGGCGCGGCGCTCATCCTGGAGGCGGTGCCGGGACGTCCGCTCCGCAAGGTGCTGGACGAGCACGAGGGGGCACTGACCGCCGAGGCCGCGTTGGCGACGTTGAAGGGCTCGCTGCTCGGCCTGGCGGCGGCGCACGCGGTCGGGGTCGTCCACCGTGACTACAAGCCCGGGAACGTGCTCGTCCAGGACGATGGGCAGAGCAAGCTCATCGACTTCGGGGTCGCCGTCCTCACCGGCCAGGGTGGCCAGGCCGGGACGCCCGCGTACATGTCCCCGGAGCAATGGGCGGGCGGGCCGGCCACCCCGGCGACCGACCTCTACGCGGCGACGTGCGTCTTCGTCGAATGCGTCACCGGAAAGAAGCCTTTCGGCGGAACGACTCTCGCCGAGTTGAAGACGGCGCATGAGGAAGGCTTCAGATCATTCGACGCCGTTCCCGAGCCGTTGCGTCCACTCATCCGGCGGGGCTTGGCGAAGAATCCGAGTGATCGGGCCGGAAACGCGTACGAGTTCGTGAGCGAGTTGGAATCGGTCGCCGCCCGGGCCTACGGGGCGGATTGGGAAAGGCGCGGATTCCTCGCGCTCGGCGCGATCGCCGCGGCGGTGGCGACGGCCGTCCCGCTGGCAATGCTCGGCAGCGCCCTTCTGGCACCCGGCGCAGCCGGGACGGCCGCCGCGGCCTCCACGGCGGCGGGCCATGTGGCGGCGGGTCTCGCGCAGGGCGCGACGTCGGTCGACATGATGGCGGAGGCCGGCGCTTCCGTGTCCAAGGGCTTCCTGAGCAAGGTCGGCGGCGCGAAGGGAGCCGCCGGAATCGGGGTCGCGGGTGTGGGCGGCGTGATCGCGGCATGGCTCTTCTGGCCAGGCCCGAGCGTGGGCGGGACAAGCCAGGCCGGGGTGCACGCCTACTTCACCAAGCCGGGCGTCCTTCTCGGTCAGGCCAACCTGCCCGCCTCCGAGACCCCCTACATCGACCTCAAGTACTCGGTGACCCCGGCCAGAGCGAAGACCGGAACGGAAGTGCGCATCGTGGAGCAGTTTCGCGCGCGCACACCTGGGAGTCTCTACTACACCCCGAGCGGGGAACGCCAATGCCTGGGGAGTGAGGTGAAACCACCGAAGACCCATTGGTACCAGTGGGGAATCGGGCTCAACAAAGACCAACTGGCCGGCAAGAACGCCGAAGTGCTGGCGTTCTACCGCATCCCTCCCGCCAAACGCGACGGCATCCCGCAGAAGACGTCGAATGCAGTCGTCCTTCCCGTCCGGAGCGACACGACCGACGAGCACCAGCCGTTCGTGCCGGCGGAATGCGCCGTCATGAGCCGATGGACGACCACGATTCGGATCGTCCTGCCCGACCGCAAGCTGCTGCCACCGGGCAAGTACCTGGTGACCCCGCGCGTACCCATGAAGATCACGACAGCGGTGCGAGGCGACGAGGCCATTCCGCCGGAGTCGGCGGGGGCCAGGATCGACGGAACGCTGCCGGTGATCGAGGTGCTGGACGGCTGAACGAGACGGTGCGGTCGGCTCGACCGTCCTGCCGTTAGATCATTTCTTCGGCAAGTGATATCTCAGCCCCGCCAAAACCACGTCATCAGCATGCCCTAAACATACTGTAAGCAAAGACCCTCTAGCAGTTGATCTGCCTGCCTGTCATCCTTGGATTAGGAAAACGAGGGGGACACAATGGACGATTATCACGATCGCCTCCGGCAGCGGAGCAACGACTACTACCGCTGGCAGCGGGAGACTTCCTCCCGCCGGGATTCCGAGGAGCGGCGCCGGCGGAACAGCGACGCCCTGCACCGCAACTGGGAGGAGAACGGATACCCGAGCTTCTGGGAGATCGTCGGCGGTTTGATCATTTTTGTCATCGCCGTCGCGGCGATGTCCGGGCGCTGATCCTTTTCGATGAAGGACCCCGCTCTCCCGGGCGGGGTCCTTTCAATATCGCCTATTTTACGACAAACCCCCCAGCCAACCCGCCGCCGTGAACACCGGAACCTGAAGCATCCCCGGCCCAAATGAATGATCTTTTCATGGACGATCCATGACCGAATGCCGGTGATAGGGTGGCGTCCCGAGTCGGCGGCCCATATGCCGGAACCCGGTGCGTCGACGCGACGGATCTTAGTGGGGGATCATGGCGAACAGCCGGCTGGCGGAGCTGTATTTCGGCCGCGACGACGCCGAGATGGACATCGCCGAAGGCGGACTGCTGCGGGCCGGCTTTCTGCGCACGGCCACCTACGAAGCCGCCCGGCGGGCCCGCAAACATCTGATCATCGGGCGGAAGGGCTCGGGCAAGAGCGCCATCTGCCGGACGCTGGCGGCCGCACGAGATCCAGAACTGACCACCGTCCTGGTGACGCCGGACGCGTTGTCGGCCGACGAGATCCGCCGCTTCGAACTGCAGGGCATTCCGCACGAGATGGCCAAGAAGCTCATCTGGCGGTACGTGCTCGCCACCCATGTCGCGCGGCATCTGGTGACGCACGCCGCCGACGCCCACGGCAAGGCCGGGCGGCGCGCCGTGTCGGCGGTGCGCGATTTCCTCGCCGCCAACGGCGAACTGGACGACCAGCGGCCCAAGTTCTGGCAGATCGTCGAGAGGCTGCGGACGTCGCTGTCGCTGGAGGCTTTCGGGGTGGGCGTCACCTGGGATCTCGGCGGCCCTTCCGAGGGCATCCGCACCGCCAACCAGCTCGACGTGGTGGAACGGCACATCAAACAGGCCATCAGCGATCTGGAATGCCCCGCCGAGCACGGGCGGCTGCTGTTGCTGGTCGACCAGATCGAGGACGTGTGGTCCAACGACGGCGAGTCCGACAGCCTGGTGATCGGCCTGCTGCGCGCTGCCCGCGACGTGACCAGCGGCCTGCCGGGCGTCTCCTGCGTGGTGTTCCTCCGCAGTGACATCTACGACCTGCTCCAGTTCCCCGACAAGGACAAACTGCACGGCGACGAGATGCGCGTCGACTGGTCGCCGTCCCGGCTGCTCGACCTGACCCTCATCCGGGCACGCGCCTCCTTGGGCGCGGACATCACCGCGGAACAGCTGTGGTCCGAGATATTCCCGCCCAGGGTAGGCGGCGTTCCGGTGGGCGCCTATCTGGTGCAGCACACCCTGCTGCGCCCCCGGGACATCATCCATCTGTGCAATCTGTGCCGGGACACCGCCGAGCGCAACGGCCACGACCGGATCACCGAACGGGATCTCGTCGATGCGGTCGATCAGTATTCGGACTGGAAGCTCAACGACCTCGCCAACGAGTACCTCGCGAACTATCCCTTCCTGGACGGCCTGTATCCGATCTTCCGTGACCACGGCTACGTGGTGACGCGGCAGGCGTTCAGGCAGCGCGCCGCGGTGCCGCTGCAAGCCTTGATCGCCCGGTTCCCCGAACGCGCCGGCGGGCTCACGAGCGACGCCGTCATCGATGTCCTGTACGAGATCGGTTTCCTCGGCGTCCGCCGGAACGACCACATCGTCTACGCCCACAATCACCACGACCGCATCGAGTCGACCGACCGGGAGTTCCACATACACCCGTGCTTCCGGTCGGCGCTTCGCGCGACCCTCGCCACCAGCAAGCCCCGGTATGACGGCGCCATCGTCGGGCAGATGGTCGGCGTCGACGTTTACGCGGGCACCCAGAACATAGCGATCCAGCGCGGCGGTCCGGAGTTTCAGATACTCCAGACCGTGATCGACGGTGTCCGGCGCCTGCTCGACCGGCTCGACGACGCCGGTTTCCCCACGGAGGTCCGGGAGGACTTGTCGACCAACCTGCGGCGCATCCTCGGCGACGCCGAGGCACTGCGTGCCGAGCCCTGGCAGATCACCGTCGGGATCGACCATATTCAGGCGTTTCTCAGCAGCTACGTCCGACGGCTCCTCCACGACGGTTTCGCGGACGGCCCGCAGACGACCGCTTACATCCGCTCCATCGACGACTTCACACGCCGGGCGCGCGGCATGGTCTGGATGCCCTACCGCGGCGGGTACGGCGGCAGCGGCAGTGAGGGCTGACCTCGCTCTCTCGCGGGGCGACGTGTTCTGCTGACCGGCCCGCCGGTCAGTGCGGCTGAGGGCTCTGGCCAAATGGGCCGACGCCAGGGTCGAGACCCAGCAGCGCGGCACCATGGGGATCATGGCCGTGCTCATGGGGCTGTCCGGGCTGTACGCGGCGGTCGCCGCGGTCAACGCCGTGGTGATCGCCGGCGCCGAGCGCGGGACGGAGTCCGCGGTCGCCCGGGTGACCGGCCTGAGCCGCGCGCAGGTCGTCCGGATGGCCCTGATCGAGTCCGCCGCCGTCACCCGCGCTCTTCGCGACGAGGCCCTCGCCGACGGCTCTGGTCACCGCCCGCGAGTGACGCGTGCCCGCCGCTTCCAGAGCTCCGACGGGGTGCTGGCGTGGCCGAGGGGGCGGTAGAGGCGCTGGTAGGATCACGGCCGATGCATGGGCGGTAGCGAGTGACGTAGCCAGGAGGCCCGCCCCGGCGCGGCGCCGCCGGTCTCGGATCGGCGCAGGAATCCTGTCCGCCCGCTCGTCCACAGTTAGGTTCCCGGTGTCGTTCTCCCCCTCGGTCGTCCGCCGCAACTGGCTGCTCTGCGTGGTGCTGCTCGCGGGTGCGGTGTTGCGGGCGGTCACCATGCTGGGGTTCCGGGGCGTGCTGTGGTTCAACGACAGCTACGACTTCGTGCGGATCGCGGACGATCCGTTCCCGCATCCGCTGCGGCAGTCCGGTTACGGGTTGTTCCTGTGGGGGCTGAAGCCGTTCCACAGCCTGGCGCTGGTGACGTTGTTGCAGCATGCGGCGATCGTCGGGCTGGCGATACTTGGCTACCGGATGCTGGTCCGGGACTTCGAGGTGCGGCGGACGTGGGCGGCGCTCGCCGTCACGCCGATCCTGCTGGACTCGTACCAGATCGAGCTCGAGCATCTGCTCCTGTCGGACACCTTGTTCACGGTCCTGGTGTTCGGGGCGATGCTGCTGCTGGCGAAGCCGGGGGCGGCCGGGTGGCGGCGCGCGGCGGCGGTGGGCGGGCTGCTGGGCGTGGCGGTCGTCACGCGGACGGTCGGCGTGCCGCTGTTCCTGATCGTCGTCCTGTATCTGGTGGTGCGGCGGACGAGGTGGCCGGCGTACGTCGCGCTCGCGGCGACGTTCGTCCTGCCGGTGGGCGCGTACGCGACGTGGTTCCAGCAGGAGCACGGCCGGTTCGGGATGACCGGGGTGGACGGCGTCTTCCTGTGGGGACGGACGGCCGCGTTCGCCGACTGCGACGCGCACACGCCGCCGCCCGACCTGGCGAGCCTCTGCCCGTACGGGGACAAGGGGAGCCGGCCCGCCTCGTCCCACCAGATCTGGGAGGCCAACTCCCCGACCGGGTGGTCCAACGGGAAGGCGTTCGACGAGGAGACCAACGCGCGGGCGCAGCGGTTCGCGTTGTGGGCGATCCGGAACCAGCCGCTCGACTACCTGCGGGTCGTTTCGTACGACTTCTTCGTCCGGACGTTCTCATGGCACCGGTCGCAGTACCCGACGGTGGGGACCGAGGCCAGGTACCACTTCCCGACGAAACCCACCGCGCGTAAGCCGAACCTCCCCGTGCTCGGCGGAGGCAACCGGCGGACGGTCGTGTACGAGTATTCGCACGGCACGGGGCGCACGCACATCGTGGAGCCGTACGCCGGTTTCATGCGCGGCTACCAGGAGCGTGTGAGCGTGCCCGGCACGGTGCTCGGGATCGTTCTGCTCGCGGGTGCGGCGGGGATCGTGTGGCGGCGGGCGCGTGCGCGGACGGCCCTGTTCTGGACGTCTGGCGTCACACTGCTGGCGATCCCGCCGATCACGGTGGATTTCGACTACCGCTACATGCTGCCCGCCCTGCCGTTCGCGTGCTTCGCCGCCGCGATGGCATGGGGGCGTCGCGTCCCGGCCGTGGCCGCTCCGGAGCCGGAGCCGGTCGGGGAGACCGAGCCGCAGCCCGCCGACGCCTGACTCAAACGCCCCCGCGCCCGAAGCCGGTCGCGATCACACCCGCCGCGAAATGAGTACGAACGCGGATACCGCCCGGCTCGTGCCCACGCGATCATGATGGGATGCGCCGACTCGCGATCCTCCTGGTACCCGCCCTGCTGGCCGCTGGCTGCGGCAACGTCCCCTATGCCGGGGGCGGGACGGCGGAGGAGCGGGCCACCGACGACGCGCGCAAAGCCGCCGACCGGGCCGGCGACAAGCTCTACACCAGCCGGGTCTGGCCCGCGCAGGACATGGCGCACCGGGCTGCGGACCTCGACGGCATCGAGGTCATGCGGGTGACCGGAGCCTCGACCGCCGGGTCCGGGATACGGCTCGTGCTCAGGACGACCGGCACGGCGCCGGAGGACGGTCTTTACCCGACGCAAGACATCACGGTGAAGCGCTGCTTCGAGATGTCGTTCTCGACGGCGACCGAATGGCAGGAGTACGGGACGCGCCACGTGGAATGCCCGCCGGGAGAGCCGCTGGAGTTCGAGCCTTGGCCGAAGACCCCGGACATCCCGCACGAGAAGCTCGCGAAGGCGCTGCCCCGCGTCCCTGCCGGAGGGCGGGCGGACGAGGCGAAGGTCCGCGCGGCGGTCGCCTCGCTCCATCTGGACCCGGCGATCAGTAGCGAGTTCCTGACCAGGGGGGACGTGGTCGGCCTGGTCCTGAAGGTGAAGCCGTACCTGTCGGACGCGTTCGACTGCGTCCTCGCCCGGGTCGCGCCGGGCCGGACGAGCGTGTGGTCGCCGCCGCGGATCCAGCGGATGCCGGGCGAGGGCGGCTGCTTCGCCGGCAACGCCGTCGATCCGATGCCGCCGCCGCACTAAGGCCGTCCCGGCCGGGTTACAGGCGGTCCGCCGCGCTCAAGGCCGAGGCGCGCGGCGGCGACCTTCTTCGGGACGACCATCCGCCATGCGTCGACGACCAGCTCGCGCATTTCGGGCTCGTCGAGCGCGGCCGTCCATGCCTGCACCCAGTTGAAGCGCATCTCCGATTCGCGGGGCAGGTGGAATTTCGCCGGTTCGGAGGCCACCAGCGCGGCCCGCTCCTCCTTCGGGAACGCGAAACCCATCACGGTCTCGTCCCGCGAGAAGGCGACGTAGACGATCGAGCCGACGCGGAACTTCACCCGGTCCCGGACGAGATGCTCCGACGTGCGGGGCAGCGTCTGCGTGAGCGCCCGGACCTGCTCGACCGTGATCATTTGTCCTCCTGTGGCCGTGATGCCGACGGCAGAGCACCCCGAATCACATGATCTTGTTAGATTTGCCGCGTGAACGAACTGGTGCGCTGGCAGACCGAACACGGGACCATCATCGTGGAGAGCGACGATGAGGAACCCGGATTCCAGTCGGTGTCCCGCACGGGCGAGATCTTCCACGAGGCGGCGGGCAAGTTCGAGGACGCGTTCCAGAACGTCCGGGAGGCGGCCCAGTCGGCGCTCGCGGCGCTGCGCGGCGGCGACCTGGACCCCGACTCGGTCGAGCTGGAGTTCGGCGTCAAGCTCAACGCGGCGGCCGGGGCCGTCGTCGCGAAGACTTCCGTCGAGGGGCATCTGAAGGTGAAGATGACCTGGGGGCAGCCGGTCGCCGGAGCCGGGGCCGCTGGAGAGGCGTAGCGGGACCGTGGACGACTGGCAGTTTCGCGCCTGGGTCGGCCCCCCGTCCGGCGGAAAGCTCGGCGCGGCCTTCCTCGTCACCGGGACACGGCTGCTGACCTGCGCGCACACCGTCCACGGGCTGGAGGAGGCCCGCGTCGGGTTCCCCGGCCTGATGGAGGATCTGCCCGCCAGGGTCGTCCGGCGCGGCGGCTGGCGGCGGGCCGGCGACCTCGGCGACGTGGCCGTCCTGGAGCTGGCCGCGCCGGTTCCGCTGGCGCCCGCGCGGCTCGCCGCGCCCGGCAAGGCCCGCGACCTGGCCGCCGCCGGGCGGGAGTTCGGCGTCTGCGGCTTCCCGCGCCGCAGCGACGGCGACGAGCGGCACGCGACGGTGCGGACGAACCCGGTCTGGGTCCGGCGGCGGGAGTGGTGGGAGCTGCGGGCCGTCGACGGGAGCCTGGAGAAGGGGTACAGCGGGTCGGCGGTGTACGACATGTCGACCGGCGAGGTCATCGGCATGATGTCGGACGCCGAGTTCCACGGCGAGTCCCGCAGCGATCTGGGCTCGATGCTCCCGCTCGACCGGATCCGGGTGTACTGGGAGGAACTGGACGATCTGCTGCCGCTGGAGTGGCTCACCGCCCCGGCCCGGCGCGAACTGCGGGAGCTCCTGGCCGGCGTCCCCTTCACGCCCGCTCTCGCCGCCGAGCTGGAGGCGGTCACGGGCCGTCTCCCGCTGGAGGAGTTCCAGTCGGCCTGGCACTCGGTGCGGCACGTCGCCGAGGGCTTCCAGGAGGAGCACCTCGTCCGCTACCTGCGGGCGGTGCGGCGGCTCTCACCGGATCCGCACGCCCGGCGGCTGACCACGTGGTCGGCGCGGCACATGCCGGACGTCGCCCGGCCGCCCGGCGCCTCGCGTCCCGAGCCCCCGTCGGTGATCGTGCGGCTGGAGCGGCTGACGCACGGCGACGCCTTCGACATCACCGTGCACCTCTGGACGGACGGTGCGGCGGGCCGGTCCCGGCGGGCGGAGGCGGTGCCGAAGCCGCGGGTGCAGCAGGTCATCGAGGAACGCGTCGCCGAGCTGGCGCCCGCCCTCTTCCAGCGCGAATGGATGATCGAGTTCGCGGTGCCGCAGAAGTGGCTCAGCACGCCGTTCGAGCAGTGGTACGTCGACCCCGGCAGGACGATGCGCATGCGCCGCTACCCGGTGGTCGTCCGGGACGTGCGGCGGCTGCGCCCCGACTCCTTCGAGCGCGACCAGGCGTACGAGCGCTGGCGCCTGCTCAACGAGCTCGGACGCAGCGACCCGCGGCGGATCACCTGCGACACGGCCCGGGACAGCGGCGTCTTCAGCGACCTTCTCGAGGCCAACGTCGACTACTGCGTGCTGGTCTACGGGGCTCGTCCGCCCGACGAGTCGCTGCGGGCCGCGCTGAGCAACGGCGTCCCGGTGATGCTGTGGCCGCGGACCCGGTGCGGCGCCGCCGCCCACGACGAATGCCACGGCCACGACGTTCAGGAGAGCCTGGCGGAGGCGGTCAAGGGCGCGCACCCGGCCGACCTGCCCCGGCTGGCGCGTGACCTGCGCAAGCGCGCGCTCGTGGCCAGGGACGAGCCGCACTGCGGACACGACCTGACACTGCTGTGGGACGATCCGTCCCGGCTTCCCGATCCCCCGCTCGCCATGGAGGTATAGGTGCCCGACTGGCTGCTCTACACCGGAAGCCGTCGCCCCCACGACGGCATCGACCGGTTGCCTCCACCGCCGCCCTGGCGCGCGTTCGCCGGCGAACCGGTGCTGAGCGTCCCGCCCGGCAGCTCCGGGAACGAGCACCAGGCGACCACGTACCGGCCGTCCGACGATGCCGTGCAGCAGGTCAACGCCGCGTTGTACCTGCGTCGCCCGCTGCTGGTGACCGGGCCGCCCGGTACCGGGAAATCCACCCTGGCCTACGCGGTGGCCCACGAACTCGGTCTCGGCCCCGTCCTGCACTGGCCCATCACCAGCCGCACCACACTTCGCGACGGCCTCTACCAGTACGACCCCCTGACACGCCTGTACGCGGCCGGGCGGGACGGCGCACCGGCCGACGAGGACATCGGCCGCTACATCCGCCTCGGCCCGCTCGGGACCGCGCTCCTCCCCTACGGGCGGCCGCGGGTGCTGCTCGTGGACGAGATCGACAAGAGCGACATCGACCTGCCCAACGACCTCCTCACCATCTTCGAGAAGGGCGAGTACGAGCTGCCGGAACTCACCCGGCGGGCCGACCCCGCCGCCGAGGTCATGACGGCGGACGGGCCGGGCGCCCGCGTCACCGTCACCGCCGGGACCGTCCGCTGCAACGCCTTCCCCCTGGTCGTGATGACCAGCAACGGCGAACGCGAGTTCCCTCCCGCGTTCCTGCGTCGCTGCGTCACCGTGGAACTGCGCCAGCCGTCCGGGGAGGCCGAGCTGTCCGCGATCGTCCGTGAGCACCTCGGGACGCTGGCCGACCAGAGCGACGACCTCGTCCGCCGCTTCTTCGAACGCTCCGCATCCGGCACCCTCGCGACCGACCAGCTCCTCAACGCCGTCTACCTGTGCCGCCACGCCGGCACCGAGGACCGCCGGGCGCTGGCCGACCGCATCATGCCCTACCTGACCGGTCCGGTCGATGACGACTGACGGCCGGGGCCGGGGGTCGCCTCCGGTGAGTGAGATCGATCGGTTGCGGGGAGCGCTGGCGGCGATCGGACCGCCGCCGGACGCCCGCGAACTGAGCGAGATGCTGTGGCTCGCCTGCCACATCACCCCGGCCGAAGAGCTGCCCGCCCCCGCCGCGCCGGCACCGCCGCCGGCCGCACCCGACGCCGCGGAGGTCCCGCAGCCGCCTCCGCCCGCGCCCGCGCCGCCGCCCGCGCGGGAGCCGCTCACCGGCCTGCATCCGCGTCCCGCGCCCGGCGCCGAACCGGCAGGCGAGGCGTCGGAGGTGCTCGTGCCGACCGCGCCGATGCTGGCGGACTCCCTCGGCGTGCAACGCGCGCTCCGTCCGCTCAAGCGCCGCGTCCCGTCCCGGCACCGCCGCGAACTGGACGAGGAGGCGACCGCCGCGCGCATCGCCGACACCCGCCTGTGGACGCCCGTCCTCGTCCCCTCGCCCGAACGGTGGCTCACCCTCGGCCTGGTCGTCGACACCGGGCCGACGATGCGGCTCTGGCGTCCCCTCGCCCGCGAACTGACGGAGACGCTGATCCGCCAGGGCGCGTTCCAGAACGTCCACGTCAGCTATCTGGACGAAACGGGCCGGGTGTCGGCCGTGCCCGGCGCCCCGCCCCGGGATCCGGGCACGCTGCTGGACGCGTCCGGCCGCCACGCGGTGCTCGTGCTGACCGACTGCTCCGGCCCGCACTGGTGGAACGGACGCGCCGCGCGGGCGGTCCGCCGCTGGGCGCAGGCGGGACCGACGGCGATCCTGCAGCCCCTCGCCGAACGCCTCTGGCGCCGCACCGCCGCGCCGACCACGCCCGGCCTCGCCGTCCTGCCCCGCCCCGCCGCCCCGAACACCGGCCTGCGCTTCACGCCGTTCGACGGCGCCGCGGCGCCCGGCGTGCCCGTCCCCGTCCTGGAGGTGGCGCCGCGCTGGTTCGGGACGTGGGCGCGCCTGGTCTCCGGCTCCGGCCCGCAGCCCACCGCGATGGCCGCCCTGGCGGCGCAGCCGCCGGGCCCGGCCCCGGTCCGGCGCGAACGCGAGCTGCCGGTCGCCGAACGCGTCCGCCGGTTCCTGTCGACGGCCTCCCCGGACGCCGCCGAACTCGCCGCCCACGTCGCCGTCTCCGTCCCTTCCCTGCCGGTGATGCGCCTCATCCAGCACCGCATCCTCGGCGGCTCGGGGCCCGGGCAGCTCGCCGAAGTCCTGCTGAGCGGCCTGCTCCGCCCGGTCGGCGACGTGCGCTACGAGTTCGTGCCGGGCGCTCGCGAGGCCCTCCTCGACACCCTCCCGCGCCCCGAGGCCCTGCACACCCGCCACGTCCTCGAAGCCGTCTCCGCCGAGATCGAACGCCGCGCCGGCACCGCCGCCGAGACCTTCCGCGCCCTGCTCCCCACCGACGGCGGCCCGATCACCCTCACCGCCGACACCGACCACTTCGCCCTCCTCACCCCCGAGACCCGCACCCACATCGCCCCGGGCCCCGCGCCCGGCGCCGACCTGCTGCGGCTCCTGGGCGTCCCCACCGGCGACCCCCTCGGCCACTGGGACGGCCCCCCTCGCGAAACGGTGCTGGGCCTGGACAGCGGCGGCCAGGTCACGCTGGACGTCCTCCACGGTCATCCGGCTCTCCCGCACGGCCTTCTGACCGGCTCGGGGGAATTCCGCGACGCCCTGCTGCGGACGATCGTTCTCGGTCTCGCCCTGAACCACTCACCCGCCACCCTCAATTTCGTCTTCGCAGGCTTCCTCCGCGAGGCGTTCTTCACCGGCCTGGACGACCTCCCGCATATCGCCGCCATCGCGCGGGACGGATCAGCGAACTCCAAGCCGATCGGCCAGCTGGTCACGGCGCTGGAAGCCGAGCTGACCCACCGCGAGCGCATCCTGGAGCGCGCGGGCGTCACCACGTGGGACGACTACCAGGCGGCAGTCGCCGAGGGCGCGTCCTTCGACCCCTTGCCCGCCTTGGTCGTCATCATCGACAACATCGGCCCGCTGCTGGACATACGCACCGATTACCTGGACGCTCTCGCCGAACTCTGCACAGCGGGTGCCCCGTTGGGAATCAGGTTCATCTTCTGCGCGTCGGAAGACGAACTCCTGCCTCGTCTCCTCAAGGAGCACATCGGCTGGAACGCCGGGCCCAAGGGGGATGACGGTGCCTTCCTGCACGTCTTCGCGGACCGTGCCCACCCCCACTTCCAGCCCGTGCTCGTATCGCTCGACACCGCCGCCCCCGTCATCGAGCGAATGCGCCAGCGCGGCCCCCAAGCCAGGCAAATCCCCTGGCCAGCGGAACTCGCCACGCAACAGAGCGTGC
Organism: Actinomadura chokoriensis; assembly: GCF_041463665.1. Classification (GTDB taxonomy): domain Bacteria; phylum Actinomycetota; class Actinomycetes; order Streptosporangiales; family Streptosporangiaceae; genus Spirillospora; species Spirillospora chokoriensis_A. The sequence continues at coordinate 415,562 of NZ_JAXCEJ010000001.1, forward strand.
CCCAATTCGACGTTCTCAGGCTGAACGGCGGCGGCCCCAGCGGCATGTTCCATGAGACGTGGGCGCTCCCCGCGTCGGAGCCGCGAAACCCGGCCATCGGCCATGACGCCGACGGCAACGTCCTCACTCTCTACCCGCTCGACTTCTCGTCGGGGCTCCCGCACGGCCTGATCGTCGGCGGCCCCGAGTCCAGGCGGCGCATCGTCCGCGCCATCGCACTCGCCCTGGCCGCCGGCCACTCCCCCGCGAACCTCAACTTCGCCTTCGCCGGCCTGGGCGAACATCCCCTCGGCGAACCACTCGACCTCCCCCATGTCCGCTACTCCGCAGACGAACTGCTCGGGCATCCGGACAGGCTCCAGCGCTTCTTCGACTTCCTGTCAGAAGAGTTGGACGCCCGCGCCAACGCTTCACCGCGCACCCTCCCGGGAGCCTCCGACTTCGATCTCGGCAAGGACCGCCGACCTGAGACATCGCCGCGCCTGCTCGTGGTGGCCGATGTGTCGCTGACGCTCCCCACGAGCAGGCCCCAGATCGGCGAAGCGCTCCTCTCGCTGGCGCAACGGGGCAGGTCTCTCGGCGTCCAATTGCTGCTCACGTCGACCACCACCGAGAACACCACGATCTGGGACCGCTTCCTTCCCCTTCTCGGCTGGCGCATCGCGGCCGGCCCCCGTCCACCCGCCGAACTCCAACGCGTCATGGGACGAGCGAGCCTCGCCTTCCCCGACCGGCGGACGGCGTACCTCCTCGCCGGCGGCGGCTCGCCGCGGCGCTTCACCGTGGCGGAAGAGCCTCCCGAACCCGTGGTCGAGAACTTCGTCCGGCGGACGCGCGAGCACAGGCCGGCACCCACGGCCCCGGACGGGGGCCCGGTCCTGGCCAATCCCAGGCGCTCCCGCGCCGTCCTGATCGGCGTATCCGAATACACCTTCCTGCCGGATCTCCCCGCCGTCCGGAACAACCTGGAGGGGTTGAAGCGGGCCTTGTGCGACCCGGAGGTGTGGGGCCTGCCGGAGCGCAACTGCGTCGTCTTGGCGGAGCCGTCGAGCGCGGCCCAGATCGTGGACGCCGTCGACAGCGCCGCCCGGGAGAGCGAGGACGCGCTGCTCGTCTATCTGGCGGGGCACGGTGTGCGCGACGAGACGACCGACGCGTTCTCACTCGCCCTTCCCGCATCCGGGCCGGGCGGAGTGGACAGCGTCCTCCCCTACGACCGGTTGCAGCGCGCGATCGCCATCCCTGACGGCCCTCGCCACAGGGTCGTGCTCCTCGACTGCTCCTTCGGCGGACTCGCCCTGAGGGACCTCCCGCTTCGGCCGCCATCCTCTGACGGCGGGATGTTCGTCATGTCATCGGCATCGGGGAGCGAGCCCGCGAACATCGCTCCGGGCGCGGCCTACACGGCGTTCACCGGTGAGTTGATCGCCACGCTCGAGGAGGGGCTGCCCGGCGCGCCGGCCGGGCTCGGCATGACGATGCTCCATGGAACCCTCCGGGAGCGGCTGATCGCCAAGGGCCGCCCGCGTCCGGCGGCCGGGTACGTCAACGACGGCGGGGAGGCCACCTGCCTGTTCCGTAACCGCGCATATGTGGCGCCTCGGGCGTCGCCGCCGGAGCCGCCCGGCACCTCGGCACCCGGCGCCGCACGGCCGAGCGGGCCGAACCCCCTCACCGATGCGGCCCTGCTCGATCGGAGCATCCGGGAACTCGACCGCACCGTCGCGGACGTCTCGGTCAGGGCGACTCTCCGGCGTCTTCTCGAAGGGGAGGCCGCGGCGATCCGCGAGGGTCGCCCTCCCCGTCCCCGCAATCTCGTCGTCACGACCCCCTACGGACCGCAGGTCGAGACGCTGGCGCAGGAGTACGGGCGGGTGCTGGCCCGGCTCGGCGTCCTCTCGCACGGCAGCGTCAGCAAGATGTCCTGGCTCGGGATCGGCGGCCGGCTTCCCGACGCGGCCGAGTCGGTCCCCAGGCTGTTCCAGGCGTTCCGTGGGGGCGTGCTGCTGATCCAGGGCGCGAACGAGCAGGATCCGGCGAACGGCTACTTCCGCCCGGACGTCGTCCAAGCGCTGGTCTCGCTGATGGGCGGCGAGGCCGACGACTCGCTGATCATCCTGTGTGGAGGCGCCGAGCGGGCGGAGACCGTTCGCGCGGCCGTTTCCGGATTCGACGAGCACTTCGCGGTACTGGACTCGATCGGCGAGACGGGCGCTCCCGGCCTGCCGGACATGGTGCTTGTGAGCGAGCTGCCGGCCGACACCGGCGGCCGGATACCGATCGGGGTCGAGAGCGACACCCGCGAGCCGGTGTTCGTGGACTTCGACGAGGATTACCATCTGGTGATCGCGGGGCCTCCCGCGTCGGGCCGCGCGAACCTGGTGCGGCTGCTCATCGAGGGGATCAGGACGCGCCGCCGCGACCGCGAGCCGCGGATCCACGTCTTCGACGCCCACGGGGTCCTCCGTTCGATCGCCGAAGAGGCCGGTCACCCGGAGCCTGTCGGCGCAGGCGTCGGGTACACCGATTCACCCGAGGTCTTCGCCCGCATCGTGTCCAAAGTGAACGGCCCGCCCGTCAACGAGGTCTTCCTGTTCGTGATCGACCGCGACCTCGACGACGATCCGCTGTCGGGACTTCCCCGAATCCTGCTCAGCGCGATCGGCCACCGGGTGCACATCGTGCTGACGCGCCTGCTGACCTTCCCCGACCACCCCCTGGACCCCTTGGTCTCCACGCTGCACGACGTCGGGGCACCCGCGCTCCTGATGGGCTACAGCTACGGCGAGGAAACCCGGCTGTACGGGGCCGAACCCCCGCCGAGGAGCCTCGCGGTGGGCCGGGCCGTGCTGGCACACCGAGGCCGGCAGCGCATCGTCCAGATCGCCCACACGTCGTCCCGGCCGTGACCGCGTGATATTGGATCGGACGGTCTATAAGGTGTTAGCGTTCAGGTATGGGGCGTCCCAGGAAGTTCAAGGAGGAACGGGCGGTCGAGGCCGCCATGCGGGCCTTCTGGGCGGACGGGTACGAGGCGACCTCCACGCAGGAGCTGTGCGAGGCGACCGGTCTCGGGCGCAGCAGCATCTACAACACGTTCGCGAGCAAGCGGGAACTGTTCGTCAAGGCGCTCACCCACTACATGGACGGCAGGACCGCCCGCCTCGTCCAACTGATGGAGGACGGTGAGAAGCCGCTGCGGGAGCGGCTGCGGACCCTGCTGGAGTGGGCAGTCGCGCCGGACGAGGCCGACCCCGCCGGGTGCCTCGTCGTGAACGCGACGGTGGAGTTCGGCCCGCACGACCACGACATCGCGGAGCGGCTCGAACGGCACCGGCGGCAGCGGTTCGCGGTGCTGAAGACCGCCATCGAGGACGGGATGCGCTCCGGCGAGATCGACCGGGGCAGGGACGCGCACGCCCTGGCGCATTTCGTGATCTCGACAATCAGCGGCATCCAGGTCGCCGCGCGCGGCGGCGCCGACCGGAAGACGCTCCAGAGCATCGCCGACACGGCGATGAGCTCCCTCTGAGAGCGGACGGCCCCACCCTTGAAGGGCCGGGCACGGGGTTGTCCGCGCCCGGCCCTTCAAGGGCGTACCTCAGGAGCAGGAGGCCGCGTGGAAGCCCCACAGCGCGCGCCGGCCGGGGTGCTCGGCGACCGTCCAGACGCGGCGCTGGCCGCGGTAGCAGGAGAGGTCTTCGGGGCCGTGGGAGATCGTCCGGCGCTCTACCTTGGCCCAGCCGCTCGAGGTGCGGTGGGTCGTGAGGAGCTTGCCGCGCTTGGTGCCGTGGCTCTGGGTGAACCACCAGCGGCCGTGCGTACGGACCGCGCCCTGGATCCTGTCGGCCGGAAGGTGGGCGCCCCACCTCGGGCGGACGGGGCCGCCGCCGGACAGCGCGTCGAGCCGCCAGCCCACCACCCGCCCCTGCGGCCAGTTCGGGCGGCAGTACTCGCCCGAGATGAGGACGTGCGGCGACGAGGTGCGGTCGACGGAGAGCCAGGACATGCGCAGCGGGCCGGTCCCCCGGCACTTGCCGCCGACCTTGCCGTGGGCGAACTCCCAGCTGCTGGACTGCGGCATCACGTAGCGGAGCCCGTGGCCGTAGTACTTGCCGTGGTGGAGGCCGACCCAGCCGGGGTGGCCGGTCGAGCCGTCCCCGCTCTTGCCCAGGTCGTAGATGTGGCGCATGTCGAACTCGCGCACACCGTGGCGGGTGTCGGCGACGTAGAGCTTGTCGCCGTACCAGACGATGCCGCCGGCGTGGATGCCGATGTCGGAGTAGGTCGCGCGCCCCTGCCTCATCTTCGGTTCGACGAGGAGGACGTGCCGGTACGTGCGCCGGGCGGGGTTGACGAACGTGAGCTTGACCTTGCCGCCGTTGTGCCAGGAAACGAGGATCGGCCTGCCGCCGCCCGCCCACCGTTCGCCCGCCACCGCGTCCGAGACGGTCGTGACGCCCTGCGGGATCCAGCTCCGGGTTGCGGTGTCCGCCTTGTTGAAGCAGTACACGAGCGAGTGGGCGGGCACGGCCGCGGACCTGGCGCAGCCATGGCCCATCTTGTCCTGGCCGCCCGCGTTGAGCAGCGCGTCGACGCTGCTGCGGTGGAGTTCGCCGCCGAGCGCCCGGAGCGGCTCGCTCCGGTCGGCGCCGCGGCGCAGGACGAAATCGCGGGGATTCAGGTCGGCCGGGGCCTTCGCGGAAACCGCCGTCACGGGCGCCGCCTGCGCGACGCCGGGCGTGCCGGCCACCAGCGCGGCCAGCGGGACACCGGCCGCGAGGGCCGCGACACCGGGCCGCCGGATTCGTGTCACCGTACGCTGCATGATCATCACGTTGCGTGACATAACCCTGGCCGGGTCGCGGTAAAGGCGGCCGCATCTCCCGCGATGGGCAAGTTATGTTTACGTCCGCCGGAGGAACCCGCAAGATCACCCGAGCGGCCCGGTCACACGGACGGCTCGGTCACACGGACGGCCCGGTCACACGGACCGCCCGGTCACAGGGGCAGCTTGCGCTCGGCGAGGACGATGCCGTCCTCGTCGCTGTAGAGCCAGTCGCCCGGACGGAACTCCACGCCGCCGAACGACACCGGGACGTCCACCTCGCCGGCGCCGTCCTTGGCGCTCTTGCGCGGGTTCGAGCCGAGCGCCTTCGCCCCGAGGTCGAGCCCGCGCAGCGCGGGCACGTCCCGGACGGCGCCGTTGATCACGACGCCGGCCCAGCCGTTCGCCACCGCCGCCGCAGCGATCATGTCGCCCATCAGCGCGGACGCCAGCGAACCGGCGCCGTCCACGACCAGGACCCGGCCCGCGCCGGGGGTGTTCAGCAGCTTCTTCACCAGGCCGTTGTCGCGGTGGCAGCGCACGGTCGAGACCGGGCCGGCGAACAACGTCCGCGCGCCGTACTGGCGGAACTGCGTCTCGCAGCTGCGCAGCTCGTCCCCGAAGTCGTCGATGAGGTCAGCGGTCGCGAAGTCCATAACGGCAGACTACTGTCCGGTAACCGATCAGCCCGAAGGCGCGTCGGTGGGACGGCCGATCAGCCGGGACAGCACGATCGACGTCTTCGTCGCGGTGATGTTGTCCTCCCGGCGCAGCCGTTCGAGGGCCTGCTCCAGATGCTGGATGTCGCGGGCCCGCACGTGCACGAGCGCGCTGGCGTCGCCGCTGATCGTGTACGCCGCGACGACCTCGGGGTGGCCGCGGACGCTGGAGTAGATCTCCTCCGGGGACGTCGCGCCCGTGCAGAAGATCTCGATGAACGCCTCGGTCGTCCAGCCGAGCGCGGCCGGATCGACGACCGCCGCGAAGCCGTTGATCACGCCGTCCGCGCGCAGCCGGTCGACCCGCCGCTTCACCGCCGGGGCCGACAGCCCGACCTTGTCGCCGATCTGCGCGTACGATGCGCGGCCGTCCTCCAGGAGTCGCGCAACGATTCGACGGTCCAGGTCGTCAAGACGCAACAAATAACACCCCTGAAGTCGGTTTTCGTCATTGGTCGGCGGTCATTTCCGAACATACGCTGGGAAGTGGACCGGCGGCCACCTGACCCGCCCGGCCTCCTCCCCCTCGGCACCGGACCGCGTCCGGTGCCTCAGCCACGCCCCGGCCGGGCCGGCCGGGCCGAGCCGCGAAGGAGCCTCGTGACGCCGACCGACCAGCTGCGAGCGCTGTCCGAGGACCACAGCGCGCACAACTACCACCCGCTCCCGATCGTGGTCGCCGAGGCGGACGGCGTGTGGCTGACCGACGTCGAGGGCCGCCGCTACCTCGACATGCTGGCCGCCTACTCCGCGGTCAACTTCGGGCACCGCAACCCGCGCCTCACCGCGGCCGCCGAGCGGCAGCTCGGCCGGGTCACGCTGGTCAGCCGCGCCTTCGACCACGACCAGTTCGGCCCGTTCGCGGCCGAGCTGGCCGAGCTGTGCGGCAAGGACATGGTGCTGCCGATGAACAGCGGCGCCGAGGCCGTCGAGACCGCGCTGAAGACCGCCCGCAAGTGGGGGTACGAGGTCAAGGGCGTCCCGGCCGGGCAGGCGAACATCATCACGTTCGAGGGCAACTTCCACGGCCGCACCACCACGATCATCAGCTTCTCCACCGACCCCGACGCCCGGGACTCCTACGGGCCGTACACGCCGGGCTTCCGGACCGTCCCGTACGGGGACGTCGAGGCGCTCAAGGCCGCGATGGACGACGCCACGGTCGGCGTGCTGATCGAGCCGATCCAGGGCGAGGCCGGTGTGAACGTCCCGCCGAGCGGGTTCCTGCGCGCGGTGCGGGAGCTGTGCACGGCCAACGGCTCCCTGATGATCGCGGACGAGATCCAGTCGGGCCTCGGCCGCACCGGCGCCACGTTCGCCGTCGAGCACGAGAACGTCGTCCCCGACGTCTACATCCTCGGCAAGGCCCTCGGCGGCGGCATCATGCCGGTCTCCGCCGTCGTCGCCGACCGCGACGTCCTCGGGGTCTTCAAGCCCGGCCAGCACGGCTCGACGTTCGGCGGCAACCCGCTCGCCTGCGCCATCGGACGCGAGGTCGTCGCGATGCTCAAGACGGGCGAGTTCCAGGAGCGGTCCCGGACACTCGGCGCGCACATGCACGAGCGCCTCGGCGGGCTGCCCGGCGACCTCGTCCGCGAGGTGCGCGGCCGCGGGCTGTGGGCGGGCGTCGAGCTGCACGGCGAGGCCCGGCCGGTCAGCGAGCGCCTCATGGAACTCGGCGTCCTCGCCAAGGAGACCCACGAGACCACCCTCCGCCTCGCGCCGCCCCTGGTCATCGAGCGCGCCGACCTCGACTGGGCCCTCGACCAGCTGGAAATCGCCCTGAAGGGCTGAGCCTCCGATCCGAAAAGCCGGCGGTCAATGGCGTCCGGCGGCTTTTCGCTTGCTAATGCGGAACCGCGAGTCGTCAAAGAATCGGCCGCCGTCCGCACGGCGGCGCGGCCCGGCGCGGGCTCGGCGGCAGTGTGGTGGGCATGCTGCGGAACAGGAGCCGGCGCCGGGTCGTGATCGGCTGCGGCGGGCTGGCGGTCGGTGTCCTGATGCTGCTCGCGGGCGGGCTCTACCTGCTGCAACGGGCGTACGACGGAGAGGTCAGGCGGATCGCGGGCGCGATGCCGAGCGGTGGCGGGCGGCCGGCCTCCACCGGTCGCGGCGAGAACTGGCTGCTGATCGGCTCCGACCGCCGCGCGGACATCCCCTCGATGGGCTCCCGGGCGGACACGATCATGCTGGTGCACCTGTCCGGGCGCGGCGACCGGGTCTCGCTGATCTCGATCCCCCGGGACGGGTGGGTGCCCGTCCCCGGGCACGGCGTCACGAAGATCAACGCGGCGTTCGCCTACGGCGGGCCGTCGCTGCTGATCCGCACCGTCGAGCAGCTCACGCGCGTCCGCGTCGACCACTACGGCGCGGTCGACTTCGGCGGGTTCGTGAAGATGACGGACGCGCTCGGCGGCGTCGACGTCACCATCACCGACGACACCTACGACCCGAAGCACGAGCGCCGGTGGAAGGCGGGGAAGCAACATCTGGACGGCCTCGCGGCGCTCGACTTCGTCCGGCAGCGGTGGAACCTGCCGGGCGGCGACCTCGACCGGATCAAGCGGCAGCAGGCGTTCCTGCACGCGCTCGCGGCCAAGGCGCTGGACACCCGCAACCCGCTCAAGATCGACCGGTTCGTCCGGGCCGCGACGGGCTCGGTGACCGTGGACGACTCGGTCACCGCCGGCACGCTGCGCGGGCTGGCGCACCGGCTGCTCGACACGTCCCTGATGGAGTACCTGACCGCCCCGGTCGCGAAGATGGCCGAGCGGGACGGGCAGAGTGTCGTACTCCTGGACGATGATGGCGTGCGGTCGCTGTCCACCGCCGTCCGGGAGGACCGGGTGGGCGACTACGTGACCCGCAACGGCGCGGCCAACTCAGTCGACGCCGTACGCTGACCCGCCCAACCTGCACGTTCATGCCCGACATGCCCCAAGGTGACAGAGGCCGTCCGATTGGATTAGTCTAAGCGGACTAATCGGAATCGACCCGAGGCCCGGCCATGTCCCGACCGCTCACCCCGCTGGCGCTGACCGTGCTGCGAATGCTGTGCGACAGCCCGATGCACCCGTACGAGATGCAGCAGCGCATCCGCGACCACGCCTACGACCACGCCGTCAAGATCACGCACGGCGCGCTGTACCACTCGGTCGAGCGGCTCGCCGCGTCCGGGCTGATCGAACCGCTGGAGACTAGCCGCGAGGGCCGCCGGCCCGAGCGCACCACCTACGCGGTGACGGCCGCCGGACGCGACGCCGCGCAGATCCGCCTCGCCGAGCTGCTGCGCAACCCGGCCGCCGAGTTCCCGCTGTTCGGCACCGGTCTGGCGTTCCTCAACCTGCTGTCCGAGGACGAGGTCGCCCGGCTCCTGCGCAGCCGCGCGGTCAAGCTGGAGGCGACGCTCGCCGGGCACCAGGCCGCGCACGAGGCGCTCCTCAAGCAGGGCCTCGACCGCTACAAGCTCATCGACCAGGAATGGCTGATCGCGCGCGCCCGCGGCGAGCTGGAATTCGTGCGGGGCCTGGTCGACGACCTCGATTCCGGCGGCCTCACCTGGAAGGACGACGACGTGCAGATCCGCTGCCACCCGCGGCCACGACCGCCACAGCATGACGACGAGGGGACCTCATGAGCAAATGGCGCGGAAATCCCTGGGCGATCCTGCTCACGCTCTCCCTGGGATTCTTCATGACGCTGCTCGACCTGACGATCGTGAACATCGCGATCCCGAGCATGACCGACAAGCTGGACGCCTCGCTGGACCAGGTGCTGTGGGTCGTCAACGCCTACGTCCTGGTGCTGGCCGTGCTGCTCATCACCGCCGGCCGGCTCGGCGACCTGTGGGGCAAGAAGAACCTTTTCATCGCCGGGGTCGCGGTGTTCACGCTGTCCAGCCTGGTGTGCGGGATCGCGCAGGACCCGGCGCAGCTCATCGCCGCCCGCGGCGTGCAGGGCCTCGGCGCGGCGCTGCTGATGCCGCAGACCATGTCGATCATCATCCAGGTGTTCCCGCCGGAGCGGCGCGGCGCCGCCCTCGGCGTGTGGGGCGCGGTCGCCGGGGTGTCCACGATCGCCGGGCCGACGGTCGGCGGGCTGCTCGTCACCAGCCTCGACTGGCGGTGGATCTTCTTCGTGAACCTGCCGATCGGGATCCTGGTGCTGGCCCTCGCCGTGCCGATCCTGCCCGGCCACACCCGCACCGTCCGGCACCGGTTCGACGTCGTCGGCGTGCTGCTGGCGTCCGCCGCCCTGTTCTGCGTGACGTTCGCGCTCACCGAGGGCCAGAAGTTCGAGTGGAACGAGGGCATCTGGGGGCTGATCATCGCGGGTCTCGCGCTGTTCGCCGTCTTCGTCGTCCAGCAGCGCAACCGCCAGGACGGTGAGCCGCTCGTCCCGTTCTCCCTGTTCAAGGACCGCAACTTCACCGTCCTGAACCTCGTCGGCGCGGCCGTCTCGATCGGCATGATCGGCATGTTCCTGCCGATGACGATCTACCTGCAGTCGGTGCTCGGCTACAGCGCCCTCAAGGCCGGCCTCGTCATGGCGCCGACCTCGCTCGTGTCGATGTTCCTCGCGCCCGCCGCGGGCCGGCTGTCCGACCGGATCGGCGGCAAGTTCATCCTGATGGGCGGCCTCACCCTCTACGGGCTCGGCCTGATGTGGATCGTCATCGCCGCCCAGGTCGGGACGGACTGGAAGGCGTTCACCCCCGCGCTCGTCGTCACCGGGATCGGCATCGGCGGCGTGTTCGCGCCGATGGCCACCGAGGCGACCCGGAACGTCCCGCCGCGGCTCGCGGGCGCCGCGTCCGGCGTGAACAACACGATCCGGCAGGTCGGGTCGGTGCTCGGCAGCGCGGCGGTCGGCGCCGTCCTGCAGAACCAGCTCGCGTCCTCGCTGCGGGAGGAGGCCCCGGCCCGCTCCGCGGCGCTTCCGCCGGACGTGCGCCCCGGGTTCGTCAAGGGGTTCGCGAACGCGGCCAAGGGCGGCCTGGAGGTCGGCGCGGGCCAGAGCGGCGCGAAGCAGCAGCTCCCCCCGGGCGTCCCGCCGAGCGTCGCGAACCGCGTCCACGAGCTGGCCGGACAGGTCTTCTCGCACAGCTACGTGCACGCGATGAAGCCGACGATGTGGCTGCCGATCGGCGTCATCCTGCTCGGCGCCGCCGCCTGCGTCACCCTCAAGGGCCACAAGAGCAACGAGGCCCCGGCCCACCTCGACCCGGAACCCGCCCCGATGGCGACCTGACCGCGCTAGTCGCGGGTACGGCCCGCCCTGCCGAGCAGCCATTCGCCCGGCGGGCGGGCCGGTGGGACCAGCATGATCCCGGCCACGGCGGCGAGCATGCCGCCGACGATGAACAGGTACCCGGCCGCGGTGGCCGGGACGACGAGGTCGCCCTCGCTGCGCCGCACCGACATGACGAACACCACGATGCCCCAGACGACCGCGGGGATCGTCGCGCCGAGCCGGCCGCCCATGCCGAGACCGGACAGCCGGGCCATCGCGAAGACCAGCGCGACCAGGACGATCGCCGCGACCGGGACCGGACCGACCGTCCAGTCCTGGACGAACGAACCGACGACGCCGAACACCCCGCCGAACAGGGCGAGGGCCGCGTAGGCGGCACCGGACACGAACGCGTCCAGCGGGCCTTCGCCGTCAGCCCGTTCCAGGGCGGACGCGCCGGCGCCGCCGTCCGCCGGGAGGCCGTCCTTGGCGAGGCTGACCCGCGCCTCGTCGTCGTCCTTGTGCACGGAGGTCAGGGTACCGGCCCTGGGTTCCAGGGCGGGCAGCCGCTGAACTCCGGGCAAGCACTGGACTCCGGGCAAGCACTGGACTCCGGGCAGGCGCTGGATTTCCGGTCGGCAGCCCGGCCCGGTCAGGCGTCCGGCTCGGTCAGGCCCGCGAAAAGGTCGCGCTCGCGGCGGCCGGCGCCGACCGGGCCGAGCTCGCCGGCCTGCAGGACGAAGTACTCGGTGCCGAACGCCTGCTGGCCGAGGTTGTTCGACAGCGCGAAGAACGGGCCGACCTGCTCGGGCGCGACGACGATCTGGGTGCGGTGGGCGCGCAGCGCGGCGAGCTTTGCGGGCAGGTGGGCGCGGGCGTCCACGACCGTCGTGACCTCCCCGTCGGGGACGCCGGAGCCCAGCTCGTCCAGCCCGGCGACGCGCGCGAACGGCAGCTTCGCCTCGCGCATCACCGCGATCGCCCGCGCGAGGACGGTGCGCGGGGTGGCGTAGGCGTAGAACTTGGCGGCCCGCCACGGCTCGGCGCCGTCCTCGAACTCGGGGTCGGCGGCCAGCTCGAACGCCCGCCACGCGACGCCGTGCGCCTGGATGTGGTCGGGATGCCCGTAGTTGCCGCGCTCGTCGTAGGTGACGATCACCTGCGGCCGGATCTCCCGGATCACCGCGACGAGGGCCGCCGCGGCGGTGTCGACGTCCGCCCGCCAGAAGCAGCGCGGATCGTCGTTCGTGGGTGCGCCCATCATGCCGGAGTCGCGCCAGCGGCCCGCCCCGCCGAGGAAGCGGTGGTCGCGCACGCCGAGCGCCTCGCAGGCCGCGGCGAGCTCCCCGATGCGGTACTCGCCGAGGCGGTCCTCCTTGTCGGAGGCCAGGTGGCGCAGGTCCTCGGGGATGACCTCGCCCTCCTCACCCAGGGTGCAGGTGACGAGACAGACATGGGCGCCCTCGGCGGCGTACTTGGCCATGGTCGCCCCGGTCCCGATGGACTCGTCGTCCGGATGGGCGTGGACGAACAGGATCCGCGGCTCCTTCATAGTCACCGAGCCTACTCAGGGCCCGGCATCGCGGCGATGACCGCCCTGCCCCGCACATCCCGGCGGGCGCCCCGGGCCGGGGTCAGCCGCCCCCGCCGCCGCCCGGTGTCGCACCACCGCCGCCGGCTCCGGTACCGCCGTCGCCGCCACCGCCACCGCCTCCGCCGCCGGTCGTCGGCGGCTCCGTCGGCGGCGTGCTCGTGGTCGGCGGCTCCGTCGGCGGCTCGCTGGTGGCCGGCGGCTCCGTCGGCGGCTCGCTGGTGGCCGGCGGCGGCGGAGTGCTCCGGCGCGTCCGGGTGCGGGTCGGCGTCGGCTCGGTGGGCTCCTCGCTCGTCGGGGTCTCCGAGACCGTCCCGGAGTCGGTGACCGCCGGCGTGGTCGGCGGCGTGGACGGGCCGTCCCCGCCGCGGGTGGCCGCGAACACGCCGACGACGAGCGCCAGCACGGCGAGCGCGGCGACCGCGGCGAAGATCGGCCACTTGGACTTGCGCTCGGGCTGCCAGTCGTCGTACCTGGCCCGGCCCGCGCCGGGCGGGGGCCCGCCCGCGGGCGGGATGTTCCCGGTGTAGTCGGCCGGGGCGACGCGGCGCGTCCCGCCGCCGCCGGGCTGGGTCGAGCCCATCATCCCGGCCGCGCCGAACCCGCCCGCGGCGAGCGTGGAGCCCTCGGCCAGCATCGTGTTCGCCTGGGCGGGGTCGTCCATGCGGGTCTGCCCGGCGCCGCCCGGCCCGCTGCCGATCAGCGCCATCATGAGCTGCTGCGCGGTCGGCCGCCGCTCGGGCTCCTTGGCCAGGCAGGCGCCGATCAGCCGGTCCAGGTCGGCGGGCACGCCGTCCAGCATCGGCGGCTCGTGCATCACCCGGTTGATGACCGCCATCACGGTGTCGTCGCCGAACGGCGGGCGCCCGGTCGCCGCGAACACCATCGTCGTCGCCCACGCCCACACGTCCACGGCCTCGGTGAGCGTGGCGCCCGCCACCTGCTCGGGCGCCATGTAGGACGGCGTACCGATCGCCTTGGTCGCGTTCGTCTGCCCGGTGTCGAGGGCCCGCGCGATGCCGAAGTCGATCACCCGCGGGCCGTCCGGCGCCATGATGACGTTGTGCGGCTTGAAGTCGCGGTGCACGATCCCGGCCTGGTGGATCGCCACCAGCGCCGTCGCGGTGCCGATCGCGAGCCGGTCGAGCGCCGCCCCGCCGATCGGGCCGCCCTCGGTGACCTGCTTGTACAGCGACGGGCCCGGCACGTACTCGCTGGCGATGTAGGGCTGGTCGCCCGCGACGTCGGCCTCCAGGACCTGCGCGGTGCAGAACCGCGCGACCTGCTTGGCCGCCTGCGCCTCGCGGACGAACCGGGTGCGCGCCATCGTGTCCCCGGCCAGGTCGGCGCGGAGCAGCTTGATCGCGGCCCGGTTCCCGGAGGCGTCGACGCCCGCGTAGACGACGCCCTGGCCGCCCTCGCCGAGCCGTTCGACGATCTCGTACGAGCCAAGCCGCCGGGGATCTCCCGGCTGCAGCTCCGGCATTGACCACTCCTCAGCCCGCGACGAAAAAAGTGCTTGGGGAAGCCTTGAGCTTACGCGAGCGCGGACCCGGGCACGGGACATTCCCCGTCCACCTCGCGACGACCCGTGATCATAGGGGCCGGGAGGCCGCCGTGCGCAGCGGTTCCGGAGCATCCTGGCAGACTCGGATGTCATGAGCATCAGCTATCCGCGGCAGAGCGCCCGCACCCGACGGTTCAGCCTCGGCGTCCCGCGCGCCTTCCAGATCGCGCCGGACGAGTCGCGCGTCGCGTTCCTGCGCACCAGGGCGGGCGACGATCCGGTGACCTGCCTGTGGACGCTGGACACCGCGACCGGCGAGGAGCGGTGCGTCGCCGACCCGGCCGCGCTGGACGTCCCCGGCGAGGAGAACCTGCCCGCCGAGGAGCGCGCCCGGCGCGAGCGGGCCCGCGAGCAGGCGGGCGGCATCGTCGGCTACGCCACCGACCGGGGCATGAAGCAGGCCGTGTTCACCCTCGCCGGGCGCCTGTACGTCGCCGACCTCGACACCGCGCTGGTCCGCGAGCTGCCCGCGCAGGTGCCCGTGTTCGACCCGCGTCCCGACCCGGCCGGGCGGCGGATCGCCTACGTGTCCGGCCGGACGCTGCGGCTGATCGAGATCGACGGCACCGACGACCGGGCGCTCGTCCAGCCGGAGTCCGACCAGGTCTCCTACGGCCTCGCCGAGTTCGTCGCGGCGGAGGAGATGGACCGGATGCGCGGCCACTGGTGGTCGCCCGACGGCGGGACGCTGCTGGTCGCCCGGGTCGACGAGACGCCGGTGCAGCGCTGGCACATCGCCGACCCCGCGAACCCGGACCGTACCCCGGCCGAGATCGCCTACCCGGCCGCCGGCACGCCGAACGCGCTGGTGTCGCTGGTGCTGCTCAAGATCGACGGCCGGCGCACCACCGTCGCGTGGGACCGCGGCATGTTCCCCTACTTCACGGCGACCGCCTGGGACCGGCACGGCCTGCTGATCGTCGTCCAGCCGCGCGACCAGCGCGCGCAGCGGGTGCTGAGCGTCGACCCGTCCAACGGCGAGACGTCCCTCGCGCACACCGAGCACGACCCGGTGTGGACCGACGTCGTCCCCGGCCTGCCCGCCCGGACGAACTCCGGCGGGCTCGTCTGGACCACCGAGGACCGCGACGCCGACACGCGCCGCATCACCGTCGCGGGCAGGCCCGTCACCCCGCCGGGCCTGCAGATCCGGTCGGTCATCGGCGTGGACGGCGAGTCGTTGCTGTTCACCGCGTCGGAGGAGCCGACGGAGATCCACCTGTACAGCCACGACGCGGGCGAGATCACGCGGCTGACCGAGGGGCAGGGCGTCTTCGGCGGCATCCGCTGCGGCGGCGTCACCGTGGTGACGGGCGCGCGGCTCGATCGTCCCGGCACGGAGATCGAGGTGCGCACGCCGTCCGGGACGCACCCGGTCGCCTCGTTCGCCGAGACCCCGGTGATCACTCCGCGGGTCGAGCTGCTGCGCGCCGGCGACCGCGAAATCCGCACCGCCGTGCTGCTGCCGACCGGCTGGACGCCCGACCAGGGCCGGCTGCCCGTCCTCATGGACCCCTACGGCGGGCCGCACGCCCAGCGCGTCCTCGCCGTCCAGCGGATGTACTGCGAGCCGCAGTGGCTCGCCGACCAGGGCTTCGCCGTCGTGATCGCCGACGGCCGCGGCTCGCCCGCGCGCGGCCCGGCGTGGGAGCGCGCCGTGCACGGCGACTTCGTCGGGCCCGTCCTGGACGACCAGATCACCGCGCTGATCGAGGCCGCGCGCAGGCATCCGGCCGCGCTCGACCTCGACCGCGTCGGCATCCGCGGGTGGTCGTTCGGCGGCTGGCTCGCCGGCCTCGCCGTCCTGCGCCGCCCGGACGTGTTCCACGCGGGCATCGCGGGCGCGCCGGTCACCGACTGGCGGTTGTACGACACCCACTACACCGAGCGCTACCTCGGGCACCCCGACGAGGAGCCGGAGAACTACGCCGCGAACTCGCTGATCGAGATGGCCGGGGAGCTGAAGCGCCCGCTCATGATCATCCACGGGCTCGCTGACGACAACGTGGTCGCCGCCCACACGCTCCGGCTGTCGTCCGCGCTGCTGGCCGCCGGACGCCCGCACACCGTCCTGCCGCTGTCGGGCGTCACCCACATGACCCCGCAGGAGGTCGTCGCGGAGAACCTGCTCCACATCCAGGTCGACTACCTGAAGTCGGCCCTGTCCGCCCACTAGCCCGCCTGTCCAGCCCGCCCTGTCGGCCCTAGCCGCTACGTGAAGTCCGCCTGAACTTGCTTGTCGGGCTGGCCTCCGTGCCAGGACGTCCACAGGGCGGCGTAGGAGCCGTTCTGGGCGATCAGTTCGTCGTGGGTGCCGAGTTCGGTGATGCGGCCGTCCTCCACCACCGCCACGCGGTCGGCGTCGTGCGCGGTGTGGAGGCGGTGGGCGATCGCCACGACGGTCCGGCCGTGCAGGACGGCGGCGAGCGAGCGTTCGAGGCGGCGGGCGGCGCGCGGGTCGAGCAGCGAGGTCGCCTCGTCCAGGACGAGCGTGTGCGGGTCGGCGAGGACGAGCCGGGCCAGCGCGAGCTGCTGCGCCTGGGCGGGCGTCAGCGCCGTGCCGGCGGAGCCGACGACGGCGCCGAGGCCGGGCCCGTCCCAGTCGACGGCCGACAGGACTTGGCGGATCTCGTCGTCGGACGCGTCCGGCCGGGCCATCACGAGGTTCTCGCGGAGCGTGCCGCGGAACACGTGGTGCTCCTGCGTGACCAGGGCGACCTCGCGGCGCAGCCCGTCCAGCGGCAGCTCCACCAGGGGGACGCCGCCGACGGTGACGGCGCCGGAGCGCGGGCCGTCCACACCAGCGAGCAGGCGGCCGAGCGTGGACTTGCCCGCGCCGCTCGGGCCGACCATCGCGAGGCGTTCTCCGGGCCGCAGGGCGAGGTCCACGCCGTGCAGGACGTCCTGGCCCGGCCGGTAGGAGTAGCGGACCCCGTGCGCCGTGAGCCGGTCGCCGGCGGGGCTGGCCTCGCCCGGGGCGCGGTCGGGCGGGACGTTGCCGACGCCGAGCAGGCGGGCCAGCGACGCGCCGCCGAGCTGCAACTCGTCCAGCCAGGAGAGCATGGTGTCCACCGGCTCGATGAGCAGCTGCGCGTACAGGGTCGCGGCGGTCACCTGCCCGAGCGTCGCCATGTCGTGCAGGTAGAGGAGGCCGCCGACGAGCAGGGTCGACACCACGGGCAGCACGAAGCTCAGCTCGGCCACGGGGAACAGGACCATGCGCAGCCGCAGCGTGTAGCGCTCCGCCTTGTAGGAGTTCGCGATGTCGGCGTCGCCGCGCGCGTGCCGGCGTCCGGCGAGGCCGAGCGCCTCGACGGTCCGGGCGCCCTGGACGGTCTCGGTAAGCCCGTCCGCGATCCGCGACCACGCCTCGTTCTCCCGCAGATAGCCGAGGTGGGCGCGGGGCAGGTACCAGCGCATCACCGCCACCAGGAACGGGACGGAGACCAGCGCGGGCAGCGCGACGAGGGGGCCGTTCAGCAGCAGCGCGCCGAACGTGAACCCGCCGACGACGATCGCGACGAGCGTCTCCGGCATGGCGTACCGGACGGACGTGCTCAGCGTGTCCACGTCGCGGGACGCCCGGGTGACCAGGTCGCCGGTGCCCGCCCGCTCGACCGTGGACAGCGGCAGCGCCAGCACCCGGTCGACGAACTCCTCCCGCAGCTCGGCCAGCACCCGCTCGCCCAGCTTCGCGGACGCGAGGTAGGCGTACCGGATCAGCAAGCCCTGCGTGATCACGAACCCGGCGATGGCGAGGCCGGTCGCGTCGATGGAGGCCCGGCCGTCGCGGACGTCCTCGACGAGGGCGCCGAGCAGCCGGGGCGTCACCAGGCCCGCCGCGGCGGCCATCGCGTGCAGGACCAGCACCCCGGCGAGGGCCCTGGGATGCCGTAGGACGAGGCGCCGCGCGTACGCCCGCACCTGGACGGGTGTCGCGACCGGCAGCATCTCGGCGCTCACGTTCCTGCCCTTTCCGCGGTCTCGCCCCGGGTGACGGTCGCCGCGTAGCGCGGCTCGATCTCCAGGAGGTCGTGGTGCGTTCCCTCTGCGACGACCAGCCCGTCCTGGACGAACGCGACGTGGTCAGCACGGTCCAGCATCAGCGGGCTTGTCGTGCAAACCACGGTTGTGCGGCCCGCGCGCGCTTGGCCGAGCCTGCTGGCGATGCGTGCCTCTGTGTGCGCGTCCACCGCGCTGGTCGGCTCGACCAGGACGAGGACGTCGGGTTCGGCGGCGAGCGCCCGCGCAAGGCGGAGGCGCTGTCGCTGGCCGCCGGAGAACTCCCGTCCTGCCTCGGCTACATGCGCGTCCAGGCCGACCGAGGCGACGACGTCCTCGGCGCTGGCAGCGTAGATCGCTGCCTTCAACGTGGCCTCGTCGCCGTCCGGGGCCAGGGACTCGTGCAACGTCCCCGAGAAGAGGCGGTCCTCGTTGACGGCGACCAGGATCCGTTTCCGGACGTCCGCGACCGCGTGCAGCGGCACGCCGCCGAAGTCGACGGCGCCGTCCGCGTACCGGCCGAGCCGGTCGGCGATCGCCTGCGCGTCGCGCGGGTCGGCCGCCGCGATAGCGGTCACCCGCCCGGGCCGCACGACCAGTCCGGACGCGATGTCGACCAGCTCGGCGCCCGCCGCCGGACGGGCCGTCCCGGCGTCCGGCAGCTCGGGGTCGATCGCCAGCAGCGCGGTCACCCGGCCGGCCGCGACGAGGCCCTTGGTGATCTTGCTGGCGGCCTCGCCGAGCGTCTTCAGCGGGACGATCAGGAACACCGCGTAGCCGTAGAACGCGACCAGCTCGCCGACCCCGATCGCGCCCCGCGCGGCGAACCGCGCGCCGGCCCAGGTCACCAGCGCGACCAGCAGCCCGGGCAGCAGCACCTCGGCGCCGTTCATCCGGGTCTCGGCCCGCGCGACCGCCGTTCCGGCCGCGCGCACCCGCTGCGACTCGGCGCGGTAGCGGCCGGAGAACAGCGCCTCGCCGCCGATGCCGCGCAGCACCCGCAGGCCCGCGACCAGGTCGGTGGCGTGCGTGCTCAGCTCGCCGACCAGCTCGCGGTGCGCCAGCTCCCGGTCGCGGTAGGGGCGCAGCAGCGGCGCCGCGATCGCCAGGATCAGCGGGACGCCCACCAGCACGATCAGGCCGAGCGGCGGCGAGGTGCTCAGCAGGATCCCGGCCACGACGACGATCGCGACCACGGCGCCCGACCCGCGGGAGAGGATGTCGAGGGCGTCGCCGATGTGCGACACGTCGGACAGGCCGATGCTCACCACCTCGCCCGCGCTCAGCCGCTTCGGCAGCGTCCCGCCGAGCCGGGTCGCCTGCCGGGTGACGATCTGGGCCGTCCGGTAGGCCGCCGAGAGCCAGTTGAACACGGCGAACCGGTGCCGGAGGGCGCCGGTGACCGCCTGCGCGGCGCCGAGGCCGAGCAGCACGCCGGACCAAGCCAGCAGGGCGCGCTCGTCCCGCGCCGCGAGGCCGTCGCCGATGGCGCGGCCGATCGCGGCGGGCATGAGGGCCTGGCTGAGCATCCAGACCACGCCGAGGAGCGCGCCGGCCGTGACGCTGCGCCACTGGACGCGCAGCAGCCACACCAGGTAGCGCGCGGAGGATCCGCCGTCGGCGCCGGAGGCGCTCCGGGGGGCGCGGGGGTTCCTCCCCCCGCGGACAGCATGGTCGGGCCTGCCAGGATCTTTCTCCGGCAACGGCTTCACGGCACGAAGGTTATGCAGCGGAACGTCCGAAGTTCGACTGGTTTTTCACCTGGCCCGATGCGTTTCGGACGGACCGGAAAACATGATCAGGACGCATGCCAGGGGTGCACCGGGACGCGCGAACACGCTAAGGTCTGGGACGTACGGAGCGACGCTTCCTCCGCTCCTTGAGCCGGGACCCTGGCGGCTAGGCCAATGCCGCTGCCCCGGCGCGGCCCGTCACGCCGTCCCGTACCAGCGGAACCAGCGGGGCGTCTTCGGTCGTTGCCAGTGCCGTCAGCCCGACTTCCCGGAAGCCTCTGTGAGCACGATCAGCCATCAGACGTACCCCTTCACGCCGGGGGCCGAGGACAGGATCGACCTGCTCCTCATCGACGCCGACCCCTCCGACGTCCTCATGGTCGAGACGATGCTGGCCGAAAGCGGCATGGACGTCAGCATCTCCACCGTCGCCGACCTCACCGCCGCCCGGCGCTCGCTGACGCGCCGCACCCAGTGCATCCTCGTGGACCTGTCCACGAGCGGCATCGACCGGCTGGACGGGCTGCGGCAGGTGCTGGCCCTGTCCGAGACCGCCGCCGTCGTCGTCCTGACCGGTCTGGACGACGCGCACCTCGGCGTCCAGGCGGTCGCCGCCGGCGCCGAGGACTACCTCGTCAAGCAGGAGGTCGACGCACCGCTGCTGGCCCGCGCGGTGCGCTACGCGATCGAGCGCAAGCGCTCGGAGGAGACCGAGCGGCGGCTCGTCGAGGCCCGCATCCTCGGCCGGGAGAACGCCCGGCTGGAGCGCGGGCTGCTGCCCGTCCCGCTGATCGACGACCCGTCGCTGCGGCACCACACCCGCTACCGGCCCGGCCGGCGGCGCGCGCTGCTCGGCGGCGACTTCTACGACACGGTGCAGACCGAGGGCGGCGCCGTCCACCTGATGATCGGGGACGTGTGCGGGCACGGCCCGGACGAGGCGGCCCTCGGCGTCCAGCTCCGGATGGCCTGGCGCACGCTCGTGCTCGCCGGGCACACCGGCGAGCAGCTCCTCGGCACCCTCGACACCGTCCTCGGGCACGAGCGGCGCAGCGAGGAGATCTTCACCACGCTCTGCATGATCACGATCGCGCCGTCCCGGCGGACCGCCCGGATGCACCTCGCCGGGCACCCCGCGCCGCTGCTGTTCCGCGGCCACCTCGGGGAGGACGGCGAGGTCGCGGCGCTGCCCGAGTACGCGCACGGCCCCGCGCTCGGCCTGCTGCCGGGCGCCGAGTGGCCGACGACCGAGATCGACCTCGGCGAGTCCTGGGGCCTGATGCTCTACACCGACGGCCTGATCGAGGGAAAGGTCGGCACGGGCTCGGACCGGCTCGGCACCGACGGGCTCGTCGACCTGGCCCGCGCGGCGCGCGGCAGGGTCGGCCGGGAGCCGACGCGCGGCCGTGACGGCACCGCCGGACGCGGCCTCGTCGACGACCTCGTGGCCGAAGTGGAGCGCCTCAACGGGGACGCCCTGACCGACGACCTGGCCGTCCTGCTGCTGTCCCGGCAGGCCGGAGCGCCCTCCGCGGGGCACTGACCACAAGCCCCTGACCTCCGTCAATGTCTTCTGGATCACTTGATCGCGGAGTTCCCGAACCCGCTGTGAGGTCACTCACCGGGCAGGACGTCACGGAACGGCCACAACGCCCGCGCAGCATGGGTTCATAGCCTGCGGCTATCGCCACGAGTGCGCTGATGACTTGGAACTATTCTTCGATCCGGACATAACGTGCAGGTCGTGGCTATAGCGATACCTGCGATCTACCGATCGACCGTCGGCAAGAAGGCCGTCATGGCGGTGACCGGCGGCATCCTCGTGCTCTTCCTGATCACGCACATGCTCGGGAACCTGAAGATCTTTCTCGGCGCGGAGGACTTCAACCACTACGCGCACTGGCTGCGCACGATCGGTGAGCCCGCGGTACCGCACCGGACCGTCCTGACGCTCCTGGAGGTCGTGCTCGCCGTCTCGATCGTCCTGCACATGTGGTCGGCGGTGTCGCTCGCCAAGCGCGCCGCCCACGCGCGCCCCGTGAAGTACCAGTCGAAGAAGAAGTCGCACGCGCAGGGCTACGCCGTCCGCACGATGCGGTACGGCGGGATCATCATCGCGCTCTACGTCATCTGGCACCTGCTCGACCTCACGTTCTTCGTCGTGAACCCCAAGGGCTCCGACGCGACCCCGTACGAGCGGCTCGTCGCCGACTTCGACCCGTCCCGCTGGTACATCACCGTCTGGTACGTCGCCGCGGTCCTGCTCGTCGGCCTGCACCTCAACCACGGCATCTGGAGCGCGTTCCAGACGCTCGGGCTGCGCAGCCCGCGCAGCCACAACGCACTGCGGGGCCTCGCCGCGACCGTCGCCGCGGTGGTCACGCTGGGCTTCGTCGCCGTCCCCGTCTCCATCACGCTCGGATGGGTGAGCTGACCATGACCGACAGCTTCTACAAGTCCGGCGAGCCGATCGCCGACGCCAAGGCCCCGAAGGGCGCCATCGAAGAGCGCTGGACGACGCGCAAGTTCGAGGCCAAGCAGGTCAACCCGGCCAACAAGCGCAAGAAGAAGATCATCATCATCGGGACGGGCCTCGCCGGCGGCTCCGCCGGCGCGACCCTCGGCGAGGCGGGCTACCACGTCCAGCAGTTCTGCTTCCAGGACTCGCCCCGCCGCGCCCACTCGATCGCCGCGCAGGGCGGCATCAACGCCGCGAAGAACTACCGCAACGACGGCGACAGCGTGTACCGGCTGTTCTACGAGACGGTGAAGGGCGGCGACTTCCGCTCCCGCGAGTCGAACGTGTACCGGCTCGCCGACATCTCCCGGAACATCATCGACCAGTGCGTCGCGCAGGGCGTCCCGTTCGCCCGCGAGTACGGCGGCCTGCTCGACAACCGCTCGTTCGGCGGGACGCAGGTCTCCCGCACCTTCTACGCCCGCGGGCAGACGGGCCAGCAGCTGCTGCTCGGCGCCTACCAGGCGCTGATGCGGCAGGTCGAGGCCGGAAACGTCGAGCTGTACCCGCGGCACGAGATGCTCGACCTGATCATCGAGGACGGGCGGGCGCGCGGCGTCGTCGTCCGCGACCTGATCAACGGCGAGATCAAGCACTACACGGCGGACGCGGTCGTGCTGGCGTCCGGCGGCTACGGCAACGTGTACTTCCTGTCCACGAACGCGATGGGCTCGAACGTCACCGCCTCCTGGCGCGCGCACCGGCACGGCGCCCTGTTCGCCAACCCGTGCTACACGCAGATCCACCCCACGTGCATCCCCGTCAGCGGCGACCACCAGTCCAAGCTGACGCTCATGTCGGAGTCGCTGCGCAACGACGGCCGCGTGTGGGTGCCGAAGAAGGGCGGCGACACGCGCAGGCCGTCCGACATCCCCGAGGACGAGCGCGACTACTACCTGGAGCGCATCTACCCGTCCTTCGGCAACCTCGTCCCGCGCGACATCGCGTCCCGCGCGGCGAAGAACGTCTGCGACGAGGGACGCGGCGTCGGCCCCGGCGGCCTCGGCGTCTACCTCGACTTCGCGGACGCGATCGGGCGGCTCGGCCGGGACAAGGTCGAGGCCAAGTACGGCAACCTCTTCCAGATGTACGAGCGCATCACCGGCGAGAACCCGTACGAGACGCCGATGCGCATCTACCCCGCCGTCCACTACACGATGGGCGGCCTGTGGGTGGACTACGACCTGGAGTCCACCATCCCCGGCCTGTTCGTGATCGGCGAGGCGAACTTCTCCGACCACGGCGCGAACCGGCTCGGCGCGTCCGCGCTGATGCAGGGCCTGGCCGACGGCTACTTCGTCCTGCCGAACACCATCGGCGACTACATCGCCCGCAACCCGTTCGAACCGGTCTCCGAGTCGGCGATCGGCGAGGCCGAGGAGCGGGTCCGGTCCCGGATCGAGCGGCTCCTGTCGATCGACGGGGACCGCTCCGTCGACTCCTTCCACCGCGAGCTCGGCCACATCATGTGGGAGTACTGCGGCATGGAGCGCACCGAGCAGGGGCTGCGCAAGGCCCTCGGCCTCATCCCGGCGCTGCGCGAGGAGTTCTGGACGCGCGTCAAGGTCACGGGCAAGGGCGAGGAGCTGAACCAGCAGCTGGAGAAGGCCGGCCGCGTCGCCGACTTCTTCGAGCTGGCCGAGCTGATGGTGATCGACGCGCTGCACCGCACCGAGTCCTGCGGCGGCCACTTCCGGGCCGAGAGCCAGGACGAGGACGGCGAGGCCAAGCGCGACGACGACAACTTCAGCCATGTCGCCGCATGGGAATGGGCCGGGGAAGGCGAGCAGCCCGTCCTCCACAAGGAGGCCCTCAACTTCGAGTACGTCAAGCCCACGCAGAGGTCGTACAAGTAATCATGAAGCTCACACTTCGCGTCTGGCGCCAGAACGGCCCCGAGGACAAGGGCCGGATGGTCGAGTACAAGCTCGACGACGTCTCCCCCGACGCCTCGTTCCTGGAGATGCTGGACGTCCTCAACGAGAAGCTCATCGCGTCCGGCGAGGAGCCGGTCGCGTTCGACCACGACTGCCGCGAGGGCATCTGCGGCATGTGCTCGCTGGTCATCAACGGCACCCCGCACGGCCCGGAGCGCGCCACCACCACGTGCCAGCTCCACATGCGCAAGTTCGCGGACGGCGAGGTCATCGACGTCGAGCCGTGGCGCGCCAAGGCGTTCCCGGTCGTCAAGGACCTGGTCGTCGACCGGTCGGCGTTCGACCGGGTCATCCAGTCCGGCGGGTACATCACCGCCCCGACCGGCACCGCGCCCGAGGCGCACTCGACGCCCGTGCCGAAGCCGGACGCCGACCGCGCGTTCGAGGCCGCGGAGTGCATCGGCTGCGGCGCCTGCGTCGCGGCCTGCCCGAACGGCTCGGCCGCCCTGTTCCTCGGCGCCAAGGTCACCCACCTCGGCCTGATGCCGCAGGGCCAGCCGGAACGCTGGGACCGCGTCGTCTCCATGCTGGAGACCCACGACGAGGAGGGCTTCGGCGGCTGCACCAACACCGGCGAGTGCACCGTCGCCTGCCCGAAGGAGATCCCGCTCGACGTCATCGGCCGCCTCAACGGCGACTACCTGAAGGCGACCGCGGGCGGCAGGAAGCGCTGACGGTCCCACGATCTCGGCCCCGCCCGGAGTACCGGGCGGGGCCGTTCTACGCTGAGACGCATGATCACTCTGGTCCCGTACCACCAGGACGGGCGGCTCCCCGACTCGTCCTTCCCCCTGCCCGGCCTCGACTTCGTCCCGGTCACCCGCGAGCTGCCGGACGGCGACGTGTGGGAGCGTCTCGCCGCGCTGTACGAACTCGTCTCCGCCGAGGTCGCCGACCAGGTCGCGGGCGGCACGCGGCCGGCCGTGGTGTCCGGCGACTGCCTGACCGCCGAGGCCGTCCTCGCGGGCCTGCAGCGTGCGGGCGTGGACGCGTCCATCGTCTGGTTCGACGCGCACGGCGACATCCACACGACGGAGAGCTCCACGTCCGGCTACATCGGCGGCATGCCGCTGCGCCAGATCCTCGGCGCCGACACCGGACTGCTCGCCGACCGCCTCGGCCTGCGTCCCCTGCCCGAGGACCGCGCCGTCCTGGTGGACGCCCGCGACCTCGACCCCGCCGAGGCCGAGTTCCTGGCGTCCTCGAAGGTGCGGCACAGCCCGGTGGACGACGTCGCCCTGCCGGACGGGCCGCTCCTCCTGCACATCGACGTGGACGTCATCGACGCCGCCGACCTGCCCGGGCTGAAGTTCCCGGTCGGCGGCGGGCCGTCGTACGACGCGGTGGTCACGTCCGTCCGGCGGATCATGGCGACCCGCCGCGTGGCCGCGCTGGACATCGCCTGCCCCTGGCACCTGCCGGAGGGCGACGCCAACGTCCTTCGGGGACGCCTCCTCCGGGATCTACTGACCGCCTGATCCACCATCACGGGAGATGCCGGGGATGCCTTCCGGCGGCGCATGTGCGAGACCGGCGAGCTACGGCGGCTGTACGTCGACCAGGTTCTCGACGCCCGCCGGGAGGGTTCCGGCCGCGCCGGCCTCGACGATGAACGTCTGCAAAGTCTCCTGGAAGGCGCGTGCTGCGTGGGTGAGTTCGACGTCCTTGCGGTGGGCGAGGGCGATCGTCCGGAGAAGGCCCGGACCATGGCGCCCACGGCGAGCCTCCTCGTCGGCCAGGACGAGTGGCGTCCCCCGCAGGCCGGGGCGTCCGGCGAGGACCATGCTCGGGACGACCGCGATACCGAGACCGACCTCCACGAAGCGGAGCACAGCGTCCATCTCGCCGCCCTCAACGGCGAACCTCGGCTCGAACCCGGCCGCCCTGCAGGCGCTGATGGTCGCCTCACGCAGGTCGTATCCGGGACGGAACATCACCAGAGGACGGTCTTGCAGATCCTCGATGCGCAGGTACGAGCGGCGCGGCAGCTGCGCGGGATTGTCCGCCCCTGCCGGAGAGGCCACGACGAGGTATTCGCGCAGTATCGGCGTCGTGTCCAGGGGCGGGTCGCCTTGGAGCGGAAGGATGACGAGGGCGAGGTCCAGTGAGCCACGCGTCAGTTCTCTGACGAGGTCCCGCGAGCCGCCCTCTTCGACGATGAGCTGGATCCCCGGATACGCGTCGTGGAAGCGACGCAGGACATCCGCCAGCAGGCCCGCGCAAAGGGACGGTGTAGCGCCGAGCCGCACCCGCCCACGCTTGAGGCCCGCCAGCTCTTGCACCTCCAAGCGGGCGGTGTCGACATCGGCCAGGATGCGCTTGGCCAAAGGCAGCAGTGCCTCACCGGCGGGCGTGAGCGTGATGTTGCCGCGCGCGCGCCGGAACAGGGAGACGCTCAGCTCGCTCTCCAGCGCGCGGATCTGCTTGGACAGCGACGGCTGCGCGACCCGCAGGATCTCCGCGGCCTGCGTGAAGTGGCGCACCTCCGCGACCGCGACGAAGTAGGTGAGCTGCTGAAGCTGCATCCTGCACAGAGTACGACCAGGCCGCCCGGCCGGGACGACCCGGGTTACCGCGCGTGGCGGCGGAGGGCCTGGAGGTCGTGGACGATCAGCCGCCGCCGTCCCGTCTCGATCCAGCCGTGCCGGCGCAGCGTGCGCAGCGCCTTGCTCACCGCCTCGCGGGACGCGCCGACCCAGCCCGCCAGCTCCTCCTGCGACAGGTTCAGCGTGATGCGGACGCTCTCCTCGCCCGTGCCCGTCCGGTGCGGAACGCCGAACCGCTCGGCCAGCTCGACGAGCCGCTGCGCGACCCGCCCGGTGGCGTCGAACATG
Source organism: Actinomadura chokoriensis (assembly GCF_041463665.1). Lineage (GTDB taxonomy): Bacteria > Actinomycetota > Actinomycetes > Streptosporangiales > Streptosporangiaceae > Spirillospora > Spirillospora chokoriensis_A. Next base: position 442,523 of record NZ_JAXCEJ010000001.1, read on the forward strand.
CCGAACTCGACGCGCTTGCGGTCGGCGTCGCGCCAGCGCTGGCACAGGATCCGCATGATGATGATGGAGACCCGCCCGTGCGCCTGCAGGAACGACATGAACTCGTCCACCGTGAGCGCGAGCGCCCGCACCGGTTCCAGCGCCTTGACCGTCGCCGACCGCGGCTCCCCGTCGATCGCGGCCACCTCACCGAGCAGCGCGCCCGGCCCGCGCACCGCCAGCAGCGCCTCGCCGCCCTGCTCGTGGTAGGAGAACGCCTTCACCCGGCCGCGCAGCAGGACGGCCACCCAGCCGGGCTGCTCCCCCTCGGTGAAGAGCGTGTCCCCCCGGGCGAACTCACGGACGCGACCGCGTGCTTCCAGGTCCTCGCGTTCCGCCGGGGTGAGTTCGGCGAGGAACGAGCCCGGTTCGAGGGCGCTCATGCCCACCACGCTAAAGGGATCCGGCCCCGCCCGCCTCCCGGGAGCGAATCACGGTTCAGTATCGCGTTGTGTGCACAATTCCCTACTCGTGCGGCCGGGCGTACGCCAGAGTTGCTTCCGGCGTGCACGATCGGAGGGCCGTCCGGCGTTCACGCCGTCCACGGGGAACGACGGGGACGGCGGGCGGCGGTCCGGGGGCGCGCCGCCCGCCGTATTCCGGGAGCGTCGCACGCCAGAGCGCCGCTCCCGCAGCGGAGAACGGCGGGAACGCGAAGGTCCCCCGCCGCGCGGGGCGGCGGGGGACCTTCGCGAGAGAACTCGATGCGCGGAAGGCTCAGGCGGACGGGGTGTCCTGCCCCTTCTTCACGATGCCGAGCTTGCTGCCGAGCCACACCACCGGGTCGTACTTGCGGCCCACGACCCGCTCCTTCATAGGGATCAGGGCGTTGTCGGTGATCTTGATGTGCTCGGGGCAGACCTCCGTGCAGCACTTGGTGATGTTGCAGAAGCCGAGGCCGTGGTCGTCCTGCGCGATGTTGCGCCGGTCGGCCTGGTCGGCCGGGTGCATCTCCAGCTCCCCGATGCGCATCAGGAAGCGCGGACCGGCGAACTGCTCCTTGTTCTCCTCGTGGTCACGGATGACGTGGCACACGTTCTGGCACAGGAAGCACTCGATGCACTTGCGGAACTCCTGCGACCGCTCCACGTCCACCTGCTGCATGCGCAGCTCGCCGGGCCCGGCGTCGCCCGGGTCGAACGAGGGGATCTCCCGCGCCTTCTGGTAGTTGTACGAGACGTCCGTGACCAGGTCGCGGATGACCGGGAACGTCCGGACCGGCGTGACGGTGACCGTCTCGTCCGGGTCGAAGGTCGACATCCGGGTCATGCACAGCAGCTTCGGCATGCCGTTGATCTCCGCCGAACACGAGCCGCACTTGCCCGCCTTGCAGTTCCACCGGACGGCGAGGTCGGGCGCCTGCGTGGCCTGCAGCCGGTGGATGATGTCGAGGACGACCTCGCCCTCGTTCACCTCGACCGTGTAGTCGGTGAGCTCGCCGGAGCCGTCGTCCCCGCGCCAGACCCTGAACTTGGCCTCGTAGCTCATCGGTCGCCCTCCTCGTCGTCCGCGGCGCCGGCGGCGGTCGCGCCCGATCCGGCCGCGGCCTCCGCCTGCTGCGTCTCGACCTCCTCGGCCAGCCCCTTCGGCAGCTCCTCGGCGGTCAGGTACTTCTTCAGCTCGTCGTTCTCGAACAGTTCGAGCAGGTCCTCGCGCATCGGCGCCAGCGGCTGCCGCGTCAGCGCGACACGGGGGCTCGCCGGGTCACCGGTCAGCGAGCAGACCAGGTTGATCTTGCGCCACTCCGCCGACATCGCGGGGTAGTCGTCGCGGGTGTGGCCGCCGCGGCTCTCCTGCCGCTCCAGCGCCGCCTTCGCGACCGCCTCCGACACCAGCAGCATGTTGCGCAGGTCCAGCGCGAGATGCCAGCCCGGGTGGTAGCCGCGGCCGTCGCTCACCGCGACCGGCTCGACGGCCACGTTCGCGACGCGCTCGCGGAGCTTGTCGAGCGACTCCAGCGCCCGCTCCAGCTCCCCCTCCTTGCGGATGATGCCGACCAGCTCGTTCATCGTCTGCTGCAGCTCGGCGTGGACGGCGTACGGGTTCTCGCCGCCCTCGCGCTCGAACGGGGCGAGAGCCTCGGTCGTGGCCGCCTCGATCTCGGCGTCGGGGACCGCCGGACGCGCGGCCAGCCCGTCCACGTACTCCGCCGCGCCGAGCCCGGCCCGCCGCCCGAAGACCAGCAGGTCCGACAGCGAGTTGCCGCCGAGCCGGTTGGAGCCGTGCATGCCGCCGGACACCTCGCCCGCCGCGAACAGGCCGGGGACCTTCGCCGCGCCGGTGTCGGGGTCGACCTCCACGCCGCCCATCACGTAGTGGCAGGTCGGGCCGACCTCCATCGGCTCCTTGGTGATGTCGACGTCCGCCAGCTCCTTGAACTGGTGGTACATCGACGGCAGCCGCTTGACGATCTCGGCGGCGCCGCCCGGCATCCGGTCGACGACGGTGAGGAAGACCCCGCCGTGCGGCGATCCCCGTCCCGCCTTGACCTCGGAGTTGATCGCGCGCGCCACCTCGTCGCGGGGCAGCAGTTCGGGGGGACGCTTGTTGTTCTCCGGGTCGTCGTACCAGCGGTCGCCCTCCTCCTCGGAGGTGGCGTACTGCTCCTTGAACACCTCGGGGATGTAGTCGAACATGAACCGCTTGCCGTCGGAGTTCCGCAGGACGCCGCGGTCACCGCGGACCGACTCGGTCACGAGGATGCCCTTGACGGACGGCGGCCAGACCATCCCGGTGGGGTGGAACTGCACGAACTCCATGTTCAGCAGCGTCCCGCCGGCGAGCAGCGCCAGCGCGTGCCCGTCTCCCGTGTACTCCCAGGAGTTGGACGTGACCTTGAACGCCTTGCCGATGCCGCCGGTCGCCAGCACCACCGCGGGCGCCTCGAACACGACGAACTTGCCGGTCTCGCGGACGTAGCCGAACGCGCCGCAGATCCTGCCGTCGGCGTCCTTCAGCAGCCGGGTGACCGTCGTCTCGGCCCACACCTTGAGGTTGGCCTCGTAGTCGCCGTGCTCGGCGTGGTCCTCCTGCTGGAGGGCGACGATCTTCTGCTGGGCGGTGCGGATCAGCTCCAGGCCCGTCCGGTCGCCGACGTGCGCCAGCCGCGGGTACTCGTGCCCGCCGAAGTTGCGCTGGCTGATCTTGCCGTCCTTGGTGCGGTCGAACAGCGCGCCCCACAGCTCCAGCTCCCAGATGCGCTCCGGGGCCTCCTTGGCGTGCAGCTCCGCCATCCGCCAGCTGTTCATGAACTTGCCGCCGCGCATGGTGTCGCGGAAGTGGACCATCCAGTTGTCGTTGGCGTTGACGTTGCCCATCGCGGCGGCGGCGCCGCCCTCGGCCATCACCGTGTGGGCCTTGCCGAACAGCGACTTGGAGATGATCGCGGTCTTCTTGCCCTGGAGGCGCGCCTCGATCGCCGCGCGCAGGCCGGCGCCGCCGGCGCCGATCACCACGACGTCGTACGAGTGCCTCTCGATCTCAGTCATGATTCCTTGGCCTCAGTTGAAGATACGGGGGTCGTTGAAGACGCCGCCGGCGACGAGCGCGACATAGGCGTCAGCCACCACCAGCGACCCCAGGGTGATCAGCGCGTACATGCCGTGCCGCTCGTTGATCTTGGACACCCAGCCCCACATCCGGTACCGGAAGGGGTGCTTGGAGAAGTTCTTCAGGCGTCCGCCGACGATGTGCCGGCAGGAGTGGCACGACAGCGTGTACAGCCACAGCAGGACCACGTTCGCCACCAGGATGACGGTGCCGAGCCCGATGCCGAAGCCGCCGTCCTTGCCGTGGAAGGCGCGGATCGCGTCGTAGGTGTTGATGAGGGAGATGAGGACCGCGGCCAGCCAGAAGTAGCGGTGCAGGTTCTGGCCGATCAGCGGGAAGCGGCGCTCCCCGGTGTACTTGCCGTGCGGCTCCTTGACGGCGCACGCCGACGGCGACGCCCAGAACGACCGGTAGTACGCCTTGCGGTAGTAGTAGCAGGTCAGCCGGAACAGCAGCAGGAACGGCAGCGAGATCGCCGCGAACGGGATCCAGCCGCGGGTGCCCGCCGGGAGGAAGGTTCCGAACTCCGCCGCGTTGCCGGTGTGCCCGTTCACCGTCACGTTGTCGCAGATCTCGTTCAGGCAGGGCGAGTAGAACGGCGTCAGGTAGTGGAACTCCGGTACGTAGAACGCGGCGCCCCAGAAGGCCCGGACGGTCGCGTACACCACCCATGCCGTGAAGATCACGAAGGTCGTGATGGGGTACAGCCGCCAGTTGTCCTTGCGGAGCGTACTTTCCTTGATCTGGGCGCGCGTCTTGGCCGGCGCCTCCACAGTGCTCATCGATCGCTCTCCTGAGCTCGGGTCGTCGTGTCCCCGTACCACGGTCCGCGCGCAAAGCGGCCGTCGCGCCCGGCCCGCCGGCCCATCGCGTCCTCGCGCCATGAGCCGCCGGCCATGCGTCCCGGCCGGCCGCGCTCCGGCGGCCGGAGACCGTGCCGCATGCGGGCGGTGACGCCTCGTATGCGCTTCCAGCGAAGCGACCCTATGCCACTCACCGGGAGCTGTGACATACATAACAGCCACACCCGCATGTGAGCCTGACCACAGACTTTAGCCCTGTCGCGGGCGCCTCGCACGGCCCGCGGTCCATAACCAGTCGTTATGGCGGAGTGGAATCGAGACGAGCGCGCTACGGAATGGCCGAGCTGTCGCCGAGGACCCGGCCGAGGACCGTCCGGGCGAAGTGGGCCTCGGCCTCGCTCGTCCGGCCCGTCCCGTACACGCGGAGGACCTCCGCGAGTTCGGGGTAGCGGTCGGCGATGAGGTCGGCCGCGGCGTCGATCTCGGCGGCGGACGCGACCTCGCGCAGGAGGGCCTGCACCAGCCGAGCCGGCTCGGCCTCGGGCCGCTCGGCCAGGGCGCCGGAGGGGCGGGGCCGCTCGTCCGACGGCAGGGCGCGTCCGGCACCGGGTTCGCCGCCCCGGCCGGCGGCGGGGGCGCGTTCGGACGCGGCCATGCGAAGCCCCGAGGTGGTGGCCGCCGTCTCGCCCCTGATCTCCTCCAGGCGCGCCTTGACCTCCGCCGCCTCGAGCGTCCCGAACGCGGGATCGGCGACGAGGTCCTCGACCGCCATGAGCCGGTGCAGGACGGCCGGGTTGCTGATCTTGGCGCGGTGGCCGGACATCAGCTGCGACAGCATCGGCGCGGACAGCCCGAGCACGCCGGCGAGACCGGACTGCGACAGCCCGAGCCGGTCGAGCAGCGGCCGGACCCGGTCGCCGAGCGGCTCGCCGTACCACTCGACCTGGAGCGCGCGGTTCCGGGCGACCGCGTCCTCGGCGACGCTCACTCTTCCCCCTTGACTCTTCGCAAATGCAAACGCTAGATTTACGCCTGCACACACCAGCATGGCCTCTACGTCATGTTGCCACGGAAGACGCAGATTTGCATATGCGACATAACGGGGAGGATCAAGCATGCGTCCGACGTTTCGCCTGGTGGCCGCCATCGCGGCGACCCTGCTCCTGGCCGGCGGGATGACCGGCTGCTCGGCGCTCGGGAAGGAATCCGGCTCGTCGTCCGGCCGGTCGTCGTCGTCCGGCGACGGCTCGGACGTCTCGCTGGGCCAGGCGGGCTTCGACAACGCCGCCAAACCGGTGGTGGCGGGCACCTTCGACAGCCCGATGGCGGAGGGCGCCAAGGTCGACATCGCCATCATGGGGCTGCGGGTGAGGGGAGAGCTCGCCACACTGACCGTCCAGCTCACGCCGCGCTTCCCCGGCGTCGCGCCGGACCGCATCAACGCCTACCGCCTCAACGGCGAGCACGGCCTCGGCACCTCGCTCATCGACCCGGTCAACCTCAAGCGGTACGTGGTGGTGAAGGACTCCGGCGGCAAGGAACTGGAGACGGACGACATCTTCGTGAAGATGACGAACAACCAGGCCACGCCCTTCTACTACACGTTCGCCGCCCCGCCGGAGAACGTGAAGTCCGTCGACCTGCAGATCGGGTCGTGGCCCACGTTCCGCAGCATCCCGGTCGAGCGGTGAGCCCCATGCGCCGACCGGTCGTCATCGCGGCCGTCCTGGCCGTCGTGCTCGGCGCTCCGGCCGTCGCCGGGGCCGAGCCCAGCGTGCCGGACGAGAACCTCGCCAAGAGCGTCCTGCCCATCGAGGCCGGCCGCGCCGTGTACGACATCGACCTGTCCCGGGCGGTGGTCTCCCTCGAAGAGGAGGAGAGCAGCGGCTCGCAGGTCACCGTCAGCATTTCCGCGGACGTCCTGTTCGACTTCGGCAAGGCGACGCTCACCGACACCGCCCGACGCCGCATCGCGCGCCTGGCTCCCCGGCTGCGCGACGCCAGAGGCACGATCCAGGTCTCGGGGCACTCCGACTCCATCGGCGAGCCCGGCTACAACCTGACGCTGTCCGAGCAGCGCGCCGAGGCGGTCAGGGCCGGGCTGCTGGACGCGCTCAAGGGGACGAACCTGCAGGTCCAGGCCCAGGGCTACGGGGAGACCAAGCCCGTCGCGCCCAACGACCAGGGCGGCAAGGACGACCCGGAGGGCCGCGCCAAGAACCGCCGCGTGGAGATCACTTACGAGAAGGCGTGAGGAGCGTGCCCGCGGCGGGCCTCGCAGGCGCCGCGGTCGTCCCGGCGGGCCGCCGGCCCTCGCCGCCCGATGACCCGACCGGGTTCGGTCAGCGGGGCGGCGGGCCGAGGTGGTCGAAGATCTGCAGGGGTTCGCCGTCCAGCGTCCGGACGGGGAACCGCAACTCCAGGCGGCACGCGGCCAGCGCCCGCCGCGCCATGCCCGCGTTCTCCGGACGCTGCGCGGGCTCGTCCGCGCAGAGCCGGGCGACCACCGACCACAGCAGCGGCGGCACCCCGGCGGGCGGCGGGCCCACCCGCTGCCGGGGCGCGGGGTCGCCCGCGCCGGTCAGCATCCGCCAGCAGACCATCCCGGCCGCGTACAGGTCCTGGCGCGGCCCCGGACGGTCCCATTCGAGCACCTCGGGCGCCAGGTATCCGGGGGTGCCCACGGTGAACCCGGTCGTGGTGAACCGCATCCCGTCGTCTCCGAGGGCGATCCCGAAATCGGCCAGCCGCACATGCGGCGCCCCGACCGGGCTCGGCTCCAGCAGCAGGTTGGCGGGCTTCACATCCCGGTGGACGACCCCGGCGCCGTGGATGTGGCCCAACGCGGCCAGCATCTGATCGAGCACCTCGGCCGCGTACTCGGGCGGCAGCCTGCCGTAGTCCCCGAGGAGCGTCTCCAGCGAACCACCGCTCACCAGGTCCATCGCCAGGAGAACGTCGTCATCGGTCATCCACGACGCGTACGGCGTCACCACATGCGGATGCGCCAGCCGCAACGCCCGCTCGCGGACGACCCGCTGCATCGACGTCGGTCCCCGCCGCCGGACGAGCTTGGCCGCGCAGTACCGCCTCTCCGCATGGTCGTAGGCGCGCCACACACGGCTCGTCCCTCCCGTCCCGATCCGGTCGAGCATGGTGAACCGACCGCCGATCACCCACCCCGCGTCCACGGCACCGATCGTACGGAAGACGACCCGATCCGGTCGCCCAGAATTCCACGCTTCTGTCAACAGAACGGACACCTCAGGCATCCAATAAGGGAAGGCGCCCACGCGCCCCGATCCCCGCCGCCTCCATACACTGATCGACTACCCAAACCACCCGCCCTCGACAGGGGCCCCTCGAAACGGGACCGATGAGCGACAAAGACCCCGCCCGCGACGAAGACCTCGCACGGGACAAGGCCGCCCACAAGACTTCCAGAGCCCCGCATTCCACAGGGCCGGGCGAAGCGGGACCCGACGCCGACCGCGCACCCGACCGCCCCCGCGACACGGAGGACTCGGACCCGAAGACCCCGAAGGAAACGGCGACCGCTGCGACCGCGCCCGGCCAGGGCGGCGAGGCGGCGGGCGACGGCATCGGGGCGGCGCCGGAGGCGACCACCGAATCCGCGCCCGGGGAGGGCGGCTCGGCGGGCACGGCGGCGGGCGAGGGATCAGCGGCGGCCGCTGCCGGCGCGTCCGAGGAGGGTGGCCGGGTCGCAGCGGACTCGGAGGACGCGGGAGGTGACGCCGCCGCGTCCGGGCAGAGCGGTGGTGGCGCGAAGGACGGCCAGGGCGGCGCCGGCGCGAACGACGGGCAGAGCGGTGGTGGCGCGAAGGACGGGCAGGACGGGCAGGCGCCGGGTCGTGCCGGCGGGGGGCGGCGGAAGGTCCTTCGGCGGGTCGCGGCCGGGGCGGTCTTCGTCCTGCTGCTCGGGGGCGGCGGGGCGGCGTGGCTGTACCACGACCTGGTGGGCGGCATCGAGCAGGAGCACGTCGACGACAAGCTCGGTGCGAACCGGCCGAAGAAGCTGAACAAGTCGCTCAACATCCTGCTGATCGGGTCCGACACGCGTGAGGGCGACAACGCGCGGTACGGGGCGGCGGCCGGGATGTCGGGGGCGCGGTCGGACACGACGATCCTGCTGCATCTGTCGCCGAACCGGGATCAGGCCGTCGGGATCAGCTTCCCGCGCGACTCGATGGTGAAGATGCCCTCGTGCAAGAAGGAGAAGGGCGGGACCGTTCCAGCTCAGTTCGGCATGCTGAACGCGGCGTTCGCGTATGCGGGTCCGACGTGCACGTGGAAGACGCTGGAGTCGCTCACCGGCATCCACATCGACCATTTCGTCCAGGTGGACTTCGCCGGGTTCAAGCGGATGGTCGACGCGCTGGGCGGTGTCCAGATCTGCGTCAGCAGGCCCGTGAACGATCCCCGCGCCGAGCTGTACCTGAAGGCGGGCAAACAGACGGTGAAGGGCGAGGAGGCCCTCGGCTACGTGCGGGCCCGCTACTCGCTCGGGGACGGCTCCGACCTGGAGCGGATCGAGCGCCAGCAGAAGTTCATGGCCTCGGTCGTCGACAAGGCCACCAGCGGTTCCGTGCTGACCGACCCGGCGAAGACGTACAAGTTCCTGAAGGCCGCGACGAAGTCGATGACGACCGACGACGATCTCGATCTGGCGGCGATGCGGAAGCTGGCGGACGGGCTCAAGGGGATGAGCGCGGGCCAGGTGCGGTTCGTGACCGTCCCGGTGAAGGGTTACGCGCCGGACCCGAACCGCGTCCAGTGGAACCAGGAGCTGGCGAAACCGCTGTTCGAGGCGATCCAGCACGACAGCGAACTGCCCGCCGAACCGGCGAAACCGGTGAAGGCCCAGGCGGCCCCGCTCGCGCCCGGCAAGGTGCACGTCACGGTCGTCGCCGCGGGCGGCAAGGACGGACTGGTCAAACGCATCGTCAAGCAGCTCGAGCACCGCGGCTACGAGGTCGCGAAGAAGGTGGAGAAGGGCGACAAGACTGCGGAGAGCCGTCTCGTGTACGCACCGGCCGCGGAACCGCAGGCGTCGGCGCTCGCACGGGACGTCCCGAACGCGATGCTCACCGCCGACGCGAAGGCACCGCAGGACGGGGTGCGGCTCGTGATCGGCACCGGCGGCGTCCAGCTCGCGCCGCCCGCCATCAACAAGATCGGCGGCGGGGTGAAGGCCGGCGAGAAGCTCTGCGGCTGACGCTCAGAGGGTGGCGGACAGGACTCCGGCGAGCGCGCCGGCGAGCATGTAGGGGCCGAACGGGAACTCGCCCTTGCGCGACCGCCGGACGATCATGATGCCGATGGCCACCAGGCCGCCGGACAGGTACGTCGCCAGGAGGCCGATGATCCACGCGTCCTGCCCGAACCAGCCGAGGCAGAGCCCCAGCACACCGGACAGCTTGACGTCGCCCAGCCCGATCCCGGACGGCGCCACGAACGCCTGCGCGAAGTACAGCACGAACAGCACGGCCATCCCGATGAGCGCGTGCCCGAACCGCCGCGGGCCGTCGTCGGTGAACGGGGCCGCGGCGGCCAGCAGCGCCGCGACGATGCCGTACGAAGGGAGCGTGAACCGGTCGGGCAGCCGCTTGACCTCGACGTCGATGAAGCCGAGCAGGGTTCCGGCCGCCGCCAGGTAGCACAGCGCCGGCAGGACGGGCTCGGGCCCGAACCGCCAGCCGAGCAGACCGAACACGGCGGCGGCCACCAGGCCCGCCCAGATCCGGCGGCGGCGCGGGACCGGCCCGGTGAAGGGTTCCGCCATCGGCGCCATGAGCAGGCCGATGACCAGCCCCGCGGGCACCAGCGCGAACGCGATCATCGTCCCTCGTCTCGATCCGGGGGCCGCCCCGGCCCCCTGCGCCACGGCCGGGCGGGCGCCCCGCCGCCATCCAATCCGGCACGGCGTCCCTCCGGCATGGGTCCCAGGACCCAATTCGGCGCCCGGGTCACGTCACCGTGAACGCGAGCATCACGAACCCGAGGACCGCGAAGGCGCAGCCGGCGGCCACCATCCCGATCGAGCCGCCGACGGCCCTCCCGGAGTTGCTGTCCAGCCGCGCCTCGCGCGGGTTCCGCGGATCGTAGAGCACCCCGACCCGGGTGCCCTTGAGTCGGGTCAGCTCGTAGGACCCGCTCCTGGTCTGCGCCACCGTCTCGATCTCGGCGCCGTCGAGCGTCCGGAATCGCAGTACCGCGAAATACTCGTAGGAGTCGGTCCGCTCGACCCGGTGGACGCCGGTGACGACGCCCGGAACGCGGTGCGCGGCGGCGAGGAAGGCGCGGCTCGTCCGGTAGCGGTGGACACCGCCGACGGCGAGTCCCGCGCCGAGGGTGAGCGCGATCAGTCCGATCAGCCAGTCCGGCATTACCAGTACCCGCCGCGCTCCTCGTTCCTGACGCTGATGAAGGCGGCGACCACGAGGCCCATCGCCGCGCCCGCCACGCCCTCGGCAACGTACAGCAGGAACGAGACGGTGTCGCCCCCGCCGCCGACGGGCGCCGCGGTCCCGGCGGCGGTCACGAGCACCGGGACCGCGAGGACGCCGGCGAGCCAGCGCGCCTGCTCGCTCCGGTCGCGCTGCACGGCCCCCGCGACGACGACCATGGACAGGCTGATCAGCACCCATGGCAGGTCGAGCCGGACGAGCCGGTCGAGGTCGGTGAGGGGCTCACCGCCGTCCGCGCCGCCCGCCAGCCGCGCCACGACCGCGAACCCGAGCAGCCACACGAACAGGGCCGCGCCCCAGGCGCCGAGCATTCGGGCCATCTCAGCGCACCTTGATCGAGTCGACGATGCCGTCCACGTCCCCGTCCTTGAGCTTGCCGCGCTGCCAGGTGAGCCGCACCGTGTGCAGGTGGCCGTTCGCGCCGATCACGCCGACGTCGACGGCCTGGCCGGGCAGCCCCGCGCCCCGGTAGTCGGTGAAGGTGTAGTCGATGCGGACGGCGCTCTTCGCGCCCGCCACCTTGATCTCCTCCGCCTTCTCGCGGTGGTAGCCCTTCGCGTTCATCATGGGGCCGCCCTCGATCGTGGTCTCGAGCATCTCCGGACGTGCCCGGTCCGACAGGTCCTTGAGCACCGCGAGGATCGCGTCCCGCCCGGGGGCCTGCATCGACAGCGCCAGAGTGGGCTCCGGCCCCCGCTGCCAATCCTTCGGATAGGCGACCGTCAGCACTTTCGCGTCGCCGCGGACGAACCCTTCCGGCGTCTTCCCCGACCCGCCGGACGAGCATCCGGCGGCGGCGACCGCCACGACGCCCGCCACGGCCACGATCCTCATCCTCTTCGCACTCATCGCCGTCCTCACTTCGCACAATCCGGCCACTGCTGGAAGGTCCGCTGCCCATTCTGCGGGGCCCCAAGGTACTGCGAGTCGACGATCCGCTGCTTCTCCCCTTCGTAACCGCCCTCGATCCCGAACTTGAGTTCGGCGGCGATCTCCGCCCCGATCTTGAATTCGTCCACGTCACCGGCGTAGACGTTACGGCTGACGAGGCCGCGGTCGTAGATCAGCCTGTCCATCGGGCTGCCGTTCGGGCCGGGGTCCTGCGAGACGAACGCGCCGTTCTCGTCCGCGGCGTTGCGGACGGTCTGGAAGGGCATCAGGAACGCGTTGTCGTGAATCCACTGCTGGCCGATCGCGCGGTTCGAGTCGTCGAAGTTGACCGTGGTCGTGGTGACGGACACCTGCTTGTCCGTGTCCTTCACGCTCCCGTTCTTCTTCGCGGGATTCTTGTAGCCCTCGCTGTCGTTGGTCTCCTGCGTGGTGATCCAGGTGATGCTCGTCAGCCTGCCGTCCTTGTCGTAGGTCACGCGCGTCTGGCCGATGTAGGTCCGCTCGCCGCCGGGCCCGTAGCCGAGGGCCTTGGCGCCGCCCTTCACGGCGCCCTTCACCTGGAAGGTGTAGGTCGTCTTCGGGTAGCCGTCCTTCTCCGACCCGGTGTTGTCCTTCGTGACGAGGATCGCGTCGCCGGCCGAACCCTCGATCTCCACGCCCGTCCCGGCGTCCTTCACGGACTTCTTGCCCGAGTCGTCGGAGGTCAGGCTGCCGAAACCGGCGGCGCCCTTCAGCACGCCCTCGGCGCCGACCTCCCACTGGGTGACCTCGGGGTCGCGGGTCCGCGGCTTCCAGCCGGTGACCTTGTCGAAGACCCACAGCCCGGGGCTGACCTTCTCGCCCTCCTTGCGGGCGAGATCCCACTTCACGTCGTCCAGCCAGTCGCCGGCTTCCTTGTCGCTGTTGAAGACCCAGGTGTCCCCGTACTTGAAGTTCACCGACCCCTCGACCTTCGCGCCGAGCTCCCCGCCGAAGCTGCCCTTTCCGAACTGGAGCTTGCCGCCGATCTCCGCCTCCGCGCCGAGCTTGTAGTCGGCCGGGACGATCATGATGCGGACCTTTCCGTCCGCGTACGTGGTCTTCACGAACTGGAAGTTCTGCCCGACCTTGATGGAGAAGGCGGTGACCGAATAGCCGACCTTCTTGGAGTCGGTACCGGTGATGCAGGCCGAGGTCGGCGGCTTGTACTCGTAGGGCTTGGACGTGCAGTCCGTCCCGCCGAAGATCTTGCACAGCGCGACCTTGACATTGGCTCCGACCGGGTTGGGCACCATGACCAGCAGCGCCACGGTCAGCAGGGAGGCGATGACGAGCAGCACCGCGTACTCGATCGCCGCGGCTCCGCCGTCGCGCCGCGCCCGATCCCGGCCGAGTCCATTCAGCATGCCGGAAAGAGTAAATGCGTGACTTTGCCCACCCCAGGGCCCTCGGGCCCATTCCGGGGGCCTGAACCGCCGCGTTCTCCGCGGCGAATCGGACAGCCAGCGGGGGGCCTATTTCCAGGCTCGCGACCGGGCCCGGGGGCCTAGGGGTCGAGAACGTCGTGCACGTCGGCGGCGACCCGGTCCTGGACGTCCTGCGCCGTCATCACCTGGCCTGACACGCCCCGCACGAGGACGGGCCAGTGCGCCGCGACGGCCTGGACGAGTTCCGCGGCGAGGGGCTGCGACTCCCCCGTGTCGAAGACCTCCAGCGACACCGAGTTGTAGGGCGCGTCGCCGAGCACCCGGCGATGGAAGCCGCTCTTGCCGGGGTCGACCGGCGCCGCACCCGGCTCGTCCAGCCGCAGCCAGACGCGCGCCGCCCCGCGTTCCAGCAGCGCGTCGGTGCGCTCGTCGGGATCCATCCGCGCGCCGAGCGACCGGGCGAGCCGCTTGACGGCGCCGGGCTCGACCGCGCCGGGGAGGATCAGGGCGACGTCCGCGACGCGCCGGCGCCGCGCCACCGCGGGCGCGGCGTCATACGAGGCGTCCGGGACGAAGAAGCCGCCGTGCCGGTGGGCCAGCCGGTCCTGGAACTCCTCCATCCCGACGATCTGCTCGCCGAGGTCGTCCACCACCGCGGGCCACCGCTCCGCGACGGCGAGGACGTACTCGGCCACGAGCCACTCGCTCGCGGCGGCGCTGGTGAACTCGACCACCGCCCGGGACCGCGGCGGCGCGCCCAGCACCCGCGCGTAGGCGTCCAGGAGCGGCGGACCGTAGGGAAGCGTGTCCGGTTCGTACGGATGCACCCATATCCGGCCCCCGTCGCGCTCCAGTTCCCCGCTCGGCGCGCCGCCGGGCCCGGCGTCCGGCTCACCGCCCAGCGCGCGGACGACCTCCAGGAACTCCGCGGGACCGACGATCGCACTGGAGAGCAGCACCACGCTGCGAGACATCGGCTCCCCTCAGCACGCCCCGGTGCGCCGGAGGTCGTTGACGAGGTGGTCCACGCTTCCGAAGACCTTCACGCCATTCTCCTGGCGGAACCTGGCCCTGTCGACCTCCGACACGTTCGGGGCCAGCACGTAGACCGCGCGCTTCCCGTCCGGGTTGACCACCGGGTGGTTCTTGTACTTCGTCATCTGCTTGGACTTGCCGTCGAAGTCCGGTTTGCTGCCGTTGTAGACCTCGATGATCGCGCCCGGCGTGCCGGCGTCGATCTCACCGGCGGCCACGCCCCCGGCCGAGGGGAACTCGTAGTTGAACTCCGTCAGGCACTTGCGCAGCTTCTGCCCGAGCTGACCTTCGAGCACCTTGTCGGGGTCGGTGCTCTTGAGGGCGTCGTCGAGCTTGCGCTGGGTCTCCGCCGGGTCCTGGCAGCTGTTGTGGACGAGGACGCCTTCGGGGCCGGCCGCCACGAAGTAGGTGTGGAGGTCGTCGACGGTGAAGTTGTAGACGCGCTGGACCGCCTCGTACGGGCGGGCCGCGACGACGAGGGCGGCGCCGCCGCGCGCCGTGGCGAGCCGGTCGCCGGGGCGCAGGTCCTCCGCGTCGCTCCAGACCCGCTCGTCGGGGCGCCAGAACGGGTGCCCGGCGGTGGCCGTGAGGGTCGCGGTCCGCCCGCCCCGGACGCCGTCCGGGTCGATGGTGATCCGCACCAGGTGCCTGACGCCGCCGCCCGCGATCAGCTGGGTCACCCGGCGCGGCGCGATGATCCCGTGGACGGGATCGGCCGCCAGGACGGTGTCGCCGATGCGAACGTCCTCGATCGGTCTGGGCGGACCGGCGCCCATCAGGACGCGCGTGCCCGCCAGGAAACTGTTCGGGACCTTGCAGGCAGCCTTCTGCGCGGCCTTCTTCTGGGCGAGGCGCTTCTCCGCCTGCTCCAGCGCGGCGTCCGCGGCCTGCTTCTCCTTCTTGGCCGCGGCGATCGCGTCCCAGAGCTTCTTGAGCTTCTTGCCCAGCCTGACGGCGGCCGGGATCTTCTTCAGCAGCTTGAACGCCTTGCCCCACGGGACGACGCCCACGAGCGTCCAGAGGCACGCCTCGATATCGCCGTGGATGCATTTCAGCGCGTCGTCGAGCCCGATCAGCTCGGAGAGGAACTTCAGCAGTTCGTCGCCGACCTGCTTGACCTGGCCCTCGAGGTTGCCGCTGTTCTGGTTCGCCGCGTCCGCGCGCTTCTTCGCGTCGTCGTAGGCCTGCTGCTCCGGGGAGCCGGGCAGGGCGTTGGCGTTGGGGTCGACGCCCGGCTGCGCCGGCGCGGTCGGCTCACCGCTGGAATCCGCACCGGGTTTACCCTTGTCATCGCAGTTCTTGCCATTGTCGAAGATCTGGCAGAGCGCACCACGCGTGGACGTCGACACCTTTTCAGGTACGGCGAACATGGTCACGGCCGCTGCCACGGCGGCCACGAACAGCAACACGGCCCCGTATTCGACGACCGAAGCGCCTCTGTCCCCGCGACGCCAGCCGGATCCCAACCCGCACCCCTCACCCCGAAGTGAAGTCGTCAGCGCATCACATGGGCGCGGGGGCGGCACAGGGCCCTGAGACCCAATTCTCCGGGCGATTCAGTGATTAGAGTTTCCGGCATGAAGCGCGCAGTCCCTCTTGCCGTCCTCGTGGCCGCCGGCGTCCTCGCCGCAGGTTGCTCGGGGGACGCGGAACCGAAGGCGGGCACGAGTCCGTCCCGCCAGGCCGCCTCGCCGCCGCCGGCACCGGCGCCGGCCACCGTCGGGGCGGTGACGCTGCCGGACGACCCCGCGGGGCTCGTGACGACGGTCGGGCGGCAGATCAAGGCCGCGCGCTCCTTCCACGTCCAACTGGTCTCCACCGGCACGGACGGCAGCGCGGTGCGCGCCGACGGCGATGTGCGGACCGACACGGCGACGCCCTCCGCCCTGCTCAAGGTCAGTGACGGCGGCACCACGCACGCCGTCCTGCTGGACGGGGTGATCTACGTGCGCAACGAGGGCGAGGAGGTCGAGCCGGGCAGGCCGTGGGCGCGGCTCGCCCGCAAGGACATCGGGGCGGTGCGGCCCAGCGGGGATCCGGGCCCGCAGATCAGCAAGCAGGCCGACGACCTCGAGAAGACGCTGCGGACCCTGCTGGACGGCGTCGACGAGGCGTTCCGCGAGATCACCGCCGACACGGGCCTGGCGCTGGTCCGGTCCGGTTCGCTGACCAAGAAGCCGGTGAAGGACCGGGTGAACGGGCAGGACGCGCGGCGCTACGACGGCACGACCGCCAGCGGCGCGGTCGGCGGGGACCCGGCGCTGAAGGCGCTCGACTCCGGCGGCATCGACAAGCTGCCGTGGTCGCTGTGGGTGGACGACAAGGGCCTGCCGCAGAAGTTCACCGTCTCGATGGCCGGCAAGGCCCGCCTGGAGGCCACGTACACCCGGTGGGGAACGCCCGTCACGATCCAGGCCCCGCCCGCGAACCAGGTGGCGGGCATCCGGTAGGTCAGGCCGGCCGGTCGCCCGGCGCGGCCCCGAAATGCGGCGGCGGCCCCGGGGCGCCCGGCGCCGCGGGCGCGTCGGGCGGGGCCGCCTGAGCCGCCTCCGGGGCGCCGGGCAGTTCGGCGAGCGGCGTGTCGGGCGCGAGCGCCTGGCCGTAGAAGCCCTCCCAGCCCGGTTGCAGATCCGGGACGTCCAGGTCCTCGTGGACGCGGGAGAGGCCGCGCGCCATGGCAAGGCCGACGGCCACGCCGAAGAGCGTCTCGATGAAATGCAGGACGATGCCGAGCGCGCTCGCCATCGGCGGGATTCCGAGCACGGTCCCGCCGACCGTGGCGGCCAGGGGTACGGCGAGGGCGGCCAGGATTCTCGGCGGGCCGGTGAGCGCGGACCGCGTGTAGACGCCGACGGCCCATCCCATCAGGAAATTCGCCACGATCCAGGGAAGGTGGACGCGCAGCACCTGGTCGAGGTCGTCGGCCGTATCGGCCGGTTCGAGGACGACCAGCGTGCCGAAAGCGACCGCGCACACGAGAATCGCCGACGTCCAGGCACCGTACAGCACTTTCATGCCGCATAAGGTAGGCCCGGAACCGGCCCGGTCCCAGAGTCCCGGGTCCCCTCCCGGGGCCCAGTGGGAGGCCCGCCGATGGGCCCCTCGCCTGGGTCCCCGGAATGTGGGGAGGCCGGGTCAGCCGAATCGGCGCGCGGCGGACGGCGACCGAAGCGGGGAGATCTTCACCACGTCGCCGGTCTGCGGTGCCTCGACCATCTGGTTATCGCCGTAATAGATGGCGACGTGGTGGGGGGTCGGCGAACCGAAGAAGAGCAGGTCGCCAGGTTTGAGGGCATTCGTCTGGACCACGGTGCCCCGGCGGTCGTCCACCTGGGAGCCGGTGTAGTGCCCGAGCGCGATCTTCCCGTGAGATGCCTGGTAGACGGCATAGAGAGTGAGACCACTGCAGTCGAATCCCAGGGTTTTTGTACCGCTGTATCCGCCGGGAGAGCAACAGATCCCGTAACTGGGCCCGCTGTAAGTGCCGCCGCCCCACGAGTACGGGGTGCCCCGCCAGCAGAGCGCCCAGGCGACGACCCGCTCGCCGAACGTCAAGGAGTCATCGGGCTTCTTGCCCGTCTTGATGCATTCGGAGACTGTGGCGGGACCGCCGCCCGCCGGCCCCAGCCCGTCCGGGAGACCGGTGTACTGGATCGGGTCCTCGCGGTCGACGAGGCGGACCCGGAAGAGGCGCTCGACCGCATCGCGATTCCCGTTAGGGAAGGCCTCGACTTCGTTGCCCCCAGATTCGCGGCACATCAGCTTGCCGCTCATCACGCCACCCGCCGGGTCCGCCGGGTTCTCCAGCAAATCATCGGGCCGGTAGTAGCAGGTGGGGTAGTAGAGCTTCGCGGTCGCCGTCGCGGTGCCGAAGCGGCCGATCCCCTGCTTGCCGCCGGTGTCGGTGCACAGGTTGCGGCGGTTCTTGAGGTCGTCCTTCTCCTTGTCGGTCAGCTCTTCCTTGCGCTTGAGCTGGCAGTCGTTGGTCCGGGTCTTGACCCGAGCGGTGTTGCCGAGCATCCCGGTCAGGTGCGCGTCGCCGACGAGTTGGGAGTCGTTCTTGTTCGCGTAGGCCTTGGCGTGGTCGTTCGCGGATCCGGTCACCATCCAGTAGCCGGCGCCACCAGGGTCGATTCCCTGCAGCGCCATGGCGACCGCCTGGTCCCGCAAGGGCGTGAGAGTGCCGAGCGCGGCGGCGTCCGCGCCGGTTTGCGCTTTCGTCCGCAAATCGTTCGCGTGCGCCACCCGGCTGAACAACAGGAGCCCGGCCACGAGCAGCAATGCCATTCCCACGATGACCGTGGAAGTGGCGGCGCCGGTGTCCCCGTTCCGGCGCCGACCGGACCTGAGCCGCTGCAGCATCCCCGTCACACCCCTACGGCGTCGATCACGACTTTCCTTAAGGGACCCTAGACGGATGGTCAGGAGGGCAGCCAGGGCCCAGGGGCCCATAAACACCGGCGTTCCGGCGCATCCGGACGGGGGGCGCCTTGCGATCCCCGGCGGGCGATGGCTACGGTCGGCGCCATGTCCTCGGTGAGCGCGGACGGCACGCGCCGTCCCGGAGAACGGCTTGGACGCTACCGTCTGCTGAACGTCCTCGGCTCCGGCGGAATGGGCACGGTCTACCTCGCCGAAGACGATGGGGGCGGCAAGGTCGCCATCAAGGAAATTCATCCGAAGCTGTCCGCGCGGCCGGAATTCCGGGAACGGTTCCGGCGCGAGGTGAAGGCCGCCCGGAAGGTCCGGCCATTCTGCACGGCGCCCGTGCTGGACGCCGATGTCGACGGGGAGCGGCTCTACGTCGTCACCGAGTACATCGCGGGCCGCACGCTCGAGGACACGGTGACGGAGAACGGCCCGCTGCGCGGCGCCGACCTGGAGGCGCTCGCGGTGGGGGTGGCGGCGGCGCTGTCGGCCATCCACGGCGCCGGGGTGGTGCACCGCGACCTGAAGCCGGCGAACATCCTGCTGTCGCCGTACGGGCCGCGCGTCATCGACTTCGGCATCGCGCAGACGCTGGGGACCGACAGCCGGATGACGCAGACGGGCGAGACGATGGGCACGCCGTCGTTCATGGCGCCCGAGGGGCTCATCGGCCGGCCGATCACCACGGCCGCGGACGTGTTCACCTGGGGCTGCGTCGTGGTGTGGGCGGCGACGGGCCAGCCGCCGTTCCCGGGCGACAACGTCGGCGAGGTCCTGTACCGAACGGTCCACGACGAGCCGCGGCTCGACCGCCTCGAACCCGGCCTGCGCCGCATCGTCTCGCGCGCGACGGCGAAGGACCCGGCGCGGCGCCCGGACGCGTCCGAGCTGCTGCGGATGCTCACCGGGAAGCCGGACGCCGAGGAGGCGGCGCGGTACATGACGCTGCCGCCCGCGGCGAACCACCGGTCCGGGCCGGCGCGCGGGCGGCACGTCCGGCCACGGGACGGGCGCACCCTCCTGACGACGCTCCGCAGCGCCGGGCTCTGGCGCACGGCGGGCCGGCGCCGCGTCGCCTGGGCGGTGACGGGCCTGTGCGCGACCGCCGCGATCGCCGCCACCGCCTTCATGCTCACCGGCGGCGACGGCGCAGGCGACGCTCCGCCCGCGGCGGACGAGCACCTCTTCGGCGACGGGTTCTCCGACAGGTCCAAGGGGTGGGACGAGGGCGGGGTCAACGACTACTTCCACCGCTACGAGAACGGCGGCTACACGATCTCCCAGAACTCGACGGACGAGTTCGGGACTCAGGACGCGCCCGCTCCCGGCCTGCCCGCGGACATCATGGTCAGCGCGAAGGTGCGGGTGGTGTCGCAGGACCCGAACGACGAGGCCGGCCTCTACTGCCGCAACGATGGCACCACCCGGTTCGAGGCCGTGCTGTCCCGCGACGGCCGGGTCGGCATCCGCCGGACCGCGGGCAGGAACCGCGTCGAACTGGCCCCCGCCGCGGCCAGCTCGACGGGCCCCGGCGCCGCGGTGCAGCTTCGGATGCTGTGCGAGACATCAGCGGAGGGTACTCGCCTCAAGGTGTGGGTCGACGGTCACAAGGTCATCGAGGGAACCTCTGCCGAGGGACCCGTCACCGGGAACTCCGGGCTGGTCGCCGGCCGTCCGGGACGCGGCTACGCGGCCCCGGCCAGCGTCGCCTTCTTCGACGACGTCGCGATCGACCGGCCCTGAACCGGCCCGCGCGGACCGGCGGGAGCGGGCCAGGCTCCCGTGGACCAGCATGATCCCGGTGACGAGCAGCACCAGCGGAGTGACGATCATCGCGGTGATCGCGGCGGTCAGCTGCATCGGCAGCGCGGTGATGACCACGCCGAGCCCGGGGACGGACGCGACGGACGCGACCGCCGTCCGGCCGATCTCGATGCCGTCCAGCCGGGACGCCGGGACGAGCGCGACCAGCGGGAAGAGCATCGCCTCGTACCAGGGGAAGTAGACCGGCGACACCACCGTCCAGGCGAGCCCGAACGCCAGCGCCACGCGCACGTCCGGCGGCGGCGCCTCCCCGCCGCGCGGCAGGAGGCCGCGCAGGAACACCACCGCCACCAGGACGGTCAGCGCGAGGACGCCCCACGACAGCACCCACGACGGCGGCCGTCCGCCCGTCCCGATCATGATCATCTTCCAGGGGCCGATCCAGGACGGGTCCGCGCCGCGCGCCACCAGGACCCGGATCGCCTCCGGCCCCGTCGCCAGGTACCCCGGGACCAGCACGGCCGACGCGCCGAGCGCCCCACCGGCGACGGGCCACGGCGACCGCCGCGCCGCCCACACCATGCCGAGGCCGAGCAACGCGAACGGCGCCTTCGATCCGACCGCCGCGCCGAGCAGCACGCCGGCCGCGACGCCGAACCCCACGGCGCCGGGCCGGGAACCGGGCCGCAGCGCGCGCCGGCCCGCCCACAGCGCCGCGATGGCGAGGCCCGCGCACAGCCCGTCGACGTGCCCGCCGCCGATCAGATGCCAGAGCAGCAGCGGGTTCAGCGTCCAGAGCAGGTGCGCGCGGGCCCGGCGGGCCGGGTCGCGCTCGGCCATCCGGTCGAGGGCGAGCGCGCCGAGCGCGAACGCCGCGCCGTTCCACACCTTCAGCCAGAAGATCGTCCACGCCATGGACGTGCCGCCGAGGCGGGACGCGGCCCATTCGGTCGCGGTCGCGACCGGCCCGTACACCGACGGGGCGTCCTCCCACGACTTCGTCGTCAGCAGCCCGATCGGGTCACCGAGCCGGCGCAACTCGATGGGCGTCATCTCGTAGGGGCTGTGCCCGAGGACGCTCATCCGCCCGAACGCCGCGTAGTTCAGCATGTCGGACGAGCCCATCGCGGGCAGCAGGACGAACACGGCCGCGATCAGCAGCCCGCCCGCCGCGAGCACACGGGGCCGCGGACGCCAGCCGCGCCGCAGCGCCGCGAGGCCCGCCATCGTCCCGCAGGCCCCCGCGATCAGCGCGAGCCACAGCGCGATGATGAGCGCCGACGGGGACGGCCGGGCCCCGAGCAGGCACAGGCAGCTGTCGGTGGTGACGACGGCGCCGGACGGCCCCCACAGGCCGGCCGCGGTGATCACGCAGACGCAGGCGCCGATCGCCGTGACGGCCACCGCGCCGAGTCCGCGCCCCGAGGTGAGGAGGCTCCGCACGTCCCCTACTTCCGCACGTACACGGAGGCGGTCTTGTCCTGGTAGACGCGCTGCCAGTGCGGGCTGAGGTCGAGCAGCCGCGTCAGCGGATGCTCGGTGTGCCACATGACGACCGAGACGCGGTGCTCGTCGAGGACCTTCTCCCAGTTCGGCTGGACGTTCAGCACGTCCAGATACTCGAACAGCAGCTTCTTGGGATACATGTCGTAGCGGTCGTCGATGAAGACCTTCTGCTTCGACGAGTACTCCAGGAGCGTGTAGGCACCCCACACGTCCGAGGTGAAAAGCCGCTGTCCGAGCAGGCCGCGGTCCTGCATGGCGTGCATCGCCGCGACCGGGTAGTCGTCGAGCTCGTAGTTGGGCTTGGTCGCGAGGTTCCCGACCCAGATCGATCCGGCGGTGACGATGGCCGCTATCAGCATCCAGTTCGTGCGGCGCCCCGGGTCGGGCCGGGGGCGCGCCAGCAGCCGCGCGGTGATGGGCAGCGTGACGAGGGGCGCGACCGCGATGTTGCGCAGCGCCCACATCCCGAGCAGCAGGAACGGGATCGCCACCACCACGTCGCGGCGGGACGGCCGGTTCGGCGCGAGCGCGAAGACGCCGACGACGACCGCCGTCCAGGCGGCGAACAGCGCGCCCTGCGGGGTTCGGAAGTCCGGGGAGCCCCATTCGGCGACGTTGGCCAGGAAGTCGCTCATCCCCATCAGATGGAAGGGGAAAGTCACCATCTCGTAGCCGTACGGGTTGGCGAAGCAGAGGACCAGGGCGATCAGCGAGCCCTGCAGCAGGCGGAGCTCACGCCCGCGCCACGGCGGACTGCCTTCGAGCCATCGGCCGAGCAGGTGCAGGACGAGGTATCCGCCGCCCAGCACCCAGCTTCCGTGCACGTTCGCCCAGAGCATGATGATCAGCGGGATCCAGATCAGCGGCCGGCGGCCGAGGCCCGAATCGGGCAGCTCGACCACCCACACCAGCAGCAGGAACGCCAGGATCCCGAGGAACAGCGGCCGCTCTCCCCACAGCATCGCCGTGGCGAGCACCGCCGGGACGTTCAGGAACACGCCCTTGACGTGGTCGCCGCCGATCCTCAGTACCAGCCGGTACGCCAGGTAGGCGGTGATCCCGCCGGTGATCGCGCACAGGACGCGGACACCCATCGGGCCCGCCAGCCGGTCGAGCCCGGCGTAGAGCACCTCCGCCAGCCACGACTGCAGGACCCAGTGGGCCTCCGGGGCCGTGTAGGAGAACGGGTCGCCCGCCGGGAATCCGTGGTCGAGAATCCACCGGCCCGTCCGCAGATGCCAGAAGTAGGAGTTGTCGCTCAGCCGCCCGAATCCCATGGCACAGCCGAAGACGACCCACGCCGCCGCGAACACGGCGCCCATACCGGGATGCCGGAAAAGGCGCCGCGGTGATTCCAGCGGCTTTTCCTCCGCGGAATCCGCCGTGCCGGAATCGATCTCCGTTCCGGCGTTGGCGTCGGCGCTCACATCGGTTTCCGCATCGGTCTCGTCCGAGGCACTCGACCGTCGCTGTGCAAGTGGACGCATAGTCCCCGACGCTAGGCGCGGACGCCCCCGAATGGCAGGGTCCGCGGGCCCAAGCACGGGCCTAGGCCCCGGGACCAGGTGTTCTCACGCGGCGCAGCGCCAGCGCCCCCACGAATGCAACGGTCACCACGAACAGCACAGTCGGATTGATCAGGCCGGCCATCAGGATGACGAGTTGCTTCGTCGCGGGCGAGGTGAATTCCATCACGACGCCCGGCAGGGACGCGAGCGTGGAGAGCAATGCCCTCCACAGGGTCAACTCGTCCAGGCGCGACGCCGGCCACAGCGCGAGCAGCGGGACGAGCATCGCCTCGTACCACGGGTAGTAGACGGGAGTGATGAGCAGCCAGCCGAGAACAACCGCGACACCGACCCGGACTGAGGTCTCCCGTTCCTCTCCCTGGTCGTGGCGGGGCAGGGACCGCAGGATCAGCGCCGCCACGCCGGCCGAGATCGCGAGTGCCCCGTAGGACAGCATCCAGCCTGGCGGCGGCGCGCCGGCCGCCACGGAAAAGAGCGTCCAGTAGGTGATCCACGACGCGTCGGCACTCCGCTGCAGCACGGCGGTGATGGCCTCGGGCCCGGTCGCCAGGTAGCCGGTGAGAAGGACCGCCGCCGCACTGAGGCCGACCGCCGCCAGTATCCGCGGCGAACGCCGCGCCGCCCAGGCGACACCGATCCCCAGCAGTACGAACGGCGCCTTCACCGCCACGGCGGCGCCGAGCGCGAGGCCGCACGCGACCGCGGGCCACAGCGGACTCCCGGGCCGCAACGCGACGCGCAGCGTCCAGAGCGCGATGACCCCGAACCCAACGGCCTGCCCCTCAATGTGGCCGCAGGCCACCAGGTTCCAGAGGACGAGCGGGTTGGCGGTCCAGAACAGGTGGACCCGGAGTCGTCTCGCGGCGTCCGGTCCGGCGAGGTGGTGGAGGACGAGCGCCGCGACGGCGAACATCACGAAGTTCCAGATCTTCAGCCACGCCACCGTCCACGCCATTGAGGCGCCGCCGAGTGCGGAGGCCGCCGTCTGGGTGAGGGTCGCGAGCGGCCCGTACACCGACGGCGTGTCCGTCCAGGGCCCCGTCACCCACCGGCCGACCGGATCGCCGGACTGGCGGAGGTCGGCCGGGCTCATGGTGAACGGATTGTGGCCGAGGTTCGCGATCCGCCCGAACGCCGCGTAGTTCAGCATGTCGTGCGAGCCCATGGCCGGGAGCAGCGCGAGAGCGAGCGCCGCCACCAGGCCCCCGGCCAGCAGGCGACGTGGATCGGGCGTCCAGCCGCGCCCCACGGCCATGACCCCGCCTGCCAGGCCGCAGGCACCCAGGGCGAGTGCCGCCGCAAGCACCAGCGTGGTGCCCATCTCCCCCAGGGCGGGACCGGGCAGCGAGGGGTCGTGGTCGGTCGTCACCACCGCGGCCGACGGTCCGAGCAGGCCGATCATCGCGATCACCGTGAGGCTCGCACCGATCGCGGCCGTGGACGCCGGCCCGGAGAGACGAGGGCTCCGGCGGCCGGACGGGCCTGTCCGCTCGTCCTGCCGCCGTTCCCTCGTCCCTGCGGTCACTTGATGGGAAGGCCCTTCAGCACGATCGTGTTGTTGAACCACGGCAGCTCGACGTCGACGGACGTGACGCCGGCCGGCACGTTGTAAACGTCGGTGTAGGTGACGCTCTCCTGGGGCTTGAGACCACCGCGAGCGTGGTTGGCGAGCTGGGTGCACAGGCAGGAGTCCTCGCTGTTGCGCACCGGCCAGTAGCGCATCTTCTCCGCCGGGTCGAGCAGCCGGGCGCCGTTCGTTGAGGGAGCCGAGTACTCCAACGACTGGGGTTTCCCGAGCCCCGAGGCGACGGCCATCTCCTTCTTGCCCATGTTCGTCATCGTCCAGTTCATGGTGACCAGCCCGCCCGAACCCCGGTGCACGAGGTTGACGTCCAGCTTCAGGTCGTTGGCCGCCCTGTCCAGTTCCTGGGAGGACTGGATGTTCGGCCGGACGGACCCGACGATCGGGAGCGCGCCCCCCGAGGTCGCCGAACTCGGCGGCGCGGCCTGCGTCGGCGGCGCGGGCTCCGGTGGCCGCGCGAACGTCACGGCGACACGACGGTTCTTGCGGCGCCCTTCCTCCGACCCGTTGTCGGCGACGGGGTCGGCCGAGCCGTGGCCGGCCGACTTGTACGTGACGCCCTGCCGGGTGACCAGGCCCTTCAGTTTCGCCTCGACGGCCTGCGCGCGGCGCTGCGACAGCGGGTTGTTGATGGCGTCGTTGCCGGAGTTGTCGGTATAACCGTCGATGGTCACCGTCGTGCCGCGGGACGCGTCGATCTGCTTGGCCACCTTCCGCAGCGTGGCGTCGGCCTGGGGCGTCAGGTCCGCCTTGTTCAGGGCGAACAGCACGTCGGCCGACAGCCGCACCCGGGTGTCGTTGCCCTCCTGGTCGATCGCCTCTACGTCCCCTTCGGACGTGCCGATCAGCGGCCGGACGACCGGCTGGCCCAGCTGCGCCGTCTTGGGGTCCACGGTCTGGTCGGGTGCGGGCCCCGCCGAGCCACTCGGGATCGCCACGTCGGTGAAGGGCGTGGCCAGCGGCACCCACACCATGACGTTCTTCACCGGTGGCGCGGGAAAGACCGCGTACATCTCCTGTGGCTTGCCTGGCTGCACCTCCGTGTTCGCCACGTCACTGCACAGGCAATGGCCGTCCCCCGTCGACAGCGGTTGGTACATCTTGTTGCCTACGCCATCGATGAGCGCGATGCCGCCGGAGCCCAGCAGCCCCGCGACCTGGTTCTCCCTGCCCATGTCGGCGAGTGCGCCGCTGAGCCGGATTCGCTGCTGACCGTCGTTGACGACGCGGATCCGCAGGGTCACGGTGTTGTTCGCCGACGGTGTCAAGGCCAGGAGCTCGGCGTGCGCGGGACCGTCGGCGTGGGCCATGGGCTGCGACTGCAGGGCCTTGGCCGGCGCCCCGCTCTGGCCGCCGCCCCCCGGCGGCGGAGAACTGCTCTTGCCGCCGCCTCCCCCGTCGCTGCAGCCCGACAGGACGAGGGCGAACGCCACGCTCCCCACCGTGCAGAGCCGCACGCCACGGCCAACGACATCGGCCGCGCGCACCGGACGCCGCCGGTTGTTGTCTCCCATTGACTGATCCATTAATCCGTCCGCCATCGAATCGCCTGACAGAACAAGAACAAACAACGGCGAAAGGAAACCGCCCAGGAGGGGGTTTCCTTTCGCCGTTGCCCTACTTTGCAGCCCGACCGGATTCTCGCAGGCGGAACCCGGATCAGGTCGCGGAGCCGTCGAAGATCTTGGTCAGGGCGCCGCTCACCGCGGAGTCGAGCTTCTTGATGATGCCGGCCGCGTACAGAGCCGCCACGATCGCGCCGACCAGAACCAGAAGCGCCGCGTACTCGATGAGGCTCGCGCCGCG
Source organism: Actinomadura chokoriensis (assembly GCF_041463665.1). Lineage (GTDB taxonomy): Bacteria > Actinomycetota > Actinomycetes > Streptosporangiales > Streptosporangiaceae > Spirillospora > Spirillospora chokoriensis_A. The sequence goes on from NZ_JAXCEJ010000001.1 coordinate 469,349, forward strand.
CTCCCGGTCCTCCCGGATCTTGTCGACCCGGTCCATCACGAAAGTCTGAAGGGTCACATAGAAGTACGTGGGGTTCATTTCCTGCCTCCTGGCTCTCTGGTCCCTCCGCGTTGATGACAACATTAGGGAGCCGAGTGCCTTTACCCCAGGGCCCGGCGGCCCAATTGACCGCGAAATAAGGGCCCAATCGGCATTGGGCCCAGGAGCCCACATTGCCGCTTCCGCGGCCGGCGCCCGCGGGCCGGCCGGCGCCGCGCGGGCAGGTCACCGGCCCTCCGAACCGGCCGTGCCGAGCCAGCACGCGATCGCGGACGCCCGCGAGGTCACCCCGAGCTTGGCGTAGATGCGGTTCACATGGTTCTTGACGGTCTTCTCCGCCAGGAACAGCCGGCCCGCGATCTCCCCGTTGGAATGGCCCTGCACGATCAGCTGCATGACCTCGGCCTCGCGGGCCGACAGCCCGTAGCGATCGGTGTCGGGGGCGTCGAAAGGCCGGTTCGCCGCCCGCGCCCCGGCTTCCGGCGCGGGCGGCGGCGCGGGCGGGTCCGCCTCCTGGCCCGTGGAGCCGCCGAGGCCGCCGACGAGCGCGGAGACGGCGGCCTGCGACAGGGAGTGCACCCCGCTGATGGCCCCGCGCACCGCCGCGGCGAGTTCGTCCGCGGAGAACGTGCCGTGCACCAGGTAGCCCGTGGCGCCGTTCCCGATCGCCTCGCGGATCACCCGGTCGTCGTCGGTGTAGGTCAGCATGATGACGCGCGTGGTGGCGCTGAGCGTCTTCACGGCCGTCACGCCGTCCATCAGCGGCATCTGCACGTCCAGGAGGACGAGGTCGGGCTCGACCTCCGCCGCCAGGTCCAGCGCGGTGCGGCCGTCGCCGGCCTCGCCGACCACCTCGAACCCCGAGGCCTCCAGCAGCGAGATGAGCCCGGATCTCACCACCAGGTTGTCGTCGACCACCATGATCCTCGGAACGTTCAACTCAGCTCACCTCGGCCAGACGTTCATCAGCGGGACTCGTTCGGGGCAGCCGGGCCGTCACGGTGGTACCGCCGCCCAGCTCGGACAGGACCGTCACCGTGCCGCCCACCCGGGCGGCGCGCTCGTGCAGCCCCACCATCCCGTAGTGGCCGTCGCGGGCGAGCACGGGAAGCTCCTTGGCCTCGAAGCCCTTGCCGTCGTCGCGGACGGTGCACACGACGCTCTCGCCCTCGACCGCGAGGCGGACCAGAACCGAGCGGGCCTCGGCGTGCCGCGCCACGTTGGTCAGCGTCTCCGACAGGATCGCGACCGCCTCGTAGCGGGCCAGGGGCGGGAGTTCGGCGCGCTCGTCCAGTTCCAGGGTCAACTGCACGCCCGCCTCGTCCGCCCACGCGCGCGCCCTCTCGTCGACCGCCTGGCGCAGCGACTGCAGCACCGACGGGTCGCGCAGCTCGGCGAGCAGGGTGCGGGCCTCCCGGGAGGCGATCTCCGCGGCGGCCGCGATGCGCTCGGCCTCCGCCACGCCGCGCGACGGCTCCTTGCGGATCCAGACGGGCAGCGTGGACGCGGCGAGCGAGATGCCGCGCAGCGTCTTCGCGAGCGAGTCGTGCATCTCCCTGGCGAGCCTGGCGCGCTCCTCCGCGGCGGCGGCCACGACCTCGGCCTGGCGGTGCGCGTCCTCCACCCGGGAGTGCTCGTCGAACAGCCGGCGCAGCGCGGCGCCGGCGAACCCCGCCAGCGGGTAGAAGGCGGGCTGCCCGACCACGGACTGGAAGGTGTCCAGGACGACGGCCTCGTTCTGCAGCGAGAACGCCAGCGTCCCGTAGTAGAGCACGATCTGGATCACGCTGACGCCGAGGACGCCCGGCCACCGGTACAGCAGCCCGGCGACGGCCGCGGTGATGACGGTCGACAGGAAGAACGGCCCGGACGTCCCGCCGATGCCGAGGACGGCGAAGGACACGCAGATGTCCAGGGCCAGCAGGATCGGATGCGCGACCAGCCACGGGACGAGCAGCTGCCAGTGGTTCGCCGCGAGCCAGGACAGCACGACGATGCACGTCACGAGCACGAACGCCTGCGGGACGAGCCGGTCCCGCGGTATCAGCAGCAGCGTGATCGCGGCGACCAGCATCCGCACCTGCATGAGCAGCTGGAACGCCGCCCCGACCCGGTCGGGCAGCGTCTCTCGCGCGCGCTCGCGGCGCTCAGTTCCCGAAGAATCCACCAAGGTTCGCTCCCGAGCCGAAGAACATGCCCCCAAGGACGAGCAGCATCACGGCGGGCAGGGTGAGCGCCGTGCTCACCGCGGTGATCTGCGGGGTGGTGCGCTGCGCCTTGCGCTTCGCCCACTGCGACGACTCGCGCCGCATGTCCGCGCTGATGTCCATGAGCGCCGTCTGCAGCGGCGCGCCGAGCTCCTCCGCCTGCAGGAGCGCGGTGACGAACGACGACAGCGCTTCGGAGTTGTTGCGCTCGCGCAGATCCTCGAACGCCTCGCGGCGGGACGTGCCGAGCTCCATCTGCCGCAGCGCGACCATGAACTCGTCGGCCAGCGGCCCCGGCATGCTGCCCGCGACCCGGCCGAGGGCCACCCGGAAGCTGAGGCCGGCCGACACCGTTACGGCGAGCACGTCCAGGAAGTCGGGCAGCGTCCGCTGGATGGTGTCCTGCCGGGCGTTCATCCGCCCGCGCAGGACGCCCTCGTTCTGCAGGGCGCCGAGGAGGCAGAGCACCCCGAAGATCGGCTGCCCGATGGCGATCATCAGCAGCGCCAGCGTGGCGAACATGACCACGTACCCGGCGGTCGTGCGCGCGTAGGACTCGACGGTCATCCCGCCGGGCCGTCCCGCCGCGTCGATGCGCTTGCGGATGCCGGCCCGCCACGGCGCGAGCAGTTCCATCGTGAGACCGGTGAACGGCCGGCCGACGACGTCGGCGATCACGTTGAGGATGAAGGCGTCGTTCTTCTTCGCCGACTTCTGCTTCGCCGGCACCGCCGACGCCGCCACCCGCTCCCCGGCGCGCGCGAGCGAGAAGCCCCACACGGCCGCGACGACGCAGAGCGCCCCCGCCAGCCCCATTCCGAGAACCATCATCGCGACCTCAAATGTCGATCCGGGTGATACGGCGGATGATGAACAGGCTCAGCGTGAAGAAGATCGCGGCGACGCCGAGGATGATCTGCCCGATGATGTGCCCGCTCATGGCGCGCAGCGCGCCCGGCTGGATGAGGTTGACCATCACGATCGAGCCGAGGCCGAGGACGCCGATGGCCCAGTTGCTGACCACCGCCTCGCCCATGATCGTCTTGACCTCGCGGCGGATCTCCTTGCGCTCCTCCAGCGTGGACGCGATCGTGCGCAGCGCGGTGACCAGCGAACCGCCGGCCCTGGACGACACCACCAGCGTGCTGACCAGCACCCCCAGTTCCCGGGACGGCAGCCGTTCGGCGAGGTCGCGCAGCGCGTCCTCCAGCGACTGGCCGAGCCGCAGCGCGTCGGCGGTGCGGCCGAGCTCGGTGTGCGCCGGGTCGTCGAGCTCGTCCGCCGCGATCTCGATGGCGGTGCGCAGGACGAGGCCGGCGTTCGTGGCGTTCGACAGCACCCGCGCGAGGTCGGGCAGCTGCGCGATGAACGCCTCCTTGCGCCGCTCCTCGCGGCGGCCGAGGAAGGCGAAGAACGACCAGGCGACGCCGGCCGCGGCCAGCACCCCGAACAGGGGCGCCATCCACTCGCCGATCAGGAAGATCGCGGCGCCCGAGCCGACCACCATCAGCAGCAGGAACGTCGACACCCGGATGCGCAGCCCGGACGCGGCGATGCGGCGGGCGAGGGCCTTGCCGAACTCGGTGCGGCGCAACGCGATGTCCAGCCGGTCGCGCAGCCCGCCGAGCGCCCGGTCCTCGGCGAGCGCGGACCGGGCCGCGAGGCGGCGGCGCCGCTCGAAGCCGGTGGCGAGGTCGCCGACCGCCCACACCGCGACCGCCAGCGTGGCGGCGAGGATCAGCAGGATGGCGGGGAGCGAGAGGCTCACGAGACCTCCCTGATCTCGGCGGGGTCGTCGCTGACGCCGAAGACCGGCGGCATGCTCTCCCCCGCGTGGAAAAGCCGGTTGGCGAGGTCCTTCGGCAGCGCATGGGGCTGGAAGTCGCCCCGGACGACCCGGTCCGGGCCGATCGGGCGGGACTTGAAGTGCATGACGCTGCGCAGCGCGAACGCCTCCCGGTTTCGGGAGGCCACCACGGCGACCTCGGTGATGCGGCGCGTCCCGTCCGGCCCGCGGCTGAGCTGGACGATCACGTCGACCGCGCTGTTGATCTGGTCGCGGATCGCCTCGAACGGCAGCTTGACGTCGCTCATGCTCGCCAGGGTCTGCAGCCGGTAGATGGTGTCCTCGACGGAGTTGGCGTGCACCGTCACCAGCGACCCGTCGTGACCGGTGTTCATCGCCTGCAGCATGTCCAGGGTCTCGCCGCCGCGGACCTCACCGACGATGATGCGGTCCGGGCGCATGCGCAGCGCGTTGCGGACCAGGTCGCGGATCGTGATCTGGCCCTTGCCCTCGATGTTCGGCGGGCGCGACTCCAGCGGGATCACGTGCTCCTGCTTCAGCTGGAGCTCCGCGGAGTCCTCGATCGTGACGATGCGCTCCCACTCCGGGACGAACGCCGACAGCGCGTTCAGCATCGTCGTCTTCCCGGTGCCGGTACCGCCGGAGATCACGATGTTGAGCCGGGCCCGGACGAAGGAGGCCAGCAGCATGCCCGTCGCCGGGTCCATCGAGCCCATCGCCGTGAGCTGCTCGATCGTGTACGCGCGGGGGAACCGCCGGATCGTCAGGATCGGGCCGATCAGCGACAGCGGCGGGATGATGACGTTGACGCGCTCGCCGGTCGGCAGCCGCGCGTCCACCATCGGGCTGGACTCGTCCACCCGCCGGTTCACCTGCGCGACGATCCGGTCGATGGTCTGGTAGAGCTGGTCCTCGCTGGCGAACCCGTTCTCCAGCCGCTGCACCCGGCCGGCCCGCTCCACGAACACGTGGTCCGGGCCGTTCACCATGATCTCGGTGACGGACGGGTCGGCCAGCAAGGGCTCCAGCACCCCGAGCCCGAGCGCCTCGTCCACCACCCGGCGGATCAGGTTCGCCCGCTCCCCGGCGGCCAGCACCGGGCCCTCGCGGGTGATGAGCAGGCCGGTGACCTTCTCCAGCCGGGCCCGCCGCTGCGTCATGGACAGCGCGGCCAGCTCGTCGAGGTTGATCTCCTCCAGCAGCCGCGCGCGCCAGTGGCCCACGGTGTTGCGGCCGGTCCGCTCGGACGACGACCGGTCCTCTTCGAGTCGATCCTTGAGCGCCATCGGTCACCCCAGCGGCATGGTGACGGTACGGGTGACGCCGAAGTCCAAGGGAATCCCCTTCCAGATCACCGGGACCTGGGCCCTGACCCGGCAGTAGACGGCGTCGCCGCCGTTCACCGTCGTCGGCCCGCCCTGGATCGAGTAGTCGTTCAGCCAGGACGGCATGGCGTTCTGCGCCCACCGCTGGCAGGCGCCGGCGTCCATCCGCTTGCTGGCCTCGCGCGCGCCGGTGCGCGCCGCGTTCTCGACGCGCTCCACCGTCGTCGAGGCCATGTACGCCTGGAACGCCAGGAAAATGATCATCAGGACCAGCGGCAGGACGGCGGCGAACTCGACCGCGGCGGCGCCGGCGTCCGCCGCCGGGCGGCCGGCGCGGTGACCCGCGCGGGAGCGCTCGCCCATGTCCTCACTCCCCGTCCCGCTCGTCGACGATCTTGGATTTGGTGGAGATGCCGAACGGCGTCCGCCATCCGGGCAGCACGGCGGGGCAGTCGATGGTGACCTTGACGTAGCCGCCGCTGACCTGGATGTGCAGGTGCTCCCGGTCGGCCCACGGCCCCGACACCCGGGCGACGGCCCGGCGGCGCACCTCCTCCCGGTTGGCCAGCGCCTCCGGCGTGGGGCGCTGGTCGTAGCCGATGACGTTCACGGCCCGGGCGGCCTCGTTGGCCGCGTGGCTGGAGTACATCGAGGTGAGCCCGATCATCACGACCTGCCAGACCAGCAGGAGCAGCGTGCCGACGAGCGGCACGATCGCGGCGAACTCCACCATCGCCGAGCCGCGGTCCCGGCCGCCGCGCGGCGGCTGCTGCGGCGGCGCCGGGCCGAGCAGGGACAGCTCGGTGGCCACCCGCCCGACCGCCTTGCGGAACTCGCCGTTCTTGACCGCCATCGGCGACCCGGTGTTCGCCGCGTCCTCCAGGGCCCGGAAGTTCGCCGGGACCGTCGACTTCAGCAGCGGCGACCCGACCATCTTGCGCGCCAGATCGGGCTGGATCTCGTTGCGCTTGTCGTGCCGGGTCAGCAGCACCCACACGTCCTCCTCCTTGCGGATCTGCAGGCGCGACCACATCCGGGTCATCCGCTTGCTCCCGCGCATCGAGGGCACGTCCGGGGTCGCGGTGATCACGACCGTGTCGGCCAGCTCCACCGCCATCGCGTTGGCCTCGGTGACCTGGCTGCCGGAGTCGACGACCACCACGTCGTACCGGGACCGGATCACCGTGAGGATCTGCCGGACCGCCCGCGCCGAGATCTCCTCGGCGTCCTCGCCGTGCGGCGGGGACAGCAGCAGGTGCGGGCCGGCGGGGTGCACGAACAGCGCCTCGGCGACGACCGCGCCGTCCAGCCCGTCGGAGGCGGCGGCCAGATCGGCGACGCTGTGCCGGTGCTGCACGTCGAGGTAGACGGGGACGTCCCCCGCCTGCAGATCGAGGTCGACCAGGCAGACCCGGCGGCCCGCGGCCGACAGTGCGATCGCCAGGTGTATCGCCACCGTCGTCGTCCCGGTGCCGCCCTTGGCCCCGCACAGCGTCACCAGCGTGCCGAGCTGCCCGGTGACGGGGGCCGCCTCGGAGGAGTCGAAGTGCCGCCGCATCGTCCGGGACCAGTCGGCCGCCTGGGCCACCCGGTTCTGCAGCTCCGCCAGGGTCGGCTCGCTGCCGATCACGCCGCGCGCGCCCGAGCCCATGGCGGCGGCGAAGGTCTCCGCCGTCGCCTCCTCGGCGATCAGGATGACCGCGAGCTGAGGATGGCGCACGACCAGCTCGCGGATCAGGTCCAGCGCGGGCAGCGGGCCGATGTCCTGGTGCACCAGGACGACGTCCACGTTCGGGACGGCGCCGACCGCGCTGATGACGTCGCCCGAGACGGACTCGAGCACGACGATCTCGACGTCCTGCAGCTCGTGGAACTGGCCGTTGAGGGTGGTGGCGACCTCGCGGTCCCCGATGCCGAGCACTACCTGGATGGTCATCTGCGTCACCTCGCCGGGATGGTCGTGCAGACCGGGGTGAGCCGCACGTCGTCGGGGGCCAGCCCGGATCCGCCGATCAGCGCGAGGCGGATCTTGTTGGCGAAGCTCTCCTCGCGGGTGAGCTTCAGGCTGTCGGCGGCGCTGAGCGCGAACGTCACCGGGACCACCTGGTTCTTCGCCTGCGCGTTCTTGTCATCGGCCTGCGTCGTGATGGTGCCGATCTGGATGACGCGCGCGGACTTGACGATGCGGGCGGCGCACGACGTCTGCCGGTTGCTTTCGGCGGCCTGGTAGGTCGCGTAGATGTCGACGACCATGCCCTCGTGCACCTTGCCCGCGACCCCGGTCTCGGCGTCGATCATGATGGCGATCTCACGCTGGCCCGGTTGCAGGTTGGGCGCGGTGACCAGCATCCCCTGCTGCAGGTAGGCGCCCTGGGGGAGATCGGCGGCGGCGACCTTGCCGGTGAGCTGCGAGACATCGCTGACCATGGTCTGCGGCGTCCACTTCCGCGGTACCTGGACACGTTGCAGCATGGGCTCGGTCACCTGGGTGTAGGCGGGCACCGGCTGCTTGAGCTGCAGAACGTCCGTCTTGACCCCGACCTCCGCCCGCACATCGCCCACGTATCCGACGATGCCGACGAAGACCACGATCGAGCCGACCGCGGCAAGGATCATCAGCAGGACTCCACGTCGCTGGCGCGGGTTCATGGGACTCCGTTTCTGCTACGACAGCGCGTCGTTGGTAGGGGACGAGCGGAACCGGACCGTCCCCGGTCGGAACGGCCAGTCCTCGTCGGCGGTCTGCTCCGGCGCCGAGCCGTTCGCCGGCGGCGAGCCGTTCGCCGGCGGCGCGGACGGGGGGATGCCGGACGTCGCCCCTGACGGGGGCACGCCTCCCGCCGGCGCGTCGCCGGCCGGTCCCGCTTCGGCCGCGCCCGTCTCGAGCGAGATCCACCCGACGACGCCGTCCGGCGGGACCGTGCCCGGGTGCCGGACGTTGAGCGTGTGGGCGGACGCGCGGCCGTTCGGCATGGGCGTGCGCCGCGTCCGCGGCGACGGTTCCTGCGTGGGCGAGGGGTCGTTGGCGGTCTCCGCGGGAGCGGCGGGGGCGGCGGGGGCGGCGGGGGCGGGAGCGGGCGGCGCGGGAGCGGGCTCGCGGGGGTCGGATCGCTCGGGGTGAGGGGCGGCGAGGACCTCCGGCGCCCTCGCCGGTTCCGGGCCGGGGGGCCGTGCGGGTTCCGGCCGTGTCGGTTCCGGCGGCGCAGGTTCCGACCGTGTCGGTTCCGACCGTGTCCGGTCCGAGCGTGTCGGTTCCGAGCGTGTCGGTTCCGAGCGTGTCGGTTCCGGAGGTGTCGGCGGAGGCTGCGGCCGCGTCGCCGGCGGCCTGGTCTCGGGCGGCCGCTCCGGCGGGACGGGCTGCGCCGGGGCGGACCGCGGTGGCGGCTCCGGCGGCGGGGCGCCCCCTGGATCGTGGCCGGGCGCGGGCGCCCAGGAGGCGCCGCCCGGCGGCGCGGAAGCCGCCTCCGGCTCGGGCTGGGCCATCGCGCAGAAGGCGCACTGGGGGGTGGCGGTCGGCTCCCCGCACCATGCGCAGGGCCGGCAGATCGTCGCGCTCAGCAGTTCGTGCAGGGCCCTCGGGTGGCCGCTGAACGCCACGTACTCGACGTACTTCTTGGTTCCCCAGAAGGCGGGCGTGAGGGGCTGCTCGGCGACGGCCGTCACCGACACTGCGCCGAGCGCGGGCTGGAGCCGCTCACGCAGCCATTCGAGGTCGCCGTTGGCCTGCGTGAGGATCAGCAGGACGGGGGCGGGCGGACGCCGGGTGATCACTTGCACGGGCTGCGCCGCGGTGATCCGGTGCACGCCCTCGTCGGGCGCGGCCGAGACGGAGAACGCTCCAGGCAGGTACGAGGCGACGTGCTTGCCCAGGCCGGTCTTGATGTGCTCGAGGTTGGCGACGCTGTTGACCCAGGCACCGGCGTAGAGGGCGTCCGCCAGCCGCGGGGCGAGGCCGGCGAGCAGACCAGGCCGGACGTGCATGGAGACGAAGGCGAGCTGGTCTGCGACCAGCGACAGCGCGAGCGGGGGCAGCGCGAGCTGGATCCCGGCGATCCGGTCGGTGAAGAGCGCCGCCCTGGCGAGGCGCACGAGGCGCTCCCCGTGCGCGGCCCGCCACGCGGGATACAGCACGACCACGGCCCCGCTCCGCCGCAGCGCCTCTTTCACCAGGTCGATGAACGCCGACGTCGCCTCGGGGCCGGGCGGGTGGCCGAAGCGGTGGGCCGCACTCGTTTGCAGGATGCCGGTACTGGGGATATCACCGACCAGCACGACCTCAGTCACAGCGACTCCGCATGGTTCGCAGCCCTGCCGAGCCGATCCCTCCCCGCTCGTACAGCACAGGCGAAACCGTCACCGCATTGCTCTCAATAAGGCGGTATTGACGATAGCCACCACAGTTGTCAGCGCTCAAGCGAGTAACCCTTCCAACTGGTGAACCGTGCTTAACCCGTGAGTATCGCATTCTTGGACGCTGCCGGAATACTACCGGTTCACGGCCCCGCCAGATCTGCCGAAGATTTCTCATGCCAGCGCGCTGACCTGTGCGAACATCGGCGCGGAGTGTTCCGCGCCGGGCGCTGCCGTGTCATCGGCCACTGCGGTGCTTCCTCAGCTGCGTCATGGAACGTGCCAGTCCCTCCTCCCAAGATCATCGCAGATATCGAGAGTCCGGCCCCAAGTCCACTTTCGGCCTCGTTTTTGGGCCCCAGGGCCCTGGACATCCGCGAGAAAGAATGCATGGGCCCGGTGCGCGCGGAATCGGGCGGCGGTAGCCCGCCGCGGCGGGCCGAGGACACCGGTCGCGCAGGGCGCGCTCACCTCAACGTGTGACCGCGGCCGGGTCCGGGATCGTCGCTCTCGCGAGCAGAGCGGATCAGTGCACCGCGGAGTCGTGCCGGGGTGCGGCGCGACTTCGTCAAGCGAGGGCGAACGAAGCCACAATTTGCTCCGCCTGCGCGGGGAGCCCGCCCTTTTCCGCCTCTATTTTCACGAAGCAGTAACGCTCTGCGGAGATCGGGACGCGTACCGTAATGCCGTCGACCGAGGAGCCGTCCGACTTCGCCGAAGAGTAGGTCGCCCGGTAAGCGGGCTTGCCGCTCACCGTGACATCGGTGATGCGCGAACTCGGTTCCAGGGCCTGCTGCTTCTTCTTCAACTGCTCCAGGGAAGATCCGGTGAGGCCACCGCTGTCGCAGCCGGCGGACAGATGCGGCGCGAATCCCGAGGAGACCGATCCGTCGATCGCGAACACGGTGCCCTGCCCGCGCTGCATGGAGAGGAGCTGCTTGGTCAGCGAGCCCCGTTCACCGGTCAGGCCGTAGGAGGTCTTCACCACCGCCGAGGAGTCGGTCGTCGGATCGACTTCCTTCCAGCCCTTGGGGAGTTCGAGCGAGATCCCGCTCTTCCCGCCGCCGAGTCGCGTGCCGCCGGAACCTGCCGCGGCGGACGGCGCCTCCTGAGAAGGCGCCCCCTGGGACGGCGTCCCCGGAGAAGCGGAGGTCTTCGCGTCCTTGTCGCTCGAATCACCACCGCATCCGCTGAGGAGCACACTCAGGGCACAGACGATGGCGAATCCACGACGAGCCATTTGGGTCCACCCACATGCGATCGGATTTCGGCGGGACGGTAGCGCGTGACGCTAGCAGACCCCGCCGCGTACGCCGAATGCGACGGCGTCCGTCCAGCGCCGGGCGGAGGGCAGGCTCTAGAGTCTTCTTGTAGCGGCCCCACACTGGAGACGACGGCGATGACGAATCCTTCGGACCCCGGCCACCCACCGCGCCCGCAGGCGCCCGGTCCGCCAGGAGGCCCGTATGGCGGGCCGCCGGGTCCGCCGCAGCCGGGCCCCATTCCCGGCCCGCGCCCGCCGAGCCCGGGTGTCCCGCAGGAGCAGCAGGGGTGGGTTCCGCCCGAGCGAACCGACAAGGGCCTGCTGGGCGCCCTCCTGGACGCCAACTTCGACTCGCTGGTGACCCCGAAACTGCTCAAGCTCTTCTACGTCCTGTCGATGGTCATGGTCACCCTGGAGTGCCTCGCCCTCGTCGGGTTCGCGATCTGGATCATCTCCCTGGACTTCTACTGGGCCGTGGCCGTCCTGCTGATCATCGCCACGCCGCTGGTCTGGTTCTTCCAGATGCTGTTCGTCCGCATCTTCATGGAGGCGGTGGTGGTCCGCTTCAAGCAGGCCGAGTATCTGCGGATCATCAAGGACAAGGTCTAGACGGGGCTGCTGGTGGGCGAGTTCGACGGGACGCCGCCGCGGGACACGCGGCGGGACGCCGGGGCGACGCGGCGCGACGGCGCGCGGGTGCCCGGGCCGCGGACGGCGGCGGACACGACGCGGGACGGGGCGGCGGCCGGCGATTCGCTGATGCGGCTCCCCGCGGTGCTCGGCGAGCGGTACGCGACCGTCGCGGAGCTGCCGGTCCAGGGCGCCGAGTCCGACCTGCTGCTGGTCCGGGACGCGCGGGGCGACGAGTACGTGGTGAAGATCTTCCGCCGCGGCTACCGCGCGGACCGGGACGTCTGGGCGAAGCTGCCCGCGCTCGACTCGCCGAACGTCCTGCGCATCCTGGAGACCGGGCACGCGGACGGGCGCGACTACGAGATCACCCCGTACGTGCCGGACGGCAACCTGCGGGCGCTGATGCAGGCGGGCCCGCTCCCCGACGGGGCGGTGCACGAGGTCGCGGCCCAGCTCGCGGCGGGCCTGGCGGCGCTGCACCGGGCCGGGATCGTCCACCGGGATCTCAAGCCGGAGAACGTCCTGGTGCTGGGGACCGGGCCGTTGCGGCTGGCGATCGCCGACTTCGGGCTGAGCAAGGTCCTCGACCAGAGCATGGTGTTCGCCTCGTCGTCGCGGACGCTGGCGTACGCGGCGCCGGAGTCGCTGTCCGGCCAGGTGTCGCCGGCGCGGGACTGGTGGTCGCTCGGCATGATCGTCCGGGAGCTGGCGACGGGACGGGCGCCGTTCCAGGGGCTGAGCGAGACCGTGGTGGTCGACCATCTGGCGACGCGCCCGGTCAGCGCGGACGATGTCCCCGACCCGAGGCTGCGGATGCTGTGCCGCGGGCTGCTGACGCGGGATCCGCGCAGAAGGTGGACGGGCGAGCAGGTCCGGCAGTGGCTGGACGGAGGCTCGCCTCCAGTCGCCGAGGAGAGCGCGCAACCCGAGGCGGGTAGCGGCCTCCCCTTCAAGGGCCGCCGCTACAGCAGAAGGGACGAACTGGCGCGCGCGCTTGTCGAGAACTGGGATCACGCCGCGCAGTACTTCTTCGGACGCGGCGAGTCGGGCGAGGCATGGCGGAGCCTGCGGGATTGGCTCGCGGCCGTGCCGGACGACAGCCGCATCGGTCTCATCGACGGCTACCTCATGACGAGGCTGCCACCGGACGTGAAGCTGCTGCATCTCGTGCGGTGGCTGGATCCGGCGCTCCCCCCCCACTTCCTGGGCCGCCGGGTCACCGGTGACGATCTGCACGGGCTGGCCGCGCTGGCCGGCGACCACCGCCACCCCGATCACCGCACGGCCCGCCTCATCGGCCGGGCGCTGTGGGAGCACCATCTGCTGCACGTCCTGGCGGGTTTCGAGGGTGCCGAGGAGCTCGCCCGGGTCGACGACCAGTGGCGCGCTCACGTTGCGGCGTGGAACGACCTCGTCCGCTGGCTGCGCGAGCAGGACACCATGCCGCCGGGGACGGCGCGGCGGCTGCCGGACGCGGAGGCGGAGGAGCCGCCCGCCGTGCTGCTGACGCTGCTCGCCCTGGCGGCGCGTCCTGCGGAGACGGACCGGCTGATCGCGGAGGGCGCGGCTCGGGCGCGCGAGACTGTCTCCGATCCGGCACCGTGGTTCACCTGGATGGCGGACGGGGCCGGCGCCGATCCGCTGCGGCTCCTCGCGGTGGCGCGCGCCGCGCCCGAGGCCGTCCTGGAGAGCGAGTCCCGGGCACGCGACCGGCGCACCGCCGAGCAGCGCGACGAGGAGCTGCGGGCGCAGTGGGCCGAGCGGGAACGGCAGCGGCTCGCCGGACGCAACGCGGCCACCGCCAAGGCCGTCCTGTGGACGTTGCCGGTGCTGTTCTTCTGGCTCATCGGCAGCTGGGCGGTCGGTTCCCTGTTCGGCGGCGGCAGCGACGGCGGGACCGCGTCCGTCGGCGTGCACAGTTCTTCGGCGGGCTTCTCCTTCGGCACGCTGGCCGTCGTGTCGCTGCTCGCCTGGGCGGTGCAGTGCGGCAGCGAAGTCCTCGTCGCGCGCGCGCAGGGCAAGGACTATCTCCTCTACGGCCCGTGGTCGATGCTGTCGGGTTTCCTAGGGGCGAGCAGTCGCGGGTTGTCGAAGGCGTCCCAGACGATGTCGGGCGCCACGCGGCGGACCGGGCGGCGCGGCTGCGGCGTCCTGCTGATCGCCGTGACGCTCCCGCTGCTCCTCCTGCTGCTCCTGCTCGCGGCGCTGACGTCGATCGCGAGCCTGCTCTGGCTTCTCGTCCTGATCGCCGTCCCCGCCGCGCACGCCGTGGCGGCGGGTGTGCGGCTGCACCGCTGGCGGCAGGCACGCACGATCGGAGGATCTTCTTGAGCAGCGGGATCGACGCGGACATCGCGCTGGACGCGGCGGTGGTGCTCAGCCTCGGCATGAACCGGGTGCTCGGGCGCGGCGCAGGGCTGGCCGGGCGCGGCGCGGAGGCCCTCGCCGCGCTCGCCGCCGGGCGGGCCGAGGCGCGGGCGGCCGCGCTCGCCGAGGTGGAGTCGCACGAGAGCGCCCTGCGCGAGGTGGTGGAGCGCAACGCGCGCATCGCGGCGCTCGCCGAGACCCGCGCGAAGATCGGCGCGGAGGTGCCGCTGCCCGAGCCGCTGCGGCCGGACGAGCAGGGCCCCGACGAGCTGACCGCCTGGTGCGCGGCCACCGACCGTGCCCTGGACGAGGCCGAGCGGCACCTGTCCGAGCACCTCGCCGCCCAGGTCAGCACGCAGATCTTCGCCGCCCCCGCCGAGGGCCTGCAGGCCGACGTCGCGTCCCCGAGGACGCCCCCGCCCGGCGCCGACGACGTCCGGCGCGACCTCGAACGGATCATCACGCGGCTGCTGCCGGACGCGGCGGACGCCGAGCGGCGGGCCGTCGCGGAGGCGGCCCGGCTGCTCGCCGGGGCCGGGACGGCGGAGGAGGCCGAGGGCGTCCTGCAGGAGGTGCGGCTGCGGATCCAGGCCGCCAACCGGCGCACCGAGGAGCGGCGGGAGCGGGAGCGGCGGCTGGCGGCCGAGCGGGACGCCGCCGAGCAGGCCGAGGCCGAGCGCCGGTACGTTCTCGACTCGATCACCGCCGCGTTCGAGGACATGGGGTACGAGGTCCACGCCGGGTTCGAGACGCTGACGGCCGAGGACGGCACCGTGACGCTGACGAAGGGCGCCTGGCCCGACCACAGCGTCCGGATGCGGGTCGAGGACGCCGCGCACGTCCGGGCGTCGATGGTCCGCGAGCGTCCCGCCGAGAGCGAGGACGACCGGCGGGTGGACGTCGAGCGGGAGCGGGAGTGGTGCGAGGCGTTCGAGGCGGCGCGGGCCCGGCTGGCGGACGCGGGGATCCGCTCGGACGTGGCGTGGCGGCTGGAGCCCGGCGTGCGCGAACTGCCGGTCTCGGCGCGGTCACGGCAGACTAGGGGACGGGCCGGGCAACGCGAGCGCCATCGCGAGCGTCATAACTGAGATGCCGGGGGACGGAATCATGGAGTGGGGCGCAAGAGGGCGTCTCCCTGCGCAAGGCCGCCGCCCCGCAGGGGAGCACAGATGAGCATTGATTCGCCGACTCTCGGGGGCCGGCTGCAGGGCTGGCCGCCGTTCATCCGCGAGCTCGACGCGACCCTCTCGGTGCACTCCCAGTACGTCCTGTCGGGAAACCTCTACGACAGCTTCCTCGCGCCGCCGGTGGAGGGCGGCGGGCCCGCGCGGCTGCTGCCGCTGCGCGGGCTGCTGTGGGAGACGCTGCACTCCAGCGGCGCGTCCTGCATGATCGTGTACGACCCGGTGGACGGGCTGCAGGTCTACCCGGACGGCGACGACGCGGCCGCGCAGGCGGCCCAGCGGCTGCTCGGCAAGATCAAGCCGGACGAGAAGCCGTCGCTGGAGGCGCTGAGCCGGCATCTGGCCGCGGTGGCCCGTCCTGGCGAGGACATCCGCGCCGCGTTCGTGATCGACTCGGCGTCGCGGATCGCCCGCACCCCCACGGACCTGGAGCCGGGCGAGCGCGACTTCTTCCGGTTCTGCGCGAAGCTGTCGCGCAGCGCCCGGCCGGTCCGGGTGCCGGGGGCGCGGCCGAAGCCGCTGTACAACCCGGTCGTGTGGCTGGTGGAGCGGCCCGGCGACCTGCCGCCGTGGCTGACGACCGACAACGAGAACATCCGCGAGATCACGATCCCGCGCCCGCACCTCGGCGACCGGCAGGAGACGGCGCGGCTGCTGGCGCGCGCGTTCGGGGTCACCGACGTCGGCGGCGACGAGGCCGCGGCGGCGGCGTGCGACGCGTTCGCCGAGCAGGCCGACGGCCTCACCCTCCAGTCGATGATCGAGGTGACGCGGCTGGCGAAGGAGCGCAACGTCGACCTGACCGACCTGCCGGACGCGGTGCGCACCTACAAGCTCGGCGTGCTCGACAACCCGTGGAGCCGCGGCCATCTGCGGCGCCGCGTGCTGGAGGGCGAGAAGCGCGTCCCGGAGCGGGTGATCGGGCAGCCGCAGGCCGTCACCAAGACCCTCGACATCCTGAAGCGGGCCGTGCTCGGCCTGTCCGGCGCGCAGGCGACCCGGTCGGGCAGCCGGCCGCGCGGCGTGCTGTTCTTCGCGGGACCGACCGGCACCGGCAAGACGGAGCTGGCGAAGGCGATCACCGAGCTGGTGTTCGGGGACGAGTCCGCCTACCTGCGCTTCGACATGAGCGAGTTCTCCGGCGAGGGGTCCGGCGACCGGCTGATCGGGTCGCCGCCCGGCTATGTCGGCCACGAGGCGGGCGGCGAGCTGACCAACGCCGTCCGCGAGGACCCGTTCCGGGTGATCCTCTTCGACGAGATCGAGAAGGCGCACCCGCGGATCCTGGACAAGTTCCTGCAGATCCTGGAGGACGGCCGCCTCACCGACGGGCGCGGCAACACCGTGCACTTCTCCGAGTCGATCCTGATCTTCACCTCGAACCTCGGGATGTACGTCCCGGGACGCGACCTGACGACCCGCGACGCCTTCCCCCACCCGGTGCCGGACCGTGTGCAGAACATCACACCCGGAATGGCGTACGACGAGGTCGAGCAGCGCATCAAGAGCGCGGTCGCCGACCATTTCACCGAGGTGCTCAACCGGCCGGAGCTGCTCAACCGGTTCGGGGACAACATCGTCGTGTTCGACTTCATCTCCGCCGAGGCCGCGCACAAGATCTTCGAGCTGCAGTTCGCGAACATCTGCCGGCGGGTCACCGACGAGCACCGGCTCTCCCTCACCGTGAAGGGAGACGCGCTGACGACCCTCCGCGAATGGTGCACGGAGGAGCTGGACAGGGGCGGGCGCGGCATCGGCATGGCGCTGGAGTCGCATTTCGTCAACCCGCTGGCGCGCGCGCTGTTCGACCGGGAGCTCGTGCCGGACGAGAAGGTCACCGTGACGGCCATCCGGCGCGAGGGAAGCATCGTCCATCTGGATCTCCAGTGACCGGCGAGGGCACGGACGGCACGGACGGCACGGGCGAGGCGCTGCTGCTCGCCAAGGCACACTATCCGGTGACCACACTCGGCCCCGGGGTCCGCGCGGGCATCTGGACGCAGGGCTGCACGCTGCACTGCGACGGCTGCCTGTCCAGGGACACCTGGGACGCCGACCCGCGCCGCGCGGTGCCCGTCAAGACCGTTTTAGGATGGCTCGCGTCCCTGCCCGGACCGGTCGACGGCGTCACCATTTCCGGTGGTGAGCCGTTCCAGCAGCCGGCCGCGCTGGGGGCCCTGCTGCGCGGTCTCCGCGCGTGGCGGGACACCCTCGACCGTGAGACGAGTGCATTGGACATATTGGTATACAGCGGATATGTCTACTCCCGGCTCTCCCGCAGCGGTGAGACGCGCGAGATCCTGGACCTGTGCGACGCCGTGATCACCGGACCGTACGTCGACCGGCTCAATCCGGAGGGGCGACACTCCGGCGACGGCTCCCTACTCTGGAGGGGGTCGGCCAATCAGCGCGTCGTGCCGCTGTCCCCGCTGGGGCGGCGGCGGTACGGGGCACTGGCCGACATCGGGAAGACTGGAGAAGGAACAGGGCCCCGAGTACAGGTGTCCGTGGACGAAGGGCCGGAGGGAAGGCGGGTGTACTACATCGGGATCCCGCGAAGGGGTGACATGGAGCACCTGACGTCGAGGCTCGACCGCGCCGGGGTGCGCTCGGGGGATGTGTCATGGCGACCTTGAACTGTCCTGTCTGCGGCGAACCGCACCAGCAGGGCGATCTGCTCTGCATGAGCTGCGGGGCCAACCTGGCGCGCGGAGGCGGCGCCGCCCACCGGCAGGGGCCGGGCGGGTACGACGACCAGCAGCGGCCGGGAGGCCCGCCGCCCGGGCAGCAGCCGGGCGGCCAGTACGGCGGCGGCCCGCAGCACGGGCAGCCCCAGTACGGCCAGCCGCAGCAGCCCCACGACCCGTACGGGCAGCAGGGAGCCCAGCACCAGCAGGGCCCGCCCGCGCAGCAGCCGGACCCATGGGGCGCGCCGCAGCAACAGCAGCCGGACCCGTGGGGGGCGCCCGCGCCCCAGCAGGCGCCTGACCAGTACGGCCAGCCGCAGCACGGCGGCCCCCAACACGGCGGTCCTCAGCACGGTGCCCCCCAGCAGGGCGGTCCTCAGCAGGGCGGTCCCCAGCACGGGGGCCAGCCGCCGATGCAGCAGCCGCCCGGGGACCCGTGGGGTGTGCCGCAACAGCAGCCGCAGGACCAGTGGGGTGCGCCGCAACCACCGCAGGACCAGTACCAGCAGCGCGAGCCGCAGTACCAGCCCCTTCCGGACCAGTACGGCGCCCCGCAGGATCAATACGGGGCACCGCAGGACCAGTACGGCGCACCGCAGCCGCCCCAGGGCCAGTACGGCGCCCCGCAAGACCAGTACGGCGCGCCTCAGGACCAATACGGGGCGCCGCAGGACCAGTACGGCGCTCCGCAGCCGGCCGAGCACCAGTTCGGCCCCCCGCCACAGCAGCCCCAGCACGGCGGGCCCCAGGGGCCGCAGCATGGCGGGCCGCAGCACGGTGGTCCCCAGCACGGTGGTCCCCAGCACGGGGGCCAGCCGCCGCTGCCGCCGCACGGCCGCGAGGCGACGCTGCTGCCGCACGACCACAACCAGGGACGTCCTGCGCCCGACAGCACGGCGTTCATGTGCCCGTACTGCGAGGCGGTGCTGAGCAACCCGGGCGCGGCGCAGTGCGACTCCTGCCTGCGGCCCCTGCCCAAGCAGGGCACGCCCGTCCTCCGGGTGCAGTTCCCCACGGGCGAGCTGAAGGTGTCCGTCGGCCAGCACCTCGTCCTCGGCCGGGACGCGGGCCAGTCGCCGGTGGCGGCCACGTTCACGCAGTACGACAACGTGTCGCGGCGCCATTCGACCGTCTGGCTCGACCCGTCCGGCACGGCCTGGGTGCGGGACGAGGGCTCCACCAACGGGACGTTCGTCAACGGCGAGCGGCTCCCCCGCGGCGTGGAGGCGCCCCTCCGCGACGGCGACCAGCTCCGCCTGGCCGCCGACGTGACCGGGACCGTCCAGCTGAAGTGACCGGTACGTGAAAGGGCGGCCCCGCGGTTCTCAGAACCGCGGGGCCGCCCTTTCGCACGGCGGTGCGGGGATCAGCCCGCGCGCTTGGTGCGGGCGCGCGTGCGCTCGCGCTCCTTGGCGTCCAGCACGACCTTGCGGATGCGGACGTTCGCCGGGGTCACCTCGACGCACTCGTCCTCGCGGCAGAACTCCAGGGCCTCCTCCAGCGACAGGACGCGGGGCGGGGTGAGCCGCTCCAGCTCGTCGCCGGTGGACGAGCGCATGTTCGTGAGCTTCTTCTCCTTGGTGATGTTGACGTCCATGTCGTCGGCGCGGGAGTTCTCCCCGACGATCATGCCCTCGTACACCTCGGTGGTCGGCCCGACGAAGAACGTGCCGCGCTCCTGCAGGTTCGTGATCGCGTACGCGGTGGCGGCGCCGGCGCGGTCGGCGACCAGCGAACCGGACGGGCGGGTGCGCAGCTCGCCGAACCAGGGCTCGTAGTCCTCGAAGACGTGGTGCGCCATGCCGGTGCCGCGCGTCTCGGTCATGAACTCGGTGCGGAACCCGATCAGGCCGCGGGCCGGGACGAGGAACTCCATCCGGACCCAGCCGGTGCCGTGGTTGGTCATGTGCTCCATGCGGCCCTTGCGGACGGCCAGCAGCTGCGTGACCGCGCCGAGGTGCTCCTCGGGGATGTCGACGGTGAGCCGCTCGACCGGCTCGTGCCGCTTGCCGTCGATGTCCCGGGTGACGACCTGCGGCTTGCCGACGGTCAGCTCGTAGCCCTCGCGGCGCATGTTCTCGACGAGGATCGCGAGGGCCAGCTCGCCGCGGCCCTGCACCTCCCAGGCGTCCGGCCGCTCGGTCGGCAGCACCCTGATCGATACGTTGCCGACGAGTTCGCGGTCGAGCCGGTCCTTGACCATGCGGGCGGTGACCTTGGTGCCCTTCTCGCGTCCGGCCATCGGCCCGGTGTTGGTGCCGATCGTCATGGAGATCGCCGGCTCGTCCACGGTGATCAGCGGCAGCGGGCGCGGGTCGTCGGGGTCGGCGATCGTGTCGCCGATCATGATGTCGGGGATGCCGGAGATCGCGATGATGTCGCCCGGCCCCGCGTCGTCGGCGGGCTTGCGGGTGAGCGCCTCGGTCATCAGCAGCTCGGTGATCTTCACCCGCTCGACGCTGCCGTCGTGCCGGCACCAGGCGACCTGCTGGCCCTTCTTGATCGTCCCGGCGTGCACGCGGCACAGCGCGATCCGGCCGAGGTAGCTGGAGGCGTCCAGGTTCGTCACGTGGGCCTGCAGCGGCGCGTCCGGGTCGTAGGACGGCGCCGGGATCGTCTCGGTGATGACCGAGAACAGCGGCTCCAGGTCCTCGCTGTCCGGCATGGCGCCGTCGGCCGGCTTGGTCAGCGAGGCGCGGCCGGCCCGGCCGGACGCGTACACGATCGGGAAGTCGATCTGCTCCTCGTCGGCGTCGAGGTCCATGAACAGCTCGTACGTCTCGTCCACGACCTCGTCGATGCGGGCGTCGGGACGGTCGGTCTTGTTCACGACCAGGATCACCGGCAGCCGCGCGGCGAGCGCCTTGCGCAGCACGAACCGGGTCTGCGGCAGCGGGCCCTCGCTGGCGTCCACCAGCAGGACGACGCCGTCCACCATGGACAGCCCGCGCTCGACCTCGCCGCCGAAGTCGGCGTGGCCGGGGGTGTCGATGATGTTGATCGTCAGCCCGTTGTGCAGGACCGCCGTGTTCTTCGCGAGAATGGTGATGCCCTTCTCGCGTTCCAGGTCGTTGGAGTCCATGACCCGGTCGTCGACGTCCTGGTTCTCGCGGAAGGCCCCGGACTGCCAGAGCATGGCGTCGACCAGCGTCGTCTTTCCGTGGTCGACGTGGGCGACGATCGCGACGTTCCGGAGGTCGTCGCGCGTGGAGATGGGCATGCGGGTTACCTTGCGTGAGGTTTCAGGAGACTCGCCGCAGAAACGCGGCAGCACTCCATTCTACGCGCCGCCGTGTACCACCCATCCCGAGCGCGTCCATCCCCGCCGCCACAGCCCTCACCCGCTTCACTCGGGCCCCGATTCGCCAACTTTGCTCGTTCTTTGTAATCTGCCCGAGATCCGGTCGTGCGGAGTCCCACCCCCAGGGGCTGCGGCCGGAACGCCGAATCTCCCGCAGGCAGGGAGAACCGGGGACCCACCACTCGGGGTGAATCGACGCACGTCGCAGGCGCGCGCCGTAGGGCGACTCCTGGCCCGAACCCGTCAGCTAACCCGGTAGGCGCGCGAGGAGAGGAGAACACCGGCTTGGCACCGGACCCCCGCCGGCGGCGTCGCATCACGCCCGCCGCCACCGCGGCCAGCATGCTCCTGATCGGCCTCGGCGCCACCGCGCCCGTCGCCGCCCACGCCGCGCCGCCGCTCCGGCTGGCCAGCGCCGCAGCCGCGCCGAACCCCACTCCGACGACGGAGCAGGGCCTGCGCAAGAGCCTCAACGCGCTGAACGAAGAGGCCGAGATCCTCACCGAGAAGTACAACAAGGCCCGCGTGGACCTGAAGGCCGCGCAGAAGGCCCTGCGGGACGCCACGAAGACCGCGCAGGCGCTGCGGAACCAGGCCGCGCCCGCCCGCGAGCAGCTCGGCCGGATGGCCGCGGCGAACTACATGGCCGGCGCCCCCGACGCGATCTTCGGTGCGACCGGGTCCCCGGACGGGCTGTCCGACAGCGCCTACCTGGTGCAGAACCAGGCGCACGCCGTCCGGGCCCTGCAGAAGGAGATCGACCAGGCCGAGGCCGCCGAGCGGGACGCGAAGGCCAAGACCGCGAAGGTCGAGAAGGCCTGGCAGGACGCCAAGAAGGCGCGTTCGGAGGCGAAGGCCAAGGTCACCGAGGTGCTGAAGCGCCTCGACAAGCTCTCCACCACGCACGCCCGCGACCCGCGCACCGGGCTCACCGCGACCATCAAGGGCTCGGACCTGCCCGCGAAGATGGCCCGCAAGGCCTACGGCAAGATCGGCTCCCCGTACGTGTGGGCCGCGGCCGGCCCGAGCAGCTTCGACTGCTCCGGCCTCGTCGTCTGGGCCTACGCCCAGGTCGGCAAGTCCGGCCTGCCGCACTACACCGGCGACCTCTACGCGCTGGGGACAAAGGTGTCGCGCGGCGCGCTGCGCTCGGGCGACCTCGTCTACTTCGGGAGCAACCTCCATCACATGGGGATCTACCTCAGCGACGGCAAGTACCTGCACGCACCGCAGACCGGCGATGTGGTGAAGATCTCCAAACTGTCGGACCGTTCCGACTTCGCGGGCGCCAACCGCATCACCTGACCGCGGCCGCCCCCACAGACGTCGGGGGTTTCCTGCGGCGCGGCAGGGAGCCCCCGCGTTCATCGCGGTTCTCTCCTCCTCCGGGACTTGCGCCCGGAGGAGGAGAGGGCCGCGTGAGATCGCCGCGTCGGCCGGTGCCGATCCTCAGACGAGACCGTCGTGGACGATGGCGTCGATGACGGGACGGTCTCCCGGCAGCCACTCGACGTCGTACAGCTCGTCCGGGGACAGCCAGCGGAGGGCCAGGTGCTCCAGCGCCCGCGGCTCGCCCTCGATGATCTCAGCGGTCCACACGCGCAGCAGGCTCCGCCCGCTCAGCCGCCAGTCGCCGCCGACCCGGCGGCCCAGCCGCACTTTGATCGCCAGTTCCTCGTGGCACTCGCGGACCAGGGCGTCCTCGTCGGACTCCCCCGGGTCGACCTTCCCGCCCGGCAGCTCCCAGCCGCCCGCCATGTGCGGCGGTTCGGCCCGCTGCGCGCTCAGCAGCCGTCCGTCCGCGATGATCGCCGCGCCCACGACCACGAGATCGATCGCGATCAGCCCCTCTCCGTGACGGCGGCCCGCGAGCCGCTCCTACCCCGTGCGACCTCGACCAGCCGCATCGACTCCCGGACGATCTCCTCCAGATGATCGCCGTGCGCGCCGCGCCAGTACACCTGCCCGCAGTCGGCGCAGCGGCCGTAGACGTCGTAGCTGCGGCGCGTTCCGGCCTCCAGGGCGCCTTCGACCTCGTCCTTGTCGACCGGGACGAGTTCCCCGTTGCAGGCGGTGCAGCGCGTCCACGGGTGCAGGACGGGCGCGAACCGGTCGAGCAGGTCGCGGAGCTGGTCGTCGGGCCGGGAGCCGCGCACGTAGGCGCCGAACCACAGCGCGCGGCGGCGGAGGAGGCCGCGGTCCTGGGTGAGCAGGACGCGGTGCTCCGCGTTGGCCTGGACGACCAGCGCCGGGTCGTCCATGTCGTTGTGGTAGGCGGCGTCGAGGCCGAGGAGGCGCATCCGCCGCGCCAGCGTGCCGAGGTGCACGTCCAGGAGGAAGCGCGGCGCGTCCTGCCCCGGCTCCAGCGGGACGGGCTGCGGGCGCGGCACCGCCTCCACGCGCACCTCGTCGCCCGCGTGCGGCCGGGTGGACGGCTCGACCCGCGCGCCGCCGATGGTCATCGGGCCGGCCTCGGGCAGCGGCACGCCGAGCGACTCCACGACATGCCCCAGCGTCGACGTCCCGTCACACGGCACCCGGTTCACGGTCTCGCGCCGCGTGGCGGGCAGGAACATCAGCAGCTCGTCGGCGACGCGGACGGTCATCTCGGTCTCCACGCCGCTCAGCATGCCACGCGACGCCGACGTTCCCCGCCGGATTCTCCGCAGGATCAGGGCCGGCGGGCGGCGAGTTCGCCGACCTTCTTCCTGAAGTCGGGCCGCGCGAGCGGGCGGGTCACGCCCACCCAGTCCGACCGCTTGTAGGTCTTCACGCCGATCGCGGGCACGCACGTCGAGCAGCTCGCCACGATCATCTTGTTCTTGCCGATGACCATCCCCACATGGCCGGGGCTGCCCGCCGACGTCCCCGGGCCGGAGTTGAAGAACACCAGGTCGCCCGGCTGCTCCTTGCCCTTGCCGACCTTCACGCCGAACGGCCACTGCTCGAACGTCGTGCGCGGGAGGTTGAGGCCCACCTGCCGGTAGGCGGCCTGGATGAGGCTGGAGCAGTCCCACGCGTCCGGCCCGTTCGCGCCGAACACGTACGGCTTGCCGCGCTGCGCGAGCGCGAACTGGATGATCTGCTGGACGAGGGCGCCGGCGTTCGCGGGCAGCTCGTTGTCGTCGCAGTTGACGCCGTTCGCCTGGACGACCTTGAACTCGCCGCCGGCGTAGCGCCTCGCCCAGTCGAGGACGAGGTCCACGTAGTCCGACGAGTGGTTGTACTGGAAGATCGCGGTCTTCATCCGCTGCGGCGCGCCGTTGTGCTTGAGGTAGGCGGCGGCCGAGGGGATCGCGTCGGCCGGGTTGTAGCGGTCCTTCTTGCCGTCCTTGTTCCCGTCGACGCCGAAGGCCTTGAACGTCGCGGCCAGGAACTGCATCGGCCCCCCGGCGCCCGCGTAGTTCTCGCCGCTGCCGACGCCGGGGAGCGTCGACCGGCCGTGGTCGGTCTCGACCTTGCCGATGCCGGCCAGCACGTTCCACGGGATGCCGTACTTCTTGCCCGCCTGCTGGTACAGCTCCAGGTAGTTCGCGGGGACCGCCTTGGCGTCGTCCGCCGCGGCGGGCTGCGCGCCCGCGCCGGCGACGTCCACGCACCCTCCCCCGCCGACCCCGCCGCCGAACATGAACTGGCTCGCGCCGAACAGGATCGGGACGAACACCAGCGCGACGAACAACGTCGCGGCGACGCCGAGGGCGCCGGCGAACAGCAACCGGCGGGGGGTCATCCGGTGTCACCCGCCTGTCCGGCGTCCGCGGGCTCGAACGCGTACACCTTCAGCGAGCCGCCGTCACGCGCGACGGTCACCGCGTACTGCTTTCTGTCGCTGCTCTCCTTGCCGCCCTTGGTCACCCGCTGGCGGCCCGTCACCAGGAAGATGACCGAGTTGTTCTCGATGGTGCGCACCTGGTCGAGGGACGCGGCCCCCTGCGCGACGACCTGCGCGCGGCGGCGCTCCTCCAGCAGGCCCGGCGTCCCCGCGTCCCGCCCGAGCTGCTGCTTCAGGTCGTCGGTCGTCAGGCCGGACAGCCGCCCCAGGTACGTCTCGGGGGGCTCGTCGTAGCGGTACGTCTCGTAGGCGGCGACGAACCGCTGTGCCATGTCCGCCGCCGTCGCGAACTCCTGCCGGGAGAACGGCAGCAGCCGGTAGATGTCGAAGTCGCCCGGGTTCACGGCCTGCTGGATCCCCGGCGGCGGGGACTGCGGGCCGGGCGGCCCGGCCGTGGGCGTGGCGCTCGGCCGGGCCTCCTGAGGGTCGTCGCCGTGCTCCGGCGTGGCGACCGTCAGGTAGACGCCGACGGCGGCGAGCACCACCACGAGCCCCGCGAACAGGAACTTGCGCCGGCGGTCGTTCAGGTTCATCACTCGTCCCGTTCCGGCTCACCGGACGGACGCTCCACCGGACGCAGCCAGAACGGGATCGACGAGCCCGCCTCGGAGCCGCGCCTGCCCCACAGCGGCGGGGGCTGCCGCACTCCGCCCTGGTTCTGGGGCGGGTTGCCGTTCGAGCCGCCGCCGCCCGAACCGCCGCGCTGCCTGGGGACGTTCGTCGCGGGCGCCCCGCCGCCGGAACCGCCGCCCGAACCACCGGAGCCGCCGGAACCGCCGCCGGGACGGTCGCGCCCGCGGTCGGCCGAGCCGGACGAACGGCCGCCGCCGGCGAACCAGCCGCCACCGCCCGAGCCGCTGCCGCCGCCGTTGCCCCCGGAACCACCTCCGGAGCCGCCGCTGACGCCGCTGCCGCCACCGCGTCCGGACCAGGAGGTCGGCCGGACGGTGCCCGTGCCGGGGCCCGCGCCGGAGGACGGCTTCCCGCCACCGGACGCCGCGCCCGCATCGGCGCCCGCACCAGAGCCCGCACCGCCCTTCGCCACCGAGACGCCGCCGCCCGGCCGGGTGGCGGCCGCCGTTCCGTCGTCCGTGCGGCGGTCGCTGAGCACGCCCGCCCGGGACGGCAGGTTCAGTGGCGGCGCGCCCCGCCGGGAGCGTCCCTGCCGCGCCACCACGGCGCCCGCGCCGCGCGGTTTCGCCGCCAGGACCGGCGCCTCCTCCGGCGACGGACCGTCGCCCGCCCCGGCGCCGGCCCGCCGATCGGCGGAGACCGCGGCGCCGGGCGCCACCTCGCCCTGAGCGGGGACGCCGGCCTCCGACGTCGCGTCGCGCTTCGCCCACCGCGCCAGCCGGTACCCGGCCGCGCCGGGCACGGCGGCGCCCGCGACGGCGGTCGTGCTCCGGCGCGCTTCGGCGACCGACTTGTTGAGCTGCGCCTCGCTCTTCTCCCGCGACCCGACCGCCGAGTAGCCGACGGCGGAGAACAGGTGCTGGAACGGCTTGCGGTAGATGAACGCCGCGAACGTCACCAGCGCGATGAGCAGCACCTGCAGGCCCCACGGCAGCGTCTCGCCGAGGATCAGGCTGTAGGCCCACAGCAGCAGCGAAAGGACGCCGATCAGCGCCGCCTGTTTGAGCAGCATGGACAGCAGCAGTTCGAGCCATCGGACGGCGATGACCCGTCCGATGCCCGGATGTATCCCGATCCCGAGGAAGATCGGCCCGGCGACGAGCAGCAGCAGGAACGCGATCTTCACGACGATCAGCGCGATCGCGATGACCATGATGAGCAGCCCGGCGACCAGCGCCGCGAACAGCCCGCCGAACGCGACCGCGAGCCGGTTCTGCCAGTTCTTGCCCTGGAACAGCGAATACGTCTCCGGGTGGTTGTCCTTGATGTTCTTCGTGACGTCCTTGTAGGCGTCGGCCTTCTTGCCCAGATCGACCTTGTTGTCGCCGTACGTCTCCGGCAGGTCGACCGCCTGCGACCAGAGCAGCTTGTCGGCGTTCTCCTTGACGATCTTGGCGTTGGGGTCGGTGGTGCCGAACTCGCCCTGCAGCCACGGCTTGCACACCAGCGCCACCCACAGCCCGTTGGCGTTGCGGGTCGTCGCGTCCAGGTTCCGCGAGGTCGCCGGATCGGGCTTGCCGTCCGGCCTCGGTATGCAACTCGCGCCCTTGGTGTCGCTCTGCGGCAACGCCGCGTTGAACGCGGCGCTGGTCGCCTCGGACGTCTTCGTCCCGAGCGTGGTGAAGTCCGCGGGCCGCGCGACCAGCCAGATGAGCGCCACCATCGCGGCGACCATCCAGATCACGCCCTCGGTGACCTTGCTGGCCCGTTTGCGGACGAGCCCCCACCACGCGAGCCACATCGCGCCGAGGATGACCACCCAGGACCAGTAGCGCGCGTTGAACGTCTTGCCGATGTTGCTGATGACGCCGTCGACGGTGTCCTTCAGCCAGCCGAGCAGCGAATCGGACGCGGCGGCCTGGTACACGCTGATCGTCGTCCGGTCGACCGCCCGGACGATGGTGAACGTGGTGTTGGCGAGGGCATTGCCCATCAGCGCCATCGCGTCCGAGCAGTCCAGGTCGACCGCGTACCAGGTCTGCCCGGCGGTGCCGTAGCGGTCGTAGTAGGTCAGTTGCTCGACCGGGGTCTTCTGCAGCTTCTCGTTCGGATAGTCGGGCGGCTTGATCATGCCGTCGGTCCCCGACCCGTACTGCTCGGGCGCGGGGTTCTCGGCCGGCGTGCACGGGCTGTTCGGGGAGAACGGCCCCGCGCTCGCCATCGGCGACAGGATGACGACGAAGATGGCCGCCACCAGCATCACGAGGACCGAGCGGCGGGTGCGCGGCAGCGCACGGCGGCGCCGGCGGCCGGGCCGGCGGTCGAGGACCGCGCGGTCGAGCCCTTCGCCGGGCGAGCGCTGCAGGCGCGCCGTCCGGTCGCGGGGACCCCTCATCGACTGACCTCCTGGACCTCGGCCCCCGCGACGGTGAGTTCGGACGCGCCCGGACGGGACCGGGTCGGGTTGGTGTCCAGCCAACGCTGCAGTTCCTCGGAGATCAGGTCGACGCCGATGCGCCCCGCTCGGCCGTCGAGGTCACGGAAGATGCATTCGCCGTTGCCGAGGTTGCGCAGCACGGCCTTGTGCTCGTCGGACGCCTCGACGCCGAGCAGCGACATGACGTTGCCGACCTCGACCCGTTCGGTGGAACGGAACGAGAACACCGACGACAGGCAGTTCGTCACCTGTTCGTTCAGCAGGTCCCCCGCGTTCTGGGAGACCAGGATCAGCGCGGTGTTCCGGGAGCGTCCCATGCGGGACACCTCCGGCACCAGCTTCGCGCCCTCGGGCGTCGAGGTGATCGCCCACGCCTCGTCCAGGAAGATGGCCTTCGGCAGCCGCCGGTCGAGGCCGTGCATGAGCCGCCGCGCGAACTGCGACACCAGGTACATCAGCGCGACCGACAGCCGCTGCTCGTAGGAGTAGTCCTCCCGCGAGATCGCGACGTCCGGCAGGGTGAGGCCGCCGAGCGTGAAGACGGTCGTCCAGCCGGCGGTGTCGATGCGCTCGCCGCCGGACGGGTCGAAGCACAGCCGGGCGAGCTTCATCTCCGACATGGAGCGGAGCACCGCGCCGAGGTTCTTGGACGCGGGATCGTCGGCCGCCTCCAGGTGGTCGACGACGCGGCCGAGCGAGGGCCGTTCGGCGTTGGCGACGGCGCCGACCGCCTGGATCATCGCGGACTCGCGCTCCTCCGACATCCGCGGCAGCAGCAGCCGCAGCGTCTCGGTCGCCATCGTCTTCATCGTCGCGAGGTCGTCGCCGAACGAGAACGGGTCGAGCAGGCCGGGCGCCGCGGAGCCGAGCGGCAGGATCCGCGCCCTGCGCCCGCGCGCCTTCAGCAGCTGGACGAGCGACTCGGCGTCGCCCTTCGGGTCGATCGCCGCGATCGTGACGCCGCGCAGCGCCATCTGGTAGATCAGCAGCAGCGCGAGCGTGGTCTTGCCGCCGCCCGGCTCGCCGGTGATCGCCACCGCCGTCGGACGGTTCCGGGCCGCGGCGACGAGCGGGTCGAAGTGGACGATGGAGCGGGCCCGGCCGAGCGTCTCGCCGATGTACGGGCCGATCCAGCCCTCCTGCTCGTCGTCCGGACGGTCGCCGAGGTCGACGGTCGCGACCGGCATGCCGCCCGCGATCGTCCGCAGCGGCTGCCGCTGCGCGTAGGCGTTCAGCCGGATCTGGTCGCCGGGCAGCGACTCGAGGAACAGCGAGAACTGGTCGCCGGTCGAGTTGACGACGTCGATGCCGATGTCGCGGTAGTGCTCCACCACCGCGTCCACCCGCTGGGCGAGCAGCTCCTCGGTCGGCGCGGACACGATCAGCCGGTGCCAGCCGTACACGAACGGCAGCCGCTCCTTGGTGATGCCGTGCTCCAGCATCCGCGCCGCGTCGATCTGCTCCGCGAGCGCGATCGGCGCCTCCGCGCCCGCCTCCCGGATGTGCTGGTCCATGTCGCGGGCGTGCGCCAGCTTCCGCGAGACGTCCTTGGACGCCTTCGCCGGCGGGATCAGCTTCATCCGCGCGCTGATCTCCACCGGGAACGGGAGCGCGTCGGCGTAGTGGAACCAGGGCTCGCCGTCCGGGAACGGCATCATGTCCGGAAAGCGGGCGAACGACAGGTACGCGACGTACGACTGGGCCGTGGCGCCCCCGCCCGCGCCGGTAAAGTTGGGCTGCTCGACCCGCAGGTATGAGCGCCCGTTGTGGATGGCCCCCTCCACGAGCGACTCGATCTCGCCCTTGCCCCACCTCCTGCGCGGGACGGCGGACGGCGGCGGATCGGCCAGCGACCCCGTCACCGCGTGCTGGAACAGCCACGCGACCTCGGTGGACGACGCGTGCCTGGCGTAGAGGGCGGACCCGCCGAGCGCGCGCCCGACCCGTTCGGCCTGCTCCGTCCAGCGCGCGATCTCCTTCTTGTCGATCGCGTCGTCATGGACGCCGAGCACGCTCTCGCTGCGCTTGTAGAACCCGAGCAGCTGCGACAGGGCACCGCCCGACAGGTGCGCGCCCATGCCGCGCGGCCCGAGCCGCACGCCGAGGTAGACCTCCTTGGTCCAGAAGTCCTTCGCCCACACGTGCGCGTAGGTCTCCTCCAGGTACTCCCGCCACCCGGCGCCGCCGTCGGACGTCCGGTCCAGGGCCAGCGCCCACTCCGCCGCCGGGTAGGTGCGGTGCGCGATCCGGAGGTGGATCTCCGCGTCCTGCATCCGGATGCCGGCGAGCGCGATGGTGATGTTGGTGGCGAGCGCCTCGCGCTCCTCACCGGTGGTGAACTCGTACGAGACGGTGGGCAGCCTGAAGTACGCCCAGGCGGCGTTGTCGGTGAACAGGACGCGGTCGTCGAAGTACCGGACGGCCAGCCGGCTGGACTTGCTCATGCCGCCCTCCCGCCCTCGGCTCCGACCCATGATTCTCCCGCCGGGCGGGCGGCCGCGCAGGGCTGCCCGGGGAAGTCTTTGACGTCCGGAAGGTCATGAACGTCGAACGCGTCCGCCAGGATCACCCGGCCCGGTCCGGTCTCCGCTCGATGCCCGCGAGGGGCGCTCATCGGGTGGCCTCCTGCTCCTGCTGGAACTCCTGGTAACGCTCGGGCATGACGGTGAATCCGCCGGCGACCACACCGGCAAGGGCAAGGTAGGCACGCCGCGTCGGCGTCCGCAACGACTTCAGCTCGTTGCGCGGCGCGCGGTCCATGCTCAGGTGATCATCCCACGGGATGCGCACCAGGGCCCGGCAACGCCCCCGAGCCACGGCCTCGGCCTGCTCGACGTCGTCCATGCTGCGGCGGCTCACCCCGTTGATGACGGTCACCGCGCGGGACCGCAGCTCCTCGTAGCCGTGGCCGTCCAGCCACTCGAACGTCATCGCGACGGCGCGGGGCGCGTCCGCGCTCGCCGGCGCGACCAGCACGATCTGGTCGGCGTAGGGCAGCACGCGGGCGACGACGGCGGCCGCCGCGTCCAGCAGCGTCACCGAGTAGAACCTGTCGATCGTGCGGATCGCGAGCGCGTAGTCCCTGTCGTCGAGCGCCTGCAGCGGGTTCTTCCCGGCCGCGATCACATCGAGGCCCGACTTGGCCTGCGAGGTGTACCGGCGCATCGCGGTCAGGCTGCCGACCTGGTCGGCGCGCGTGATGAGCCCGGTGAGCGTCTCGTTGGTCTCGCTCCGCGTCCTGCGTGCCAGCGCGCCCGGCCCCGGGTTCACGTCGATCGCGACGACGGGCTCCCCGTTGTGCTGCGCGAACGTGTGCCCCAGCATCAGCGCGGTGACGGTCTGCCCGGCGCCGCCGGTGCAACCGAGCACGACCACGTGCCGCGTCCCGTGGAACGGCTGCTGGAGCCGCTGCTGGTACTCGGCGTCGACCTCGCCGTGCCCGCCGCCGACGGCGTGGATGAGGCGGCGCAGCCCGCCGCTGGTGACCTCGTGCTCGGGCCCCGGCGGCGTGATCGCCGGCCCGGAGGGCGGCGGCGCCGGTGGCGGCGGCAACGGCCGCGGCCGGACGGGCGAGGCCGGCTGCGACCGGACCTCCCGAGGCGGCGCCTGCTCCTCGGTCGGCGGCACGGTCGGCGGCACAGGCGGCGGCGCGGGCGGCGGCACGGCCGGAGCTGCCTCGGACGCGGGCACGGGTTCGTGCGCTGGCGGCGCTGACTCGGGCGCGGGCGAGGCGGGCGGCGCGGGTTCGGGCGCCGGAGCCGGGATCTCGGCGGCCGGACGCTGCGGTCTGGACAGTCCTTCCGACCATGGCTTCGGCGGCTCCCGCCGCGGCGCCTGCGGCTGCCCGCCCTGCGCCCCGAACGCCCCGGGCACCATCGGCACGTCCGGCCGCGTCACCGGCGGCCGCGTCACCGGCGGCGGCACCCACGGCGGTGGAGGCGGAGTCCGCACACCGGCGACCTTCTTGTCCCCGGGCTCACCGCCCTCGGAGGCCCTGGCACCCTCCGGCTCCCGGACGGCTTCCTGCCCCGGCCCGAGCGGCCGCGCCTCACCGGCCCGCGCGCCACCGCGCTCCCGGGGAGCGCGGTTTCCCTGCTCGGACGGCTGCGCATCCTCGGCACTGGCGGCCGGTGCGTGTTCGGTGCGCTGGGGCTCCGCCGGAGCAACCGGACGCTGAGGACTCTGCTGCGGCTCACGCTCGGTCCGCGGACCCGCAACGGCGCGTCCGGCCACGCGGACGTCGGACGGGGCGCTCGGAGACCCGGGCTCGGCGGCGGCCGGGGAAGCGGGTTCGGACGCCTGCGCGCGCTCGGCGCGGGCGGCCGGAGCCGCCGGCCCCTGCGCCTTCACCTGCTGAGACTCACCCGGACCCGCAGCCGGGACGCGCGGTGCCTCAGAACCCTCGCCCTCAGATGCGGGCTCGGCGGCGGCGGCCGGAAGACCCGGCTCGGGCGCCTGCGCGCGCTCGGCACTGGCGGGCGGCGCGTGTTCGGTGCGCTGGGGCTCCGCCGGAGGCTGAGGACTCTGCTGCGGCTCACGCTCACGCTCGGTCGGCGGGCCGGCAGTGGCGCGTCCGGCCACAGGGACGTCGGGCGGGTCGCTCGGGGACGGTGCTTGCGGGGACGGTGCTTGCGTGGATTGCGGGATCTCGCCCGCAGGCGCGGGGCTCGCCGGTGTGCGGGGACCGTTGGCTATCTCTTCGGCGACGCGGCGGATGTCGGCGGGGTTCTGCTGGGGGATGTCGGGGCGGGTGACCGGTGCGGCCCGCCAGACCTCGGCCGGGGCGCCGGGGCGGCGGACGCCGGAGGCGAAGGCGCGCTTGCCGGAACTCGCCGGAGCCTCCAGCTGGGGGGTCGCCGGGGGGCGCTCCACCTCGGCGGCGGGGACGGGCAGGACGTCGTCCTCGTGGGAGATGTCGCGGGTGGTGCGGCGCCAGGGCTTGGGCGGCGCGGGGGTGGCGACCGGCTCGCGCTGGGCCGCGTACTCGACCAGGGGCGGGGGCGCCGCGGCGGCGGACGGACGGGGCAGGCGGGCCGGGACGAAAGCCGGCCCGGCGGCCGGCTCCGCGACCGGCTCGGGCGCCGCTCGCCTGCGCCTGCGGCGGGACTTGACGGCGGCGCGCTCCGCCGCCGCGACCGGGGCGGGGGCCTCGGCGCGGCGCCAGACGCGCGCGACGATCACCACCTCGCGGGGTTCGCGGATCGGGGTGAGCCGGCACCACGTGCGGGGCTCGGCGACGTAGCGGCCCTGGGAGAGCAGCAGCTCGGTGAGCCGCTTGCCCTCGATGACGGGGCGCGTCGCCATCCAGGTCAGGACGCCCGGCGGGACGATGTAGAGGACGTGCCAGGGCGACTCGAAGGGGATGCCGACGAGTCTGAGCAGCAGGATCCACGGCACGAAGACGCCGAGGAACACACCGATCTGGACGAGCGGCAGCGGCATGGGCAGCCGCAGGTCGTACAGCTTGTAGAGCCGCTTCTCGATGCGCCAGATGTTCGTGTACGTGGGTAGATCCACGCCCCTACTCCCCTAACTGCGCGAGCGCCGTGCCTCCCCGGTCAGGAGACGTCCACACCGAGGGCCTTGGCGATCGCCTTGGCGGTGGTCTCGATGATGTTCGGCACGTAGAAGACCACTCCGATTCCGATCGCCAGCACGATGAATTGGACAAAGCGCGTGATCTCGCGGGTGAACAGGAAGAAGATCGCCACAATGGAGACGATCACGAGGAACAGCGGGCCGAATATCTGGCGGAGCCAGTCGGCGAGCTGGTCGGTCTTGAGTTCGTCGTCGGGCGCCGCCAGGAGTTCGTGCGGAATCGACGCCATGAGGTGATGCAGCATCGACTGACTACCTTCCTTGGTCGGCGGACTCGGGGGTTGGGTTCTTCAATTCGCGGCCTCTCATGACGCGTTCGGTTCGGTACTGCCGCGAATGTCGCGCACGAGCCAGGTCGTGCCCTTCTTGACCATGGTGAGCTGGTAGCTCTGCTCCAGCTCACCGCCGCCGCCCCCGGCGGGCTGCCACACCACCATCGCGGTGACGGTGCGCTCGCCGTCCGGGCCCTTCGGCGCGATGACCTCCTTCACCTGCATGAACGTGACGGACTTGGCGAGGCCGGCGATGGTCGTCCCGTCGGAGAAGCGGGACAGGGCCTCCTGGTTTCCGGTCGCGTACTCCTGGAAGAAGGTGCCGAGGAACGGCTTGAGCTCGGTCTCGAGCGCGGTGTCGCGGTCGTCGACGCCGTCCTGGGGAAGCTGCGCCTTGGTCGGCGGGGGAAGCAGGGCGGGACGGGCGGACACGACCAGGGAGCCGCTCTTGTCGGCGTACACGGGAACGGCGAGCCGCAGCCACCGGTCGGCGGTGCGGGCGAGCAGCGTCACGGTCGCGTTGCTGGCGTCGCGGGCGTCCACTCCGGCGACCTGGACGGACTGCACCTGCATCCGCCCGACGCCGTTCCAGCCGAATTGGGCGTCGGCGCCGTCGGGCAGGAAGGTGCGCAATTGCGCTTCGCGGGCGGGGGCGCCGTTCTGGTCGTAGTTGAGATAGACGTTGGCGAACTGGATGGCGAACGCGCCCGCGGCGCTGCTGGGGAATCCGGCGCTCTTCGGCGGCTTGGACGCGGTCGCCGCGCCGCCGGAGGACTCGTCGGCGGTGAAGCGTTCGAACGGGGCGCGGACGCCGTTGACGAGGATGACGAGGATCAGCGCCCACAGCACGGCGCGCCCGACCCACACCCACCAGCGACCGCCGGACCCGCCCCACCGGCCGCCGGTGCGCGACCCGCCGCGGCCGGAGCGGCCGCGGCGCGCGTCCTGCTCGGGCAGGCCCCACGACGGGTCGACTGAGGTCGTGAGCGCCCGGCCGGGCGCCGCCGCCTCCTCGGCTACGGCGGTGTCACGGCCGTGTCCCACGGCCGACCTGCGAGCCATCCTGCCTCCGCTCGCGCCTCGCCCCCGGTCGGCGCGGTCCTGTTGCCTGGTCATGTCCCGGTGGTTTTTCTGAACCCACCTCGGGCCCAGGGTAACCACGGGCGTCAATTGTTCCAGCGCATCGCAGCGAAGCACAGCCCCGGCGCGCGGTTGTGGATAATGCAATCCACCTCAGCAGGAACAGGGAAGATTGCCAAACGGTGACGATCCCCTATCCAAGGCTCCGAAGAGTGCGCAGGTCCAGGTTCCGGACAAGCGGTGCGACTCGGCGGTTGCTTGGTTACCGGGTGACGGCGATGACCGCAATCTGTTCCCAGAAGAAACCGGCAAACTGTCTGATTCGAGACATCTCACGCCAAAACACCCAGCTCATCGGCCACATGGGCCCCATTTCGACCCGCTGTTGCCAAAATCACACTGGTCACGGCCGTTGCAAGACCCGTTGGGACCACCGTCGTGGGGACCACCGTCAGACGTTGAAGCGGAACTCCACGACGTCGCCGTCCTGCATGACGTACTCCTTGCCCTCCATGCGGACCTTGCCGGCGGTGCGGGCGGCGGCCATGGAGCCGGTCTCGACCAGGTCGTCGAAGGAGACGACCTCAGCCTTGATGAAGCCGCGCTGGAAGTCGGTGTGGATGACGCCGGCGGCCTCCGGCGCGGTGTCGCCCTTGCGGATCGTCCAGGCCCGCGCCTCCTTGGGGCCCGCCGTCAGGTACGTCTGCAGGCCGAGGGTGCCGAACCCGATCCGGACGAGCTGCGACAGGCCGGACTCCTCCTGGCCCATTCCCTGCAGCAGTTCGAGCGCCTCGTCGTCCGGCAGCTCGATCAGCTCCGCCTCGATCTTGGCGTCCAGGAAGATCGCCTCGGCGGGGGCGACCAGGTCGCGCAGGCGCGCGCGCAGAGCCTCGTCGGTCAGCTCGCTCTCATCGAGGTTGAAGACGTAGAGGAACGGCTTGGCGGTGAGCAGGTGCAGCTCGCGCAGGAGCGTCAGGTCGATGCCGGCCTTCTCCGCGCCCGCGAAGAGCGTGACGCCGTCGTCCAGGAGCTTCTGTGCGGCGTTTACGGCGTCGACGACGGCGAGCTTGTCCTTGTCCTTCTTGGTGCGGGCCTCCTTGTCGAGGCGGGGCAGCGCCTTCTCGATCGTCTGGAGGTCGGCCAGGATCAGCTCGGTGTTGATCGTCTCGATGTCGCGGGACGGGGCGACGTCGCCGTCCACGTGGGTGACGTCCGGGTCCTCGAACGCGCGGATGACCTGGCAGATCGCGTTGGTCTCCCGGATGTTGGCGAGGAACTTGTTGCCGAGGCCCTGCCCCTCGGACGCGCCCTTGACGATGCCCGCGATGTCGACGAACTCCATCGTCGCGGGGATGATCTTCTGCGAGCCGAAGATCTCCGCCAGGGTGTGCAGGCGCGGGTCGGGCACCCCGACCACGCCGACGTTGGGCTCGATGGTCGCGAACGGGTAGTTGGCGGCCAGCGCGTCGTTCTTGGTCAGCGCGTTGAACAGCGTGGACTTGCCGACGTTGGGCAGCCCGACGATTCCGATGGAGAGGCTCACGGCGGTCAAGTTTATGGGCGCGCGGGGACCCCTCGGGCTGTCCGGATTCTCCGCCCGTCCGGCCGGATGTCCGGAACGGGGCGTCCGGGGGCATCCCGGCGCGTCGCGGTCCCGCTTCGCCGCCGCGCTGTCACGATGAACGGATGGATCTCGCGCTGTTCGCCGGCCTGCTCGTCGGCGCCGTCTTCGGCGCCGTCGCCGGGTACGCGCTCGCGACGAGCCGGCAGGGCACGCTGATCGCGCGGGCGCGGGCGGCCGAGGAGAAGCTCGCCTACGCCGAGGAGCGGATGGCCGAGCACTTCGAGAACCTGTCCGCGAAGGCGCTGGACGCCAGCAACCAGCGGTTCCTCGAGCTGGCGGACGCGCGGCTCAAGGCGGCGGGCGTCGAGGCGGCGGGCGAGTTGCAGCGCCGCCAGCAGGCCGTCGAGCATCTGGTCGCGCCGCTCAGGGAGACGCTCGCCAAGGTCGAGGAGCAGCTCCGCGAGGTGGAGACGGGCCGCCGCGAGTCGCACGCGATGCTGGCCAAGCAGGTCGACTTCGTCCGGCAGAGCTCCGACCAGCTGCGCCGCGAGACCCAGTCGCTCGTCCGGGCGCTGCAGCGGCCCGAGGCGAGGGGTCGGTGGGGCGAGCTGCAACTCCGCCGGGTCGTGGAGCTGGCCGGGATGACGCACCACTGCGACTTCGACGAGCAGGCCAGCGCCGTCACGGCGGACGGCACGGTGCGGCCCGACATGGTCGTGCGGCTGGTCGGCGGCAAGAGCATCGTAATCGACTCCAAGGTCTCCCTGGCCGCGTATCTGCAGGCCGCTGAGAGCGGCGATCCGGTAAGGCTCGACGCGCACGCCCGCCATCTGCGCGACCACGTCGACCGTCTCGCGGCCAAGTCGTACTGGCAGGCTTTCAGCCCGGCACCCGAGTTCGTGGTCCTGTTCATCCCCGGGGAGGCGTTCCTCGCGCCCGCGCTCGACCGCGACCCCGGCCTGCTCGAGTACGCGATGCGCCGCCGTGTGCACATCGCCACCCCGACCACGCTCATCACGATG
This sequence comes from Actinomadura chokoriensis, assembly GCF_041463665.1. GTDB lineage: Bacteria > Actinomycetota > Actinomycetes > Streptosporangiales > Streptosporangiaceae > Spirillospora > Spirillospora chokoriensis_A. The sequence continues at coordinate 506,891 of NZ_JAXCEJ010000001.1, forward strand.
CTGCGAACGGCGTCCTACACGTGGCAGCAGGCCGCTCTCTCCCGGAACGCGCGCGCGGTCTTCGAGCTGGGCAAGGAGCTGTACGAGCGGCTCGGGACGATGGGCCAGCACGTTGACGAACTGGGCCGCGCGCTGACCGCGGCCACCAAGTCCTACAACCGGACGGTCGGCTCCCTTGAGACGCGCGTGCTGGTCAGTGCGCGCAAGCTGAACGAGCTGGGCGTCGTCGACGACGGCTTGGCCGGCCCGCGTCCGGTGGAGGAAAGCCCCCGCGCGCTCTCCGCGGCCGAGCTGACCGCAGACGACGAACCCCTCGACGACGAACTCCTCAGCGACGAGCAGGCGCGGTCCGATCGGGCCTCGGAAGCGGTAGGTTTCGGCGCACAGGCCGTCCCCGAGCAGATCGACCGGCGGAACTCGAACGAGCGGAGCGAACCGGGGAGTGTGGGGGGTCGTCCCCCCACGGTGAAGGGATGGCGATGAGTTCATCGACGGTACGCGGCGCGCCCGGCGGCGCCCCGCCGGCTCCGGAGGGTGCGGTGGGAGGTCGGCGCGGCGCCGCCGCCAGGTCGCGGTCGTCCGCCGGGGCGAGCCCGATCACGCTGACCGGTCGCGGCGGCATCGTCGTCATGTTCGCCGCCGGCGTGCTGTGCGGGCTGATGTCGCGGTGGTTCGGGGTGCCGCTGCTCGCCGGCGCGGGGTTCGCGATCGGCTGCGCGCTCGCCGCGTTCGCGACGCGCCCCGCCGACCTGCTCACGCTCGCCGTCAGCCCGCCGCTGGTCTTCTTCGCCGCCACGATCACGGTCGTGCTCGCCACCACGCTCGGCCAGGGGTCGCTGCTGCGCGGCCTCACGCTCGGCGTCCTGACCGCGCTGGCGGCCACCGCGCCGTGGCTGTTCTTCGGGACGCTGCTGGTCGTCGTGATCTGCCTGGCCCGCGGCCTCATGACGAACGTCAGGGAGTTGCAGGACAAGCTCATCGGGGTGCGACTCTTCGAGAAGGAGGAGAACGAGAACCCCGTCCGGTGGGACGAGTCCCCCACGACGCAGGAGCGCCGCCTCCACCACGGCGAAGTGGACTAGTGGCGGCCGAGGCAGCGCCTAGACCGGCGTGATGCGGAGGTCCTTGCGGAGCTCCTTCGGGAGGGAGAAGCGCATGCGCTCCTCCACCGACTCGATCTCCTCCGCCTCGCCGAACCCTCGCTCCGCCAGCCAGGCCAGGACCTCCTGGACCAGCTCGTCCGGGACGGACGCGCCGCTGGTGACGCCCACGGTGGTGACGCCCTCCAGCCAGGCCGGGTCGATGTGCTCGGCGTAGTCGACGAGGTGGGCGTCGTCGGCGCCGTGCTCCTTGGCGACCTCGACCAGCCGGACGGAGTTGGAGGAGTTCGTCGACCCGACCACGATGACGAGCTGCGCCTGCGCCGCCATCTCCTTCACGGCGACCTGCCGGTTCTGGGTGGCGTAGCAGATGTCGTCGGACGGCGGGTCCATCAGCTTGGGGAACCGCTCGCGGAGCTTCTCGACGGTGGCGACGGTCTCGTCGACCGACAGCGTGGTCTGCGAGAGCCACGCCACCCGCTCGGGGTCGCGGACGCGCACGTTGGCGACGTCGTCGGGCCCGTCCACGAGGTGGATGTGGTCGGGGGCCTCGCCGGTGGTGCCGATGACCTCCTCGTGCCCCTCGTGGCCGATGAGCAGGATGTCGTAGTCCTGGGCGGCGAACCGGACCGCCTCCTTGTGGACCTTCGTGACCAGCGGGCAGGTCGCGTCGATGGTCCGCAGGTCGAGGCCCTTGGCCTCCTCGTGCACGGCGGGCGCGACGCCGTGCGCGGAGAACACCACGATCGCCCCCTCGGGGACCTCCTCGGTCTCCTCCACGAAGATCGCGCCGCGTTCCTCCAGCGTCTTCACGACGTGGACGTTGTGCACGATCTGCTTGCGGACGTAGATCGGGGCCCCGTACTTCTCCAGGGCGATCTCGACCGTCTGGACGGCCCGGTCGACGCCTGCGCAGTAACCACGCGGCTTGGCGAGCAGGACACGGCGCTGGCTGTTGGCGGTCATGGCTCTATCGTACGAGTGACCGGGCTGTGGCCCAGTCCACGGTGTCTTTGGACAGAAATCCATTAACCCGGGGTGACCGCGATCGCACCCATGGGGCAGAGTGAAGTTCACGAGACGATGCAGGAAGAGGAAGAGTCGATGAGCAAATCGCCGCGCCGCCTCAAGGAGCAGGTCCAGGACACGGTGGGCGAGCAGCTACGCGATCTCCCGCTGCACGCCGTCCGGCTGGCCATGTTCGGCGTTGGCCGGGCGCTGCTGCTCGGCGACCGGGTCACCCGGGACTACAAGGAGATCACCGAGGGCGGCGGCGTGAAGCCGGTGCTCGGGCGGCTGCGCGACGACGTCCAGAACACGGCCGGGAAGGTCGTCGAGCAGGTGGTCGAGCGGGTGCGCGGCGAGGAGCCGGAGCCGGAGCCGGAGCCCGTCCGCCGGACGAGGCCCGCGCGGCCGTCCGCCGCGCGCATCGCCGGCGAGGAGATCTCGGTCGGCAAGCCGGGCGCCGGGACGCGGCGCTCGCCGAAGCACGCCAAGCCGGGGGCGCCGCCGAAGCCCGCGAAGCCGGGCGCGCTCGGACGCCGGCACGCCAAGCCGCTGGACGGGCAGGCGCCGGTCGCCGAGCCCGCCCCGAAGCCGGAGCCCGTCGAGCCGAAGCCGGAGCCCGCGCCGCAGGCCGAGCCCGCCCCGAGCCCGAAGGCCGCGAAGCCCGAGCCCGAGCCCGCGAAGCCCGAGGCCAAGAAGCCCGAGGCCAAGCCCGCGCCGGCCGCGGAGCCCGCGGAGGCCTCGGACGAGGCGGCCAGCGAAGCGGTCGCCAAGGACGAGAAGGCGTTCGAGCCGAAGCCGGAGAGCAAGCCGGCAGCCCCGGCGGAGGCCGCCCACATCGCGGAGGACCTGCCGGTCCCCAACTACGACACCGCGACGCTGCCGCAGCTGCGCGCGCGCCTGCGCGGCCTGTCGGTCGAGCAGGTGAAGCTGCTGCGCGAGTACGAGCGCAAGCACGCCGCCCGCGAGGACGTCATCCGCATGTACGAGCGCCGGATCGCCAAGCTCAACGGCCTCAACTGAGGCCGGACACGCGGACACTGGCCCGCAGAGGAGAAGCCCCCCGGGCGGGGGCTTCTCCCGTTCTCAGGGGCCGCCGAGGAGCTTGTCGAGGGCGGGCAGCGCGGCGGCGACCTGCGCGCGTTCCCCGTCCGTCAGGTGCGCGAGCCGCTCGGTGAGGAACGTGAGCCGGCGTTCCCGCCCGGCGGCCAGCCGCTCCCGGCCCGGCCCGGTGAGCCGCGCGGTGACGACGCGGGCGTCCGCGCCGTCGCGGGCCCGCGTGACGAGCCCGTCCCGTTCCAGCCGGTTGATCTGCGCGGTCATGGTCGGCAACCGGACGCCGTGCTCGGCGGCCAGCTCGGTCATCCGGCGCGGCCCGTGCTCCAGCGAGCCGAGCACGGACAGCTGCTGCCCGGTGACCGGCTGGTCGGCCCCGGCCTGCCGCAGCATCAGCACGACGTGGCGAAGGCGCAGGTTGAGCTGTTCGGCGAGCTCGCGTTCTGATGCGGTCACGGGTCACTCTCCTCGGGGTCGTAGTCAGTAGTGTTCCTGCATGGCGATGGAGACCACGGCCGAATCCCCGGTTCCGGTGCGGACGGTCCTGCAGGCGGTGAGCGGCTGGATCGGCAGGCTCGGCCGCATCTGGGTGGAGGGGCAGATCACCGACCTCAACGCCCGCGGCGGGACGGTCTACATGACACTCCGCGACCCGGTGGCGAACATGTCGGTCCGGGTCGTCGGGCCACGCGCCGTGTTCGAGGCGGCCGGCCCGGCGGTGACCGACGGCGCCCGTGTCGTCGTGCACGCCAAGCCGGACTTCTGGATCAACCGGGGGACGTTCTCGCTCAGCGTCCTGGAGATCCGGCCGGTCGGCGTCGGCGAGCTGCTGGCCCGGCTGGAGCGGCTGAAGCAGGTCCTCGCCGCGGAGGGGCTGTTCCGGCCCGAGCGCAAGCGCCCGCTGCCGTTCCTGCCCGGCCGGATCGGGCTGATCTGCGGGCGCGACTCCGACGCCGAGCACGACGTGCTGCAGAACGCCCGGCGGCGCTGGCCCGCGGTCGCGTTCCGGGTGGAGAACACCGCGGTGCAGGGCTCGTACGCGGTCGGCGAGGTCATGGAGGCGCTGCGGGCGCTGGACGCCGACCCCGAGATCGAGGTGATCGTCATCGCCCGGGGCGGGGGCGCGATGGAGGACCTGCTGCCGTTCTCCGACGAGGCGCTCGTGCGCGCGGTGTCCGCGGCCCGCACCCCGGTGGTGAGCGCGATCGGGCACGAGCAGGACAGCCCGCTCCTGGACCTGGTCGCGGACGTCCGCGCCTCCACCCCGACGGACGCCGCGAAGAAGACCGTCCCGGACGTGCGGGAGCAGCTCCAGCTCGTCCGGCAGCTGCGCGACCGGGGGCGGCGCTGCGTGTCCGGCGGCCTGGAGCGGGAGCTGGCGTGGCTGCGCGCGGTGCGCTCGCGGCCCGCGCTGGCCGACCCCGTGCGGGAGGTCGAGCGGCAGTCCGAGCGGGTCACCGCGTTGCGCGACCGGGCGCGGCGCTGCCTTTCCGGCGCTCTGGACAGGGCCGGCGACGAGCTGTCCCACACCCGTGCCCGGCTGCTGGCCCTGTCCCCCGCCGCGACGCTGGAGCGCGGCTACGCGATCGTCCAGCGCGAGGACGGGACGGTGGTGCGGGAGTCGGCGGCGGTCGAGGACGGGGAGCCGCTGCACGTCCGGCTGGCCGACGGCCGTCTCGGCGTGACCGTGACCGAGCGCGAGAAGTCTTAGGGTGGGGCAGGTGGCGGACGACAAGGGGACGGCGGAGAAGCCGTCGTACGAGCAGGCACGGGACGAGCTGACCGAGGTCGTCAAGCGGCTGGAGGCGGGCGGGCTGACGTTGGAGGAGTCACTCGCCCTGTGGGAGCGCGGCGAGAAGCTCGCCGCGATCTGCGAGGAGTGGCTGGAGGGCGCCCGCGCCCGGCTGGCCGCCGCGCTCGACCGTCCCGAGAACGGCGACGCCGCCGCCCCGTTCTGAGGGGCAGGGGCCGGGCCGTTCCGAGGGTCAGCGGGCGGGCGTCGCCGCCGGGGACGGCGCCAGGGTCGCGCCGTCCTTGCTCTGCGGCTTGAGCGACGCCGCGAGGACCGCCAGCTCCTGGTAGGACGCGGTGCCGGTCACCACGACGCTGACGCCGCTCGGCAGGGTGCGGGCGAGGGAGTTCGCCTTCTTGTCCTTGCGGTGGTACTTCGTCCAGGTGACGCCGTCCACCTGCTGCGTCCCGATCGGCTTGCTGCTGTTGGTCATGCGCGGGACGTACTCGGACACCTTCTCGTTGCTCTGCTCAAGCGCCGCGTACTCCTCGCTCGGTGTCACGAACCCGAGGTGCCACGCGACGGGCTCCTTGCCGCCGGATCCGAGCCCGCTCAGCCGGGAGCTGTTCGGGCGCCAGCCGGCGGGCAGCCCTTCGGGCGCGAACACCGGGTAGGGCGCGTCGCTGCGCATCGCCCACAGCTGCGAGCCGTAGTCGACGGTCGGCAGGGCGTCCTTGTCGCCGCGCGGCGACACGACGTAGATCGCCAGCACCAAGAGCATGCACGCGGCCGTCGCCAGGGCGAAGCCGCCGAGCCCCGTCGTCAGCCGCTTGTGCACGGCGGGGCTGACCTCGACCACGGGCCGCGCCGCCGGAGCGTCCTGCTGGGACGAGGTCTCCTGCTGGGACGCGGTCTCCTGCCGGGAGGGGGCCTCCTGCCGGAAGGGGGCCTGCGGCCGGGCCTCGGTCTCGGCCTCGCCGGTGGAGGCGCTCTCGCCGCTGGAGGCGGTCTCCTGGCCCCGGGCGGTCTCCCGGGCCGAGGAAGAGGTCTTGTCGGTCACCCCTCCAGGATCCCCCACGCTCAGCGCTGCTCCGTACCGGGGTTCCTGATCGTGCCGACGATGCCCATGATCTCTTCGGCGAGGCGGCGGGCGGCGTCCTCGTCGTCCAGCAGGGAGATCTCGGACACGGCGCCCGCCATCGCGCCGGTCAGCACGATGACGAGGGCCTCGTCCACGCCGCCGTCGGGGGTGTGGAACAGCGCGGCGTTGCGGCGCGCCCACTTGTTGAGCCGCTGCCGCATGACGCGGTCGAACCCGGGCGGGCCGTCGCCGGAGATGAACAGCCGGGCGACGTCGCGCTGGTCGAGGCAGCCGCTCAGGTAGGCGCCCGCCCCGGCGATGAACTGCCGCATGGGGTCGGTCTCGCCCGCCTCCCGGACGGCGTTGATCGCCTCCCGGGTGCGTTCCTGCTGGCGGCCCTGGAAGTCCTCGAACAGCGTGAGGTAGAGGTCGGCCTTGCCGTTGAAGTGGTGGTAGAGGCTGCCGACGCTGGCGCCCGCCTTGGCGACGATGTCGGTCACCGCGGCCTGGGCGAACCCCGACGCACAGAAGACGTCCCTCGCCGCGGCCAGCAGGGCTCCGCGCGTGGCGGCCCCGCGGTCGGAGGTCCGCGCCGGGGCCTCGGCGGGCCGTGCGCCCCCGTTGTGTGCCACCTCGCCGGACGGGACGTCGATGTCGCTGCTCATGATGCCTGAGATTACGCCCTCTCCCATAGGGAAACGATCCCTTGCCCGCGCGACCGTCAAAAACCGGGCGGGGCGCGAAGCAGTATCAGCGGGTGCCGCTACGATCCGTGCCCCCGGCTGGTCTGGTCCAATTTGTGGCCTGCCGTCCGGTCCACGGAGAATCCGAGGCACCACCGAACGAAGGGGCTGCCCCGTCATGTCCGATGAGACCACCGTTTCCTCCCCGCTCACGACCGAGCCCGCGGCGCCGGACCGCAACCTCGCGATGGAACTCGTACGGGTGACCGAGGCCGCCGCCATGGCCGCGGCGCGCTGGGTCGGCCGGGGCGACAAGAACGGCGCGGACGGGGCCGCCGTGAACGCGATGCGCCAGCTGATCAACACGGTGTCCATGCGCGGCGTCGTCGTGATCGGCGAGGGTGAGAAGGACCACGCGCCCATGCTGTTCAACGGCGAGGAGGTCGGGGACGGCTCCGGCGCCGAGTGCGACGTCGCGGTCGACCCGGTGGACGGGACGCGGCTGACGGCGCTCGGCATGAACAACGCGATCGCGGTGCTGTCGGTGGCGCCGCGCGGATCGATGTTCGATCCGTCCGCGGTGTTCTACATGGAGAAGCTCGTGACCGGCCCGGAGGCGGCGGACGTCGTCGACATCGAGCGTCCGATCGCCGACAACATCCGCGCCATCGCCCGCGCGAAGGGCTCCTCGCCGCACGACGTGACCGTGTGCATCCTGGACCGTCCGCGGCACGAGGGCATCGTGAAGGAGGTCCGGGAGGCCGGAGCGCGGATCAAGTTCATCCTGGACGGCGACGTGGCGGGCGCGATCATGGCGTCCCGTCCGGGCACCGGCGTCGACCTGCTGCTCGGCATCGGCGGCACCCCGGAGGGCATCATCGCGGCCTGCGCGATCAAGGCGCTCGGCGGGGTGATCCAGGGCCGGCTGTGGCCGCAGGACGACGCGGAGACGCAGAAGGCGAAGGACGCCGGGCACGACCTCGGCCGGGTGCTGACGACCGACGACCTGGTCACCTCCGACGACGTGTTCTTCGCCGCGACCGGGATCACCGACGGGGAGCTGGTCGACGGCGTCCGCTACAGCAAGGGGACGGCGGTGACGCACTCGCTGGTCATGCGCTCGCGCAGCGGGACGATCCGGACGATCTCCAGCGAGCACCAGCTGAGCAAGCTCCGCGCCTACAGCGCGATCAACTTCGACACCGCCGTCTAGCGGCCCGCGTTCGGCCTGGACCGGCCGCCGGCCGCCCCGTCAGCCCGGTTCACCCGGTTCGCGGGACGGCTACCGGTCCAGGCCGAGCCGGCCGCGGACGCGGGTGCGCAGCGAGCGCTTCGGGGCGCGGGCGCGCACCGAACCGAAGATCATCGTGCCGCCGACCTCGACCGTGGGCCCGTCCTCGATGGGACGGGCCCGCAGGTCGCGGGTGCTGAGGATGGTGCGGCCGGTGACGTGCACGCGGACGCCGTCGGGGACCAGGAGCCGGATCCGGCCGCCCAGCACCAGCGAGTCGAGCACGATGTGCCGGCGCTGCAGGACGGCCTCGCGGAGATCGAGTTCGACCGTCCCGAAGAGCGCGAGCAGGGGCAGCTTCACCGGGACGACCCAGCGCCCCTCCCGCCGGGTGCGGCCGAAGAAGACCGAGACCGGGCGGTCGTCCACGAGGATGGGCTGCGCCTCCTCGGGGCTGAGATCGCCGGTGAGGCCGGTCAGCTCGCCCAGGGTGCGCGCGGCGTAGGCGCGGGAGGTGCGCTCGGAGTGCTCCTCCAGGGTGAGGCGCCCGTCGGCGAGGGCCTCGCCCAGGACGGCGACGACGCGTTCCCGGTCGGCGTCGGACGCGCGCAGGTCGCGCACGCTGGTGGCCTTCTCGGCCGGGCGATGGGGGACGTCCACAACTAGAGGTTAACCTCCGGCCGCCGCGGGCCCGCCGAAAACCTGTGGGGGTGTGTCCCCACTTGTCCTTAGTGTGAGGGGTATGACCTTGCAACGTGACCGGATCGCGGCTGACCGTGACCGGACCGGCGCGGCGGCGATCAGCCTGCGCGGCGTCGTGAAGCGGTTCGGTGACTTCACCGCCGTGGACGGGCTGGACCTGGAGGTCCCGAGCGGGGTCTGCCTGGGGCTGCTGGGCCCGAACGGCGCCGGGAAGTCGACGACGATGAAGATGCTGACCGCGCAGGCGATCGCCGACGAGGGCAGCATCGAGGTGCTCGGCTTCAGCGTCCCACGGGAGTCCAAGCGCGCGCGGGCCGCGATGGGGGTCGTCCCGCAGCAGGACAACCTCGACGAGGAGCTGACCGCCCGCGAGAACCTGGAGGTGTTCGCGCACCTGTACCGGGTGCCGCGCAAGGAGCGGCGCAAGGCGGTGGACGACGCGCTGGAGATCGCGCACCTGACCGAGCGGCAGCTGACGAAGGTGGACGACCTGTCCGGCGGCATGCGGCGGCGGCTGCTGATCGCGCGCGGGCTGGTGCACCGGCCCGCCCTCCTCCTGCTGGACGAGCCGACCGTCGGGCTCGACCCGCAGGTGCGGGCGGAGCTGTGGGGGCTGATCGACGGGCTGCGGGCCGGGGGCACGACCGTGCTGATGTCCACGCACTACATCGAGGAGGCCGAGCGGCTCGCCGACGCGTGCGCGCTGATGTCGCACGGCAAGGTCATCGCGCGGGGCTCGCCGTCGGAACTGGTCGCCGAGTACGCGGGCGACCGGGTCGTCGAGCACTACGGGCCGCCCGGCCGGCTGGCGGAGGTCGAGCGGCTGGCGAAGGCCGCCGGGCTGCCGACGCGCCGCACCGGCCCGTCGGTGTCGGTGCTGAAGGCCGAGACGATCCCGCCCTCGCTGGAGGACGAGCTGGGCCCGGACGGCGTCCGCCGTGCCGCCAACCTTGAGGACGTGTTCGTGGTACTGACCGGGGAGCGTGTGGAATGACCGTTCGAACGGAGCGGGCGCCGCGGCTCAGGCGGTTCGAGTTCGCGCCCGTGCGGGGCATCTGGCGGCACGAGCTGGCCCTCTACAAGCGGTACTGGAAGTCGCAGTCGTTCGCCTCGATGGTGGAGCCGACGTTCTTCCTGCTCGCGTTCGGCTACGGGTTCGGCTCGATGGTCGCGATGATCGGCGACTACCGGTACCTCGACTTCGTGGCGACCGGCGTCGTCGGGACGGCGGCGCTGTTCACGTCGGTGTTCCCGGGCATGTTCAACGGCTACATCAGGCGCGTGTTCCAGCACACCTACGACGGGATGCTGGCGGCCCCCGTGGACGTCCACGAGCTGGTGACGGCCGAGGCGCTGTGGATCGCGGCCAAGTCCGCGGTGTACTCGTGCACGCCGCTCATCGTGGCGCTGTTCTTCGGCCTCGATCCGTCGTTCGGGATGCTGCTGGTGCCGTTCGTGACGTTCTTCACCGCGCTCGGCTTCGGCCTGTTCGGCATGTGGACGTCCTCGGCGGTGCCGTCGATCAACTCCTTCGACTACGTGATCACCGGCGTGGTGACGCCGCTGTTCCTGATCGCCGGGACGTTCTTCCCGGTCGAGGCCCTGCCGGACTGGGCACAGCGGGTCTCCTACCTCAATCCGCTCTACCACTGCGTGGAGCTGGTCCGGGACGCGGTCTTCGGCCTGCGCCCGCTGGCCGACCTCGGCCACCTGGCCGCCCTGGTCGCGTTCGCGGCGCTGATGTGGCTCATCGCCGTCCGCGGGATGCGCAAGCGCCTCATCGACTGACGCCCTCCGGGACATTGACCTGGCGTCCGCCCTGTCCCTACGCTGACGCGAATCTTCTTCATGTTGCGCCAGCTCAGAGAGGTCGAGCCGCATGACCCAGGGCAACACACGAGGGACGGCGGCGGCGCGGGACCGCCAGGCCCGGTTCGCCGCCTACACGGCGTTCGCCGTCCAGGGGCTCTGCTTCGCCTCGCTGGTCACGCAGGTGCCGCAGATGCAGAAGGCGCACCACCTGAGCGACGCCACGCTCTCGCTGGTGTTGCTGATGGTGCCGCTGGTCGCCGGGGTGGGCAGCGTCGCGTCCGGCGCCCTGTTCCAGCGGCTCGGCAGCGGACCGGTGCTGCGCATCGCCCAGCCCGCCGTGGCCGTCACCATCGCGCTGATCGGCCTCACCGGCGACAACGACATCGCGCTGTACGCGACGGTCGCGCTGTTCGGCCTGTTCGTCGGCGCCGTGGACGCGTCGATGAACGCGCAGGCGGTCGCCGTCGAGCGGCGCTACGGCGTCAGCCTGATCACCGGCTTCTACGCGGTGTGGAGCGTCGCCGGCATCCTCGGCGGGCTCTGGGCGTCCCTGTCCAACAAGATCGACCTGTCGCTGTTCACCTGCTTCACGATCGTCGCCGCCGCCGGGATCGCCGCCTCCCTCGCCACCGGCCACCGCCTCTACCGCGGCGCGGAGGAGGGCGACGGGCCGACCGCCGAGGAGCTGAAGGCGGCCGGGCGCAGCGTCCCGTGGCGTCCGATCCTGATCGTCGGCGCCGCGATGGCCGTCGCCTACCTCGCCGACGCGGCGATCTCCAACTACGGCGCCAAGTTCCTGGACGACGAGCTGTCGGCGAGCGACTGGGTCGCGCCGCTCGGCTACGTCGCCTACCAGATCACGATGGTGATCAGCCGGGGCGTCGCCGACCTCGCCGTCCGCCGCTCGGGCGCCGTCCGGGTGGTGCGGATCGGTGGGCTGGTCGGCATCGCCGGCATGGCCGGGGTCGTCGCGGCGCCGAACGCGGGCTTCGCCATCGCCGCTTTCGCGCTCGCCGGGCTCGGCCTCAGCGTGATCGCCCCGGTGTCCTTCTCCGCCGCCGGACGGGTCGACCCGACCGGCCTCGGGGTGGCCGTGTCCCGCGTGAACATCTTCAACTACGTCGGGTTCGTCGTCGGCGCCGCGGTCGTCGGCGCGATCGCGCCCCTCAGCGCCGACCACGGCCTGCGCATGGCGTTCGTCGTTCCGACGGTCCTGATCGTGGTCGTCTTCGTCACCGCCAAGGGCTTCGACCCGGTTCCGGTCGAGGGCGCCAAGCCGGACGCCCCCGCCATGGAACGCCCGATGGTGTGAGGCGCGCGGGGCGTGAGTCGAACGAGGCGCGGATCGCGCGGGGCGCGGATCGCGCGGAGCCCCCGGCCGTGCCGGCGCACGTCCGGGGGCCGCAGAGAGCGCTCAGGCGTCCTCGAGGGAGCGGATGGCCTTCTCGCCTTCGGTCTGGGCCTGTTCCGGCGTCAGGTCCTTCAGGGCGCGGCTGAGCGCCACCTCCGCCGCGTCCGCGGCGGCGCGGAGGGTCACCGCGTGCTCCTGTGCCCTTTCGAGGTCGCCCAGGCCGATACAGTCGAACGCCACCTGGGCGTCGTGGCCGGCCATCTTCAGCTGTCGCGCGGCCTCATCCAGACTCATGCATACCTCCTACACCGGGGGAGTCGTTACTACCCACCGGCACCGTCCGTAATCGCCTGCCCCAGCAGTTCCGCGGCCTTGACCAGGCGGGTCTCACCGAGGCCCGCGTAGCCGAGGACGAGCGCGGGCGGCGCGGCGCCGGCCCGCTCCGCCGACCACATGGACCGGGCGCCCGCGACCGCCACGCCCGCGCGCGCCGCGCGGGACACTACCTCGTCCTCGTCGCAACCGGCCGGCAGTTCCACGTAGAGGTGGATGCCCGCTGACACGCCGTGAACCCTCGCGTCGGGGAGATTCAGGGCCAGGGCGCCGGCGAGGGCGTCCCGCCGGGCGCGGTACCGGCGGCGCATGGTCCGCAGGTGCCGGTCGTACCCGCCCCCGCCGATGAACTCGGTCAGCGCGTACTGCTCCAGGACGGGCGCGCCCAGGTCGGTGCAGGCGCGGTGCTCGCGCAGCCGCCCGGCGAGGGACGGCGGCGCGACCGCCCAGCCGAGCCGCAGCGCCGGAGCGAGGGACTTGCTCACCGACCCGAGCAGGACGACCCGGTCGGGGTCCACGCCCTGGAGGCAGCCGACGGGGTCGCGGTCGTAGCGGAACTCGGCGTCGTAGTCGTCCTCCAGGATCAGGCCGTCCACGCCCCGCGCCCAGGCGATCAGCGCGGCGCGGCGGGCCGCGGACAGGACGACGCCGGTCGGGTACTGGTGCGCGGGCGTGACGAGCACGGCGCGCGCCCCGCTGCGGGCGAGCGCCTCGACGTCCAGGCCCTCCCCGTCGACCGGGACGCGGGCGAGCCGCAGCCCCGCGGCCTCCATCATCGGCAGCTGCCGGGCGCTCGTCGGATCCTCGACGGCGAGCGCCCGGTGCCCGGCGGCGCGCAGCAGCGCGAGCAGGGCCGACAGCCCGTGCGCCACCCCGTTCATGATCACGACTCGGGCGGGGTCGGCGTGCGCGGCGCGGACCCGGCCGAGGTAGGCGGCCAGCCCCGCGCGCAGGATCTGGACGCCGCCGGGGTCGGGGTAGCCGAGCGCGCCGTACGGGAGGGTGCGCAGCCCGGCGCGGGCGGCGGCGATCCAGCGCTCCCGGGGGAAGGCCGACAGGTCGGGACGGCCGGGGAGCAGGTCGTAGCGGGGCGGGGGCGGGAGGTCGTCCGGCCGGGCGGCCGGCGTGCCGGGCCGGCGCGACGAGCCGCGCGGCGGCACGGGCTGCTCGTCGGGACGGGCGAGCGGCGCGATCCGGGTCCCGTCGCCGCGCCGGGCGACCAGGAAGCCCTCGGCGGTGAGCTGCTCGTAGGCGGTGACGACGACGCCGCGGGAGACGTCCAGGTCGCGTGCGAGGTCACGGCTCGAGGGCAGCCGGGTCCCGGCGGTCAGCCGGCCGGTGCGCACGGCCGCGCGGAAACCGGCGGCGATCTGCACCGCCAGCCGTCCGGCGGACCGGTCCAGGGGAAGGTGAAGGTCGGTCACACCACACTCAGCGTCAGGGGGGAGCGAGGGCGTCACGGAAGGCATATTGGTCCAGGATCGAGCGCACTGATTGGCCCTGTCTAGGGGACCAAGCGCGTCCTAGCGTTCCGTCCATGAACACGTCTCAAAAGCGCGGCACATTCGGGGCGGGCTCCGCGATGTTCCTCGTCGGCACGCTCGCCGCCGTCTCGGCGACCGTCTCCGGCTATCCCGTGTTCGGCGGGCAGGCGGTCCGGTACGCGGTCGCCGCGCTGATCCTGCTCGCCGTGGCCCGCTTCGCCGGCGGGCCGGCGCGGCGGCCGTCCGTCCGGGACTGGGTCCTGCTGGCGGCCCTCGCGGCGACGGGCCTGGTCGCGTTCAACGTCTGCGTCGTGGCGGCCACCGAGCACACCGGCCCGGCCACGATCGGCACGGTGATCGGGACGGTCCCGATCGTGCTGGCGCTGGTCGGGCCGCTGCTGGAGGGACGCCGGCCGGCCCCGGGGATCGTCGTGGCCGCGTGCGTCGTGGCGGCGGGCGCGGCCCTCGCGAACGGGCTCGGCGGCGGCAGCGCCCGCGGCCTGCTCCTGTCGCTCGGCGCGCTCGCCGGAGAGGTGTGCTTCTCGCTGCTGGCCGTCCCGCTGCTGCCGCGCCTCGGCCCGCTGCGGGTGTCGGCCTACTCCGCCGCGCTGGCCGCCCCGATGCTGCTGGCGGCCGGCCTGGTCGCGGACGGGGCGGCGGTCCTGCGCGTCCCGACCGGCGGCGAGCTCGCGGGCTTGGCCTACCTGTCGGTCGTCGTCACCACGGTCGCGTTCCTGCTCTGGTACGACGCGATCGGACGCCTCGGCGCCGACCGCGCCGGGCTGTTCGGGGGGCTCGTCCCGGTCAGCGCGGTGGTCACGACGGCCGCGCTCGGCATCGACCGGCCGGGCGCCGCCGAGGTGGCGGGGGCGGCGCTGGTCGCGGCGGGCGCCGTTCTCGGCCTGCGCGCCCGGGTCGCCCCCCGCGAACCCGCGCTCCCCGAGCCCGTAACCTGTGAGGCGGCCCCCATCGGAATCGCGCGAGGATCTGCCTGAGATGCCTGAGTTCTCCTACACCGACCTGCTGCCGCTCGGCCCGGACGAGACCGACTACCGCCTGCTGACCTCCGACGGCGTGTCCACGTTCGAGGCGAACGGGCGGACGTTCCTGCAGGTCGAGCCGGAGGCCCTGCGGCTGCTCACCGAGACCGCGATGCGCGACATCGCGCACCTGCTGCGTCCCGCGCACCTGGCGCAGCTCCGCCGGATCCTGGACGACCCCGAGGCGTCCCCGAACGACCGGTTCGTCGCGCTGGACCTGCTGAAGAACGCGGGCATCGCGTCCGGCGGCGTCCTGCCCATGTGCCAGGACACCGGTACCGCGATCGTGATGGGCAAGCGCGGCCAGCACGTCCTGACCGACGGGAAGGACGAGGAGCACATCTCGCGCGGCGTGTACGACGCGTACACGAGGCTGAACCTGCGCTACTCGCAGATGGCGCCGATCACGATGTGGGACGAGAAGAACACCGGCAGCAACCTGCCCGCGCAGATCGAGCTCTACGCGGCTCCAGGGGACGCCTACAAGTTCCTGTTCATGGCCAAGGGCGGCGGCAGCGCCAACAAGTCGTTCCTCTACCAGGAGACCAAGGCCGTCCTGAACCCCAAGCGGATGATGTCCTTCCTGGAGGAGAAGATCCGCTCGCTCGGCACCGCCGCGTGCCCGCCCTACCACCTGGCGATCGTGGTGGGCGGGACGTCCGCCGAGTACGCGCTGAAGACCGCGAAGTACGCCTCGGCCCACTACCTGGACACGATGCCGTCCGAGGGCTCGCCGCTCGGGCACGGCTTCCGCGATCTGGAGCTGGAGCTCCAGGTGTTCGAGCTGACGCAGAGGCTCGGCATCGGCGCCCAGTTCGGCGGCAAGTACTTCTGCCACGACGTGCGGGTGATCCGGCTGCCCCG
Source organism: Actinomadura chokoriensis (assembly GCF_041463665.1). Classification (GTDB taxonomy): domain Bacteria; phylum Actinomycetota; class Actinomycetes; order Streptosporangiales; family Streptosporangiaceae; genus Spirillospora; species Spirillospora chokoriensis_A. Next base: position 522,365 of record NZ_JAXCEJ010000001.1, read on the forward strand.
GCACGGCGCGTCCTGCCCGGTGGCGATCGCGGTGTCGTGCAGCGCCGACCGCCAGGCCGTCGCCAAGATCACCGCGGAGGGCGTGTTCCTGGAGCGGCTGGAGACCGACCCCGCCCAGTACCTGCCGGACACGACGGACGAGCACTTGGACGACCAGGTGGTCAGCATCGGGGCGGGCGGGGGGAATGCGATCAGCATCGACCTGAACCGGCCGATGGCGGAGATCCGCGCCGAGCTGACCAAGTACCCGGTGAAGACGCGGCTGTCGCTGACCGGCCCGCTCGTCGTGGCCCGCGACATCGCGCACGCCAAGATCCAGGAGCGGCTGGACGCGGGCGAGCCGATGCCGCAGTACCTGCGCGACCACGCCGTCTACTACGCGGGCCCGGCCAAGACGCCGGAGGGCTACGCGTCCGGCTCGTTCGGCCCGACCACGGCCGGCCGCATGGACTCCTACGTCGAGCGGTTCCAGGCCGCCGGCGGCTCGCTGGTCATGCTCGCCAAGGGCAACCGCTCGAAGCAGGTCACCGACGCCTGCAAGGAGCACGGCGGGTTCTACCTCGGCTCGATCGGCGGCCCGGCCGCCCGCCTCGCCCAGGACTGCATCAAGAAGGTCGAGGTGCTGGAATATCCGGAACTCGGCATGGAGGCCGTCTGGAAGATCGAGGTGGAGGACTTCCCGGCGTTCATCGTGGTGGACGACAAGGGCGAGGACTTCTTCGCCGACACCACCGGACCCGTCCTGAACATCGGCAGGCGCTGACTTCCGGCGGCCCCGGACGGCCCCGGCGGCGGGCCGTCTAAGGCCCGTCTAAGGCCCGTCCGGGGCCCGTTCGCGAAGTTTCTCGTCAGTAGGTCACAGTATTGAGCCAAAAATCTAGTTCCTACTGAGGTCTCCCCGATGACCGCCTGGCCACTCCGGTATCTTTTCCGCCATGTCACAGTCAGAGCGCCTCGTTCTAGCGACGCGCTACCGGCTGGTCTCGGAAATAGGTCAGGGCGCCAACGGCATCGTCTGGAGAGGGCATGACGAGCTCCTCGATCGCGCCGTGGCGATCAAGGAGCTGCGGCTCCCCGAGGACCTCTCCGAGGACGACCGGGTGGTCTTCTACCGCCGTACCCTGCGGGAGGCACGCGCGCCGGCGCAGCTGCGCACGCACTCCATCGTCGAGGTGTACGACGTCGTCATCGAACAGGGCCGTCCCTGGATCGTGATGGAGATGATCGAGGCGCCCAGCCTCGAACAGCTCATCGAACGTTCGGGCCCGCTGCCGCCCGATCGCGTCGCCCACATCGGCCGCGCGCTGCTGGACGCGCTCAACACCGCGCACAAGGCCGGGATCGTGCACCGCGACCTCAAGCCCAGCAACGTGCTGCTGGACGGCGACAGGGTCGTGCTGACCGACTTCGGGCTCGCGTTCTCCTCGGGGTCGGCGAGCCTGACGAAGACGGGCCACTTCATGGGCTCGCCCGCGTACGTGGCGCCCGAGGTCGCCGCCGGGGAGAAGGCCACGCCCCGGTCCGACCTGTGGTCCCTCGGCGCGACGCTGTACGCCGCGCTGGAGGGCCGTCCGCCGTTCGAGCGCGAGAACGTGATGGCGACGCTGTCCGCGCTGGCGAACGAGTCGGCTCCGTCGCCGCAGAACGCGGGCGCGCTCGCGCCCGTCATCACCGGGCTGCTGGAGAAGAACCCGACCCGCCGGCTCAGCCACGCGCGCGCGGTCGACCGGCTCGAACGGGCCCTCACCGGGCCGCGGTCCGGCCGGCGCCCGCCGACGCCCCGGTACCGGGTGATGGCCGTGATCGCGCTCATCGGCGCGACCGTCGCCTCCTGCGGGATCGGCGCGACCGCCCTCATCGTCGGCATGATGCGGGAGAGCCCCGGCCCCTCCCCCACCGGCGGCGCCACGGCGTCCGGCCCGGCGGGCGCCACCCAGGCCGCCGCGCCGCCCGGCGTCGCGAGCAGCACGCTGGTCGTGCGGGCCCGCACCGGCACGTGCAAGATCTTCGTCTCCATCCCGGGGGACTCGATCACCGTTCTCACCGACGAGTCGCTCCAACCGGGCGACCTGCGGCAGTACGACCAGCCCCGGCTCAACGCGGTGGTCTACGACGCGTCCGCCTGCGACGTCTGGGTGAACGGCGAGCAGCAGCCGGCGGGCAAGCCGGACGAGCGCAAGAACTACACGATCAACAAGGAGTGAGAAGGCCCACCCCGGGGAATGCGGGAGCCACCTGACGGGCTGCCATGAAGGACGGCCGATGATCCGACGGGGAGGCTTCCATGTCCGAGCAGGGGTTCCGGGTCGAGCGCGACTCCATGGGCGACGTGCGGGTCCCGGCGCCCGCCAAGTGGCGGGCGCAGACCCAGCGCGCGGTGGAGAACTTCCCGATCTCCGGCCGGACGCTGGAGGCGGCGCACATCGCGGCGCTCGGCCAGATCAAGGCCGCGGCGGCGGTGGTGAACGCCGAGCTCGGGGTGCTCCCCGAGGACGTCGCCGGCGCGATCGCCGAGGCCGCCCGGGAGGTCGCGGACGGCCGGTGGAACGACGAGTTCCCGATCGACGTGTTCCAGACCGGGTCCGGGACGTCGTCCAACATGAACGCCAACGAGGTCGTGGCGACGCTGGCGCAGGAGCGGCTCGGCCGGCCCGTCCACCCGAACGACCATGTGAACGCCTCCCAGTCGTCCAATGACGTGTTCCCGTCGTCCATCCACATCGCGGCGACCGGGGCCGTCCTGAACGACCTGATCCCCGCGCTGCGCCATCTGGAGGCGGCGCTCGCGCGCAAGGCCGGCGAGTTCCGGACGGTGGTGAAGTCGGGCCGCACGCACCTGATGGACGCGACGCCGGTGACCCTCGGGCAGGAGTTCGGCGGGTACGCGGCGCAGGTGCGCCGCGGCGTGGAGCGGCTGGAGGCGGTCCTGCCGCGGCTCGCGGAACTGCCGCTCGGCGGGACCGCGGTCGGCACCGGCATCAACACGCCGGAGGGGTTCGGCGGCCGGGTCGTCGCGGAGATCGCGCGGGTCACCGGGCTGCCGCTGACCGAGGCGCGCGACCACTTCGAGGCGCAGGGCGCGCGGGACGGCCTGGTCGAGGCGAGCGGCGCGCTGCGCACCGTCGCGGTGAGCCTCAACAAGATCGCCAACGATCTGCGCTGGATGGGCTCGGGCCCGCGCGCCGGCCTCGCCGAGATCCGGCTGCCCGACCTGCAGCCCGGCTCGTCGATCATGCCGGGGAAGGTGAACCCGGTGCTCCCGGAGGCGGTCGTCCAGGTCGCCGCGCAGGTCATCGGGAACGACGCGGCGGTGGCGTTCGGCGGCGCGTCCGGGAACTTCGAGCTGAACGTGATGATGCCGATGCTGGCCCGCAACGTGCTGGAGTCGATCACCCTGCTGGCGAACGTGTCGCGGCTGTTCGCCGACCGCTGCGTGGACGGGATCGAGGCCGACGAGGCCAGGATGCGCGAGTACGCAGAGTCGTCGCCGTCGATCGTGACGCCGCTGAACCGCTACATCGGCTACGAGGAGGCGGCCGAGGTCGCCAAGCAGGCGCTCAGGGAGCGCAGGACGATCCGGGAGGTCGTGCTCGAACGCGGCTACGTGGACGACGGCAGGCTGACCGCCGAGCAGCTCGACCGGGCGCTCGACGTGCTCGGAATGACCGGCTCGTCCGGGAGGTGACGGCCGTGCGCGTCCCAGCGGCCGCGCTGGGCGCCGGGACGCGCCGGACCGGGGTCAGTACCAGCCCACCGACTGGAAGTGCGACCAGCCGCCGCAGGGCGTCTTGTAGCGGTCCTTGATGTAGCCGAGCCCCCACTTGATCTGGGTGGTGGCGTTGTTCTGCCAGTCGGGGCCGGCGCTCGCCATCTTGGAGCCGGGCAGGGCCTGCGGGATGCCGTAGGCGCCCGAGGACGGGTTGGCGGCGTGGGTGTTCCAGCCGCTCTCCCTGTCCCACAGGTTCACCAGGCAGCCGAACTGGCCGTCGCCGGTGAACCCGAAGCTCGGCATGAGCTTCTTGGCGATCTCCTGCGCCTCGCCCTTCGGCACCGGGTCGCCGACCGGGGCGCCGCCGCCGCTGCCGCCGCTGCCGGTGTCCTTCTTCTTCTCCGGCGTCTTGGTCGGGATCGGCGTGCCCTTGGGCTGCAGGGACGGGCCCTTGCCGGCGTCCTGGCGCGTCGCGCGGGAGGCGCGTTCCAGGGCGAGATCGCGCCGCTGCTGCTCCAGGGCCTTCGGGTCGACCTTGGGCGCGACGATCGCCAGCTGCTTGTCCGGCTTGACGGTCGCGCCGGCGTCGTCGCCGGAACCGCCGGTCAGCGCGAACGCGGCGACCGCGCCGCCGCCGAGGACGACGACCGCGCCGCCGGCGATCGCGGCGATCCGCATGCCGTTGCGCTCGGCCCTGCGCTTGCGGGCGCCGCCCGCGCGGCGTCCGGCCGGACGCGGCCCGCGCCGGTCCGACGCGATCTCGTCGTGCGGCCCCGCGGCCGGGGCGTGCCCCGGCTCGGACGGCATCTCCTGGAAGCCGAGGGTGTCACCGGCGGGGGCGCCGAACTGGGCGCGGTCGGTGCCGGCGACCCGCACGTCGTCCTCATGTACCGCCTGCTGAGGCGCCCGGGGGGCCGGTTCGAAGGCCGCCATCGCGTCCACGGTGGGGGACGGTGGGTCGAAGTTCTGTCGATCGTCTCGCCTAGGGGACCCGTGATGGTCTCCGTACAAGGCGGTCCTTCCGACGGTCGCACGCGCATGGACACGCGCCCGAGCTGTTTCCACCCCCGGACCGGCGGGCCGCCGGGGTCGCGCGGCTCCGGGCCCGGTCCGGCGCCGTCCGGTGCGCGTCTTCGGGGGCCGCGCTCCGGTCTGGCACCGCTCGGGGGTGCTTACGAGGAGACACAATGCCGGAATCCGCGGGCTTCTCCGCAACCGAAACGAGACAAATGGAGCTGGTGGGATGGTTGTCAACTCCCCGGCCGGACCCCCGAAACCGCCGGTCGGCCTGGGAATCCTCCCCACCGGACGGGCAAAAGTGACCTTAATCACAAATCTACGATCCGGGGTTTGGTGATCACATTCCGTAGGGGCGTGGCCGGGTGCCGCCGGACACGGAGACCCCGGCGGCCCGAGCCGGGCCCGCCGGGGTCTCGACGCGTCTCCGCCCCTCCTACACGCCCACGTCGCCGAGCATGTCGGTGACCAGTTCGGCGATCGGCGAGCGCTCCGACCGGGTCAGCGTCACGTGCGCGAACAGCGGGTGGCCCTTCAAACGTTCCACCACGGCCGCGACACCGTCGTGCCGTCCCACCCGGAGATTGTCGCGCTGCGCCACGTCATGGGTCAGGACGACCCGCGAACCGGCGCCGATCCGCGACAGGACGGTCAGCAGTACGCCGCGCTCCAGCGACTGCGCCTCGTCCACGATGACGAACGCGTCGTGCAGCGAGCGGCCCCGGATGTGCGTCAGCGGCAGCACCTCCAGCATGCCGCGGTCGAGGACCTCCTCGATGACCTCGGGCGTCGTGACCGCCGACAGCGTGTCGTAGACCGCCTGGGCCCACGGCGACATCTTCTCGTTCTCCGAGCCGGGCAGGTAGCCGAGCTCCTGGCCGCCGACCGCGTACAGCGGCCGGAACACCACGACCTTGCGGTGCCGGCGCCGCTCCATGACGGCCTCCAGCCCCGCGCACAGCGCCAGCGCCGACTTGCCCGTGCCGGCCCGCCCGCCGAGCGAGACGATGCCGACGTCCTCGTCCATCAGCAGGTCGAGCGCGATCCGCTGCTCCGCGGACCGGCCGCGCAGCCCGAACACCTCCCGGTCGCCGCGCACCAGCCGCACGGACTTGTCCGGCAGCGTCCGGCCGAGCGCGGAGCCGCGCTCCGACAGCAGCCGCAGCCCCGTGTGGCAGGGCAGCTCCCTGGCCTCCTCCAGGTCGGCGCCGCCGGAGTCGTAGAGCTCCTCGACGTCCCCGGCGGGCACCTCCAGCTCGCGCATCCCGGTCCAGCCGGACTCCACGACCGCGAGTTCCGCCCGGTACTCCTCGGCGGCGAGCCCGACCGCGGACGCCTTCACCCGCATCGGCAGGTCCTTGGAGACGAGCACGACGTCCCGTCCCTCGCGGGCGAGCCAGCCGGCGACCGACAGGATGCGGGTGTCGTTGTCGCCGAGCCGGAAGCCGTCCGGCAGCACGCTCGGGTCGGAGTGGTTCAGCTCGACGCGCAGCGTGCCGCCCTGGTCGCCGTTCGGCCCCTCGACGGACACGGCCTCGTCCAGCCGCCCGTGCCGCAGCCGCAGGTCGTCGAGCGTGCGCAACGCCTGCCGGGCGAAGTACCCGAGTTCGGGGTGGTGACGCTTGGCCTCCAGCTCGGAGATGACGACGATGGGGAGTACGACCTCGTGCTCGGCGAACCGGGTCAGCGCCCCGGGGTCGGCGAGCAGGACGCTGGTGTCGAGGACGTACGTGCGCCGGTCTGATGCGCCGCGAGGGGACGACCCCCCGGGCGTTCCAGCGGTGTTCCCGGACGTGCCGGGACGGCGCGCGGAGGATGTGGCCACTCGATCTCCCTGGGATAGGGGAACCTACCGGTGGCGCGCAGGTCCGCCGCGGGGGCGGTGGTCCGCTGGGGACGGTCAGGAACCGTAGCGCCGGTGCCGCGCGGCGTAGGAGCGGATCGCCCGGAGGAAGTCGACCTTGCGGAAGTCCGGCCAGTGGACCTCGCAGAAGTAGAACTCCGAGTGGGCGCTCTGCCAGAGCATGAAGCCGGAGAGACGCTGCTCCCCCGAGGTGCGGATGACCAGGTCCGGGTCCGGCTGGCCGCGCGTGTAGAGATGCTCGGCGATGTGCTCCACGTCGAGGGACTCGGCGAGTTCCTCGATGCTGGTGCCACGGCTCGCCTGCTCGATGAGCAGCGAGCGCACCGCATCAGCGATCTCACGCCTACCTCCGTACCCAACCGCGACGTTCACAATCAGGCCGGGAGCGCCGGATGTGGCCTCACCCGCGTCTTTCAGGACACGTGCGGTCTTATCGGGCAGGAGGTCGAGGGCGCCGACGGGCTTGACGCACCAGCCGTCGGCGGCGAGCTTGCCGACGGTGTTCTCGATGATCTCCAGCAGCGGCGCCAGCTCGGCGGCGGGACGGTTCAGGTTGTCGGTGGACAGCAGCCACAGCGTGACGACCTCGACCCCGGCCTCCGCGCTCCACTGCAGCAGCTCGGAGATCTTCTGCGCGCCGCGCTGGTGCCCGGTGTTGACGTCGGCCAGCCCCATCGATCTGGCCCAGCGCCGGTTGCCGTCGAGTATCACGCCGACGTGCCGGGGGGTGACGTCGGTCGGCAGGTCGGCCTCGACCCGGCGCTCGTACATCCGGTAGACGACGTCGCGGACGGCCGCGTACGGACCGCTGCGGCGGATGGCCGAGGTCAGCCGCCCGCCCTCGGCGGGACGGCGGCGCGCGCCCTCGCTCCGCCCGCCGCGCGGAAGCGCGATGCGCGGCCTTCCCGTACGCCGATCCCCCATGTGGGCTTCCCTTCGAGCGACCCGTCCCTGCCGGGAGGACGCTCAATTATGGCCCGGCGGCGACACTTCTCCCGCCGGTTCCGATGAAGCCAGGGTAGTTCGGAGGCGCCGCGAAACGGGCCGCCGGCCTCCTCGCGCAGGTCGGCGGCGGGGGGCGGTCACCCGGGGGCGCGCGCCGGGCGGTTCAGGCCTTCGGGCCGGCGGCGCGGGCGCGCTCGACGTGCTGCAGCGCGGTGCGCAACTCCGACAGCCACTCGTCGGTGTTCTTGCCGACGAGGCGGACGCACCAGGCGAGGGCGTCGCTGCGGCTGCGCGCGACGCCGGCGTCCACGAGCGTGTCCAGGACGCGCCGCTCCGGCTGCCGCAGCCGGGTCATGACCGGCACCGACAGGTGGGTGAACATCTCGCGCACGCCGTCGCAGTCGACGCCCCAGGAGACCTTGTGGCCGAAGCGCTGCTCGGCCTCGCGCGCGATCCCGACGCGCCGCTCGCGGGTCTCCTCGCGGAAACGCTGGACGTGCCCGGCGATCACCCCGGCCCGTTCCGCGCCCGAGACCGCCTCGGCGGCCGCGGGCAGGGGCAGCCGTCCGATGACGCTGGCCTCCTCGCGGTCGAGGACGACCTCGGGGGCGCCCTCGAACCACCCGTCCGGAAGCCGCCCCGAGAACCAGCCGCGCAGCTCCTCCGCCGCTTCAGTACTCATGTAATCAAAATTACAGCGTTCCCCTGCAAGGGCGCCAGCCCGGAGGAGAGTCATCGACGGGAAGACGGGCTACGAGGAACTCCCCGACCTCATCGACCACGACCTGGAGTTCCTCGCCCGCGGCTGCCGGCTGTGGGTCAGCCGATGGCGCCGGCGACCTTGGCGGCGGTCTTGGGGCTCACCCGGACGGCGCCGCGCATGTTGCGGGTGTAGACGTTCTGGATCTGCACGACGGTGCCGCGGCGCGGCGCCGCGATCATCTTGCCCTTGCCGAGGTAGAGGGCGATGTGCGAGATGTAGCCGGGGGCGGTCGGGTCGTTCGCCCAGATCAGCATGTCGCCCGGCTCGGCCTTGCTGTAGGGGATCACCCAGCCGGCGCGGGCCTGGTCGGCGGCGACGCGCGGCAGCCTGATGCCGGCCTTGGCGAACGCGAACTGCATCAGGCCGGAGCAGTCGTAGCCGCCCTCGGCCTCGGACTCGCCGCCCCAGACGTAGGGCCAGCCGAGCCGCGTGTAGGCCGCCTGGATCACCGTCCGCACCTGCTGGGCCGTCATGACCTGGCCGTTGGAGGTGGGGGCGTCCGCCCCGGCCTTCGGGAAGTCGATCTCCGGGTTGACCGTGACGGCCCTGGCCTGCTTGGGCAGGACCTTGCGCAGCTTCTTGATGAACGTCTTCGGCGGGGTCTTCGGGACACTGATCAGCATCGCGTTGCCGTTCGGCATCCCGAGGGCCTGCGCGGTGGCGTGCGAGATGACCGCGTCGACGTCGCTGACGCCCATCGTCGCGTAGGCGCCGACGCGCAACTGCGACTGGCGGTACCTGCCACCGACGGAGATCTGGCTGCCGAGCTCGACGCCGCCGTCACTGCCCATCGTGAAGGAGATCGCGACGTCGCCGGACGCCACGTTGCGCCACAGCGCGTCCGACTTGGCGGTCGGCTTAGGCGTGTAGTTGCGGAACGTGGACGGGTTCACGCCCATCAGCCCGACCCGCTTGCCGGCGACCATGCCCTGCACGGCGTCCACGACCTCGACGCCCTGCACGCCCTTGGCGCCGCGGACCTTCTGGACGACGTCGGCGGGCAGCGTCGACGGGGCGGCCACCAGCACGTGCGGGGTGAGCCGCCTGCCGAGCGGCGCGACCGCCGTGGGCGACAGGCTGGTGCTGCCGGACGCGGCCACGTAGCGGGCGCTCTTGTCGGCCTGCCGGGTGTCCGCGGGGGTGTCGTCGTGGGCGATGAGAACGGCCACGTTGGCGGCGAGGGTCGTCAGCACCGAAACGCCGATGATCGTCGGTAGGATCCGGCGGTTCGGCTTTCCCACTGCCACACTCCTCGAAAGGTCGCCCTGCGCCCTGACCGTCCTCGGGGACGACTATGACCCAGGTGGCGGGTCATCGTCCAGATACCCGGCGCACCGACCGGCAGCCCCGCCCCCGATACCGCATCGGGTCAGTTCGCTCCCGGCTACTCTTTGGTAACACCAAGCGAGAACGAGATCAAGGTCACGTTGCCACAAAGTGGACCGTCAGTCCAATTGCCCACGTAGTTCGCGGGTCAGCTCGGCCCCCGTCGTCACCGGCAGCCGGCACACGAACCCCCGGCACACGTACGCGGCGGGCACCCCGTCCACCAGGCCCCGTCCCTCCAGCAGCGGCACGCCCTCCGCGTCCGGCGGGCCGACGCTCACCACCGCGCCGGGCGCGACCGCCATGAGGGCCGTCCCGTGCAGCGCCCGCGTGCGCTCGTCGTCCGGGTCGCCGATCACCGCGATCTCCACCGGGCCGGTCGCGTGCGCCTCCGCCACGGCCAGCCCCCAGCCCGCGAACCGGGCGTGCTTCTCGGCGAGCGTCCCGACCGGGGCCAGCGCCGCCTCGGCCGCCTGCCGGTGCCAGTCCGAACCGGTGAGCGCGGCGAACGACAGCAGCGCCCCCGCAGCCGCGAACTGCCCGGACGGCGTCGCGCTGTCGGTCGGATCCTGCGGGCGCCGGAAGAGCCGCTCGGCGTCGTCGGCGGTGTCGTAGAAGCCGCCGTGGCCGTCGGCGAACCGTTCGAGGACGGTGTTCAGCAACTCGCCGGCAAGCCGCAGGTGGTGCGGGTCCCCGGTGACGCCGTGCAGGGCGATCAGGCCCTCGGCCACGTCGGCGTAGTCCTCCAGGACACCGGAGTTGGCGCCCGCCGTCCCGTCCTTGGACGTGCGCGTCAGCCGCCCGTCGCGCTCGTGCACGTCCATCAGCAGCCGCGCCACCTCCTCGGCCGCACGCACGAGATCGGGACGGTCGAACAGCGCGCCGCACTCCGCCAGCGCCGCGATGGCGAGCCCGTTCCACGCGGCCACGACCTTGTCGTCCCGCGCCGGAGGAACCCTGTGCGCGCGCGCCGACAGCAGGGCCGTCCGCACACGCTCGTAACGCCCGACGTGCTCCGGGTCGGCGAGCAATTGCAGGACGGACGTCCCGTGCTCGAACGTCCCCGTCACCTCGAACACGTCCTCCGCGAACGCGCCGTCCTCCTCGCCGAGCACCTCCCGGAGCTGGGCCGGCGTCCACGCGTAGTACTTGCCCTCGACGCCCTCGCTGTCGGCGTCCAGCGCCGACGCGAGCCCGCCCTCGTTCGTCCGCAGATCGCGCAGCATCCAGTCGCACGTCTCCAGCGCGACCCGCCGCGCGAACGGCGACCCGGTGAGCCGCCACCAGTGCGCGTAGACCCGCGCCAGCAGCGCGTTGTCGTACAGCATCTTCTCGAAGTGGGGGACGACCCACTGCGCGTCCACCGAGTACCGCGCGAACCCGCCGCCGAGCTGGTCGTACATCCCGCCCCGGGCCATCGCCTCCAGGGTGTGCGAGGCCATCGCGAGCGACTTGTCGTCCCCCGTCCGGGCGTGGTGCCGCAGCAGGAACTCGAGCGCCATCGACGGCGGGAACTTGGGCGCGCCCCCGAACCCGCCGCGCACCGCGTCGTACGATCCGGCGAGCACCTTCACCGCGTGCGCGAGGACCTCTTCGCCGGGCACCTCCGTGCCGGCCAGGCCCGTCCCCCGCGAGCTGAGCGCCGCGACGACCTCCTGCCCCTGCCCGACCACGTCGGCGCGCTGCTCCGTCCACGCCTTGCGCACGGCCTGCAGCAGCGCCTGGAACTGGGCGCGCGGGAAGTACGTCCCGCAGTAGAACGGATGCCCGTCCGGGGTCATGAACACCGTCATCGGCCACCCGCCCTGGCCCGTCATGGCCTGGGTCGCCTCCATGTAGACGGCGTCGATGTCCGGCCGCTCTTCCCGGTCCACCTTGATGTTCACGAACAGCTCGTTCATGACCCGCGCGGTCTCGCCGTCCTCGAAGGACTGGTGGGCCATGACATGGCACCAGTGACAAGCGGCATATCCGACAGATAGGAGAATGGGGACATCGCGCCGCCGCGCCTCGGCGAACGCTTCGTCGCTCCACTCCCACCAGTCCACCGGGTTGCCGGCGTGCTGGAGCAGGTACGGGCTTGTCGCGTCCTTGAGCCGGTTCATGCCTTCGATCCTGCCCGATCGGGCCGCGGCTTCACCCCCGGGCGTCGAGGTCGGCGAGGGCGGACTCGATGGCGCGGTGGAAGGTGGGGTAGGCGTAGATCATTTCGCGGAGGACGGCGGTGGGGGTCTCGGTGTGCACGGCGACGGCGAGGAAGCCGAGGATCTCGCCGCCGGCCGGGCCGACCGCGGTGGCGCCGACCAGGGTGCCCCACTCGGTACTCTCGACGAGCTTGACGAAGCCGTCGTTGCCGGCCTTGTGGATCCAGCCGCGGGTCGAATCGGGGATCCTCGCCATGCCGGTCCGGACGGGGAGGTTCTGCTCGCGGGCCTGGGCCTCGGTGAGGCCGACCGAGGCGATCTCGGGGTCGGTGAAGGTGACGCGGGGGACGGCGCGGTAGGCGGCGGGCGAGCCCTCCTCGCCGAGGATGTCGCGGACGGCGATGCCCGCCTGGTACATGGAGACGTGCGTGAACGCGCCCATGCCGGTGATGTCGCCGATCGCCCACACTCCGTCCGCCGCGCGCATGTGGCCGTCCACGGGGATGTGGCGGGCCCGCTCCTCCAGGCCGACGTGCTCCAGGCCGAGGCCCCGCAGGTTGGGCCGGCGGCCGGTCGCGACGAGAAGGCGCTCGGCGCTCAGAGCCTCGTCCCCGAGGCGCATGGTGAACTCGTCGCCGTCGTGGCTGACGGCGGTGACGTTCACACCGGTGCGGACGCCGATGCCCTCGCGTTCGAAGACGTCCCGGATCAGGGCGCTCGACTCCGGTTCCTCGTTGAGGAGGAGGCGGTCGGCCGCCTCCACGATGGTGACGCGGGTGCCGAAGCGGGAGAAGACCTGCGTCATCTCCGCGCCGACGACACCGCCGCCGAGGACGATGAGCGACGTCGGGGCCTCGGTGGCCTGCACGGCCTCCCGGTTCGTCCAGAACGGCGTGTCCGCGAGGCCGTCGATGGGCGGCGCGGTGGGCGCCGTGCCGGTGTTGAGGACGATGCCGCGGCGGGCCTGGAAGACCTGGCCGTCGACCGTCACCTCGTTCGGTCCGGTGATGCGCCCCTCACCGCGCACGAGCCTCGCGCCCTTGCCGGTGAGCCGGTCGGCGGCCACCTTGTCGTCCCACGAGTCGGTGGCCTCGTCCCGGATGCGGGCCGCGACGGGCGCCCAGTCGGGACGGACGGTCGCCGACCCCGCCATCCCGGGGACGCGGCGGCCCTCTTCGAGCAGCCCGGCGGCGCGCACCATCATCTTGGTGGGGACGCACGCGTAGTACGGGCACTCGCCGCCGACCAGCCGTGACTCGATGGCGACGACGGAGAGGCCCGCCTCCGCCAGCCTCCCCGCAGCGTCCTCGCCCCCGGGCCCCAGACCGATCACCACGACATCGACTTCGTCAGACATGACGTTGATCCTGCCCATGTTCCCGTCCGGTATGACGGCGCGGCGGCATCGAGATCACATCGAGGTCGTGGACGAGAGTGATGTCGCCGCCGAACCCGGCGGACGCCTCGTCCACGAAGCGGTGCTCGTCTTCGGCGGGGTACCGCTCGGAGAAGTGGGTGAGGACGAGGTGCCGGACGCCCGCCTCCGCCGCGACCGCACCCGCCTGCGCGGCCGTCAGGTGGCCGTACTCGGCGGCCAGTCCGGCGTCCTCGTGCAGGAACGTCGACTCGATGACGAGCATGTCGACCCCGTCGGCCAGCTCGCGGACGCCGTCGCAGAGCCGGGTGTCCATGACGAACGCGACCTTCTGCCCCGGACGGGGCACGCTGCACTCGTCGAGGGCGACCGTCCGTCCGTCCGGCGCGGTGACCCGGCCCTCCTCCTGGAGCCGCCGGATCAGCGGCCCCCGGATGCCGCGCGCGGCGAGTTCGGCGGGCAGCATGGTGCGGCCGTCCGGCTCCTCCAGCCGGTACCCGTACGCCTCGACCGGATGCGACAGCCGCCGCGCGACCAGCGTGAACGGCGCGTCGCCGGTGTCGAGCGGCATCCGCTCGCCGGACACGGGCCGCTCGCGGATCACGTCGGTGTCCCGGAAGACGGCCGCGTGCCGCAGCCGCTCCCAGTACCGCGCCCCGCTCGCCGGGAACGCCGCGCCGACCGGGTGCCGGGCGCCGTCGCGGGCGATGCGCTGGACGACGCCGGGCACGCCGAGGCAGTGGTCGCCGTGGAAGTGCGTCACGCAGATCCAGGTCACGTCGCCGGCGGAGACTCCGGCGCGCGACATCTGCCGCTGCGTCCCCTCGCCCGGGTCGAACAGCACGCCGTGGCCGTCCCAGCGCAGCAGATAGCCGTTGTGGTTGCGGGCCTTGGTGGGCACGGCGCTGGCGGAACCGAGGACGATCAGATCGCGAACCGACATCCCCCCATGGTGCCGGGCGGGGGCACGGGCAAGCGCTTGGTTATTCTGTGCGCGATACAGACGAGCCAGGGAGGCCCCGTTGGCCGGGAGCAAGCGCGACAAGATCAAGATGACACCGGAGGAGGTGGCGTCCTACCTCGCGGACAACTTCAAGGTCCAGGTCGCGACCGTCGGCAGGGACGGCGAGCCGCACCTCGTCACGATGTTCTACACGCTGCTCGACGGCAAGATCGCCTTCACCACGTACAAGGCGTCGCAGAAGGTGCTGAACCTGCGCCGCAACCCGACCATGACCTGCCTCGTCGAGGACGGCGACGAGTACAACGACCTGCGCGGCGTCGCCCTCTACGGGCGCGGCCTCGTCATCGAGGACCCCGGGCCGCGCAGCAAGGTCGGCATGGTCGTCGGCTCCCGGATGGCGGGGCTGCCCGTCCCCGAGATCGGCGAGCCGGTCGACCCGGTCATCGCCGAGGGCATCGAGCAGGCGCTGGCCAAGCGCGTCCTCATCGTCATGGACCCCGACCGCGTCGTCAGCTGGGACCACCGCAAGGCCTAGCCACGCGGCCGGCCCGGTTCGTCCCCCTCGGCGAGTTCGGTCGCGCGGACGAGGGCAGCGGTCTCGGCGGCGTGGTCCGCGCGCTGGCCGGCGGCGTCCGCGATGTGGACGAACAGGGCCGCCTGCTCGTCGGGCGTGCCGTGCCTGCGCAGGATCTCCAGGGCCTGGCCGAAGAAGTTGGTGGCCGCGACCGGGCGGCGGGCGCGCAGGTACGCCTCGCCGAGGGTCGTCAGGGCGCCGGCGCGGCCTCGGTCGTCGGGCTCGGGGAGGGCGGCGAACTCGTCCGGCAGCGGGCCGAGCAGCGCGATCGCGCGGTCCAGGGCGTCCGTCCTGATCAGGGCGCGGGCGAGCTCGTGGCGGGACACCAGGATCGCGTGCGGGTCGCCCTCCGCCTCGGCCCGGTCGAGGCGTTCGCGCAGCACGTCGACCGCCTCCGACCAGCGCTCGCGGTCCAGGAAGGCGCGGCCCCGGGATTCGTCCCCGGCGGAGGAGAAGTCGAGGACGTGGTCGAGGAGGCGGCGGGCCGCGGCGTTCCGGTCGGCCTCGCTCTCGTCGTGCCAGGCCCGCTCGCGCGCGAGATCACGGACCGGACCGGCCAGCCGGAACCGGCCGCCGGACGCGGTGACGAGCCCGTGCGCGGCCAGCGTCTCCAGCAGCTCGCGGGCCTCGGTCTCCGGAACGCCGGCGAGCGCGGCGGCCGCCGCGGGCTCGATCTCCTCGCCGGGTGGCAGGCTCAGCAGCCTGAGCAGCCGGGCCGCCGCCGGAGCGAGCTCGCGGTAGGCGTCCTCGAAGTTCGCGCGCACGACGTGGGTCCTCCCCGGGCGGGCCCGGATCGAACCGGACGATCCGCCGTCAGGCGCCGGTCAGGCACCGTAAGGCACGTCGGCCTCGCCCTCAGGCACCGTCGGCGGACTTCTTCGCCGAGGCGGCGCTCTTGGCCGCCTGGGCGCGTTCCCACTCCTGCTGCTTCAGATCCTCCTCGCTGGGCGCCTGGATCTTCTTCATCTGCCGGCCCATCGAGCGGATCAGGATGACCGTCGCGACGACGAGGGCGAGGAACACCGCGAAGCCGAGCAGGCCGGGACTGACCGTGTCATCGTTCAGCGGCATGGCGTAGAGGGGCGGCATCACAGACACACCTTCTCCCGGATGCCGGCGAACAGGTCGTCCTCCGGCACCTCGGTGTCGACGAGGGACCTGGCCAAATGGTAGTCCTCGGTCGGCCATGCCTCGCGCTGGATGTCGAGCGGGACGACGAACCAGGGCCCGTTGGGGTCGATCTGGGTGGCGTGGGCGAGGAGGGCGCGGTCCCTGGTCTCGAAGTGGTCGGCGCACGGGACGCGCGTGGTCACGTCCCACTTCGCGCGCCGCTCGCTCTCCTCCTCGAAGCGCTTCATCCAGTCGGTGTAGGGCGACTCCAGGCCGGCGTCCTCCATCGCCGTGTGGAGGGCGCTGATGCGGTCCTTGCTGAAGCTCATGTGGTAGTAGAGCTTGAGCGGCTGCCAGGGCTCGCCCGCACCGGGGTAGCGCTCCGGGTCGCCCGCGGCCTCGAACGCCTCCACCGACACCTCGTGGCACTTCACGTGGTCGGGGTGGGGGTAGCCGCCCTTCTCGTCGTAGGTGAGCATCACGTGCGGGCGGAAGTCGCGGACGGCGCGCACCAGCGGCTCGGAGGCGGTCTCCACCGGTTCCAGCGCGAAGCACCCCTCCGGCAGCGGCGGCAGCGGGTCGCCCTCGGGGAAGCCGGAGTCGACGAAGCCGAGCCAGTGCTGCCGGACGCCGAGGATCTCGCGGGCCCGCGCCATCTCCGCCTCGCGGACCTTGCCGATGTCGGCCTTGATCTCCGGCCGGTCCATCGCCGGGTTCAGGATGTCGCCGCGCTCCCCGCCGGTGCACGTGACGACGAGCACCTCGACGCCGTCCGCGACGTACCTCGCCATCGTGGCCGCGCCCTTGCTGGACTCGTCGTCGGGGTGGGCGTGCACCGCCATGAGCCGCAGCGGCTCGGCGCCGCCGCCGCACGGCCGCTCCAGCGTCGTACCGTCGATGACCTCGGACACGGATCTTCCTCTCGGGACTCTCGTGGCGCCCCCCGGTTCGAGGCATGCGCCGGCACAGACGAGAATTG
Organism: Actinomadura chokoriensis; assembly: GCF_041463665.1. GTDB lineage: Bacteria > Actinomycetota > Actinomycetes > Streptosporangiales > Streptosporangiaceae > Spirillospora > Spirillospora chokoriensis_A. Next base: position 539,135 of record NZ_JAXCEJ010000001.1, read on the forward strand.
TCCCTGACAACGTCCGCACACCGCACGGAGATTCCCCGCCATGACGACGAGCGTGTCGAAGACAGCGGCGCCCGCCGAGCCCCGGCGCGGCCGGCTCGGGATGGTGCTCGCCGGAACGCTGGCGGCGCTGATGGCGCTCGGCATCGGGGTGCTCGCCGCGCACACGGGGCAGACTCCGGGCATCGTGCCGCAGACCGTCTCCTACGACATCACCGACGGCTCAGTGGTGATCAACTACACGGTGGCCAAGGGGTCCGGGGACGAGGTCCGCTGCACGGTGGACGCCTACGACACCGGCTTCGCCATCCTGGCGCAGAAGGAGGTCTCGGCGCCGGCCGGGAAGTCCGGCGTCAAGGGGACCGAGACGCTGACGACGCCGCGGCGGGCCACCGGAGCCCGGATCCGCGACTGCCACAAGGTGTGAGACGGCCCGATAAGCCCAGATACGCCCGGTGAACGACGAACCACGATTGGCGGATTGCGGACGCCGAGTTCAGGGAACCTTTACCCGCACACACCGGATAGGCTAGAGGTTTCACCCGGCCGCACTCATGTCGATGTGACACCCACCCGCGTGGGCGGGTGAGGATCGCACCATGGTGGATGAGGAGTACCCGTGACCGAGACCCGCGCTGACAACGTCACCTGGCTCACCCAGGAGGCGTACGACCGGCTCAAGGCTGAGCTGGACCACCTGTCGGGCCCGGGCCGCATCGAGATCGCTCAGAAGATCGAGGCGGCGCGGGAGGAGGGCGACCTGCGCGAGAACGGCGGCTACCACGCGGCCAAGGAGGAACAGGGCAAGATCGAGGGGCGCATCCTGCAGCTCCAGGGCATCCTGGAGAACGCGCGCGTCGGCGAGGCTCCGCGGACCGAGGGCATCGTCGGCCCCGGCATGACCGTCACGGTCTCCTTCGAGGGCGACGACGAGGAGGTCACCTTCCTGCTCGCCTCCCGCGAGGAGGTCGGGGCCCCCATCGACGTCTACTCGCCCAAGTCCCCCCTCGGCGCCGCCATCGACGGCAAGAAGGTCGGCGAGAAGGCCACCTACAACCTCCCGAACGGCCGCTCCATGACCGTGGAGATCCTCGACGCCACGCCGTACGGGGGCGCCTGACCGTCCCCGAGCCGGCGCCGTCCGCGCCCTCCGGCTCACCCGAGCCGGAGCGGCGCCGCCCCGGCGCACCGGCCCCGGCGCACTCGCTCTGCCACACCGGCTCTGCCACGGCTCAGCCGGTGGCGGCGGCGCGCACCAGGGGGAGGGTGCGGTAGGGGATCTGCGTGGCCAGGGAGATCACCGTGGACGCGCGCTCCACGCCCGCCACGTCCACGATCACGTCGATGACGCGCTGCAGGTCGGTGTTGCTGCGGGCGACGACGCGGCACAGCATGTCGCCGGGCCCGGTGATGGTGTGCGCCTCGATCACCTCCGGGACCTGCGCGAGCCGGGCGGCGACCGGGTCGTGCCCGCCCGCCTGGCGCAGCTGGAGCGTGACGAACGCGGTCACGCCGTAGCCGAGCGCCACCGCGTCGATCTCCGGGCCGTAGCCGGCGACGACGCCGTCGCGGGCCAGCCGGTCGAGCCGCGCCTGGACGGTGCCGCGCGCGACGCCGAGCCGGCGGGACGCCTCCAGGACGCCGACGCGCGGTTCGGCGGCGAACATCTCGATCAGCCGCGCGTCCAGGTCGTCGATCGCCACGGCGCCTCCCGTGTTCCTGGTCACGATGTACAGGGATACCGGTCGGTACCGGGGTTCACTGTACAGATTGCCCAGCGATCCAACTCACCCTTGCGCACCTTGTAGCCGCATGTCGAGATTGGACGGCATGGATGAGTTTCCGGTCAGGGGTATGGACGCCGTCGTCTTCGCCGTCGGCAACGCCAAACAGGCCGCCCACTACTACTCGACCGCGTTCGGGATGCGCAGGGTCGCCTACCGGGGCCCGGAGAACGGCAGCCCCGACGAGGCGGTGCACGTGCTGGAGTCGGGCGGAGCCCGGTTCGTGTTCCGCGGCCCGGTGAAGGCGGGCACCGACCTCGGCCGGCACATCGCCGAGCACGGCGACGGGGTCGTCGACCTCGCGATCGAGGTCCCGGACGTGGAGCACGCCTACCGGCACGCGCTCGCGAACGGCGCCGAGGGCCTGGAGGAGCCGCACGTCCTGGAGGACGAGCACGGCAAGGTGACCGTCGCGGCGATCGCCGCCTACGGCGAGACGCGGCACTCGCTGGTCGACCGCTCCAACTACACGGGCCCCTACCTGCCCGGGTTCGCGGCCGCGGACCCGATCGTCCAGCCGCGGGAAGAGCCGTCCCCGGGGGAGACAGGGCGTCGCTCCCACGGGCGGTACTTCCAGGCGATCGACCACTGCGTCGGCAACGTCGAGCGCATGGACGAGTGGGCGGACTTCTACCACCGGGTCATGGGCTTCACCGACATGGCGGAGTTCGTCGGCGACGACATCGCGACCGAGTACTCGGCGCTGATGTCCAAGGTCGTCGCGGACGGCACCCGCAAGGTGAAGTTCCCGCTGAACGAGCCGGCGGAGAGCAGGCGCAAGTCGCAGATCGACGAGTACCTGGAGTTCTACGGCGGGCCGGGCGTGCAGCACATCGCCCTCGCCACGAACGACATCCTCGCGTCGGTCGACCGGATGCGGGCCGCCGGCGTGGAGTTCCTGGAGAGCCCCGACTCCTACTACGAGGACGCCGAGCTGCGCGAGCGCATCGGCGAGGTGCGGGTGCCGATCGAGGAGCTGCGCAAGCGCCGCATCCTGGTCGACCGGGACGAGGACGGCTACCTGCTGCAGATCTTCACCAAGCCCGTCCAGGACCGTCCGACCGTGTTCTTCGAGCTGATCGAGCGGCACGGCTCGCTGGGCTTCGGCAAGGGCAACTTCAAGGCCCTGTTCGAGGCGATCGAGCGGGAGCAGGAGCGCCGCGGCAACCTGTGACGCCGACCAGGGTACCGGGGAGCCCGGCCCCGGACGCGGATCCCGCGTCCGGGGCCGGGCTCCCCGGTACCCTGGTCGTGGCCGGTAGCGGGCACACTGTGGGGGCATGAGCGAACCGCCGCAGAACCCCCGGCCCCCGGACGGCGGGTGGAAGGCCCCCGATCCCGAGGCCGCGGGCCAGGAACCCCCCGCACAGGACGCCTCCGCTCCGGAGGCGCCCGCCGAGGCGCCCGCTGCCGAGGCGCCCGCCCCGCCCGACCGTCCGCCGCCGTACCAGGGCACCTACGGCGCCCAGCCCGGCCCGACGCCTCCTCCCCCGGCGGCCGGATACGGCCAGCCCGGCCCCCAGCAGCCCGGCCCCCAGCAGCCCGGCCCCCAGCAGCCCGGATACGGTCCGCCGCTTCCGCAGGCGCCTCCCCTGCCCGGCTACGGCGCCCCCGGCGGCCCGCAGGACGTGCTGGCCGGACGCCTCGCCCGCCTCGGCGCCGGCATCCTGGACAGCGTCCTCCTCAGCATCGTGGCCGTCCCGGCGGCGCTGTTGGCGATCCGCTGGGACAAGATGGAGGAGTCCATCTCGTCCGGCGAGCCGATCACCGACCCGATGGACCTGTACAACATCCCGGTGCTGCTGGGCGGGTACCTGGTCGTCTTCGTGCTGGGCTTCGCCTACTTCACCGTCTCGCACGCCAAGTGGGGCCAGACGCTCGGCAAGAAGGCGTTCAACATCCGGGTGGTGAAGGCGGCCGACTGGTCGGCGGTGACGTGGGGGCAGTCCGCCGTCAGGGAGGCGATCGTCTACGCCATCACCATCGTGACCGTCCTGCTCAACTTCCTCGCCGCCGGAGGCGCCCTGCTCGGGATCGTCGGCCTGCTCGACAACGCCTGGATCCTGTGGGACGAGCGGCGCCAGGCGCTGCACGACAAGGCCGCCGGCACGGTGGTGATGAAGGCGACCCCGTGGACGCCGAACCCGTACGCGCGGCCCCCCGGCTCCGGCCAGGCGGGCGACCCCGGCAAGATTTGATCGATCAGGGGCGAATATTTCGGGACGCTCCCGGACGCGGCGATGTTTCGACGGCGATGGCATGGCCACGCTGACGACATGACGCAACCGCCGCGAGACCCCGCGTCCGGGGGAGGGCCGGAAGACGACCGTCCGCAAGGACCCGAGGAGCCCGGACGGCCGGGGCCCTACGAAGGGCGGCCCTACGGGGGCCGGCCGCGATACGGCGAGCAGCCCCAGGGCGAACAGCCCTCCGGCGGTCAGCAACCCTACGGAGGCCAGCAACCCTACGGAGGGCAGCAGCCGTCTGGCGAGCAGCAGCCGTACGGAGGCCAGCAGCCCTACGGCGAGCAGCAGCCCTACGGGGGCCAACAGCCGTACGGGGGCCAACAGCCGTATGGCGAGCACCCCCATGGCGGCCAGCAGCCCTATGGAGCCCAGCACGGGTATGGAGGCGTGCCCGGGTACGGCGGGGCGGGTTACGGCGCCCCCTCCGGCGAGCTGGCGGGACGGTGGGCGCGCCTGGCCGCCGGGATCTTCGACCTCATCGTCATCGGGATCGTGGCCGGCCTCATCTCGATCCCGTTCATCCACTGGGACCGCGTCTTCAACCCGGAGCCCGGCACGTCGATGTACAACGGCGCCCAGGTCGGGACGAACGCCATCAGCATCGTCGTCGCGCTCCTCTACTTCTGGCTCATGCACGCCAAATGGGGGCAGACGCTCGGCAAGATGCTGCTGCGGATCCGCGTCGTCCGGGACGACAACGGGCAGGCGATCACCTACGGGCAGGCGCTGGGACGTTCGGCCTTCTACAGCGTGCTGGGCGGCATCTGCGGCTGCATCGGACTCATCGACATCTCGTGGATCCTGTTCGATTCCCGCAAGCAGGCCATCCACTGCAAGGTGGCGCACACCGTCGTCGTCAAGGCCGGACCACATCACCCCAACCCGTACGACTTCCGCTGAACAAGGCCGTCTGTGGGCATCCGAGTTGCCCGGCAGGTCCCGGTAAGGGCAGGCTGGGCGGGTGCATACGGCCGGAAACTCCCCCAGTCCCCGCCCCCACGGGTCGCGAGCCGTCCGCGGTGCCGCGGGACTGGCCGCCCTCGCCGTCGCGGGGTCGCTGACCGCAGCCTGCCAGGTTCCCCTCGGCGACGACGACCCGGGCGGGCCCGGCGGACCGCCGAAGGGCGCCGCGACCGGGCCGGCGGGCCCGACCACCGCGGGCGACGACTACGTGCCGGGCGACGGCAACGGCGGCTACGACGTCCAGCACTACGGGCTGAAGCTCACCATCACCCCGGACGGGCCGAAGCAGCTCGACGGCACAGCGACGATCACCGCGACCGCGACCGAGCAGCTCGCCCGCTTCAACCTCGACCTGACCGGCCTGGACGTCTCCTCGATCGAGGTGGACGGCGCGCAGGCGCGGCAGCAGCGCGCCGGCAGCGAGCTGGAGGTCACCCCGGCCAAGACCCTGCGCAAGGGCGCGAAGTTCACCACGGTGGTCAAGTACTCGGGGACGCCGAAGCCGGTGTCGGACCCGGTGCTCGGCAAGTACGGCTGGATCCGCACCCCCGACGGCGTGTTCGTGGCGTGCCAGCCGAGCGGCGCGCACACCTGGTTCCCGAGCAACGACCACCCGAGCGACAAGGCCACGTTCGACTTCGAGCTCACCGTCCCGCAGGGTCTGACGGCGATCGCCAACGGGGAGCCCGACACGCCGCCGGAGGGGACGGGCGGGACGCCCGGCCTGCCCGGCACTCCGCCGACTGGGGCCCCGACGACCGACGGCCCCGGCGTCGTCCCCGTGGCGCAGCACGGCCTGACGCGGCGCGACACGACGACGAGGTGGCGCGTCAAGAGCCCGATGGCCACCTACCTCGCGACCGTCGACGTCGGCCGGTTCGGGGTGGCGACGGGCAAGACGCCGAGCGGGATCCCGGTCATCACTGCGGTCGACCCGACGCTGCCCGGCGTGAGCCTCGACCAGTTCCACAAGCTGAACGGAAACATCACCGAGGAGTGGTCGAAGCTGTTCGGCCCCTACCCGTTCTCCTCCTCCGGCGGGCTGATCGACAACGCCGACGTCGGCTTCGCGCTGGAGACGCAGACCCGCCCGGTGTACGGGTCGTTCGGCCTGCAGCCGACCATCGTCGCGCACGAGCTGGCGCACCAGTGGTTCGGCGACAGCATCAGCGTCACCCGCTGGCAGGACATCTGGCTGAACGAGGGCTTCGCCACCTACGCCGAGTGGCTGTGGGACGAGAAGACCGGCGGCCCGTCCGTCCAGCAGCACTTCGACGAGACCTACGAGGGCCTCGGCGCGTCCGAGCTGTGGAACGTCCCGCCCGGCAACCCGGGCCGCAAGCAGATGTTCGGCCGCTCGGTGTACGACCGGGGCGGGATGACGCTGGTCGCGCTGCGCAACCGGGTCGGCGAGAACACCTTCTACAAGATCCTCCGGACGTGGACGAAGGAGCGCCGGCACTCCGGCGGGACGACCGAGCAGTTCGTCGCCCTGGCGAACCGGGTGTCGGGCAAGAAGCTCGACGCGTTCTTCGACGACTGGCTCTACCAGAAGGGCCGTCCGGCCAAGTGACGGTGCGGCCTGTACCGGAAGAACACCAGGGCTGAGCCAATTCGATACCAATTCGCGCTTGTCCCGGGCCACTTCGCGAGAAAGTCTTGATCACGGTTGTGACGGCTTGACGAGGTACCGAGGACGAGGTCGATGAGCAGAACTCCACGAGCCCTGGCCGCCGTGTCGCTGGGCGTCGCCGCGAGCCTCGCGGTGACGGCCGCGCCCGCCGGCGCGGCCGCCGCGCGGTTCGCCCCGGGCGCGCCCGGCGCGGGCGACCCCTACTTTCCCGACATGGGCAACGGCGGCTACGACGTCGCCCACTACGACATCGGCCTGAAGTACGACCCCGCCACCAAGGGGATCCAGGCCGTCACCGAGATCAAGGCGACGGCGACGCAGAACCTGTCCCGGTTCGACCTGGACTTCCTCGGCCCGCTGAAGATCTCCTCGCTGAAGGTGGACGGGCGCGCCGCGTCCTATCGGCGGACCGGTGCCCAGGAACTGGTCATCACGCCGCGCAAGGGGCTGCGCGAGCATCGGAACTTCACCGTGACGGTCGCGTATTCGGGCGTCCCGCAGACGATCGAGGACGCGACGCTCGGCACGTCCGGCTGGGTGCCGACGCCCGACGGCGCGGTGATGCTCAACCAGCCGTTCGGCGCCGCGACCGTCTACCCGGTGAACGACCACCCGACCGACAAGGCGACGTACACGTTCACGCTGTCGGCGCCGCAGGGCCTCACCACGCTCGCCAACGGCGACCTGCGCGCCACCCAGACCAAGGGCGGCTGGACGACCACCCGGTGGGACGTCCGCAACCCGATGGCGAGCGAGCTGTCCATGCTCGCGATCGGCAGGTACGACGTCCTCAGCGGCCGGACGAAGGCGGGCGTCCCCAACCTCACCGCCACCGACCAGGCAATGGCCATCAAGCCGGACGACGCGCAGAAGTTCCACGACCAGACCGGCGAGGTCACCGACTTCCAGTCGTCGGTCTACGGCCGCTACCCGTTCACCTCGACGGGCGGGATCGTCGTCAAGGCGGGCGTCGGCTACGCGCTGGAGACGCAGGGCCGTCCCGTCTACGACCTGGGACGCCGGCCGGGCGCCATCCCGAGCGGCGGCCTCCTCGCGCACGAACTGGGCCACCAGTGGTTCGGGGACGCGGTGTCCCCCGCGAAGTGGGCCGACATCTGGCTGAACGAGGGCTTCGCGACGTACTCCGAATGGCTGTGGGCCGAGCACGCGAACGGCACGCCCGTCCAGAAGAGCTTCGACGACACCTACGCGACACCCGCGGACGACGCCCTGTGGAAGGGCAAGGTCGCCGACCCGGGCCGCGACCACATCTTCGACGGGCTCGTGTACGACCGCGGAGCGATGGCCGTCCACGTCCTGCGCGGGATCATCGGCGACAAGGACTTCTACCGGCTGCTGAAGGCGTGGCCCGCCGCGCACCGGTACGGCAACGCGTCCACGGCGGAGTTCGTCCGCTTCGCCGGGCGCCTCTCCGGCAAGAACCTGGACGCCTGGGCCAAGGCGTGGCTCTACTCGGAGGACAAGCCGTCCCTCTGAGTCAGCTCAGGGTGAGGGTGTAGCCCTTCTCGCGCAGGCGGCCGATCACGTCTTCGGAGTGGTCGGCCCCACGCGTCTCCAGGTGCATGAGGACCTCGGCCTCCTCGACGTGGAGGCGGGCGGCGACGCGCTCGTGCATCACGTCCAGGACGTTGACGCCCAGCTCGGCAAGTTCGCTCAGCAGCGTCACGAGGGCGCCGGGACGGTCCTTCAGGCGGCAGCGGACGACGAGGTACCGCCCGGCGCCCGCGAGGCCGTGCCGCAGCACCTTCGACAGCAGCAGCGGGTCGATGTTGCCGCCGGACAGCAGCACCACCACGGGCGGCTCGACCGCGTACGCGTGCTCCAGCATCGCCGCCACCCCGGCCGCGCCGGCGGGCTCGACGACCTGCTTGGCGCGTTCGAGGCAGAGCAGCAGCGCCTGCGAGATGGACTCCTCGGTCACCGTCACGACGGCGTCCACGAGGTCGGTGAACATGCCGTAGGTGAGGTCGCCGGGACGGCCGACGGCGATTCCGTCCGCCATGGTCGGCTCTATCTCGATCTGGACGGGCCGGCCGGCCGCGAGGGAGGGCGGGAACGCCGCCGCGCGCTTGGCCTGCGCGCCGAGCAGCTTGATCTCCCGGCCGCCGGTCTCCTTCACCGTGCCCTTGGCCGCCGCGGCGATGCCGGACAGCAGACCGCCGCCGCCGACCGGCGCCACGATCGTCCGGACGTCGGGGCACTGCTCCATGACCTCCAGCCCGATCGTGCCCTGCCCGGCGACGACGTCGGGATGGTCGAAGGGGTGGATGAACACGGCGCCGCACTCGTCCGCGTACTTCTGCGCGGCGATGAGGCAGTCGTCCACGGTCGGCCCGGGGAACACGACCTCGGCGCCGTAGCCCCGGGTCGCGGCGATCTTGGGGAGCGGGGCGCCGGCCGGCATGAAGACCGTGGCCTTGCAGCCGAGCATGGCCGCGGCGAGCGCGACGCCCTGCGCGTGGTTGCCGGCGCTGGCCGCGACGACGCCGCCGGCCCGCTCGGCCTCGCTCAGCCGGGCGATCCGGACGTACGCGCCGCGGATCTTGAACGAGCCGGTGCGCTGCAGGTTCTCGCACTTCAGCAGGACGGGCCCGCCGACCTGCTCGGACAGGACCCGGGAGGGGATCAGGGGGGTGGGCACGGCGACCGCCCTCAGCAGGTCGCGGGCGGCTCGGACGTCGTCGACGCTGACGGTGGTCATGCGTCGCTCCCGTGGGCGGACGGCCCCCGCGCCACCCGGTTCGCTTCGCTCATTCTCCGATCCTCGCACCCGCCGCGCTCAGCCCGCACTCCAGTAGCGGTCCCCGGCGTAGACGAGGGCGGCGGCGCCGACGAGCCCGGCGGTCTGCCCGAGCGCGGCCGGGACGATCCGGGCGCGGCGCGCGAAGTCCATCCGGGCGTGCGTGCGGAACGCCTCCTCCATCGGGTCGAACAGCAGCGCGCCCGCCTGGGACAGGCCGCCGCCGATCGCGACGACCTCCAGGTCGCACAGGTGCGTCGCGGACGCGATCGCGATGCCGATGGCGCGTCCGGCGCGCCGCATCGCCGACCCGGCGACCGGGTCGCCGCGGCGCGCGTCGGCGGCCAGCCCGGCGCCGGTGACGTCGTCGCCGCCGGGCCGCCAGCCCTGCCGCCGCGCCCAGGCGACCAGTCCCGGGCCGCGCGCGATCGCCTCCAGGCAGCCGCGGCCGCCGCAGGCGCACGGCGGCCCGCCGGGGTCGACGACGACGTGGCCGATGTGCCCGGCGTTGCCGCTGGCGCCGTTGACGAGGCGGCCGCCGAGGATCAGCCCGCCGCCGACGCCCGTGGACACCACCATGCCGAGGACGTTGTCGTGCCCGCGTCCGGCGCCGAGCCAGTGCTCCCCGACGGCCACGCAGATCGCATCGTTGTGGATGCGGACGGGCAGGCCCGGATGGCGGGCCCGGAGCCGCTCGCGCAGCGGGAAGCCCCGCCACGCCGGGATGTTCAGCGGGGACACCTCGGCGGCGGGCCACGTCATCGGCCCGCCGCAGCCGACGCCCACGCCCGCGAGCGGCGGGTCGCCGGCGCCGGCGACGAGCTTGCCGAGCAGCGCCTCCAGCGTCCGCCACAGCTCCTCGCCGTCCACGCCCGGCTCGTTCGGGGTGGGCGCGCGGTCGAAGGCGGCGACGCGCCCGTCCGGTTCGACGAGGGCGGCGGCGAGCTTCGTCCCGCCGATGTCCACGGCGAGGACGCACGACGGGGTCAACCGGAGTCCCCCGCCCGGCCGAACGCGAGGATGGACGCGGTGAACCCGTGCACGTGGTTGCGTCCCGCGACGGGGCCGATCTCGCCGGCGGCGAAGAACCCGCCGACCCCCGCCGGGCCGAACGCGCGGTCGAGGACCTTCGCGTCATGGTCGGAGTCGGGGAACATCGCCTGGCCGCGCCCGTTGCAGGAGAACAGCAGCGCGCCCTCGACCGGTGCCAGGTCGAACCGTTCGAGCAGCGCGGCGAGGTCCTCCTCCGCGGCGCCCGCGTCGCGGACCTGGAACCGGACCGTGCGGCCCACGTCGACGACGTCGCCGATCGCGATGGCGCCGCTGTCGGTGTCGGCGCCCACCACCCCCCGGACGAGGAAGTCGCCGTGCTCGTGCTCGTCGGCGTACTCGTCCATCGCGACGCCGATCAGCAGCCCGCGCCCGGCCAGCTCCTGCTCCTCCTCCGGCAGCCCGAGGACGATCTGCTCCAGCTTCTCCAGCGCGGGGACGCCCGCCAGCTCGTAGAGGACGTTCTCCTCGGCCTTCGTCACCACCATGTCGGGCCCGATCGGGCGGGCGCCCTGGCTGACCACCGTCGCGGCGGCCACGGACCCGCCGATCACGACGCCGACCGCGCCGTCCCGGTAGACCTCGCCCCCGACGAACAGCCGCGCCTCGCCGACCCCGCCCGCACCGAGCCCGCCCTCGCCGAGCGCGCCGCCGCCGGGGCCGCTGCCCTCGGCCAGGCCGCCGACGAGCGGCAGGCCGGGCAGCGCCTCGTCGGAGCGCTCCACGAACGCGTCCACCGGGAAGCTGTAGGGGTCGGCCAGCAGCACCCCGACGACGTCGTCGTCCTGCCCCTCCGGCATGCCGACCACCACGAGGCGGTCGTCGGCCTTGAGGGTCTCCAGGCGGAACGCGTCGAGCCGCGCGCCCGGCAGCACCGCCGCCCACGCGCTGACCGCGCCGCGCTCCTCCACTCCGCGCCCGGCGCCGATCACCCCGGAGGCGCTGCAGCCGAGCAGCATCGTGGGCCCCGCCGCCTGCTCCGCGGCCGCGACCGCCGCCTCGATCTCCTCCGGATCGTCCCCCGTGACGAACACGCACACCAGGTCGGGCGCCGCGCTGAGCGGCGCGAGCGCCTGCTCGACCGCCGACGCGGCGGCACTGGACAGATCGGGCCCGAGGGCCAGGCCATCACCGAATCGCGCCATCGGCGCCGCCTCCCTCACCGTGTTCACCGGCTCCGTGCTCACCGGCTCCGCGCTCACCGACTCCGTTCACACCTCCAGTCTCCCCCGCGGCGCGCCATCCACCCAAACACTGGCGGGCCGGGCACGGTGGGACGAAATTCCGGGCCCGGACGAATCCTCGGGGGGAGGGTGCGATTCCGCGCGACCGCGACGTAGTGTCGATCTCGTGCGTCCATCCACACCCCGTGAAACGACTCCCTCCGGGACAACACTGGGCGAGCTGCGCACCAGCGGCCACGTCCAGCTCTCCGTGAAGGCCGAGATCCGCCGCAACCTGCTCGACCGGCTGCGATCCGGCGAGCCGCGCTTCCCCGGCATCGTCGGGTTCGACGACACCGTCCTCCCGCATCTGGAGCGCGCCCTGCTCGCCGGGCACGACATGGTGCTGCTGGGCGAGCGCGGCCAGGGCAAGACGCGGCTCATCCGCACCCTGGGCGGGCTGCTGGACGAGTGGACCCCGGTGGTGGCCGGCTGCGAGATCAACGACCATCCGTACGCGCCGGTGTGCGTCCGCTGCCGCCGGCTCGCCGCCGAGCTCGGCGACGAGCTCCCGGTCGGGTGGCTGCACCGCGACGACCGGTACGGCGAGAAGCTCGCCACCCCCGACACGAGCGTCGGCGACCTCATCGGCGACGTCGACCCGATCAAGGTGGCCGAGGGCCGCACGCTCGGCGACCCGGAGACCGTGCACTTCGGGCTCGTCCCGCGCACCAACCGGGGCGTGTTCTCCATCAACGAGCTGCCCGACCTCGCCGAGCGGATCCAGGTCGCGCTGCTGAACGTGCTGGAGGAGCGGGACGTCCAGATCCGCGGCTACGCGCTGCGGCTGCCGCTGGACGTGCTGCTCGTCGCGTCCGCCAACCCCGAGGACTACACCAACCGCGGCCGCATCATCACCCCGCTGAAGGACCGTTTCGGCGCCGAGATCCGCACCCACTACCCCCTCGAACTGGACGCCGAGCTGGCGCTGATCAAGCAGGAGTCCGACTTCGCCGACCTCGCCGGGCTGCCCGCCGAGGTGCCCGAGCACCTGATCGAGGTCATCGGGCGGTTCACCCGGCTCGTCCGGGAGTCGACGGCGGTGGACGCGCGGTCCGGCGTGTCGGCGCGGTTCGCGCTCGCGGGCGCGGAGACCGTCGCGGCGGGCGCGGTGCGCCGCGCCGCGCTCACCGGCGAGGAGCACGCGGTCGCGCGGGTCTGCGACCTGCCCTCGGTCGTGCCGTCGCTGATGGGCAAGGTCGAGTTCGAGGTCAGCGAGGAGGGCCGCGAGCAGGAGGTGCTGGAGCACCTGCTGCGCCGTGCGATCGCCGAGACCTACCGGCGGACGCTCGGCCCCGCCGACCTGACCGGGCTGCTCGACAAGTTCGACTCCGGCGAGCGCGTCGAGTCGGGCGAGCTGGTCCCGGCGAACGAGCTGCTGCGCCGCGTCGGCCAGGTCCCCGGCCTCGCCAAGATCATGGAACGGCTCGGGCTGAGCGGGGAGTCCCCCGGCCAGGCCGCGGCCGCGCTGGAGTTCGCCCTCGAAGGGCTGTTCCTCACCCGGCGCCTGTCGAAGGACGTCGCCGAGGGCCGCTCCGACGGGACGGCCACCTACCGGACGTGATGTCCGGACCAGAGGTCTCCACGCGAAGGGAGCTTCGATGAGCCGATATCGCTACGGGGCCTACGAGGACGGGCCCGACCCGCTCGCCCCGCCCTACGACGTCCGCGACGCCCTCGACGCGGTGGGCGACTCGGTGCTGGACGGCGCCCGCCCCGACGACGCGCTGCGCGAGCTGCTGCGGCGCGGCCTGCCGGGCGCGCGGGACCGCCGCGGGCTCGACGACATGCTCCGCCAGGTGCGCGAGCGGCGCCGCGCGCTGCGCGACCGGGGCCGGCTCGACGGCACGCTGGAGCAGGCCCGCGCGCTGCTGGACACCGCGATCGGGCAGGAGCGGGCCGAGCTGTTCCCCGACCCGAGCGACGACGCCCGGCTGCGCGAGGCCGAGCTGGACACGCTGCCGTCCGACACCTCGCAGGCGATCCGCCGGCTGTCGGACTACGACTGGCGGTCCGAGGCGGCCCGCGGCACCTTCGAGCAGCTGAAGGACCTGCTGCGCCGCGAGGTCCTCGACGCGCAGTTCCAGGGCATGAAGCAGGCCTTGGAGAACCAGGACCCGGCCGCCATGGAGCGGGTCAAGGACATGATGGCCGCGCTCAACGGGATGCTGGAACGCGACGCCCGCGGCGAGCACACCCAGGAGGACTTCGACCGGTTCATGGAGCAGTACGGGGACATGTTCCCCGACGACCCGCGCGACCTCGAAGAACTGGTCGACTCCCTGGCCCGCCGCGCCGCCGCGATGGACCGGCTGCTCGCCTCGCTCAGCCCCGAGCAGCGCGCCGAGCTGGCCGGGTTGATGGAGCAGGCCATGCAGGACGCGGGCCTCGCCATGGAGATGACGCGGCTCGGCGACGCGCTGCGGGCCCGGCGCCCCGACCTCGGCTGGGGGCAGCCCGAGCAGATGACCGGCGACGACCCGCTCGGCATGGGCGACGCCACCACCGCGCTGGCGGAGCTGGCCGACCTCAGCGAGCTGGAGGCGGCGCTCGGGCAGGACTACCCCGGCGCGCGGCTCGACGACATCGACGAGGACGCCGTCCGGCGGGCCCTCGGCCGGCAGGCCGTCGACGACCTGGACGCGCTGCGCCGCATCGAGAAGGAGCTGGAGCGCCAGGGCTACTTGCGCCGCAACCGCGGCAAGCTGGAGCTGACCCCGAAGGCGGTGCGGCGGCTCGGCGAGACCGCGCTGCGCCGGGTGTTCTCCCAGCTCACGTCCGGCCGGCAGGGCGACCACGACCAGCGTGACGCGGGCCAGGCGGGCGAGCTGACCGGGGCCAGCCGGGAGTGGCGGTTCGGCGACGAGCAGCCCCTGGACGTCGTCCGGACGGTGAGCAACGCGATCCGCCGCAGCGCCATGGAGGGCGGCGCGGGCCTGGTGACGCGTCCGGCGGCCGCGAAGGTCGTCGAGCCGACCACCGCCGACGTCGCCGAGATCACCGGCGTGCCGCGGCCCGCGGGTGAGCGGCCCGGCGGCGTGCGGCCCGCAGGTGAGAGGCCCGGCGGTGGGCGGCCCGGTGGTGTGAAGCTCGCCGTCGACGACTTCGAGGTGCACGAGACCGAGCGCCGCACCGGCGCGGCGGTCTGCCTGCTGGTCGACCTGTCCTACTCGATGGTGCTGCGCGGGACGTGGGCGGTCGCCAAGCAGACGACGCTCGCCCTGCACACGCTCGTGACCAGCAAGTTCCCGCAGGACACGATCCAGATCATCGGGTTCTCCAACTACGCGCGGGTGCTGCACCCCGAAGAGATGGCCGGCCTCGACTGGGACATGGTGCAGGGCACCAACCTGCACCACGCCCTGATGATCGCGGGACGGCACCTGGACCGGCACCCCGACTTCGAGCCGATCGTCCTCGTCGTCACCGACGGCGAGCCGACCGCGCACCTGCGTCCGGACGGCCGCTCGCTGTTCGACTACCCGCCGTCCGCCGACACGCTCGTCCTCACCCTCGCCGAGGTCGACAAGATGACGCGGCGCAACGCCCGCATGAACTTCTTCATGCTCGCCGAGGACCGGCGGCTCGTGTCGTTCGTGGAGGAGGTCGCGCGGCGCAACGGCGGCCGGGTCTTCGCGCCCGACGCCGACCGCCTCGGCGAGTACGTCGTCAGCGACTACCTGCGGGTGCGGCGCGGCTGACGTCGCGCTGAGCGTCCCGCGCGCCCCCGGAGAAGGGTGTGAGGGGGCTATGGTCGCAGCATGTCGACTTCCGATCGCATCCTGCTGATCCTGCACATCGGCTTCGCGATCTTCGCGCTCGGGCCGCTGACCGCCGCGACCATGTCCACCCCGCGCTACATCCGCAAGCGGAACGTGACCGTGGTCCGCTTCCTCAACTGGACCACCCGGGTCTACGGCATCGCCGCGCTCGGCATCTTCCTGTTCGGGCTGGGCCTCGCCGAGGGCGACTTCGCGCAGGTGTGGCTGACGGTGTCCATGACGCTGTTCGTCGTCGCGCTGGTGCTCCTGCTGATCGTCGAGCGCGACCAGCGGAAGGCGGCCCACCTGCTGGAGCTCGCGGCGGCGGAGGACGCCCGCGCGGCTGCGGAGGAGGCCCGAGCGGCGGCCCCCGCCCGCCCGGACACCGGGGAGGCGGCGGACGGCGGGGAGAAGGCCGCTGAGCCGACCGCCCCCGCCACCGCCGCGGGCGGCGAGATCGCGCAGGTGGAGCGCGGCCGGGTGGCCGCCATCTCCGGCGTCGTCGCGCTGATCTGGCTGGTGATCCTGGTGCTGATGGTCTGGAACGGCTGAGCCGCTTCCCGGCCGGCGACCCGGGCCCGCCCGGAAGCCCCGGCCCGGCCGGCGCCGGTTACTCGCCCGCCCCCGGCTTCAGCTTGCTCTTGAGCCAGCTCACGATCGTCGGGTAGGTGTTCTCGTCGTTCAGTAGCTGCGCGGCGTGCAGGCGGCCCTCGACCGTCTTGACCGTCGCGTCGACGCCCGCCGCGCGCAGCGCGCCCGCCAGCCCGACGCTCTGGGCGACCGGAACGAAGTCGCCCGTGGCGTGCATGAACAGCATCGGCGCGTCCCCGGGCGAGACGTGCGTGATGCTGCTCGCGTCGTCCAGCCGCGACTGGCAGTCCTCACCGGCGCCGGCCCCGGCCTCGGGCCCCGTTCCGGTCTGGGCGCCGGGCTCGCAGTTCATGAGGCCGGCGACGGCTTCGCGCAGCTTGCGCTGGCTGGGGGTGGCGCCGGGCTTGGCGCCGTCCTGGTAGGCGAGATAGGGGTCGTTGGGCGGCGACAGCGCGACCACGCCGCGGACCTGCCGGGTGCCGGTGCCGAGCGTGCCGAGCTGGGTCCCGAGCTGCCCGCCGGCGGACGAGCCGATCACGGCGACCCGCGACGGGTCGGCGTTCCACACCCGGGCGTACTTCTTGACGAAGGCGAGGGCGGACAGCGAGTCGTCCCGCTGCGCGGGCCACTGCGCCTTGGGCGCGAGCCGGTAGTTCGCCGACATGACGACGAACCCCTCCTCGGTCAGCCGCCGCGCGAAGTACTTCCAGCCGCCGCCCTTGTCGCCCTGCAGCCAGTAGCCGCCGTGCAGGATCAGCACGACAGGGCGCGGCCTGGCCCGGGGCCCGGTGTCGCGCCAGTACGCGTCGATCTTCTGCGCGGCGGCCTTGCCGTAGGCGTAGGTGCGGAACTTCGGCAGCTCCGGCGTGACCATGACGGCCTGCGCCGTGACGGTGCCGCCGGGCTCGCCGTCCGGGACGCCCTGCCCGCTGCCGGGGACGGTCGCGGACGGCGACTCCGATCCCGGGGTCTCGGGACCCCCGGAGGGCCCGGTGGTCCCGGGCTCCCCCGTCGGCGTCACCGACGGGACGGTCGCGGACGGTGTCGGCACCGGGGCGTTCGCATGGGCGCCCCCTGGGATCGCCACGGCGGAGACACACGTCGCGGCGAACGCCGCCCCACACACCAATACTTTGCGCACCCGGGGCCCCTTCTTTAAGAACCTGGCGCGCTGAGTATAGATGTTTTGATCAAGAGTGGGCGGGAATGGTCAGCCAACTCTCAGCTCAACGCCTGTTCGAGATCGCGCCGCAGGTCGTGGACGTCCTCGATCCCGACCGACAGCCGGACCAGGTCGGCGGGCACTTCCAGCGGCGATCCCGCGGCCGAGGCGTGCGTCATCCGGCCGGGGTGCTCGATCAGCGACTCGACGCCGCCGAGCGACTCGCCGAGCGTGAACAGCTTCGTCCGCTCGCACACCCGGACGGCGGCCTCCTCCGACTCCATCCGGAACGAGACCATGCCGCCGAACGCCTTCATCTGCTTGGCGGCGACGTCGTGGCCGGGGTGGTCGGGCAGCCCCGGGTAGAGGACCTGCCGGACGGCCGGGTGCCGGGTCAGCATCTCGACGATCCGCTCGGCGTTCGCGCAGTGCCGGTCCATCCGCACGCCGAGCGTCTTGATGCCGCGCAGGGTGAGCCAGGAGTCGAACGGGCCGGCGACGGCGCCCATCGCGTTCTGGTGGAACGCGAGCCGCTCGCCGAGCGCCGGGTCCGCCACGACGAGCGCGCCGCCGACGACGTCGGAGTGCCCGCCGATGTACTTGGTGGTGGAGTGGACGACCGCGTCCGCGCCGAGGTCCAGCGGGCGCTGCAGGTACGGGGAGGCGAAGGTGTTGTCGACGGCGAGCAGCGCGCCCCCGTCGTGCGCGACCGCCGCCAGCGCCGCGATGTCGGCGATGCCGAGCAGCGGGTTCGTCGGCGTCTCCACCCAGATGATCTTCGTCTCGGGACGGACCGCGGCCCGCACGGCGGCGATGTCGCCGAGCGGCACCGGGTCGAACGTGACGCCCCACGGCTCGGCGACCTTCGCGAACAGCCGGTAGGTGCCGCCGTAGGCGTCGTTCGGGATGATCACGTGGTCGCCCGGCCGGCAGACGGCGCGGAGCAGCGCGTCCTCCGCGGCGAGCCCCGAGGCGAACGCCAGGCCGCGCGAGCCGCCCTCTGTTTCGGCCAGGCATACTTCCAGCGCGGTACGTGTCGGGTTGGCCGACCGAGAGTACTCGTAGCCCCCGCGCAGCCCGCCGATCCCGTCCTGCTTGTAGGTCGAGACCTGGTAGATCGGCGTGACGACCGCGCCGGTGGCGGGGTCGGGCTCCTGCCCCGCGTGAATGGCCAGGGTCTCGAACCCGTGCTGAACCTCGTTGTCCATGGGTACGAGGCTATCCACCCGCCGCCCCTCCTAGAGGAGGAGGCACTCCCCCGGAGGTATCACCCCTTATTTCAGCGCTGGGGGTGACCCCAAGGGCTTCCGCTATCTCTACCGTTTTAGTCGTACCCCTACGACCTTGATTAAGGAAGCCCCATGTTCGCTCGGCTCGCGCGCTTCGTCGTGAGACATCCGTGGTGGACGATCGTGGCGTGGCTCGTCGCCGCGGTCGTGATCATCGCCTTCTCCCCCAAGCTCACCACCGAGTCCGACCAGGGCGACTTCCTGCCCTCTAAATACGAGTCGGTCCAGGCGATGAACATCGCCGAGAAGGCGTTCCCGCAGCAGGAGGACACCTCCTCGCTGATCGTCGTGAAGCGCACCGACGGGCAGCCGCTGACCGCACAGGACACCGCCAAGGTGACCGAGGCCGCCAAGTCGCTGAGCGCCCACAAGCCGCCGACGGTGCTGAACTTCATGACCGGGCCGCAGACCGTCGCCCCGAACAAGGCCGTCCAGGTGATCATGGTGCCGATGAAGGGCACCTCGATGGCCGACAACGAGAAGCAGGGCGACGCGGTCAAGGAGATCCGCAAGGACCTGCCCGGCCTGCTGCAGGGCAGCGGGCTGGAGGCCAAGGTCGGCGGTGACGTGGCCGGGTTCGTCGACAACGAGGACTCCTTCAACAAGTCCTTCGAGATCGTCGGCATCGCCACCTTCGTGCTGATCATCGGCCTGATCCTGCTGATCTTCCGGGCCCCGCTCGCGGCGGTGCTGCCGATCGTCGTGATCATGGTGACGATGCAGGTCGCGATGGGCCTGATCGGCGTCGCCTCGAAGATCTTCGGCTTCTCCGGTGACGACAGTCTCAGCACCATCATCCTGATCGTGCTCTTCGGCATCGGCGCCGACTACTACCTGTTCCTGATGTTCCGGTTCCGGGAGCGGCTGCGCGCCGGCGACGACAAGAAGACCGCGATGATCACCGCGGTGGAGCGGGTCGGCGAGGTCATCTCCTCGGCCGCGGCCGCCATCGCCGT
The DNA here is from genome assembly GCF_041463665.1 of Actinomadura chokoriensis. GTDB lineage: Bacteria > Actinomycetota > Actinomycetes > Streptosporangiales > Streptosporangiaceae > Spirillospora > Spirillospora chokoriensis_A. Next base: position 558,551 of record NZ_JAXCEJ010000001.1, read on the forward strand.
CACGTTCCTGGTGCTGCTGCTCGCGACGTTCGGGGTGTTCAGCGCCTGGGGCCCGTCCCTCGCCATCGCCGTCGTCGTCATGGGCATCACCTCGCTGACCCTGTTCCCGGCGCTCGTGTCGCTGCTCGGCACCGCGGTGTTCTGGCCGTCCAAGGCGTGGAAGAAGCAGCCGAAGGGATCGGTCTCCTCGGCCATCGGCCGGGGCGTCGGCAAGCGCCCGGCCATCGCCGCCGCCGCGTCCGGCCTCGTGCTGGTCGTGCTGGCGCTCGGTGCCCTCGGGTTCAAGGCCGACTACGACTTCGCCGCCGGCTTCCCGCAGGACACCGAGTCGGCCAAGGCGACCAAGGACATGGAGAAGGGCTTCCCGCCCGGCCTGACCACCCCGGTCCAGGTGTTCATCAAGTCCGACGGCGGGCAGCCGATCACCGAGCAGCAGCTCTCGTCCTTCAGCCAGACCGCCAAGAGCGCGCCCGGCGTCGGGGCGGTGCAGCAGCCCGTCCCCGGCCAGGACAAGTCCGTGGCCCGGGTCGACCTGGTGCTGAAGACCAACCCGGCGTCCAACGAGGCGATCAGCCTGGTCAAGGACGAGCTGACGCCGGCCGTGCACAAGGCGGCCCCGGAGGGCACCCACGCCTACGTCGGCGGCGCGACGGCGATCTTCGCCGACATCAACGCCGTCAACAACCGCGACCTGTCGGTGATCCTGCCGGTGGCGGCGGTGCTGATCGCGGTGATCCTGGCCCTGCTGCTGCGCTCGATCGTCGCCCCGATCTACCTGGTGATCGCCGTCCTGCTGGGCTTCGCCGCGACGCTCGGCTCCGCGGTGTACGTCTTCCAGGGCGCGATGGGCGATCCCGGCGTCACCTTCCAGTTGCCGATCATCCTCTACCTGTTCGTGCTGGCCATCGGGACCGACTACAACATCCTGATGACCGCGCGGCTGCGCGAGGAGGCCAAGGAGGGCAACGAGCCGCGCCAGGCCGCGGCGCTGGCCGTCCAGCACGGCGGCCCGACCGTCGCCGCGGCGGGCCTCATCCTGGCCGGCACGTTCTCGGTGATGATGCTCGCGCCGGTCTCGATGCTCAAGCAGATGGGCTTCTCCGTCGCGATCGGCATCGCGCTGTCGGCGTTCGTCATGTCGACGTTCCTGGTGCCGGGCATCACCGCGCTGCTGGGCCACAAGGCCTGGTGGCCGGGGCACGGCGACGAGCCGAAGAAGCGGATCCCCCCGTCCGACACGCGGGAGGACGCCGTCCCGTCCGGGTTCCGCCAGTAGGGACCCCCTAGCCGTCGGGTTGCGGAGCCCGGCCCGAAACGCCGCCCACGGCCGGCGCTCCGCAACCCGGCACAGCACGGTGCCCGAGCACAGCGAGGGCATCGTGCGCTTTTCCAGGAGGGGTGGGAGGTCGTCCCCTCCACACAGGCGAGAGCGCCCGGAGATCACCGCGATCTCCGGGCGCTCGCCGTTCCGGGTCAGGTGGTGGACGCGGCCAGGAAGGCCAGGAGGTCCTGGCGGGTGACGAGGCCCTTCGGCTTGCCGTCCACGAGGACGACCGCCGCGCCGGACTTCTCCAGCACGCCGACGGCCTTGCTCACCGGCTCGCCGTAGCCGAGCGTCGGCAGCGGCGGCGCCATGTGCAGCTCGACCGGCTCGGACATCTTGGCCTCGCCCTTCACCATGATGTCGAGCAGGTCGGTCTCGCCGACCGAGCCGACCACCTCGGCCGCCATGACCGGCGGCTCCTCCTTCATCACCGGGACCTGCGACACGTCGTACTCGCGCATGATGGAGATCGCGGTCTGCACGGTCTCGTGCGGGTGGACGTGCACGAACTCCGGCAGCGTGCCGCCCTTCCTGGTGAGCACCTCGCCGACCCGCGCCTCCTCGGTGTTCGGGGTGAGGAAGCCGTAGTCGGCCATCCAGCCGTCGTTGAAGATCTTGCCGAGGTAGCCGCGGCCGCCGTCCGGCAGCAGCACCACGATCACCGCGTCCGGCCCGGCCCGCTCGGCGACGCGCAGCGCGGCGACCACGGCCATCCCGCAGGACCCGCCGACGAGCAGCGCCTCCTCGCGGGCGAGCCGCCGGGTCATGAGGAAGGAGTCCTTGTCGGACACCGCGATGACGTCGTCGCAGATGTCGCGGTCGTAGGTCTCGGGCCAGATGTCCTCGCCGACGCCCTCGGTCAGGTAGGGACGTCCCGAGCCGCCCGAGTACACCGAGCCCTCCGGGTCCGCGCCGATGATCTGCACCCGGCCGCCGGACACCTCCTTGAGGTAGGCGCCGGTGCCGCTGATGGTGCCACCGGTGCCGATGCCCGCGACGAAATGGGTGATGCGGCCCTCGGTCTGCTCCCACAGCTCCGGGCCGGTCGTCTCGTAGTGCGACCGCGGGTTCTGCGGGTTGGTGTACTGGTTCGGCTTCCACGCGCCGGGGATCTCGGCGGCGAGCCGGTCCGACACCGAGTAGTAGGAGTCGGGGTGCTCGGGGTTGACCGCCGTCGGGCAGACGACGACCTCGGCGCCGTACGCGCGCAGCACGTCGATCTTGTCCTTGCCGACCTTGTCGGGGCAGACGAAGACGCAGCGGTACCCGCGCTCCTGCGCGACGATGGCGAGGCCCACCCCGGTGTTCCCGGACGTCGGCTCCACGATCGTGCCGCCCGGCCGCAGCTCGCCGGACCGCTCGGCCGCGTCGATCATGCGGACCGCGATCCGGTCCTTCACCGACCCGCCGGGGTTGAAGTACTCCACCTTGGCGAGCACCTGCGGCCGCAGGCCCTCGGTCACCTTGCGCAGTCGAACGAGAGGGGTGTTGCCCATCAGCTCGACGAGCGAGTCGTGTACGTGCACCGCGACTTCCTTGTCGTTCAGTGTGTTGATCTGAGCGTTGCGTCCCTCTTCCGCCGCCGGTTACGCGCGGGAACGGGCACGGCTCCGGAAGGTTTCCCGCATCGACGGTAGCCGAGATCGGCCTCCGCAGGTATCGGCGCCCTTCGCGGCGGGTAGGAACTTAATCACGGAGGGTCTAGGCAGCATGTTGAGAGCATTCACCGCGCGGCGGATCGCGGCGGCCGCGGCCTACGGCGGAGGGGGCATCACCGCCCTCGGCGGGATCACGTTCGGTCTGCTCGTGATGGAGGCCAGGCTCGCCCGCAGGATCATCCTGGCGACGCCGAACGGCGACCCGCCGGCGGCCGACGGCCTGTACGGCGAGGGCCAGGACGGCCCGCCGCTGTCGCTCGTCATGCTCGGCGACTCCACGGCCGCCGGCCTCGGCGTGCACGTCCCGGACGAGACGCCCGCGGCGCTGCTCGCCGTCGGGCTCTCGGCGCTCGCGGGCCGGCCGGTCCGGGTGACGAACGTGGCCCGCCCCGGCTCCCGCTCGCACGCGCTCGGCGGCCAGGTGGACCGGGCCCTGCAGACGCGTCCGGACATGGCCGTCATCATGATCGGCGCGAACGACGTGACCGGGCGGGTGCCGCCCGCGGAGTCCGTCCGGCATCTCGGGTACGCGGTGGAGCGGCTCCGCGCCGCGGGCAGCCACGTCGTGATCGGCACCTGCCCCGACCTCGGCTCGGTCAAGCCGCTGATGCCGCCGCTGCGGTGGTTCGCGCGCCGCGCCTGCCGGCAGCTCGCCGCCGCGCAGACGATCGCCGCCGTCGAGCGCGGCGCCCGCTCGGTGTCGCTCGGCGACCTGCTCGGCCGCGAGTTCGCCGCCGACCCGCGCTCGATGTTCAGCGAGGACCGCTACCACCCGTCCGCCCGCGGCTACGCCGCCGCGTCGGCCGCCGTCCTGCCGGCGATGGCGTCCGCGCTGGGCCTGGAGCACGACCTCGCCGGGAGCGTCCTGCCCGTCTCCATGGCCGCCGCCGAGGCCGCCGAGGAGGCCGGCACCGAGGTCGCCGGCGCCACGAAGGACGGCAGCACGCAGGGCCCGCGGGGCCGCTGGGCCGCCCTCCTGCGCCGCCGCGACGTCGCCTCCGCGGACGGCGCTCCCGCACCGGCCGCCCCCGACCCGGCGTGACCGCGGGCCCGGGACCCGGGACGGGCCCGAGTAAGTCAGCGCTTATTGGACTCGCCGTCGATTGAGCCGGGGGCCGCCGTGCACGGGGCGGCGACCAGCGGTTACATTGGCCGGGTGACCGGTGAGTAAGTTGACACCCTTTCGGCCGCTGAACAGGAGAATCGTTATGCCCGAGGCAGTCATCGTCGCGACCGCGCGCTCGCCCATCGGCCGCGCCTTCAAGGGCTCGCTCAAGGACATCCGGCCCGACGACCTCACCGCGCAGATGATCACCGCCGCGATGGCGAAGGTCCCGCAGCTCGGCCCGGACCAGATCGACGACCTGCTGCTCGGCTGCGGGCTGCCCGGCGGCGAGCAGGGCTACAACATGGCCCGCGTCGTGTCCATCCTGCTGGGCTGGGACAACGTGCCCGGAGCCACCATCACGCGGTACTGCTCGTCCTCGCTCCAGACGACCCGGATGGCGCTGCACGCGATCAGGGCCGGCGAGGCCGACGTGATCGTCTCGGCCGGCGTCGAGACCGTCAGCCGGTTCGCCAAGGGCAGCAGCGACGGCCTGCCCGACACGCAGAACCCGCTGTTCGCCGACGCCCAGTCCCGCACCGCCAAGGCGGGCGAGGGCGGCGCGCCCGTATGGCACGACCCGCGCGAGGACGGCACCCTTCCCGACATCTACATCGCGATGGGGCAGACCGCCGAGAACGTCGCCGGGCTGCGCGGCGTCAGCCGCCAGGCCCAGGACGAGTTCGGCGTCCGCTCGCAGAACCTCGCCGAGAAGGCGCTCGCCAACGGCTTCTGGGAGAAGGACATCACCCCGGTGACGCTGCCGGACGGTTCCGTCGCGGCCAAGGACGACGGCCCCCGTCCCGGCACCACCTACGAGAAGGTGTCGCAGCTACAGCCGGTGTTCCGGCCGGACGGGACCGTCACCGCGGGCAACTGCTGCCCGCTGAACGACGGCGCCGCCGCGGTCGTCGTCATGAGCGACACCAAGGCCGCCGAGCTCGGCATCACCCCGCTGGCCCGGATCGTGTCGACCGGCGTCACCGGCCTGTCCCCCGAGATCATGGGCCTCGGCCCGGTCGAGGCGTCGAGGCGCGCGCTGGCCCGGGCCGGTATGACGATCGACGACATCGACCTCGTCGAGATCAACGAGGCGTTCGCGGCGCAGGTGCTGCCGTCCGCCGAGGACCTCGGCATCGACCACGACAAGCTGAACGTGAACGGCGGCGCGATCGCGGTCGGCCACCCGTTCGGCATGACCGGCGCCCGCATCACCTCCACGCTCCTCAACGGGCTGAAGTTCCACGACAAGCAGTTCGGTCTGGAGACCATGTGCGTGGGGGGCGGCCAGGGCATGGCGATGATCCTGGAGCGCCTCTCCTAGCCGATCGGGCGGTGGCCCGTGCGAGAGCGCCCTCGGGCGCCTTCGTGCGGGCCACCTGCGCTTTTCCGGAGGGCATCCCCGCTAAGAATGATCTACTTAACGCAAAAGATAGGTACGCGTTAGGGTCTTGTCACATGCGGAGAGGTGTTGCAGAGTCAGCAGGAAGAGCCCCGCGACCTGGAGGTGCCAATTGTCACTGAACCACTCGCCGGAGACGCACACCAAGCTGATCGCCCGCATTCCGCAAGTCACAGGACGTGACATCCCCGAGTGGTTCACCACGATCGAGAACGGCCCCTCGTTCACCCGCTGCGAGGAACGCAGCTCGTGGCTCGCCGACGAGCACAACCTCTCGCACGGCTACGCCTCGGCGCTGGTGCGCGAGCACGAGCGCGCGCGCCGCGCACGCCACTACTGAGGCACGCCGCCACCGAGGCACACCCCTACTGAGGGCCGTCCCCGGCTCCGTACGGACCCGGTGGGATCCCGCCAGCGGATGCCCCCGCCGTCGTGCCGCCGTGTCGCCACGACCCTGGCGCGGAGATCCCACATGGATCAGCCCCGCACCGTCCGGCGCGGGGCTGATCACTGCGGCGGCCTGGTCGGGGCCGCTGAGGCGGCTAGTCGCGTCCGCTGAAGTAGCTGAGCAGCCGCAGGATCTCCAGGTAGATCCACACCAGGCTCAGCACCAGCCCGAACGCGCAGTACCACGCGAACTTCTCCGGCGCCCCCTGCCGGACGCCCTGCTCGACGGAGTCGAAGTCCAGCAACAGGAAGAAGCAGCCGACGAGGATCGCGACGACGCTGAAGACGTAGGCGAGCGGGCTGCCCGGGTCGCGGATGCCGATGCCCTGGTCGCCGCCGAACAGGTGCACCAGCATGTTGACGATCATCAGCCCGATGAGCGCGGCGCCGGCGGCGATGACGAACTTGGCGAACTTGGGCGTCACCCGGACGATGCGCAGCGCGTAGACGGCGAGCGTGGCGCCGAACGCGAGCGCCGTGCCGATCACGGCCTGGAACACCACGCCGTGGTAGAGGTCGTTGTAGGCGTGGCTGACGATGCCGACGGCGACGCCGTAGACCGCCGCGAAGGCCAGCACCATCGGCGCGTTCGCCTTGCGGCCGAACGTGATGAACGCCCAGATCCCGATCTCGGCGATCAGCGCGACGACGAGGACGGGAACGGCGATCTCGGTGGGCACCAGCACCCAGGCGAGCGCCGCGGTGATCACCAGGGTGACCAGGGTCAGGAATCCGCGGACGACGACGTCGTCCATGGTCATCGGCCGGGTGGCCGGCGGCGCGTACCCGGGCGCCTGGTAGCCCGGCGCCCCGTACTGCTGCTCCCCGTACTGCTGCGTCCCGTAGCCCGGCGCGCCGTAGGCCGCACCTCCGGTCCGCTGATCGAAGGCGTTCCCCCGGAACGCGGGGTTTCTACTCTCCATCAGAGTCTCCACTTTCGGCCGACGTGGCCCCCCAGTGTAAGCGCGAAACCCTCGCTTGATCAGCCCTGACCCTCGCGAGCCGGCCCGGCCGCGCACGCGAGGGCGATGCCCTCGCACCGGGGGCCAGGGGTGGCCCCCGGGCTCACGGCGCGGCCACCGCGACACCGATCGAAGATCGGCGAGTGGCGTATCTCGAGTGCCCCTGGTCGGACTCGAACCGACACAATGGCTCTTTTAGGGAGCCTGCCTCTGCCATTGGGCTACAGGGGCGGCGTCATCATATCGAGTCAGGGGCTGACGACGGCGCTTCCTTTTACGGGGTTGGGTAATGCGGCCGGGTTCGGCCAGTTTCACTCCGGGAGTCAAGAAGCGCCGAGCGCCCCCGGCTCGGCCCTCCGGGCCCAGCCGCCCGGATCCAGCCTCTGCGGACAGGGTCACGCGGTCACGTTCTCCGTCGCCCTGCCCGCGGCGAGCTCGAATTCCTCGCGCGGCCGTTCCAGCTCGGCCAGGGAGACGATTTCCCGCCGGAAGAAGAACGCGAGAGTCCAATCCATGGTGATTCGGAACTTGCGGTTGACGGTCGGCATCCGCGACAGATGGTACGTGCGGTGCATGAACCAGGCGGGCAGGCCGCGCAACTGGAGCCCGTAGACATTCGCGACGCCCTTGTGCAGGCCGAGGCTCGCCACCGAGCCGACATAGGCGTGCTTGTACGGCCTTCTCGGCTTGCCGCGCACGTCCGCCGCGATGTTGTCGCCGAGCCGCCGCGCCTGCCTGACCGCGTGCTGGGCGTTGGGCGCGGTGAACTCGCCCTTGCCGCTGAGGTCGGGGACGGCGGCGTTGTCGCCCGCCGTGTACGCGTCCTCCACCCCTTCGACGGTCAGTTCGGCGGTCGCCTTGAGCCGTCCCTTCTCGTCGAGCGGCAGATCGCTGGCCTGGAGGACGGGATGGGGTTTCACGCCGGCGGTCCAGACGAGCGTGCCGGCCTCGAACTCGTCACCGTCGCTCAGCACGATGTGCCGTTTCTCGGCGGACTTCAGCAGCGTCTTCAGCTTCACCTCGATGCCGCGGCCGCGCAGGGCGGCGGCGGTCCAGCGGCCCATCTCCGGGCCCACCTCGGGCAGGATCCGGTCGGTCGCCTCCACCATCATCCAGCGCATCTCGCGCGCGTCGATCGTCGGGTACCACCTGCACGCGTCCCGCGCCATGTCCTCCAGCTCGGCCATGGCCTCGACGCCCGCGAACCCGGCCCCGACGAACACGAACGTCAGGGCGCGCCTCCTGATCCGCTCGTCGCCCGGGTTCGCGGCGGCGATGTCGAGCTGGTGCAGGACGTGGTTGCGCAGGAAGATCGCCTCTTCGACGGTCTTGAAGCCGATCCCGCACTCGGCGAGCCCCGGGATGGGCAGCGTGCGCGAGATGGAGCCGGCCGCGACGACGAGCATGTCGTAACCGAACTCGCGCTCGGCGGCGCCGTCGGTCCCCGCCCCGGCCGGGCGGACGGTGAGCCGCTTCGTCGCGTGGTCGATCCGCGTCACGAATCCGTTCACGATCCGGCAGCGTCCGAGGACCTTGCGCAGCGGCGCGACGACGTGCCGCGGCTCCAGGTTCCCCGCCGCCGCCTCGGGAAGGAACGGCTGGTAGGTCATGTAGGACTGGGGGTCGACGACGGTGACCGCGACCTCGCCGCGGCGCATCTCGCGGCGGAGCTTCTTCTGCAGGCGCAGGGCCGTGTACATGCCGACGTACCCCCCGCCGACGATCACGATCTGCTTCGCGGATCCCCCGCCCGGCGCCGAGGCGCCGGGCGGGGGATCCGTCGGAACCGATGTAGAAGACATGCTCGGAGCGATACCCGCATGCCCGGCATGCGAACTTAATGGCCCTTTCCGGCATCTCATCGGATGCACCACCAGAGAAGACGGCGGGGCCAGGGCCCGACGGGGGCGCCAAGCGGCCGAGGGCGGCCGACCGGAACAGGGGCCGGTCACACGCCCCGGCCGCTTGGCCAAGGCCCTGCCCCCGCCGTCACTGTCATTCGCTCCGTGGCATTCGCGCGGTGTCATCCGCCCGGTGTCATTCGCCCGGTGTCACTCGCTCCGTGGCATTCGCGCCGTGGCATTCGCGCCGTGAACCCGGAGCCTCGCTAGCGGTAATCGCGGGCGCGGGCGAGCACCGCGTCCAGCATCTCCTCGGTGACCCGGCCGGTGAACGTGTTCTGCTGGCTCGGGTGGTAGCAGCCCAGCAGCAGCACGGGATCGCGCCGCGCCACCGAAGGCGGCGGCACCAGCTCCGCCTCCGCGCCGTGGCCGAACTTCGGCCTCGGCCGCGGCACCCCGTAACCGGCCTGCTGGAGCGCCGGCCACACGCCCTGCCAGGCGAAACCGCCGAGGCACACGACACAGCGGACGCTCGCCGCGACCATCTCGACCTCGCGGGCCAGCCACGGCAGGCAGGTCGTGCGCTCCAGCGGCGTCGGCTTGTTGTCAGGCGGCGCGCAACGGACGGTCGCCGCCACCCGCGCCCCGATGAGCCGCTGCCCGTCGCCCGCGTGGACGCTGGTCGGCCGCGACGCCAGCCCCACCCGGTACAGGGACGCGAACAGCCAGTCGCCCGACCGGTCGCCGGTGAAGATGCGCCCGGTGCGGTTGCCGCCGTGCGCCGCCGGGGCCAGCCCGACGATCAGGACGCGCGGCTCCGGGTCGCCCCAGCCGGCGACGGGACGGCCCCAGTACTCCTCGTCCGCGAACGCGCGGCGGCGCTGGACGGCGACCTTCTCCCGCCACGCCACCAGCCGGTCGCACGCGCGGCACACCGACTGGCGGGCGCACAGCTCGTCCAGGCCGGACGCCCCCGCGGCCAACTCGACGACCTCGCCGGTGCCGTGCGCGACGGGCGTGTCCGGTGTCGCGGGATCCTCCGGCCAGCCCGAGCCGGGCGGCACGAAGGGGGCGTTGGCGGCCTGCATACCATCGATCGTCCCACGCCACGGGCCGTGACCGGGTTCCGCCCATGGCGGGTGCGGAACCCGGCGCGATCGGTACGATGCGTTCGCCGGTCGGGGAGACGGGTGTCCGGCGCTGCCATTGCGCGAAGCGGGAGGCACGAGTGTCGCAACCGGGCTGGTACCCCGACCCCTACGGCACCGGCGGCCTGCGCTGGTGGGACGGCCGGACCTGGACCGAGCGCCTCAACCCCGAGTCGGACCGGCCGCCGCGGCCGCGCCCGGCGCGGCGGGAACGGCCCCCTGCCCGCGAGGACGCCGGAACCCCCTACGCCGCGCAGCACGCCCAGCACCCGCAGCACACCCAGCACCCGCAGCAGGCGAGCTGGGACCACGCCCCGTCCTTCCAGGGCCTGGACGTGAAAGTGCGCGGCCTGCACCTGTACGCCGACGAACAGGGCGTCGCCTACGGGAACGCGTCGCTCACCTGGCCGCGGGTGGAGTGGGTGGCGTACTGGGCGGCCGAGCGCCCGGCCGGATCCGGCCATCTGGCCGGCACGCAGTGGATCTTCCAGGCGGGCCGGTTCCCGTTCCGCGGCGGCCCGCGCGTCGAGGTGGTGGTCGAGCCGGACGCCGTCCCGGGCCGGGACGGCGAGCCCGAGCACGTCTGGGGCCGGCTGATCCAGCTCTGCCAGGAGCACGCCGAGCAGCGGCTGGTCGCCGAGCTCGCCGGCCGCGTCCGGGCCGGCGACTCCGTCGACGTCGCGCAGGGGCTGACCGTCCATCCGGGCGGGGTGCGCGGCAACCGGGTGTCGCTGAGCTGGTCGTCGATCTCCGGCGCGGTCGTCGACCGGGGCCGGGTCTGGATCCGGCAGGCCAGCAGCAGCTCGCCGATCCTCTACGTCCCGCAGCAGAACCCGAACGCGGTGCTGATCCCGGCGTTGCTGGCGCAGCTCAACGGCTGAGCGGCCGCACGGGGGCTCGGCGCGGGCGTCAGAGCAGCGACCAGGCGATGCCGTCCAGGATGTCGTGCTCGCTGACGACGACGGCGCCGAACCCGTACTCCCGCATGATCCGGTCCAGGATCAGCGCGCCCGCGCCGATCACGTCGACGCGCCCGGGGTGCATGACGCCGATCCCGGCGCGCTCGGCGCGGGTGGCGTGCAGCAGCCGCCGCGTCACCTCGTGCACCTGGGTCGCGGTGATGCGCGACAGGTGGATGCGGGACGCGTCGTACTCCGGCAGGTCGAGCGCGATCCCGGCGACCGTGGTGACCGAGCCGGCGAGGCCGACGAGCGTGCGCGCCTCGTCCACCGGGACCCGCTCGCGGACGGCGGCGAGCGCGGCGTCGATGTCGGCGACGGCGTTCGAGATCTGCTCGGGCGAGGGCGGATCGTCCTTCAGGTGCCGCTCGGTCATCCGCACGCAGCCGATGTCGATCGAGCGGGACGCGCCGGCCGCGGAGCTGCCGAGGACGAACTCGGTGGAGCCACCGCCGATGTCGACCACCAGGTAGGGGCGGGCGGGACGCAGCTCCGCCAGCTCGCGGGTGGCGCCGAGGAAGGACAGCTCGGCCTCCTCGTCCCCGCTGACCACCTCGGGGACGACGCCGAAGATGTCGACGACGCCGCTGACGAAGTCGGCCCGGTTCGCGGCGTCGCGGGTCGCGCTGGTCGCCACCACCCGGGTCTTGATCGGCCCGTATCCGGCGCCGCCGCCGTGTCGCTCGATCAGCTCGGCGTAGCCGCGCATCGCGGTGAAGGTCCGCTCCAGCGCGGCGGGCGAGAGCCGCCCGGTCTCGTCGACGCCCTCGCCGAGCCGGACGATCTCCATCCGGCGCTCGACGTCGGTCAGCCGCCCGCCGCCCTCGCCGGGGTCGATGTCGGCGATCAGCAGGCGGACCGAGTTCGTCCCGCAGTCGACAGCGGCGACGCGCGTCACTCGTCCTCCTCCGGTTCGGTCCGGTCGCACGACCCGGGCTCGGCGTCCTCCGGCTGGACACAGGGGCCCGAGCGCCACCATTCGGGCAGCGCCTCCAGGGCCTCGCGGCCGAACGGGTTCACGCCGGGCACGGCCAGCTCGTGCGCGATCAGGGCGTGCAGGCACTTGACGCGGCCCGGCATGCCGCCCGCGCTCTGCATGCCGGGGGGCAGCGGCTCGATGCCGTCCTCGCGGGCGGCGTCGTCCCGGCGGCGGAGGTAGTCCTCGTGGGCGGCGGCGTACTCCTTCTGGAGGGACGGGTCGCCGGCGAGCCTCGCCTGCATCTCCCGCATGACGCCGCTGCCCTCCAGCGTCCCGATCGCCGAGGCGGCCTTCGGGCACGTCAGGTAGAACAGCGTGGGAAACGGCGTCCCGTCGGGGAGCCGCGGCGCGGTCTCGATCACCGCGGGCAGCCCGCACGGGCAGCGGCTCGCCACCGCGCGGACCCCGCGCGGCTCGCGCCCGAGCTGGGCCGCGACGGCGGCCGTGTCACCTGCTTCGATCATCTGTCCCCACCCGCGAGTCAGCGCGGCCGGTCGGCGGCCTCCACCGACCGCCACAGGGTCTCGTACCAGGGCGGCCTGCTCGGCGGTCCGCCCCGGTGGGTCTGGCGACCCTCGCCCCCGCTGCCGTCCAGCACGATGTAGCACTTTACGTCAGGACGACAGTAATGCAGTCTCCGCGTGGCCTCACGCTCAATGTACGACTTATCACCCAGTTGTTGCTTGCGCCGGGCGAGTTCCTCGACCTGCGCGCGGGCGAGGGCCTCCTTGTGCCGCAGGTCGGCGATCTCCTTGCGCTGGGCGATGTACTCCCGGACAGGGTAGGCGAGACTCAGCGCGATCGCGCACACCACGACCGCGAGGATGGCGGCGCGGCTGGTCAGCGCCGGATTGCCGCGGCCGCCCGCGGCCCCCTGCCCATCGGCCGCGTCGTGGTCGCCCGGGTCGTGGTCGCCCGGGTCGTGCCCGGCTCCGGAGCCCGCCCGGTCATCGTCTTGCGCCATCGTGTCCCTGCCTCCGGCTCGGCCGCCCGTGACCCCGCGGCGGGAAGCGCCCGCGCCGCGGGGTCACCGGCCGCTGCTCAACCCCGCGCGTCGAAGCGCGGGAACGCGGCCGCGCCCGCGTAGCGCGCGGCGTCGTCCAGCAGCTCCTCGATGCGCAGCAGCTGGTTGTACTTGGCGACGCGGTCGCTGCGGGCCGGGGCGCCGGTCTTGATCTGGCCGCAGTTGGTCGCGACGGCCAGGTCGGCGATCGTGGTGTCCTCGGTCTCGCCGGACCGGTGGCTCATCATGCACTTGTAGCCGCTGGTCTGCGCGAGGGAGACGGCGTCGAGGGTCTCGCTGAGCGTCCCGATCTGGTTGACCTTGACCAGCAGCGCGTTCGCGGCGCCGGCCTTGATGCCGCGGCCGAGCCGCTCGGGGTTGGTGACGAACAGGTCGTCGCCGACGAGCTGGACGCGGTCGCCGACCGCGGCGGTCAGGCCCTCCCAGCCGGCCCAGTCGTCCTCGTCGAGCGGGTCCTCGATGGAGACGAGGGGGTAGTTGCCGAGCAGCTCGCCGTAGTAGGCGGCCATGTCGTCGGCGGACCGCTTGGTGCCCTCGAACGCGTACTGGCCGTCGGCGTGGAACTCGGTGGCGGCGACGTCCAGGGCGAGCGCGATGTCGCGGCCGGGGGCGAAGCCCGCCTTGCGGATCGCCTCCAGGATCAGGTCGAGCGCGTCCCGGTTGCTCGGCAGCTCGGGCGCGAAGCCGCCCTCGTCGCCGAGGCCGGTGTTCAGGCCCTTGGACTTCAGCACCGACTTCAGCGCGTGGTAGGTCTCGGCGCCCCAGCGCACCGCCTCGGCGAAGGTGGCCGCGCCGATCGGCGCGATCATGAACTCCTGGATGTCGACGTTGGTGTCGGCGTGCGCGCCGCCGTTCAGGATGTTCATCATCGGGACGGGCAGCAGGTGCGCGTTCGGGCCGCCCACGTAGCGGAACAGCGGCAGCCCCGCGGAGTCGGCGGCGGCCTTGGCGACGGCGAGGCTGACGCCGAGGATCGCGTTGGCGCCGAGCGCGGACTTGCCCGGGGTGCCGTCCAGGTCGACGAGGAGCTGGTCGATCAGCCGCTGATCGGACGCCGGGTAGCCGACGAGCTTCTCGTCGATGGTCTCGTTGACGGCCTTGACCGCGCCCCGGACGCCCTTGCCGCCGTAGCGCTCACCGCCGTCCCTCAGCTCGACGGCCTCGAACCGGCCGGTGGAGGCGCCGCTCGGCACGGCGGCGTGCGCCTCGGTCCCGTCGGCGAGCAGGACCTCGACCTCGACGGTCGGATTGCCGCGGGAGTCGAGGATCTCCCGGGCGAGTACGGCCTCGATCGACGACACGGGGAACCCCCTGAGAAATGCGGATGGTCTGGTGCGACCACCGAGCCTATCCGCGCGCCGCCCGGCCCGACCAACTGGCTCGCCGTCCGCGGGCGTTCGCCGGCTGCGGACGGAGCCCGCGACGGCGGACGGGCGCCGTCCGCCGGGCCGTCCGCGGCCGGGGCATGACCGGGTTTTACCCGTCCGCGACGGTGGCGTTTGCCCCGTTCCGGTCAGGAATCTCGGGTAACGGCAGGAACATACCCAGGAGGTCGCCATACGCATACGGCTCCGCCGGCCCTCCACGGGATTGAGCAACTGGATCTGGCGGGCCGTCCTGCGTTATCCGGAGATCCGGATGCGGGTGACGCTGACGGCCGCGCTGGTCGCACTGGTGCTGTCGACCGCGCTGTGCGCGGCGCTGCTGGTGCTCTTCAGGGAGCAGGCGGTCGAGGATACCGTGCGCACCCTGGCCCGCGACGGGCGGAAGGTGGTGACGGCGGTCAACAAGGGGCGGCTCACCAACCCGATCCTGACCGCGGACGGAGAGCTGCTCCAGGTGACGGACTCGCGGCACCGGGTGATCAGCGCCTCGCCGCGGATGCAGGGCCGCCCCCCGGTGGACTTCCCCCCGCCGGCGCCGGACGCCGACCGCATCGACGGCCACAAGTGCGGCATCGACGCGCCCGACGGGAAGTGCTACATCGTCGTCGAGTACAAGGTCGGCGACGGGCCGTCCACGAAGTACGTCTTCTCACTGGCCCGCGCCCCCGGGCTGCTGCCGCATCCACTGGGGGCGCTGCTGGTCGTGCTCGGCGTCCCCTTCATCACCGGCCTCGTCGGCTACGGGACGTGGCGGTCGGCGACCCGGGCGCTGCGGCCGGTGGACGCCATTCGCCGGGAGCTGGACGAGATCACCGCCACGGACCTGGAACGGCGCGTGCCGGCGCCGGGCCGCCGCGACGAGGTGGGACTGCTCGCCGCGAGCGTGAACGCGACCCTCGACCGCCTGGAGGAGGCGGTCGCGCGGCAGCGGGCGTTCGTCTCGGACGTGTCGCACGAGCTGCGCAGCCCGCTCACCGCGCTGCGGATGGAGGTGGAGCTGGCGCTGGCCGCGCCGGACGAGACGGACGTGCAGATCATGCTGCGGGCCGTCCTGGAGAACACCGAGCGGCTGGCGGCGGTGGTGGACGACCTGCTCGCCCTGGCCACGCTGGAGGCCGGACGGACCTTCCCGCACGAGTGGGTGGACCTCACCGAGCTGGCGGACGAGGAGGTGCTCCGCCGGCCCCGCCGCACCCAGGTGACCGTCCTGTCGGAGGGGTCGGTGACGGTGCGCGGCGGGCGCGTGGAGCTGGCGCGGCTGCTGACCAACCTGCTCGACAACGCCGACCGGCACGCGGCCGGCGAGGTGACGATGATCGTGCGCCCGGAACCGCCCGCGACCGCCGTCGTCGAGGTGATCGACGACGGCCCGGGCATCGCGCCCGAGGACCGCGAGCGGGTGTTCGAGCGGTTCACCCGGCTGGCCGAGGGCCGGCACCGCGACGCGGGCGGCACCGGCCTCGGCCTCGCCATCTCCCGGGACATCGCCGAGGCGCACGGCGGGTCGCTGATCCTCACCGACCGCATCGACGGCCGCAGCGGCGCCCGCTTCGTCCTCCGCCTCCCCATGTCCTGACGCGCGCGTCGCCCCGAGTCGGCGTCAGTACAGGCCGGCCTCAGTACAGGTCGGCGGCGGTGACGGAGACCTCGACGCCCGGTGCGGGGTCGACGCCCATCGCCTTGGCGAGCTTGCGGAACGCGCCCGCCTCGTCCGCGCGGCCCCGCCGCTCCAGGGTGCGGGCCAGCGCCTCGTGGGCCCAGCCGTTGCAGGGGTCCAGCTCGACGAGCCGGCGGAAGGCGGCCTCGGCGCGGCCGAGCTGCGCGCTGTGGAAGTAGGCGCGGCCGAGCAGTTCGGCGACGGCGCGGTTGCCGGGGTCGTCCTCGGCGATCGGGGCGAGCAGGCGGGCCGCGCCGGAGTAGTCCCCGGCGTCGAAGAACAGCGTCGCGCGCTCGAACTCCTCGTACGTGGTCATCCCGCCCCCTTCAGTTGCTTGACGCAACCCGCAACCGGGGAGGGGCGGCCTTTGTTCCCGAGCGTTTCCCGAGCGTTCCCCGAGCGCGGTTCAGGTCAGGCCGAGGGAGTCGCGGAGGCGCTCGCGTTCGGCTTCGAGGAGTTCGATCTGGCCCTGCAGCTCCTCGCGCTGGGCGAGGTACTGCCCCGAGTCGACGAAGTCACCGGCGTCGGCGGGCGGCGCGGGGAGGTCGGCCCGGAGCCGGGCGAGGGACTCGTCGATCTCACGGAGCCGGGTGCGCCGCTCGTCCTCGGGCTGGTTCATCTCGTCCTCCCGGTGGGGTACCGCCATCGCATCCCCACGGTGCATGCCCGCGGCGGACGCGTCCTCACATCGCGGCGGTCAGATGCGGAGCACGGTCTTGCCGCGCGCACCGCCCGCCCGGTTGTCGGCAAGCGCGTCGGCCGCCTCGGCCAGCGGCACCTCGCGCTCGACCCGGACCTGGAGCGCGCCCGCGTCGATGAGGTCGGAGACCCGCTCCAGCAGCGCGGCCGAGGGCTTGCCCTGGTAGTTGATGCCGCGCAGTTCCCTGGCGGCCATCGCGTCGGGGTTCACCGCCCAGGTGGTGCTGACGTACTTCCCGCCGGGACGCAGCAGCTGCGCGATGTGCTCGGCGGCGGTCGTGTCGCTGACCATGTCGAGGACGGCGTCGATCCCGCCGGAGTGGACGGCGAGCACCTGCTGGTTGAGGTCGCCCTTGGAATGGTCGACGGTCACGTCAGCGCCGAGGCGGCGCATCGTGCCGGCCATGTCGTCGCGGGCGGTCGCGATGACCTTCGCGCCCGCGCGGGACGCGAGCTGCACCACGCTCTGCCCCACGCCGCCGGTCGCCCCCACCACGAGGACGGTCTGCCCGCTGTCGACGCCGGCCTCGTCCACCACGGCGAGCGCGGTCGTGCTCGCGGTCGGCACCGCCGCCGCCTGCGTGTAGATCATCCCCTCCGGCATCTTCGCGACCGGCCCGTCCTCGCGGGCGATCGCGTACTCGGCGTAGCTGCCGAGGCCGCGCGCGGCGTCCAGGAAGGCCCCGTAGACCTGCTCGCCCTGCCGCAGGCGCCGCACGCCCTCGCCGACCGCGTCCACGACGCCCGCGCCGTCCTGGCCGAGGATCAGCGGGAACGGCACGTCGACGGAGTCCTTGAGCATGCCGTCGGCGATCTTCCAGTCGACCGGGTTGAGGCCCGCCGCGACCATCCGCACCAGGATCTCGCCGGGCCCCGGCTCCGGGCGCGGCAGGTTCATCGGCGCAGGTGTGGCGCCGTACTCGGACACGGCGATGGCTCGCATGACGATCGTCCCCCCGATCAGATCCCGACGGGGCCTGAACGCCCCCGGAGTGCTCTACCCGATCATCGGGCCGTCACACGGATCCGCAGGTCGGAGGGGTCGCCCTCGTCAGCCGGGCGGCCGCGCCGGGCCGCCGGGCAGCGGCGGGATCGTGACCGGCGGGCTCGGGGTGGACGTGCCGCCAGGGCCCGGGCCGCCGGGGCCGGGGCCGCCCTCGCCGGGCTCGCCGGGCTCCGCCGAGCCCTTGCTGACGCGCAGCCTGATCGTCGTGCCGGGCTCGGCCGGACCGGGGCCGGGGCTCATCTCGGCGACCGTGTCCTTCGCGTACCTGCCGGACTCGACCGGCTCGCCCACCTCGGTCCTGAAGCCCGCGGCGCGCAGCCTGGCGACGGCGTCGTCCAGCTTCAGGCCGCGCACGTCGGGCACCTTCACCTGGTCCTCGCCCGACCCCTTGCTGAAGTACAGCGACGGCGGGCGCTGGAACGGCGACGCCGCCGTGCCCGCCAGCGCCCCGCTCATGCTCTGCTGCCAGATCGGCGCGGGGATCGTCGCGCCGAACACGGCGCCGTAGCAGGTGCCGTCCATGCAGAGGCTGCCCATCGGGTACCGGTAGCCGCCGCGCGGATCGCCGACCCAGACGGCCGCGGCCAGCTCCGGGGTGTACCCGGCGAACCAGGCGGCGGAGAAGTCGTCGACGGTGCCGGTCTTGCCGGCGGCGGGACGGCCGATGCCCATCCCCCGCGCCGTGCCCTTGGTGAGCACGCCTTGCAGGACGAAGTTGACGGCGTCCGCGACGCCCTCGTCGATCACCCGCTCGCAGTCGCGTCCCGGCACCTTGAGCCTGCGCCCGGACGCGTCCCTGATCGACCTGATCGCGATCGGCTCGCAGTACTCGCCGCGTGCGCCGAACGCCGCGTAGGCGGCGGCGAGCCGCAGCGGGGAGACGGGGTTGAAGCCGAGCGTGAAGGCCGGGTACTGCTGCAGGGGCTTGCCGT
This sequence comes from Actinomadura chokoriensis, assembly GCF_041463665.1. Lineage (GTDB taxonomy): Bacteria > Actinomycetota > Actinomycetes > Streptosporangiales > Streptosporangiaceae > Spirillospora > Spirillospora chokoriensis_A. The sequence goes on from NZ_JAXCEJ010000001.1 coordinate 577,079, forward strand.
TCGCCTGCCTCATCCCGAGGCGTTCGGCCATCTTGACGGTGTCGCAGAGGCCGACCTTCTTCTCCAGCGCGAGGAAGAACGTGTTGACCGAATGGTGGGTGCCGGTGACGATGCTGAACTGCTTGCCGCCCTCGCCGTCGGCGGCGTTGCGCAGGGACGCGCCGGGGTCGCCGACACGGTCGCCGGAGCAGTTGCGGAAGCCGACCGGGGTGAACTCGCGCGGCGCCATCAGCCGGGTGCCGAACGGCATGCCCTCGTCCAGCGCGGCGGCCAGCGTGAACGCCTTGAACGTCGACCCGGCCTGCATGCCGATGCTGGAACCGTGGCTGGCGTCGGCGGCGAAGTTGATCCAGGTCTTGCCGCGCTCCCTGTCGGGCCCGAGGTCGCGGTCGACGACCATCGCCTTGATCTCGCCGGTGCCCGGCTCGACCATCGCCTCGGCGGCGGCCTTGTGCGCCGAGTTCTTCGGCGGGACGTGCCGGTCCACGGCGCGCTGCGCGGCCTTCTGCGCCCGCTCGTCCATGGTGGTGCGGATCGTGAGGCCGCCGCGCTTGAGCAGCTTCTCCCGGTCCTTGCCCGTCTTCCCGAACACCGGGTTGGTGAGGATCTCTCGCTGCACGTAGTCGCAGAAGAACGCCGCCTTGCTGGTGACGCAGCCGCTCCGGACGTTGTCGACGTCCAGCTGGATGGGCCTGCTCCTGGCCGCGTCCGCCGTGGCCCGGTCGAGCCAGCCGAGCTCGGCCATCCGCTCCAGGACGGTGTCGCGCCGCTGCCGGGCCGCGCCGGGATGCCGGATCGGGTCGTAGGCGTAGGGGTAGCGGATGATGCCGGCGAGCAGCGCCGCCTCGGGGAGGGTCAGCTCGGACGCGTGCTTGGAGAAGTAGTGGCGGGACGCCGCCTCGACGCCGTAGGCGCCGTCGCCGTAGTAGGCGATGTTGAGGTAGCGGCGCAGGATCTCGTCCTTGCCGAACTTCTCCTCCACCGCGACCGCGTACCGCAGCTCGCGGATCTTGCGGGCGGCGGTGACCTCCTTGGCCGCCTCCCGCTCCTCGGCGTTGTCGGCCTGGGTGAGCAGCAGGTTCTTCACGTACTGCTGGGTGATGCCGGAGCCGCCCTGCGTCACCTGCCCGCTGCTGAGGTTGCTCGCGAGCGCCCGCAGCGTGCCCTGCATGTCGATGGCGCCGTGCTCGTAGAACCGGCTGTCCTCGATCGCGAGCACCGCCCGGCGGACGACCGGCGCGATCCGCTCGATCGGGACGTCGACCCGGTTCTGGTAGAAGAACGTCGCGATCTTCGACCCGTCCGCCGCGAGGATCGTCGAGCGCTGGGGAATCCCGGATGTCGTCAGGTCCACCGGCTCGCTGCCGAACCAGCCGGCCGCGTCGCGGGCGCCGACCCCGGCCGTGCACGCGGTGGGCAGCAGCATCAGCGCGACGAGGACGCCGGCGAGGCCGCCGAGGGCGCCCAGCCCGCGCAGCGCGCGGGCCTTCTCGGCGCGGGTCGTGGTCGGGCTCAGGACGCGGCGGCGGCGCGGCGGGGCGGGGGCACCGCCCTCTGCGGCGCGGTTCCCCGGGTCACCTTCTGCCCCGGCAGGCACGCGCTCAGGGTAGACGCGCCGTCGCGGCCAGACCACCCCATCGGCGATGTTCCGGTTGGTTCCCGGCGATTCAGGCGTGCTGCCGTCGTTCCCACGCTCGGACACGATCGCGGAATACCCGGGAAACGGCGCGCAACTCCGCCTCCGGATCGGCTCCCCGCTCCGCCGCCTCCCGGACGAGCGCGAAGAGCCGTCCGCCCAGGTCGTCCTCCGCGTCCGGCGTGAGATCGTCCGCGAGGGCGGCCGGGGCCTCCATCCGCGCGGCGCGGCGCTGGAGCTGCGCGGCCAGCGACAGCGCGGGCTGCCCCATCGGGACGCCGTCCAGCGCGGACGCCTCCGCCCCGCTCTTCGCCGCCCGCTCGGCCGCCTTGATCTGCTCCCAGTTCGCGTTGACCTCGTCGGCGCCGGAGACGGACACGTCCCCGAACACGTGCGGATGCCGGCGGACCAGCTTCTCGACGATCGCGGCGGCCACGTCGTCGATGGTGAACGCCGTCTCGTCGTCGCGCTCGGCGGCGACCACGGAGTGGAACGCCACCTGCATCAGCACGTCGCCCAGCTCCTCGCGGAGCGCGCCGACGTCGCCGGACTCGATCGTGTCGAGGACCTCGTACGCCTCCTCCAGCAGGTAGGGGACGAGCGTGACGTGCGTCTGCTCGCGGTCCCACGGGCATTCGCGGCGGAGCGTGTCCATGACCGTCACGAGGTCGAGCAGCCGCGCGCCCGGCAGGTCGTAGGAGCCGTGCAGCACCTCGACGTCCAGCGGGTCCTTGACGACGAGGTTCCCGACCTCGCGCATCAGCTCCTCGTCGCCCTCGGGCGCGGCCACCCACACGACGCCGGCCTCCCGCGCGTCGGCCACCAGCCGGACCGCGTCGGGCTCCCCGACCGTCTCCACGGCGATCCCGGCGTCGCGCAGCGAGGGCAGCAGCGGATGCCCCTCGCGGAGCCGGACGGCGGCGGCCGACCGGAGCGCGTCCCACGCCCGCCAGGTCAGCAGCCCCGGCGCGACCCGGTGCGTGGTCGCGAGCAGTGTCAGGCCCATGCGCCTCAGATACCCGAATCGGGGCTGGACAGCCGGTAGGTGATCGGGCCGATCTCGAACTTGCCCGGGTCGTAGGTCCCGTAGCGGGGATTGACCTCGATGTGCATGCCGTCCGCGGTGCGCTGGAACAGCTCGTTCCACTGCCTGCCGGCCTGCTGCGTCGCCGGGCTCAGCCGGTTGTTCACGTCCGCGCCGAACCGCTGCATGACCGCGATCTGCGTCGCGACGAGCCTGGCCAGGTCGCGGGTGTGCGCGCGGGGCAGCCCGCTCGCCAGCGTGACCGCCTCGGCGCCGCCCTGCTGGTTCAGCGCCTGGACCGCGGTGTCCACCTGGCCGCCGGTGACCTTGACGCCCGCCCGGTCCGCGACCTTGTCGGCGACCCGGAAGTTGATCAGCAGGGTGAGGGCGCCCTGCAGGTCGGACTCGGAGTCGGCGGCGTACTGCGGCGCCGCGCCCCCGGCGTTCGCGCGCAGCTCGTTGGCGGCCGGGTCGGCGCGGAACTGGGTGCGCCAGTCGCGGACGGTGTGGCTGAGCTCGGTGACGGTGATGCGGTCGTCGCCGACGAGGGCGGCGGCGCCGACCTGCGGGGAGCCGCCGCAGCCGGCCAGCGCGCCGGCCGCCAGCACGACCGCCACCGCCGCCTTCACGGACTTACCAGGCACGGGATCCTCGTCTCGTCATCGATGATCTGGGCGGGGCCGGCTCGGGCCCGGAGGCCGCCCTTCCGGGGGTCTGGGGGTCGGCCCCCCAGAACATTACCGCTTGGCCGCGGTGGTCGCCGGTTCGAGGAACAGGGCCTCCACCAGGTCGGTCGCCCACTTCAGCAGCTCCTGGTCGCGCAGCGGGCGGCCGCCGATCGGCGCGGTCTTCGGCGCCGGCACGAGCAGGGTGTCGGTGGCCGGCTTCAGGATGCTCTTCGGGTACAGCCGCTGCAGCCTGACCTGCCTGGAGTCGGGCAGGTCGACCGGGGTGAACTTGACGAAGTTGCCCTGGAGCGTCACGTCGGTGAGCCCCGCCCTGCGCGCCTTCGCCCGGAACCGCGCCACTTCGAGGAGGTTCAGCACTGGAACGGGCAGCGGCCCGAACCGGTCCTTCAGCTCGTCGTGCACGGCGCCGATCTCGTCGTCGGACGTGATCGCGGCGATGCGGCGGTAGGCGTCCAGCCGGAGCCGCTCCCCCGGCACGTACTCGTGCGGCAGGTGCGCGTCGACGGGCAGCTCGACCTTCGTCTCGACGGCCTCCGGCTCCCCGGCGCCGCCCTCCTTCAGCTCCCGGACCGCCTCCCCGACCATCCGGACGTACAGGTCGAACCCGACGCCCGCGACGTGCCCGGACTGCTCCGCGCCGAGGATGTTGCCCGCGCCGCGGATCTCCAGGTCCTTCATCGCGACGTACATGCCGGCGCCGACCTCGGTGTGCTGGGCGAGGGTCGCGAGCCGCTCGTGCGCGGTCTCGGTCAGCGGCTGCTCCGGCTGGTAGAGGAAGTACGCGTAGGCGCGCTCCCGGCCGCGCCCGACGCGCCCGCGCAGCTGGTGGAGCTGCGACAGGCCGTACATGTCGGCCCGGTCGACGATGAGGGTGTTGGCGTTCGGCACGTCCAGCCCGGACTCGACGATCGTGGTCGCGACGAGGACGTCGTAGTTCTTCTCCCAGAAGTCGACCATGACCTTCTCGAGCTCGTTCTCGTTCATCTGCCCGTGCGCGACGGCGATCCGCGCCTCCGGGACGAGCCGCGCCAGGTTCGCCGCGACCTTGTTGATCGAGCGGACCCGGTTGTGCACGAAGAACACCTGACCCTCGCGCAGCAGCTCGCGGCGGATCGCGGCGGCGATCTGCTTCTCCTCGTACGGGCCGACGAACGTCAGGACGGGGTGCCGCTCCTCCGGCGGGGTGAGGATCGTCGACATCTCCCGGATGCCGGTCAGGCCCATCTCCAGCGTCCGCGGGATCGGCGTCGCGGACATGGCGAGCACGTCCACCTGCGTCCGGAGGCGCTTCAGCTCCTCCTTGTGCTCGACGCCGAACCGCTGCTCCTCGTCGATGACGACCAGGCCGAGGTTCTTGAACCGGGTCTGCGACGACAGGATGCGGTGCGTGCCGACGACGACGTCCACGGTGCCCTCGGACAGGCCGCGCAGCGTCTCCTCGATCTCCTTGTCGGTCTGGAAACGGCTGATCGGCCTCACCACGACCGGGAACGCCGCGAACCGCTCGGAGAACGTCGACATGTGCTGCTGGACGAGCAGCGTCGTCGGCACGAGCAGCGCGACCTGCCGCCCGTCCTGGACGGCCTTGAACGCGGCCCGCACCGCGATCTCGGTCTTGCCGTAGCCGACGTCGCCGCAGATCAGCCGGTCCATCGGGACGGGCTTTTCCATGTCGTCCTTGACCTCGTCGATGGCGGCGAGCTGGTCGGGCGTCTCGTTGTAGGGGAAGGCGTCCTCCAGCTCCCGCTGCCACGGGGTGTCGGGCGCGAACGGGTGGCCGGGGCTCGCCATCCGCGCCGAGTACAGCCGGATCAGCTCCCCGGCGATCTGCTTGACGGCCTTGCGGGCGCGGGACTTGGCCTTCTGCCAGTCGGCGCCGCCGAGCCGGTGCAGGCTCGGCGCCTCACCGCCGACGTAGCGGGTCAGTTCCTCGAGCTGGTCGGTCGGGACGAACAGCCGGTCGCTCTTGGCGTACTCGAGGATCAGGTACTCGCGGGTGGCGCCCTGCACCGTCCGGCTGACCATCTCCACGTACCGGCCGACGCCGTGCTGCTCGTGCACCACGTAGTCGCCGGGCCTGAGCTGCAGCGGGTCGATGCCGCCGCGCCGCCGCGACGGCATGCGCCGCGCGTCCTTCGTGGACGACTTCTGCCCGGACAGGTCGGTCTCGGTCAGCACCGCGAGCTTGACCGACTCCCAGGTGAACCCGTTCTCCAGCAGCCCCGTCGCCACGGTGACCAGCGACGGCTCGGGCGGCGCGGCGAGATCGGTGCGCCGCGCGCCGAGCCCCTCCTCCCCGACGAGCTGGACGAGCCGCTCGGCGGGGCCGTGCCCGGCGGTGACCATGACGACGCGCCAGCCGGCGTCGATCCAGCCCTTGAGGTCGCCGACGACCCGGGACGTGTCGCCCCGGTACGCCTCGGCCGGCTGGACGCCCAGGTTCAGCACCTCCCCCTCGCCGGTCAGGGGGCCGGTCAGGGGGCCGGTCAGGGGGGACGCCCCTCCTGTACCCCCCGCGCTCGCTTCGCTCGCCGTCAGAGGGTTGAGCGCCGTGACGCTCCAGCGCGGCAGGCCCAGCTCGGTGCTGTGCTGCCGGACCTCCTCCAGCGAGCGGAACGCGGCCGCGCCGAGGTCGATCGGCGCCTCGCCCCCGGCGGCGGCGTTGACCCAGCTCGCCTCCAGGAACTCCTGGCTCGTCCGGACCAGCTCCACCGACCGGGTCCGGATCCGCTCCGGCTCGCACACGAGCAGCGCCGACCCGTCCGGCAGCAGGTCGGTCAGCAGCTCCATGCTCTCGGCGAGGACGGGCGAGAACGCCTCCATGCCCTCGACGGTGTCGCCGTCGGCGATCCGGCCGAGGATCTCCTCCAGGGCCGGGTGCTCCTCGGCAAGCAGCTTCGCGCGCTCGCGCACCTTCTCCGTCAGCGGCAGCTCGCGGCACGGCGGCGCCCACAGCCCGCCCTGCGCGACCTCCAGCGACCGCTGGTCGGCGGCCTTGAAGTAGCGGATCTCCTCGACCGTGTCGCCCCAGAACTCCACCCGGAGCGGGTGCTCCTCGGTCGGCGGGAACACGTCCAGGATCCCGCCGCGCACCGCGATCTCGCCGCGCTTCTCCACCAGGTCGACGCGGTGGTACCCGGCGTCCACGAGGTTGCGGACGGCGTCGTCCATGTCGGCGTCCTCGCCGGAGACGAGCCGCACCGGCTCCAGGTCGCCGAGCCCGGACACGATCGGCTGCAGGACGGCCCGGACCGGCGTCACGACCACGTCCAGCGCGCCGCCCTTGCCGGCCAGCCCCCGCTCGGCCTCCTCGTCGGTGGGCGGGCCGCCCGCGTCCGGGTGGACGAGCCGGCGCAGCACCGCGAGCCGCTGCCCGACCGTGTCCGAGCGCGGCGACAGCTTCTCGTGCGGCAGCGTCTCCCACGCCGGGAAGTGCGCGACGCGGGACGGGTCGATCAGACTCGACAGCGCGGCGGTCAGATCCTCGGCCTCCCGGCCGGTCGCGGTCACCGCGAGCACGGTGCCCCCGCCGCCGTCGCGCAGGCTGCGGCTCAGCGCCGCGGCGAGGACCGGCCACAGCGCGGCCGGCGCGACGACCTCCTGGTCGGCGCGCGCCCGGCGGAGCGCGCGCTCCAGACCGGGATCGCCGCACGCAAGGTCAACAAGTCCAGAAAGCGTCATCTTCGCCCGCACATTCGCCGTATGACCCCGAGGCAGGGCAGCCCGAAAAGCCGGAATCCCAGCGGACCCGGTACTTCGTACCAGGGTACGCGCCTCCCGCGACACGACGGTTGCCAAGAAAGGGCAAATAGCGGACGGAGCGCAGTCGGGCGATTACGCTGCGAGACTGTGACCGATCTGCGTACGCCGCCGGTCAGCGACGGCGATCTCTTCTCAGAACGCGCCCGACAGTACGCCCTAGAGAAGCCCCTGCAGCGGATCCACCTCCTGGAAGCCGGCTGCGGCTGGGGCACGGGCCTGGACCTGGGCGACCGCGAGCACCACGTCACGGGCGTCGACGTCGAATCACCGGAGCTGCGCGCCTACACCGGCGAGCGGCCCGACCTCGACGCCTGGCACCTCGGCGACCTGCGCACGGTGCCGCTGCCGCCGCGCGCCTACGACATCGTGCACGCCTCGTACCTCATCGAGCGCGTGCCGCACGCCGAACTGGTGCTCGACCGGTTCGTCGCCGCGCTGAAGCCGGGCGGGCTGCTGCTGGTGCGCCTGCGCGACCGCGACACCGCGTTCGGCTTCCTGGACCGCACGCTGCCCCGGTGGCTGCGCACGTCCGGCCGCCGGGGCCGCCGGCGTCCCGAACGGGGGCCGCGCCCCGGGCGGGGCCAGCGCGGCGCCCACGCCCGCGTCCCGCACCCGTCGGACCAGCGGGTCGCCGGGCCGCAGCCGCCCGCGCCCGCCGGCGCGGATCCGGAACGCCGGCCGGCGTTCCCGGCGAGCCCGCCGCCCGCGATCTACAGCAGGGTCGCGTCCCGGTCCGGCATGCGCTGGTACTGCGTGATGCGCGGGCTGGTGATCTCCGAGGAGTACGCCTCCCGGGAGGCCATCGACGCGCTCGGGGCCGGAACCGGTCTCGCCGAACTGCTGTGCCGGCTCGTGTCGGCGGTCACCAGGGGACGCCTCACCGCAGACCACAGCGAGATCACGCTGGTCATCCGCAAGCCCGAGAACCGTTTCGCGCGGGTCATCTGACCGGGCGGGTGTGCGCAGACCGGCGCCGACGCAGTATTTTTCCTGCGGAAACTCTCACTGACACGGACGAGCCCGGTTCCCCGCCGCCGGGCGGGATCGGAGATCGCGGTGACCGCCGAAGCCGGCCTTCCCGACACGCTGCGCGACCTGCCCGTCTGGACCCCGAATCCGGTGGAGCTCGCCGACCTGGAGCTGGTCCTCGCCGGGGTGTACCGCCCGCTGACCGGATTCCTCGGCTCCTTCGACACCGCGACGGTGACCGCCGGAGGCCGGCTCGCCGACGGCACCCCGTGGCCGGTCCCGGTCACGCTGACCGTCCCGAAGGAGATGACCGGGCACGAGCGGGTCGTCCTGCAGGACCCGGAGGGCGTGCCGCTCGCCGTCCTGGCGGTCGCCGAGGCGTGGCAGGACCCGGTGACCCAGGCGTGGCGGCTCGCGGGCCCGCTGGAGGCCCTCCGCTCCCCCGCGCACGGACCGTTCCACTCCCTGCGCCGCCGCCCCGACGAGCTCGCCCCCGCGGGCGGCCCCGTCCTGGCCGTGGCGACCCGCGACGTGCTGCACCGCAAGCAGCTGGGCCAGCTCCGCCAGGTCGCCGAGCGGCTCGGCGCGAAGGTGCTCGTCCTGCCGCTGCTCGGCGGCGAGCACGACGACTCCCTCGTCCGCGCGCTGCTCGGCGTCCGCAAGGAGCTGCCGGACGGGACGCGGATCGTCCCGGTGCCGCTGCCGGCCCGCGACGATCAGGAACACGGCGATCAGGAACGCGACGATCAGGAACGCGACGTGCGGCTGCGCGCACACGTCGCCGCCGCGTACGGCGCCACCCATCTGCTCGCCGAGGCGGAGCTGGAGGGCACCCCGATCCCGCTGGTCGTCCCGGAGCCGTGGGCCTACGACGCCGACGTGGAGGTCTGGCGGCCGGTCGCGCGCATCGAGCCCGACCACGTCCAGGCGGAGCTGACCGCCGAGCGGCTCGCGGAGCTGCTGGACGCGGGCGAGCCGGTCCCCGACTGGTTCACCCCGCCCGCCGTCGCCGCCGAGCTGGCGCTGGCGCGCCCGCCCAAGCGCTCGCGCGGCATCACGGTGTTCTTCACCGGGCTGTCCGGCTCGGGGAAGTCCACGGTCGCGCGCGGCCTGTCCGACGCGCTGGTCGAGCGCGGCGGCCGGACCGTCACGCTGCTGGACGGCGACGTCGTGCGGCGGATGCTGTCGGCCGGCCTGACGTTCTCCCGCGCCGACCGCGACCTCAACATCCGGCGGATCGGGTTCGTCGCCGCCGAGATCACCCGGCACGGCGGCACCGCCGTCTGCGCGCCGATCGCCCCGTACGCGGCGACCCGGGCCGAGGTGCGGCGGATGGTGTCCGCCGTGGGCGACTTCATCCTGGTGCACGTCGCGACGCCGCTGGAGGAGTGCGAGCGCCGCGACCGAAAGGGCCTGTACGCCAAGGCCCGCGCGGGCCAGATCCCGGAGTTCACCGGCATCTCCGACCCCTACGAGGTCCCGGACGACGCCGACCTGACGCTCGACACGTCCCGGATGACGCCGGACGAGGCGGTCGGCGAGGTCCTCGCCCTGCTGGTGGACGGCGGCTGGGTCCGTCCCGAATAACACATCCGCCCCGTTTGTCCCTCGATACCCGGGTTAGACCCACCAGGACGCGGTCCCCTAGTCTGTTGCACGAGTTTTCCTACATGACAGGTAGGTCATGCCGATGGACTTCGATTGGACGATGGCGCTGGGCTCGTTCCTGGTCGCCATCATCGTCGGGCTGACCGGTATGGGCGGCGGCGCGCTGATGACGCCGATGCTCGTCACCTTCTTCGGCGTCAGCCCCCTCGCCGCCGTCTCCAGCGACCTGGTCGCCGCCGCCGTCATGAAGCCCGTCGGCAGCGCCGTCCACTACCGGCAGGGCACGATCAACATGCGGCTGGTCGGCTGGCTGTGCGCCGGCTCGGTGCCCGCCGCGTTCTCCGGCGTCCTGCTGGCGAAGGCGCTCGGCCACGGCACGTCGGTCGAGAACCTGATCAGCAAGGCGATGGGCGTCGCGCTGATGATCGCGGCGCTCGGCCTCGTCCTGCGCACCTACCTGGCCCGCCGCGGCCGCGGCGGCTCCTCCGCGGACGCCGGCGAAGCGCCCGAGGTCAAGATCCGGCCAATTCCGACCGTATTGATCGGGATTATCGGCGGGGTGGTGGTCGGCATCACCTCCGTCGGCTCCGGCTCCCTCATCATCGTCGCGCTGCTCGCGCTGTACCCGACGCTGAAGGCCAACCAGCTCGTCGGCACCGACCTGCTCCAGGCCGTCCCGCTGGTGTTCGCCGCGGCCATCGGCCACCTGCTGTTCGGCGACTTCCGGATGGAGGTCACCGCGGCCCTGCTCGTCGGCTCCATCCCCGGCGTCTACCTCGGCTCCAGGATCTCCTCGCGCGCCCCCGGCGGCCTCATCCGCCGCATCCTCGCGCTCGTCCTGGTCGCGTCCTCGCTGAAGATGTTCGGCGTCGGCGCCGTCCCGCTCGCCTGGACGATGGTCGCCCTGACCGCCGCCACGGTCGCCGCCTCCCTCCATCTCCGCCACCGCGCCGCCCGCAACCGGGATACGCTGCCTTCTCCCGTCCCGGCCGCCGGGCGAGCCGGCGGATCAGGAGAGCAGAGTGGACCAACGATGGCCGCATGACACCGTCGACGTCCTCGGCGTGCGGGTCAGCCGCGCCGACGTCGCGCGGCTCCGGTCGTTCACGGCGGCGGCCGTCAAGGATCGCGCCAAGCTGACCGTCACGTTCGCCAACCCGGACTACGTGCTCAAGGCGCAGAAGGACGCCGGGCTGCGCGACCTGATGAACGGCTTCGACCTCAACCTGGCCGACGGCTGGGGCGTCGTGCTCGCCGCGAAGATCTTCGGGCGTCCGGTGCCCGGCCGGATGGCCAACGACGACCTCACCGACGACCTGTTCGGGCAGCCCGCCGAGCACGGCTGGCGGGTGTTCCTGTTCGGCAACGCGCCCGGCGTCGCCGAGGCCGCCGCCGACAACGTCCGCAAGTGGTACCCCGGCCTGCAGATCGCCGGGACGCTGCACGGCCACTGGGCCGACGACCGGGGCCGCATCCCCGCCGAGACGGCCGAGCGGCTGGTGGCCGAGATCAACGACGCGTCCCCCGACATCCTCCACGTCGGCCTCGGCACCCCGCTGCAGCAGCGCTTCGTCAGCGAGTACCGCGACCGGCTGACCGCGCCCGTCATCATCACGTGCGGCGCGTACTTCGAGCACCTCGCCGAACGGCGCGAGTACTACCCGGCCTGGGTCCTCAAGCTGCGCATCGGGTTCCTGTACCGGCTGGCCCGCGAACCCCGCCGCCTGTGGCGGCGCTACACCATCGAACTGGGCTCCTACCTGGGGCGCGTCGTCCTGCACCGGATTCGCCACGGCAAGGCGCCCGCCCCCTGACACAATCTCTATCCGATGGCGGTTCCCCCGAACCGCTGCCCGACTTCCGCCCATGTGGTAGGACAAGATGCCATCACCAACCCCGGCCGCACCCCGGAGCACCTACATGCGACGCTTCATCGCCTGTCTCACGGCCACTTCTCTCGCGGCGTCCGCGCTGACGGCCGCGTCGGGCGTGGCGTCCGCCGACATCGCCCAGCCGTCGGTGGTCTCGGCGAACCCGGTGAACAACACCCCGCACGTGCTGGACGGCACCGTCCGCGCCATCGCCGTCGTCGGGAGCCTGGTCGTCGTCGGCGGCAACTTCGAGCAGGTGCGGGAGGCGGGCAGCGGCAAGACGGCGCTGAAGCGGCACAACCTGTTCGCCTACGACATGAAGACCGGCAAGATCAGCACGGTCTTCGTCCCGAAGGTCGACGGCACCGTGCACGCCCTCCAGGCCGGGACGAGCGGCTGGCTGTACGTCGCCGGGACGTTCAAGACCGTCAACGGGACCACGACCGGCACGGTCGCCTCGATCAACACCACGACGAACAAGGTGCACACCGGGTTCAAGCCCAACGTCGACTACCGGGTCACCACGATGGTGCGGCGCGGCCTGCACCTCTACATCGGCGGGACGTTCACCAAGGCCGGCGGCAAGTCCCGCAGCGCCGTCGCCCGGCTCGACGCGCTGAGCGGCGTCGCCGACGCCGGCTTCAACTTCACCGTCACCAAGCCGCGGTCCGGTGCGCTCAAGGTCTACAAGCTCGCGGTCGACCCCGGCGACACCCGGCTGGTGATCAACGGGACGTTCACCCAGGTCAACGGGCAGACCCGGCACCAGATCGCACTGATCAACCTGGGCACGACCGCGAAGCTGTCGACCTGGTCGACCACCGAGTACGCCGACGCGTGCAACCTCAACGCGTTCGACACCTACATGCGCGGCATGGACTTCTCCCCCGACGGCAAGTACTTCGTCGCCGTCACCACCGGCGGCCCCTACGGCCAGAGCACGCTGTGCGACTCCGCCGCCCGCTGGGAGGCGTCCGCCACCGGCTCCGGGCAGAAGCCCACCTGGGTCAACTGGACGGGCGGCGACACGCTGCTGTCCACCTCGGTGACCGGCTCCGCCGTCTACGTCGGCGGCCACCAGCGCTGGCTCGACAACCCCTACGGGCACGACACCGCCGGCCCCGGCGCCGTGTCGCGTCCCGGCATCGGCGCGCTCAACCCGTCGACCGGCAAGGCCCTCGCGTGGAACCCCACGCGGACGCTCGGCCACGGCGTCGAGGCGCTCGTCGCCCACTCCGGCGGACTGCTCGTCGGCAGCGACACCGAGGAGCTCGGCAAGGAGTACCACGGCCGCCTCGGCATGTTCCCCGCAGGCTGAGCGCCCTGAGCCCGATGTGAGATAAAGGGGCGGCGACCATCGAGAGGGAGGGGCCGTACGTGCGCGACCGCGACCCCCGCGACCCGTTCCCCGGTGGCCACCACCGGCCCGACCCGCGCCGTTCGCAGCCCGTCCCGCCGGTCCCGCCGGCCCCGCCGCGCCGGCGGGACCGGCGGCGCGGACCGCGGCCCTTCCCCCTCACCGCCGCGGGCACGCTCGTCGCCGTCGGCGCCTCCGCGGCCGCGATCGCGCTGACCGGCCCCGAAACGAGCCACGACGCCCGCACCGCGTCCGCCGGCGGCGGCACCGTCCTGCCGGCCGCCGCCGACACCTACGTGGTGCGCGAACTGCCGGGCAAGGAGTTCGGCGACGCCAAGAAGATCACCGCCTCGGTGTGGCCCGAATGGCACACCGAGGCCTACATCGCGTTCGACGTACCGCGCGGCACCCCGAAGATCACCAAGGCCCGGGTCGAAGTGACCTTCGAACGGCCGCACAACCGGCCGCAGCGGATCGAACTGCGCACGCTGCCCGCCTCCTGGACGGAGAACGGCACGTCCTGGAGCAACCGCCCGTCCGCCGGCCCCGTCGTCGCGACCGCCGCCTCCGGCTCGGACCGGGTCTCCTTCGACGTCGGCCAGGTCGTGACCGGCCCCGGCCGCTACGCGTTCGCCATCACCAACCAGGACCTCCGGTCCGGGGCCTCGCTGCACTCCCGCGAGGCCGGCGACGGCCCCCGCCTCGTGCTGAAGACCCGCCGCGGCGTGCCCGCACCGTCCCCGAGCGGCGCGCCGTCCCCCACGCCGTCCGGCGACGCCGCGCCGCCCGCCCCCGGCCCCGAACCCACCTGGCAGGCACCGCGCCCCACCAAGGCCCCCGACACGTCCCCCGGCGGCGGACGGACGCTCTGCGGCCTCTCCCTCGAACTCCAGCCGGGCGAGACGTTCCAGAAGGCCCTCGGACGCCTGGACGCCAGGTACGGCGGCCTGGAGACCGTCCGCCTCTTCTACCCGGGCGTCCCCCCGGCCTGGCCCGGCAACCCCGACCTCGGCGACCGGCCCCCGATCATCTCCTTCAAGTTCGCGCCGAAGGACGTCCTCACCGGCAAGTACGACAAGGCCATGACCCAGTGGTTCGCCACCGCGCCCCGCGACCGCGACGTCTACTGGGTCTACTACCACGAGCCCGAGGACAACATCGCCAAGGGCGAGTTCACCGCCGCCGACTACCGCGCCGCCTGGCGCCGCCTCCGCTCCCTCGCCGACAAGGCCGGGAACCCGCGCCTGCACGCCACCCTCGTCCTCATGAGCTGGAGCCTCGACCCGCTCTCCAAACGCGACTGGCGCGACTACTACCCGGGCCGCGACGTCGTCCAGGTCCTCGGCTGGGACGCCTACAACCTCGGCTGGAAGAAAGGCCGCTACGACGCCCCGGCCACCATGTACGACCGCGTCATCGCCGTCAGCAAAGGCGAGAACCTCCCCTTCGGCATCGCCGAGACCGGCAGCTACCTCGTCGGCGACGACACGGGCGCCGAGCGCGCCGCCTGGCTCCACGCCACCAACGCCTACCTGAAGAAACACCACGCCCTCTGGGTCGCCTACTTCGACCTCGACTGGCCCACCGGCGACTTCCGCCTCCTGGACGCCCACAGCCGCAAGGCCTGGCAGGAATTCTGCTGAATTACCCAGGGGGGCGTGTTTGCCCAGGGGGCGACCCCCTGGAACCCCCGTCAGCGACGCAGGCGATCCTCGCGCCGTCGTTTCGGTCTCTGTGCCCGTAGTGGTTCGCGAGGCGTCGCTGCGGTCGCCTGCGTCGGCGGGCATGCCCGCTGCGCTCGCAGGGCTCGCTCCGCGTGCCTGCCCGTGCTCCGGCGGTTGAGGTCCAGTCCAAGAGGGGCGACTGTGACTCGTCCAGGGGGGCGGGTTGTGGCTCGTCAGGCGTGGACGTGCGGTGGCCCCCGGCCGGGGGTCCGGGCGGGGGCCACTTCGTTCTTCGAGTTACTTGCCGGCGAGGATGATGGTCCACATGGCGGCGCGGCTGGCGGCGTCGGTGGTGGCCGTCTTGCCGCCGTAGGGGCCGGTGGCCACGGAGCCGTTGCTGTCGACCGTCAGGCTGGTGATACGGCCGCTGCCGGAGCCGATGCCCGTGCCGCGGGTCTCCACTCCGGCGGGCGCCGTCCACGAGGTGGTGCTGGACGACTTGTCGGCCCAGTACGTCACCGCCCACGAGCCGGCGCCGCCGACCGTCGCGTTCGGGCTGGTGTGCGCGGTGACCGCGCTCGGGTCGCCGACGGCCGCGACCGCGGCGATCGGGTCGGTGGTGTTGGTGCCGTTGTAGGCCAGCAGGCGGATGTCGGCCTTGGTGATGGCGCTCAGACCGATGTCGACCTGCTGCCCGGCGTCACCGGCCTGCGCGACCCGCTTCCAGAGGACGGAGGTGGCGCTGCCGACGGTCTGCGTGTCGACCTGCGTCCAGCCGGCGGGCGGCGTCGTCAGCGACGCGCCGCTGCTGTTGAAGGTCAGCATCAGGATCATGCCGTCGCCCGCCTGGACGGACGGCGGGATCTGGGCGTAGGCCGTCTGGACGTTGGCGTTGCCGCCGGCACCGGCGCGGAAGGCGATGTTCGCCTGGTCCGGCGCGACCGTCACCGTCTGCGTCTTGGTGCCGGTGCCGCCGCGGTCGTCGGTCACCGTCAGCTTGACGGTGTACTCGCCGGCCTCGCCGTAGGTGTGCTGCGGCGTGGCGCCGGTGCCGTTCTCGCCGTCGCCGAAGTCCCACGCGTACGAGGCGATGGAACCGTCGGGGTCGGCCGAACCGGACGCGTTGAACGCGCAGTCGAGCTGGTCGCAGTTGGCGGTGAACACGGCCTGCGGCACCGCGTTGGGCGTCCCGCTGAACAGGAACACCGACCGGCCGCGCCAGTCGGCGGAGCTGACCTCGGTGGACGCCCCCGACGGGACGCCGGCCGCGGAGAACGCGACCCGGTACAGCCGCCCGTTGGTGTTGTTGACGTAGTAGAGGTCGCCGCCGTTGCGGAACATGCCGCCGACGGAACTCCACGACATGCCGGGCAGGTTGTTCACGGCGGTGAACTCCTGCGCGCCGACGACGTTGCTCTCCGGGTTGAACGTCCGGTAGTACAGCGCGGACTGGCCGCGGGTGTAGTAGATCCGGCCGCCGGCGAAGAACATGCCGGTGATGCTCTGGACCTGCGAGTGCCAGGTCGTCATGGTCGTGAGCTGGTCGGCGGTGTTGATCACGGTGGGCGAGCCGAGCGTGGTGCCGTCGAAGGCGCGGCGCTGGAACGAGCCGTCCGAACCGCCGTAGAACAGCTCACCGTTGAGCATGAAGGCGCCGCGCGCGGACCGCCAGTCGACGCCGCCGGTGTCGCCCGCGACCTCGGCGCCGGTGGTGGTGCCGTCGAACGAGCGGTGCTTGAGGTAGTTGGCCGCGCCGGTGCCGATGCCGCCGCCGGAGTAGACGTTGCCGGGCAGCTCGCCCGCGCTGTACGCCGGGACGACGGTGCCGCCGGCGACGGGGAACATCGCGAGCTTCTGGTGGAACTCGCCGCCGATGTTGTCGGTGTCGCTGCCGACCCAGAGGCCCTCGTCGGTGGCGAGCATGTCGAACACGCCGACGCCCTTGTCGCGGCCGGGGTTCCAGCTGAACGGCAGGCCGCTCGCGGGGTCGAGCGCGACGATGCCCTCGCGGGAGACGGCGCCCTGGCCGGGCTGGTCGCCGGCGAACGGGTTGTTGGCCCAGCGGAAGTGGCCGCCGGTGTAGACGGCGGTGTCGGTGATCTCGACCGCGTAGGTGGTGTCGCCGCCGGTGAAGTTGACCCAGGTGGGCTGCTGGCCGGCGCCGGTGGCGGAGCTCTCCCAGCGGGCCTGGGTGTCGCACAGCTTCGCCGTGCCGCCGTAGGCGCCGGTGGTGGTGACGACGAAGTACTTGCCGTCCGGGGAGAACTCCACGTCCCGCATGTAGGTGTCGAACGACTGCGAGCACTGGTCGCCGTAGCGGGTGGTGTCCCAGTTGGCGAGCTGCGCGGACTGCCCGGTGAGGTCCAGCATGACGATCTGGCGCCGGGTGCTGCCCGCGACGGAGTTGAAGTTGCCGATGCCGACGAGCTTGGAGCCGTCGGGGCTCACGTCCATCTTGTAGATCTGGGTGACGCCGTCGCCGGTCTGGGTGCCGGCGATGTTCAGGTCGGCGAAGTCGTCGCGGGCGCCGGTCTGCGGGTTCAGGGTGGCGAGGCCCGCCCGCGCGACGCCGCCCGCCGTGGCGAAGGTGCCGGCGACGTACAGCCGGCCGCCGGCGAACCGCAGGTCGCGGACCCTGGCGTCGAGCTGCGGGTCGAAGGAGTCGATCGGCGCGCCGGTCTGGGCGTTGAGCCGGGCGAGCACGAAGTGCCGGACGCCGTTGATCTCGCTGAAGTTGCCGCCCACGTAGACGGACTGGCCGTCGGGGGCGGGCAGCAGCACGCTGGCCTCGCCCTTGTTGAGGCTCGGCGCGAAGTTCGGGTCGATCGCGCCGGTGGCGGCGTCGAAGGCGAACAGCCGGTCGCGGGTCAGGGTGGGCTTGTTCGCGCCCGGCTCCTTCACCTGGGTGAACGAGCCCCCGACATAGATCTTGCCGCCGATCTTGACGATCGACTTGACGTCACCGTCAAGGACGTTCGGCGTGTGGTCCGCCGGGTCGGCGCTCACGACGCGGCCGTGACCGGGCTGCGACCCCCGCTGGTCGGCCTGCGCCGGGAGGACGACGGCGATACTCGCCGTCAGCGCTCCGAGTGCCAGCGCGGTCCCCGCCGCCAGCGCCCCCCACCTGCGTCTGCCCATCGACCCCTCCGTGCCAAGTAGACGTAAAACACCGTGTTGCGCGCTTGACCGCGCGCAGCGCCGGGCAATCGTAGCCGCGGGCTTCCTGACCTGCCGTTTTGATCGCTAACGTTTCGGTTTCGACTACCGAACGCAGCGGGCTCCGGCGGGTGCGGGCGTGCCTCGCGCCCGCGCGGGACACGCCCATCGCGCGCCGCGGGGTACGCTGCGCACCTTGGAAGGACGCCTCTCGCCCCTTACCGGACGACCGGAATGGGTGGCCGAAACCGGCCATGGCCCCTCGTCGCCCCAGGCAGGCGGCCGGACGTCCTCCACCGCGCGGCGCGTGTCCGGATGTCCGGGGGCGCGGTCCGCGCGCCAGGGGTGCGTCCAGGGGAACGGAGCGGTGATTGGCCGGGATGCGAGGGATCGCGGGGAGCACGCCTCTCGCGCCGCCGCGGCTGCTGCCGTGGCGGCTGCGTCCGGGCTGGCCGCTCAGCGTCGCGCTGCTCGGCTTCCCGCTGTGGTGGATCCTCGGCCTGGCCAACGTGATGCTGCTGCTCATCAGCGTCCCGATGGCGATGACGCTGTGGCGCCGCCGGGGCACGCTGGTCGCGCCGAGCGGCTTCGGCGCGTGGCTGTTCTTCCTGGTCTGGGTCGTGCTGGGCGTGCTCGTGCTGTGGGCGGACGCGCCGCTCGCCGAGCCCGGCGGCGGGTTCAGCCGGCTGCTCGTGTACGGCTACCGGCTCGCCTGGTACCTGTCGTTCACGATCGTGCTGCTCTACATCGGCAACATGAGCGAGCGGGAGCTGCCGTCCGGAAGGATCGGCCGGCTGCTCGGCTACATGTTCGTCGTGACGACGATCGGCGGGCTGGTCGGCTCGTTCTTCCCGTCGGTCCAGCTGACCTCGCCGGTGGAGATGGTGCTGCCGCACGGGCTGACGAGCAACTCCTTCGTCCGCGACATCGTCCACCCGAGGGTCGCCGAGATCGAGTCGATCCTCGGGTTCGCCCAGTCGAGGCCGATGGCGCCGTTCGCCTACGCCAACACCTGGGGCGCCGCCTACGCCTTCTTCCTCCCGTACTTCCTGCTGACGTGGATCGTCCGGGCCCGGATGCGGCGCCGCGTCTTCAGCCTGTTCATCCTCACCGCGTCGCTGTGGCCGGTGGTCTACTCGCTGAACCGGGGCCTGTGGGCGGCGCTCGGCGCGATCGGGCTCTTCGGCGTCCTCAAGCTGCTGCAGGTCGGCGGGCCCCGGGTGATCGCCTGGACGGCCGGGATGGCCGCCGTCGGCGCGCTCGTCGTGGCGCTGTCGCCGCTGCCCGGCCTCGTCCAGGACCGGCTGGACAACCCGCACAGCAACAACCGCCGCACCCTGCTCGCCGAGGAGACCACCCGCAGCGCCCTCATGGGCTCCCCGCTGGTCGGCTTCGGCTCCACCCGCAACGTCCAGGGCGACCTCGGCCAGGTCGCCGGCGGCGCGAGGGCCGGCTGCAAGGCGTGCGAGTCGCCGCCGCTCGGCACCCAAGGCCACGTGTGGCTGCTCATCTTCGCCAACGGCATCGTCGGGACGGTCGCGTTCTGCGCGTTCTTCGCGATCCGGTTCCTGCGGCACTGGCGCGATCGGGGCGCGTACTCGCTGGCGGGCTGCTGCGTGCTGATCTCCTGCACCCTTTTCATGATCACCTACGACATGGTGGAGGTACCGCTGTACACGGTGATGATCGCGGTGGCCCTGATGTGGCGGGCCAGGCGGGACGCGGCGGGCGTGCGCGCGCCGCGGGCCCGCGTCCGCGCGCTGACCGCAGAGGAGGCCGCCCAGTGAGCGCCGCGGAGACGCGCGCCGCCTGGATCGAGGCGGTCGGCGAGCTGTGGCCGGGCGCGAGCGTCGACGCCGTCGCCCCCGGGGAGTCCGAGGGAGCCCGCCGCGAGCTGGCCTTCCTTCCGGACGCCGATCATCCGCGGCTGCTGGTTCCGGCGGGCCTGCCCCGCGCCGCCGCCACCGCGCTGCGCCGCTACAGCCACGACCTCGGCCCCAGGCAGCGCGCCTCGCGCGCCCTCACCGCGGCGGCCGTCCGCACCGGGCTGCCGGAGCGGACGCTGCGCGACCGGCTCCGCGTCACCGGCGGCGGCCCGTCCGTCGAGGACCGGCTCGCCGAACTCCTCGGCCGTCCCGTGGTGGTCAGCATCGGGCTCGGCAGCGCCCGCGCCAACCGCAAGCCGATCCTGCACGTGCTGTCGCCGCGCGGCGAGCCCGTCGCGTTCGTCAAGGTCGGCGACACCGGAACGGCCCGCGACCTGCTCGCGGGCGAGGCCGCCGCGCTCGGCCACCTGAACGCGCACCTGCCCGCGCCCGCGTCGCGGGGGCGGCTGCACGTCCCCGAACTGCTGCACCACGTGACCTGGCGCACCCTCGACCTGCTCGTCCTGGAGCCGCTCCCGACCGGCGCGCTCGGCTGGCGGCCGCGCGGGCAGGCCCCCGTCGCGCAGATGCGGGCGCTGTTCGAGGTCGGCGGCGTCGAGCGGACCCCGCTGCGCGACAGCGGCTTCTGGGACGGCATGGCCGCGAGCCCCGCCGGGGTGCTGGACGAGCGGCAGCGCGCCGTGTTCGGCGAGGTCGTCGAGGGCGTCGGCAAGGCGCACGGCGACCTGCCCTTCGACTTCGGCGCCTGGCACGGCGACTGGACCCCGTGGAACATGGCCTGGCACCGCGGCGTGCTGCGGCTGTGGGACTGGGAGCGCTTCGCGCGCGGCGTCCCCGACGGCTTCGACCTGCTCCACTACCGGCTGCAGGAGGCGATGCGCACCGCGTCCGGCCCGCCGTACGCGACCTGGCCGGACGCCGCGGCGGCCGTGCTGGCGCCGCTCGGGCTGCCGGCCGCCACCGCGGACGCGACTGTCCGGCTCTACCTGCTGGAGCTGTGCCGCCGCTACCTGCTGGCCGCGCAGGAGCCGATCGGCGGGCCGCTGCGCGCCGACGCCGAGCGGCTGCTGTCCCTCCTCCACGCCGACCTCGGGAGGCTCTCGTGATCTCGCGCCGTGACGCCCCGCAATGGGTCAAGGAGGCCGGGCGGGCCGCCACCCGCGCCGGCGGGCGGCTGACGTCGGGGGCGCGGATGCTCCCGGACTTCCTCATGGTGGGGACGCAGCGCGGCGGCACCACGTCGCTGTTCCGCGCGCTGGCCGCGCACCCGGCCGTCGTCCAGCCGAACTTCCACAAGGGCGTGCACTACTTCGACGTCGGCTACCCGCGGGGCCTGTCCTGGTACCGGGGGCACTTCCCCGTCCGGACGCTCGCCGAGCGCCGCGTCACCGCCGCCATGGACGGGGCGACGCCGCTGGCGTTCGAGTCCGCCGGCTACTACATGCACCATCCGCTGGCGCCGGAGCGGATCGCCCGCGACCTGCCCGGCGTGAAGCTCATCGCGCTGCTGCGCGACCCGGTGGTGCGCACCTACTCGGCGCACAAGCACGAGCTGGCCCGCGGGTTCGAGACCGAGCCGTTCGAGCGGGCGCTGGACCTGGAGGCCGAGCGGCTCGCGGGCGAGGTCGACAGGATCCGGGCCGACCCGGCGTACGTGAGCCACAGCCACCGGCACCACTCCTACGTCGACCGCAGCCAGTACGCCGACCAGATCGAGCGGCTGTTCGAGCTGTTCGGACGCGACCGGGTGCTGGTCCTGTACGCCGAGGACTTCTTCTCCGAACCCGAACCCTGCTACGACTCCGTCCTTGCGTTCCTCGGCCTGCCGCAGTGGCGGCCCGAGTCGTTCGAGCGGCACAACGCCCGGCCCGGATCCCCGCTGCCGGACCACCTGCAGCGCCGCCTGACCGACCACTTCGCCCCCTACGACGACAAGCTCGCCGCCCTCCTCGGCGCCGAGCCCGCCTGGCGGCGATGACACCGTGAAGACGGCGCGGCGATGAAGAAGCGCACCCTCGGCCCGTCCAGCGTGCAGGCGGAACCGCCGCTCGCCCCGGACTCGATCCCGGTCACCCGGTACGCGGGAGCGCTCCGCCGGCACCTCGCGGCGCTGCTGATCGCGCTGGTGGCCGGCGGAGCGCTCGGCCTCGCGAAGATCGCGCTGACCCCGGCGACGTACACCGCGCGGATCTCGGTGCTGGCGCCGCCGGTGTCGCTGCACCCGGGGTACACGCCGGGCCGGCCGCTGAACCCCAAGGAGCGCGACCCCCGGGACACCACGATGGACACCGAGGCGCAGCTCGTCTGGTCGGACGAGGTGCTGCGCAGGCTCGCCACCTTCCCCGGCTTCGACGCGTCCCGCCAGGAACTCCGCGACCGCATCGACCTGTCGGTGCCGAACAGCACGCACGTGCTGACGATCGGCGTGCGCGGCGAGTCGCCGAAGGCGGCGCAGAGCGGCGCCCAGGCCGTCGCCGAGGCCTACCTCGACCTGCGGCAGCAGATCCTCGGCGGCATCCAGCAGCGCAACCGTGAGTCGCTGGAGAAGTACCTCGACCTGCTGCACAAGCAGCTCAGGACGCTGCCGGGGGACGACGAGGAGCTCACGAGGGAGACCGCCCGCACCCGTCGCCAGGAGATCATGAAGCAGATCACCGAGGTGCAGAAGCAGATCTCCGCGCTGGAGCGCAAGGTGGTGCAGCCCGGCGAGGTGCTGCGCGGCGCCGCGCTGCCCGTCGGCCGCGACGACGCCGGCCGGGACGTCGCGCTCGCGGGCGGCCTCGGCGTCGGGCTGCTCGGCTGGGTCGCGTTCACCCTGCTGATCGACCGGCGGCCGCGGCGCATCCGGCGGCCCGCCGACGTCCGGCTGCACGCGCAACTGCCGATCATGGTGGAGTCGGCGGCGCTCGGCGGCGGGCACCGCGAGATCTGCCGGCGGCTGCGCAACCTCGTCTTCGACTCCGAGGCCACCACCGTCCTCGTCACCGGCGTGCCCGCGTCCGCCGGCGCCGCCGTCGCCTACGAGCTGGCCGAGCTGTGCACCGAGGGGGGCTCGGCCACCACCGTGCTGCGGATCCAGCAGGACGGCGAGGAGCGCGACCCCGCGGGCACCTCGCAGCCGCGCGCCTTCGGGGTGCGGCTGGTGCGCAGCGACGACGACCGCCAGCTCACCCGCGCCGTCGACAAGGCGGGCCGCGACTCCCGCATCGTCGTCATCACCACGCCCGACATCAACGCCGCCGACACGATCAGCGCCGCCGCCGCCAGCGACCTGACCCTGGTCGTGGTGGAACGCGGCCGCGCCCTGGACCGCGAGGTCGCGCGCGGCGTGCTGGCCCTCGACCAGGCCGCCAACCCCGCCCGCGGCATCGTGCTGACCAGGCAGAGCCCGGGCGCCCCCGTCCGCCGGACCACCGCCCCCGGCCCCCTCTCCCCACGAGGTTGAGATGAACGAAACCGGACGCGTGCCAAGCGCGGATAAAGTCGACGCCATCTGTCCGTCCAGCACGACCCGGATCAACAAGGGGGATCGTCGTGGGAGCTGACCAGACGGCCGACCCGCAGCAGGGTCAGCTGCTGTCCCTGCTCAGGCGGTACGTGCCACTGCTGGTCCTGCTCGCCGTCGTCGGCGCGGGCATCGGCGTCGCCGCCGCCCTGGTGCTGCCTGCGCCGTACAAGGCCACCGCGACGGTGCTGGTCAGTCCGCTGGAGGGCAACCCGTACTCACCGGACGGCCGCGGCGACGACCTCGTCAACCTGCAGACCGAGGCGCAGCTGGTCACCACCGACCGGGTCGCCAAGATCGCCGGGCAGAAGCTCGGGCGCGAGCCGGACGGCGACCTCGGGGTGGACGTCCCGCCGAACACGCAGGTGCTCAACCTGACCTACACGGCCAAGAGCTCCGGCGACGCCCGCTCCGGCGCGCAGGCCTTCGCCGACGCCTACCTGGCCTACCGGCAGCAGCGCGCGCAGGACGTGGTGAACAACCAGCTCGCCAAGCTGAAGAGCCAGTCCGACAAGGTCCAGGTGCAGCTTCTGAAGACGAACCGCGAGATGGCGGCGTCGGTCGGCGCCAAGCGGGCCACGCTGCAGCAGCGGGTCACCGCCTACACCAACCAGCTCGGCGTGATCGACGAGCAGGCCAACGACATCGGCAGCACGCCGATCAACCCGGGCCAGGTCATCACCCCGGCCGGCGCGCCGGACGGCCCCGGCCAGGTCCGCACCGCGATGTTCGGGGCCGGCGGCCTCGTCGGCGGCGCCGTCATCGGCCTCGCGGTGGTGCTGCTGCGCGAGCGGCTGAACCAGCGGCTGCGCAACGCCGAGGCGATCGAGGGCCTCGGCGTCCGCACGCTGTCCACCATCCCGGCGGGCGGCCCGCCCGGCGACACGCTCGCCCTGGTCAGCGCACCAAAGAGCCCGGTCGGCGAGGCGTACCGGCGGCTGCGCGCCGCGGTCGTGGCGACCGCGCCGCAGACCCCGGTCGCGCTGCTGGTCACCAGCGCCACCCCGGGCGGCAGCGCCCGGCTGGCCAGTGCCAACCTCGCGGTCTCGCTGGCGTTCGCCGGCGCCAAGACCATCATGATCGACGCCACCACCGAGGACACCGACGTCAGCACGCTGTTCGGCGCCCGTCCCGGCGGCAAGGGCCTGTCGGACACGCTGCTCAGCGGCACAGACCCGGCGACCCTGCTGATCCACACCGACTCGCAGCTGCGGCTGCTGCCGCGCGGCCCGCGCGCCCAGGAGGCCGCGCACCGGTTCAGCGGCCCGCGGATGCGCGAGGCCGTGAAGGTGCTGCGCCGCCGCAGCGAGTACCTCGTCGTCAACGCCGCGAGCCTGCACGACGCGGACGCGCAGGCGCTGTGCACGTTCGTGGACGCGGTGATCCTCGTCGTCAACCAGGGTGTGACGACCCGGGAGGAGCTCCGCCAGGCCTACGTGGAGGCCGAGCGCGCCGGCGTCACCGTGCTGGGCGCCCTGCTGGAGCCGCCGGAGCAGCGCGGCGGGCGCCCGCCGCGGCAGGCGCCGCCGGCCCGGCAGGCCGGCCGCCCGCCGCAGGGCGCGCGGGGACGCGGCGCCGGTGAGCGGCGCGCCGTCTCCGAGGGCTCCCCCGCGTGGGCGGACGACCAGCCGGGCGATCCCAGGGCCGGCGCCGAGCGGGACGACGACAAAGGCCACTGGCCAGGGGCACCGCAGGAGGGCGAAACCGACTCCTCCACCTTGACCACGCAGGCACTGCCCCAGATCAAGCAGGAGCCGAGGCCGGGCGACGCGCGGCAGGCGCCCTCCCGCCGCGGCGGTGGCGGCCGGCGCGCCGCCGCCCCACCCGGAACGCAGCCTGGAACGCAGCCCGCGCCCCGGCCCGGGTCGCGGACGGGGGCGCGGCGTCCCACGCCGCCGGCGCTGGAGCCGCCGTCCGGGCCGGGCAAGCCCGTCGCGCCCAAGCCTCCCTCGCCGACGGACGCCGGCCCGGGAACCGGCCCCGCCTCCGCGAGGGGACGGTCGGGCGGGGGCAAGGCGCGGCCGTCCGACGCCGAGCCCCCCGAGCCTGCGGACGCCGAGCTGGCCGCGACCGAGCAGGCGCTGGAGTCCGCCTCGACGCGGACCCAGGAGGACATCTCCCGGTACATGCCGCCCGACGTCCCGGACGAGCCCGCCGACGAGCCGGGGCAGTCCGGCGACATCCAGCCCCGCTACGGCAGCACGAAGCCGCACAAGGCCGGCCGGCATGCCGGGTCCTGAACCGGCCGAGCCGGGCGGGCCCAATCTGAACAGGCTGGCCAGAGGCGGCGCCCTCAACCTGGTGGGCGCCGCCGTCGCGGGCGTCCAGGGCCTCGCGCTGGTCTTCCTCGTCGCGCACCTGTACTCGCAGCGGATCGCGGGCACGTTCTTCGCGGCGACGTCGCTGTTCATCATCCTGCAGGCGGTGTCGGGCCTCGGCACCGACGCGGGACTGCTGCGCTGGCTGCCCCGGCATCTCGCGCTCGGCGACCGGGCCGCGGCGCGCCGGACGGTGCCGGTCGCGCTGGTCCCGGTCGCGGCGACGGCGCTGATCAGCGCGGTCGTCCTGCTCGCCACCGCGCCCTGGACGGCGGGCCACATCGGCGCCGACGACCCCGACCAGGCCATCGGCATGGTCCGGGTGCTGGCGCTGTTCCTGCCGCTGGCGGGCGCGCACGACGCGCTGCTGGCGGCGACGCGCGGCTACGGCTCGATGCGGCCGACCGTCCTCGTCGACAAGATCCTGCGGCAGACGCTCCAGGTCGGCGGCGTGATCGCGGCGGCGGTGCTGTCCGACGACGCGGTCTGGCTCGCGCTGGCCTGGGCCGCGCCCTACCTGCCGTGCCTGATCGTCGCCGCGCTGTGGTATCTGAAGATCAGCCGCCGCGGGCACGCCGCCGCGTCCGCGCCGCAGGCCCCCGCCGGGCTGCGCCCGCTGGCGGGCGACTTCTGGCGGTTCACGGCGCCGCGCGCGTTCGCGCAGATCTGCCAGACGGCGTTCCAGCGCGCCGACATCGTGCTCGTCGCGGCGCTCAGCTCGCCCCGCGAGGCGGCCGTCTACACCGCCGCCACCCGGTTCATCGTGATCAGCCAGCTCGCCACGCAGGCGGTGCAGAACGTCATGCAGCCCGCGGTCAGCCGGCTGATGGCGCTCGCCGACCGGGCCGGCGCGCAGCGGATCTTCGCCGTGTGCGCGTCCTGGAACCTCGCGCTCGCCTGGCCGGTGCACCTGGCCGTCGCGGTCGGCGCGCCGGTGTACGTCGGCTCGTTCGGCGACGGCTACCGCGGGACGGGCGAGGTCGTCACCGTGATCCTGGCGATGGCGATGCTGGTGGCGACGGCGACCGGCGCCCGCGACGTGATGCTGCTGATGGCCGGCCGCAGCGGGCTCAGCCTGGTCAACCAGAGCGCCGCGCTCGGCGTGAACCTGGTGCTGAACGTGCTGCTGATCCCACCGTTCGGGCTGGCCGGGGCGGCGGTGGCGCGGGCGTGCGGGCTGCTCGTCCGGACGCTGCTCGCCCTCGTCCAGGTCCGCCGGATCCTCGGGATGTCCCCGGCGAGCGCCGGTCTGCTCTGGGCGGGCGGCTCGGCGCTGCTGAGCTTCGGCGCGGTCCCGCTGGCCGTCCGGCTCGTCGCCGGGTCGAGCCCGGCCGCGCTCGCCGCCGGGCTGATCCCCGGCGCCGTGCTGTACGTTGCCCTACTCTGGGGCGGTCGCGAGCGGCTGTCCCTCACCGCCTTCGCCTCCCTGCTGCCGGGGAGACGGGGCCGCGCCGCACCCGGGGCCGCGGGTGCCACCGGCACAGCGGCCACCGACGCGCCGGCCACCGGAAAGCCGGCCACCGACGCGCCGGCCGGCCACGCGCCGACGACCGAAACGCCCACCGGAACGACATCTGCCAGGAGCGTCCATGCCCACGGGAATTGACCAAGTACGCCGCAAGTCCCGCGCGGTGCTGCGCAAGAGCGGGCTCGCGCCGAGCGGCCCCGTGTACGGGCGGCTGGTCGACGCCGGGCGCTCCCTGCCGATCCCCGCCGCGGCGCGCGTCGCGGTGTCCACCGCCGTGCTGCGGCGGCCGTGGAAGGTGCCCGTGCGGTTCGACCAGCTCCTCGTCGGCGCGCAGGGCGGCTGGACGGCCCGCGAGTTCGCCGACCGCACCGGCGACCTGCTGTGGCCGTCCACGCCGTTCCTGGACGGTCCGCACGTCGCGCTGCTGCGCCTCGCCGACGAGTACCCCGGCCTCACCGACGAGCAGATCCTCGACAGCGCCTACGGGCGGCTCGGGCTGCGCTGCATCGAGGCGGGCGGCGACTACTTCGGCGGCACCGACCCCGCCGGCGTCCTCGCGGCGGCCCGCGCGTTCATCGCCCGGTACCGCGGCGAGGCGGCGCCCGGCGGAGCGCCCCGCCCGCAGCAGAGCGGCCCGCAGGACCCGGTCCTCGTCGCGCCCGTCCGCGGCTCCGACCAGTACCAGATCCTCGACGGCCACCACCGCCTCGCGATCGCCGCGATGAGCGGCGCCGACGGCGCCCACGTCGTCGCCAAGTGGCTGCCCGTCACCACCCCGCTGCAGGACCTGCTGCTCAAGATGAGCTGGCTCGACGGCACCCATGAGCTGTACCAGCCGATCGACGCGCCCGAGCTGCGGTCCGGCTGGACGACGGTGCGGCAGTGCACCGACCGGCTCGCCAAGATGGACGCGTTCCTCGGTGAGCGCGGCATCACCGGGGGCCGCTACCTGGACGTCGCCAGCTGCTACGGCTGGTTCGTCGCCCAGTTGGCCGGGCGCGGCTTCGACGCCGAGGGCATCGAGCGGGACCCGCTCGCCGTCCCGCTCGGCCAGGCGATCTACGGGCTTCCGGACGGCGCCGTCTCCACCGGCGACTGCGTCGAGTTCCTCGGCGGGCACGACGCCGCCCGCTGGGACGTGGTGTCCTGCTTCAGCCTGCTGCACCACTTCGTCCTCGGCCGCGGCTCCGTCAGCGCCGAGGAGCTGATCCGCCTCCTCGACCGCGCCACCGGCCGGGTGCTGTTCTTCGACACGGGGCAGGACAACGAGGCATGGTTCGCCGAGTCGCTGCGCGGCTGGGACCCGCCGCGCGTCGAGCGGTTCCTGCGCGAGAACACGACCTTCGACGAGATCATCGACCTCGGCCCGGACGAGGACGCCCGACCGCCCTACGAGGACAACTACGCCAGGCACCTGTTCGCCTGCGTCCGCACGCGATGACGGCCGCGCGCCGCCCGGTCGTCGCGCTCCTGGCCGCCTCGGCGGTCCTCACGGCGGCATGCGGCCGGACCGCGTCCCCCGAGGCGGCGCCGCCGACGTCCCCGCCGCCGCCCGCCGGGTCGGCGGGCGAGGAGACCGGCGCCGTCTGGACGAGCGGCCTCAACGACCACGGGCAACTCGGCCGCGCCGGCGGGACCGTCGACCTCAAGCTCGCCACCGTCACCGGTGCGGGCGGGCAGGGCCGGCTCGACGGCGTGCTCGCCGTCGCGGGCGGCGGGCGGCACTCGCTGGCCGTGCTGGAAGGCGGCAAGGTCGTCGCGTGGGGCGCCAACGAGGACGGCCAGCTCGGCGACGGCACGCGGCGCGACAGCCGCGCGCCGGTCCCCGTCCGCGCGCCGGACGGGCGCTCGGGCGAGCTGGCCGACGTCGTCGCGATCAGCGCCAACAACGACTTCTCCATGGCGCTGCGCCGCGACGGCACCGTCGTGACGTGGGGCGAGGGGTCGTCCGGGCAGCGCGGCACCGGCAAGCGCACCAGCCCGAAGGTCCCCACGACGGTGCGGGCGCCGGACGGCCGCAGGCCGCTCACCGGCGTCACCGCGATCGCCGCCGACGGGCACACCGAACTGGTGCTGCGCCGCAACGGCCAGGTGCTCGCGTGGGGCGCCAACGACTACGGGATGGTCGGCGACGGCACCCGCGAGGACCGGGCGCTCCCCGTCCCCGTGCGCGGCCTGGACGGTTCCGGACGCCTGAACGACGTGACCCGCATCGCGATCGGCGGGCAGCACGGCCTGGCGCTGCTGCGGGACGGACGGGTCGCCTCCTGGGGCAACAACGACCTCGGCCAGCTCGGCGACGGGTCACGCCGCGACAGGCTCACCCCGGCGCTCGTGTCCGGCACGGGGGGCAAGGGCGTCCTCGGCGACGTCACCGGGGTCAGCGCGGCGGAGAAGCACAACTACGCGCTCCGCAAGGACGGCACGGTCGTCGCCTGGGGCAACAACACGGCCGGGCAGCTCGGCGACCGGACGGTGAAGCTCCGCACCGCCCCGGTCACGGTCGCCGGCAGCCACGGCCCGGAGCTGCGCGGCGTCGCCCAGGTGTTCGCGGGCGAGGCCTACGGCGCCGCGATCCTCACCGACGGGACGCCGCTGACGTGGGGCGCGGGCGGCAGCGGCCAGCTCGGCTCCGGCACCAGGGTGCCGCGCAGCCGCCCCGGCACGCTCGTGATGGCGCAGGGCGCCGCACCGGGCAGGGCTCTGTCGGCGGGCGCCGGTGAACGCCACCTGATCCTGCTGATGGCGCCCTAGGCGCCTAGGCGCCCTTCGGAGGCTCCGGGTCGCCCGGCTTAGGACCGTCCGTCTCCGGCGCCTCAGCGGGCGGCTGGGCGGCGGGCGGCTGGGCGGCGGGGGCCGGGGCCGGGGCCGTCGACGCGGCGGCCGCCCCGGCGGGCGCCGGGGTCGCCGAGCGGCGGCGCCACAGCAGGAAACCGGCCCCGGCGGCGGCCACCACGACCGCGCCGCCACCGCCGAGCAGGTACGGCGTCATGGAGCCGCCGTCGTCCTCCGGCGCGGCCTCGTAGCCCGCGGCGGGCGCGGTCGGCTGCGCCTGCGCGAGCGTCCGCTCCTCCTGCTCCCGCGCCTGCTTCGTCGACTCGGGCGCGGGCTTGCCGTTGTTGCCGGGCTTGCCGGACTTCGGCGGCGCGTACTTCGACACCGGCAGCGTCTGGACGAACCTCAGCAGCGCCATGTCGGGCCGGCCGTTGCTGCCCTTCACCGCCGTGGCGTAGACGGCCTTCACCCGGCTCTCCGGCAGCGTGTTGGACGTCGCCCTGAGCTGGTCCCCCGCGAGCACCGCGTACGTGCCCTTGCGCTTCATCAGGGCGGGCAGCTGCTGGAGGACCTGCCCCGCGTCGTTCCCGGCCGGGAGGATCGCGATGAAGACCGGCACGGACCGGCCCTGCGCCGTGCGGAGCAGCTCCTGCGCCCCGTCCGACTGGTAGTACTTCGCGTGCGAGTCGACGTAGTAGCCGCTCTCGGTGATGCCCTCGGCGACCGCGTCGAGGTCGACGCCCGCGAGCGCGGGCGTGGCGGTCAGAGCGAACGCCGGCGCCATTGCCAGCACCAGCGTCCCGGACGCGACGATGCGGCGGGAAGAGATGTTCACGGAGAGGCTCCTTCTAGCACTGCGACGGGCAACGACAGTACCGGCGCCACGTGGGGAAAGGTGGCGAAAGCACGGGAATCGGTCCGGCTCGCGTCAGATGCCGCGGCCCCTGGTATGGAGGGCGAGCAGCACCCGCTTGCCGGACACGACACCGGAGGCGACGGCGAGGGCGAACGGGACGCGGCGTTCGGCCGGGTTGGCTTTGAGGGCACGTGCCGACCAGCGGAGCGCGTCCCTGCGGCGGCCCACCGTCGCGCAGCCGAAGGCGAGCTGGCCGTAGACGCGTCCGGCGGCGCCCGGCTCCGAGCCGATCTCCGGGTAGTGCTCCAGGAACCACTCCAGCGCGGCCACCTTCGTCTCCCACGCCTGCGCGTAGTACGAGGTCAGCCCCCACAGGACGCGGACGTACGGCTCGTCGACGTTCACCACCGGGTGGCGGCGGGCGGCGCGCAGGGCGAGGTCCCAGTCCTCGCCCTGGCTGCCGGGGATCGTCTCGTCCACCATGCCGATGTCGATCAGCGGCTCGCGGCGCGCGACATAGGTGGACGAGTGGACGCTCATCATCCGGTCGCGGATCAGCGCCTCGTAGGTGACGCGTCCGGTCCCGGCCAGCCGGGGCAGCTCCCGCCCGTCGAAGTCGATGAGGATGCCGGAGCTGCACAGCACCGCGTCCGGTTCGCCCTCGAGCGCCTTCACCTGCGCGGCGAGCTTGCCCGGCAGCCACTGGTCGTCGTCGTCGCAGAACGCGACGAGGTCGGTGTCCAGGGCCAGGACGCCGGAGTTGCGGGCGCCCGCGAGGCCCGGCTCCCGGGTGTTGGCGATGACCTCGACGCGGTCGCCCGCGAGCGAGGCGTCCGGTTCGGCGCGGTCGAAGACGACGATCGCGCGCAGCTCGCCTTCGTAGTCCTGCGCGAGGACCGACTCCAGCGCCCGGCGCAGCAGCTCCGGCCGGTTGTGCGTCGGGAGGACGACGCCGACGGATGGGGGCATCGGGGGCCTGCCTTGGTCCGGGGGGTTCCAGGGAGAAGACGCGCCGCGGGGCCGGCGGCCCCGCGACGTCCGGTCAGCGCGCGCCGATGATCATGCCGGCGGCGACGGTGTTGTTGGTGGCCTCGTCGATCAGGATGAAGCCGCCGGTGAGGCGGTTGCGGCCGTAGTCGTCCACGAACAGCGGCTGGGTGACGCGGAGCGAGACGCGGCCGATCTCGTTCAGGCCGAGGCTCTCCGCCGCCTCGTCGCGGTGCAGGGTGTTGACGTCCAGCCGGTAGTGCAGTTCCTTCACCATCGTCTTCGCGGTGCGGGTCGTGTGCTTGATGACCAGCTTCGCGCGCGGGGCGAGGGTGCGGTCGGGCGTCATCCAGCAGACCATCGCGTCGAGGTCCTGCGCGACGTCGGGCCGGTTGTTCGGCCGTGCGATCATGTCGCCGCGGGAGACGTCGATGTCGTCGGCGAGCCGCAGCGTCACCGA
Organism: Actinomadura chokoriensis; assembly: GCF_041463665.1. GTDB lineage: Bacteria > Actinomycetota > Actinomycetes > Streptosporangiales > Streptosporangiaceae > Spirillospora > Spirillospora chokoriensis_A. Next base: position 609,070 of record NZ_JAXCEJ010000001.1, read on the forward strand.
CATCGGCGCGAACGCCTGCTCCACCGGACCGGACGGCCCGTCGATGTGGGTGATCGTCGTGGTCAGCCCGGACGGCAGGTGCACCACCTCGTCGCCCGGCTTCAGAACGCCGCCCGCGACCTGCCCCGCGTAGCCGCGGTAGTCGTGCAGCTCCGGATCCGTGGACGCGTGCGGCCGCACCACGTACTGCACCGGGAACCGCACGTCGATCAGGTTCCGGTCGGAGGCGATGTGCACGTGCTCCAGGTGGTGCAGCAGCGACGACCCCTCGTACCAGGGCATGTTCACGCTGCGCTCGACCACGTTGTCGCCGTGCAGCGCGGAGATCGGGACGAACGTCAGGTCCGTCACCTCCAGTTTGGAGGCGAACGCGGTGAACTCGTCCACGATCCGCTCGTACACGGCCCGGTCGTAGTCGACCAGGTCCATCTTGTTGACCGCCACGACCAGGTGCGGGACCTGCAGCAGGGTCGTGAGGAACGCGTGCCGCCGCGACTGCTCCAGGATGCCCTTGCGGGCGTCCACCAGGATGATCGCGAGGTCGGCGGTGGAGGCGCCCGTCACCATGTTCCGGGTGTACTGGATGTGCCCCGGCGTGTCCGCGATGATGAACTTGCGGCGCGGTGTCGCGAAGTAGCGGTAGGCCACGTCGATCGTGATGCCCTGCTCCCGCTCGGCGCGCAGCCCGTCGGTCAGCAGGGCCAGGTTCGTGTACTCCTCGCCCCGCTCGGTGCTCGTGCGCTCCACCGACTCCAGCTGGTCCTCGAAGATCGACTTCGAGTCGAACAGCAGCCGGCCGATCAGCGTCGACTTGCCGTCGTCGACGCTCCCGGCGGTCGCGAACCTCAGCAGGTCCATCGGCCCCCTCGTCGGCGCCGCCTCGGCGGGCTCGTTCCCGGCCATCAGAAGTAGCCCTCCTTCTTACGGTCCTCCATCGCGGCCTCGCTCGTCCGGTCGTCGGCGCGGGTCTGGCCGCGCTCGGTGATCCGGGTCGCCGCGATCTCCTCGATCACCTCGTCCAGCGTCTCCGCCGACGACTTCACCGCGCCCGTGCAGGACGCGTCGCCGACCGTCCGGTACCGGACGGTCGCCTCGAACTCCGGCTCGTCGTCGCCGCGGTTCGCGAACCCGGTCTCGGCGTCCAGCAGCAGCCCGTCGCGCTCGAACACGCGGCGGGTGTGCGCGAAGTAGATCGAGGGCAGCGCCAGCTCCTCGCGCCGCACGTAATCCCAGATGTCCAGCTCCGTCCAGTTGGACAGCGGGAACACCCGGACGTGCTCACCCTGCTGGATCTTCGTGTTGAACAGGTTCCACAGTTCCGGACGCTGGTTCTTCGGGTCCCACTGGCCGAACTCGTCCCGGAACGACACCACCCGCTCCTTCGCGCGGGCCTTCTCCTCGTCCCGCCGCGCCCCGCCGAACGCCGCGTCGAACCGGTGCTCCTCGATCGCGTCCAGCAGCGGCACGATCTGCAACCGGTTCCGGGACGCCCGGCGCCCCTTCTGCTCGGCCACCCGGCCGCTGTCGATCGCGTCCTGCACCGACGCCACCACCAGCCGCACCCCCAGCTCGGCCGCCCGCCGGTCCCGGAACTCGATCACCTCGGGGAAGTTGTGCCCCGTGTCGACGTGCATGACCGGGAACGGGATCGGGGCCGGCCAGAACGCCTTCTCGGCCAGGCGCAGCATGACCAGGCTGTCCTTGCCGCCCGAGAACAGCAGGACGGGCCGCTCGAACTCGGCCGCCACCTCCCGGAAGATGTGAATCGACTCGGCTTCGAGGACGTCCAACTGCGACAGCAGGTAATCGGAACGCTGCATGGTCTGGTGCTCTCTCCACGCTGATCTGGCAGATGCAACCGGTGGCCTGGGACGGGACGTCCCACCGGGTCGAACGCCGGCCTACCGCGAATCGGTCCCGCCCGGCCGGAGACGGCCTGGCGGGGCCTCAGCCCGGCAGGCCGCCGACTTCCGCGATGCCGGACAGCAGCATCGACGCCGACACGGGATGGCAGACCAGGATATCCGGCAGCCGCGGGTCCTCACGGTTGTACTCCAGCGGCGACCCGTCGACGCGGGACGCGTGCGCCCCCGCACCGAGCGCCACCGCCGCCGGAGCCGCCGAATCCCACTCGTACTGGCCGCCCGCGTGCACGTACGCGTCGACCTCGCCGAGCAGCACCGCGGAGATCTTCGCCCCCGCCGAACCGATCGGCACCAGTTCCACGTCGACGCCGGCCGGCGCCGGACCCGCCGCGGCCAGGCGGTCGGCCAGCTTCCGGACGAACTCCGGCGGACGCGTCCGGCTCACCGCGACGCGCAGCTTGCCCGCGTCCGGCGCCGGCACGTGCAGCGGCACCTCGCGCGGCTGCGCGGACCCCGAACCGGCCGTCACCGGGTCCGGCTCGCCCGGCTCCACCCGGACGAGCGAGGCGCCGCCCGTCGCGTCGGTGCGGAGCGTCAGGCCCTGCGCCGGCAGCGCCACCGCCCCGGCGACGAGCCGCCCCCTCCCGGACGCGTCGCGCTCCCACAGCGCCACATGGACGGCCCAGTCGCGGCGGCCCTCCTCGGAGAACTCCCGGGTGCCGTCGAGCGGGTCGACGATCCACACCCGCCCGGCGGTGAGCCGCTCGGCGGTCGCGGTGTTGCGGGTCGGGGCGCGGTCGTCGTCCACCGAACGCTTCCCCGCCACCGAGGAGCGACCCTCCTCGGACAGGACGGCGTCGCCGGGACAGCGCTCCGCGAGCGCAGCCATGAGGTACTCGTGCGCCCGCAGGTCGCCCGTGTCCTTCAGAACCCGAGCGTCCGCGAAGCCGACCTCGTCCCGCACGTCCAGCAGCACCCGCCCCGCCGCGCCGGCGAGCTCCGCCGCCAGCGCGTGGTCGTCCCCGTCCCTCATCCGCTGATCACATTCCCGACTCGATTGGTCTGTCCGGTCCACTTTCTCATGCGCACCCGAGCCGACCCGATACCCGGGTCCCGCTCAGTAGGCTCCGGACCCCCGGAAGACCGCGGACCAGGTCTTCCACATGATCTGCAGGTCGAGCACCAGCGTCCAGTTGTCGACGTAGCGCAGGTCGAGCCGGACCGACTCCTCCCACGACAGGTCCGAGCGGCCGCTCACCTGCCACAGGCCCGTCAGCCCCGGCTTCACCACCAGCCGCCGGTACACGTCGCCGCCGTACTGGGCGACCTCCTCCGGCAGCGGCGGGCGCGGACCCACCAGCGACATCTCGCCGCGCAGCACGTTGAACAGCTGCGGCAGCTCGTCCAGCGAGTAGCGGCGCAGCCACCGCCCCACCCGGGTGATGCGCGGGTCCTCCCGGATCTTGAACAGCACCCCGTCGTTGTCGTTGGCGGCCAGCAGCTCCACCCGCCGCGCCTCGGCGTCCTGCACCATCGTGCGGAACTTCAGCACCGTGAACTCGCGGCCCCCGCGCCCGACGCGCGTCTGCCGGAACATCACCGGGCCGTCCCCGGAGAACTTGATCAGGATCGCCACCAGCGCCAGCAGCGGGCTCAGCGCCACCAGCCCGGCGAGCGCCGCGATCCGGTCGAACAGCCCCTTGAGGATCTTGCGGCCGCCGTCCAGCTCCGGATGCTCCACGTGCAGCAGCGGCAGCCCCGCCACCGGGCGGATCGAGATCCGCGGGCCGGTCACGTCCATCAGCGCCGGCGCCACCACCAGCTCGACGTCGTTGCGCTCGATCTGCCACGCCAGCCGGCGCAGCGCCACCCCGTCCATCTCCGGGCAGGCGAGCACCGCCACCGAGTCCGCGCCGATCCGGTCGGCGACCGCCGCCGCCTGCGAGAAGTCGCCCAGCACCGGGACGCCCTCGACCTCGGCGACCGCGTCGTCACCGGACGCCAGCGCCGGCGGCAGGCACACCGCCGCGATGTCCATGCCGTGGTACCGCTTCTTGCGCAGCAGCCGGATCAGGTCGACCACCGACGTCCGGTGCCCGACCGCGACCACGCGCCGCATGCACTCGCCGTTCCAGCGCCGCTTGTGCAGCCACTTGCGCAGCCGGTACCGCGCGACGAGCGCGAGGAACGTGCCGAGCGGCAGCGCCATCACCACGTAGCCGCGCGCCACCTCGGTCTTCGTCGCGTACGCCACGATCGCGACCGCCGCCGTCAGGATGAACCCGGCGCGCAGCACCCGGTGGAACTCCTCGTACCCGACGCCGATGTACCGCGGCTGGTAGGCCCGGCAGAGCACCAGCGTCGGCACCCAGAGCATGGGCAGGGCGACGGTCAGCGCCATGTACGGCGCGTTCAGCTCCGTCGGCACCCCGGGGAACCGGAGCACGAACGCGATGACGCCTGCCATCAGCATGCTGAGAAAGTCGAGCCAGCCCGCGACCCGGCGATAGGATCCGCTCCAGCTCTGCGGCTGCGCACGCCGCTGCTCATGGCGGATCGATGACTCGGCCTGGACCTTGTCAACGACGGCCATTAAACCCTCACCAATCCCCTAGAACACACGCAACACCTGCGCGCTTCACACCGAAGACGGTTGAACGTCGCCTGAGGTTCACATGCATCTCGAACCTCGCCCGGTCAGCATCTTACGGGTGCTTTGCCATGGTCACAGGCGGAACGCCGCCCCCAACTCCGCAACGCCAGCAAACTAGGGCCACGCGGACGAAGTAGCGACCTGTACCGGCATGATCACCGGCCGTCCGGCATCCCACCGCGGCCGGATCCGGTCAACCGGCGTGAAAGACGTTCTGCGCCGCGGCGAGCCCGTCGGCCACCAGCGCCTCCACCGCGTCCGCCGCCCGGTCCACATCGAGCTCGAGTTCCTTGCGCTCCGCTGCGGAGAAGTCCTTCAGCACGAACGCCGCCGCGTCCATCCGCCCCGGCGGCCGGCCCACCCCGAACCGCACCCGCAGATACTCCTTCGCCGCCAGCGACTTCGTCACCGAACGCAGCCCGTTGTGACCGTTGTCACCGCCGCCCTGCTTCAACCGGACCGCGCCGAACGGGATGTCCAGCTCGTCATGGACGACGATCAGCCGCTCCAGCGGCACCTTGTAGAAGTCCAGCAGCCCCTTCACCGGCCCGCCCGACTCGTTCATGAACGAGCGCGGCTTCGCCAGCACCGCCCGCGCGCCCGCCAGCCGTCCCTCCAGCACGTCCGCCCGCGCCCGATGGGACTTGAACCGGCCCCCGGCCCGTGCCGCCAGGACGTCCAGCACCATGAACCCGGCGTTGTGCCGGTTCTTCGCATACGACGGCCCCGGATTGCCCAGCCCCACCACCAGCCAGAGATCCGCGCTCACCCGAACTCCTCACATACGACCACGGCCTCCGCAGGTGCGCGCACCTGCGGAGGCCGTGAAAGAACCATGCGGCCCGCCGAACACGGCCGCGCGGCGGACGCCCGCCCTACTCGGCGGCGGGCTCGCCCTCGCCCTCGGCGGCCCCTTCGGCCTCACCCTCGGCCTCGGCCGCGGCCTCCGGCTCCGTCGCGGCCGTCGCGTCGAGGATCTGCAGGACCAGCGTCTCCTCGTCCGCCACCAGCGTCGCCCCCGCCGGGAGCTTCAGGTCCTTCGCGAGGACCTGCGAGTCGACCTCCAGGCCGGTCACGTCCACGTCGACCGACTCCGGAATCTTGGTGGCCTCGGCCTCGATGGAGATCTCCACCACCGTCTGCGCCACCTGACCGCCCGCGACCACGTCACCGACGACGTTCACCGGCAGGTCGACGACGACCTTCTCGCCGCGCTTCACCAACAGCAGGTCGACGTGCTCAAGGAACCCCTTGACCGGGTCCCGCTGCACGTCCTTCGGGAGGGCCAGCTCCGAGCCGTTGCCGAGACCCTCGATGGTCAGCAGCACGTTCGGCGTCTTGAGCGCCAGCATCAGGTCGTGCCCCGGCAGCGAGATGTGCTGCGGGTCGGTGCCGTGACCGTAGAGGACGGCGGGCACCTTGCCGGCCCGGCGGGTGCGCCGCGCGGCACCCTTACCGAACTCGGTGCGCGGCTCGGCGGCAATGCGTACCTCGGACACGGCGAAAACTCCTCGTTGTTGCGATCCACGGCCGTCCAGCACTGGACGTCCGCTACGGACAGAGCGAATCAGGCGATGCTCGATGCGTCAGGCGCCTCGAAGATTCTTTGCGTTCCCCGGGGAGTGCGGCTCCAGTACCGGCACCGCACTGAACGACCCGAGGCATGCGCGATTCAAAGAGTCTAGCCGATCGCCCGCCACGCCAGAGCCAGCTGTGTCCGTCCAGGGGGCCGGCCCCCTGGAACCCCCGTCAACGACGCAGGCGATCCTCACGACGCCGTTGCGGTCTTTCGTGCCCGTTACGGGCGTGCGCGACGTCGCTGCGGTCGCCTGCGTCGCCGGGCATGCCCGCTGCGCTTGCAGGGCTCGCTCCGCGTGCCTGCCCGTGCCGCGGTGGTCGAGCTTCGCCCCCGACAGGGTGGCCTGTGACTCAGCCGAGAGGCGGCATCGGGGTGGACGGGCTCTCGGATCAGCTATGGCCGCCGAAGAGGCTTGTTACCGAACCGTCGCTGAAGACCTCGTTGATGGCGCGGGCGACCAGGGGGGCGATCGGCAGGATGGTCAGCTTGTCGAACTGCTTCTCCTCCGGGATCGGCAGCGTGTTGGTCAGCACCACCTCGGAGATCCGCGAGTTCTTGAGCCGGTCGACCGCCGGGCCGGACAGCACGCCGTGCGTCGCCGCGACCACGACCTTGGCCGCGCCCTGCTCGAACAGCGCGTCCGCGGCCTTCACGATCGTCCCGCCGGTGTCGATCATGTCGTCGACCACGACGCAGGTGCGGCCCTTGACCTCGCCGACGACGTCGAAGACCTTGACCTCGTTCGCGACGTCCGGGTCGCGCTTCTTGTGGATGATCGCCATCGGGACGCCGCCCAGCCGGTCCGACCACCGCTCGGTCACCCGCACCCGGCCCGCGTCCGGCGCGACCACGGTGACCTGCGAGGTGTCCAGCCGGCTCTCGAAATGCCGGGCCAGCAGGTCCAGCGCGAACAGGTGGTCCACGGGGCCGTCGAAGAAGCCCTGGATCTGCGCCGTGTGCAGGTCCACCGTGATCAACCGGTCGGCGCCCGCCGTCTTGAACAGGTCCGCCATCAGCCGCGCCGAGATGGGCTCCCGGCCGCGGTGCTTCTTGTCCTGCCGCGCGTATCCGAAGAACGGCGCCACCACGGTGATCCGCTTGGCGGACGCGCGCTTCAGCGCGTCCACCATGATCAGCTGCTCCATGATCCACTGATTGATGGGAGCCGTGTGGCTCTGGATCACGAAGGCGTCGGAGCCCCGGACCGACTCCAGGAAGCGCACGAACGTCTCACCGTTGGCGAAGTCGTACGCCGACGTTGGTGTCAACTCGATCTGGAGGTTGTCGGCTACTTCCTTGGCCAGGTCCGGGTGGGCTCGGCCGGTGAAGAGCATCAGCTTCTTCTGACCGCTCGCTTTGATCCCACTCACCTCTGACAACTCCCCCTCAATGGAACCGTGCCTTATCCGTGGGTCGTGACCCCACTCCCCGCGCACCACAAAGACTCCTGTGCACGGGTTGCTCTGTTGTTACGGAGGACGCCTCTGTCCTCCTTGTCCCCGCCCTGTGGCGGGGCAGTCACCACCGGGCCGCGTTAGGGCGCGCCGTCGTCCTCGCCCCTCGCCCGGCGGGCCGCCTCGGCCGCCGGGCTCCCCGGCCGCCTGCGCTCCACCCAGCCCTCGACGTTGCGCTGCGTCGCCCGCGCGACCGCCATCGCCCCCGGCGGGACGTCCTTGACGATCACCGACCCGGCCGCGGTGTAGGCGCCGTCGCCCACCGTCACCGGCGCGACGATCATGTTGTCGCTGCCGACCTTCACATGCGACCCGATCACGCTGCGATGCTTCTGGACGCCGTCGTAGTTGACGAACACCGAGCTCGCGCCGATGTTCGAGCCCGCGCCGATCTCGGCGTCGCCCACATAGGTCAGGTGCGGCACCTTCGTGCCCTCGCCGATGTCGGCGTTCTTGGTCTCGACGTACGTGCCGACCTTGGCCTTGCGCGCCAGCCGGGTGCCCGGCCGCAGGTAGGCGTAGGGCCCGACGGTCGCCTCGGCCCCGATCTCCGCCTCCACGCACACGGCGTTGATCACGGACGCGCCCTCGCCGACCCTCGTGTCGGTCAGCGTGCAGCCCGGACCGACCAGCGCGCCCTCAGCGAGGTGCGTGCCGCCGCGCAGCTGCGTCCCCGGGTGGATCTCGACGTCCTGCTCGGCGGTCACGTCCGCGTCGATCCATGTGGACGCCGGGTCGATGATCGTGACTCCGGCCCGCATGTGCGCCTCGAGGATCCGGTCGTTCAGCTGCCTGCGCGCCTGCGCGAGCTGAACCCGGTCGTTCACGCCCTGCGTCTCCACCCAGTCGGCGGCCAGATGCGCGCCGGCCCGGTGGCCGTCCCCGCGCATGATCGCCACCACGTCGGTGAGGTACTCCTCGCCGCCCGCGTTGTCGGTGGTCACCCGCTTCAGCGCGTCCGCCAGCAGGGCGCCGTCGAACGCGTACATGCCGACGTTGATCTCGTTGATCGCCCGCTGCTCTTCGGTGGCGTCCTTGTGCTCGACGATCGCCTCGAGGCTGCCGTCGGCCGCCCGGACCATCCGCCCGTACCCGGCCGCGTCCGGCATCTCGGTCGTCAGCACGGTGGCGGCGTTGCCCTCGTCCTCGTGCGCCTGGACGAGCGCCTGCAGCGTCTCGCCCCGCAGCAGGGGGTGGTCGCCGTTCGTGACGACCACGGTGCCGTCGAGCGCGCCGGTCTGCTCCAGCGCCATCCGCACCGCGTGGCCCGTCCCGCCCTGCTGCTCCTGGACGGCGGCCTCCGCGTCCGGCGCGTGCTCGGCGAGATGCTCGACGACCTGCTCGCGCCGGTGCCCGACGACCACGACGAGCCGCTCCGGCTCCAGCCGCCGCGCGGCGGCCAGCACGTGCCCGAGCATGCTGCGCCCGCACAGCTCGTGCAGGACCTTCGACTTTCGGGACTTCATCCGGGTGCCCTCGCCCGCGGCGAGAACGATGACGGCGGCCGGTCGGCTCGCAGCACTCACAAGGAGGCTCCTCGGCATCGCGGACGGGATCGGTCTCGGACGCGCCCACCTGCGAGATCACGACAAGGCAGGCCGGAACGCACCCGACACGGGCAGGATACCGCCCGTCCCGCCCCTGTCACCCCGCGGCCCGCCCCGCCTCACCTCAGAGGACATTTCAGACAGCTCCGGCGCCAGGACTTGAACCTGAACTATAGGCACCAAAAACCCATGTGCTGCCGATTACACCACGCCGGATCAAAACGGACGGACCGGGACAGAGTCCCGAACCCGCCGGCACCTACGATACCGACTGGCGCCGGAGAGACCCACCTCAGTCCGCCGAGACGCTAGGCCTGCCGGGATCTTCCCGAGCAGGCACCGGCCGGCCCAATCCGCCGCGCCTGCCCAGGATCTGGCCGAGAACCGCATCGGACCGGCTGGTCAGCCGCGCCTCGGCAGCCGCGCCACCGAGCATGGCGCCGTAGACCCAGCCCTCGATGCGCCGATAGCTCTTGTCCTTCTCTCCCTCACACCAGTAGATCAAGGCTCCCGCCACGAGAATGTCCCGGTCATCGAACTCGCCGACTTCGCGGCACGCCGCCAGCTTCACCGTCAGCCGCTCCTTCTCCCGTCTCTCGTGGTACGGGATCCAGTGCCCTTCCCACATCGCCGCGTGCCGCTCAGGGGTATAGGGGCGGCGAGGTGGGCGAGGGAGGTCTCTTAACCAGAGCGAGCAGGTGCTCTTGCTGATGTTCAGCGACTCGGCGATCTCGTCGTAGGTCTGGCCTCGGCGGCGGAGTTCGATGGCCTTGGGCTTGAGCATGTCTCGGATCTCGTCCGGCATCGGTCCAGTCATGGGAAAACCATACCAGTAAGTTAACTCTGCGTTGCCAATATCTTGCTCTCCGTAATGATGTGAGCCGGTCGCTTGCCCGGATTGGTTTACTGCGTCCGTTATGGGCAAGCCCTCTTCGTATCCGGCACCTCAGCGAGGGAGCCGAGACCCGACTCGGCGTCGCGCCCGAGCAAATCCGAGCAGGGTGCGGTCCCGCGCGAGTGGCGGGGCACGGGAGGGATTGGTGACCGGTGAGGTAGTTTCGCACCGAATTTGCCGTTCGACGCTGTCCAACCTACGGTTCCGTAGGTTACGTTGGCGTAGGTAAGGACTTGCCTAGTCGCAGGAAGTGGTGACCGCATGACAACGGCTCCAACCGTGGATCCTCCCCGACCGCAACCGCGTCCCGAGATCAATCCCGAGTCGCGGGGCAACGCCGAACGCGTGCTCATCGCGGTGTTCACCGGTGTGCCGTTCCTCGCGCTGTTCGCGGCGGTTCCACTGGCCTGGGGCCGGTTCCTGGGCTGGACGGACGTCGTGCTCATGGCGGTGTTCTACGTGCTGTCAGCCGGGGGCATCACGGTCGGCTACCACCGGTACTTCACGCACGGTTCGTTCAAGGCCAGGCGGGGTTTGAAGATCTTCATGGCGCTGGCCGGGAGCATGGCCATCGAGGGGCCCGTCATCACGTGGGTCGCCGACCACCGGCGCCATCACAAGCACTCCGACAAGGAGTTCGACCCGCACTCGCCGTGGCGGTTCGGCGACGACTGGAAGGCGTTGACGAAGGGGCTGCTGTGGGCGCACTACGGCTGGCTGTTCGACGCCAACCGGACGTCCAAGCAGCGGTTCGCCAAGGACCTGCTGAACGACCCCGACATCAGGCGCATCCACCTGGCGTTCCCGGGGCTGGTGGCGGCCTCGTTCCTGCTGCCGGCGGCGATCGGCGGGCTCGTCACCATGTCGTGGGCGGGCTTCCTGACCGCACTGTTCTGGGCCGGGTTCGTCCGGATCACCCTGGTCCATCATGTGACGTGGTCGATCAACTCGATCTGCCACACCTTCGGCAAGGAGGAGTTCGAGGTCCGCGACAAGTCCCGCAACGTGTGGTGGCTGGCGATCCCGTCGCTGGGCGAGTCGTGGCACAACCTGCACCATTCGGACCCGACGTGCGCGCGGCACGGGGTACTGAAGGGGCAGATCGACATCAGCGCCCGGATCATCCGGGCGTTCGAGAAGGCGGGCTGGGCGCACGACGTCCGGTGGCCGGACAGCGACAGGCTGGCGGCGAAACGCACGAAGCAGGCGGTTTGACCGCCACAATTGATCCCGTGACAGATCCCGCTCCCAGGCCCCGCAGAAAGCGGATGACCGGCAAGGAACGTCGCGAGCAGCTCCTCGACATCGGCCGGTCCCTGTTCGCCGAGCGCGGGCTGGACGGCACCTCGGTGGAGGAGATCGCGTCGGCCGCCGGGGTCTCCAAGCCCGTGGTGTACGAGCATTTCGGCGGCAAGGAAGGGCTGTACGCGGTCGTCGTCGACCGGGAGTTCGAGCGGCTGCTGCGCCTCGTCACCGACTCGCTGAACTCGGCGATCCACTACCGCGGGAAGCTGGAGAAGGCCGCCCTGGCGCTGCTGGAGTACATCGAGGAGCATCCGGACGGGTTCCGGATCCTCGTCCGCGACTCGCACGGCGGGACGGGCACCGGCAGCTACGCCAGCCTGCTGAGCGAGATCGCCGGTGAGGTGGAGTACGTCCTCGCCCAGGAGTTCGACCGGCACGAGTACGACGACAGGTTCGCGCCCATGTACGCGCAGATGCTGGTCGGCATGGTCGCGATGACGGGCCAGTGGTGGCTGGACGTCCGCAGGCCGCGCCGGGAGGAGGTCGCCGCGCACGTGGTGAACCTCGCGTGGAACGGCCTGTCGGCGCTGGAGCCGAAGCCGTCGCTCGATCCGCGCCGCCGCCGCAAGGAGATGGAGCGGCAGGAGAAGCGCGCGGAGAAGGCGGCCGCCAAGGCGGAGAAGGCCGAGGAGAAGGCGGCGGCGAAGGCGGAGCGGGCGCAGCGCGCCCAGCGCAAGGCGCGCCGGGATCTGGACGGGATCGCCGACCCGTCGACGTGAGCTCATCGACGTGAGCGGAATGACAACCGGTGGCCGCCCGGAGTTCGTCCGGGCGGCCACCGGCCAGGGGTCGCCGGGCTCGGGTCACGAGTCCGGGATCTGTGAACGCCGCCCGCCCGCCGGGGTCGGCACACCGCAGGGGAACGAGTCGCTTCCCTCGGTGGGCGGGCGGCATCCCGTCTAGGTGGTGTTCCGGGTGGCGATCACGAAGATCCTCCTGAACGGGAACACGGTGCCGTACGGAGCGGCGGGGTAGGCCCGGCGCAGCCGGTCCCGGTAGTCGGCGAGGAATTCGCCGGTCTCGTCCGGGTCGAGTGCGGCGAGGGCGGGTCGTAGCGCGGTGCCCTTGACCCATTCGAGGACGGGGTCGTCGCCCTGGAGGACCTGGGTGTAGGTGGTCTCCCAGGCGTCGACGGAGCATCCGTGGCGGGTGAGCAGGTCGAGGTAGCTGGCGGGGTCGAGGACGGGCGCGTCGTGCTGGAGCCGGCCGAGTTTGGCGCGCCAGCGGTCGGAGCGGCCGAGTTCGCGGAGCAGGACGTGGCTGGGCGCGCCGAAGTTGCCGGGGACCTGGAAGGCGAGCCGTCCGCCGGGTGCGAGCGCGTCCACCCACCTCGCAAGCAGGTCGAGGTGCTCGGGGACCCATTGCAGGACGGCGTTGGAGACGATGAGGTCGACGGCCTCGGCGGGCTTCCAGGTGGTGACGTCGCCGACGCGGAAGGTGAGCCGTCCGGGGATCTCGTGCCGGCGGGCCTCGGCGATCATCTCGGGCGAGCTGTCGAGGGCTTCGATGACGGCGTCGGGCCAGCGGGCGGCGAGGGTGGCGGTGAGTTCGCCGCTGCCGCAGCCGAGATCGGTGACGCGGGCGGGCTCGGCGTCGCCGAGGCGCGCGACGAGCTCGGTGAACGGCCTGGCGCGTTCACCGACGAAGATCCCGTACTGCGCGGGATCCCACACGGCGCCATTTTCTCTCGACATCAAGACACAGCATGCCGCGCCCATATCTTGATGTCAAGAGTCCTACCGCGTGTCGCCCGGGATTCCGTCCGGAGCGACCCCGAGACCTAGGTCCACCGGCCGATGGCGGCGCGCGTGCGCGCGTTCTTAGGCTCGCCGTCATGACAGCGAATGAGTGGGCATTGGTGCTCGGGCCCGGCGGCCCGGTCGGCACGGCGTGGCTGCTCGGCCTCGCGGCCGGGCTGCGCGAGGCGGGCGTGGACCCGGCGGGCGCGGATCTGATCGTCGGCACGTCGGCGGGCGCGATCGCGGGCGCGGCGATCATGACCGGGCGCGACCTGCCGGAACTGGCGGAGCTGCCGCCGCGGGACGGGCCGCCCCGCGCTCCGGCGGACATGTCGGTGATGGCACGGGCGTTCGAGCTGGGCGCCGACCCGGACCTGGCGCCGGACGAGGTCAGGCGCCGGATCGGCCGGCTCGCGCTGGAGGCGGAGGCGCTTCCCGAGGAGGAGCATCGCGCGTCCATGCTGTTCCTGGTCGGGACGGACGAGTGGCCCTCCGGCCGGCTGCTGGTCACCGGGGTGGACGTCGCGGCGGGCGAGCCGGTCGTGTGGGACGCGGCGAGCGGCGTCCCGCTGTCGGCGGCGGTCGCGGCGAGCAGCGCCGCGCCGGGTTTCGCGCGGCCGGTGACGGTCGGCGGGCGCCGCTACATGGACGGCGCGTTCGGCGGCGGGTCCAATGCGGCGCTGGCGAAGGGAGCCGGGACGATCGTCCTGGTCGAGCCGTTCGGCCGTCTGGGGGACGGCGCGCAGGCGGCCGTCCGGATCGCCCCGGACGAGCGGTCGCAGGAGGTGTTCGGGGACAACGTCGGCGACATGTCCCGCTGGACGCCCGCCTACCGGGAGGGGCGCCGGCAGGCGGCGGAGGCGGCCGAGCTGATCGCGGCCGCACTGACCGTGAAATCGGGGAGTGTGTCTCGATATCGAGACAGGTAGGGTGGCGGGATGCGCGATGAGGTCGACAGGCTGGTCGAGGCGTGGAACGCGGAACGCCCGGACCTGGACGTCCGGCCGCTGCAGGTCCTCAGCCGCGTGTCCCGGCTGGCCCGGCACCTGGACCGCGCCCGCCGCGCCGTGTTCGTCGCGCACGACCTGGAGTCGTGGGAGTTCGACGTCCTCACCGCGCTGCGCCGCGCGGGGTCGCCCTACCAGCTGAGCCCCGGGCGGCTGCTTCGCGCGACGCTGGTGACGTCCGGCACCATGACGAACCGCATCGACCGCCTCGCGGCGGCGGGTCTGGTCGAGCGGCACCCCGACCCGCAGGACAAGCGCGGCGTGCAGGTCCGCCTCACCGAGGCGGGCCTGACGCGCGTGGACGCGGCGTTCGCCGATCTCCTCGAACGGGAGCAGGCGATCCTGGAGGGCCTCAGCCCCGATCAGCGTGACGTGCTGGCCGACCTCCTCCGCACCCTCCTGATCCCGTTCGACCGGGACTAGCGCGCGGTCGGACCGGTCAGGACAAGGCGGCCTCCAGCGCGGCGGCCAGCCCGCAGAGCCGTTCCTCGCTTCCGGCCTCGCCGATGAGCTGGACGGACGCGGGCAGGTGCGAGCCCGGCAGCGGGACGGGCAGCGCGAACGCGGGCAGCCCGGCGACGTTGGCCTGGCCGGTCAGCGTGGTGAGCACGAGATCGGATTCGTCCGCCGCGCCGGGTTCGGGGGCGACGCAGGTCAGGACGGGCAGCGCGATCGCCGCGTGCCGGGCGAGGATCGCGTCCAGTTCGGCGCGGAGTTCCTTCCGGGCGCCGAGGGCCCAGTCGATCATTCCGGCCTCCGACACGTCCTTCATCTGCTGGATGCGCCGGTGGATGCGCCCGCTCAGCTTGGACGGGGCGTCGAGCAGGTGCCCGTTCTGCCGCCACCCCTCGGCGCTGACGATGACGCCGTTGACGCCGGCCCCCTGCCCGTAAAGGGGGGACGTGACGTCGGTGATGGGGCCGAGGAGGCGCAGCGCGTCATCGATGGCGGCGTCGATCGCGGGGTCCACGCCGTCCACGCGGAGGCGCGCGACCGGCAGGGCGGGGTCGTACGGGGCGGGTGTGAACCCGGGTTCGATGAGGCCCATGCCGAGGACGACGGCGGCGACGTCGCGTCCCATGGGGCCGACGACGTCCAGGGTGGGCGACAGCGGGTGCACGCCCTCGAGGGGGACGCGCCCGTTGGTGGTCTTCAGCCCGGCGATGCCGCAGCAGGCGGCCGGGATGCGGATCGATCCGGACGTGTCGGTGCCGAACGCGACGTCGGCCTCGCCGGTGGCGACGGCGACGGCGGAGCCGCTGGACGAGCCGCCCGGCACCCGTGACGGGTCGAGCGGATTCACCGGCGTGCCGGACCACGGGTTGACGCCGTCGGCGGCCATGCACAGTTCGTTCAGGTTGGCCTTGCCGGCGACGCGGGCGCCCTGCGCGCGGGCGGCGGCGACGACGGGCGCGTCCGCGGCGGCGGGTTCGGCGCGCTCGGCGACGGCCTCGCAGCCCGCCGTCGTGGGCAGGCCGGCCACGTCGATGGCGTCCTTGACGGCCAGCCGCGGACCGTCACCGGGCATGTCCGTCTTGATGATCCATGTCGTCATCTGACGGATCATCCCGGCCCGGTACCGCTTTCTCCAGCCGGCCGTCCTGCTAGCCGAGATCCTCGGCCAGCATCAGCCATTCCTCCTCGACGCCCGCGGCCTCGGCCTGGATCTCCCGCAGCCGGGCGTCCAGCTCCTGGAGCTTGGCGTAGTCGGTGGCGTGCGCGGCGAGCTGCTCGTGGAGTTCGGCCTCCTGCCCGGCGAGCTTGTCCAGGCGGCGTTCGAGGCGGTCGAGTTCCTTGCGGGCCTTCCAGTCCTGCCCGCCCTTGGGCTTCGCCGCCGGCGCGGGCCTCTCGGCGGCGGGCGCCGCCCCGGGCTTCGGCGCCGCGACCGGCTTGGGGGCGGCCCCGGCGGCGCGGCGTTCGAGGTACTCGTCGACGCCGCCGGGCAGCATCGACACGCGGCCGTCGCCGAGGAGCGCCACGACGTGGTCGGTGACGCGCTCCAGGAAGTACCGGTCGTGGCTGACGACGACGAGCGTCCCCGGCCATCCGTCGAGCAGGTCCTCGACTTCGGTGAGCGTCTCGATGTCGAGGTCGTTGGTGGGCTCGTCCAAGAGGAGGACGTTGGGCTCGCCCATCAGCAACCGGAGCAGCTGCAGGCGGCGGCGCTCACCGCCGGACAGGTCGCCGACGGGCGTCCACTGCCGGTCACTGGGGAAGCCGAGCCGCTCCAGGAGCTGGCCCGCCGTCCACTCGCGCTTGCCGACGGTGATGCGGCGCCTGACCTCCTCGACCGACTCCAGCACGCGCCGGGACGGGTCGAGTTCCTCCAGGTTCTGCGACAGGTGCGCGAGCTGGACGGTCTTGCCCTGCACCACCTCGCCCGACTCCGGCCGGACGGCCCCGTCCAGCAGACGGAGCAGGGTGCTCTTGCCACTGCCGTTGACGCCGACGAGCCCGACCCGGTCGCCGGGCCCGAGCTGCCAGGTCATGCGCCGGAACAGCTCCCGGTCGCCGAGCCGGACGGTCACGTCCTCGATGTCGTAGACGGTCTTGCCGAGCCGCGCGGTCGCGAACCGGGTCAGCTCGACGGAGTCGCGCAGCGGCGGCTCGTCGGCGATGAGGGCCTGCGCGGCGTCGACCCGGAACTTGGGCTTGGACGTGCGGGCCTGCGGGCCGCGGCGCAGCCACGCCAGTTCCTTGCGGAGGAGGTTCTGCCGCTTGGCCTCGGTGGCGGCGGCGATCCGGGACCGCTCGGCCTTCGCCAGGACGTACGCGGAGTAGCCGCCCTCGTAGCGTTCGACGCGGCCGTCGACGACCTCCCACGTCCGGTCGGTGACCTCGTCGAGGAACCAGCGGTCGTGGGTGACGACGAGCAGCGCGACCTTGCGGCCGCGCAGGTGCCGGGCGAGCCAGTCGATCGCCTCGATGTCGAGGTGGTTGGTCGGCTCGTCCAGCATCAGCAGGTCGGACTCGGGGACGAGGAGCCGGGCCAGCGCGACGCGGCGGCGCTCGCCGCCGGACATGCCGGCGAGCGGCGCGTCCAGGTCGAGGTCGGCGAGCAGCCCGGCGAGGATGTCGCGGACGCGGACGTCGCCCGCCCACTCGTGCTCGGCGCGCTCGCCCAGCACCACCGACCGGACGGTGGCGCCGTCCGGGAACGCGTCCCGCTGGGTCAGGTAGCCGAGCCGCACGCCGCGCGCGTGCGTGACGCGCCCGCCGTCGGGCTCGGTCTCCCGGGCGAGGACGGACACGAGGGTGCTCTTGCCGCCGCCGTTGCGGCCGACGACGCCGATGCGGTCGCCCTCGTCCAGGCCGAGGGACACAGAGTCGAGCAGCGGCTCCGGCCCGTAGGCCTTGGCGACGTTCTCAAGGTTGATCAGATTCACGACACCGCCAAGCCTATTGCCCTGGGCGCGCCTCCCGTACGGCCCGCCCGCGCGTGGGGGAGCCCCGCACGTTCAGCCGACCGCGACGATCAGCACGCTCATACCTCGGAACTCGCCCGCGCCGTCACCGGCCTTGCGGGACTGCCGTGGGTCAGTGAACGGCCGGGGGCGTGGAGCGGTCCCCCGCGTGGCCCCGCACGGCGGCGCCCCGCGGGGACGCGCCAGGCGCGTTATGGCGTATGTCACGATCGCGGCGCACGGCGAGTACGGCGAGCGCCGCCATCATGGCGAGCGCGACCAGCCCGAGCAGCACCGGCAGGATCGTCATCGCCGCACCTCGCCGGAGGGATCGGTGCGGCGGGGAATCGCAGTCACGCAGAGTAGGACGTCCGTCGCGGGCAGGAGGTTCGCTTGTGTGCCGAGCGCACCTACCGCACGCCGCGCGACGCGCTCACACGTCAGACCACGGTCGCGCCGGGAACGGGCCCGGACGCCCGGACGACCTGCTCGGCGACGCCCGTCCCGTCCAGCGCGGCCGCGAGGTCGGCGGCGTCCTCGGCGGTCTCGGCGAGGAACGCGCAGGTGGGCCCGGAGCCGGAGACCAGCGCGCCGATCGCGCCGAGGTCCCGGCCGGCGTCGATCGTGCGGCGCAGCGCCGGGCGCAGCGACAGCGCGGCGGGCTGCAGGTCGTTCGACAGCGCGTCGCCGAGGCCCTTGGCGTCGCCGGTGGCGAGCGCGGTCATCAGCTGCTCGGAGACGCTCGGCCACGGCGCCGCCCGCCCCGCCTCCAGCCGGAGCCGGTCGCACTCGCCGTAGACGGCGGGCGTGGACAGGCCGCCGTCGGCGGTGGCGAACACCCAGTGGAACGTCCCGCGGGTGAGGGCGGGGGTGAGCCGCTCGCCGCGTCCGACGCCGACGGCGGTGCCGCCGAGGACGGCGAAGGGCACGTCGCTGCCGAGGTCCGCGCCGATCTCCATCAGGTCGTCCCTGGACAGGACGGGCCGGTCCCGGTCGTCCCACAGCCTGGCGCAGGCGACCAGCGCGGCGGCGGCGTCGGCGCTGCCGCCCGCCATGCCGCCCGCGACCGGGATCGCTTTGCGGATCCGCAGCGCGACCCGGGGTTCGACGCCGAGCCGCTCCGCGACGAGCCTCGCGGCCTTCGCCGCGAGGTTGTCGTCATCGGTGGGGACGCCTCCGATCGCCACCCGCGAATACGGCGCGGCCTGGACGTGCACCTCCAGCTCCCGCGCGGGCTCGGCCGTCACCATGTCGAACAGCGACACGGCGTGGAACACGTTGACGAGGTCGTGGTAGCCGTCATCGCGGATCGGCCCCACGCCGAGTTGGAGGTTCACCTTGGCGGGGACGCGTACCGTCACTGCGCTCACGTCCGAAACCCTACGGGACCTGTCCCCCACTGGTGACGGGGAGGTTGCGGGGGTTGAAGTACGGGGTGGTCGCCAGCTCGCGCAGCGCCGACATCGCGTGCTTGTCACCGGTCACCGAGTAGGCGCGGCGCCTGTCCCGGGCGTTTTCTGCCTGCTCGTCGGAGTTGAAGTACACAACGGCCCTGACCTGCGGGTCCTGCAGGGTCTTGGCGGCCTCGCGCAGCCATTCGTCGCGGCGCGCGCCGTAGGACTTCGGCACCCCGAACTCGGCGATCATGATGGGCTTGTTGTGCTTGCGGGCCCATTGCAGGAACAGCTTCACGGACTCGGACAGGTCGCGGTAGTCGTAGTCGGCGCCGGGCGGGGCGTCGGCGCAGATCCAGTCGACCTGGTCGTCGCCCGGGTAGAACGAGCCGGCGTCGGCGCCGCCGAAGCCGCGGGCGGTGGGGCACCACACCCACGCGACGTTGTGGACGTTCTCCCGCTTGAAGATCTCCCGCATGTGCTTCCACGCGGCGATGAAGTCCGCCTGGGAGTGGACGCGCTTCCCGGCGGACGTCCTGTCCATGTCGCGCGACCAGCGCAGGAACACCGGCTTGCCGAGGGCCTTCACGGCGCGGGCGCGGCGCGCGATGAGCTCGTCGTGCTCGCCCTGGACGATCTCCCGGGTGTCGCCGCCGGCCCAGGTCAGCAGGAGGTACCGGTTGCTGTCCGCGACGGACTTCTCCAGCGCGCCGGGGAAGTCGCCCTTCCAGCCCCGGTAGCTCTGCACGATGTCGAGCTGGCGGCCGAGCCGCCGCTCGAATTCGGCGATCGGCGCCATGCCGGGCTTGCCGGCGTCCTTCCCGGACGGTGAAACCGACGGCGACCCGGACGGGGAGGCGGATGCGGAGCCGGAGGGAGAGGGCCCCCCGGTCCCCTCCGGCGGCACCCAGGCGCCGAAGTAGGCGCCCTGCCGCGGCGGGACCGGCGCCACCCCGGCGCGCGCCGTCGTGGTGACCTTCGGCACGGCGCCCGCGCCGTCCCCGCAGCCGGCCGCCACGATCGCGACCAGCCCCGCGGTCGCGAGCAGCGCGGTCCCCACGAGGGGAAGCCTCGACCCCCCGAGGAGCACTCTGGTCCGCGCCGTCCGCGAACGCGCCTTCACATCGACCTCCGGCTCGTACTGGTGTTGTGCCGCCCCCGTGCGGGACCGCCCCCGGGGGAATCGCCCGCCTAGGGGGCCTGGGATCGATCTCCCCGGCGTGAAGGACCATACTCGGCAATGCGGGCGAAGGCGGCCACGTCCAGAGCTTCTCCTCTGGCGCGCGGGTCGACGCCCGCCGCGCGCAGCGCCTCCTCGGCCGCCGCGGCGGAGCCCGCCCAGCCCGCGAGGGCCGCGCGCAGCGTCTTGCGGCGCTGCGCGAACGCGGCGTCGACCACGGCGAACACCTCCGCGCGGGACGCCGTGCCCGGCGGCGGGTCGCGGCGGGTGAACGCGACGAGCCCGGAGTCGACGTTCGGCGCGGGCCAGAACACCGCGCGCCCGACCGCCCCGGCGCGGCGCGCGTCCCCGTACCAGGCGAGCTTCACCGACGGGACGCCGTAGATCTTCCCGCCGGGGGGCGCGACCATCCGGTCGGCGACCTCCGCCTGCACCATGACCAGCGCGGTCCGCAGCGAAGGCAGGGCCGCCAGCAGGTGCAGGACGACGGGGACGGCGACGTTGTAGGGGAGGTTCGCGACGAGCGCGGTCGGGTCCGGCCCCGGCACGCCTGTGATCTTCATCGCGTCGGCGTGCACGACCTCCAGTCGGCCCGCGAGATCCGGTTCGCGCGCCGCGACCGTGGCGGGCAGCTCCGCGGCGAGCGCCGCGTCGACCTCCACCGCGACGACGCGCCGCACCTCCGGCAGCAGCGCCAGCGTGAGCGACCCAAGCCCGGGCCCCACCTCGATGACGACGTCGTCGGCGGACAGCCCGGCGGCCCGGACGATCCGCCGGACGGTGTTGGCGTCGATGACGAAGTTCTGCCCGAGCGTCTTCGTCGGCCTGATGCCGAGCCGCGCCGCCAGCGCGCGCACGTCCGCCGGCCCGAGCAGCCCCCGTGTCTCCCCCATCCGGTGATTGTTTCAGCTCGGGAGGGGGCTCAGGAGAACAGGTACTTGCCGCAGTTCGGCCACTGGCCCTGCCAGCGCCCGTTGACCTTGTTGTAGAGGAGCTGGGCGCGGTAGGTCTGCTCCCCGGCGCTGGCGTCGGACGGCTTGCCCGTGCCGCCGACCGACGTCCAGGTGGCCATGGAGAACTGGTAGAGGCCGTAGTACCCGGCCGGGTTCACCGACTTCGGGTTGCCGCCGGACTCGCACTTGGCGAGCCCGGCCCAGTTCAGCCGCGCCGCCGACCCGGTGCCCGCCGACTTCGGGCCGACCGCGAGGATCCGCGCGACCGGCCTGCTCTTGACCTTCTGCGCGAGGACCTTCGGGACCTTCTTGCCCTTGCGCCGGACGTACGCCCATTTCACGATCGTGACGCCCGCCTTGCCCTCGCGCAGCACCTTCTCGCTCCACGGCGGCACCGACGAGCTGCTCTTGCGGATCGTCTTGGCCGGCGTCCTGACGACCTTGAGCTTCGGCGCGGACAGCAGCCGCATGATCTTGACGATCTCGCCGGGCGGCTGGTCGGCGGCCGGCTTGACCAGGTCGTGCGGGCCGAGCGCGATCTTCGCCTGCTCCAGGACCTGCTGGACGGTCGTGCCCGTCGTCATCGTCTCGGTCGGCTTGCCGTCGACCACGACGACCACCTTGCGCGGCGCGGGGGCGCTGGTCTTCGGCGCGTCCGCGGCGGGCGCGTCGCTCTTCGGGGACGGCGATTCGCCGCCGCACGCCGCGACCGACATCGCCGTTGCCAGCACGACGGGAACGGCGAAGGCCGCGGGGGGTCGGCGCACGTGGTCCTCCAGGGGGTCCGGGCTCGGGGGCGCCCGCTCAACGGCCAGAGAGTAGAGGCACCCGGACGTTCTCCGCCACCTCATCGCCCACAGAGGTCCCGTCCGAGCGGCACATCCCACATCCGGCGTGCCGTCACAGGCTCCCCGTGACGCGCGCCTCACCCGGGGCCGAACCAGCAGGGCCGAACCAGCAGGGCCGGATCACCATGGGCCGAAGACGCGCTCCCCGTTCGCGGCGATCGCCGTGCACAGCTCCGCCAGGTCCACGCCCTTGATCTCGGCCATCGCGCGGACGGTGTGCGGGATCAGGTAGGACGCGTTCGGCTTGCCCCGGTGCGGGATCGGCGTGAGGAACGGCGCGTCGGTCTCCACGAGCAGCAGGTCCAGCGGCGCGGCCCGCAGCGCCTCGCGCAGCGGCTCCGCGTTCTTGAACGTGACGTTCCCGGCGAAGCTCATCAGGTAGCCGTGCTCGGCGCAGATCTCGGCCATCCGGGCGTCGCCGGAGTAGCAGTGGAAGACCACCTTCTCCGGCGCGCCCTCCTCGTACAGGATGGCGAGCACGTCGTCGTGGGCGTCGCGGTCGTGGATGACCAGGGCCTTGCCGAGCCGCTTGGAGATCTCGACGTGGGCGCGGAAGGAGCGGTGCTGGTCCTCCTTGGGCGCCCAGTCGCGGTAGTAGTCCAGGCCGGTCTCGCCGATCGCGCGGACCTTCGGGTGCGCGGCCAGCCGCGCCACGTCCTCCAGGACGGCGTCGGAGATCCCCGTCGTCTCGTTCGGGTGGATCGCCACCGCCGCGTACACGTCGTCGAACTCCCCGGCGGTCTCCACCGCGAACCGGGAGGACGGCAGGTCGCAGCCGATCGTGACGATCCGCGCGATGCCCGCAGCCTTCGCCGACTTCAGCTGCTCGTCGACCGGCGTCTCGACGATGTCGAGGTGGCAGTGGCTGTCGAGGACGTCCACGGGCAGGCGCTCGGGCAACGGCGGGAAGGACCGCGAGGCCTGCCCGTCCCCGTCTCGGGTCACGTGTTCTCCAGCCTGGCGAGTTCCTCGTCCACCACGGACGGGTCGAGCTTCTTGAACAGCGGGACCGGCTTGCTCAGCGGGACGCCCGGCTTGATCGGCGTGGACTCCCAGCGCGCCTCGGTCGCGTAGTCGCCGGTGAGGACGCGGTAGTCGGGCCCGCCCTCCTCCGACACGGTCGTGAGCTCGGGCATGCCGCTCCACACGCCCTCCCCGCCGAGCATCTCGTAGACCTTCTGCGAGGAGTTAGGCAGGAACGGCGTCAGCAGCGTCTTCGCGTCGTCCACGACCTGGAGCGCGGTGTGCAGGATCGACTTGACGCGGTCGGGGTCGTCCTTCAGCTTCCAGGGCGCCTGGTCGGACAGGTACTTGTTGGCGTCGCGGACGACGTCCAGCGCCTCGGTGATCGAGTTCTTGAACCGGGAGCGGCCGAGTTCGGCGCCCACGGCGGAGAACGCGCCCCGGCTGCGCTCCATCAGCGCACGGTCGGCGTCGGTGAGGTCGCCGGCCTCCGGGATCGCCCCGTAGTTCTTCGCCGCCATGTTCACCGAGCGGTTGACGAGGTTGCCCCACGCGGCGACCAGCTCGTCGTTGTTGCGGCGGACGAACTCCGACCAGGTGAAGTCGGTGTCCTGGTTCTCGGGGCCCGCGACCGCGACGTAGTAGCGCAGCGCGTCGACGTCGTAGCGCTCCAGGAAGTCCTTCACGTAGATGACGACGTTGCGGGACGAGGAGAACTTCCTGCCCTCCATCGTCAGGAACTCCGACGACACCACCTCGGTCGGGGCGTTCAGCGCGCCCATCGACCCCGGCGTGCCGCCCTTGTCGCCCTGGCCGCTGTAGCCGAACAGCATCGCCGGCCAGATCTCGGCGTGGAAGACGATGTTGTCCTTGCCCATGAAGTAGTACGACAGGGCGTCCGGGTCCTGCCACCAGGCGCGCCACGCCTCCGGGTCGCCGGACCGCCGCGCCCACTCCACCGACGCGGAGAAGTAGCCGACGACCGCGTCGAACCACACGTACAGCTTCTTCGCCGGGTTGTCGCGCCAGCCGTCCAGCGGGATCGGCACGCCCCAGTCGAGGTCGCGGCTGATCGCCCGCGGCTGCATGTCGTCCAGCAGGTTCAGCGCGAACTTCAGCACGTTCGGCCGCCACTGGCCCTGCTTGCCGCGCAGGTAGCGGCCGAGGACCTCGGTGAACGCGGGCAGGTCGAGCATGAAGTGCTCGGTCTCCACGAACTTCGGCTTCTCGCCGTTGATCCGCGACACCGGGTTGATCAGGTCGATCGGGTCGAGCTGGTTGCCGCAGTTGTCGCACTGGTCGCCGCGCGCGCCGTCGTACCCGCAGATGGGGCAGGTGCCCTCGATGTAGCGGTCCGGGAGGGTGCGGCCGGTGGACGGCGAGATCGCGCCCATCGTCTTGGTCGGGAAGATGTAGCCGTTGTCGTACAGGCCCTTGAAGACCTCCTGGACGACCGCGTAGTGGTTCAGCGTCGTCGTCCGGGTGAACAGGTCGTAGGTCATGCCGAGGCCGTGCAGGTCCTCGGCGATCACGCCGCTGTAGCGGTCGGCCAGCTCGCGGGCGGTCACGCCCTCCTTGTCGGCCTGCACCTGGATGGGCGTGCCGTGCTCGTCGGTGCCGCTGACCATCAGGACCTTGTTGCCCGCCATCCGCTGGTAGCGGCTGAACATGTCGGCGGGCAGCGCGAAACCGGAGACGTGCCCGATGTGACGGGGCCCGTTGGCGTACGGCCAGGCGGGCGCGGTCAAGATATGACGGCTTGACGAGGACATGGATTCAAGGGTAGTCGCGTCACGGAGGCCACGGCACGCGAGTAACCTGGTCCGGGTTCCGGGGCAGGATGATCAGTGAGGCGGGGGAGCCCAGGCATGGCCCAGACCACGTCCGAAGAGGCCGTCGAGCGGACTCCGAGCGACGCCGGGCCGGCCCGCCCGCCCCGCCGCCGCGCCGCGCGGGCGCTCGGCCGGGTGCGGCGGACGCGGCGCGTGGTGTGGCTGTCCCTGCTGGTCGCGGCGTCCACCGTGCTCGCCCAGTGGGTGATCATGACGCCGCCGCTGTACTTCGACCCGTACTACGTGTGGCTCGCCGCCCGCGACTGGCCGGACGTCCCGCTCGCCCAGTGGCCGTTCGACGAGGTCCCCCACCAGGTCACCCGGATCGGGCTCGTGCTGCCGGCGCGGCTCGTCCAGGAGGTCCTCGGGCCCGGCCAGGCCGCCTACTTCGCCGTCGCGGCCCTCGGCGGGATCGCCTTCTTCGTCGGGACGTACCTGGTCGTCCGGTCGCTGTTCGGGGACGTGGCGGGCGTCGCGTCCGCGGCGGTCCTGCTGATCCACCCGTTCTTCACGATGACCAACCCGTTCGGTCACGAGATCACCTGGTCGACCGGGGTGATGCTGCCGGACATGCCGGGCGCCGGGCTGCTGGCGATCGGGATGGCGGGCCTCGTCGTCGCGAGCCGCAGGACCGGGCGGGCGCAGACCCGCATGCTGCTCGCCGCCGGGGTGTTCCTCGGCGCGTCGTTCCTCGTCCGGGAGTTCCTGGCGTTCCTGTTCCTCGCCATCCCCGCCTACCTGGCGCTGCTGCGGATCCCGTGGCGGCGCAACGTCACGGTCGGCGCGCCGATGCTCGCGATCCTGCTCCTCAACTTCGCGCACAACCAGCTCGTGTGGGGCAGCCCGCTCGCCGGGCTGCTGTCGGCGGCCGAGCACGGCGGCCAGTCCCGCGACTACGTGACCCGCTCGCTCGCCGCACGCTCGTTCCTGCGCGCGATGCACGACTGGAACCCGCTCGGCCTCGTCTTCACCGCCGCGCTCGCCCTCACGATCGTCGGCTGGGCCGTCACCCGCGACCGGCGGCTCGCGCTGGTGCTGGTGTGGTTCTTCACCCTCGCCGTCCCGCTGACGCTGTTCTCCGGCGTCCTCGACCCGGACAGCATCTCGCTGCGCGCCTGGCTCCAGCGGTACTGGTTCGCGGTGCTGCCCGCGCTGCTCGCCGGCGGGTTCGGCTCCCTGACCCTGATGTTCCGGATGCTGCCGTCCGGGTGGGTCTCCCGGTTGCGGCTGAAGGCCGTCGTCGTGCCCGTCCTCGCGGTCGCGCTCGGCGGGACGTACACGGCCGCCGCCGTCCGCGCCGTACCTGACCTGCCGCGCGACAAGGCGTGGAACGAGCTGCGCGGCTACCTCGGCGGCCACCGCGACATCACGCTGATCTGCGCCGACCGGCGGCTCGCGCAGACCCTCTCGTTCTACACGCGCGACGCGTGGGGCGACCCGGTCTGGCGCGGCGAGATCCGCGACTTCCCGCACTACATGCCGCAGATCCCGCGCGACGCGACGGAGGGCCCGATGCTCTACACGCGCTGGCGCGGGATGGAGTCGCAGATCGGCGGCGGCTGGCGCCCGGACCCGGCCCAGGGCTGGACGCTCAGGTGGCGCTCCTCGGACGGGATCCTGCAGCTGTGGAACCCGCCGCCCGCCGCGGACTAGCGCGTCCAGGCGACCCAGTCGCCCCTGACGGTGCGGCGGCTGTCGGCGACGTGCCAGCCCGGCGGGGCGCCCTTAGGCCAGGACGCCGTGGCGGGGACGTCCTTCGGCCACGCCAGGACGACCACGTCGACGTTCTGCGGCGGAGCGACGTCCCGGGCGTTGAAGACGATGCCGTCGCTCCACCACGCCCAGTAGAACTGCGAGAGCCGGATCGTCCACGGCACGTTCCAGTCGATGGCGATGGAGTGCTGCGCGCGCACGTCGACGCGGTCCCGCAGATCGGTGTGCGCGGTCTCGGCCCGCACCAGCGGCTGCGCGATCCGGTCGATCGCGGTGACGCACATGGCGATCGCGACGGCGGCGAGCAGGCCCGCGAGGAGCAGCGGGCCGTACCGGCGCAGCCGCACGACCGCCACGGACAGCCCCAGCAGGACGAGGCCGATCGCGGTGGCCCGCCAGAGACGGAACGACGTCCAGTCCCACGTCAGCAGCGACGTCTCCGGGAAGTCGTAGGACGTGTAGGTGTACTGGCCGAGCAGGTCGCCCGCGTACCACTGGACGACGCAGGCCGCGGCGACCGTCACCGCGGCCGCCGACGACACCGCCCACAGCAGCGCCCGGCGCGGGGCGCGCAGCACGACCGCGACCCCGGCGGCGAACAGCACCGGGGTGACGCAGGCGAGGTAGCGGCCGTAGACGTAGTTGCCGATGCGGTACTCGACCGGCAGCGCCGCCGAGGTCGCGAGCGCGATGCCCGCCACGATCGCGAGGACGGCGAGGGCCAGCGCCCGCGTCCTGCCGGGCGAGCCGGGCAGGACGGCCGGCGGCCGGATCGCGGCGAACGCCACCGCGAGCAGGCCCACCGCGGCGATCCCCCCGGTCGCGACGGCCGTGTACCAGACCTGGCCGGTGCCGAGCGACACCATCCAGCCCCACCCGTCGTGCGTGGTGAGCCGCTGGACGACGTTGGCGCCGAGGTGGTTGTCGCCGTAGGGGTACATGTGCGGCAGCAGAGAGCGGTTCAGCAGCGTCCCGGCCCCGGTCGCGGCGGCGAGGACGGCCCCGGCGGCGGACGCGTCGCGCCATGACCGCCACCGCAGGAGCGGCGCGGCCACGATCAGCGCCGCGTGCGCGCCCAGCAGGATCGCGCCGCGCGTGTGGCAGGTGGCGGCGTAGGCGACGAGCAGCGACGCGCCCGTCCCGCACAGCAGCGGGCGGACGCGGGCGCGGCGCCCGGGCCGCTTCGCGGGCTCGGTGAGCCAGGTGTGGGCGAGCAGCAGCCAGCCGGTGAAGATGACCGGCAGGATCGCGTCCGTCAGCACGAACGCGGAGTAGAACAGCACGCACGGCAGCAGCGCGGTCACGTGGGCGAACACATGCGACCAGAGCCGCCGCACCTGGAGGCGGCGCAGCAGCAGGTGGGCCAGCGGCAGCATCGCCGCGCTGATCAGCGCGTTGACGACCAGCGCGATCCGGTAGACGCCGACCGGGCCGCCGCCGAGCCAGATCGCGGGGGTCAGCAGCAGCGGGTAGCCGCCCCGGTAGACCGTCCCGTACGACATGTCCGCGTCGGGCCCGCCGGTGAGGACGCGGGCGGCGAACAGGTACCCGGACTCGTCCGGCGTCGCCACCGGGATCGTCTGCCCCGAGCCCAGCCACAGCCGGACGGCGACCTGCACCGCCCAGCCGAGCACGAACAGCCAGGCCCAGCGGCGGCGGCTCGTCGGGGACGGGACGGCGCGGGATTCCGCCGGGGCGACCGGAGACCGCGCGACGGACCGGGACGCGGTCTCGGCGCCCGCCGGGGGACGGGCGCTCATCGGCGCGCGGCGCGCCGGGCGCCCGCTGTCGGTGAACGAGGAAGCATCGCCGGTCAAGCCTGTCACAGTGCGGGCGGGACGCCGGGGCCCGGCCCGGAAACGCTCAGCAACTTCTCAGCGGGGGCCGTCAGCGCTCGGCCGCACCGCTCTCGTCGCCGTCCGCCTCCCGCGCCGCCGAACCCTCCGGCTTGCCCGCGGGGACCGGCTCGTCGGCCTGCCCGGCCGCCCCGGCCTGCTCCGGCTCCGCCTTCACGGCCGCGCGCCTGGCCTTGTACGCGGCGGCGTCGACGACGCCCGCGGCCTCCTCGGCCGGGTCGGTGAGCGGCGGGTGCTGGCGGCGGCGGATGCCGAGGATGCTGACGAACAGCGAGGCGAAGATGGCCTGGAAGCTCATCACGAGCGCGGTGGCGGCGGGCACGACGATGCGCAGCGAGTGCCGCGGGTCGAGCTCGCCGAAGCTGTTGACCCGCCAGTGCAGCAGCGAGGCGAACATGCCGCCGAGACCGGCGACTGCGAGCACCCCGCCGATGAGCAGGCCGCGCTCCAGGCTCCACCAGTCGATGAGCCTCTGTACCCGGCGGTCGTGCGGCAGGAATCCCTCCTGCATCGCGTAGACCTTCGTGAGCAGCGCGAACAGCACCGCCTGGAAGCCGATCACCAGCGCGGCGGACGCGCCGACCAGCGTGTCGACGTCGAAGGCGATCTCCCCGACCATCACCGGGCCGGTGGACAGCGCGATCCCGGCGAGCAGGCCGAGGGTCATGAAGACCAGGCCGGGGATGAGGAACAGCCAGCGGGGGCTGTAGAGCATGAGGAAGCGGAGATGGCGCCAGCCGTCCCGCCAGGTGTTGAGGTGCGGGGCGCGGGACCGGCCGTCCGGCGAGAGCGTCGTCGGCACCTCGCGGATGTCGTAGCCCTGCAGGGTCGCCTTGACGACCATCTCGCTGGCGAACTCCATCCCGCCGGTCTGCAGGCCGAGCCGCATGATGGCGTCCTTGTCGAAGGCGCGGAGCCCGCAGTGGAAGTCGCCGATCTTGCTGCGGAAGAACAGCCGGCCGACGAAGCTGAGGACCGGGTTGCCGAGGTAGCGGTGCAGCGGCGGCATGGCGCCGTCGGCGATGCCGCCCTTGAACCGGTTGCCCATGACGAGGTCGGCGCCGTCGCGCAGCTCGTCCAGGAACGGGCCGAGGGTGGTGAAGTCGTAGGAGTCGTCGGCGTCGCCCATCGCGACGTAGCGGCCGCGCGAGGCCCGGATGCCGCCCATGAGGGCGTTGCCGTACCCCTTGTCGATCACCGGCACGACGCGCGCGCCGGCGTCGCGGGCGAGCTGCTGGCTGCCGTCCGTGCTCCCGTTGTCGGCGATGACCACCTCGCCGTCGATACCGTTGTCCTCGAAAAAGCCGATCGTCTTGCGGACGCAGGTCTCGACCGTTTCGGCCTCGTTCAGGCATGGCATCACTACGGAGAGTTCCACGTGATCTCCTTCGTTACCCCTGGTGACCGTCTGCGGCGGTTTCCACTAATCTCAGTTGTTCCGCGGGGCGGTACATCGTCGTTCATGATGCCCGCCGAGGGCGGGCAATGATGGCCGCTCTCGTCAAGAGCACCCGTATCGTGTTGCGCACTTGCAACCGAAAGACCCTCTCCGCCACGGTCGCGGGCGGCAGGCTATGTCATCAAGCATACGGGCACGGCGGCCCGGAAAGGGTGGGTCGGCTGTGACGCGCGGCGGGAAGAGCAGTGCCACCGGACCGGGGGCCGGACACCGAAGGGGAGGTGCGGCAGTGGCGGGGGAAACGCCGCAGGGCACCGCGCTGGACGGGGGAGGCGGCACCGCGCCGGGCGACGCGCCGGGCGCCTGCGGGGCCGCCGGCGGCGGTGCGTCCGCCGAGGTCAGCGCGGTCGGCGGGAATGCCGGGCAGAACGCGGCGCGGAGCCCTTCCGGGGGCGACACGCCGGACCCGGTGAGCACCGCGGGAAATCCTGACGCAAAAGTTAAGGACGGCTCCCAATCCTCTGCCGGGTCCGTCCTGAAGAAGGTGCGCACGCTCGCCGGGAAAAAGAGCGGCGACACGCCAACGCACGAGAAAACCGCCGGAATTTCTGAAGATGCGGGCGGTTCGGGAGCTAAGGGACGCGCACGCGGACTGTGGACGCTGGCGCGCCGGCATCCGCTGTTCAGTGTGATCATTGCCACAGCGGCACTGCTCCGGCTGACGGCGATGCTCGGCTACCAGCCGGTGATGTTCTTCAACGACAGCTTCGACTACCTGCACGTCGCGACCCACCCCTATCCGCATCCGCTGCGCCCCGACGGCTACGCGTTCCTGCTGTACGTCCTCAAGCCGCTGCACAGCTTCGCGCTCGTCGCCACGGTCCAGCACCTGATGGGCCTGGCCATGGGCGTGATGATCTACGCGCTGCTGCGGCGCAGGTTCGGGCTGCCCGGCTGGGGCGCGGCGCTCGCCGCCGCGCCGGTCCTGCTGGACGCCTACCAGATCCAGCTCGAGCACCTCGTCCTGTCCGACACCCTGTTCACCTTCCTCGTGATGAGCGCGGTCACGCTGCTGCTGTGGCGCGACCGCCCGACCTGGCAGGTCGCCGCGGCGGTCGGGCTGATCGTCGGCCTGGCGTGGCTGACCCGCTCGGTCGGCATGCCGGTGCTGCTCGGCGTGCTGGCCTACCTGCTCGTCCGGCGCGCCGGCTGGCGGCCCATCGCGATCACGCTGGCCGCGTGCATGCTGCCGGTGCTGGCGTACATGGGCTGGTACAAGCTCGACAGCGGCAAGTTCACGATCACCGAGAGCAACGGGATCTTCCTGTACGCGCGGGTCTACAAGTTCGCCGACTGCCACCAGATGAAGGACCTGCCGGTCTACGAGTACCCGCTGTGCACCGAGCCGGCGAACCGGCTGCCCAACTCCCAGGACGGCATCTGGAACGCCCAGTCGCCTTTCAACCGCTACACCGGCACCCGGTTCAGCCCGGAGAACAACGCGCTCGGCAACGACTTCGCCAAGCGGGCTATCGTCGCGCAGCCCGGCGACTACCTCCGGGTCGTCGCGCACGACTTCTTCCGGGTCTTCCGGTGGGAGCGGACGGTCTTCCCCGACCCCGCCACCTACTCGCAGTACGAGTTCGAGACCAAGAGCAAGAAGCTGCCGGACTGGCACATGCCCGGCGGCGGGATCGCCTCCCAGGACGCCAAGGCGTACGAGCGCGGCAACGCCCAGACGCAGGTCGTCGAGCCGTTCGCCGGGGTCGTCCGCGGCTACCAGGACGTCTTCTACCTGCGCGGGACGCTGCTCGGCGGGATCCTCCTGCTCGGCCTGGCCGGGCTGGTCCCGCTGTGGCGCCGGTTCGGCGGCGAGGCGCTGCTGCCGTGGACGCTCGGCACCGGGCTGCTGCTCGCGCCGGCGGCGACCGCCGAGTTCGACTACCGGTACGTGCTGCCCGCCGTCCCGCTGGCGGCGCTCGCCGCCGGGATGGCGTTCACGCCCGAGGTGCGCGCGGCGGTCGCCGGGTGGGGCCGCAGGCTCCGGGGCGGGCGCGGCGCGCAGCAGGCGCCGGCGGCCGCACCCGAGATCGAGACCAAGGCGCCCGAGATCGAGGCCACGCCCCAGGAGGTCGCGGCCGAGCCCTCGGAGGTCGTGGCTAAGGCCCCGGAGGTCGCGGCGAAGTAGTCTCCTGGAACGCCGGGGCTACCAGGCGTGCATGCGGCGGAGGTGGAAGACCATCGCCACGTCGCTGCCGCTGCGGGCCTTCGGGATCTCGGTCTTCTTGCCCCGCATCGCCGAGAGCGCCTTGACGTTCTGGCTGCCGCAGGTCGGGCAGCTGCGGTCCATCCACGGCGTCGTGCAGGGCTGGCCGCGCCGCTCGTAGATGACCGCCTCGTTGCCGTGCCCGTCGCTGGAGTGGCGGACCTCGTACTCCTCGTTCCAGGTCGTCGCGCAGCTCAGGCACTCGAAAACCCATACTTCGTGGCTCGACCATGCTTCCTGCACGGCACTCACCCCCTCGCGCGCGTCCGGTGCACCGCATCCAGTTCCATGGTGGCTCCGCCGAGCCCATCGTGCGCCCGTCTGCCGCCACCGATCCCTGTTATGCCCAGAAAGAACCGGATGGACCGGTCCCATGCCGGTCACTATTTCCTGGCTTTGACGACCGCGTCGTAAACCATGCGCTTCGGGGCGCCGTTCTCCTTCGCGACCTCCGCGATGGCCTGCTTGCGGGGCGTCCCGGCCTCCTCCCGGACGGCGACGGCCGCGGCCAGATCGGCCGGATCGCTCAGCCCGGCCGGCTCGGGCGCGCCCCCGACCACCAGCGTGATCTCGCCGAGCACCCCGTCCGCCGCCCACGCGGCCAGCTCGCCGAGCGTCCCCCGCCTGACCTCCTCATAGGTCTTGGTCAGCTCGCGGCAGACGGCGGCCGGACGGTCGGCGCCGAACGCGTCCGCCAGCGCAGCGAGGGTGGCGGGCAGCCGGCGGGGCGACTCGAAGAACACCATCGTGCGGGGCTCGCCCGCCAGGGCGCCGAACCGCCGGGCCCGCTCCCCCGGCTTGCGCGGCGGGAAGCCCTCGAAGCAGAACCGGTCGGTGGGCAGCCCCGACACCACCAGCGCGGTCGTCACCGCGGACGGCCCCGGCAGCACCGTGACCGGCACCCCCTCGGCGACGGCCGCGCGGACGAGCCGGTAGCCGGGGTCGGACACCCCGGGCATGCCCGCGTCGGTGATCACCAGCACGTCCCGTCCGGCGAGCAGCTCCTCGACCAGCCCCGCGGCGCGCGCCCGCTCGTTCAGGTCGTTGTACGACACGACGCGCGCGGCCGGCTCCACCCCGAGGTCGGCGGCGAGCCGGCGCAGCCGCCGGGTGTCCTCGGCCGCGATCACCGGCGCGTCGGCGAGCGCCTTCCGCAGCCGCGCCGACGCGTCCTCCGGCCGCCCGATGGGCGCCGCCGCCAGCAGCAAGGTCCCCGTCACCCGCCCTATTGGACCAGACCCGAGCCCCCAAAGCACGGGCAGGCCCGCGGAGCGAGCGCCGGTGAGCGCGGCGGGCATACCCGGCGAACCGGCTTCCAGGGGGCGTCCCCCTCACCCGGCGCCGCCCTTACGATGACTGGATGGCGACGACGGATCTGGTCCCCGCCCCGGCCATCGCGTCGCGGCGCCTGCCTCCCCCGCTGCGGGAGTGGCTCGCGCCCGCGATCCCCGGCGGCGCGCTGCTGTCCTGGCTGGGCCCGCTGCTGGTCACCGCGCTCGCCGGGTACCTGCGGTTCGACCGGCTGGGGTCGCCGAAGTCGGTGGTCTTCGACGAGACGTACTACGCCAAGGACGCGCTCGCCCTGCTGAGGTTCGGCTGGGAGCACAACACCGTCGACAACGCCGACAAACTGCTGATCGCCGACCCGGACGCGCACATCTGGGGCAGCGGGCCCGCGTTCGTCGCGCATCCGCCGTTCGGCAAGTGGATGATCGCGATCGGCGAGTGGATGTTCGGCGCGACGCCGTTCGGCTGGCGGTTCGTACCCGCGCTGGTCGGGACGCTGTCGGTGCTGATCCTTTGCCGGGTCGCCCGCCGGATGACGGGGTCGACGCTGCTCGGCTGCGCCGCCGGGCTGCTGCTCGCGCTGGACGGGCTGGCGTTCGTGACCAGCCGCGCCGCGCTGCTGGACGTCTTCGTGATGTTCTGGGTCCTCGCCGGGTTCGCGTGCCTGGTGAACGACCGGTTCCGGTCCCGCCGCGTCCTCGCCGGGCGGATCGAGCGCGGCCAGACCTCGGTGTACGGGCCGTTCCTCGCGCACGGGTGGCGGTGGGGCGCCGGGATCTGCCTCGGCCTGGCCTGCGCCACCAAGTGGACGGGCGTCTTCTACGTCGCCGCGTTCGGGCTGATGGTCGTCCTGTGGGACTACGGCGCCCGCCGCGCGGCCGGGGTGCGCGCCCCGTTCGCCGGGACGATGCTGCTGGAGGCCGTCCCGGCGTTCGTGCAGCTCGTCGTGGTGGGTCTGGTGACCTACCTGGCGACCTGGTGGGGGTGGATCTTCAAGCCGGGCGGCTGGGGCCGCGGCACGGCCTCGGACCATCTGCTGTGGCGTCCGTTCGAGGCCATGCCGAAGCTGTGGGACTACCACTCGCAGATGCTCGGCTTCCATACCGGCCTGGACGCGAAGCACCCGTACCAGTCGTGGCCCTGGGACTGGCCGATCCTGCGCCGTCCGGTCGCGTTCTTCTACACCGAGCCGAAGGGCGGCTGCGGCGCGTCCCGCTGCTCCCGGGAGATCCTCGGGATCGGCACGCCCGCGCTGTGGTGGGGCGCGCTCATCGCGCTGGTCGTCGTCGTCTTCCTCTGGCTGATCCTGCGGGACTGGCGGGCCGGGGCGATCCTGGTGGGCTTCCTCGCGGGCTGGCTGACCTGGTTCCCGTCGGCGTTCGCGGACCGGACGATGTTCCTGTTCTACGCGACGCCGCTGATCCCGTTCATGGTGCTGGCGGTCGTGCTGGTGCTCGGGTACCTGATAGGTCCGGCGCCCGCCGGGTGGGCGGGCGCCCATGCGAAGGGTCCCGGAGAGGGCCATGCCACCGCGCCCGACCTGTATCCCGAGCCTTATGGCGGGCCGTACGGGGACGCTGGGCCTTATGAGGACGGCGGGGCGCACCCGGTACCGTCCGCGACCGTTCAGGGGGCGGGGATGCGGCGGCTGGTCGGGGCCGCCGCCGCGGGCGCGTTCCTCCTGGTGGTGCTGGCGAACTTCGCCTACTTCTACCCGATCCTGTCGGCGCAGACGCTTCCCTACGACGACTGGCACGACCGGATCTGGTTCCAGTCCTGGGTGTGACGCGGGGCCGCCGCGCCGCTCGTCACATCCCGTGCCATATCCCGCGCGCCCTATCCCTCGTCATAGGGTCGCCTCGGCGGTGGCGGCCCGCGCGGCAGGGCGGAGCGTCCGCCCGCCGAGCAGGCAGAGGGTGAGGGCGAGGACGCCGCCGACGCCCGCGCCCGCGAACGCGCCCGGGACGCCCGCCGCGTCCTGCCCGACACCGGAGACGAACGAGCCGAGCGACCCGCCCGCGCCGATCGCGGCGACCACCCAGGCGAACGCCTCGGTGACGGTCCCGGCCGGGGCGAGCCGGTCGACGAGCGCGAAACTGCACGCCAGCACCGGGGCGAGGGAGACGCCGGACACGAACGCCAGCACCGACATGGCGGGAAGGGACGGCGCGAGGACGAGCGGGAGGTATCCGGCGGCGAGCGCGGCCAGCAGCCAGCGCAGCCGGCGGTGCGGCTCGCCCGCCCACGGCCGGGCGCCGTACCCGATCCCGCCGGCGAGGGCGCCCGCCGCCATGCACGCCAGCAGCAGCCCGGACGCGAGGTCGCTGCCCCGATCCTCGGCGTAGGCGACGACGGCGACGGCGTAGACGCCGAGCGCGATCCCGGCGCAGGCGAGCGACAGCAGCAGCACCCGCAGGCCCGGGGAGCGCAGCGGCCCGGCCCAGTCGGCGGCGCGCGGCTCGCCGCGCCAGCGGCGCGACGGCCCGGACAGCGCGACGACCAGCGTCCCGGCGACGCCGAGCGCCCCGGTGAGCAGGAGCGCGGCCTCGGTGTTCAGCACCGCCGCGGCGACGACGAGCAGCGGCCCGACGGTGAAGAGGATCTCCTGGGCGGCGGCGTCGAGCGCGTAGGCGGCGTCGACCTGCTCCTGGCCGTCCAGGACGTCCGGCCAGAGCGCGCGCAGCCCGGCCTCCAGCGGCGGGGTCGCGAACCCCGCCACGATGACGGCGGCCACGGCGACGGGCAGCGGGTCGGCTCCCACGACGGCGAGGAGGACGAAGCCCGCGGCGGCGGCGCAGGAGGCGGGCAGCAGGACGGACGGCTGGCCGTAGCGGTCCATGGCGCGGCCGAGGACGGGCTGGCCGGCGGCGGTCGCGAGGCCGAGGATCGCGGCGAGCGTCCCGGCGAGGGGATAGCCGCCGTCGTCCGCGCGGACGTGCAGGACGACGGCGAGCATGCCCATCCCGTTGGGCAGCCGGCCGAGCAGGGTGCCGCCGAGCAGCCGTCCCGCGTACGGCCTCCGCAGGAAGACGACGTAGCCGCGCATCCGATGGCCCCCGAAGATCCCGTCATAC
The DNA here is from genome assembly GCF_041463665.1 of Actinomadura chokoriensis. Classification (GTDB taxonomy): domain Bacteria; phylum Actinomycetota; class Actinomycetes; order Streptosporangiales; family Streptosporangiaceae; genus Spirillospora; species Spirillospora chokoriensis_A. The sequence continues at coordinate 645,283 of NZ_JAXCEJ010000001.1, forward strand.
GTATTACCCGTCGCGTCATACGTACCACTTCCGGCGGCTTCCGCTCTAGTCTGTTTTCGTCACAATGTCCGCCGAGGTGCGCCGAGGGAGGTGCCGGGTGCCCGCGATCAGCCGCCCCACCAGCAAGGACGTGGCCCAGGAGGCCGGGGTCTCGCAGTCCACGGTCTCCCTCGTCCTGGGCGGCAAGTGGAGCGGGCGCGTCTCCCCCGCCACCGCGCGCGGCGTGCGGGACGCCGCCGAGCGGCTCGGCTACCGGCCCAACCAGGCGGCCCGCAACCTGCGGCTCGGCACCACCCGGACCGTCCTGCTGATGGTCCCGACCCTGTCCGCGCCGTTCTTCGGCCCCGTCTACACGGGCGCGGCGCGGGTCGCGGCCCGGCACGGCTTCGGCGTCGTGGTCTCGACCTGGCCGGACGACGCGCAGGGGCCCGCCGACAGCCCGTTCGGGTCGGCCGAGGCGATCGACGGGGTCCTCGCGTCCTCGATGGCCGTGGACGCGCTCGGCCGTTTCCCCGGGACGCCCGCCGTGATGCTCGACAGCGGCCCGGACGTCCGGCCCGGTGCCCCCGTCCCCACGGTCGACTTCGGCGTGGCCGACGGGATGCGGGCGATCGCCGGGCACCTCGCCGGCCTCGGGCACCGCCGGTTCGGGCACGTGGCCGCCGCCGTCGACCAGTGGACGTTCCACGCCCGCGCCGAAGCCCTGGCCCGCACCGTCGCGGCCCTGCCCGGCGGCGTCCTCACCCGGGACACCTGCGCCATCGACGTCACGTCCGCGAAGGACGCCGCGTTACGGCTGCTGTCGGCCCCCGACCCGCCGACCGCCCTCGTCTGCGACGACGACCTGATCGCCGCGGGCGCCTACAAGGCGGCGCGGGCGCTCGGCCTCGACGTCCCCGCCGACCTGTCGGTCACCGGGTTCGACGACGTCCTGCTGGCGACCGCCCTGGAGCCGGAGCTGACCACCGTCCGGCTGCCCGCCGAGGAACTGGGCGCCCGCGGCATGACCGCCCTGCTGGACCTGCTCGCGGGGCGCCGTCCCGCCGCCCGGGTGCTGCCCGGCGAGCTGATCGCCCGCGCCTCGACGGCACCGCCGCGGGCCGCCACGAAGGGGGTATGAGAGGTCCATGGGAGCCCATCCGTCCGAGACAGACACCGATGGGGATCCGGCGAACCGGCTCGGCATCGCGCCGCCGCGCACGCGCGCGTGGCGCGACGGCGAGATCGAGGCGGAGGGGTTCCCCGTCGCGGAGGTGAGCGACTACCTGGCGCGCCCGGACGTCGTCGTGTGGCTCGACCTGTGCGGGCCGCGCCACGAGGATCTGCGTGTCGTCAGCGACGAGCTCGGCCTCGACCACGTCGCCGTGGAGGACGCGGTGTCCCGGCACGAGCGGGCGAAACTCGACCGCTACCACGGCTACGCGTTCCTCAACGTCTACGTTCCGCACGTGTCCGGCGGCGACCTGGCCCTGCACGAGGTGTCGGCGTTCATCGCCGAGCGCGCCCTGGTCACCGTCCGCCAGGACCACGGTTTCGACATCGACGCGCTCATCAGGCGGTGGGACGAGAGCCCGGACGGCGGCCTCCGCGAGCCGACCGCCGCCTTCCTCCTCTACGGGCTGCTGGACTACGTCGTCGACCTGCAACTGGAGGCCGTGCAGGCGCTCGACGACGAGGCGGACACGGTCGAGGACCTGGTCTTCGCCGACGAGTTCCCGGTCAAGGAGATCCAGCGGCGCAGCTACCGGCTGCGCAAGAACCTGACCAGGCTGCGGCGCGTCGCGCTGCCGATGCGGGAGGTGCTGAACACGCTGCTCCGGCGCGACCTGCCGATCGTCCCGCCGCCGCTGATGCCCTACTACCAGGACGTCTACGACCACACGCTCCGCGTCGGCGAGCAGACGGACGCGCTGCGCGACCTCGTCGCCGACCTGCTGGACACGCGGCTGGCGCTGCAGAGCAACCGGATGAACGAGGTGATGAAGAAGGTCACGAGCTGGGCGGCGATCATCGCGGTGCCGACCGCCGTCACCGGGTTCTACGGCCAGAACGTCCCGTATCCCGGGTTCTCCGAGCACGCCGGCTTCATCGCCAGCACGGTCATCATCGTCGTCTGCAGCACCCTCCTCTACGTGATCTTCAAGATCCGCGATTGGCTCTGAGCGGCGCGCCGGGCAGGTTACGGCGCATGACTACAAGGGGCGCATATCGGTCGGCGACCGATATCGATAGTGGACATCGCCTTCGCGGCTCTGGTCTGCTCACCGGCATGACGAAACACGCTCCCGCTCTCCGGACGCTCGCCGCCGCCGTCCTGGCCCTCTCCGCAGCCGGCTGCGGCGCGGACGCCGCCCCGGCCGCGAGGGACGCGGTGCCGCAGGGCGACGCGCCCCGGCTCACCCCGCCGCAGGCCGAGGTCACGAAGCAGCTGACCCGCCTCGAACGGACCCGGCAAGCGCGCATCGGCGCCTACGCGATCGACACCGGAACCGGCCGCACCGTCTCCCATCGGGCGGACGAGAGGTTCGCGTTCGCGTCCACCTTCAAGGCGATGGCGTGCGGCGCGGTGCTGCGGAAGGCGCGTCAGGACGCCCCCGGCCTGCTCGACCAGGTCGTCCGCTACACGAAGGACGACCTGGTCGACTACTCCCCCGTCACCGAGAAGCGCGTCGACACCGGGATGACGGTCGCGGACCTGTGCCACGCGGCCGTCACCCAGAGCGACAACACCGCCGGCAACCTCGTGCTGAAGCAGATCGGCGGGCCCGCCGGCCTCACCGCCTTCTTCCGCTCGCTCGGCGACGCGGTCAGCCGCAGCGACCGCTGGGAGACCGCCCTCAACGACTGGAAGCCGGGCGAGGAGCGCGACACGACCGCGCCCCGCCGCTGGGCGGAGGACCTACGCGAGCTGACCGTGGGCGACGCCCTCGCCCCCGCCGACCGCCGGCGCCTCATCGGCTGGATGAAGGCGACGGTGACCGGGGACGCGCGCATCCGCGCCGGGCTGCCGAAGAGCTGGACGGTCGGCGACAAGACCGGCACCGGCGGCACCTACGGCACCGCCAACGACATCGCGATCGCCTACCCCGCTTCCGGCGGCGCCCCGCTGATCATCGTGGTCACCGCGAACAAGCAGGCGCCGGACGCCGAGGCCGACGACAAGGCCGTCGCCCGAACCGCCGGCATCCTCGCCCACGCGCTGTCGTAGGGCGCTGCCCTCGGCAGGGCGATCAGTACAGCGCCTTGAGGAACTTCGCGGCGACGGGGGCGGCGGCCTCGGCGCCGGTGCCGCCGCCTTCGACGATCACGGCGAACGCGACGTCCTTGCGGTAGCCGATGAACCACGCGTGCGTCGGCGGGTCCTCCCCCGAGCCGTACTCGGCGGTTCCGGTCTTGCCCGCCGTGCCGGCCGGGAAGCCGACGCCGGACGCGGTGCCCTCGCTGACCACGGCCGGCATCAGGGCGTGCAGGGCCTTCTCGACGGCGGGCTCCAGCCTCTTCGGCGCCTCCGGCCGGCGGCCCCCGGCGTCGGCGGCCTGGCTCGCGAGGGCGGCGGGGACCAGCAGGGGCGACCGCCAGGTCCCGTCGGCCGCGGCGGCTGCGACGCTCGCCATGTTGAGCGGGCTGGTCAGCACCCTGCCCTGACCGAAGGACGCGGACGCGAACGCGGTGTCGTCCCTGTTGTCCGGGAACGCGGCCCGGACGGCGGGGAGCCCGGCGATGATCGGCACGTTGAAGCCGAACTGGCCCGCGACCTGCGCGAGGCGCTTCTCGCCCAGCCTGTCGACGGCGAGGCGCGCGAACGTGGTGTTGCAGGAGTGCGCGAACGCCTCGCGGAACGGGACCGTCCCGAAGTCCTCGTGCTGGTAGTTGTGGAACGACCGGCCGCCGACCGCGGTCGTGGCGGGGCAGCCGACCTTCGTGGACGGGGACACGCCGCCCGCGACGAGGGCGGCGGCGGTGACGACCTTGAACGTGGAGCCGGGCGGGTACTGGCCCATCAGCGCCCGGTTGTAGCCGCCGGGCTTGTTGGCCACGGCGAGGATCTCGCCGGTGGCCGGGCGCAGCGCCACCATCGACGCCGGCTTGCGCACACCCGCGAGCGCCTTGCCGGCGGCGGCCTGCGCCTTCGGGTCGATGGTCGTCTTGACCGGCCGGCCCTCGGTGCCGCCGAACCGCTGCAGCGTCTTCACCGGCTCGTCGCGTTCGTCCACGATCTGGACGGCGAGCGCGGGCGTGCCGGCGAGCCGGCGCTCGTACTGCCTCTGCAGGCCGTCCGCGCCGATCGGGTCGCCCTTGCGGTAGGGGGCGCCGAGCTTCTTCGCGGCCTCCTCGGACGCGGCGCCGACCGGCCCGGCGAGCTGCCGCGCGGACCCCGACGGCGAGGCGCCGAGGTCGCTGCCGTCGGCCGCGAGGACGGCGGCGCGGCCGGACCAGGCGCGGGACGCGCGCAGCCGCTGCCCCTCCTGCAGCGTCGGGTACACGACGCGCGGCGACCAGCGGACGAGCCATTCGCCGTCCCGCCTGACGAGGGGCAGCGACCCCTCGTACGTCCACTTCCGGTCGCCGGCGAGGGTCAGCTCGGCGCTGTAGGAGCCGCCCGCCTCGTCTCCGTCGGGCCTGCCGACCGAGGCGACGGTGTAGCGCTGCGCGGTGACGCCCAGTTCGTCCCGCGTCCGGGTGAGCCGCTGCTCGAAGTCGGCGGGCGCGCCGGCGGTCAGCGCCCTCATCGCGGCCAGGTCACCGCCGCTCCATGCCGCGAGGTAGCGCTCGGCGGCGTCCTCCGGGTCCGCCCCGTCGCGCAGGAACCACACCGCCCCCGCCCCCACGATCACGACCGCCACCGCGATCGCGGCGACGGCCAGCACTCGGGATCGGCGCATCGTCGATCTCCCTTCCCCCTGATATGGAGGCACAAGGACACCAGCCGCCGTCCGAAAAGTCCAAGATTGAGATCAATGTCGCAAAGATAGGCGGATGGATATCATTGCTGGTCGTGAACCTCGTCGGGCATCTGCGGTGCTTCGTCGTGGTGGCCGAAGAGCTGCATTTCGGCCATGCGGCGGCGCGGCTCGGCATGGCGCAGCCGCCGCTCAGCCAGCGGATCCAGCGGCTGGAGCGGGAACTCGGCGTGCGGCTGTTCGACCGGTCCAGCCGCAAGGTGGAACTGACCGCCTCCGGGCGGCTGCTGCTGGAGGACGCCCGTGACATCCTCGCCCGCGTGGACCGCATCTACTCCGTCGCCGAACGCGCCAGGCTCGGCGAGGTCGGCACCGTGCGCGCGGGCCTGCCGAGCGACCTCGGCGGCCGGGTCCTCGCCGCGCTGATCGCCGCGTTCCGGGACCGCCGCCCCGACCTGCGGCTCGACCTGCGCGAGACGGGGACGGCCGAGCAGGTCCGCGCGCTCGCCGACGGGGCGCTGGACGCCGGCGTCGTCCGGCACCCGTGCGACTCCCGCGACCTGGAGCTCGGCCCCATGCTCGGGCAGCCGCTCGGCGTACTGCTGCCGGCCGGCGCGGGCCTCGCCGCGTCGCCCGAGATCCATCTCGCCGACCTCGGCGGCCGCGACCTCGTCGTGTTCCCGCGCGAGGAGGCGCCCGGCGCCTACGACGACCTCCTCGCGGGCTGCCGCCGGCACGGGTACGCGCCCGCCGCCGTCCACGAGGCGCGGCACCCGCAGTTCGCGCTCGGCCTCGTCCTCGCGGGGACGGCCGTCTCGCTCGTCCCGCGCGCCGACGACCCTCCCGGGGCGACCTGGCGCCCGCTGGTGGGCGAGCCGCTGGCCTGGCGGACGTCGTGCGCGTGGCGGCGGACCCGCGACCCCGAGCACGCCCGCGCGATCGCCGACTTCGCCGCCGTCGCGACCGCCGTGCTGCGCCGCGAGGCCGGGATGGCGCCGCTCGACGCCGCCCCCGCCCGCCGCGTCGTCCCGCGCCCGTCGTCGGGATTCCTGGCATGAGCGGCGCGAACCGGGGGGTATGGGGGGTCGACCCCCCGGAGGGAACCCGCATGAGCGAGACGAAACGGGAGGTGTGGGGGGGCGCCCCCCCGAAGGAAACCCGCAAGAGCGACGTCGCGGAGCGGATCGAGGAGGAGTTCCGGTCGGCCGGTGTGACCGGCCACCTGCACGTCGTCGACGTCGACACCGGACGGGAGGTCGCCGTCCGCGCCGGCGAGCCGGTGGTCCTCGCGTCGGTGTTCAAGGTGCCGCTGCTCGTCGCGTTCCACCGGCGGGCGGCCGAGGGGCTGCTCGATCCCGCCGAGCAGGTGACGCTGTCCCCCCTCGATCGCACCGCCGGGCCGACGGGGGTGTCGGCGATGCTGGACGAGGTGCGGATGTCGCTGCGCGACCTCGCCTGCCTGATGATCACCGTGAGCGACAACGCCGCCGCCGACGCCGTGCTCGACCGGGTCGGCCGGGACGCGGTCAACGCGGCGGCCGCCGCGCTCGGGCTGCCCGACACGGTCGTCGAGGTCAGCGGCCGCGAGCTGCACGAGTCCCTGCTCGCCGACGCCGGGGCCGCCACCTTCGCGGACGTGTGGGCGAGGCTGGACGAGCCCGGCGTCCTCGGCCGGCTGCGGGCCCTCGACCCGGCCCGCACCAGCCGCAGCACCCCCCGCGACATGACCCGGCTGCTGTCGATGATCTGGCGGGACGAGGCCGCGCCCCCGGACCACTGCGCGGCCATGCGGCGGCTGCTCGGGCTCCAGGTGTGGCCGCACCGGCTGTCGTCCGGCTTCCCCTACGACGACGTCGTGGTCAGCGGCAAGACGGGCACGCTGCCGACCGTTCGCAACGAGGTCGGGGCGGTCGAGTACCCCGACGGCGCCCGCTACGCCGTGGCGGTCTTCACCCGCTCTCCCCTCCCCATGGCCGTGCTGCCGCAGGCCGACGCCGTCATCGGCACCGCGGCGCGGCTGGCCGTCGAGTCCCTCCGCCGCCGCTGAAGGTGCGGAACGTGGCGCATCCGATACCGCCGATCCGCGTGACCGCTGGGCCAGCACTCCCCCGCAATACATAGGCTGTACCCCGGTTTTGACTGTCTTGGGGAGTGTTCTTTGCGGCTGCCAGAGCATCTGGAGCTACTGCTCACCGACGAGCCGGTGCTCGACGTCTACTCGCACGGTCCCTGGCGCGTCCCGGACGGGCTGTTCGAGGAGATCTCGGCGCGGATCGACGGGCTGGCGGCCGACCCGCGGGCCGTGGACCTGACCACCGACGAGCACAAGCTGCTGACGCTGCCGGCGTCGCTCGTCACCGCGGAGATCTTCGGCATGCTGGCGTTCCTGCCGGGCGGCGGCGCGATCAAGGCGGGGTCGTGGTCGCAGCTCCCCGAGCGGCTGCTCCACCGGCACCTGGTCAACCCGGGGCCGCTCAGCACCCGGATGACCCGCTGGGACGCGCCGGGCGGCCGGTGGCGGCCGCCGGTGGACTGGCTGATCGAGGCGCCGGACCGGGGGCTCGCGATCGAGCTGGCGCGGGACTGCCTGTCGGTCCTGGAGGGCATCGAGCCGCTGGAGGAGCGGCGCAAGGCGCTGCTGCGCCTCTACGACGACCCGCCCGAGTGCGAGAGCGGCCTGCCGAAGGCGGAGCTGCGCGAGCACTGGCATGCGCGGGCCGGCGACGACATCGTCACGGCGGTCCCGGAGCTGCTCGGCCCGGTCGGCTATCTGGAGTGGGTGTGCGCGGGGCTGCTCGCGTCCTACGAGCACCTGACGGACGTGGCTCCGCGTGACGAGAGCGTCGAGGCCCACCTGAGCCAGCTGCTCCTCCAGGGCAGCATGGACCAGGTCCCGGCGGAGCTGGCGGCCGCGCTGGGCGAGGACCGCTACGCCGAGCTGCAGCAGCGGTTCGCCGCGGAGGGCCGCGGTTTCAAGGCCGGCGTGTGGCAGGAGCGGACGCGGGCCTGGCTGGCCCGCGCCCTGGTCGCGGGGGCGGCGGACGCGTGCCGGGGATGGCTCGACATGGCGATGCGGTTCGTCGCGACCGTGCAGGGGCTGCCGGGCGACCCGTGGTTCCCGAAGGCGGAGTGGATCCCCGTCGGCCAGTTCCAGACGGACCTGCGCCGCCTGTACGCGCCGCGCCGCCGCGTGGTGAACCCGCTGACCGAGACGCTGCGGAGCGTCCCCGCGGCGGAGGCGGCGGGGAAGGCGGGCCAGGCCGCCGCCCGGCCGGAGCTGGCGACCACGCTGGTCGAGCAACCGGAGGTGACCGCGGCGCTGGACGAGCTGACGCGCGGCGGCGAACCCGTCCGGCTGCTGCTGGCGGGGCCGGACGGCACCGGCAAGCGGGACGCCGCGCAGGAGCTCGGGCGGGCGCTCGCGCTCGGCCGCGACCCGCACTGGGTCACCGAGAACCTGTTCTCCGGGCAGCGGCTGCCGGACGCCGTCGCCCGGCTGCACGCCGACGCCCGCGACTGCGCCGGCGACCGGCTGCTCGTCATCGACGGCCTGGACGGGATCGTCGCCGACCCCGGCAACGGGGAGGCCCTCGCCGCGGAGCTGCACCGGCTCCTCGCCGTCCACCCCGACCTGAATCTCGTGGCGCTGTGCGACACGGGCGGGGAGGAGCGGATCCGGGAGATCAATCCCGTCCTGCCGCAGCTGTTCCGGATCGCGCGGACGCTGCCGTTCACCGAGGAGGGGCACGCGGAGCTGTTCCGCCGCGCGCTGACCGCCCGCGGCGCCCGCGGCACCCGCCAGGCGGTCGCGGCGGCGGGCGCGCTGCTGGCCGCGACGCCGCCCATGCAGACGCTCCGCAACGCGCGGCTCGCGCCGCATCTCGCCGACCAGGTCGTCGCGGCGGTGCGGGAGCGGCTCGCGCCGGGCGCCGAACTCCTCGTCCGCAAGCAGGACGTCCCCGACACGCTGGACACCTCGCGGGCCGCCGGCAACCCGCTGACGGAACTGCACGACCTCACCGGCCTCGACACGGTCAAGCACGAGATCGCGCTGCTGGTCGCCGGAACCCACGCGGCGCGGCTGCGCAGCGAGTCCGGGCTGACGATCACCCCGCCGACCCGGCACATGGTGTTCACCGGCAACCCCGGGACCGGCAAGACGATGGTGGCGCGGCTGCTCGGCCGCATCTACAAGCGGCTCGGCGTCCTGTCGTCGGGGCATCTCGTGGAGGCGTCCCGCGCCCATCTCGTCGGCGAGTACATCGGGCAGACCGCGCCCCGCACGCGGCGGCTGGTCGAGCGGGCGCTCGGCGGCGTCCTGTTCATCGACGAGGCGTACACGCTGACGCAGTCGCCGCTGAAGGGCGACTACGGGCACGAGGCGATCGCCGAGCTGGTCAAGCTGATGGAGGACCACCGCGACGACCTCGTGGTGGTCGTGGCCGGGTACCAGGAGGAGATGGCGGAGTTCCTCGTCGCCAACCCCGGCCTGGACTCGCGGTTCCCCAAGCAGATCCACTTCCCCGACTACACCGACGACGAGCTGATCACCGTGTTCGGGCAGCTCGCCGCCGCGGACGGGTTCGAGCTGGCGCCCGGCACCGACGACCTGCTGGCGACGATGCTGCGCCGCGCGCCCCGCGGCCCGTCCTTCGGCAACGGCCGGCTGATGCGCAACATGCTGGACGTCGCCGTCGCCAACCAGGCGGACCGGGTCGCGTCCGCCGCCGTCCAGGCCCGCAAGGAGCGCCTGCGGAAGGAGCACGGCGACGAGCGCGCCGCGACGCCCACGCGGCAGGAACTGATCACCCTCACCGCCGACGACCTCCCGCCGCTGCTGGAACACCCGGAGGAGTTCTTCGGCCTCTACCTGTAGAGGGCCCTCCCTCTGGGCAGCTCCGTCTGGACCGCCTGTCTTCAGGCCGGGCGGGCCAAGCGCTCGGCGGCGTCGAACAGGACGCTCTCCGCGCCGCGCCGGGTGACGAGCTGGGCGCCGACCGGGAGGCCGTGGACCGTTCCGGCGGGGACGCTCAGCGCGGGCAGGCCCAGCACGTTCCACGGCGAGGTAAGGCTGACCAGCAGCGCCGTCAGCGGCCCGAACTCGACCTCCGTCGCGCCGAGCTTCGGCGCGGTGATCGGCATGGTCGGCATCACCAGGTAGTCGTGGCGGTCCAGCAACTCGGCGACCTCCCGCGCGAAACGGTCCCGCTCGCGCAGCGCCCGGACGAGGCGCCAGCCCGGCATGAGGCCCGACTCCCGCAGCCGCCCGAGCGTCGCCGGCTGGTACAGGTCGGGCGCCTCGGCCATCCGCTCGGCGTGCACGTCGTAGGCCTCGCTGAACTCGATCGCGATGAACACCTCGCGGAGCCCGGCGAAGTCGAGCGGCTCGGCGGGCGCGTCCGGGAACAGGGCCCGGACGGCCGCCACCACCTCGGGGTCGCCGGCGGGCGGCTCGATCCATGCGGCGCGGCCGTCCGGCACGGCGCGCTCCGCGGGCGGCGGGACGGCCTCCGCCGGGCCGGTCAGCGCCCGGAAGGCGGTCCAGCAGTCGGCCGCGGTCGCGGCGAGGACGCCCACGTGGTCCAGCGAGCGCGACAGCGGGAACACGCCGCCGGCGGGGACGGCGCCGTACGCGGGCTTGAACCCGGCGACCCCGCAGAACGCGGACGGGATGCGCACCGACCCGCCGGTGTCCGTGCCGAGGGCGAGCGGGACCGTCCCGGCGGCGACCGCGGCGGCGCTGCCGCTGCTGGAGCCGCCCGACATCCGCTCCCGGTCGCGCGGGTTGCGGACCGGGCCGCTCGCCGACACGTCGCCGGTGGCGCCGAACGCGAACTCCTGCGTGCCCGTCTTGCCGACGATCACGGCGCCGGCGTTCCGCAGCATCGTCACGCACTCGGCGTCGCCCGCGGCGACGTTGCCGTCGAAGTGCGCCGATCCCATCCCGGTGGGCAGGCCGGCGACGTCGATGATGTCCTTCACCGCGACGGGGACACCGTGCAGCGGGCCCCGGTCGATGCCGGACGCCCGCTCCTCGTCCGCCCGCCTGGCGGCGGCCGTGGCGCCCTCCGGGTCGAGGGTCACGAAGGCGTTCAGGTCCGGGTCGACCGATTCCAGGGCGCGCGCGACCAGCCCCTGAGCCGTCTCCTCCCCCGAACGCAGAGCGCGCCCGAGGTCCGCCAGCGTCCGTCCGGCGAAGAACCCGCCCATACCGCCTCCTCATTGATCAGCCGTATCGCTCTACCTAGCACACCGGGGCCCGCGCGGAACGGATCGGCATCCCTTTCGCGGCGTTCCGTCCGCGACTCGTCGCTCTGCGCCGACCACTCGTCGCAGGCGCCCTACCGCCGACCGACCGGACGCCCGGACCGGCGAACCTACGCGCGAGTACGCGGCAGGCTTCAACGCGCCCAGTGGAGACGCTCCCACCGGTTCGCTGGGGGGCGAGGCGGAGCCCGTACCGGACACCGCCTCTGTAACCGGTCGACGTCCACTCTGTGATCGCGGTGCCTCCGGCGCCGGGCGCCCGCGGCGTCCGGCCCCGGAGGCGCCGGGGACCTTCGGCCCTGGCCGCGGCATCGCCCGCGTGATGGGCTCTCCTCGGCGGTTGATCGCTACGGTTGATCGCGACGATCCTGGGGACGTGATCTCCCCGATGCGGGACCGACACCGGAAGGAACGCGCCATGGCCGACTCCGTGCTGTCCGATGACGAGGTACGGGCGATCGACGCGTACTGGAGAGCCGCCAACTACCTGTCCGTGGGGCAGATCTACCTGCTCGCGAACCCGCTGCTGCGCGAACCGCTCGCGCCCCGGCACATCAAGCCGCGGCTGCTCGGGCACTGGGGCACCTCGCCCGGCCTGAACTTCTGCTACGCGCACCTCAACCGGACGATCAGGGCGCGCGACCTCGACATGATCTACGTCATGGGGCCGGGGCACGGCGGTCCGGCGGCCGTCGCGAACGCGTGGCTGGAGGGCACCTACAGCGAGGTGTACCCGGCCGTGTCGCAAGACGCGGAGGGCATGCGCCGGCTGTTCCGCCAGTTCTCCTTCCCCGGCGGCATCCCGTCCCATGTGGCGCCGGAGACGCCCGGGTCCATCCACGAGGGCGGCGAGCTCGGGTACTCGCTGGCGCACGCGTTCGGGGCGGCGTTCGACAACCCGGACCTGGTCGTCGCGTGCATCGTCGGGGACGGCGAGGCGGAGACCGGGCCGCTCGCGGCGAGCTGGCACTCCAACAAGTTCCTGGACCCGGTGCGGGACGGCGCCGTCCTGCCGATCCTGCACCTCAACGGCTACAAGATCGCGAACCCGACGGTGCTGGCGCGGATACCGGAGGAGGAACTCGTCCAGCTGTTCGACGGGTACGGGTACATGCCCCTCCTCGTGAGCGGGGACGAGCCGGAGTCCATGCACCGCAAGATGGCCGCCGCGCTCGACCAGGCGCTCGACGAGATCGCCGCCGTCCAGCGCGCCGCCCGGTCCGGGCGGACGTCCGCGCGGCGCCGCTGGCCCATGATCGTGCTGCGGTCCCCGAAGGGCTGGACGGGCCCGAAGGAGGTCGACGGGCTGCCCGTCGAGAACACGTGGCGCTCCCACCAGGTTCCGCTCTCGGGCGTGCGCGACAACCCCGAGCATCTGGAGCAGCTCGCGGAATGGCTGCGCTCGTACCGTCCGGACGAGCTGTTCGGCGAGGACGGGCGTCCCGCCGAGGCGCTGCGCCTCCTCGCCCCCGAGGGCGACCGGCGGATGAGCGCCAACCCGCACGCGAACGGCGGCCTGCTGCTGAAGCCGCTCGCCCTCCCCGACTTCCGGGACTACGCCGTGAGCGTCGACAAGCCCGGCACGACGCTCACCGAACCCACCCGGACGCTCGGCACGTTCCTGCGCGACGTCGTGAAGGCCAACCCGTCCAACTTCCGGATCATGGGCGCGGACGAGACGGCGTCGAACCGGCTCGGCGACGTCTTCCAGGTGACCGACCGCGTGTTCGCGGGCGAACGGCTGCCGACCGACGAGCACCAGGCCCCGTCCGGCCAGGTCATGGAGGTGCTGAGCGAGCACCTGTGCCAGGGCTGGCTGGAGGGCTACCTCCTCACCGGACGGCACGGGCTCTTCAACAGCTACGAGGCGTTCATCCACATCGTGGACGCCATGTTCAACCAGCACGCGAAGTGGCTGAACGTGACCCGGCGGCTGCCGTGGCGGCGGCCCATCGCGTCGCTGAACTACCTGCTGTCGTCGCACGTGTGGCGGCAGGACCACAACGGCTTCACCCACCAGGACCCCGGCTTCCTCGACGTCGTCCTGAACAAGAAGCCGGAGATCGTCCGGGTGTACCTGCCGCCGGACGCGAACACGCTGCTGTCGGTCGGCGACCACTGCCTGCGGTCCCGCGACTACGTCAACGTGATCGTCGCCGGGAAGCAGCCGGCGCTGAACTGGCTGCCCATGGACGCGGCCGTCGCGCACTGCACGCGCGGCATCGGCATCTGGGAATGGGCGTCCACCGACGGCGGCGAGGACCCCGACGTCGTGCTGGGCTGCGCGGGCGACATCCCGACCCTGGAGACGCTCGCCGCCGTCGACCTGCTCCGCCGCCTCTTCCCCGAGCTGCGCGTCCGGGTGGTGAACGTCGTCGACCTCATGCGGCTGCAACCGCCGAGCGAGCACCCGCACGGTCTCCCGGACCGCGAGTACGACGCCCTGTTCACCACCGACAAGCCCGTGATCTTCGCGTTCCACGGCTACCCGTACCTCATCCACCGGCTGACGTACCGGCGCGCCGGACACGCGAACCTGCACGTCCGCGGCTACAAGGAGGAGGGGACGACCACCACGCCGTTCGACATGGTCATGCTGAACGACCTGGACCGCTACCACCTGGTGATGGACGTCATCGACCGCGTCCCGTCCCTTGGCGGGCGCGTCGCCCACATCCGGCAGCGGATGTCCGACCAGCGGCTCGCCATGCGCGCCTACACGCGCGAGCACGGCGCGGACGCGCCGGAGATCAGCGACTGGACGTGGCCGTACTAGGGAGGGGCCCTGCCGATGCGCGTCCTCACGGTCAACCCGGGGTCGAGCAGCCTGAAGGTGAGCCTGCTCGACCCCGGCGACACGCTCCTCGCCGAAGAGTCCGGCACGCGCCACGAGATGGCGGGCGTGGTCGCGGGCATGCCGCGCCCGGACGCGATCGGCATCCGCTTCGTCCACGGCGGCACGGACTACACCTCTCCCGTCCGCATCGACGCCGCGGTCACCGAACGCCTGCACGAGCTCGCCGACCTGGCGCCGCTGCACCAGCCCGCGTCACTGCACGCCCTCTCCGAGATCACCCGGGCGCTGCCCGGCGTCCCGGCGGTGGCCTGCTTCGACACCGCCTTCCACGCGACGCTGCCCGCGGCAGCCTCGACCTACGCGCTCCCCGCGGAGTGGCGCGAACGGTACGGCCTGCGCCGCTACGGCTTCCACGGCCTGTCCTACTCCTACGCCACCCGCCGCGCGGGCGAGCTGCTCGGCGCGGTCCCGGCCCGCATGGTGATCTGCCATCTGGGCGCCGGCGCGTCCCTGTGCGCCGTCGCCGACGGCCGGTCGATCGACACCACGATGGGCTTCACACCCCTGGAGGGGCTGGTCATGGCGTCCCGGGCGGGCAGCATCGACCCGGGCATCCCGCTGTGGCTGATCCAGCACGGCCTCGCCGCCGAGGACGTCAGCCGCGCCCTGGAACGCGACTCCGGGCTGCGCGGCCTCGCCGGCACCGGCGACATGCGCCGCATCCGCGAGCTCGCCGGCCAGCGCGACGCGGCCGCCCTCGCCGCCCTGGACGTCTACCACCACCGGCTCCGCGCCTGCGCCGCCGCGATGACCGCGTCCCTCGGCGGACTCGACGCCCTCGTCTTCACGGGCGGCGTCGGCGAACACGACCCGTCCGTCCGCATGCGCCTGGCCGAGGACCTCGCCTACCTGGGCGCCTCCGTAGACCCGTCCCGCAACGACGCGGTGGACGGCGACGCCGACATCTCCTCCGCCGGCGCGTCCGTCCGCACCCTGGTCGTCGCCGCCCGCGAGGACCTGGAAATAGCCGCCGGCGTCCGAAGCCGCCTGTGACCCCGAGTTTTCTTCGATTTGATCTCCGTTGGCGGTTCCTGGAATGGCGCCCCGGGAATCACCAGCGGCGGCACTGGACCGTTCGGAGAATGCGGCAGTCCATTTCGGGGGATATTGTCGTGAGATTTCGCGTGCGCGGGGTGGCCGTCCTGCTCGTCGTTCCGCTGCTCGCGGTGGTCGCGGCATGCTCGTCGGGTTCCGCCGACCGGGACACGAAGCCCGCGGGGGCCGTGGCGCAGAAGAGCGAGCAGAAGCAGCCGGGCACGCCGGACTGGCGGGTCCGCCACAGGGGCGCCGAGCACGAGATCGAAGGGTACGCCGACCACGTGAGCGTGCGGCCGGGCGAGAGTTTCCGGTTGTTCGTGTCCACGACGACGTCCGGGTTCACCGCCGAGGCGTTCCGGACGGGCTGGTACGGCGGCGCACAGGCGCGCCGCGTGTGGCGGTCCGGGCACCAGCCCGGAGTCAAGCAGCCGCCCGCCGAGATCGCCAAGACGACGCGGACCGTGTCGGCGGTGTGGCGGCCGTCGATGACGGTGCCCACGTCGGGGTGGCCCGCGGGCAGTTATCTCATCAGGCTGTCCGCCGCTTCGGGCGCGCAGCGGTTCGTGCCGATCACCGTCCGGTCGCCGAGCGGCAAGGGACGCGTGGTCGTGCTGAACGCGACCACCACGTGGCAGGCGTACAACATGTGGGGCGGCTACGACCTCTACAAGGGGCCGTCCGGCGGGGAGGACGACCGGGCCAGCGCGGTCAGCTTCGACCGTCCCTACGACGGGAACGGCGCGGTCAAGTACCTGACCTACGAGCAGCCGGCGATCGCTCTGGCGGAGAAGCTGGGCGTACCGCTGGCGTACGCGACGGACAACGACCTGCACGCCGACCCCCATCTCCTGGACGGCGCTCGCGGGCTGCTCAGCCTGGGGCATGACGAGTACTGGTCGACCATCATGCGGGAGCGCGCCATGCAGGCGCGTGACCGGGGCGTCAACATCGCGTTCCTCGGCGCGAACGCGGTCAACCGGCACATCCGGTACGGCGGGACGCGGCTCGGGGCCGACCGGCTGGTGGTCTGCTACAAGGACGCCGGGTCCGATCCAATGTCCAGGACGAACCCGGCCGAGTCCACCCAGGACTGGCGGCTGCCGCCGATGCCGCGACCGGAGAGCGACATCATCGGCATCCAGTACCTGTGCTTTCCGGCGGAGGGCGCCTTCACCGTCCATCGGCCCGATTTCTGGCTGTTCCGCGGCACCGGGGTGCGCAAGGGGACGCGCTTCCCCGGCGTCATCGGCCCGGAGGCGGACGCGCTCAACCACGACGGGCCGACGCCGTCCACCCTGGAGATCGTCGCGCACTCCCCGATCACGTGCGGGGATCGCCCGGCGGTCGGGGACGCCTCGTACTACACCGTCCCGAGCGGCGCGGGAGTGTTCGCCACCGGCACCATGCGCTGGGTCTGCTCCATGCGCGGCCCCGCGTGCGGGCACGGCGTCACCGAGGCCGGACGCGAGTTCGTCACCCGGGTGAGTTCGACGCTCATCCAGGCCATGGCGGCCGGGCCGCTCGGGCACCTCCACCCGTCCCGCCCCAACCACAAGGAGTTCGCCGGCACGGAGTGAGCACCCGGCTCGCGGCACGCCGCCGCCCGCTGCCGCCGCGTGAACGCCGGTCAGACGCAGCCCTCGAACTGCGGCACCTCGATGATCGACAGGTCGAGGCCGGTGCCGGCGAACCACTTGCGCATCAGCTTCGCCGCGGTGCCGTCCTGGTACATGCGGGTGATGGCCCGGTTGAGCGCCTCGCAGCCCTCGGTGTCGCCCTGGCGGAGCCCGATGCCCGTGTTCTGCTCGCTGATCCGGGCGTTCACCAGCCGGAAGGCCCGGCCCTCGCGGCGGATGAGCCCGGCCAGGATCACGTCGTTGGTGGTGATGGCGTCCACCTCCCGGGCCTTGATCATGTTCATGCACTCGTCGTAGCTCCTGGCGGGGACCGTCCGGGCCGTCATCCCGCTGAGGGCGAGGAGCCGCTGGATCGGGTCCGCGCCCTCGACCGCGCAGAACCGGCGTCCCGTCAGGTCGCGGACGCCCTTGACCCCGCGCTCGTCCGACCGGATGAGGACGTCCTGGTAGGACATGTAGTACGGGCCCGCGAACGCGATCCGCGTCTTGCGCTCGGGCGTGACGGACAGCGTCGCGAGGACGAGGTCGGCGCGTCCGGACGTCAGCGCCGGCAGCCGCTCCGACGCCAGGACCTGGACGAACCGGATCTTCTTCCCGAGCCGCTCGCCGACGTACCGCGCCACGTCGATGTCGAACCCCTCGAACCGGCCGTCGGGACGCCGCAGTCCGAGCCCGGGCAGGTCCGGCCGAACGCCCACGACCAGCGTCGACTTGTCGAGCAGCGACTCGCCGCGCCCCTGCCCGCAGCCGGCGAGCAGCCCGGAGCCCGCGATCAGCAGGAGCGGCAGGATGATCGCCGCCTGCCTTCGCAGCACGCCCATCCCGGAACCTCCAGCGAGTCGTCCATTCGGGTTTTTGCCCTCAAAGCCGGAGCAGCCCGGTAATTCGGTAGACGAACTCTAATTCGTCCCATGGAGATCGTCACGGGTTCGGCGAAGCGCGTCCGCCGCCCTCCAGGTCCCCCGGCCAGTAGCATCGAGGCACCACAGGCCGGACTCTCACCTCCATGGACGGGGCACGCGTGCAGGAACTCAGCCAGGACGAGTTCACCGCGCTGCTCGCATTCCGCACCGGGCTGCGCCGCTACCTGCGCTGGAGCGAGGGAGCGGTGCGCGCGGCGGGGTTGACGCCGGCCCAGCACCAGCTGCTCCTCGCCGTCCGGGGCCACGGCACCGGGCGTCCGCCGACGATCGGCGAGCTCGCGGAGTACCTGCTGCTGCGCCACCACAGCACGGTCGAGCTGATCAACCGCGCCGAGCACGCGGGGCTCGTCGCCCGCGAGCGCGACCCCGAGGACAACCGGGTGATGCGGGTGCGGCTGACCTCCGCGGCCGACCGCGTCCTGTCCGGCCTGACCCGCGTGCACCTCGCGGAGCTGCGCAGCCTCGCGCCGATCCTGGACCGCCTGAGCGCCGAGCTGACGACCCTGGAGGACCAGCCGGAGGGCTGACCCGGTGATCCTCGGCCCTGACCCGGCGTCGAGCCGCGAGCGGGCGAAAAGTACAGCAGGCACCTCTGGCCATGAGGTGCCTGCTGTGGTGTCGGGCGTCTGGACGAACCGGGCCTCGCGGCCCGGGTCAAGGCTTCGTCCGATGCCCGGGTTCTCTTGTCCTTCGTCAAGGCGGGGTTAGGTGCCGGCGACCACTTCCTTCTCTGGCTCGGGGACGGTTGGCGAGGGCTGAAGGCGGCGCGGGGTCATGCCAAGGGCGGCGATCGCTGCGATCACCATGAACCCGGCGACCATCAGCCAGGCATCGACGTAGGCGGTCTGGACTTCGGGCCAGCCGTGCGGGGCGCCGAGGGCGGCGACGGCGAGGCTGACGCCGAGGACGGTGCCGATCTGCCGGCTCATGTTCACCACGGCGCTGCCGGTGGCGTAGCGGTGGGGCGGCAGTTCGACGGCGGCGGCGGACAGGATGGTGGGGAGGGCGAGGCCGACGCCCGTCCCGCCGATGAGCCAGCCCGGCAGCAGCTGCGAGGCGTAGGCCGGTGCCGGGCCGAGGCTCATCGCGATCATGACGACGCCGAACGCGCACAGCATGCACCCGGCGGCGGTGATCAGACCGACGGGGACGCGAGCGGCGACCATGCGGCCGGCGATGAGCGCCATGACGGGGACCATCAGGGGGCCGGGCGCGACGGCGAGCCCCGTCCTGATGGGCGAGTAGTGCCAGACCTGTTGCATCCACAGGACGCCGAGGAGCAGGTTGGCGGCGAACGCGACGGTGAACAGCAGGACCGCGGCGTTCGACCAGAAGAAGGTGCGGACGGCGAGGAGCGCGGGCTCGATGACCGGCGCGGGGTGCCGCAGCGAGCGCAGCCAGAACCAGCCGAGGCCGAGCAGCGCGGCGCCGACCACGACCGTGGTGCGCTCGCCCGGCCAGTCGTTGATCTTCACCAGGCCGAGCGCGAGCAGCGCGATGGCGCAGGTCAGCACGGCGGTGCCGGGCAGGTCGGGGACGCGGGCGGTGACGCCCTCGCGGGAACCCGGGACGAGCCGGAGCGCGAGCAGCACCGCGGCGATCCCGATGGGGACGTTGACCTCGAACACCCAGCGCCAGGAGACCTCGACGAGGACGCCGCCGATCGCCGGGCCGGCCGCGGCGGCGATCGCCGAGGCGGCGGACCAGATCCGCACCGCGCCGCCGCGCCGCGCCGCCGGCATCGCCGCCAGCAGCAGCCCGAGGCTGGTGGGGATGAGCGCGGCGGCGCCGGCGGCCTGCACGACCCGGAACCCGACGAGCCACCACAGCGACGGGGCCGCGGCGCACGCCTGGGAGGCGAGGGTGAAGACGGTGAGCCCGAGGACGAGGCCGGCCTTGCGGCCGTACCGGTCGGCCAGCCGGCCGAGCGGGACGAGCAGCGCGGCGAACACGATCGCGTAGGCGTTGAGGACCCAGGACAGGTCGGCCATCGGCGTCCCGGCGAAGTCGCGGCCGATGTCGTCGAAGGCGACGTTGACGATGAACAGGTCGAGGCCCGCCATGAAGGAGGCGACGGAGAGCACCGCGAGGACGGGACCGGTGCGTACCTGACTTTGTTTCACCATAGTCAGGGACGCTAGCGCCCGACCTGACTTTGGTCAAGCGAAGTCAGCAGGTTTATAGTGGGACGGTGACAATCGCACTTGAGGGGCACTTCGCCGACCGCGACGCCTGGTCGATGCAGAACTGCCCGGTCGCGAGAACCCTCGCCGCGCTCGGCCCGCCCTCGGCGGTGCTGGTGCTCAGCGAGGCGTTCTTCGGGACGAATCGTTTCGGCGACTTCGTGCGCAATCTCGGGATGACCGAATCCGCCGTCACCGCCCGCCTGCGCCACCTCGTCAAGGCCGGGCTGCTCACCCGGGAGCCCTACCAGGAGCCCGGCCAGCGCACGCGCTACGAGTACCACCTGACGAAGATGGGCCTGGACCTCGCGCCCACGCTCGTCAGCCTCATGGAATGGGGCGAGACCTACCTGCCCCACGAGGAGGGGCGCCAGGTCATGCTGACCCACGCCCGCTGCGGCGACCGCGTCACGGCGCAGGTCAGGTGCGCGGACGGCCACGACGTCGGGGTGGACGAGATCATCATGCGGCCCCCGGAGCCCGGGGACGAGTGAGCGCGCTAGCCGGCCCGGCGGGGGCTCGCCCCGCCGGCGAGCCGCAGCGCGTGCTCGACCAGCGACACGAGGACCTCCTTCGCCGACCCCGTCCGGCGCGCGTCGCACAGCAGCACGGGAACGTGCGGGTCGATGTCGAGGGCCGTCCGGATCTCCGGCGGGTCGTAGCGGTCCGCGTCGTCGAAGCAGTTGACCGCGACGACGAACGGCGTGCCCCTGCGCTCGAAGTAGTCGATCGAGGCGAAGCTCGCCATCAGCCGCCGCGTGTCGGCGAGGACCACCGCGCCGAGCGCGCCCCGCGACAGCTCGTTCCACATGAACCAGAAGCGCTCCTGGCCCGGCGTGCCGAACAGGTAGATCGCGACGCCCTCGCGCAGCGTGATGCGGCCGAAGTCCATCGCCACGGTCGTGGTGGTCTTGGCGGCGACGCCGTCGAGGTCGTCGACGCCGATGCTCACGTCGGTCAGCGCCTCCTCGGTGCGCAGCGGCCGGATCTCGCTGACCGCGCCGACCATGGTCGTCTTCCCGACGCCGAACCCGCCGGCGACGAGGATCTTCAGTGCGACGCGGGGACCGTCCTCCCGGTCGTCGGTGTCCTCGGCGGCAGGCGGGGGGTCAGAGTGCACGGAGTTCATCGAGCACCATCCTGAGCAGGTTCTGGTCGGTATGCGGCTGGATCATGGCGGGCTGCCCGGAGGGCGAGGCCGGCGTGGACCACCGCTGGACGTCCACGAGGCCCGAGTCGATCAGGTCGCCGACCAGCACCCGGATCACGCCGAGCGGCAGGTTGAGGTCCGAGGCCAGGTCGGCGAGGGCGTGCGGGCGGCGGCACAGCGCGAGCAGCCGGCGCTGCTGGCGCGACAGCCGGCCCGGCTCGGCCGGCCGCCGCCCGGTCGCGACGAGGATCGCCACGATGTCGAGCGGCTCGCCGGTCGCCCGGGTCCGGCCGCGCGTCACCGCGTAGGGGCGGACGATGGGCCCGGCGGCGGCGTCGAGCCACCGTTCCCTGCCGGGACCCCGGGGAGCTCCGGGCACGTCGCTGGGGTCCATGGCAGGTCACCGGTGTCCGGGTCCGGCGGCGCCCTGCCTGAGTCCGATGGAGAGCTGCCTGCCGACGCGCTTGACGAGCATCGTCATCTCGTAGGCGACGAGGCCCGCGTTCGCGCCGACCTCGCTGAGCAGCGCCAGGCAGCTGTTGGCCCCGGCGGGCACGACGAAGAACAGGCCCTTGTCCATCTCGATGAGGGTCTGCCGGATCTCGCCGGAATCCAGCTGCGGCCTGGCGCCGATCGCCAGGCTGTGGAAGCCGGCGGCGAGCGCCGCGAGGTACTCGGAGTCCTCGCGCCCGACGCCGCGCGACTTGCCCATCACGAGACCGTCCCTGGACAGCACGACGACCTTGCGGATCTGCGGAACCCGGTCGACGAGATCGTCGAGGAGAAAGTTCAGCTCGGCCCCGACTCCCTGCTGGGTCATGATCTTCCCTCCATGCCGTCGGCCGGTCCTTCGTCCTCGTCCCTGCCCCGCAGCCAGCCGGCCTGCAGGGAGGCGAACAGGTCCCGGGACGCCTCCGCCGAGCGCTCCTCCCAGGCGGCGATCGCGTCGTCCGACGGCGCCGCGGGCGGTTCGTCGAAGCCGTCCGGGTCGCGCAACTGGGGCGCGAGGTTGCCGCCCCGCACCCGGCGGGGCAGCGGGGCGCGCCCGCCGGGCCCGGCCTGCGCCTGCCCGAACGCCGGCCCGTCTCCGGCGGACTGCGCGTCCCCGAAGGGCTGTGCCTCTCCGAAAGATTGCGCCTGCCCGAAAGACAGGGCGTCCCCGAACGAGGCGGGCGCCCCGTACCGGCCCGCCCCGGCGTAGGGGTCATGGCCGTAGGCCGGGATGCGCGGGCCCGCCGCCTGGAACGGGCGCGTCGCGTCGAACGCCGGCGGGGGCCCGGGCTGGGCCCCGTACGACGGTGGGGTGCCGTACGACGTCGGGGTCTCGGTTCCGTCGTACGAGTTGAACCCCACCGTCGCGTCGAATTCCGGCTGGCCCTCCAGGGACGCCGGGGTGTCCGGCGCCGTCGCGTCGTAACCGGGCCCCGAGTCGTGGGAAGGCAAGGAGTCCCAGCCTGGCGGGGCCTCCTGAGCGGGCGGCGCGGCGTCGTAGACCGGCGCGTTCAGCATCGCCGTGGACGACGGCGCCGACGGCGTGGGCCACTGCCGCGCCGAGCCGTTCACCGGCGCCTGCCCGTTCTGCCGGACGGGCCCCGCGACCGGGACGTCCCCGTCGGACGAGACGGTCCCGTCCTCGTCCTCGGGCTGCTCGACGTCGACGATCAGTTCGCGCGGGATCAGCACGACGGCGCTGACGCCCCCGTACAGCGACGGCTGGAGGGCGACCCTGATGCCGTGCCGGCCCGCGAGCCGGGAGACGACGAACAGGCCGAGCCGGTCGGTGACGGCCAGGTCGAACTCGGGGGGCCGCGACAGCCGCAGGTTCAGCGCGTCCAGCTCGGACTGGTCGAGCCCGATGCCGCGGTCGATGACGTCGACGGCGAACCCGTTGGCGCCCATCTCGCCGCGGACCAGCACCTCGGTGGGCGCGGGCGAGAACACGGTGGCGTTCTCGATCAGCTCGGCGAGCAGGTGGATGATGTCGGCGACGGCCTCGCCGATCAGCGCCGCCTGCCCGGTCACGACGACGACCTCGACCCGCGTGTAGTCCTCGACCTCGGCGACCGCGGCTCGCAGCACGTCCTCGACGTGCACCGGCCGGCTCCAGCCCCGGCCCGGGGACGTCCCGGACAGGATGACCAGGCCCTCGGCGTGCCGGCGCATGCGGGTGGTGAGGTGGTCGAGCCGGAACAGGTCTTCGAGCGCCTTCGGGTCGGAGGCGCCGCGCTCCATCTCGTCCAGCATCCGGAGCTGGCGGTGCAGCAGCGACTGGCTGCGCCACGCGACGTTGAGGAACACGCGGCTGATGCCCTGCCGCAGGTACGACTCCCGGACGGCCGTGTCGATCGCGGTGCGCTGCACCTTGGTGAACGCGTCGCCGACCCGCGCGACCTCCCTGGTCTTGCCGATGACGAGCGGCGGCGCCTCGGCGTCCACATCGACCTCCTCACCGCGCCGCAGCCGGGTGACGACGCCGGGCAGCCGGTTCTCGGCGAGGTTCAGCGCGGCGCGCTGCAGCCCGCGCAGCTCGCGGGACAGGCTGCGTGCCGCCAGCAGCGACAGCACGATCGAGGCGACGACCGCGAGCAGGCCGAACCCGCCGGCGATGACGAGCCGCAGGACGATCCGCTCGCCGATCGGCTTGGCCATCTCGTTCAGCGCGAGGCTCGCCTCCTGGACCTTCTGCCCCCACGCCTGCGACAGCAGCTGGGTGGTGGCCTGCCAGTCGGCCGCCTCGGCCGGCAGCCGGTCGCCGCGCGCGTTCACGATCGCCGTCTCGGCGGCGCGGTACCGCCGGAACTGCTCGGACGCGGCGAGCTGCTGCAGCGGCCCGCGGATCTCGTCGTTCAGGTCGGCGAGCCCCGACTCGAACTCCTGCCGCCCCTCCGCCGCCCACTGGACGAACGCGGTGTGCTCGGCGGGGGTCAGCCGCCCCTTGCGCGCCATCGCGGCGGTGACGAGCGAGTCCTCCCGCAGCATGTAGGCGCGGGCGTTGCCGATGCCGATCAGCGCGCGGCCCTGGGTGAGGATCGCGACGTCGTTGACCGTCACCAGGCCGTCGAAGACCTTGATGACCTGGTCGAGCATCGTGCTGTAGGAGTTGATGACGTCCAGCGGCTCGACCTGGCCCGAGTCGACCCTGCCGCGCAGCTGCGGCAGCTTGTCCAGGGCCTTGATCGCCTCGCCGAGGCGCTTCTTCGTCTCCGGCTGCGCCGCCTCCCGCGCCTCGGGCGACAGCGCCGTCGCGCGGAACCCCTTCTCGACCGCGCTGACCCGCGCGCGCTGCACGCCGAGCTTCTGCCTGTCCTTGGCGCCGCCGGTGGCCAGCGCGACGACGCTGAGGGAACGTTCCGCCTGGAGCTGGTTCACCAGGTAGATGCCGGGAAGGCCCATCTTCTCGTACGTCGTCGAGAAGTCGTACTTGTCGAACGCGTCGCCGAGCGTGATGTTCGCGGCGAACGCCCACAGGGTGATGAGCGACACCAGCGGAACCAGCAGCAGCGCCGTGATCCGCAGGCGGATGGGGCGCCTTCGCCGGACCTTGCCGCCGGGGACGTCGTCGCGGGGTGTCTTCGAGGCCATCTGATCACAACCTCATGCCGGGCCGGGATGGCGGCCCGTTCGTCGGGGGGATGCGGGCGGAGTCGTCGTGCTCGGGTGCTCGTTGTGATGTCAGGGCGTTCGTCTCGGGGCGTGCCTCGTCCAGCGCGGCGCGGGCGACCAGTCCGCGCAGCCTGCCGGAGATCATGGCGACGGCCTGCGCGTGCCCGCGCACGGCCTTCTCCCGCGAGGTGTACTGCCCGATGTCGGCGTGCATCGCGAGGTCGGAGACGATCGTCTGCCACAGCAGCGGCCGTCCGTTCGCCGCGATTCCGAGGTCGACCACGGTGAACCAGGTCGAGACGACCACGACGACGGCGCCGACGCGGATGACGTCCTGCGCGAGCAGGCGTCCCCGCACGTCCAGCAGCAGCCGCTGGGCCTCCTCGGCCGTGGCGGGTCGCCCGTCCGACCGGTAGTAGCCGACGGACGGGTGGTCAGCGGGCGCGTATTCGGGCATGGCACTTCCATTCGCCTAACCGGGGTCTGCGAAGGGGGTGCTCAGTGCCCGGGATGCTCGTCCCGCGGCCAGGCCCTCACCTCGCACCAGACCGACTTCCCGGACGGGGTGTGCTCGGTGCCGTGCCGGTCGGCCATGACCGCCACCAGGAACCAGCCGCGTCCCGTCTGCTCCATGAGGTCGACCTGGCGCGGCCGGGGGACCCCGGTGCCCTGGTCGTGGACCTCGATGCGGAGCCGGGTGCCGGCGCGCAGCAACCGCACGCGCAGCGCGGAGCCGGTCGCGTGCCGGACGGCGTTGGTCACCAGTTCGGAGATCAGGACCTCGGCGTCGTCGCGGAGGTGCGCGATGCCCGACTTGGCGGTGACGGACCGGCTGAACCGGCGCGCCCGGGGGACCGACTCCCGTTCGGCGGGGAGCATCAGCTCGTCCAGCAGCATCGGGGGCGGTTCGTGGATCGTCGGCAGGCCGTGCGGTGGGGCCGAGGTGGCCAGGTCGTCGGGAAGCGCGCCGTTGGGAAGTGCGCCGTTGGGTCGTGGGTCGTCGGAGAGTGGGCTGCTGGGGATCGGGCTGCTAGGGAGTTCGATGGTGTGGTGTTCGCTTGACACGGAGAACGCCTCCTTGACTAAGGCGTGTCGCCCGGGTCCGGCCCCGCGGGGATGCGAGGCCGGGGCGGGCGTGGGGGGTCGGCGCGGGTGGCGCCGTGTTCGAGGGGGACGCGAGCCGCACGATGCCGGTCATGACGGCTCGCCCCCCTCGGCCTGGGTGCCCGCCCGGGTGCGCAGCAGCCGGGCGGTGCTGGTGAACCACTCGTAGTTCTCCTGCTCGAAGCGGCGGCCCCGCAGGCAGGTGAGGTACGGGCCGAGCGGCGACCCGGTGCGCAGGAACGCCTCCTCGTCCAGGTCGCCGCGCAGGTGCTTCAGGGTGCGTTCGAAGACCTCGATCTTGGCGGCGGCCGCGACCGCCCTGTCCTCGAGCTGCGCGATGACGGAGTCGGCGGAGATGTGGTCGACGGCCTGGACCATCACGAGCAGGTTCTCCCGGATGATCCCCGGTTTGGCCGGGGTGACGGCGAACCGCTCGAGCTCGTCGACGCCGGCCTCGGTGACCGTGTACACCCGCTTGTTGGGGCGGTCGTGCTGGATGATCTGCCGTCCGCGGATCAGGCCCTCCGTCTCCAACCTCGACAGCTCCGAGTAGAGCTGCTGCGGTACGGCATGCCAGAAGTTGGAGACCGACAAATCGAAGATCTTGGCAAGCTGGTAGCCGCTGTACTCGCCGTCGAGCAGCGCCGCCAGCACCGCGTGACGTAGCGCCATCGGCCTTCTCTCCCCGCCTTGACTCAGGGTTGCAGCCGACGTTAGCAGACAAAGACATGATTAGTCATGCTTTTGACTAGGATTGGTTATGGGCAATTTTTCGATCTTCGTAATTGCAGGTCGGAACGTTCATGCGGGCGCCCGCCGGAGATCGGCGACGCCCGGTTCGAGATCGTCGCCGAGTGCGGTGATCTCCCCGTTGAGGAACGCCTCCCGGGTCAGCCGGCGCTGCATCTTCCCGCTCGTCGTGCGGCGCACCGAGCCGCGCGCGGCGAGCACGACGCTCACCGCGGGCAGCTCGAACGCCCTCGCCACGCGGGCCTTGATGAGGGACGCCAGCTCGTCCAGGGGCGTGCCGGCGGCGGCCCTGGTGCTGATCTCCTGGACGATGACCACGTGCTCCCGGCCGTCGTCCCTCCCGCCGCCCACATCGACGTCGATGGCCGTGTCGATGCCGAAGGCGGCGCCGATCAACGCGGCCGGATGGGCCGCGCGGGCCGCCTCCTCGATGTCGTGGGCGTGGATATTCCGGCCGTTCACGATGATCAGGTCCTTGATCCTTCCGGTGACGAAGAGTTCGCCGTCCGCGCGGAATCCAAGATCACCGGTTCGCAGATATGGCCCTTCGTTCGCGATCGTGCGCGCGCCGAATATCGTGCGGCTCTCTTCAGGGCTGCCCCAGTAGCCCTTCGCGACGCTGCCGCCGCGCACCCAGATCTCGCCGACGCCGCCCTCCGGGCGCTCGGCGCGCGTCTCCGGGTCGACGATCCGCACGTCCAGCGTGACGGGGCGCCCGCTGCTCACCAGCCGGCGCGTGCCGTCCGGCCGTGTCCCGTCCGGCCGTGTCCCGTCCGGCCGTGTCCCGTCGGGCTGGTTCCCGTCGGGCTGTGTCCCGTCGGGGCTCGTGCCGTCCGGTCCCGTGCCGCCGGGTGCCGCACCGTCCGGCCGGGGGCGCGGGACGGCCGCGTCCTTGGTGAGGGCCTCGGTGTCGAAGTCGCGGATCACCGGGCCGCCGCCGCGCGGCGCGCCGGTGATGAGCAGCGTCGTCTCCGCCATCCCGTAGCAGGGCATCCACATCTCGGGCCGGAACCCGACCGGGCCGAACCGCTCGGCGAGCGCCTCCAGCGTCGACGCCCGGACGGGTTCGGCGCCGTTCTTCACGACCGTCAGCGACGACAGGTCCAGGCCGTCCAGCTGCCGGTCGGTGACGCGGCGCAACGCCAGCTCGTAGCCGAAGTTCGGGGCGACGGTGATCGTGCCCCGGTAGCGGGTGATCAACTCCAGCCACAGCACGGGACGCTTGATGAACGTGATCGGCGAGGTGAACACGTACCGGCAGCCGAGGTAGAGCGGCTGGAGGAACTGCCCGACCAGGCCCATGTCGTGGTAGTGCGGGACCCAGCCGACGCCGACGGTGTCGGGCGAGCCCTCGATCCGGCGTTTGATCTCCTCGCCGTTGTTCAGCAGGTTGCCGTGGGTGACCATCACGCCCTTCGGGTCGCTGGTCGAGCCCGAGGTGTACTGGAGGAAGGCGAGGGTGCCGGGGCCGAACGCGGGCGGCCTCCAGTCCCCCGGGTCGGCGTCCTTGCCGATCTGGGTGTCGAGGCAGTGGACGCGGCTGCGCAGGCCGGCGGCCTTCAGCCACGCGTCGAGGGTGCCCCGGTGCGCGGTGTCGGTGAGGATCAGCGCGATGTCGGCGTCCTCGATGATGCGGCGGGTGCGCCCGAACCGTCCCGCGTCCAGGTCGGGCAGCGGCGCCGGGACGGCGATGACCCGCGCGTACAGGCAGGCGAAGAACGCCGTGATGAACTCCAGGCCCTCCGGATACAGCAGCAGGACGGCCCTGTCGCGGAGCCCGCGCGCCTCCAGGCGGCGGGCCAGCACCCGGGCCCTGCGGTCGAGTTCGGCGAAACCGAGCACGTTCTCCTTGTACTTACGTCCCGGTTCCTCGCTGATGAAGGTGAACGAGCGATCGTCACCGTAGGTCTGGATGTTGTCCCTGATGAGCGACACGAAATCCGCGTACACGGGATATCACTCGTCCTCGGCCAGCGACAGCAGCGAGAACCAGCGCCGCTCGTCGAAGCTGCGGAACATCGCGTCCTCCAGCGCCGGGAGGAACTCCTCCGACAGGACGGCGTCGGGCTGTGCACGCTGGAGCAGCCGTTGCAGGCACAGGACGAGCCACTGGCCGTCCGCGAAAGGCCCGCCGAACGCGTGGCGGTTGTGCAGCCACGTCAGCATGCACGAGACCATCGCGTGCAGCTCGCAGTACCGCTTGGCTCGCGCCAGAGCGGCCACCGACGAGATGTCGCCCTCACTGGCCCTGATGCCGTCGTCCACCTTGGCGCGCAGCCCGCCGATGCTGGACACGAGGTCCTTCAGCTCGGCCGCGACGCCAGGGGCCGCGTGCGCGTTGGCCGCCGCCAGCACCTGTTCGGCGATCTCCTCGAACCGCTGCCCGACCTCGTCCCGTCCCTCGTTGGTGAGCTGGAGCAGCCGGCCGTCCGGCTCCCATGCGGGAGGGGTCCGCGTCCAGCAGAACAGGTCGGCGAGCAGTTCGTCCTCGTGGCCGGTCTCGTCCGGAGGGTCGATCAGGTACGGGAGCTGGCCGGCGACGTTCGCGAGGTTCACGTGCGTGGTCCCCTCGAAGATGCTCGCGATCGCGTGGTCGCGCTGGAGCTTCTGGAACACGCCGTGCGCGACGCCCTCGCGCAGGTAGCCGCGTGCGGCGAGGACGGTCCCGATGCTCGCCACGACCTCCTCGCCCAGCACGGGGACGAAGTACTTCACGATCGACGACCACAGGCTGAGCCGTCCCGGCGCGACCGTCAGGCAGCGCGTCACCGGGATCGCGACGCACTCGGCGACCAGCAGGTCCAGATGCGCCTTGAGCAGATGGTCGCGGATGACCGGGATCTTGTAGATGTCCGACCCGTACAGGGTGCGCTGCCGCGAGTACTCCATCCCGATGCGCACGACCGCGTCCATCGTCCCGACCGACAGCGCCGCGATCGCCGTCCGGGTGATCTGCAGCGTCTTCAGCGTCTGGACGAGCCCGGACCCGCGCCGCCCGATCACCCGGTCGGCCGGCACCCGCGCCCCGGAGAACGCGACGCCGGACAGGTCGTGGCCGCGCAGCCCCACCGTCCGGACGGGCGGCAGCGTCGACCAGGTCTCCGGGTCTAGTTCATCCTTGTCGACCAGGATGAGCGAGAAATCACGCGGGCCGGTCTTGGCATAGGTGGTCACGAACCGTCCGCGGGTGGCGTTGCCGACCGGCCACTTCACGCCCGTCAGCACCAGCTCGTCGCCCTGCAGGTCGGCCTCCGACTCCGACGCCATCACGTCGCTGCCGTGGTCGGCCTCCGAGACGCCGAAGCAGGCAAGGCTGCCGTGCAGCACCCCGTCCGCGACCGTCCGGCGCTGCCACTCGTTCCCCCACAGCCACACCGGGTTCACCGCCAGTAGCCCCGACCCGTACATCACCGCGACGGTGACGCTGCGGCGCGAGATGCCGCGGGTCACGAAGAACAGCTCCTCCAGCGTCGTCAGCCGGCCGCCGAGCGGGCACGGGACCAGGTACTTCGGGAAGCCCCACGCCCGGACGGCGTCCACCGCGCCCGGCGGGAGCTCGTCGCGCTCCTCGGCCTCCACGATCGCCTTGTAGGAGAACGGCCCGGCCTCGTCGTCCATCGGGTCGCCGAGATAGCCGTCCAGGTCGGCGGCGATCGCGTGCGCCGGGGACAGCCCCGGGACCACTCTTCTCGCAGGTGTCGGACTCGCAGGTGCCGGACTCGCGGGCGCCGGACCCGCGGGTGCGGGTTCCGCGAGCGCCGGGGCCGCGAGTGCGGGTTTCACGGGGTGTGCGGGGACCTTACTGTCCATCTTTCGTTCCACTCCCTTTTCCTCGGTCGGCTCCCAAATGGCTGCCCGGCCCGGCCGCGCCCGGTGAGCGCCGCCCTATGACCGGGCCGTGCCGGACGGGCCCCCCGATCCCTCCGCTCCCCCCGAGTCCTCCGCTCCCCCCGATCCCTCCGCCTGCCCCGCGCCCGCGGCCTCCTCCATCCGCCTCCCGACCACCCGGGCGAGCGTCATCGCCGCCGGCAGCGGGCGGACCATGACCGTCAGGCCGGTGACGAGGCCCGTGCCGCCGAAGCTGAGCAGGTCCAGCCCCTGGACGGCCTTGCCCATCACCCGGGCGTCGAAGATCAGCGCCTGGGTGGGCGGACCGGCCCCGTTCGGGACGCGGCTCACCAGGTCGTCGGTGTAGCGGAAGTCCTCGAAGACCTCGAACAGCACCGCGAGCAGCGCGGTGACGGTGTCGAGGCCGATATAGGGCTTCACCATCACCGGGCTGCGGAACTCGATGCCCGGGTCGAGGGCGCGGGTGACGGCGGCGAGGTCCTTGGCCTCCACCGCCGATCGGAACGTTCCGGGAACCGTCATCCGAGCCTGCTCCCTTCGCTCGCCGTATGACGTGTCTCATTCAGTTGGGTGCTGCCGGTCCGGGCCCGTCAGCCCGGCGCCGCGAGTCTCGGCACGGCCGCCGCACGGGCGAGGTCCTGGGCCCAGGCCCGGTAGCCGGCGGGCGACGGGTGGAATCCGTCGGAGGCGAACAGCCCGCGATCGCGGGCCATGGCCTCGTCCATGGGAGCGTGGACCGCCCCGCCCGCCCTGGCCGCCTCCCGCATGATCCGGTCCATGGTCCGCGCCCGGACGCCGAGCACGTACCGGAGCGGCTGCGGGATCGCCGGGAACCGGTGCACCGGCGGCATGCCGGCCACCAGCACGGTCGCCTGCCCGTACCGGCTGCGCAGGACGCCGACCAGCTCGGCCATGTCGGCCGCCCAGCGGCGCAGCGGCCGCCGCCGGATCAGGTCGTTGATCCCCACCGTGACGACCACGAGGTCCGGCGCGGAGCCGTCCGCCGGCGGGACGACCCCGCCGGTGATCCGGCGGGCCGTCGCGCCGTTCTCACCGGAGACCGACCACGCGACGCTGCGCCGCAGGCGCTCGCGCAGCGCCTCGGCGAGGAAGCCCGGCAGCGCCTCCGCGTGCCGGGACGCGCCGACCCCGACCGCGGTGGACTCCCCGATCACGACGACGCGGAACGTGGGGCCCGCACCGGGGTCCGCGCCCTCCAGGAAGCCGTGCTCGTCACCGCCAGCGGGGTCGAGCCGCGGTGTCCGGCGCACCGTCCGCCAGGCCTGGACAGCCAGCACGGGAGCCAGCGGAATCAGCATCACCGACTGGGGAACCCGCGCGAACGCCAATGGTCTCTTCATCTGTTTCCCACACTGCTGGATCGGCCCCCGAGGCTCAGCTCACCCGCTCCCCGAGCAGGTTTCCCGCTATCTGGGCGATCACCTCCGCGACATATGCGTGCCCTCTCGGGTTCAGGTGGATTCCGTCGGGACTCCACATCTCGGGGTCAGCGACTTTCGCGACCGTCTCCCGTTCGGGGAACGCCATTCCGAAGTCGCGGGTGGCGCGGGCGAGCTCCTCGTTGAAGTCATGAATGCGCTGGACGGTCCGTTTCTTGCGGAACTGCGACATCGGGGAGAGGTCCAGCAGCGGGGGACGCGGCACCGGGATCGCCACGGCCACCGCGCCGCGCTCGCGGGCCCAGCCGAACAGCTCGTCCAGCCGCCGGGCCGCGGCGTCCCGCTCGAAGCCGCGCAGCGCGTCGTTCATGCCGCAGCCGAGCACCACGAGGGCGGGCCGCAGCTGCCGGACGGCCGGCAGCTGGTCGCGGACCACGTCCTCGATCGTCGCGCCCGGATCGGAGACGTTGAGCCGCAGTTCACGAGGAATGCCCAGGTGAGCGGCCAGCCGTCCGGCCCAGCCGAGCCACCCGCCGGCGGGGTCCGGGTCGTCCTGCCCCTCGGCCACGCTGTCTCCGAGGACCACCATCACGGGCCCGTCCTCGGGCCGGCCGCCCATCACGCGACGAGTTCGAGCAGGTAGTCGGTGAGCGCGGTGACCGTCTCCCGGCGCCGGGCCTCGGCCACGTCGACCTCGACCTGGAGGTGGTCCTCGATGTCGCTGATGATGCTGATGGCGTAGACCGAGTCCACTCCGTAGCGGGCGAGTTCGACCGACGGGTCGATGTTTTCAACGGGCCTGTCGAGGTAGAAGGCGATCCTGTCAAGAAGCCACGATTGCAGCTCGGCGTGGGAAATTGTTTCCGGTCTGGTCACCACACTCCTCCTTATGGCAGAGGATCGTCAATTCAATCGTGATAGCCATCGGGTCACGAGCAACACGCAAGATACAACCAAAAAGCTTGATGTGTCCCCGATCCGGATGTGAACGATCGGACACGGCCATGTCTCTGTTTCGTAAATTATGTCAGCCAGCTGGTAAAAACGGCGCTTTGTTACTGACCGGTAACCCCCTCCGTTAAGGGGCCCAGCCGATAATGATCGAAGAACGCCGTCCCCGCGCGTCCCAGCGGTCCGCTTCTCCCCCGCGCGGCGCACCACGACACGCCACCTGCGTCGTTCCCCAGCGACCGCGAGGCGGCGGACCGGCGGCCGGCCGCCGGCGGACCGGCACGTTCCACGGGGATTTCGGACAACCGCCCGGAGCCCCCGGGCAGGGGCGGGTTGCAGACGCCTTGCCCCAGGGACAGGGTGACCTTTCCCCGTCGTGTCAGTCCTCAGACCGTCTGGTCAGAGGCACAGTCCGGTCAAAAGGCACAGTCCGGTCAGAGGTAGGGGCCGGTCAGAGACACGGGCCGGTCAGCCGGGATGCGACCGGGCCCGGCTCGCTCGCCCGCGCGATCCGGTCCCGGGCCGCGAGCACGTGCCGCGACCGCCAGCGGTGCGCCGCGAGCCGCTGGAACTTCGCGAGGTGCGCGGCGGCCGGGCGCCGCCCACCGGTCAGCTCGTAGCCGTGGTGGCGCAGCCGGTCGGCGAGGACGTGCTCGACCAGATCCGCCTCCGCGTCCCCCATGCGCTCCCGCCATGCCCCGACCTGCCGGGTGTTGGGCGCCTCGTGCGTGCGGAGATGCCACCTGCGCTCGGTCGGCACCGTCCGGCGGGCGTGCCGGTAGGCCTTGGTCATCTCGGCGTCGTACTCCTCGCCGAGGAACGCGCACAGCTTCGCGAGCGCGTCCTCCGGCTCGGCGACGAGGTCCTCGTAGCGGCACTCGTAGAAGGTGTCCGGGCCGAGGCGGGCGCTGAGGCGGCGGCCGGTGTCCACCGCCTCCCGCCAGGTCAGCGCCGCGGCGTGGAGATCGCCCTTGAACCAGGGCATCCGCATCAGCGAGCTGACCGCGTCCCGGCCGTCGCGGACGAGATGGACGAACTGCGCGTCCGGGAACATCCGCTGGAGCGCCGGGACCCGCCGGAAGTAGCTCGGCCGCTTGTCACCCCACCGCGGCTTGCCGTGCTGCCGCGCGTAGGAGCGGAACACGGCCGCGAGCGCCGACCCGAGCGTCGGCGGCCCGTCCACGATCTCCTCGATGACGCCGGCCGCGTCCAGTTCGAGGACGTGGAACTTGGTGTCCCCGCCGCCGGTGATCCATTCGGCGAGCGCCCGACGGTTATCCACTTGCTCCAGATCGCCGAAGTCGTGCCGCTTCTCGTAGGCCACATGCACGAACCGCGTCTCGGACGGAAACGCGATCCGCCGATGCGAATGCAGCATCTGCTGAAGCAGCGTCGTCCCGGATCGCGGGCATCCGAGAACGAATATCGGCCGGTGGCACTCCGTTGTCATGCCCGGCGAAGATACCCATGCCTCCTGGGCCCAAGCTCCAGCGAACCTCAACACATCCTGAACGTCCGGCCGCCCCCGGGGAGATCATTACGCTAGTGATGAATGAGCAGGTCAGCGTCTTGTTCCGGACGGTCCTCCGGTTACGGACTTCCCTTCGAGCGAGAAATAAGCCAAAGAAACCACCGGTGTGCCGGGAACCTGGGCGCACGCCTTCCCCGATAGCTGAGCACGACCCCGCTAAGCGAATCTCCGCCATTACCAGGACGCCGTCTTCGGCCGTCCGGCCCTCAATGACGTCTTGATGCGGAAGCATGCATTTCCATGGGTGAATTCATCGACGCCGCCTTCGATTTCCCACAAACTCTCCACGACAGAAAGAGCCCTCCGCCGCGGCTGACCGGACGCCCTCCCAGCGGCGGCTCTTCTTCGGGTAGGTCCGCCTGCGCTCCGCCCGACGCGCCCCCCACCCACCCAGCACCGTCACCGCGTCCCCCAGGCCCCCGCGCCTCGGGCGAGCCGATACCCCGTGGCCGGGAATCGATTTCCGTGGTTCGCTTGGGCTTGACGGTCAGTCGCGTGAGATCCGGCACGAATGAGATGGACGCGGCATGGGGCAGTTGTGGAATCGCGATGAGATCATCGGCGGGCTTGCTTCGCTGGCGGAGAGCGGCCCGCTACCGCGCGACGGTTATGAGTTGCGGCCGCCGTTGCGGCCGGAGGCCGTTCTCGCCGTCGAACGAGGGCACGGGATCCGCTTGCCCGAGTCGTATCGAAGCTTCGTCCTGGAGGTCGGTGACGGCGGGGCCGGTCCGCACCACGGTCTATGGTCGCTTCATCGTGCCGCCGGCTCGGCAGGCGTCGGTCCGCCCTACGGGCCCGGGTATCTGGCCACACCGTTCCCCTACACCCGTCGCGTCACCACGAAGGCGCTGGACGACGAGATCGGCGCCCGTCACATGGACTACGACGATCTGCTGACCGGCTCCATGATCATCGCCGAAATCGGCGGCGGGGCCTTCATGCGGCTGGTCGTGACGGGGCCGGCCGCCGGGCAGGTGTGGCGTGAGGAGTTGCCGTTCGACGGCGGCGCTCTCACCCCCGGCCCCGATTTCGGTGACTGGTACCTGCGCTGGCTGCGGCGGGTCGGCGCCGTCGACGCGGCCCCCGGCGGACGCAGGAGGCTCATCGGTTGGCACTCGCCCTCGTTGGAGTGGCGCGGTCCAGGTTCCGAGCAGGGCCGGTAGCCGCCCTCGCGACTCGCGCGTGTCTCCCCGCGGGCGCGTAGTCCGCCTCCGGCGAAAGGCGCGCCCGGCGGGTCCGGGCGCGCCTTCCGGTAACGGGGTTCGACCCCTGCGATCAGGCGGAGTGGACGCGGGCGTCGGCTTCGATCGCCTCGCGAAGGTGGTTCTCGGCGTCCTTGCTGAGCGAGGTCTGGAGGATCTCGCCCCCGTACTGAGTGATCTGCGGGATGACCTTGTCGGGGGTCACCCGGGTGACCAGGAGGAACAGGGCGGCGCCGCCGGGCTGGAGTTTCGTGCCGAGGTCGCGCATGAACGAGTCGTCCACGCCGACGTCGCTCATCGAGCCGCCCGCGGCGCCGGCCGCGGCGCCGACGGCCATGCCGACGAGCGGGGCGAAGAAGAGCATGCCGAGGAGGCCGCCCCAGACGCTGCCCCAGGCGGCGCCCCGGCCGGTGGTGCTGTGGATCTGGTGGAGCTTGATCTTGCCGTCCTGGCGCTTCTCGACGACGGCGGCGTCCGCGAGCTGGATGATGTTCTGGCGTTGCATGTCGATGAGCCGGTCGCGGACCTCGACGGCCCGGTCGACGTCGGGATAGGCGATGGCGATGAGATCGCTCATTCTTGTGTCCCCCCATGAATGTGGCGCGTGGCGCCTGAGCGTTATCCGAATTGCCCTGCCCGCCCGGCGGCAATCGCCGAAACGAAGAGTTGCCCGCTGCGAGGGCGGAGCTTTACCGCCCGCCCGGGGGTCAGCAGATCCTGGGGAGCGGGTCGCCTACCAGCAGGTCGACTATCCGGGTGCCGCCAAAAGCGGTCTTCAGCAGGACGGTGCCGGGCGGGTCGTCCTTCACGCGGCCGATGACCGCGGATTCCGCGCCCAGCGGATGGGATCGCAGTGATGCCAGGGCCGCTTCCGACGCTTCGGGCGCGACCACCACTACCGCTCGGCCTTCGCATGCGACGTACATCGGGTCTATGCCGAGGAGTTCGCACGCGCCCCGGACGGCCGGACGGACGGGAATGGCGTCCTCTTCCACCACCACGGCCGCGCCCGCGTCGGCCGCGAGTTCGTTGAGGACGGTCGCCACACCGCCGCGGGTCGCGTCGCGCATGCGGCGGACGGCACCCGGGCAGGAGCACATCAGGTCGGCGAGCAGGCAGTTGAGCGGCGCGGTGTCGGAGACGAGGTCCGCCTCGATGTCGAGTTCGCCGCGCGCCAGCATGATGGTGACGCCGTGCTCGCCGATCGGTCCGGTCACCAGAACGGCGTCGCCGGGACGGACCTCCCCGGTGGGCGGGGACTGGACGACGCCCACACCGGCGGTGTTGATGTAGCAGCCGTCGGCCTTCCCGCGTTCGACGACCTTGGTGTCCCCCGTGACGATGTCCACGCCGGCGGCGTCGGCCGCGCGCTGCATGGATTCGGTGATGCGGCGCAGGTCGGCGACCGGGAAGCCCTCTTCGAGGATGAAGCCGGCGGAGAGGTGCAACGGGATCGCGCCCGAGACGGCCAGGTCGTTGACCGTGCCGTTGACCGCCAGGTCGCCGATGTCCCCGCCGGGGAAGAAGAGGGGGGACACGACATAGGAATCGGTCGTGAAAGCCAGATCGGCGCCGTTGACCGTGAAGCGGGCAGAGTCGTCCAGGCGGTCCAGGAGCGGGTTGCCGAAGGCTTCCCGGAAGACCGCCTCGATCAGTGTGTGGGTGGCCTTGCCGCCGGAGCCGTGCGCCAGTGTGATGGCGTCCTCGCGCAGGCGGGCCTTGCGGTTCCGCGCCCGCGAGATGCGTTCGAGGACCTGCTCCTCGCGAATGGTCATCGGGTCGCCTCCTTGACGCGCTCCCTGGTGAAGCGGCCGAAGTTGTAGTACGCGGCGCAGGCCCCTTCGGACGACACCATGCACGTTCCGATCGGCGTCTCCGGGGTGCAGGCCGTCCCGAAGACCTTGCATTCCCACGGTTTCAGGACGCCCTTGAGGACCTCCCCGCACTGGCACGCCTTCGGATCGGCGACCCGTCCGCCCGGGATCTCGAAGATGCGCTCCGCGTCGAAGGCGGCGTATTCGTCCCTCATGCGGAGCGCGGAGTGCGAGATGAACCCGAGCCCGCGCCATTCGAAATAGGGGCGCAGTTCCATCGTGCGCGCGATGACCTCCAGCGCCTTCGGGTTCCCCTCCCACGGGACGACCCGGCCGTACTGGTTCTCGACCTCCGAGCGCCCCGAGGCGAGCTGGGCCAGCAGCATGTGCACGGACTGCAGCAGGTCGAGCGGCTCGAACCCGGCGACGACCAGCGGCTTGCCGTAGTCGTCGGTGATGAACGAGTACGGGCCGCAGCCGATGACGGTCGAGACGTGGCCGGGGCCGAGGAAGCCGTCCAGCCGCAGGTCCGGCGAGTCCAGGATGGCCTTGATCGCCGGGAGGATCGTCACGTGGTTGCAGAAGACGGAGAAGTTCTCGACGCCGGCCGCCGCGGCGCGCAGCACCGTCATGGCCGTGGACGGCGCGGTCGTCTCGAACCCGATCCCCATGAACACGACCCGGCGGGACGGGTTCCGCTCGGCGATCTTCAGGGCGTCGAGCGGCGAGTACACCATCCGGATGTCGGCGCCGGCCGCCTTCGCGTCGAAGAACGAGCCGCTGCCCCCGGGCACGCGCATCATGTCGCCGAACGTCGCGAGGATGACGTCCGGCTTGGACGCGATGTGGATCGCGTCGTCCACCCGTCCCATCGGTATCACGCACACAGGGCAGCCCGGCCCGTGGACGAGCGAGACGCCCTCCGGCAGGTAGTCCTCAAGGCCGTGCTTGTAGATGGTGTGCGTGTGGCCCCCGCACACCTCCATGAACTTGTAGTGGCGGCCGGGCTCGCACATGGACGCGATCGACGCCGCGAGCGCCCGCGCCCGCTCCGCGTCCCGGTACTCGTCGACGAAGCGCATCAGTCGATCCTCGATTCCCGCAGCGCGTCGATCTCGTCGTCGTAGGCGTCGCCGATGCCCTGGAGCAGGTTCAGCGTGGCCTTCGCCTCCGCCTCGTCGATCTTGGACATGGCGAAGCCGACATGGATGAGGACCCAGTCGCCGGCGGCGAGCGGCTCCCCGTCGAGCAGGCCGATGTTGACGGCCCGGCGGACGCCGGTGACGTCGACCTTCGCGATCGGCCGGTCCGCCATGATCTCCACGATCTCGCCCGGTATCGCCAGGCACATCAGAAGGCCCCCCGTCCCAGTTCGACGCGCCCCGGTTCGGGCTGCGTCAGCTCCCGCTGCGTCAGCTCCCAGAGGGCGTGGTAGATCGTCGTCTGCGCCTCCTGGATCCGGTGCACGGACGACGACGGCACCACGAACAGGTGGTGCAGGCCGGGCGTCTCCGCCATCTGCCCCCCGGTGTACCCGGCGATCCCGACCGCCGTCATCCCGCGCCGCGACGCCTCGCGCAGCGCAGCGATCAGGTTGTCGGAGTTCCCGCTCGTCGAGAGGGCGAGCGCGATGTCCCCCGGACGCCCGAACGCGGCGAGCTGCCGGGCGAACACCACCTCGAAGCCGATGTCGTTCGACAGCGCCGTGACGACGGCGGCATCGTTGGTCAGGGCCACCGCGGGC
The DNA here is from genome assembly GCF_041463665.1 of Actinomadura chokoriensis. GTDB lineage: Bacteria > Actinomycetota > Actinomycetes > Streptosporangiales > Streptosporangiaceae > Spirillospora > Spirillospora chokoriensis_A. Next base: position 684,187 of record NZ_JAXCEJ010000001.1, read on the forward strand.
AGCGGCTTCGCCGCACCGCCCGGATTGACGAACAGCGCGGCGACGTCCTGCGCGTCCGTCGAGCTGCCGCCGTTGCCGAACGCGAACAGCCGTCCCCCGCCGCGGAACGCGTCCGCCATCCGCACGGCGCACGCGGCGAGCTCCTCCCCGTACTCCTCCAGGACGGTCTCGCGCAGCCGGACGATGTCGTTCGCCTTGTCTACCGTCGAGCGCCGGACGTCCTCCATGAGGGTGTCCAGCCCCGAACCGCCCGCGTACAGGAACGGATAGAGCATCTCGGTCACGTCACCACCCCGATCGCCTCCCCGGCGTGGACGAGCACGGTGTCGCCGGCGCCCGCGTCCACCAGGGCCACGCTGACCCGCTCGACGCGCCCGTCCCCGGTGTCGACGTCGGCGAGACCGCCGTCGAGCAGCCGCAGCACGACGACCGGGACCGCCTCGTCCGAGCAGGTCACGCAGTGGTCGCCCGTGCACTCCGTCACGCGACCACCTCCTGGCCGAGCACGCCCGGCTGCTCCAGGAACACGTGGACCAGCTCCCAGAGCACGTGGTACGCCGTGACGTGCACTTCTTTGATGACGCGCGGGTCGCCGGACGGCACGGTGACCAGGTGGTCGACCGCCCCGGTGAGCGCCCCGCCGTCGCCGCCCGCGAGCGCGACCGTGAGCATGCCGAGGCCGCGGGCGGTCTCCAGGCCGCGCAGGACGCTGCCGCACCGCCCGTCCGGCGAGATCCCGAACGCGATGTCGTCCGGGCCGCCGAAGCAGCGGACCTGGTGCGCGAAGACGTCGTCGAACCCCGCGCCCGCGCAGATCCCGGTGAGGGTCGCGACGTCGCCGGTGAGCGACAGCGCGGGCAGCGCCCGCTTCCCCACGATCACCGGGTGGACGAACTCGACCGCGACATGCTGGGCGTCCGTGGCGGCGGCGCCGTTGCCGAACGTGAACAGCCGCCCGCCGCGGTGGAAGCGCCCCGCCATCGCGTGGCACGCGGCGGCGATCACATCGGCGTCGCCCGCGAGCGCAGCCGCCGGCTCGGCGCGCCGCCGGAAGACCTCGGTGACCGTGCCGCTCACCGGTCGCCCCCCGGCGGCGGCGGGACGTCCCGGACGCCGTGCTGCCGGAGCGACATGTCGACGGCGAGGTCCCACCGGTCCGACAGCTCCCGCGACATCAGCTGCGCGTCGTCGCACATCGCCGCCGCGATCCGCGCCGTCTCGGCGTCCCCGGCGCGCTCGGCGACGCGGCGCAGCATCTCGCCCGCCGCGATCTGCAGGTGGACGGCGACGTAGGCGTCCCGCATGTGCCGCCCGGCCGGGTCGCGGCGGCTGCGCCCCAGCCCGGCCTCCAGCACGGCCGCGAACAGCTGCCCCGCGTCCCGGATGATGGACGGGGACGAGCGGTGCGCGTGCAGCCGCGCCTCGATCTCCCTCGTGTGCGCCCGGGTCCGCTCCGCGTAGTGGCCGAGCGGCCGGCAGATGTCCGGTTCGTCCGCGGCGGTGGTCAGCAGTTCGCTCAGCGCCGCCTCCACGTGCTCCTGGAGCGCGTGAGCGTCCTTCAGGTAGCCGACGAGCTGCCGGTCGATCGTCGTCATGGCCGGTGTCCGATCACAGGTCAGCGGCGCCATCACATGGTTTCGGACTTGATGTACCTGCGGATCGCCGGCGCCTCCCGGACGACCATGGCGAGCACGGCGAGCGCGAACAGCGCGATCATCAGCCGGATCACGCCCGGGCCGATGTGGATTCCCTTCCTCAATGCCACGACTCCTCCCCTCTGTGTGGTCTGACCCTCTGTGCGTTCTGACCTTCGGTGCGTTCTGACCTTCGGTGCGTTCTAGGCGAGTTCCTTCGCGAGCAGCCGCTCGATCAGCGAGACGGCCTCCCCGACCGCCGCGCCGACCACCGGGCTGAGCTCCATCTCCCAGGTGGCGTCGCCGGTCCGGGCCGACGGCTCGCACGCGACCAGCAGGATCCGCGGCGGGACCGGGCCGTTGTCGCGGGCGAGCCGCAGCACCTGCGCCGGGTCGAGCCCGTGCGCGTCGATCACGGCGCCGCCGAAGTCGCCGGAGTCCGGGTCCGGCTCGATGAGCGACACGGTGCCGGGCGCCTCCCCGCGGGCCGACGCGTCGACCAGGATCACCGTCCGGTAGCCGTCTCCGAGCGCGTACATGAGGTCGATGCCCCGGATGCCGAAATCGGTGACGTCCACGCCGTCCGGTATCCGCCGCTCCTCCAGCCGCCGGACGACCTCCACCCCGAACCCGTCGTCGCCGTGGAACACGTTCCCGATCCCGGCGACGAGGACCTTGCGGGACGGCCCGTCCTGCGGCAGCGGCTCCACCTCGTCCAGCCCGACGAAGAACCGGTGGCCGAGCTGGTTGCGGGCGCCGAGGTCCCGGCCGGGGTCGTCGTCGACCGCGACGACCAGGTGGAGGCCGCCCTCCATGTCCTCTTCGATCCGCTCGACGGTGGCCGTGCGGCCGATGAGGGCGAGGTCGAAGATGTCCGCGCCGCCCCGGAGCCGCAGCCGGACCCGGCTGCCCGCGGTCAGCTCCCGCCCGCCGACGAGCGCCCGCGCGTTCACCACACGTCCCGCCTCGGGTCGCGCATGGCGCCGTGCAGCGCGAGCAGTTCGTCGGACGAGAGCGCGCCGCACCGCTCCAGGATCTGCCGCGCCTTCGGGTCGGTCGCCGCCATCTCCCGCTGCTCGTCCTCGGTGAGGCTGAGTACGCTGAGGATCAGCAGCCGGTCGATCTCCGTCCCGTCGAACAGGTCGCCGGGGCTCTCCGGCGCGACCTGCGGCCAGTCGTAGAGGACGATCGGCGCGGCGAGGACGGTGTCGTGGTCGCCCGGCCTCCCCGCGAGCACCGGCCACAGCCCGTCGCTCGCGCACTGCGCGACCGCGTCCGCCAGCCGTTCCGGCGGGTCGGTGGAGGAGACGAACGCACCGCCGCCGGTGCGCGCGACGACGTGCGCGCAGAGCATCCCGGCCCGGACGGCGTCCTCATGCTCCTCCGCCTCCCCGGCGTTGACGACCTCGACCCGGAGCCGCACGGCCCCGTCCCCGGCCGGGACGGCCGAGACCTCGACCCACCCGGCCACCCGCTCCCACGTCCGGACGAACCGGGCCCCATCCCCGATCCCCTCGGCCTCGCTGCCAGGCGGCACTGACACCGGGATCCGGACGGCGTTGCCCAGGAGGCGTTTCACCGAGAGGCGGCCGCTGGTCATCTCGCGTTCGCGGGCCTCCTGCCAGGTCGTGAACGTCTCATCGCCCCGACGGAGTTCGTCCACGGGGGTGTCGCCGTCCATGACCTGGCGCTGCACCGCATGCAGGAAACGCAGCGTGACCTCGACGGTCGCCTTGGGCGCGGTCTCCAGGAGGAAGTCGGCGTGCATCGTCCAGTGGTCGTCGTTCCGTTCGGCGTAGCGGCGCGGGTAGACGCCGCCGATCGTCCACCGCCGCCGGTTCTTCAGCGCCGACCGCCGGTACGGCCACAGCAGGTACCCCTCGTAGAGGACCGCGTCGGCGATCGCCCTCACCCGGTCCACTCTTCCTCCTCCTCGCGTGCCGCCTCGGCCCGGCGCAGCAGCTCGTCGACCGTCTCGTCGAACGAGGAGTGCGCGCGGCGCGCCCGGTAGGCGGCCAGCCGGCCGAAGCACGCGTCGTCCAGGCGGAGCCAGCGGGCGGCGCCGTAGTAGCGGTCCATCAGGTCCCGCCACGCCTGGACGGGCAGCACGCCGGTCGCCTCGTGGTGCCACGGGATCTGCCCGGTGCGCAACCGCCCGTCCTCCCCGGGATAGAAGACCGTCCCGTTGAAGGTGAGGTCGAGCGGGACGTCGCCGCCGCCGAGCGCGTGCAGGTAGCGGTCGGCCGCCACCTGCATGTCGTGCCCGCACGGCAGGGACAGCGTCACCTCCGTCCCGCCGCGGAACGTCGGCACGGTCGCCCCGACGCGCGCCCAGGTCAGGCCGCGCAGCGACCTGTCCCACATGTCCGGCGTGCCGAACACCCCGGCGAGCCGGTCGCGTTCGGCCTCGTCGTAGTCGCGGCGCGCCGCCGCGATCGTCACCGTCGTGGTGAGCAGGACGCACTGGACGGGCCCGCCGTCCAGGCGCTTCAGCCCGATCCGCAGGTTCAGCGTCGGCGTCGCCGCGAAGGTCTCGGCCTCGATCCCGAGCAGGTCGAGGCCGAGCTCCGGCGCGCCCTTCGCGCCCGCCTCCCGCGGCGGACCGGCCCCGCGCACCTCCCGGTCCGCTTCGCTCATGCCCGTCTCCCGCACGCGAACGGCCCCCCGCTCCGCTTCGCTCATGCCTGTCTCTTGCGAGGGGACGACCCCCCGCACCCCCCGCTTCGCTTCGCTCATGCCTGTCTCCTGCGGGGGGACGACCCCCCGCACCCCCCGCTCCACTTCGCTCATGGCGGTGACAGATTCGGCATCGAGTCGAGGATCGGATCCCGGTGCGACGCGTTGATCCCGGTGGAGCGGCGCTGGGTCGACCCGCCGTCCGGCCGGTGCCCCGGCTGCCTCTCGTAGTTCCCCGTGCTGTTGCCCTCGTGGACGCCCCGGGTGTGCGACGGCTTGTCGGGCTTCACGTCGGGTTTGCCTAGCTTGATCATTTCTCCCCCTGCAGCTCCTCGAAGAACCTGCCGATATGGGCCCAGACGGCGTCGCCGCCGGTGAAGCCCGTCCAGTGCTCCCGCAGCAGGGCGGTGAGCCGGTAGCAGTCGTCGACCGGGAGGATCCAGTGCTCGGCCGCGCCCCGCGCCCGGTGGACGACCAGCGCCTCCACGTCCGGACGCAGCTCCGCCAGCACGGGGTTGGCCTCGGTCAGGCGCCGCCAGCTGGCGGCGTGCACGGACGCGTGCAGCGCGCCCGCCGGGCTCGGGTAGCGGGCGGTCACCTCGCCCGATCCGGTCACCGAGAAGAACGCCAGGTCGACCGGGACGCCGAGGGCGGCCCACAGCGGGCCGTCCAGGCGGAAGCCGGTCAGCTCGCGGCGCTCGTCCGGGACGAGCCGGTAGTGCCGCCCGCCCGCCGCGTTGTCGCTGAACAGGACGGCGCACGCCGCGCACGCGCACAGCGGGTCGCCGCTGCCGGTGTCGAGCAGGTGCCGGTGGACGTCCGCGAGCGGCTCGGCGCACAGCTCGCACCGCTCGACGGGCGGGGCCGGCGGCGGCGACTCCCGGCGGGCCAGCGCCGCCAGCCGGGGCGTGAACGGCCCGGCCGTCACACCCGGCTCCGCAGCTGGTCGAGCGTGATCAGCACCGGCTCGGGGGCGGGCGCCGCGACCTCGACGCGGTCCAGTTCCGGCGCCGCGGCGCGGGCGGCCTGCTCGACCGCGTCCAGCACCGGGCGGGGCGGCGCGGCGCGGCCGTCGGCGGCGGCCGTCAGCCGCAGCGTCCCGTCCTCGATGCCGGCGAACTCCACGGACGTGCGGTGCTTGCCGAGGAACCCCTCCAGCGCGCCGAGCGCCCGCCGCACCCGCGTTTCCGGTGTTTCCGGGTGCAGGCCGTGCATGAGCAGCAGGTGCCGGATCAGCTCGTCCCCGGTCAGCGCCGAGGTGTCGGCCGAGAGCCGCACGACCCGGTCGAGGGCCTCTCCGTACAGCTCCACAAGCGCCTGGACGACGTCGCCGGCCGCCGGGTCGAGCCGTTCCAGCAGCCCCTCAAGGTGCTGGACGTGCTCGCGTACGCGCTCGTCGTCCCAGCTCATCAGTGTTCACCGGGATTTCCCTGCGCGCCGAACATCGGCGAGTGCCGCTTCTCGATCGTGCGGCCGTTGCCGACGTACATGTGGACGCCGCACGGCAGGCACGGGTCGAAGCTGCGGACGGTCCGCATGATGTCGATGCCCTTGAAGTCGTCCGGTCCGTTCTCCTCGAAGATCGGCTGTCCCTGCACCGCGTCCTCGTAGGGGCCGGGCGTGCCGTAGGAGTCGCGCGGGCTCGCGTTCCACGGCGTCGGCGGGTACGGCTGGTAGTTCGCGATCTTGTGGTCGCGGATGACGAGGTGGTGCGAGAGCACGCCCCGGACGGCCTCGTGGAACCCGACGCCGATCGCCTCTTCGGGGACCTCGAAGTCGGTGAACACCTTCGTCCGCCCGGCCCGGACCTCGTCGAGGGCCTTCTCGGCGAAGAACAGCGCCATCCCGGCCGCGTAGGCGATGAAGTACACGCGGGCCCGGTCGCGTTCGATGGTGTTGGCGTACTGCGGCGGCGTCCACTCCAGGTTGACCTCCGGCATGCCGGGCGTCTTCGGCAGGTCGATCTGCACGCTGCGCCCGGTGGACCGGACGTACGGCGTGTCCACCTCGCCGGCCAGCGCGGTCGCCCACAGCCGGGCGAGCGGCCCGCCGCCGGTGTCGAGCGCGAGATGCTCGCCGGTCTCGGGGTGCTTCCAGCGCGGGCTCATCACCCAGCTGTACTTGCCGCCGTCGAGGTCGCGCTTCTGCGGGTTCGGCAGCGTCGTCTGGTTCCACGGGTGCCGCTGGTCGACGGGGTTGCCGAGCGGGTCCTGCTTGACGAACGTCTCCTCGTTGGCCCAGTCGTCGTAGTAGGAGCTGCCGAGCAGGATCCGCATGCCGAGGTTGATGTCGACGAGGTCGGTGGTGACGAGCCGGCCGTCCACCACGACGCCGGGCGTGACGTACGCGGCCCGGCCCCATTCGGACATGTGCCGGTAGTCGTAGTCGACGACCTCCGGGTTCTGGAACGCGCCCCAGCAGCCGAGCAGCGTCCGGCGCCGGCCGACCTGGTCGTAACCGGGCAGCGCCTCGAGGAAGAAGTCGAAGATGTCGTCGTTCATCGCGACGGCCCGCTTGACGAAGTCGAGGCAGCGCGTCAGCCGGACGAGGTAGTCGGTGAACACCTGCGGCGTCGCGACCGTCCCCACACCGCCCGGGTACAGCGTGGACGGGTGGACGTGCCGCCCCTCCATCAGGCAGATCATCTCGCGGGTGATGCGGCTCATCTGCAGAGCCTCTTTGTAGACCGAGCCCTCGAACGGGTTGAACGCCGTCATGATGTCGGCGATCGTCTTGAAGCCGTGGACGGATCCGCGCGGCGCCTCGGTGGTCTTCGCCGTCGCCAGCAGGCTCGGGTTCGTCTCGGCGACCATCCGCTCGCAGAAGTCGACGAACACGAGGTTGTCCTGGAACAGCGTGTGGTCGAACATGAACTCGGCGGCCTCGCCGAGGTTGATGATGTAGTCGGCGAGCGGCGGCGGTTTGATCCCGTACGCCATGTTCTGCGCGTAGACCGAGCAGGTCGCGTGGTTGTCTCCGCAGATGCCGCAGATGCGGCTGGTGATGAAGTGCGCGTCGCGCGGGTCCTTGCCCTTCATGAACACGCTGTAACCGCGGAAGATGGACGAGGTGCTCTTGCACTCGGCCACCTGCCGGTTCGCAAAGTCGATCTTGGTGTAGATGCCGAGGTTGCCGACGATCCGGGTGATCGGGTCGAACGCGACCTCGACGAGACCGCCCTTGGTGGCGGTCATGTCGTTTCTCGTCTTCGTGCCCTGCTTCATTGACGCGGCCTTTCGGTGACGGGACTCCCGGTCAGTTGTGCGGCCAGCGGGGCTGGTAGCCGCTGGTGAGCCTCTCCCGGTTGTGGCGCCACTTCGGTTCCCTGTTGGCGCCCCTGTTGGTGATCGACCGCATCGTGCGGATGAACGGCCCGTAGGACTTCAGCAGCGTCGTGGACAGGCTCGCTCCGGGCGGCTCGTCCATGAACGGCATGAACTTGTCCGGGAACCCGGGCATCGTGCAGCCGATGCAGATTCCGCCGACGTTGGGGCAGCCGCCGACGCCGTCCATCCAGCCGCGCTTGGTGACGTTGCAGTTCACCACCGGGCCCCAGCAGCCGATCTTCACCTGGCATTTCGGCGAGTTGTAGTCGAACGCGAAGTCGGCCTGCTCGTAGTACGCGGCCCGGTCGCAGCCCTCGTGGACGGTCTTGCCGAACAGCCACGTCGGGCGGAGCTTGTCGTCCAGCGGGATCACCGGCGCCTGCCCGACCGCCTGGTGCAGCACCCACAGCAGGGTCTCCATGAAGTTGTCCGGCTGGACGGGGCAGCCCGGCACGTTGACGATCGGCAGGCCCCCGGCGGAGCGGAAGTCCCAGCCGAGGTAGTCGGCGAGGCCCATGCAGCCGGTCGGGTTGCCCGCCATCGCGTGGATGCCGCCGTAGGTCGCGCAGGTGCCCGCGGCGACGACCGCCCAGGCCTTCGGCGCGAGCCGGTCGATCCACTCGTTCAGCGTGATCGGCTCGCCGGTCTCGGGGTCGTTGCCCATCGACGTCCAGTAGCCGTCCCCGTTGATGTTCTCGTTCGGGATCGACCCCTCGACGACGAAGATGAACGGGTCGAGTTCGCCGCGCGCCGCCTGCCGGAACGCCTCCATGAACTCGTCGCCGTTCTCGTAGGCGAGCACCTTGTTGTGCAGGTGGACCTTCGGCAGGCCCGGTATCGCGCCGAGGACGACGTCCTCGATGCTCGGCAGCGAGGCCGCGGTCACCGAGATCGTGTCCCCGTCGCAGCTCATTCCCTCAGAGGTCCACAGAATGTGGATCTCCTCCGTCAGCGGCTCCGTCGCGGCGACGCTCACCATCCGATTCCCTCCCCGGGCCGGCAGAGATCATTACCAATTCGGCCTGCCCTTGCGGATGGGCCTGAAACACCGCCCGAAAACCCCTTAAAGCAGGTTCCCCGATTCGGTAAACGCAGCGTTTGAGCAGGGAAGATCAGGGGCACCGCAACAGCGCCCGGGCAACGGAAACGGGCCGCGGAGCGGACGGGGGAAGCGTGCACGAATTGACCGTCACGGAGAGCGTCATAGCGGCGATTTCCGCACAATTGCCCGATTCGCGGGTGGCCGTCGTCCACCTCGAAATTGGCAGACTTTCCGGAGTCATGCCGGACGCGGTGCGATTCTGCTTCGAGCTCGCCGGGGAGGGGACCTGCGTGGCGGGCGCCCGGCTCGACATCACCGAGCCCGAGGGGGTGGGCGACTGCGCGAGCTGCGGGACGAGCTTCCCGGCGCGCGAGCCGCTCGCCCTGTGCCCCTGCGGCAGCGCCGACGTGACGATCAGCGGCGGCACGGACCTGACGATCAGAGCGGTGGAGGTCGCCGACGATGTGTGAGACCTGCGGCTGCGACACCGGCGGTGCGCGCCTGACCACGCTGCCGGCACCCGATCACGGGCACGGGCATGGGCTCGGGCATGGGCACGGGCACGGCCGTACCGTGCCCCTCGGCCAGAAGGTGCTGGCGCTCAACGACGACCTGGCCGCGCGGAACCGGGCCTGGCTGGCCGAGCGCGGCGTCCTCGCGCTCAACGTGATGAGCTCGCCCGGCTCGGGCAAGACGACGCTGCTGGAGCGCACCGTCGCCGACCTCGGCGCCGGGCATCCGATCTCGGTGATCGAGGGCGATCAGGAGACGCTGCTCGACGCGCGCCGCCTCGCCGCCGCCGGGGCCCGGACCGTCCAGGTCAACACGGGCGCCGGCTGCCACCTCGACGCGACGATGGTGGCGGAGGCGCTGACCGCGCTGGCGCCCCCGGACGGCTCGACGGTGTTCATCGAGAACGTCGGCAACCTCGTCTGCCCCGCGCTGTTCGACCTCGGCGAGCGGGCCCGCGTCGTGCTGATGTCGGTCACCGAGGGCGCCGACAAGCCGCTGAAGTACCCGCACATGTTCCGCGGCGCGGACGTCCTGCTGCTCAACAAGGTCGACCTGCTGCCGCACGTCGACTTCGACATGGACGCCTGCCGGGACGCGGCGCGCCGCCTCTGCCCGGGGTTGGAGGTCCTCCCCGTCTCCGCCACCCGGGGCGACGGCCTGCCCGCCTGGTACGACTGGCTGGCCGCCGCCTAGCGCGGTCGCTACCCCGTTGACTTGCGGCGTGTTGTTGCTTCCGACGCGCTCATACCAACAACATGCCGCAAGTCGACGCACCGGGTGGGGACGGCGGGCCCGGCCCGCGCGCTACTTGATCAAGGGGTCGCGGGGCAGCTTCAGGATGCGTTCGGCGATCTGGTTGCGGGTGATCTCGGACGTGCCGCCGGCGATGGACATGCCGCGGGAACCGAGCCGCATCAGGCCCGCGAACTGGCCGAGGCCCTCGTTGAAGGCGGTGCTGGGGCCGGCGAACTCGGCGAGGAGGTCGGCGGTGGCGTGGCCGTGCTCGGCGAGGACGAGCTTGGTGATGTTGCCCTCGGGGCCGGGCTCGCCGCCGGCGACGGCGCGTTCGGCGGAGCGGAGGTTGAGCAGGCGGAGCGCCTGCTCCTCGGCCAGGTAGGCGCCGACGCGTTCGGCGGCGGCGGGGACGCGGTCGCCGTGCTCGCGGTAGAGCGCGAGGGCGTCGGGTCCGGGCGGGCCGCCGACGCCGCCGCCGATGCTGACGCGTTCGTTGCCGAGGGTCGCGCGGGCGACCGTCCAGCCCTGGTTGGGCTCGCCGACCACGTCGGAGTCGGGGACGAAGACGTCGGAGAAGAACACCTCGTTGAAGTCGGAGCCGCCGGTGATCTGGCGGAGCGGCCGGACCTCCACGCCGGGGTGCTCCATGTCGACGACGACCATGGTGACGCCGGCGTGCTTGGCCGCGTCCGGGTCGGTGCGGACGGTCGCGAAGCCCCAGCGGCAGTACTGGGCGCCGCTCGTCCAGACCTTCTGGCCGTTGACGACCCAGCCGCCTTCGACCCTGACGGCGCGGGTCTTCACGGCGGCGGCGTCCGAGCCGGCCTCGGGCTCGCTGAACAGCTGGCACCAGACCTCGTCGCCGGTGAGCGCGGGCCGCACCCAGCGATCGATCTGGTCCTGGGTGCCGTGCTGGACGAGCGTGAGGATGACCCAGCCGGTGATGCCGAGCTGGGCGCGCTTCACGCCCGCGGCGCGGAACTCGTCCTCGATGACGAGCTGGAGCCCGGCGCTCGCCTCCACGCCCCAAGGGCGCGGCCAGTGCGGCTGGACGTAGCCGGTGTCGATGAGCTTCTGGCGCTGCTCGGCCGCGGGCAGCGCGGCGATCTCCCGGGCCAGCTCGCGGATCTCCGGGCGCCGCGCCTCGGCCTCGGGCGGCAGGTCCAGGGTCGTCTCGCGGACGACGCCGGCAGCCTTCAGCCGGGTCACGTCCCGTTCGGCGGAGTGCGGGTCGAACACCGCCTCCAGCGTCGCGGCCCGGCGCATCAGCAGGTGGGCGTCGTGCTCCCAGGTGAAGCCGATGCCGCCGTGCACCTGGATGTTGAGGCCCGTGTTGGAGGTGAACCCGGGGAGGGCGAGCGCCGCGGCGACGGCCGCCGCCAGCTCGAACTGGTCCGCCGGCCCGGACGCCGCCCGCGCGGCGTCCCACACGGCGGCCGTGCCGAGTTCGGCGGCGACGAGCATGTTCGCGCAGTGGTGCTTGACCGCCTGGAACGTCGCGATGGGACGGCCGAACTGCTGCCGCACCTTGGCGTACTCGACGGCGTTCTCGACGCATTCGAGCGAGCCGCCGACGGCTTCGGCGGAGACGATCGTGCGGGCGATCGCGGTGGCCAGGGCCCGGGCGCCGGGCAGGACGTCGGCGGCGGCGCCGTCCAGGCGGACGCGTGCGGAGCGGCGGCCGGGGTCCAGGTTCTCGGGGACCTCGACGGCCGCGGCGTCCGCCCGCACGACGATCATGTCGTCGCCGGCCGGGAGGACGAGCAGCTCCGCGAGGCCGCCGCCCAGCACGACGCCCGCGTCACCGGTGGCGGCGCCGCCTCGCAGGGTCAGCGAGCCGTCCACGCCGAGGGCCGCCGGGGTCGCGCCGGAGGCGAGGCCGGGCAGCAGGCGCGCCCGCTGCTCGTCGTTCCCGGCCGCCGCGATCACCGCGGAGGCGATCATCGTCGGCAGCATGGGGCCGGGCGCGGCGGCGCGGCCGAGCTCCTCGGCGACGACGACCAACTCCTGGAGGCCCGCTCCGCCGCCGCCGTGCTCCTCGGGAAGGTGCAGGCCGAGCAGGCCGAGCCCGGCGAACTCGGTCCAGAAGGCGGGAAGCTCCTCCTTGTCGGCGTCCAGCAGCGCGCGGCCCGCGGCCCGCGCCTCGTGGTCGCGCAGGAACGAGCGCGCCGTCCGAGCCAGCTCCCGGTGCTCCTCGCTGATGGCGATCGCCATGGGCCCTCCAAGAATGTGTTCCGTCCAAAGACCAGAATGTCATTCGGTTGCCGTCCGGGGCGAGGGGGCGTCCGGATCTATCTCGGCGGTTCGCCGGAACGCACTCCTGGCGGGCGGCGGCCGAGATGGGCCACGAGGCGGTCGCCGGGGCCTGCGCCCGGCGCCGGTTCCACAGGGTCGGCGAACAGCGGGCGGCGCGGCGGGTCCGGCAGCACCAGCGGGCAGACCGCCAGCAGGTCGCCGGCCAGCACCGGTGGGATGGGCCGGGCGTCCCCGGTGGCCTGCGCGATGTCCCAGCCGTGGACGGCGACCTCGATCGCGCCGGCCCCGGTCAGCATCTCCCCCGCCAGCCGCCGGTCCTCGACCGCCACCGCCCCCAGCGCGGCGGACGCCCGCAGCAGCCGGACGGCGCGCACCCGCAGCGCCGACACCGGATCGCCGGACGGCTCCACCGGGCCCGGCGCCGTCCCGACGCGCCCGGCCGCCATGCCCTCGTGCAGCGCGGCGAGCGAGTCGGCGAGGTGCAGCACGAGCATTTCGAGGTCCCAGGCCGCGCAGGGTGTGCGGCGGGCGAACATGCGCGGTGTGATCCCCTGGACGGCCGTCAGCGCGTAGCCGACCGCCCGGTCCAGCAGCCGGACACCGCACACGGCGCCCTGGGCAGCCTGAGTCCGCTCGCACATCCGGCCTCCAAGTGGGTCTCGGCCCTACGCTCTGTGGACCGTCCCCGCATCGGAAAGTCATCGGACGCGGCGGCGGGCGACGCCGGTCAGGCGGTCGCCTCGACCTCCTCGCGGGTCAGCACGGGGTCGGGCGCGGTCGGCGCGGTCGAGGCGACGGGCTCCGAGACGCCGCCGGCGACGCGGGCCTTGGCCTCGCGGAACTCCCGGATCGGGCCGGTGGCATCGTGCAGGCCGTTGAGGACGGTCCACAGCATCGTCCGGCGCGCGCGCAGGGCGATCGGGTTCGGCGGCTGGTAGAGGCAGAGCTTCTGCGCCCACTTCGGGAGCAGGTCGCGGGCGGCCCAGTCCATGAAGGCGCTGCCGGGCTCCCAGGGCTTGGCCTTGCTGTCGCGCAGGTTGGGCCCGGTCGCGAACGCCTTGATCGGGGTGACGGCCAGGCGCGGCAGGTAGGACTCCAGGCATTCGGCGACCTCGGCCTTGGTGGCGGGAAGGTCGGTCCCGCCGAGGGCCTCGCCGACGCGGACGAACTCGCGGTAGTAGCGGTCGATGTCGCGGAGGGGACGCCGGTGGTAGCGCTCGTGCGCGGTCGCCAGGCCCCACACGACGGTCGCGTAGTTCCAGCGCAGCCACTCGGGGTCGTCGGCGTCGTAGGCCAGCCCGTCCGGGCGGGTGCCCTTGATGGTGTGGTGCATGGCGCGGACGGTCCGGGCCAGCCGCTCGGCGGTCGCGGTCGAGCCGTAGGCCGTCCCGATGAAGAACGACAGGGAGTGGCCGAGCCGGACCGCGGCGCCCTCCGGGTCGATGTTGCCGGTCGGGATGCCGTCGACGCGCTGGGCGAGCCGCGAGTGGTCGTAGCCCATCCAGCTGATGCTCGGGTCGAGCCCCTCGATGTAGGCGGCGCCGACCAGGCCGAGCATCAGCGTGGGCAGGTGCGAGTGGACGTACCAGACCGCGCTTTCGGGGCCGAACCAGCCGGGGTCGCCTTCGGGGCCGGCGAAGTCCAGGCCCTTGAAGAACCGGGCGCGGATATCGGCGTCGAAGGCCCGCTCGAACCGCGTCGCGACGACGTTCGTCTTGCCCGGATGACTCCCGCCCGGATGAGTCCTGCCGGTATGAGTCTGGCCTGGATGAGTCCTGCGCGGATCGGTCTTGGCCGGCATGTGCGCTCCCACTTCTGGTTACAACTGTATCCAGAGTAAGTGTTTGGGTACAGCCGTGTCCAGACTTGGGTCGCGGGACCGCCGCGGGGGTATCGTCGGGGCATGGCGAACGCGCGCACGGCCACGTCCACCCGGTGGGCCGGGGTGCCCGCGAGCCGGCGGCGGGACGAGCGGCGCGGCATGCTCGTCGAGGCCGCTCACCGGCTGTTCGGCGAGGAGGGAGAGGCGGGCCTGACGGTCCGCGCCGTGTGCCGCGAGGCGGAATTGCACACGCGCTACTTCTACGAGAACTTCGCCGGCACCGGCGAACTGCTCGCGGCCGTCTACGACCGGCAGGCGACGTCCCTGGCCGAAGCGCTGGAAGCCGCCCTCGACGAGGCCGGCCCGAGTCCGGACGTCCGAACCCGGGCCGGCATCCGCAGCGTGCTGCGGTTCATCAGCGACGACCCCCGCAGGGGCCGCGTCCTGTTCGCCGAGGCACGCGGCAACGAGGTGCTGGCCGAGCGGCGCAGGGCCGCCCAGACCGCCCTGCTGGACGGCGTGCTCGCGATGAGCAACATCGAGAACCCGGGGCTCCCGGTCGTCATCGCCGCGACCATGTTCACCGGCGCGATGACCGAGCTGGCCCAGCAGTGGGCGGACGGGCGGCTCGGCGACGACCTCGACGCGGTGGTCGACAGCGCCGTCGAGCTCTCCCTGGCCCTCCACACCACCGCCGCACGGCACGCCGTCCCGCAGGGGTAGCGACTCCTCAGCCGATCAACTCCAGGGCACGGTCGAGGGAGACGACATCGGCGTACTTGGCCTGAAGATCGAGCAGGTTGGCCTCGTGCAGGCGGGGGTCACGGTCACCGCAGGCTTCGTCCACCACGAGCGGGCGGAAGCCGTGCTGCAGAGCGTCGGTCGCGGAGGCACGGATGCAGCCGCTCGTGGTCAGCCCGCAGATGAACAGGGTGTCGATGCCGGACGCGGTCAAGGTCGCTGCCAGCGACGTCCCGTGGAACGAGCTCGCGTACTGCTTGGTGACCACGGTCTCCCCCGGCAGGGGGGCGACCCCCTCGGCGAAATCGCCGAGGGGGCTCCCCTCCTCGAACACGCGCAGCGCGGGGACCTTGCGGCGGAACAGGCCGCCGTCCGCGCCGCCCGGCTGGAGGCTCACCCGCGTGAACAGCACCGGCAGCCCCGCCGCCCGTGCCGCGCCGATCAGCGTCACCGTCGCGGCCAGGGCGTCCTCGACCGGGGCGCGCAGCGGCGACCCGTCCTCCAGGTACGCGCGGGCGAAGTCGACCACCAGCACCGCCGGGTTCTCGCCGCAGCCGAGGGTCTCGCCGAAGCCCGACTCCCGGTAGCCGGCGACGAGGTCGTCCGTGCCGGTCATCGGCGCAGCGCGTCGGCGGAGCGGACGTCGACCGGCGGGCTCGGCGCGGGAAGCCCGGTCTCCTCCTCGCAGCGGGCGATGATCTCTTCCAGCGGCGGCCCCATGTCGAACACGGGGATCTCCGTCCGCGCGGCGCTCATCTCCGCCCGCAGCAGCTCGGTGGCCTGCACGTCGAGGACGCCGTCGTCGGTGCAGACGACGCCGTAGCCCTCACGGGCGCCGCCCGCGGTCACCAGACCCCGCTGCACCTCCAGCGCGACCAGCTCGGCCGGACGGGCGAGCGGGTCGCCCCATCCGCCGCCGCCCCAGGTCACGAAGTGCAGCACGTCACCCGCCCCGACCGGGACGTCGTGGATCTTGCTGGGCAGCACCTCGCGGGTGCCGTCGGCCCGGTCGATCCACTTGCGGCCCCGCTCCCCCGGACGCCCGCCGTTCACGCCCCACGGGTAGGTGAGCCAGCGGTCGTCGTGGATGGCGATCGTGCCGGGCTCCTCGAAGTGGTAGGCGACGTCCACGCCGTTGCCGCCCCGGTGCAGGCCGGCGCCGCCGGAGTCGGCGATCGTCTCCCACCGCTCGATCCGCAGCGGGTAGTACGACTCCAGGTACTCGCAGGGGATGTTGACGAACGACGGCCACAGCGAGTGCCCGTCCGGGCCGTCCCCGACCGGGCGTCCCGGCACGCCGCCGAACCCGATCGAGTACAGCTGGAACCACTCGCCCTCGCGCGGCCCGGAGGTGTAGTGCCCCGAGTACATGAAGTGCGGCGAGGACGAGAACCCGGCCGCGTTCAGGATCTCCGGGTTCGTCTGCCCGAGCAGCCCGCCGAACAGGTCGAACACCCGGCCGATGCCGTGGTTGCGGGCGTTCAGCGCGGCCGGGTGGCGCGGCTTCCAGAACGAGTCCTCTGGGATCGTCACGTCGATCAGCGGGTAGAAGCCGTCGTTCCACAGGATCTGCGGGTCCGCGACCGTGATCACGTAGATCCCGAAGAACATCCGGACGAGGTTCTCGTTGATGAAGTAGTTGATCGGCCCGACCGCCTGCGGGGCGGCGTGGCTGAAGTCGAGATGGATCTTCTCCCCGGTCCGGGTCAGCGAGATCTTCAGCTCGTAGGGGCCGTAGCCGCAGCCGTCGTCGCAGATGTAGTCGGCGAACTCCAGCGTCTGGCCGTCCTCGAAGAGGGTCGCCAGCAGCACCTTCATGGCCTGGTAGTTGCGTTCGAGCAGCGCGTCCAGCGCGGACAGGTAGGTCTCCACGCCGAACCGGTCGCACAGCTCGGTCACCCGGCGGGCGGCCGTCGTGCACGCCGCGGTCAGCCCGTTCAGGTCGGCCCGGTTCCAGTCCGGCATCCGCACCTGGTTGAGGATGATCCGCAGCGCGGCCTCGTTGAGCTTGCCGCCCTCGTACAGCTTGAAGGGCGGGACGATCACACCCTCCTCGTAGATGGTGCGGGCGTCGGCCGGCATCGAACTGGGCGTCTTGCCGCCCACGTCCGACATGTGGCCGAACATCGACGACCAGCCCACCAGCCGGCCCTCGTGGAAGATCGGCACCACCAGCAGCCAGTCGTTGGCGTGGCTGATCGCCGCGCCGCACGCGTACGGGTCGGACGTCATCAGGATGTCGCCCTCGCCGATCGTCCCGTCGAAGTTCGCCAGGAAGTCGGGCACCGAGAGGCCGAACTGGCCGACGACCATCTTCCCGGACGGGTCGGCGATCAGCGGGAACTCGTCGTGCTGCTCGCGGATGCCCGGCGACAGCGCGGTGCGGAACAGCACCTCGTCCATCTCGTGCCGCGCGTTGCGCAGCGCGTTCTCGATGATGTCGAGGGTGACCGGGTCGACGTCGACCCGGCCGGCCGGCTCGGTGTTGGTCTGCAGGATCTCGGCCATCAGCCCTCCTCAGTGGGACGGATCAGCAGGCTGCCGCTCGGGTGCACGGTCGCGGCGTGCCCGGACAGGACGAGGGTGGTGGAGTCCATCTCGACCACGACGGCCGGTCCGGTCACCACGTCCCCCGCGCGCAGCTTGGAACGGTCGAAGATGCGGGCGGGCACGGACGCGCCGTCCATCCACACCTCGGTCTCGCGGATCAGCGCCTCGGACGGGTCGCCGGTCCCCTCGGGCAGGGTGCGCCAGGCGACCTCCGGGCGCGGCCCGCTCACCGTCACCCGCACGTTGATCACCTCGCGCTCGTTGTCGAGCAGGAAGGAGAACAGCCGCTTGTGCTCGGCGTCGAACTTGGCGCCGAGCTCGGTGAGCAGGTCGCCGTCCACGGTCGCCCGGTCGATCTCGACGGGGATCTCGAAGCCCTGCCCGTGGTAGCGCAGGTCGAACTGGTACGTCGCGGTCTGGCTGTCGCGCGGCACGCCCTCCGCCTCCAGCCGCCCGGCGGCGGCGTCGGCCAGCTCGGTGAGCGCGGTGCGCAGCTCGGCGTCGTCGAGGGTGGAGAAGCGGCGCACCATCGTGCGGGCGCTCTCGTCGCGGGCGCAGGTCGTCGCGTCCCCGTAGGCGCACAGGACGCCCGGCGACGGCGGCACGATCACCGGCCACGAGCCGGTCAGCCGGCCGAGCGCGTTGGCGTGCAGGGGGCCCGCGCCGCCGAACGACATCAGCGCGAAGTCGCGCGGGTCGAAGCCCTGCTGGACGCTGATCAGCCGCAGCGCGCCGAGCATGTTCTCGTTGACGATGTCGATGATCCCCGCCGCCGCGGCCTCGACGCTGGGCAGTCCCATCGCCTCGGCGATGCCGCTCACCGCCTTGCGGGCGGCCTCGACGTCCAGCGAGATCTCCCCGCCGGCGAGCTGCGTCGGCAGGTAGCCGAGGACGACGTTGGCGTCGGTGACCGTGGGTTCGGTGCCGCCGGAGCCGTAGGCGGCCGGGCCGGGGGCCGCGCCCGCCGACTGCGGCCCGACCCGCAGCGCCTTCGTCAGCTCGGGGACGTGCGCGATCGAGCCGCCGCCCGCGCCGACCGTGCGGACGTCCACACTGGTCGCCCGGACGGTCAGGTCGCCGACGCTGGTCTCCCGGCCGATCCGCGGGCGCCCGTCGAGCACCAGCGCCACGTCCGTGGACGTGCCGCCCATGTCGAAGGTGAGGAAGTCGGGGAACCCGGCCTGCTCGGCGAACCACACCGCGCCGGTCACCCCGCCTGCCGGGCCGGACAGCAGCAGCGACACCGGGTCCTGCGCCGCCTTCCCGGCCTGGGTGAGCCCGCCGTCGCTGCGCAGCACCGCGAGCGGCGCCGCGATCCCGCTACCGGTCAGGGAACGGTCCAGGTTGCTGACGTACCGGGCGACCTCCGGCTGCACGTAGCTGTTCGCCACGGTCGTGACGGTGCGCTCGTACTCCCGCATCTCCGGCAGGACGTGGCTGGACAGCGACACCGGCACGCCGGGCAGCTCCTCGGCCGCGAGCTGCGCCACCCGCCGCTCGTGCTCGTCGTTCGCGTACGAGTTGATCAGCGAGACGGTGAGCGCCTCGATGCCCGCGCCGGCCAGCCGGCGCAGCTCGGCCCGCGCGCGGTCCTCGTCCAGCGGGGTGATGACCGAGCCGTCGGCGCCGATCCGCCCCGGGATCTCGACCGTGTGCTCCAGCCGGGCCAGCGGCTCCGGCTTCGGCCAGATGATCCAGCCGGCCAGCCCGCCCGGCACGTACGACCGGGCGATCTGCAGCACCTGCCGGAACCCCTCGGTGGTCACGAGGCCGACCCGCGCTCCCCTGCCCTGCAGGATCGCGTTGGTCGCCACCGTCGTGCCGTGCAGGACGTGCGCCACCTCGGTCAGTTCGATCCCGGCGTCCCGGCACACCTTCCGGATGCCGTTGAGGACGCCCACGGACTGGTCCGCCGGAGTGGACGCGGTCTTGGCGCGATGGCTGACGCCGGTCTCCTCGTCCACGAGCAGCACGTCGGTGAACGTGCCTCCTACGTCGACGCCTAGGCGATATCCCATGTCGTTCTCCCGATGCCGTGCTTGCTCTAGATGCGTGCTTGCTCTAGATGACGCCGCGCTCGGCCAGCGCGGCGATCTGGTCTTCTCGAAGGTCCAGGAGGGCGCCGTAGACCTCCCGGTTGTGCTCGCCGAGGCCGGGGCCGGCGTGCCGCACCGACCCGGGGCTCTCGCTGAGCCTGGGGAAAGCGTTGTGCATCGGGAGCTCACCGAAGTCGGGGTGGACGAGCCGCACGATCGCCTCACGGGCGGCGAAGTGCGGGTCCTCGAACATGTCCTTGGCGGTGTAGATGCGGCCGGCGGGCACGCCGCCCTCGTGCAACGTCCCCAGGAGGGCCTCGGTCTCCAGCCCGGCCGACCAGGCGGAGATCAGTTCGTCCAGTTCGGCCATGTTCCGGCCCCGGTCGGCGTGCCCGGCGAACCGGGGGTCGTCCGCGAGCTCGGGCCGGCCCATCGTCTTCGCGAGGCGCCCGAACACGGTGTCCTGGTTGGCGGCGATGAGGATCATCTCGCCGGACGCGGTCGGGTACACGTTGCTCGGCGACACGTTCGGCAGCACCGACCCGGTGCGTTCGCGCTGGTAGCCGGCCACGGCCCATTCGGGCAGCAGCGACTCCATCATCGCCAGCACCGCCTCGTAGATGGCCGAGTCGACGATCTGCCCCCGGCCGGTGTTGCTGCGGTGGTGGACGGCGACGAGCGCGCCGATGGTCGCGAACACCGCGGCGAGGGAGTCGCCGAGCGAGATCCCGGCGCGGGACGGCGCGTTCCCCGGATCGCCGGTCACGTAGCGGATGCCGCCCATCGCCTCACCGATCGAGCCGTACCCGGCGCGCGGGGCGTAGGGGCCGCTCTGCCCGAAACCGGACACGCGGACGAGGATCAGCCCCGGGTTCGCCTCGCGGAGGCTGTCGAAGTCCAGCCCCCAGCGCTCCAGCGTGCCGGGACGGAAGTTCTCCACGACGATGTCCGCCTGGCCGATGATCCGCCGCGCCAGGTCCTGGCCCTCGGGCGTGCGCAGGTTGCACGTCACCGACTTCTTGTTGCGGGCGACCACCGGCCACCACAGGGACTTGCCGTGCGGCTTCTCGCGTCCCCACTGGCGCATCGGGTCGCCGGCGCCCGGCGACTCCAGCTTGATCACCTCGGCGCCGAAGTCGCCGAGCAGCTGGCCGCAGAAGGGGCCGGCGAGCAGCTGTCCCATCTCGACCACGCGCAGGTCGGCGAGCGGTCCGCGGGCGTCCTGCGGGGCGCCGTCGTGCGTTGACATCTAGGAAGTCCTCGTTTCGGTGTCGTCGTTGCCGGGACGGTCGACGGCGCGGAGCAGCACCGCCTTCGCGGCGAGCACGTGCGCCCGCATCACCGACTCGGCCCAGGTGCCGTCGGCCGCCCGCAGCGCGGCGGCCAGCTCCCGGTGGTGGGCGGCGCTGCGGGCGAGGTCGTCCGGCGAGTACCGGTGGAAGGTCCGCGTCACCAGCGGGAGCTGCACCACCGCGTTGAGCATGGACACCAGCCGGACGCTGGCCGCCGCGGCCCGGACGATGCCGTGGAACTCGGCGTTCAGCTCGGCGATCCGATCCAGGTCCTGGCCGTCGCCCGGCGCGGCGGAGCGCTCCATGAGGCCGCACAGCTCGTCCATGCGGTCCACGTCCTTCGGCGTGATCCGGGTGGCGGCGCGGCGGGCGGCGGCGCCCTCCAGCAGCATGCGCAGGTCGTAGATCTCCTCCAGGTCCTCGGGCGTCAGGTCCGGGACGCGGGCGCCGCGGTGCGGCAGGACCTCGACCAGCCCCTCGACCTCGAGGCGGCGCAGCGCCTCGCGGACCGGCGTCCGGCTGGAGCCGGTCTGCCCGGCCAGCTCGGCCTCGCCGAGCCGTCCCCCGGGCGGGTGGACGCCGTCCAGGATGTCGGCGCGCAGCCGTGCGTACACACGGTCGACGGCACGGACCATCCGAACCTCCTGGTCGGTCGATTGTATGCAAGATATGCATTTCGGGCGCTTGACACAAGGGTTATACCTGGCCGATTCTCTAGATGTCCACAGATTGCATACAAGGGAAGGCCCATGGCGCACGTCGAAGTGATCGAAGTGGGACCCCGGGACGGGCTGCAGAACGAGGCCGCGATCCTGCCCACCGCCGACAAGGTGCGGCTCATCGAGCGGAGCATCGCCGCCGGGCTGCGGCGGATCGAGGCGGTCAGCTTCGTCAACCCGAAGCGCGTCCCGCAGATGGCCGACGCGGAGGCCGTGATGGAGCGCCTTCCTCGGCCCGAAGGCGTGAGCTACGCCGGGCTCGTGCTCAACCAGCGCGGCCTCGACCGGGCGCTGGCCACCGGCGTGCACGAGGTCAACGTCGTGGTCGTCGCCACGGACGAGTTCAGCCGCCGCAACCAGGGCTGCTCCGTCGACGAGGGCATCGCCAACTGGGCGCGGATCGCCGCCGACGCCCGCGCCGCCGGGCTCTTCCGCAGCGTCACCATCGCCGCGTCGTTCGGCTGCCCGTTCGAGGGCGAGGTCCCGGCCGAACGCGTCCTCGACCTGGTGCGGCGGATCGCCGAGAGCGAGCCGGACGAGATCGCGCTGGCCGACACGATCGGCGTCGGCGTCCCCGCGCAGGTGCGCACGCTGCTGACCGGCGCCGCCGAGATCGCCCCGGGGGTCCCGCTGCGCTGCCACTTCCACAACACGCGCAACACCGGCTACGCCAACGCGCTCACCGCGCTCGACCACGGGGTCAGCGCGCTCGACGCGAGCACCGGCGGTTTCGGCGGCTGCCCCTTCGCGCCCGCCGCCACCGGCAACATCGCGACCGAGGACCTCGTGTACGCGCTGGACCGCAGCGGCGTCGCCACCGGCGTCCAGATGGCGCCGGTGACGGAGACTGCGGCCTGGCTGAGCGAGCGCCTCGACAGCCCGGTTCAGGCCCTGCTCGGCCGCGCCGGTCCCTTCCCCGGGTGACCGGCCGGCCCGCTCACCACTCGGGGAGCGAGCCGTCCCGCTGCAGGAACTCCAGGCGGTTGCCCAGGTTGTCGAACGCGTAGAAGCGCCGATGACCTGGGAAGGCGTCGTCCCAGTCGACCTGGACGCCGTGCTCGGCCAGCCGCTCGGCCAGCCCGTCCAGGTCCTCGACGCGGATGCCCGGGTGCGCCTTGCGCGCCGGACGGAAATCCTGCTCGACGCCCAGGTGGATCTCCAGCGCGTCCGCGCGCACCCACAGCCCGCCCCGCGCGGCCAGCAGCGGCGGCTTCTTGATCTCGCTCATCCCTAAGGCGTCCACGTAGAACGCGCGGCACTCGTCCTCGCTGCCGGGCGGGATGGCGATCTGCACGTGGTGCACCCCGTAGGCGAACGGCGATTCGTGATCCGGCCCGTATCCCTGTGCTGATATGTCGCTCATGGATCACATCATCGCGCCGGTGAGGTACGCGCGGATAGTGGCTCCCCCGGTGCCGCCGGACGGCCGGGGCCGAACGCCGCGTCGAGGTAGTCCCGCCCGGCGAGCCGAATGCCGTGCTCGCGGCAGACGGCGAGCAGGCCGCCGCGCTGGCCGGCGGTCAGTTCCGAGCCGATCACCATGAGCGCGGGTATCCCGAACCGGCCGCAGGCCGCGGCCACGCCGGACACGGCGTACGCGGGGACGGCGATCACCGCGAGGTCGGGCGGCTCGGGTAGATCGCCGAGCCCCGCCACGCAGGGCACGCCGTGCAGGTCGGACCCCGCGCAGTGCGGGTTCACCGCGAAGACGGCGCCTTCGAACCCGCCGGAGACGAGGTCGCGCAGCAGTTCGGCGCCGGCCGTCCCACGGGTGCGCGACGCCCCGATGACGGCGACGACCCGGGGCGACGGCGGCGGGGTGAACATCCGCCCGCCGGAAAGCTCTGTCATGCCCCCACCCTCTGACGGGCCAGGTCACGGGTCAGGATCCCAAGGTCCCCTGCCGCCGGGACCTTCGTCCCGATCCGGGACGAAAAGGGAAGGACCGTGGAAGGTGCCATCTTTACCGCATCCTTCGCACACTGGGAGGGAACCGGACCAAACACGGTCCCTTCGGCTCACCGACCACCGGGAGGAACGGCGATCCCGTGAACCTCAACGCACCCGACCGCACCCTCCGGATCGGCGGGCGTCCCCTGCCGGTCGCCGGTCCCGCCCGGATGTACGTCTGCGGGATCACCCCGTACGACGCCACCCACCTCGGCCACGCCCGCACCTTCGTCTGGGCCGACGTCGCCGCCCGCGTCCTGCGGCACGCGGGCGGGGACGTGCGCGTCTGCCGCAACGTCACCGACGTCGACGACGTGCTGAACCAGGCCGCGCACCGCGCCGGCAGCCCCTACGACAGCTTCGCCGCCGTCCAGCAGTACTACTTCGAACGCGACCTCGACACCCTCCGCGTCCACGCCGTCGACCACCAGCCGCGCGCGCACAACCACGTGCGCGAGGTCATCGCCCTCGCGCAGGGGCTCCTCACCTCCGGCGACGCCTACCTCCAGGACGGCGCGGTCCGCTTCCGCGGCGCCGCCGTCCCCGGGCGGGCCGGGCTCGACGACGGGCAGGCCCGCGCCCTGCTGGCCGAGTACGGCGACGAACCCGACGATCCCGGCAAGGAGCATCCTTTCGACGTCGCCCTCTGGCGGCCGTCCCGCGCGGGCGAGCCCGCCTGGCCGAGCCCGTGGGGCCCCGGCCGTCCCGGCTGGCACGCCGAATGCGCCGCGATGGCCATGACGACCTTCGGTCCGGCACTCGACCTGCACGCCGGCGGCACCGACCTGCGCTTCCCGCACCACGCCTACGAGTCCGCCATGGCCGAGGCGCTGACCGGCGTACGCCCCTTCTCCCGGGCCTGGCTGCACGTGGGCATGGTCCGCCGGGACGGCGAGAAGATGGCCAAGTCGACCGGCAACCTGGTCCTGGTCTCCGACCTGGTCCCGGGCCACCCGGCCACCGCCGTCCGGCTCATGCTCGTCGCCGAACCCTGGCAGGACCCCTGGGACTACGCCCCAGACGTCCTCGACCGCGCCGCCGACCGCCTCGACCGGCTCCACGCCGCCGCCGGACGCCGCGACTCGTCCCCCACCGCGGAAGCGGCCGTGACCGAAGCGCTCCTGGACGACCTCGACGTGCGCACCGCACTCGCCATCGCGGACCAGGAGGGCGGAGGCGCCGCCCGCCTGGCCCTGCACGTGCTCGCGCTCGACTGACCCTGCGCGCGAAGCCGCGCTACGCGGTGATCACGCGGACGCCGGCCTCGGTGAACGCGGCGACCTCCGCCTCGGGCACCGTTCCGTCCGTCACCAGGACGTCGATGTCCGCGACATCGCATATCCGGGCGAACGCCCGGTGCCCGACCTTCGAGCCGTCCGCCACCACGACCACCTGCTCGGCGCGCTCGGCCATCAGCCGGTTCACGTCGGCCTCGCCCTCGTTGTGGCAGGTCGCGCCGTGCCGGGCGTCCACCCCGTTCACCCCGATGATCGCCACGTCCAGCGTCACCTGGTCGAAGATCCCGGTGGCGAGCGGCCCGGTCAGCTCGTAGGACTGCGGCCGCGGCACCCCGCCGGTCAAAACGATCTTCACGTGCGGCCGGACGGCCAGCTCGTTGCCGATGTTCAGCGCGTTCGTCACGATCGTCAGCGCCGGCGTCGCGCCCTCGGCGTGCAGGTCGGCGCGCGTGGCGAGGACCCTCGCGACCTCGGACGTCGTCGTCCCGCCGTTCAGCCCGATGATCGACCCGGGCCTGGCCAGCTCGGCGGTCGCCGCCGCTATCCGCTGCTTCTCCGACGCGTGCCGCGCCGCCTTGTAGCGCAGCGGCAGGTCGTAGCTGACGCTCTGCGCGACCGCGCCGCCGCGGGTGCGGGCCAGCATCTGCTGCTGGGCGAGCTGGTCGAAGTCGCGGCGGATCGTCGCGGCCGACACCCCCATGCGCCGGGACGCCTCCTCGACCGTCAGCCTGCCCGCGTCCGCGAGCAGTTCGAGCAGCGCGTTCCAGCGCTCGTGCCGGGTCACGCCGGCCCCCTTCCGTGCGGGCGAGGGAGCGTCCGGGGCGAAGGTCACCCGGAGATTCTAACCTGCGCGCCCCTGGCCTTACCTGCGCATTCCGGCCGTGGAACAATCAACAACGATCACATGCGCGCACCGGGAGGGTTCCATGCCGAAACCGGATGATGGGCCCGCCTCCGGAACGATTCTCACCAACGCCCGGATCGTGCTGCCGGACGGCGTCCGCCACGGAGACCTCCACATCGCGGACGGCAGAATCACGACCTTCGCGGTGGGCGAGCAGATCGACCTCGGCGGACGGTACGTCGTCCCCGGATTCGTGGACATGCACGTCCACGGCGGAGCGGGCGCGTCCTACCAGCGGCCCCAGCAGGCGCGCCGCGCCGCGTCCTTCCACCTGGCCCACGGCACCACGACCACGATGGCCAGCCTCGTCACCGGCACCCCGCGCGAACTCGCCGAAACCGTCGCGGGCCTCGCCGACCTCGCCGCGGACGGCGTGATCGCCGGCATCCACCTCGAAGGCCCCTACCTGGCCCGGGACCGCTGCGGCGCCCACGACCCGGCGCTGCTGCGCGCCCCCGACCCCGCCGAGTTCCGCCGGCTCGTCCGGCTCGGCCGCGGGCACGTCCGCATGATCACGCTCGCGCCCGAGCTGCCGGGCGCCCTCGACCTCGTCCGGGAGGCCGCGGACGCGGGCGTCATCCCGGCCGTCGGCCACACCGAGGCCGCCGGCGGCACCGCGCGCGCCGCGTTCGACGCGGGCGCCCGCGTCGCGACGCACCTGTTCAACGCCATGCGCCCGCTGCACCACCGCGAGGGCGGGCCGGTCGCCGCCGCACTGAACGACCCCCGGGTCACCGTCGAGCTGATCAACGACGGCGTCCACGTGGAGCCCGCCGTGACGCGCCTCGCGTTCGCCGCCGCCGGTCCCCGCGTCGCGCTGATCACCGACGCCATGGCCGCCGCCGGGATGGGCGACGGCGACTACCGCCTCGGCGCGATGGACGTCGAGGTCCGCGGCGGCCGCGCCACCCTCGCCGGCGGGACGTCCATCGCCGGCAGCACGATCACGATGGCGGACGCCTTCCGCCGCGCCGTCACCGACGCCGGCCTGCCCGTCCAGGACGCCGCCCGGGCCGCGTCCCTCACCCCGGCACGCGCGCTCGGCATCGGCTCGCGCGCCGGCTCGCTCGAACCCGGCAAGGACGCCGACCTGGCCGTCCTGGACGACGACCTCCAGGTCACCTGGGTGATGAAACGCGGCACGATCGTCCCGCGTGCCCGAATTCTCAGCGAGAATTGATGGCGTCCAGACGTCCGACCAGGGAATCATGGAACCGTGGAACGTTTACGGGGATGGCCGGTCACCCTGACCGAAGGTCCCGTCGGCCTGCGCCCGCTGCGGCACCGCGACGCCGCCGTCTGGCGTGAGCTGCGGGTCCGCAACGCCGACTGGCTCCGCCCGTGGGAGCCCACCAACCCCGAGACGCCGCTGTTCCGGAGCGGACTCGGTCCGTACGTCAGCATGGTCCACACCATGCGCCGCGAGGCCCGCCAGGGTCTCGCGCTGCCCTGGGTCGTGACCTACGAGGACCGCTTCGCCGGGCAGCTCACCATCGGCGCGATCGTCTGGGGTTCGGCCCGGTCCGCGCAGATCGGCTACTGGGTCGACAAGCAGGTCGCCGGACGCGGCGTCATTCCCACCGCGGTCGCCCTCGCCGTCGACCACTGTTTCTTCACCGTCGGCCTCCACCGACTGGAGGCGAATATCCGTCCGGAGAACACCGCGAGCCGCCGCGTCGTCGAAAAGCTCGGATTCCGGGAAGAGGGAATTCGCCGCCGCCACCTGCACATCGACGGGGCCTGGCGCGACCACATCTGCTACGCCCTCACCGTCGAGGACGTGCCCGGTGGCCTGCGCGCACGCTGGCTCGCCGAGCGCCGGCAGGCATTTCCCCGGCGCACATGAGCCGCCCATGACTTTTCCGCCGTAAGAATCCTGCGTTCGAGAAGCCTTGGCAAACAGAGGGTAACGGCGAGATCGATCTCGCGACACACCGCCCCTTATGCTCGTCAACCTCTGACACCCCCTCGTACCGTGCGTGGCGTGACCCTGCTCCCATTGCACGTTCGCGCGCCGAAAGTCGGCCCGCCTTCTCAGCGTGCCCTGGGACGGTGGGAGCGGTGAGCAGCGCAGTCCTGTACCTCGCCATCGTCGCCGTCTGGGCGGTCGTCCTCGTGCCCATGTGGCTGCGCCGCGACACCGAGGCGACCGGAATCACCCGCCTCCTCCACAAGCGCCCGGAAGAGGACGAGGTGACCGAGGAGGTCCCGGAAGAGTCCCCGGAACCCCGCCGCCGGGTCACCCGCGCCGCCATCATCGCCCGGCGCCGCCGCCGCACCACGGGCCTGGCCGCCCTCGTCCTCACCGCCGTCGCCCTCGTCGCGTCCGGCGTCGCGCCCTGGTGGGCGACCCTGCCCCCGGCGGCGCTGCTCGCCGGCCACGTCGCGCTGCTCCGCGTCGCCGTGGGCATGGACGCCGCCCGCCACCGCGCCGCCGCCCAGGCCCGCGCCGCCGCGGCCCGCACCCGCGCCCTGGAGGCCCGCCGCGCCGCCGAGGCCGCCGAACCCGCCGAGGTCATCGAACTCGTCCCCCTGGACGAGGTCTTCGACCAGTACGCCGACGACCGCCGCGCAGTCGGCGAGTAACCCGTGCGCGAGCACCCTTCGATGTTTGCTAACCTTACGGAGTCCTTGGGGCTGTAGCGCAGTCCGGTAGCGCACCTCGTTCGCATCGAGGGGGTCAGGGGTTCAAATCCCCTCAGCTCCACCAGGAACACCCAGGTCAGAGGCCGGTTCAGGAGAAATCCTAGACCGGCCTCTGATCATCTGCCACCACGTTGCCACCAAGACCGAGCAACACCAGCTGGCACGCCCGGCCGCCGAAACATCACCCACACCACACTGGCGCCGTCACAGCCCCGTGATGCAGCCCGCACCATCGATTTGCGCAAGATCGTTACCTGAGGCCGCATCCGCGCAGCGCCCACCGAGCAGCTCAGCCGCCTATACGGAACGGCGCTGCCATGCACGCGACACCCGTGAGCCCATCGCATAGGTGATGTCCGCATCCAAACCGGCGCGGTCGGCGCGTCGTGGGATCACACTTCCCTCTCGACGATCTCCCGACTCCGGTGGAGATCAGCGGCGCGCTTGACGAGAAGGTGATTATCAGCGGCGGCCTACCGCAGTCACGTGCGACCCAAAGTGCCAGGTTGGTAACCGTTCGGGCGTGAAAGCCGTATGCGGCTGTACCCAGGGGCCGAGCGCATGGAGGACGGGGGGCGCGTGGCCGTGATGGGAGTAACCGGTGGTGCCCCTCAGAGGCCGCTGGAGGCACCAAGGGACGCTCGTCCTCGCCCGGTAAAGCGACGGAGGGCGAGGCGGTGTCAAGGCCGTCAGCGGCACCAGCGCCCTCGTGGTCGACTTTCGGCCGACCACGAGCGGCGGCCGCGGATTCGTAGCCGAGTGTGTTGCTTGCCTGACAGGCGCTGGGAGCGCCGCGCAGACACGTGGGCGGAGGTCCGCAGCAGTAGGTGAGCGCCCACGATAAGCCGCGAGTGGTCATCGATGCTGCACAGCTTGACCTCTCGACCATCGTCAGTCGATGTCCGCTGTGCCCGACGATCTCCCGAACGATGCAAGGCGAGACACCGAAGTCTGAGAGCAGTGCGACGCGGGTGTGCCGTATGTCGTGGAAGCGGACGCCGTCCAGGCCAGCCGCCACGCGGATGCGGCCCGAGCTACGGCGGAACGTGGCCGGCTCCATCGCCGCGCCGAGGCGGCACGGGAAGACGTGCACGTGTGACCCTGCCAGTTCCGCCCAGGCGTCAGCTCGCCTGGCGTCCTGCTTCACCCGGTGCTCGCACAGAGCCCTGATGCACAGAACGGGACCTTGCGCTTGGAATCCGGCATCGTGGGCGAGACGAATCTCAGAACTCCCCAGACCGTTACAGCGGCTGGAAGGCTTCGAGGGTCGCCGGCTCGAACCGGACTCGGCGCACCGGTCGCATGGATCGCTGTCGAGGGGGCCGCCCTCGCCACCCAGGTCGGCCGCCGACGAGCGGGTTGTCCTTTAACCCAGCCCGAGCAACTCGCCGCGCCGCAGGCCAGCCGCCAGGATGTAAAGCCGTTTTTCCCGTGGCCACCTGGAGGCTGTCCCGCACCGGGTCGGCTCTGTGCACCTGGCTGCTCTACAACAGCCGACTCCCACACATACGCAAAGTCGGCAGTTGTAGCTTCAGGAAGATTCACGTCGCCTTAGTGGCCGCATGCATCGAGGTCCAACACGTCAATCTGACCTGAGACTCAAGGACGCGCCCCCTGGCACCGTCAGCCACCACACGACTTGGCTAGCCAAGGCCGCGCACATCATGAACCTCAGACTCACCCGAAGCGCCGGTCGCTCCGTACCCTCGCGGCCCCTTGGGCACTTGTCAGCTCACCAATGGTATATGCCTAAAAACGAACGATCTTCATCACAAGAAGAACACTCGATGCCAGTTACCCGTCAAGATACGCCGAGCAACAATTTGATTCTCGGAAAAATCAGTCGAGAGACGAGCGGATCACCTCCGCGGGCAGGCGGACCGTGGTCACATATCAGCCCATACGCCTGCCGAAATAGTCGACACTCGGCCTGCGCTGCACTTGCGCGCGCCGTATCCGCAAGACTTCATCCGAGCCGACCTCATAAATGCGAAAAACACTACTCAAGCCAGGCCCCTCCGGCCGCCGCGATAACTACCTCTGGTTCCACCAGAGCCAGGTCAAGCAGGATGGCGTCGTAATTCCGAAGCGTCATCCCGAAAGCGATTAGTTCACGCAACGCGACACGGTTCCCCGTTCCATGCAAGAGCCGACACAATGACCCTTTTTCATCCTCGGGTGAGCTCGTGGTTCTGTAGAACGGCGATGGCCTTGACCAGGTGGCCGGCCTTGCAGGGGCTGCAGCGCAGCTTCCGCAGGATTCGCCATGATTTGAGCTGGGTGTTCGCTCGTTCGCCGGGGCCGCGGAGCTTGGCGTGTGCCCGGTTGGCCTGCTTCTGCGACTCGGGCTTGTCCTTGCCCTTGTAGGGCGTGATGACGACCGAGGCCTCGGCTCCCTGGTAGGCCTTGTCGGCCAGGGTGAGGATTCCCGCCTTCTCCAGCTCGCGCAGGATGCCCCGGACACGGGCGGCGGTCAGGTCGTGGATCTTGCCGGGCATCGCCCCCGAGGTCCACAGGATCGTCCCGTCCGGGCCGGCGATCACCTGCACGTTCATCCCGTGCACCCGATGCTTGCCGGAGAAGTAGGGGCGGTCGGCCTTGACCCGGTCGGTGTGAATCAGCGTGCCGTCCAGGACCAGGTGCGTCAGCCCGTCGGTCCCGGCCTTGCGCAACGCAGCCCACAGCTTGGGGGAACGCGCCGACAGCAGCGAGACGATCCTCTCGACGTAGCGCCAGGCGGTGGCCACCGACACCCCGAAACCCGCGGCGGCCTCGGCAAACGTCTCACCCTTGCGCAGGTGCACCAGCACCAGTAGAGCCTGCTGGCCGGGGTCCAGCAGCCGCCACCGCGACCCGATCGCCCGCCGATGGCGGCGGACGATCCCCGCCACGTAGTTCAGCGTCGGACGCGACAAATCCACAGCGGCACGGTAAAACAGCATGCAGAAGCTCCTGGTGAGACGGTGTGGGTTGTGGTGATCAACCCGTCTACCAGGGGATTCTCTGCATCTGCAGGGAATCCATCAACTCGCGATCACGCTGTGATCAACCAGCCCGCCTGACGATGAAAAGGGGTCACTGATAGATATCGGTCTGCTAATGATTAAGAGTGGAAATAGTGAAGAGGCTCGGCGGATAGCAATAGATGTGGCCGCCATTATCGAGGCCGTTGACGTTCCCTTCTTTCACGCTCGAATTTTGGCGAACTTGTCAAGAGTGGTCTACGGGTTGGCTGACTTTCAGTGGCTTCAGCGTATCGCGCAGCAAATCGAGTCTGCTTCTCTCGGTGTGGAGGATTCGCCTTATAGGTCAATGATCTTGGTCGAGTTGGTCGAGTTGGTCGAGGTGCTTGCCAGGGCAGGTGAAGTAGAAAGAGCTAAAGAGATCACATTTACTATCAAGCATCAGGGTGAGCAGTCTGAGGCCTGCGCTAGATTGACCCTTTTTCATCCGGCTGGGCGGACGCTGATCACAGCATGATCGCGATGGGGGCGTTCGGCGGGTGGCGTGAAGAAACCCCTAGTAGACGGGTTGATCACCACAACCCCCGCGTCCGAACCAGGGGCTCTGCATGCTGTTCTACCGCGCCGCCGTCGATTTGTCGCGTCCAACGCTGAACTACCTGGCCGGCGTGATCCGTCGGCCCGCAAGGCGATCGGGTCGGCCTGGCGGCTGCTCAACCCCGGGCAGCAGGCCCTGCTGGTGCTGGTCCACCTGCGCAAAGGCGACACCTTCACCGAACTCGGGGCCGGATTCGAGATATCGACCAGCACGGCCTGGAGGTATGTCGAAGAGGTGGTGGGGCTGCTGTCGGCGCGGTCACCGAAGCTGACGGCGGCGCTGCGGAAGGCCGACAAGGGGTATCAAGGCGCCGAGGCCCGCATCGTCTTCACCCCGTACAAGGGACGCGACAAGCCCGAGTCCCAGAAGCAGGCCAACCGCGCGCACGCCAAGCTCCGCGGGCCCGGCGAACGCGCAAACGCCCAGCTCAAAAGCTGGCGAATCCTCCGCAAGCTCCGCTGCAGCCCCAGCAAGGCCGGCCACCTCGTCAAGGCCATCGCCGTCCTACAGAACTACGAAACCACCCGAGGATGAAAAAGGCTCACTGCAACGTAATGCCCGGGTGTCAAACGCCAAAATCTGTCTCCATCGACCGATAGAATTTATTATCGCGTCGGCGTGGCGCCGTACGTTGCGGGTACTCCTTCTCAATGCCGGTTGACGTGCAAGGGCTGTGGATTGTACACGGGGGACGAGTGAACGCAGAGTAAGGCTCTTTTCAAGAATGGGTAACAAGAATTCATCGCCGTTGTCCCGTGTCGCTGGTCTTCCTCGAAAGCCGTCGAAGACCGGCTCGTGCAGATGATATAGGCGCGTAATCGGTCCGAGCGTGTATGACATCGGCGGCTCGGAACTCTGAGCCGCCCCGGTCCACTACTAGGAGTCGCATTTCATCTGCACGGCCTTCTGCCACGGAGACGGCGCGGCACTCGCGTGGCGGCACCAGATCGGAAAGCGGGGCGAGTTCTCAGATGCCTCAGCCCGACGGCGGAGCGAGCCACGGTGTGGGCGTCGGCGTGGGCGGTCCTTCCGGTCCGTCCCTTCCACCTGGCGGGTGGGACGGCGCGGATCGGCCAAGTGCGGGACGTGTGTGGCGCGTCACGGCTCTCGCCGTGTCCGGTGGCGTCCTCGCCGGGCTGGTCGGGGGCGCCTTCCGCCGATCCCTGGTCCTGGCCGATGACTACCGTGACCAGCTGTTCGCGTGGGCCCGGCTCGGGTCCTTGTGGCGCTGGGTGGTTCCGGTCCTGGTCGCGGTCGCCGCTGTGGCGCTGGCCCGGCTGATCGTCCGCCGGGTTCCGGAGTCCTCCGGCAGTGGCGTCCAGCGGGTCGAGGCGGAACTACGGACAACGGTCAGGCCGGTTCGCATCGCCCTCCTTCCGGCCAAGTTCGTCGGCGGGCTGTTGTCCATCGGCGCGGGCATGGCGCTGGGCCGGGAGGGCCCTACCGTGCAGATGGGCGCATCGCTCGGCGCTGAACTGGCACGCCGTGCCCGGCTCAGCCCGCCCGAGGTGCGCGTGCTCACGGCCGCGACCGCCGGAGCGGGACTGGCGGTGGCGTTCAGCGCACCCGTGGGCGGGGCGCTGTTTGTGTTCGAAGAGGTCGCTCATGCCTTCCGTGTTCGGCTGGTCCTCACGACCGTCGCCGCCGTGGCGGCGGCGATCGCCGCCTCATCGCTCGTCATCGGCACCCGGCCGGTGTTCTCCGTCGGGCGGGTCCCGATGGAACCACTGCGGACGCTCCCCGCGTATGTGGTGCTCGGCCTGCTGCTGGGCGCGGCAGGAGTGGCCTACAACCGGCTGACCATCCTTCTGCTGAACGGTGTGGAAGGCTTGCGCGGCCTTGCCCCGGAGGCGAAGGCCGCCCTCATCGGCGGGGTCGTCGGATTGATCGGTATCGGCGCTCCAGAACTGATCGGCGGTGGCGAATCGCTGGGTCAGGACGTCCTCGCCGGTGGGAACGCTCTGGGATATCTGGGGATCGTGCTGGTCATACGCTGGTTCCTGGGGCCGCTGTGCTACTCGGCGGGTACGCCGGGCGGGCTGTTCGCGCCCCTGCTGCTCGTCGGCGCCGCGGCGGGTTCGCTGTTCGCCGGATCCTTGCACGCCGTCCTGCCGTCACTCGGCATGGCGTCCACCGCAGGCGCCATCGTCGGCATGTCCACGTTCTTCACGGCTGTCGTGAGGGCGCCCCTGACCGGCGTCGTGCTGATCGTCGAAATGACAGCGACGACGTCGCTGATCGTCCCGATGCTGCTGGCCGCCATGGCCGCGCTGATCAGCACGACACTGCTCAACGGGCCGCCGATCTACGACACTCTGCGCCAACGAATGCGAGACCCGGCGGCGGGGCCACACGGCACAGGACGTTGAACCACAATGTGCGCTTCCCCCGAACACTGTGATGCGGTCCGCGCTCAAAACCGGCCTATGCCGTGAGACGGGCGCTCGGGCGGTCGCCGGTTCCATGCCGCTCTCTGACGATCCGGCCTCGTGGGTCCTTCCGCGGCAGCGGCGTCTCGGTCGCGTGATGGCCGTACTGGCGGACGTCGGCCGACAGCTCGCCGAGCGAGGGCGGCAGCTACATGACCGCGCCGAGCACGATCACGCAGGCCAGCCGGCGATGACCGAGGCGGTCCAGGACCCGAACCGGTCCTTGAGGCGCTGCCCGAGCCGCACTCCGGCGACCAGCACCGCGATCGACACCCCGACCACCAGCACTCATTGTCGGCTTCTCCCGAAACCACAGCATCCCTGCGCGTGGTCCAGGACGGTCCCGCCAAGGACACATGCGGGGGCGCTCGGGCACCGGAATGCCGCCGCTCGCTGAGGCGTGGCGGTCGGGCGCCGCAGCCCGC
Source organism: Actinomadura chokoriensis (assembly GCF_041463665.1). Lineage (GTDB taxonomy): Bacteria > Actinomycetota > Actinomycetes > Streptosporangiales > Streptosporangiaceae > Spirillospora > Spirillospora chokoriensis_A. The sequence goes on from NZ_JAXCEJ010000001.1 coordinate 718,682, forward strand.
TGCATCGCGCAGGAGCCGGAAAGCAGGTCACGGTTCAACTCGTGTGCCCGCGCTGGGACGATTTTGATCAACAAAGGGGCGAGGGATTCTGGTCTGGCAGGGTGGTGGCACCTAGGCTCGGCCCATGGGTTCGATCTTGACTCGCGTTGGCGGGCCGAAGGATCTGGAGTGCCTCAGCGTCACAGAGCTTGAGAGTTTGGCAGCGGAGATCCGTGATCTTCTCGTGCGGACCGCGTCCACGTTGGGGACGGGCCATCTGGGGCCGAATCTGGGCGTCGTCGAACTCACGATCGCGTTGCACCGTGTGTTCGACAGCCCGACCGAGCCGATTCTGTGGGATGTCGGCCACCAGGCCTATGTGCACAAGATTCTGACCGGTCGGGCCGGGCGGATGCCGACGCCTCCGGCAGACCGGCGGCCTGTCCGGCTATCCGAGCCGTGCTGAGAGCGAGCATGACTGGATCGAGAACTCTCACGCCACCACCGCCCTGTCCCATGCCGACGGCATGGCCAAGGCGTTCGAGGTGCGCGGCGACCGCCGGCCCGTGACGGCGGTCGTCGGCGACGGCGCGCTCACCGGTGGCATGGCGTGGGAGGCGTTGAACAACATCGCCGGTGCCGACCGTCCAGTGGTCATCGTCGTGAACGACAACGGGCGCTCGTACGACCCGACCGTCGGCGGGCTGGCCGACCGGTTGTCTAGGCTGCGGCTCCATCCCGGGTACGAGCAGGCGCTGCGGGTGGTGAAGAACACCCTCGGCCGTACGCCGGTCGTCGGATCGCCGCTGTACAACGCGCTGCACGGCACCAAGCGGGGCCTGAAGGACCTGCTCACACCGCAGGGCCTGTTCGAGGACCTCGGTCTGAAGTACCTCGGCCCCGTCGACGGCCACGACATCGCCGCCCTGGAGCACGCCCTCACCCTGGCCGCGACTTCGGTGGACCGCTGATCGTCCATGCCGTCACCCGCAAGGGCTTCGGCTACCCGCCGGCCGAGAACGATGAGACCGATCAGTTGCATCAGTGGAAGCCCATCGACCCCGACACCGGCGCGGCCCTGCCCAAGACCGGCCGCACGTGGACGAGTGTGTTCAGCGAGGAACTGGTGCGGCTCGGCGATGAGCGCGCCGACGTCGTGGCGATCACCGCGGCGATGCCTGAACCGACCGGCCTGGGCGCGTTCGCCCGCCGCTTCCCCGACCGCTTCTACGACGTGGGCATCGCCGAACAGCACGCCGTCGCGTCCGCCGCGGGAATGGCCACCGGCGGCCTGCAGCCGGTGGTGGCGATCTACGCGACGTTCCTGAACCGGGCCTTCGACCAGGTGCTGATGGACGTCGCGTTGCACAGGCTGCCTGTCACGTTCGTGTTGGACCGCGCTGGCATCACCGGCGAGGACGGCCCCAGCCACAATGGCATGTGGGATTTGGCCGTACTCGGTGTCGTCCCCGGCTCGAAGGTCGCGGCGCCGCGCGACGAGGCGACGCTGCGGGCCATGTTGAACGAGGCCGTCGGCTGTGCTGACGGGCCCACGGTGGTGCGGTTCCCCAAGACACCTATGAGTCCCGCGCTCCCGGCGATCCGCAGTGTCGATGGGGTGGACGTGTTGGCTGAGCCGGACACTGATGGTGGCGTGGACGCGCTGGTCGTCGCGATCGGGGCCACCGCCGCCGACGTCATCGAGGCGACCACCGCCGCTCATCAGGCGGGATACACGGTCCGGGTGGTCGACCCGCGCTGGGTCAAGCCAGTGCCGGAAGCACTGGTGGGCCTCGCGGGAGCCGCGCGGCTGGTGGTCACCGTCGAGGACGGTGTGCTCGACGGAGGCGCGGGCGCGCGGGTCGCTCAGCGGCTCGCAACCGCAGGCGTCGACGTGCCCGTCCGGCAGATCGGCATCCCGGCGTCCTTCCCCGACCACGGAAGCGCCGCCGACGTCCGGACGTGGGCGGGCCTGAACGCCCAGACGATCGGGCGACGCATCGTGGAATGGTGGGTCGCCACCGCGCCGTCGACCGATAGCGTCCGCAAGGACGACCACAATCGGGCCTAGCCCGATATCCCGTGGACGGCGTGGTGGACGTTTTGTTTTAGCTTGCCTTGCTTGTGGCCATCGCAGAAGGGTGTAGCTCTTTTTGAGTGAGCGTGCCGGTCAGGCGGTGAGTGCGTATTCGTGCTGGTCGTGGGTGCGTTCGTGTTCACGGCGTAGGTGGTAGGCCCAGTAGCGGTCGAGGTCGTGGTTGGTGTTGAGGGCTCGGAGCTTGAGCATCGCCTCGGCTCCGGCCAGGCCCCATCTTGCTCCTGCGAGGTTGAATCTGTCGGCGATCAGGTGGCGGCAGGCGCCTTCGATCACCCCGGTGGCGATGGGCCACCCGTGGGCGAGGGCGTGGTCGTAGCGGAGGTGGCCGGCGTTGTTGGTGAGGTAGCCGATGGCGGTGTCGATGCCGTGTCGCCGGTGGGCGGACAGCGTGTCGGCGTGGTGTTCCAGGTCGGTGATGACCTGGTGGACCTGCCCGGCCAGCAGGGCCAGCGCCCAGGTGGCGACGCGGTCCTCGGCGGCCGGGTCGGTGGGGGCGTGCAGGTTCCAGGCCGCCGCCCAGAGCTTCTCCAGGACGTGGATGAAGTCGATCACGATGTGGAGGGTGATGCCGCGGCGGGCGGCTTGGGCTTTGATGAGGTCGAGTTGGTGGCGGGCGCCGTCGACCAGCACGACCCAGGGCCGGGCGCGGGCGGGGTCGCGGGCCTGGGCGTGGTCGAAGACCTTGCCGATCACGGTGTCGGGGTCGTCGATCACCGACCCGCACAGCCATTTGCGCATCGCGGATGGTCCGGGCCGCGGTGGCCGGGTCCCGTGCCGTCCGCCGGGGACGGCGATCACATCATGCGGGCGGCGCGGTGCGGGCTCGGCGTCATAGACCACCCCCAACGTGGCCATCCGTTTGCGGGCCGGTTTCTCCCCGCCGGCCAGCCGGGTCCGGAACGTTCGCTTGGCCAGGGCTGCGGCCTTGCGTGTGGCCGGGCGCAGCGCGTCGGGGCGCATCGCGATGCCCTTGCCGTCGAAGCTGAGCACCAGCAGTTCCTCACCGGTGCGCGGCACCGGTGTCTGCTCGGCGTAGAACGCGTCGATATCTTGGGCGCAGGCGACGATCACCTCTTCGATCTGCCGTTTGCCGATCACCGTCCCGCAGCGTGCGGTGATCGCCGCGTGGGCGGTGTCGAACGAGCCGCGCACCGCCTCGGCCACCGCCAGGCGGGCCAGCCCTGCCGAGTGCCGACGGCCGGGCAGCGACAGCGCCGCATCGGCCGGATACAGGTTGCCGACGCTGGGGGCGCGCCAGGCGCACCGGGTGACCCTCACCGTCCCGAACACGGTGGCCAGCAACCGGTGATGCCCGCTCTCCACCCGGCGCCGCACCACCCCGTCGGCCCCGACCACACCGGCGCCCTGTGCGCGAGCGTGTGACACGGCCTGCCGCTCCCGCTGTGCTCGCAGATCAAGGTGCGCCTGCAGGAGCTGTCGTTGCAGCTCACGGCCCTGTTCGACAAGCAGTTCCTCCAGGTGGTCATGCGTCAGCGACCCGGCTGATGGGCCGGTGAGCTGTCCGATCAGACAGTTGAAGGTCTTCCGCGCCTGCGCAAAGCAGTCAGCGGTGACGGCCGTGTCGTACGGTGCCATCACAGGGCTCTTCTTCCCGGCGCGGGTCGCGATCTGGTTGGCACCTTCGAACCTGACCGGGAGAAGAGCCCACCGCAATCACCCGCCCGGTCAGGACGCGATGCCCCCACCGGCCCCCAGGCCGGTCCCACCGGCCAGATCATCGGCCACCGGTGCGATCACCGTGAACAACCCCGGCCCGTCCTCGGCCGCCCACCCCCGCTCCACCAGCCGCTTCAGCTTGGCGCGCAGCCCCTCCCGCTTGGCCGCCTCGTCCGCCACGCCCATCGCCGCCAGGATCTGCCCGGCCCGCATCGCCCCACCGGCATCGGCCATGATCTCCACCGCGTCCCGGTACGCCTGCGGCAACACCTGCGCCGACATGCCCGGCCGCCACGGCGGCACCGTCACCACACCACGCACCAACGACGGCGCGTCCACAGGTTCGACCGGTTCGACCGGTTCGACGGGCCGGCCCTCACCCGCGGGCGCCGGCACCGGCGGGACGGCCCCGCCCAGGATCTCCTCCACCGTCTCCCGCGTGATCAACAGCCGCGACAGCCGGTCTTCCTCGGCTTCCAGCCGTGACTCCAACCCGGCGATCTGCTCACGGATCTCCTCGATCCGCTGCCGGACCCCGGCCTCACGCCGCGCCAGCTCATCCAGCAACGAACCCATCGCCGCACCGCCTCACCACGCCTACACCCACGGTAAAGGGACTGTACGGTTTTCGGTGTAACTCCTGATCAAGGAGTGACACCTGATGATGACTGAAGTGAAGACGGAGGCCGTGGTGGCCGAGCCCGACGAGAAGCGCGGTCCGGTGGCCGTGGTCGAG
>NZ_JAXCEJ010000002.1:0-598863 GCF_041463665.1 Actinomadura chokoriensis
CTCCCGGAACGACGGATCCCCCGACGTGTCGGTGCGCAGGACGAGCATGTTCACGAACATGCCGACGAGATCGTCCAGCGCCTCGTCCATGCGGCCCGCGATGGGCGACCCGATCGGCACGTCCGTCCCGGCGCCGAGCCGCGTCAGCAGCGCGGCGAAGGCGGCCTGCATGACCATGAACGGGCTGGCGCCGGTCTCCCTGGTGAGCCTCAGCACGTCCGCGCGGACGCCGGCGCCGAGCCGGAAGCGCTCCGTGCCGCCCCGGTAGGACGCCTCCGCCGGGCGCGGCCGGTCGGCCGGAAGCCGCAACTCCTCCGGCAACCCGGCGAGCGCGTCCCGCCAGTACGCGAGCTGCCGCGACACCAGGCTCTCCGGATCGTCCTCGGAGCCCAGCAGTTCCTGCTGCCAGAGTATGTAGTCCCCGTACTGGACGGGCAGCGGCGCCCACTGCGGCTCGCGTCCCTCCGCGCGGGCCGCGTAGGCGGTGACGAAGTCGCGGGCGAGCGGCGCCATCGACCAGCCGTCGCCGCCGACGTGGTGCATGAGCAGCAGCACGACGTGTTCGTCCGGGCACAGCCGGAACAGGTGGGTCCGCAGCGGCGGCTCGGCGGTGATGTCGAACGCGTACCCGGCGGCCATGGCGAGCCGCGCCGGCAGCTCCGCCTCGGCCGTGTCGGCGACCTCCAGCTCGGGGCGGGCGGCGGCGGGGTCCAGGACGAGCCGGCGCGGCACTCCCCCGGCGTCCGGCAAGATCGTGCGAAGCGTCTCGTGCCGTTCCACCAGGTCGCCGACGGCGGAGCGGAGCGCGGCCGCGTCCAGGGGCCCGCGGATGCGCAGCGCGACCGGCATGTTGTAGGTCGCCGAGGGCCCCTCGAACCGGTTCAGGAACCACAGCCGCTGCTGCGCATAGGAGGGCGGGACCACGCCCGGACGCTCGCGAGGCTCCAGCGGCGGGCGGCCGGACGCCGCCCCGTCCAGGTCGGCCGCCCGCGCGGCGAGGCCGGCGATGGTCGGCGCCTCGAACAGGGCCCGGACGGGCAACTCGACCCCGAGGACCCGGCGGATCCGGGTCGCCACCCGCATCGCGACGAGCGAGTCGCCGCCGAGTTCGAAGAAGTCGTCGTCGATGCCGGGCGCCTCGATCCCGAGCAGGTCGCCGACGATGTCGGCCACCGCGGCCTCCCGGGCGTCGCGCGGCGCCCGGTAGACGGCCCCGGGGCCGGCGAGCTCCGGCTTGGGCAGCGCCTTGGTGTCGACCTTCCCGTTGGGCGTGAGCGGCAGCTCGTCCATGACGACCACTACGGCGGGCACCATCGACTCGGGGAGGTTCTCGCGCACGTGGGCGCGCAGCTCCTCGGGGTCCACGGTTTCGCCCGGGGCGGCGACGACGTAGGCGACCAGGCGGCTGCCGCCGGGCGCGGCACCCCGGCGGGGCGCGGCGGGGGCCGCGGCGCCGAGCCCGGCCAGCACGGCCTGCACCTCACCCGCGCCGGACAGCGCGATGTCGCCGACCGGACGCTCCGGCTCGGCGACGAGGGTATCGACGAGACCGTGCAACAACGCGGTCAGCCGCTCCGCGGTGGCGCGGTCGAACACGTCTGGCCGGTACTCCAGCCGCAGCCGGAGCCGTTCGCCCGGCACGGCGAGCAGGGTCAGCGGGTAGTGGGTGGCGTCGATCAGGTCCGCGTCCGCCAGCCGGACCCCGTCGAACGCCGCGTCGAGCAGCGCCGCGTCGAAGGGGTAGTTCTCGAACACCGTCATGGTGTCGAAGAGCGGGCCGGTCCCCGCCGCCCGCTGGACCTCGCCCAGTCCGAGGTGGTGGTGCGCGAACAGCGCCGACTGCTCGTCCTGGAGGCGGCCGAGGCTCTGCATGAGGGTCTCGGCGTCGCGCAGCCGGACCCGGACCGGCAGCGTGTTGATGAACAGCCCGACCATCTGCTCGGCCCCGGCAAGCTCGGGTGGCCGGCCGGAGACGGTGGCGCCGAACACCACGTCGTCGCGGCCGGTGAGGCGCGCCAGCAGCAGCCCCCACAGCCCCTGCACGACGGTGTTGAGGGTCAGGCCGTACCGCCGCGCCTGGGACGCCAGCCCGTCCGACAGGTCGCGACGCAGGTCGAGAACGACGTGCTCGGGGAGCACTGGCGCGCGGTCCGCGGCGGCCGGGGTCAGCAGCGTCGGCCCGGCGATCCCCTCGAGGGAGGCCCGCCACGCCTCCCTGGCGGCATCGCGGTCCTGGGCGTCCAGCCAGGCCAGATGCTTCTTGTACGGCGCGGTGCCCGCCGGCCGCCCACCGGAGTAAAGGGTCAGGAGCTCACCGGCCAGCACCGGGATGGACCAGCCGTCGAGCAGGATGTGGTGGGCGGTGAGCAGGAGGCGGTGGCGGTCGGGGCCGAGCCTGAGCAGCGCGAAGCGCAGCAGCGGCGGACGTTCAAGATCGAAGGGGCGGGCCCGCTCGTCCGTCATGACCCGCCGGACCTCATCGGCGCGGGCGCCGTCGAGGTCGATCTCTCGCCAGGGCGCTTCGGCCTCGCCGTACACGATCTGCACGGGGGTGCCGTCGCCGGTCTGCGCGAAGGCGGCCCGCAGGCCCGGGTGCAGGCCGGTCAGCCCCTGCCCGGCCGCGCGCAGGGCGGCGGCGTCCAGTGGCCCCTCGAAGTCCAGAACGAGCTGGGCGGTGTAGACGTCGGAGCCCGAGTCGAGCAGGGCGTGGAAGAAGAAACCCTGCTGGAGCGGGGAGAGCGGCCAGATGTCCACCAGTCGCGGATGGGCGGCCTCCGTCTCGGCGACCTCCGGCCGGGTCAGCGGGACGAGCGGGAAGTCTGACGGCGTGTGCCCGCCCCCGCCCGCCGCGACGTGCGCGACGATGCCCTGCAGGGCCTCGAACCACGCGGCGGCCAGCTCTGCGACGTCCGCGCCGTCCAGGATGCGGGCCGCCCACGTCCAGGTGGCCGACAGGCGGGGACCGGCGGCCGAGTCCCGGGCGATCGCGTCGATCTCCACGGTGTGGGCGAGCGGCATGGCGGCGTCCCCGCCGCCGTCCAGCGCTCCCGCCTCGGCGGCGATGCTCCAGTCGCCGTCCCCGGCCTCGACCCGCCCGAGGTAGTTGACGACCATCTGCGGCGCCGGCCGCGCGGCCAGCTCCGCCCCGGTCGCGGCGTTCAGGTAGCGCAGCAGGCCGTAGCCGATGCCGTTGTCCGGGAGCGCCCTGAGCCGCTCCTTGACGCTGCGGACGGCATCGCCGGCCGCCGGGCCGCCGGAGCGGACCTCGTTCCATTCCGCGGCGCCCGCGTCGAGCCGGACGGGGAACATGCTGGTGAACCAGCCGACCGTGCGCGACAGGTCGAAATCGGCGCCGTGGCCCCCGCCGGGGGCGGCGGTCAGGTCCTCGCGCCCGTGGCCCTCCAGGTCCACCAGCACGGCGGAGTCCCGGGTGCGGACTCCCCGGCGGCGGCGCCATTCGGTCACGGCGAGGGCGAGCCCGGCGAGCAGGACGTCGTTCACCCGGCCGTGGAACGCCGCGGGCACGCTGGTCAGCAGCGCCGACGTGGTGGCCTCGTCCAGTTCCATGGTCAGGCTCCCGGCCGTGCCGCGGGTGTCCTCGGCGGGATCCAGCCGGCGTTCGCCGAGCAGCGGGTCCTCGGTCCGCAGCATCTCGGTCCACAGGCCGAGTTCGGCGGTCCGCCGGTCGCCGACGGCCTCCTCGGCCAGCCGCCGCGCCCAGCGGCGGAAGGACGTGCCGACCGGGTCCAGCCGGACGGGCGCGCCGGTGGAGCTCGCCGCCCAGGCGGCGACCAGGTCGGGCAGGAGGATCCGCCAGGACACACCGTCGACGACCAGGTGGTGCAGCACGACCAGCAGCCGGCCCTGCGAACGCGGGCCGGCGTCCAGCCATACGAGCTGCGTCATCGTCCCGGAGGCGGGGTCCAGGCGCCCGCGCGCGAGTGCCGCCTGCGCCGTGACGGTCTCGGCCAGGGCGGCTTCGTCCGCTCCGGCGACGTCGACCCGGTGGACGCACGCGGCGGCGTCGACGGTCCCCGGCGCGGCGATGCGCGGGTCGCCGCCGGCGGGCAGGCTCGTCCGGAGGGCGTCGTGATGGTCCAGCACGGCCCGCAGCGCACGGGTCAGATGGTCGACGCCCAGTCCGGGCGGGGTGCGCAGCAGGACGCTCTGGCTGAACCCGTCGGCCGGTCCGCCGAGGTCCCGCAGCCACCGCATGATCGGAGTCGCCGGGAACTCGCCCACGCCCGCGCCGGACTCCTCGGCCGCGCCGTCCGCCGCGACTCCTTCCGCGGGACGGGCGACCTGGGCGAGAGCCTCCACCGTCGGATGCAGGAACACCTCCCGCGGCGATAGCAGCAGACCGGACCGCCGGGCCCGCGACACCAGCCGCATGGCGATGATCGAGTCGCCGCCGAGGTCGAAGAAGCCGTCGTCGACCCCGACCCGCGCGACGCCCAGCACCTCGGCGAAAAGGTCCGCCAGCAGCTTCTCCGCGGGGGTGCGCGGCTCGCGGCCCGACGCCCGCGCCGCGAAGTCGGGAGCGGGCAGCGCCGCACGGTCGAGCTTGCCGCTGGGATTCAGCGGCAGCGCCTCCAGCGGCACCACCGCCGCCGGGACCATGTACGCCGGCAGCGTCTGGCCGGCGAAGCGCCGCAGTTCGCCGGGGTCGGCGTCGGCGTCGGCTTCCGGGACCACGTACGCGACCAGCCGCGGGTTCCCCGGCTGGTCCTCCCGATGCACCACCACCGCGTGGCTCACCGCGGGGTGCCGGGCGAGCGCGGTCTCGATCTCGCCCGGCTCGATCCGGAAGCCGCGGATCTTTACCTGGTGGTCCAGGCGGCCCAGGTACTCGATCTGCCCGGCGCCGTTCCAGCGGGCGAGGTCGCCCGTGCGGTACATGCGTTCACCGGGCGCCCCGAACGGGCAGGCGACGAACCGCTCGGCGGTGAGCGCGGGCCGGTCCAGGTAACCGCGGGCCAGGCCCGCGCCCGCCAGGTAGAGCTCCCCGGGCACGCCCACCGGGACGGGCCTGAGGGTCGCGTCCAGCACGTAGGCGCGGGTGTTGGCGATCGGGCCGCCGATCGGCGCGTGGCCGGCGAGGTTGCCGTCGTCGAACCAGGCCGTCGCGTAGACGGTCGCCTCGGTGGGGCCGTAGATGTTGGCGATGCGGGCCTTCGGCACGAGGGCCCGCAGGTCGTGGACGAGCTTCGCGGGCAGCGCCTCCCCGGCGAGGACGATGTCGCCCGCCTCCAGCGCCGGGGCTCCCGCCGCGAGCAGGGCGGACATCGCCGAAGGCACGCCGCTGATCAGCGTCCCGGCCCAGCCGCCGCGCTCGGCGACCTCCAGCAGGTCCCGGACGACCTCGATGTGGCCGCCCATCGTGAGCGGCGTCAGCCACTCGAACACCGACACGTCGAAGTTCAGCGACGTGGAGAACAGCACGCGGGCGAGGCGATCGGGCCCGAAGTCCCTCCTCGCCCACGCGCACAGGTCGACGGCGCTGGCGTGGGAGACGACGACGCCCTTCGGACGTCCCGTCGAACCCGAGGTGTAGATGACGTAGGCGGCGTCGCCGCGGCGGAGCGGGCGGACCCTGTCCGCATCGGTCACGACGGCGCCCGCCACGGCAGCGTCCGCCACGGCGGGGCCGCTCGCGGCACCGCCGGGCGTGCCGTCGAGGGAGGACGCCTCCAACTCGATGCGGGGCGTAGCGCCGGGCAGTTCGGCGTTCGAGGTCGTGACGACGCAGACCGGGGACGCGTCGTCCAGCATGAACGCGATGCGGTCCGCCGGGTAGGCGAGGTCGATCGGCAGGTAGGCCGCGCCCGCCTTCAGCACGGCGAGCGCGGCGACGACCAGTTTCTCGTCGCGCGGGAGGGCCAGGGCGACGAAGTCCCCGCCGCCGACGCCGCGGCCGATCAGGCGGCGGGCGAGCCGGCCGGCGCGCTCGTCCAGTTCCCGGTAGGTGAGGGTCGTCCCGGCGTGCGTGACGGCGGGCGCGTCCGGAGTGCGGGCGGCCTGGGCCTCGAACAGCTCCGGAACGACGGCGGGCTCGACGGTCAGCGCCGTGTCGTTCCACTCCTCCAGCACACGGGACCGTTCGGCGCCGTCCAGCAGTTCCACGTCGCGGAGCGGCGTGGTGGGGTCCGCCGCCCCCAGCCCGCGCATGAACCGGACGTAGCGGTCCAGATGCGCGGAGACCTGGTCCTCGGTGTACAGGTCCGGGTGCGCCTCGAAGTCGACGCGCATTCCGGCGCCGTCGAAGTTGTCGTAGATGTTGATCGACAGGTCGTCGACCGGCCCGGTGGTGATGGGGTGCATCCGCGCCGGGAGGCCCGCGAAGTCCAGCCGGTAGTCGAAGGCCATGATGTTGATGACCGGTCCGTGCAGCCGGTGCCGCTCGCCCACCAGCTTCAGGTCGCGCAGCAGGTCGTCGCGCCGGTAGCGCTGGTGCCGCAGCGCCCGCGCGGTCGCCCGCGTCGCGTCGCGGACCAGCTCCTCCACCGTCGCGTCCGGGCGGACCCGGACCCGCAACGGCAGGATCGTGGACAGCATCGCCGGCGTCTCCAGCGCCAGCCGGGACGTACGGCCGCTGACGGCGAGCCCGAGGATGACATCCTCGGCGCCGGTCATCCGCGCCACGTACGCGGCGGTCGCGGCGATCGCGAGACCCGGCGTCGCCGTGCGCAGGCGACGCGCTCCGGCCACGAGCGCGGCGGTCTCGTCCGGCGAGACGACGCCGACCAGGCTCCGGTAGTCGGCGGTGGGCTCGGCCATCTCGTCCGACAGCGACACCGCCACCGGACGGTCGGCGAACCGCTCGGTCCAGTAGGCGCGGTCCCGCTCGAACTTCGCCGATGCCCGGTACTCCTCCTCCGCCGCGAGGACCGCCCGGTAGTCGCCGAGCTCCCCCGGGACGTACTCGCCCCCGTTCGCCAGCGACGTGTAGATCTCGGCGGCGCGGCGGCTGATCAGCGAGCCGCAGTAGCCGTCCTGGATGATGTGGTGGGCGCGGATGAACCAGCGGTGCAGGTCGGGCGCCAGCCGCAGCAGGGCCGTGGTGAAGAGCCGCTCGCCCTCCAGCGGCAGCGGCTCGGCCATCCGCTCCCTCATCCACTCCCGCGCGGCGGCGTCCGGGTCGGGCTCGCCGGAGAGATCCACCAGCGGGATCGACACGGCGGCGTCCGGGTCCAGGATCTGGTGGGCGACTCCGTCCGCCTCCGCCAGCCGCGCGTTCATCCCGATCGCCTCGTGCGCGCCGATCCGTGCGACTCGGTCGAACAGTTCGTGGTCGAGCGGCCCCTCGATCTCGATGTACTGCGCGATGTGAATCGGCGTTTCCGGCGCCAGCTGCTGCGCGTACCAGACGCTCTGCTGAGCGGCCGAAAGAGGAACGAACTCGATGGACATCAAGCGGCACTTTCCCGGTCGAGGGGGGGTTTCTTTACGCCCGGCATCGGAGCCACGGCCCCGGCGGGCGGAGAATCAACGAGAATGACCACAGAACTGATCGGACTTTCCCCGTCCCCTTTCACCCCGAGCCACCGCCGGGAACGCCATCCCGCGTTATCCCGGAGTCAACGCCCTGTGGTCCCGCCAATACAGAGCGCCGCCACTTTCCGCTCTCGGCCGGAACCGCCTTCGACCCACGTTCTACTCAGGAGTAGCGGGGTCACAGTCAACCAGCCTGTCACATGCCTCGCAATCCCCTCAAAAGTAGAACTTGGCCGGTCCCATTGCTAACAGGAGTGACAAAACGGCCGACCCGCACCCTGGGCCGACCCGGCCGCGACGCTCATCGGATGACAAGGGTTGACAACCGAATCGGCCCACTCCGATCACCCACCGTGATCATCAGCGGGACGGGTACTCGTGCACGACCACCGCGGCGGCGCCCACCCCGGGGTGCCGCTGCAGGACCGCCTCGATCTCGCCCAGCTCCATCCGCACCCCGGCGATCTTGACCTGCCGGTCGACGCGGCCGAGGTACTGCAGGGTGGGCCGGTCCTCGCCGCCCGCGCCGGCCGGCAGCAGCTTCACCGCGTCGCCCGTCCGGTAGAGGCGGCCGCTGGGAGACGACGCGTCGAACGGGTCGCGGTAGAAGGCCTCGCGGGTCCGCTCGTCGTCGCCGAGGTAGCCGCGGCCGACGACCACGCCGCCGACGAACAGCTCGCCGGTCTCGCCGACGTCGCAGGCCGCCCACGTGCCCTCGGCCTCCTCGCGCAGCACGTAGAGGCGCGCGTTGACGATCGGGCCGCCGATCGGCAGGCGGAGAAGTTCCAGGTCACCGGCCGTCACGGTGTGGTGGGTGACGTCGTCGGAGCACTCGGTCGGGCCGTAGGCGTTGAGCAGCCGGGCGTGCGGCATCGCCTCCAGCCAGCGGCGGGACAGCTCGGCGGGCAGTTCCTCGCCGGTCGCGATCATCCAGCGCAGGCCGGTCAGCGAGCCGGGGGTCAGGTCGTCCAGCAGGTGCCTGACCATGGTGGGGACGAGCTCGACGATCGTGATGCCCTGGCCGTCCACCGCGCGGGCGAACGCCTCCGGGTCGTGCCCGACGCCGTCGCCGATCACGTCGACGCGGCCGCCGAGCAGCAGCGGGCACAGCATCTGCCAGATCGAGATGTCGAAGCCGAGCGGGGCGGTGAACGCCACGACGTCCGCGCCGGTCAGCTCGAGGTCGACGATCTTCGCCCAGAGGTGGTTGAGCATCCCCTGGTGCTCGACGACCGCCCCCTTGGGACGCCCCGTCGAACCCGAGGTGAACAGGACGTAGCGCGGCTGGTCGAGGGAGTTCAGGCGGGGCTCCCCCGCCCAGGGCGCGAGAGCGTCCGCGGCCGCCGCGTCGACGACCCGGCAGCCGGCCTCCCGCGCGCCCTCCAGCAGGGCCGGGGCGGTCCGCGGCGCGTCCACCGTGACCAGCACGGACGCGCCCGCCTGGTCGAGGACGTCGCGGACGCGCCCGGCGGGCCAGGTCTCGTCGGCCGGCACGTACAGGGCGCCGATCAGCTCGATCGCGAGGAACGCGGCGATGACCGCGGCGCGGCGCTCGCCGCCGACGCCGACGACCGTGCCCGGCTCGACGCCCTCCGCCTCCAGCAGCGCGGCGAGGCGGCGGGCCTCCGCGGCCAGTTCGGCGTAGGAGAGCGAGCGGCGCTCGTCGGTGACCGCGGGACGGTCGCGCTCGGCGGCGAACCGCTCCACCCGGGTGATGACCGGATCGGCGAGGTCGATCTCCTGCTCGCGGAGCATCCCGTGCCGGGCGACCAGTTCGCGGGCCCGCTCGACCTCCGCCGCGGGCACCTCCAGTGCGGGCAGCCCGGCCAGGGGGAGCAGCCGGTCCACAACGGGTCCGCGAGCAGTCATCATTACACTCCGTGATGTAGAACCACTCCGCTGTAACAGCATTACAAGCAGCGGCCATAGCTTATGTCCGGCGCCGGTCAGAAGCACCTCGCAATGCAACCTACCAATGAGTAAGTAGGGGGTTGCGACGGCAACTTGCTCGCGGGTACGGTGATGCTCCGCATGGCTCTGGCGTGAGGCCCGGCGGCGAACTCGGGGGACGATGAGGGAATTGTTTCTTCATTTGAGGGTGGACGCGTGCCGATAATCACCTCGCCGCAGGATTTCAATGTCGACGACCTTTACGTCGATCTGCGGCATGTCATAAACCGGCCGCTCTACCTCAAATGCGAGGGCTTCAATTTCGCCGGGTCGGTCAAGCTGAAGGCGGCCGCCGCGATGGTGGAGGCGGCCGGGCGCGAGGGCGCGCTCACCCCCGACTCGATCATCGTCGAGTCGTCGTCGGGCAACCTCGGGATCGCGCTCAGCCTCATCGCCGCGAGCCGGGGCCTGAAGTTCGTGTGCGTCACCGACCCGCGGTGCAACCCGGCCTCGATGCGGGTCATGCGGGCGCTCGGCGCCGAGGTCCGCGTCGTGTCCGACAAGGACGCCAACGGCGGCTACCTCGGCGGCCGCATCGACTACGTCCGGAAGCTGTGCGAGTCGGACGAGCGGTACGTGTGGCTGAACCAGTACGCCAACCGCAACAACTGGATGGCCCACTACCGCGGAACCGCTCCGGCGATCGACCGCGAGTTCCCTGACCTGGAGGTTCTCTTCGTCGGCGCCGGGACGACGGGGACGCTGATGGGCTGCGCCCGCTACTTCCGCGAGCACCGGCGCCCCGTCACGATCGTGGCGGTCGACGCGGTCGGCTCGGTCACGTTCGGCGGCATGCCGGAGCGGCGGATGGTGCCGGGGCTCGGTACGAGCAGCATGCCGGCACTGGTGGACGAGTCGTTCATCGACGACGTCGTCCACGTCGCCGAGCCGGACACGATCCGGACCGTCCACGCCCTCGCGTCCCGCGGGTTCCTGTTCGGCGGCTCCACGGGCACCGTCGTGTCCGGCGCGTCCCGCTGGCTGGACGCCAAGTACCCCGGCGAGGACCCCGTCGCGGTGGCCATCGCCCCCGACTTCGGCGAGCGATACCTGGACTCGATCTACGAGGAGAGTTGGTTGCGCGAGCACTTCGGCGACCTGCTCTCCGACCCCGCCGCTATCCTCGACGACTGATCATCGAGAAAACACGGAGTTTCCCACCATGACGCAGGCCCCAGCATTCGCCGTGATCTCCGGCGCCCAGGTCCACGAGGCGGTCGCCGGGCGCGAGGAGCAGGTCACCCGGATGGTCGAGGCGGCCTACCGGCTGCACGGCGAGGGGCTGACCGTCAACCCGGACTCCTACTTCCTGCGCTTCCCCGACCGGCCGTCCGACCGGATCATCGCGCTGCCGGCCTCGGTCAAGGGCGACGTCGGCGTGCACGGCATCAAGTGGATCTCCAGCTTCCCCGGCAACGTCGCGAACGGCATCCCGCGCGCGTCGGCCGTGCTGATCCTGAACGACGCGGACACCGGCTACCCGTTCGCGTGCCTGGAGAGCTCCATCATTTCCGCGGCCCGCACCGCCGCGTCCGCCGCCCTGGCCGCCGCCACCCTCGCCGACGCCCGCGGCTCCCGCCCGCGCCGGGTCGGCTTCATCGGGGTCGGGCTCATCGCGCGCTACATCCACACGTACCTGGCGGGCAACGGATTCACGTTCGACGAGTTGGGCGTTCACGACCTCTCTCGGGAGCACGCCGAGGGGTTCGAGGAGTACCTGGGGCGTTCGGAGAAGGGCGAGATCACGATCCACGAGTCGGCGGAGTCGCTGATCCGCTCGTCCGACCTGGTCGTCTTCGCGACCGTCGCCGGCGAGCCGCACGTGACCGACCCGGCCTGGTTCGCGCACAACCCCCTCGTGCTGCACGTGTCGCTGCGGGACCTCTCCCCCGAGATCATCCTGTCGGCGTACAACGTCGTGGACGACGTCGAGCACTGCATGAAGGCCAACACGTCCCCGCACCTGGCCGAGCAGAAGGTCGGCGACCGCGACTTCGTCGCCGGGACGCTGTACGACGTCCTCACCGGGGCGACCAGGCCACCGGCCGACAAGCCGGTGATCTTCTCTCCGTTCGGCCTCGGCGTCCTGGACCTGGCGGTGGCGAAGTACGTCTACGACCAGGTCTCCTCGTCGGGCGCGCTGCACACCGTCCCCGACTTCTTCCACGAACTGAAGCGCTACGGCTGAGACGCACACGAGACGCCGCTGACCACCGGGACACCGGACCCACCCGGGCTACCACCCGCTAGGCGAACGTAGCGTTGTCCAACTCGAACCCGAACGGCTCCGTGAGCGCCAACCCCTTCCCGAAGGGCACCTGATCGGTGCGCGCGTAGTCCTTACCGTCAGGCTGGCTGAACAGCATCACCCGCACCTCGTCCCGCTCCACCAGAAGGTAGAGCGGGATCCCGGCACGCGCGTACCCGTACCGCTTGGCCTCTCGGCCAGGGCCCGGCCGCGAGGAGGTCACCTCCACCACCATGGCGATGCCGTCCGGCGCCGACCACGAGTCGCCGTTGTCGTAGACGTCGAGGTCCCGAGGAGCGAAAGTGCCGTCCGGGATCACGAAGCAGGGCCATCTCCCACACCTCGGCAGCGTCGTCGGCCAACCCGATCATCGCGGCCCTCGCCGTCGGGTGCGGTCACACCCCCGACCCGTCCGGCCGCACGTGGCTCTGGGCCCGCCTCAAGCCCTGACCGCACACGCAGGCCCCTTGATCGTTGGTTGCGCCAATGATCGTGGTAACGTTGGCGCCGCCAACGTTGGTTGCCCACACATTCGGGCGACGGGTGAATCCGCTGGAGTCAAACCATGATCAAGCCGTTTCGCATCGACATCCCCCAGGCAGACCTCGACGACCTGGCCGACCGGCTCTCCCGCACCCGCTGGCCCAACGAGGTCGCAGGCGCCGGGTGGGACTACGGCTTCCCGCTGGCCCGGCTCAAGGAACTGGCCGAATACTGGCGCACCGGCTACGACTGGCGCGAGCACGAAGCCGAGCTCAACGAGCTACCGCACTTCACCACCGAGATCGACGGGCAGAACATCCACTTCGTCCACGTCCGGTCTCCGAAGCCGGACGCGCTCGCGCTGGTCCTCACCCACGGCTGGCCGCGTTCGTTCCTGGAGTTCCTCGACGTGATCGAGCCGCTGTCGCGCGACTTCCACCTGGTGATCCCGTCCATCCCCGGTTTCGGCTTCTCCGGGCCGACCCACGAGCGCGGCTGGGACATCGTCCGGGTCGCGCGGGCCTGGGCCGAGCTGATGCGCCGTCTCGGGTACGAGCGCTATGGCGCGCAGGGCGGCGACTTCGGCTCGGGCATCTCGACGGCGCTCGGCGCGGTGGCGCCCGAGCAGGTCGTCGGAGTGCACGTCAACTACCTGCCCACCCGGCCGGTCCCGGACGCGGGCGTCGAACTGTCCGAAGCGGACGAGGCCCGGCTGGACAAGGTCAGGGAGCTGATGGCGAACCGTCCGCCTTACCAGGCTCTGCAGGCCACCACCCCGCAGACCATCGGCTACGCACTGACCGACTCACCGGTCGGCCAGCTGGCCTGGATCGCCGAACGCTTCGCCCAGTGGACGGACCCTCGCTCGCAGATCAGTGACGACCGGATGCTCACCGACATCTCGCTGTACTGGCTGACCGCCACCGCGGCCTCCTCGGCGCGGCTGACCCGCGAGACACCACGGGGGACCGAGCCGTGCCCGGTGCCGGTGGGCGTGGCGGTGTTCGCGCACGACATCACGCAGTCGGTGCGGCCGCTGGCCGAGCGGCTGTACGACATCAGGCACTGGTCGGAGTTCGAGCGCGGCGGCCACTTCGCCGCGATGGAGGTGCCGGAGCTGCTCGCCGAGGACGTCCGGCACTTCTTCCTTTCCCTGGCCGAGAACGACCACCAGGCCGCCGGCCGGTCTTAGGTGTCACGCGGTACACCCGGGAACCGGGGCCATGGCCGACTCCGGTTCCCGACGGCCGTCCGCTGACAGGGTCAGGCGAATCCCGAGGTGTCCAGCTCGATCTCGAACGGCTCCGGCAGGGGCAGCGTCTTCCCGAAGACCACCTGGTCCGTGTGCCTGTAGTCGACACCGTCCGTCCCGGTGAACAGCGTCACCGTTTCCTCCTCCCGATCCACCAGCAGGTAGAACGGGATGCCCGAGCGCGCGTACCCGGTCCGTTTGCCGCTTCGGTCCCGTTCCGGCCTGGAGGACGTGACCTCCACGACCATCGCGATCCCCCCGGACTCGGCCCGCATCCATTCGGCAGCACCCCGGAAGAGACGCAGCTCGGCGGGTGCGATGACCATGTCCGGGATCACGCGGCTGTCCTGCTGTCCGGCGCCGCCAGGAATGATCAGCCCCTTCTGGCCGGCCCAATGGAAGCGCCGAGGGGAGTCCCGGACGATCTGCAGGGAGATTTCAGCGATCCAATCCTCATGGTCGCCCAGGGGGGGTGGGGTCACGACGATCTCTCCGTCGATCAGTTCGGCTCGGAAGCCCTCCGGGGTGTCGAGGGCGAGGAAACCTTCCAGGAGAACGTCGTCGTCTTCGTACGACAGGGGCTCATGAACCATCACACTCATGCCCTGCTCCTTCCCTCGCGAACGAGCCTATGAGCAGAGCGCCACCCTTCGCATACAGAACGTAGCAACCGGACCTTGCGCTCCCAGCCTACGGCTCACGCCTCGTGCAGGGCAGATAGAACGGGTCGGAGTGGGCACGGTTCGTATATGGATGAGCGAGATGTCAGGCGTGGGGACGTCCAGGAGCTGTCGGACTTCGAGCTGATCGTGTACGAGACCGTGGCGGAGATCGACAAGGAGCAGGGCGCGGCCGACTTCGAGACCATCGGGGCGCTCGTCGAGGCGCCCGACGAGGATCTGTGGGCCGCGCTCGGCCACCTCGTGTCGATCAACCACCTGCACTCGACCAGCAAGGGGTACGTGCTCGGGCCGCACGACTGGGCTCCCTGACCGTCCCGCTGGATGGGAACGCCGGTGAGAAGGGCGGCCGGCGCGCGGCACGATGGCCCGGTAAGCCTGGGACACGTGTGGGAGGCCGCCGGAAATGAAGCTCGTCGTCACCGAGGAACAGCGGGAGCTGCGGGACGCGCTGCGGCGGTTCTTCGCCGACCGGTCCCCCGCCGCCGAGGTGCGGCGGCTGATGGAGACCGCCGAGGGCTACGACCCCAAGGTCTGGGCGCAGATGGCCGAGCAGCTCGGGCTGCAGGGCCTCGCGATCGGCGAGGAGCACGGCGGCGCCGGGTTCGGGGTGCGGGAGCTGGCCGTGGTGTTCGAGGAGATGGGACGGGCGGTCGTGTGCGCGCCGTTCCTCGCGACGATCACGGCCGCGGCGGCGCTGGAGGCCGGTGAGGGCGGGCACGACCTGCTCGCGGGCATCGCGGACGGGTCCACCATCGCGACGCTGGCCGTAGCCGAGGACGCCGGGTCCTGGGATCCCGACGCGGTCGAGGCAACGTTCGCCGGCGGGGCGCTCCGGGGGACGAAGAGCTTCGTCCTGGACGGGCATGTCGCCGATCTGGTCCTCGTCGCGGCCCGTGGGCAGGACGGGGTCGGGGTCTATGCCGTGGAAGACGTGTCGCCGCTCACCCGGACCCTCATGCCGACTCTCGATCAGACGCGGAAGCTCGCGCGGATCGAGTTCGACGGCGTCCCGGCCAGGAAGGTCGGCGGGCCGGACGCGCTGCGGCGGGCGCTCGACATCGCGGCCGTGGCGCTGGCCGCCGAGCAGCTCGGGGGCGCCCAGCAGACCCTCGACATGACCGTCGAGTACGCGAAGGTGCGGCACCAGTTCGGGCGTCCGATCGGGTCGTTCCAGGCGATCAAGCACCGGTGCGCGGACATGTTCGTGCTGGTGGAGTCGGCGCGCTCGGCGGTGCTGAACGCGGCCGGCGCCGCGGACGAGAGCCCGGGGGAGCTGCCGGCCGCCGCCGCGCTGGCGAAGGCGTACTGCTCGGACGCCTACTTCCACACGGCGGGCGAGGCCATCCAGCTCCACGGCGGCATCGGGTTCACGTGGGAGCACGACGCGCACCTGTACTTCAAGCGCGCCCAGGGGTCGCGGCAGCTTTTCGGCGCGCCCGACCGGCATCTCCAGCGGCTGGCCGCGCTCGCCGGGCTCACGGGTGAAGCCTCAACCCCTTGAGGACCTTGTCCACGCCGTTCTTCGGGCCGTGGACGGCGAACCCGACCAGGGGCATCTCCTCTGCGGTGACCGCGCGGACGGTCTCGCGGTTGGCCTCATCGTGTCCGGTCTTGAACATGTCCTCGATGTAGACGGCGATGTCCATCTCGCGGGCGAGAGCGCGGGCGTGGGCCTTCAGGACGTCTCCGGCGCCGCCCTCGTAGACCAGGACGGGCTGCCGGAACATCGCCAGGTACCGGTTCCCGGACGCGTCCTCGTACGGTTCGCCGATGATGCCGGGCACGCCGCCCGCCACGGCGCCGGCGAGGAACGCGGTCACGTTGAGCCGCTGCCACGCGGCCAGGTCGTCCCGGACCACGATCCCGATCTTGGTGTCGAAGCGCATGCGGACCAGGGTGCCGGGGACGGCGGCGGCCCGTCTTGAACGCTCGTGCGCCAGACTGGGGCACGTGGACTGGAGCCGGTACTGGCGGTCGTCCGACCGTCCCCTGGAGGCGATGCACGCCCACTTCGTGCGGCACGTCTACCACCGGCACAGCCACGAGACGTACTCGTTCGGCGTGACCGAGGACGGCTACCAGGCGTTCCGCTGCCGGGGCGGCGCCCACACGAGCGCGGCCGGGATGGTCATCGCCTTCAACCCCGACGATCCGCACGACGGACACGCCGCCGACGAGCTGGGCTTCACCTACCGGATGGTCCACATCGGGCCGGATCTGGTGTCGGAGGTGCTGGCCGACATGGCGGGCCGGACGGCCGGGCTGCCGCTGTTCGGCTCTCCCGTCGTCGACGATCCCGTCCTGGCGCGGAACCTGCGCGGGCTGCACGCGGCGCTGCTCGGCGGCGCGCCCGCCCTGCGGCGGGACGAGCTGCTGACCGCGACGGTCGGGGCGATGGTCGACCGGGCCGCCACGCGGCGTCCGGGCGCCTCGGAAGCGGGCGGCTTCGTCGAGCGGGCCAGGCGGCGTCTCGCGGAGGCCTACCTGGACGACATCGGCGCCGACGAACTGGCCGAGGCGGCCGGGTGCAGCCGGTTCGCGCTCTACCGGGGGTTCCGGCGGGCGTACGGGATGGGGCCGAGCGACTACCAGCGCCAGCTCCGCCTCCGCGCGGCCCGGCGCCGGCTCGCCCGGGGCGAGGCGATCGGGGACGTCGCGGCCGCCACGGGTTTCGCTGACCAGAGCCATCTGACGCGCTGGTTCGTCCGCTGCTACGGCCTGACGCCGGGCCGCTTCCAGCGTGCCGTTTGAGGAAGAATGCCCGCTATGAAACGGGCTAGCGGGGCGATGTTCGGGCTGGCGTACGGGGATTCCCTGGGCGCGCCGACCGAGTTCCTCTCCATGAAGCAGATCCGGCGGCGTTTCGGCGACCACGGGCCCGCGCGGCCCGACGGCGATCCGGCGCTCGTCACCGACGACACGCAGATGGCGATCGCGGTCGGCCTCGCGATCCTGGACGCCCTGGCGAACCCGCCGTTCACGCCCGACCTGATCACCCCGATGTGGCGGCGGCGGTTCGTCGACTGGCTCGACAGCCCCGACAACGACCGCGCGCCCGGCAACACGTGCCTGCGGGCATGCCGGGGCCTGGCCGCCGGGAAGCCGTGGGTGGAGGCCACCGTGACGGGTTCCAAGGGCTGCGGCGCGAACATGCGGGTGGCGCCGGTCGGGCTGGCCCCCGGCCTGTCGGACGAGACCCGGGCGGGCGCGTCCCAGCTCCAGGCCGCCCTCACCCACGGCCATCCGACCGGGCTGGCGGCCAGCGAGCTGACGGCGTTCGCCGTCCGGCTGCTGGCCGACGGCACGGACCCGTCCGACCTGCCCGGATCGCTCCGCGCCCGCTGCCACGACCAGCGCACCACCTACCACGAGCGCTGGCTCGGCGACCTGTGGCGGCGGCCCGGCGTGGACGCCGCGGAGACGTTCATCGCGCGCGGCTGGGACGAGTGCCTGGCCGTCCTCGACCGCCTGGACGAGGCCGTCGCGCGCGGCGACCGCACGTCCGACCCCTGCGGGGCCACCGGCGCGGGCTGGGTGGCCGAGGAGGCCCTCGCCACGGGGCTGCTCTGCTTCCTGCTCTTCCCGGACGATCCGGTCGGGGCGATCCGCCGCGGCGCTGCCAGCTCCGGCGACTCCGACTCGATCGCCTGCCTGGCCGGGGCCTTCGCCGGCGCCCACCTCGGCATGGACGCCTGGCCGCGGGAGTGGTCCGCCCGCATCGAGTACGCCGGCGACCTGGCGAGGATCGGCGAAGCCTGGGACTGAGTTCCGAGAGCACCGCTTTCCGAGAGCACCGCTCTTGACTCACTCCATCGCTATGGCTAAGTTCATTAGCCATAGAGCTACAAACATTCAAGGAGTGCGCGATGAGCGAGACCCGGTACCTCGGCCTTCCCGACGGGCGGCTCGCCTACGACGACAGCGGCGACGGCCCGCTGATCGTGTGCCTGCCGTCGATGCTCGACCTCCGGTCGCAGTACCGGTTCCTGCGGCCCCTGCTGCTCGAGGCCGGCTACCGGGTCGTCACCGTCGACCAGCGCGGCATGGGCGAGACCAGCGCGCGGTGGCCCGAGTACGGCAGTACGCCCCTCGCCCACGACCTCCTGGCGCTGCTGCGGCACCTGGACGCCGGGCCCGCCCTGGTCTACGGCTGCTCGAACGGCGCGGCGGCCGCCGTCTGGGTCGCGGCCGAGGCGCCCGAACTGATCAAGGGCCTCGTGCTGGCGGCGCCGTTCGTCCGGGACGGCGACGGCGGGTTCGCGCTGAAGCTCACCGCGGCCCTCATGCGGATCCCCGGCCTGGCGGTGCCGCTCTACATGTCGTACTACCCGAAGTGGGAGCCCAAGCCCCCGGCCGACTTCGCCGAGCACAAGGCGAAGCTGAAGGCCAACTTCAAGGAGCCGGGCCGCGGCAAGGTCATCGCCGACTACCTCAGCATGTCGCACGCCGAGGCCGAGGTGCGGCTCGACCGGGTGCAGGCGCCCGTGCTCGTCATCATGGGGACGGGCGACATCGACTGGCCCGACCCGGCCGCCGAGGCCGACTGGGTCGCGCGGAAGCTGAACGGGCAGGTCGTCCTCCTGGACGGGGCCGGGCACCACCCGCACGTCGAGTTCCCCGAGGAGATCGCCGAGGCGGTCACGGCCTTCCAGCGGTCCCTCTGAGACCAGGCCCCTGGCTAGGACGCCGACCAGCCCGTCCAGGCTTGGATCGTGATCGCGATGACCGGGCCCTCGGGCGGGCGGTCGCGGTACTGGACGTAGCGCTCCGCGAGGAGCGCGACTGGTTCGGCCATCTGCGCTGGATCGTCGACGACGTGGGCGTGACCGTCGACGCGGACCCACCAGAGGCGGTCCCAGTCGTCCTCATAGTGGTCGGCCAGCAGCGCGACGCGGGGGTTGGCGCGGATGTTGGCCAGTCGCCGCAGATCCCGCGTGCTCTTCGGCTTGTGATCCACGGCCGTGTAGACACTGCCCCGGTGGACGGCGAACGTCACGGGGACGAGATGCGGCCGCTCGTCCTCCCCCACGGTCGCCAGGCGCACGACCGGGACGGTCGCCAGCAGCCGGCGCGCGTCGTCCGGCGAGAGCTTCGGCACGTTCTCACCCTGCCACGGTTCAGCCCCGGGCAGCGGTCTCGGCCCCGGGCCACGGCTCAGTCCTGGAAGTCCGGGGGGCGGTGCTCCTTGCGGGCCTTGATGGCCTCTTCGAAGTTGTGGGTGGTGAGGCGGACGTAGAGCTGGGCGAGGCCCTCCTGGCCCATGTGCGCGTCGAGGCTCGCGGCGTCCAGGCTGGACCACAGCATCCGCTTGGTCAGCTCGACGCCGGGACGGCTGAACGCCGCGATCCGCTCGGCCAGCTCGTAACCGGCGTCGAGCAGCTTGTCGGCCGGGACGACGCGGGAGAGCAGCCCGATGCGCTCGGCCTCGACGGCGTCCACGTCCCGCCCGGACAGCATCATCTCGAAGGCGCGGGACGCGCCGATCGCGCGCGGCAGCAGGTAGCTGAGGCCGAGCTCGCTCGCCGTCAGGCCGTTGTTGATCCCGGCGGCGCGGAACAGCGCGCTCTCCGCGCCGATCCGGATGTCGGCGGCCAGCGACAGGCAGAGGCCGCCGCCGATCGCCGGGCCGTTGACCGCCGCGATGACCGGCTGGTGGACGCGGCGCATCGCGCGGATCACGTCGTCGAGCAGTTCCATCGAGCGGAGGGCGATGGTGGGGAGCGTCAGCCCGTCGATGCCGGGGAGGTGGCCGGGGTTCTCCAGGTCGGCGCCGGAGCAGAAGCCGCGCCCGGCGCCGGTGATGACGACGGCGCGGGTGTCGTTGTCGCGGCTCACCTCTTCGAGGGCCTCGCGGAACGGGACCATCACGTCGAACGCCATCGCGTTCATGCGCTCGGGCCGGTTCAGCGTGATGAGGGTGATGTGCGGGCGCGGCTTGTCGATCAGCACGAAGGGCAAAGCGGGCCTCCCGGAGTGAACCTAACAAGCGCTAGGTTACATGCGCGGGAACTCCGGGGGCGCGAGGCCGCGCTCGACCACCTTCGCCAGCTCGGCCTCCGTCAGGACGC
Source organism: Actinomadura chokoriensis (assembly GCF_041463665.1). Taxonomy (GTDB): domain Bacteria; phylum Actinomycetota; class Actinomycetes; order Streptosporangiales; family Streptosporangiaceae; genus Spirillospora; species Spirillospora chokoriensis_A. The sequence goes on from NZ_JAXCEJ010000002.1 coordinate 20,179, forward strand.
GCGGCTCGCCGATCGCCTTGGCCCGCACGTAGACGCCGCACAGCCACTCCAGGAGGCGGGCGTTCTCGAACGCCTCGTCCAGGTCGCGCCCGATCGCGACCCCGCCGTGGTTGGCCATCAGCGCGGCGCGCTTCCCGCCCGCCATGGCTTCCCGGACGTTCTCCGCCAGCTCGGGCGTCCCGTAGGTGGCGTACTCGGCGACCTTCACCACGCCGCCCAGCAGCAGGGTGTTGTAGTGGATCGGCGGCAGCTCGGACATGGTCGTCGCCACGACGGCGCCGTACGTCGAGTGCGTGTGCACGATCGCCGCCGCCGGGGTCGCTTCGTAGAGCGCGAGGTGCATGGGCGTCTCGGACGACGGCGCCCGCTCTCCCTCCACGAGCCGGGCGGACATGTTCACCACCGGGCAGTCGGCGGGCTCCATCCGGTCCAGCATCATGCCGCCGGGCGTGACCGCGACGAGGTCCCCCGACCGTACGCTGATGTTGCCCGACGCTCCGGTCACGAGCCCGGCGCCGGCCAGCCGCCGGCCGATGGCGCACAACTCCTGCCGTTCACCCTTCAGCAACATGCGAATACCTCTCACGTTCCACGGTCTCCACCGCGTACGCTACGGCCCTGACGATCATTAAGGGGCCTGTCATGACCGTTGTCACTCTCGGTACGCACATCCTGGACGTGCTCGCCCGCCCCGTGGAGGGCATCCCGGACGGCCAGGACACCGTCGTCGTGGAGGAGATCCGGGTGACCGCCGCGGGCGCCGCCGCCGGGACCGCGGTCGTGCTCGCCAGGCTCGGCAACGACGTCATCTCGGTCGGCGCGATCGGGGACGACGACCTCGGCGACCTGCTCGTCAGGATCATGGTGCGGAACGGCGTGGACGCGACCGGCCTCGTCCGGCGGACCGCCGACCAGACGAGCGCGTCGATCCTGCCGATCCGGCCGGACGGCGGGCGGCCGAGCTTCCACGTCCCCGGCGCGAACCTGACCCTCACCCCGGGCGCGGTCGGGCCGGGCCTGATCGCCGCCGCGAGCGTGCTGCACCTCGGCGGGCCGGACGTCACGTTCGGGCTCAACGACCCGGCGTTCTTCGACATGCTCGCCGCCGCCCGCCGGTCCGGCACCGTCGTGACGATGGATCCGCTGTCCAACCTGCCCGACCTGCTGACCGGCGCCGCCGCCTTCCTCCCGTACGTCGACCACTTCCTGCCGAACGAGGAGCAGGCCGCCGCGATGACCGGGGAGACCGATCCGGAGAAGGCCGCCCGGGCACTGCTGGGACGGGGGCCGAGCACCGTGATCGTCACGCTCGGCGCGGAGGGCAGCCTCGTCGCGACCGCCGGGGACGTCCACCGGCTGCCCGCCCTGCCGGTCGACGTGGTCGACACGACCGGCTGCGGCGACGCGTACTGCGCCGGGTTCATCACCGGGCTCGCGCACGGGCGGGACGTCCTGGAGGCGGCGCGCTGGGGCACCGCGGCGGCGGCGACCGTCGCCCAGGGGCTCGGCTCCGACGCGTGCCTCACCGACCTGGACGCGGTCCTCGCCCTGCTGGACTGAGCCAGATACTCTGCTTGTGGCCTTCCGGCAGGGGCCGCGCAGGAGTCGTCCAGCCGGAAGGCCAGGTCAGAAGGTGGGCTGCCCGGCCGGGACGCCGTAGAGGACGGCGTCCGCGGCGGCGGCGAGCTGCTCCAGGCGGAAGACCTCCGTGCGGTGGAACGGCGGCGCGCCCGTCCGGGCGGCGACGAGGGTGACGGCCCCCATCGCGAGCGGGCAGAGCGCGTACTGCGTGCCGTCCGGCGCGGTGAACGCGCGCGGGCGGAGCGGCTGCAGGTTCGGCAGGTCCGCGCCCGACACGCCGCCGACGCTGGCGTGCACGAGGAACGCGCCCTCCTCCCCCATCGGCTCGGCGAGGCCCGCCCAGTCGGCGCTCAGCAGGGCCGGCACGGCGTCGGCGAGGATCTCCATGCCGCGCTCCGGGACGGCCCCGACCTGCCCGATCACGGCCGCGTCCGGGAACGCACCCTGCGGTTCGGCGGTCGGCCAGATCCCGACGACGTCCACGCCCTGGACCGAACCCAGGCCGTCCATCAGCCGCTCGATGCCCGTGCCGGCGGGCCACGCGACGGTGAAGTCGTCCAGCGCACGCCCGTTCCCGCGTTCCAGCACCGCCATCTGCACGACGTCGGCGCCCGCCGCGCCCAGGGTGCGGGCCACCTGCCCGAGAGATCCGGGACGATCCGGCAGCCGTACGCGTATCCGCAGCAACATCGGCACCTCCAGTGTCCGTGCGAGACCTCCAGCCTCCGCGACGCCCGTTTCCAAGGCGTTACCCACAGGTGTCTTCCTGAGAAAACGATGCCGCAAGTCGGTGCTGGAATGACGGGTACCGGTCAAACTAGAGTCCAGACAAGGTCATCATCGGACCTGACGTACGCACGCCGTCCAGCATTGAGGTACCGCACGTGTCGAGGGACGGGGAACCCCCAGTCAACGAGGACTCAGGAGCCGTGCCGGAGCCGGCCTCCGCCGGCGACGAGGCGAATACCGGGGAGGGCGGCGAGACCGGCGGCGCGGCGTTCCGCGCGGACGTCCGGGACGCCCTCGCCGGGCTGGCCGCGCGGCTCGACCGCGAGCACGAGCGGGCGGCCCACCGCGAGGCCGTCATCGACCGCTTGCACGAGGAGAACCAGCGGCTGCGGCGCGGCGAGCTGCAGGGCATGCTGGAGCCCGTCCGCACCGCGCTGTACCGGCTGCACGACCAGGCGCGCCGCGAGTCCGACCGGCTCGCCGCGCCCGACCTCGCCGAGCCGCCGGGCCCCCGGCAGACCGCGATGCTGCTGGCGGCGCTGGCCGACGACGTCGCCGACGCGCTGGCGCGGCTCGGCGTGGAGCGGTTCACGGTCGAGCCCGGTTCGCCCTACGACGCGTCCCGGCACCGCCCGGTCGCGGTCACGCCCGTCGCGGACCCGCTGCGGGACGGCACCGTCACCGCCGTCCAGTCCGACGGGTTCGAGCAGGGCGGGAGGGTGCTGCGCAAGGCGACGGTCAGCGTCGGGAAGTTCGACGAGAACGCGCGCGCGAACGGATCGGAGCCGGGCGTCAAGGCCGGCTCACGTGGCCACGGCGGGGCGGGACGTGGCGAGACGATGAACTCAGGACTCGGGACCGACAGGTGAGAGGGACATGGCTGTCTACGGGATCGACCTCGGAACCACGTACTCCTGCATTGCCTCCATCGACGATGTAGGGCGGCCCGCGGTCCTGCGGAACCTGGAGGGCACCGACACAACGCCGTCCGTCGTCTTCTTCGAGAGCGGCGAGAACGTCGTCGTGGGCGCCACCGCGAAGGACACCGCGGTCCTGGAGCCCGACAACGTCGTCAGCCTCGTCAAGCGGGACATGGGCCGGGACGTGACGCGCCCCATCCACGGCATCGACTTCACGCCGGAGGAGGTCTCGGCCTTCATCCTGCTGAAGCTGGCGACGGACGCGCGCACCACGACCGGCGAGGACGCCCGGGACGTCGTCATCACCGTCCCGGCGTACTTCGGCGCGGCCGAACGCGACGCGACGCGCAAGGCCGGGCGGATCGCCGGGCTGAACGTCATCGACATCGTGTCCGAGCCGATCGCCGCCGCGATCACCTACGGCGTCCTCAACCCCGAGGCGAACCGCACGATCCTGGTGTACGACCTCGGCGGCGGGACGTTCGACACCACGGTCATCGCGCTGCGCGACGGCCACATCGAGGTCGTGTGCACCGACGGCGACCACGAGCTCGGCGGCGCCGACTGGGACGCGCGGCTCGTGGAGTACCTGGCCGAGCGGTTCCGGGAGGAGCATCCCGACGCGGGCGACCCGCTCGACGACAAGCAGACCGAGCAGCAGCTCCGCCGCGACGCCGAGGACGCCAAGAAGGCGCTCACCACGCGCACGACGCAGACGGTCCGGGTGATGCACGGCGGGCGGGTCGCGGCGGTCGAGGTGACGCGGGAGAAGCTGGAGGAGCTGACCAAGGACCTCCTCGACCGCACCGTGGAGATCACCGGCCGGACGCTGTCGACCGCCGCCGACAAGGGCGTGGACGACTACGACGACCTCGTCCTCGTCGGCGGGTCCACGAAGATGCCGGTGGTCGCGGCGCGGCTGGAGACCGAGCTGGGCCTCGCCCCCCGCCTGCAGGACCCCGACCTCGCGGTGGCGAAGGGCGCGGCGCTGTACGCGTTCGAGGAGACCTACCGGCGGCTCGTCCGGGAGGGCGCCGCCGAACGCGCCGAGGAGATGGCGAACCGGGCCGGCCTGTCCGCCGAGCAGCAGAAGCAGATCGCCGGGCGGCAGATCAAGACGGTCGCCTCGCACGCCTTCGGGATCGTCGTGGTCGACCGGGAGACCGGCGCCGAGAACGTCGCGCACCTCGTGCACGCGAACGACGAGCTGCCCGCCGCCAAGACCGAGGAGTTCTTCACCGTCTACGACGACCAGGCGTCCGCCGACATCCGGGTGATGGAGCAGGCCGGGGTCGTCGAGTCCGCCGACCTGATCGACAATACCGAGATCGCGACCGGGGAGATCCGCGTCCCGCCGGGCAAGAAGGCGGGCTGGCCGATCGGCGTGACGTTCGCGCTCGACGCGTCCGGGCTGCTGAACGTCACCGCCGTGGAGAAGGAGACCGGCGAGCGGCTGGAGCTGAAGGTGGACGTCGGCGGGATGTCGGAGGAGGAGGTCGAGCGCTCCCGCAAGGCCCTCTCCCGGGTCCAGGTGAGCTGAGCGAAGGACTGCCTGGAGGCGCCCGTGGCGTTCGACGACGACTACCGGCGGGAGGTGCTGGAGCCCGCGCGTGCGGCGGGCGACCAGCCTCCCGAGGACCTGCGCGTCCGGTACGCGCTGGCCGGTCCACCGTCCTCCGGCCCCCACCCGCCACCGCTCGACGGACTCACCGGGCCCGCCGTCGCGGCGCGGGTGAAGCAGGTCCGGCAGTGCTGGCGGCGGGCGCGCGGGCAGCTGAAGTACCGCAAGCTGATCGACCGGCTGGAGGCCGAGCACCGCGAGCTGGCCCCGCTGTTCTCCGCCGCCGAGCGCGGCGACCTGCGCCCGCTGGAGCACCGGCTGCGCGGCGGCCGGGAGCGCAGCGAGCGGCGCCGCGGCCAGGCCCGCGCCCGCCTCGCCGACGCGGCCGGGACGCTGCGGATGGCGGCGCCCGCCGAGGTGGAGGGCATCGCCCGCGCCGCCGGCGTGACCCGTGCCGAGCTGGCCGAGCTGGCCGCCGCCGACGGCATCGAGATCCGCGAGCCGGACCCGCTGCCGTCCGCCGCGCCCTACCCCGCCTACCGGAAGGTGCGCGAGTCGCTGGACGTCCTCGGCAAGCGGCACCTCGCCGACTTCCTGTTCGGCTCGCTGCCGACCGGCCCGATCCGCCTGCTGGACGGCTTCGCCGCGCCCGGCGGCGACCTGCGCCTCGACGGCGCCGCCGTGGCGGCGGCCGGCGCCGAGTGGGCGCGCCGCAGCCGCGACACCAGCACCACGCACGCCGCCACGATCCTCGCCGCGCTCCGCTCCGGCACCGACCCCGACGCGCTGCTGCTGTTCGACGTGGTCGACCGGCTCCGCGAGCGGCTCCGGCAGCGGGCGTCCGAACGCGCCCTGCTCCGGCACGCCGTCGAGGACCTCGGCGTCGAGCAGGGCGACGCGCGCCGCCTGGTGTTCGCGGTCGTCCGCGAGACGGGCCCGGGCGGCGGCCTCGCGGGCCGCCTCCGCGCCCTCCTCGACGCGGGCGACGTGTACGCCGCCGCCGAACTCGCCGACGCCGCGCAGATCCCGCACCCGTCCCCGCGCGGGGAACCGCCCGAGGACGAGGTCCTCGCCGCGGAGGCCCGGCACCGTCTCGACACGGCCCTCCGCCTCCGCGAGACCGCCACCGCCGAGCCCGACCCGGACCGCGCCTTCCGCCTCCTCGCCGACGCCCTCCGCCTCGTCCGCGACCTTCCCGGCGCGGAACGGCACCAGCGCCGCCTCCCGCCTCGCCCCGTCCCCTCACTCCGCGCGGACGTCGACCTCGCACCGGCCGTTCGACCGGGTCGCGGCGTTGGAGGCGCGACGGGGCAGGGCGACCACGCCGCGGGCGACGCCGGCGGCGCCGGGGCGGGCCACGCGGCCGACGGGGCGGCGGTGCGGCTGTCGTGGGAGGGCTCGCCCTCCACGGCGGGTGAGATCGGCTATCACGTCGTGCGCCGGATCGGGCGGGCTCCGCGGGACGTGCGGGACGGGGAGACCGTCGGCGGGGAGCTGGACGAGCGGCCGCCGGTGAACGTCCCCCTGTACTACGGCGTGTTCGCGGTCCGGGGGGAGGGCGTGGCGGCGCCCGCCGTGGTGGGGCCCGTCGTGGTGCGGCCCGAGCCCGGGGACGTCGAGCTGATCGCCGGGGACGGGCAGGTCACGGGCCGGTGGCGGTGCCCGGCGGAGGCGGCGCGGGTCGTCGTCCTGCGGGACGGGCGGGCCGTACAGGCGGGACGGGACGGGTTCCGGGAGCGGGTGCCCAACGGCCGGACCCACCACTACCTGATCCGCGCCGTCTATCTCGACGAGTCCGGGCGGGAGCTCGCGACGGACGGGGTGCGGGCGTCCGCCACGCCCAGCGCGCCGCCCGAGCCCGTGTACGAGCTGAGCGCCGAGACCGACGCGTCCGATCCCGGGCTCGTGCGGGTCCGCTTCGACCGGCCCGGGACCGGGGCGGTCGAGCTGGTCCTGTCGGACGGGCCGCCGCCGTGGCCGCGCAGCGCGGTCGTCCCGCTGGAGGAGGTGCGGCGGGAGACGCGGCGGCTGGCGTGCGCCCCGGCCCCGGGCGGACTGGAGGTGCGGCCCGGGTCCAGCGGGTGGCTGCTCGCGGTGACGGTCGCGGAGGGCTCCGCCGCCGTCGGCGCCTACCACCGGCACGTGAACCTGCCGCCGCCGCGCCGGCTGGTCGCCGAGCGGCGCGGCGACTACGTGCACGTCGGGTTCGACTGGCCGGCGGACGTCACCGAGGTCGACCTCGGCTACCGGGTCGCCGGCGTGCCGCGCGCCGAGGTCGTGACCCGCGCGTCCTACGACACGCAGGGCGGGGTGCGGCTGCCGGTGCCCGAGGACGCGCCCGTCGTGCTGTCGGTCGCGGCGGCCGGGACCGTGGGCGGCGCCCGGGTGACCGGGCCGCCGGTGACCGCGGAGGTCGCGGCGCGCGCGATCGTCCGCTACGACGTGCTGCGGTCGGGGCCGCCGTGGCGCCGGTCGCTGACGATCCGGCTCACCTCGTCCCGCCCGCTGCGGGTGGCGCGGCTGTCGCTGGTGCTGCGCTCCGGGCGGGTCATGCCGCACCGTCCGGGCGACGGTGACACGCTCGGCGCGTGGGACCAGGTGCCCGTGCCGGGCGAGCTGTCCCTGGCGGCGCCGGACGCGTCCGGGCCGTACTGGCTCCGCTGTTTCGCCGAGGACGACGGCGTCGAGCTGAGCGACCCTCCCGTCCGCCGACTCCAGGTCACATGATGACGCGACCACTGGCCCGGGTGGGGATCCCCGGGGTGCCGTCCAGGCAGGGCATCACCTGCCCCTACTGCTTCGCGTCGGTGGCGCCGCAGCGGGTGCTGTTCCGGTGCCGTGGGCAGGCGGGGCGGCGGCGGGGCTGCGCTCCGGTGCTCGACAAGGAGCTGGCCGAGTACACGGGGTCCACCGCGGGCGCGTCGCTGCCGCCGGTGTTCGCCGCGTCCGGGCGCAAGGGGCGGGCCGACTGCCCCGGCTGCGGGCTGCCGACCGGGAACCGGGCCTGTCCGGAGTGCCACAATCCGCTGCCGTCCGCGTACTGCGACTCGCCGGGGCGCATCGTCGCCCTCGTGGGGGCCAAGAACGCCGGGAAGAGCACCTACATCGCCGTCCTCCTGCACGAGCTGATGAACCGGGTCGGGACGGAGCTGGACGCGTCGCTCGTGGCGTGCGACGACCGGACGATCGAGCGGTACAAGCGCGACTTCGCGCGGCCGCTGCTGGAGGAGCGGCGGCTGCTGCCGACGACGGCGAGCGCCGCGACCGGACCGCGCGAGCCGCTGGTGTACCTGCTGACGCGAACGCGGCGGGGGCGTTTCTCGCGTCCCCGCAACGACTCGCTGGCGCTGGTGCTGTTCGACACGGCGGGCGAGGACCTGCGGAGCAGGGAGGTCACCGACCTGCATCTGCGCTACCTGGAGGCCGCCGACGCGATCATCTTCCTGGTCGACCCGCTGGAGCTGCCGGGCGCGCGGACGGGCGTGCGCGACGCCGTCCCGGGGCCGCGCGCGGCCGGGGACGACCCGGGCAGCGAGCCGCTGAACGTCATCGCCCGGGTGACCGAGACGCTGCGGCAGCGGCACGGGACCCGGCCGGGCGAGCCGCTGCCGGTGCCGGTCGCGGTCGCGCTCACCAAGATCGACGTGCTGCGGCCGGGGCTGCTGGAGCAGTCGGCGCTGCACCGGTCGCGGTCCGGGCAGGGCGTGCTGGACCTGGACGACAGGGACGCGGTGGACGAGCAGGTCCGGGCGCTGCTGCACGACTGGCAGGCGGGGCAGCTCGACACCTACCTCGGCCAGCAGTACGCGGGCCACGCGCTGTTCGGGCTGTCGGCGCTCGGCGGCGTCCCCGACGAGGGACGCGTCGGCGCGGGCGGCGTCCGCCCGTACCGGGCCGAGGATCCGCTGCTGTGGCTGCTGTACCGGTTCGGGATGCTCGACGGCGTCCGCCCCGGGGGTGGGTAGTGGCCTGGCAGCTGCACTACACGTCGGCGCGGCGGGGGCCCACCGGCCGGGCCGGGTTCCAGTTCGTCGCGGAGACCCCCGGTCTGCCGGACGGGGTCCGGGCGGGCGTGACGCCGTACCTGTCGTACCGCCCGCCGCCGGACGCGCCGCTGTCCCCCGACGACTCCGAGCTCGGCCTGTTCCCGGTGTCGCTGCTGTACGACCGGGTGGGCGGGCGTCCGCTGCTGCTCCGCTGCCGCTACCTCGGCCGCGACTATTCAGGGCGTTACGGCAACTTCTTCGCGCACGCGGTGGTGGCGGAGCCGGACGAGCTGGAGGGGCTGCGGCCCGCTGAGCTGTGGCACGCCGCGCACTGGACGCAGTCGCCGGCGCCGGAGAACGTCCTCGACCCGCTGGACGAGCTGACCCCGGGCGCCGCCCTCGATCCCGAGGCCCTCGCGGCCTGGCTCCCGGTCTCCGGCACCGCCGATCCGTACGCGCTGCTCGCCCGTCTCGTCGACGCCGTCGCGGGCGTCCTGAGCCGCGGCCACGGGCGCATCGTGCTGGTCGCCGACGACGTCGAGGCGATCGCGCGCTGGATCGCGGTCGTGTCGTACTCGCTGCCGGTCGCGGCGGCGGCGCGGCTGTCGTTCGTCACCTACACCGCCGACCCGGACGGCGCGGCGCAGCGCCTGGTCGGCACGACGCCGGCGATCTGGGGCGCCGTGCGGCACCACGCCTCGCACGCGTCCGCGTTCGACCTGCGCGAGGGCGGCGCGGACGGGCCGGCGAGCCGCTTCGCGCGGACCGTCGCGGACTGCTGGCGCGCCGCCGACCTCGGCGGCCTCGACGCCCTCGGCGAGCTTGCGCCGCTGGAGGATCCCGCGCGGGAGGGGGCCGCCGCGCTGCTGGCGCTGTGCCGGCGCGACCCGGCCGTCACGGCCGAGGAGGAGCGGGCGGCGGCGGAGCTGCTGGAGCGGCGCGGCGCCGCGATCCCCGAATGGGTGTGGCGCGACCTCGTGCCCGGCGTCCCGTCCATGGGTCTCGACCTGGCGCTCACCGTGCACGAGCACGCCCCGGCCGGGCTGCGGGACGCGGTGCTGGACGGGCTGGTCGCCGGCCTCGCCGGCGGGCGGGCGGCACTGCTCACGCCGGAGAACTGCGATCTGCTCTACCGGCACGCCGGCCGGCTGCGAGCCGTGCCGTCCGTCGCCGTCCCGGTGCTGACGTCGGTCGCCCGGCGGCACCCGGGGCGCCGGATCGCGGTCACCGGCGAGCTGCTGCGGCTGGACGGCGCCGATCTCGACGCGGCGATCCGCGAGGTGTGGGAGACGCCGCCGTCCGCCGGGGAGTGCACCGACCTCCTGGACGCGCACGGAGCGCATCCCGCGCTGGCCGGGTTGCCGTCCCGCACGTTCACGCGGCTGGCCTTCCCCGGCGGGGAGCGCCTCGGCGACACGACGACGCTGCGGCTCGCCGAGCGGGTCCGCGACGTCATGCCGGACGGGCACGCCGGACGCGACGCCGCCGTCGTCCGGGCGTACTGGGCGGCGATCACCGGCGACCCGGCACGCACGGCGCGCGCCCTGGAGGAGATCGCGGCAGCGGAGGGCGCGACCCGGCAGCTTGCCGACGAGGCGTTCGTCGGCGCGGCGCGGCGGCTGTCCCGGCGCCCGCCGAGGTTCCGGGCGGAGCTGCTGGCGGCCGTGCCCGCTCCCGTCCGCGCCCGGGTCGCCGGACGGTGGACCGCCGAGCTGGCCGGGCGTGCCCGCGCCGGCCGCGCCCCGCTGCTCGGACGCGAGATCGAGCGGCGCAACGACCTGGTCGAGGTCGTGCTGCGGCTGCGCAAGCGCGGCGTGGCCGAGCCGTCCCTGGAGGAGTGGGCGCGGGCGGCGGCCGGGCGCTGGCTCGCCGCCAGGCAGCTCGACGCGCACCTGGCGCGCAGCCCGGAGCTGCGCGCCGTGCTCCGCGACCTGCTCGGGGAAGGCGGGGGCTGAGCGCGTGCATCCCATCATCGTGCTGCTGCTGATCGCCGTGTGGCTGGGCGCCATGTGGCTCGGGTTCATGTACGTGTTCCCGGTGCTGTTCGCCGGGACGCTGGTGGTCGCCGGTGCCGCCGCGCTCGGCGTGTACTACCTGCACGCGTGCCGGACGCTCGCGCCGTCCAGCCTGGAGGGCCCGTCGCCGGTCGCCGCGCCGGACGTCGCCTACCGGCACTACCTGCTCGGCCAGGTGTGGCGCGACTGGTGGACGATCAGCCGCACGGTCGTCCCGCAGGTGTACCGGACGGCGCGGAGCATCGTGGTGAACCTGACCCGGACGCTCCTCGGCGGCCCGTGGGGGTTCTTCGTCTTCCCGGTCTGGCTGGCGCTGTGCGCGGGCATCGTCGCCGCCGCCGTCCCCGCCTCGGTGTTCGTGCTGGCGCTGACCGTCCTGTACGGGCTGGTCGCGGCGGTCGGGCTCGCGGTGTGGCTGGCGTGCGTGCTCGTCCTGGCCGCGGTGGAGCGCGGCTTCATGATGTACGGGCGGATCCTCCAGACATGCCCGCACCCGTTCTGTTACGAGCGGATCGGCCTGCCAGAGTACGAATGCCCCGGATGCGGGGCACGGCACCGGCATCTCGCGCCCGGCGCGGGGGGCGCGTTCCGGAACGTGTGCCGCTGCGGGGCGCGGCTGCCCACGACCGTCCCGCTCGGCCGTTTCCGGCTCGCCGCGTACTGCCCGCACTGCGGCGGACGGCTCCCGGAGCGGATCGGGCGCGTCCGCGTGGAGCCGCTGCCGTTCGTCGGCGGCCCGGCCGCCGGCAAGACCACGTTCATGGTTCTCGGCATACGGGCGCTGCACGCGCAGGCCCGCGCCGTCCACGGACGGCTGTCGTTCGTCGAGCAGCGGCACGCGCAGGCGTACGCGGGCGCGATACGCGAATTCCAGCGCGGCGGACGTCTTGCCAAGACCGGCCCGGAACTCCCTCTGGCGACCATGGTGGACGTCGAGCTTCCAGGGGGTGCGCGCCGCATCCTCTACCTGTTCGACCCCGCCGGTGAGCACTACACGGGCGCGACGGAGGTCGAGTCACTGCGCTATCTCGACCACAGTGAGGCGCTGCTGTTCATCGTGGACCCGTTCGCCCTCCCCCACCTGCGCCGCACCCTCACCGGGGACGAGCGGGAGTTCGTCGACCACGCGGCGGTGTCGTCGGAGGAGGACCCCGCCGACACCTTGCAGCGGGTCCTGAACGATCTGCGGTCGCGTCCCGACCAGGGCCGGCAGAAGCGGGTCGCCGTCGTCGTCACCAAGACCGACCTGCTGGCCCGCACGGAGATCGGCCGCTGCCTGACCGAGGACGGCCTGAGCGAGGACGCCGACCTGCGCGAGTGGCTCGGGCACGTCGGCCTCGGCAACACCGTCCGCACCCTGGACCAGGTGGCCGCGGAGGTGCGGTACTTCGCCTCCGGCCTCGCGACCGATCCGGCGGATGTCGCCGGACTGCTCGGCTGGGTGGTCGGGCTCGGCCCCGCCGGGACGGCCGGCGGCGACGCGCCCCTCGCCGACGCCGCTCAGGAGCCGCCGGGCACCGCGCCGCTGCGGGCCCCCTGGCCGGTCCGGGGACGGGGCTCGGGCCGCGTCCCCATCGGCTACCAGGTCGGACGCTGGGCCGTGCTGTCCGGGGTGTCGGCGCTGACCGTCGCCACCGTCACCGGGGCCGTCCTCGCCGCCGCCGAGCGGTTCCCGTTCTGAGGCCGCTGCGAGGGAACCCACTTCCTGACATGGAAGATAACGGACCGTCATCGTATTGAATCCTCTCGAACGCAGACCCCGCTCGAGAGGCCCGATATGGCGTGCTCGGCGCGCTGACGCCCGGACACCGCCGTCCCGATGGCGCTGTCGATCGCCCTCCTCGCGGTCCTGGCCGTCGCCGTCACCGCGGCCGCCACCCGGCATCCGAAGGTTGCGTCACAGAACTGACGCCGCGTACGGTCGACGAGTGATCATTCGTATCGGCATGGCCCCGGCGGCTGCCGCCCTCGGCCCCGAAGCGCTGACCGCGCTCGCACTCGGCCTGGAACGCGAGGGGTTCGACTCCCTGTGGGTCTCCGAGCGGGTCACCGGACCCGCGCTCGACCCCGTGGTGCTCCTCACCTACGCGGCGGCGCTGACGTCCCGGATCAAGTTCGGCACCGCCGTGATGACGCTCCCCGGGCGCTCCCCCGCCGTCCTCGCCAAGGAGCTGGCCTCGCTGGACGTGCTGTCGGGCGGGCGGCTGCTGCCCGCGTTCGGGCTCGGGCAGCGGCACGCGGGCGAGCAGCAGGCGTTCGGGGTCCGGCGAGAGGAACGGGCCGCGATCTTCGAGGAGGCGCTGCCGCTGCTGCGCCGGTTCTGGGCCGAGGACGAGGTCACCCATGACGGCCCCCGGTTCCGCTACGAGGCGCTGCGCGTCCTGCCGAAACCGGCCGCGCGGGGGTTCGACGTGTGGATGGGCGGGACGTCCGAGCCTGAGCTGCGCCGCACCGGCCGGCTGTCGGACGGCTGGCTGGCCGCCTTCACCACCCCGGCCGAGGGCGAGCGGGGGCGGCTGATCGTCCAGGAGGCGGCGGCGGGCGCGGGGCGCGAGATCGAGGACGAGCACTTCGGCGCCGTCGTGCCCTACCGGCGCGGGCCGCTGTCCGACGACGCGGAGGCCCGGTTCGCCCGTGTGCGGCGGATCAGCGGGCCCGCTCCGCTCAAGGACGTCGTGCCCGACCTCGACGGCCTGGAGGCGCATCTCGGCCGGCTCGTCGAGGCGGGGCTGTCGAAGTTCGTCCTGGCGCCGCTGTCCCCGCCGGGCGACTGGGACGCCGAACTGGCCGACGTGCGCGACGCCGCCCTGCGCCTTCAGACGCGGCGCTGATCCAGGGCGTCCAGGATGAAGCCCGCGACCTCGTCCGCCAGTTGCGCCGCGGTCTTCGGGCCGTCCGGGCGGTACCAGGACGGCATCTGGTTGACCATGCCGAGCGCGACGATGGTCACGGTCTCGGCGGGCGTGGCGGCGCCGAACACGCCCTCCCGCTGGCCCTGCTCGACGAGGCCGCGGAACGTCGTGTGGTAGCGGCGGCGGTCGGCGCGGACGGCGCGCATCCGGGCGTCGTCCAGCCGGTCCTTGTCGCGGGAGAACACCTTCGCCTCGTCGATGTGCTCCGCCGTGCTGCGGATCAGCCCGGTCAGCACCGCGCGGACGGCCTCGCGCGGCGGCAGGCCGCGGGCCAGCACGGCGCCGAGGTCGGCGAGCTGCCGGGCGATCAGCGAGTGGTAGATCTCGTAGAGAAGATCGTCCTTTGAGTCGAAGTAGTGGTAGAGGGCGCCCTTGGTGACCTCGGCCGCCGCGACGATGCCCTGCACGGACGTGCCGTCGAAGCCGTGCTCGGCGAAGAGCCGGAGCGCGGCGTCCAGGATCCGCCGCTCGACCTCGCTGCGCCGGACGGGCGCCGTCGACTCCGGCACCGGTGGCGTGTCCGCCAACCTCGGCACCTCCCTTCGGAGCGGAGCATTGACGCGGGTGCGTCCCGCGTCTTAGCTTGCCAGAAACCGACCAGTCGGTATGCACCGGCGGCGGGGAGCCCCGAGGAGAGCCGATGCCCGTAGTGGAGACCGTCCGCGGCCCCATCGACGTCACCGCCCTCGGACGCACGCTCATGCACGAGCACGTCTTCGTCCTCGGCACCGAGAACGTCGAGAACTACGGCGCGGGCGACTGGTGGGACGAGGAGGAGAAGGTCGCCGACGCCGTCGGCAAGCTCCGCGAGCTGGCCGGCCGCGGCATCACCACGATCGCCGACCCGACCGTGTGGGGGCTCGGCCGCTACATCCCGCGCATCCAGCGGATCGCCGAGCAGGTCCCCGAGCTCAACATCATCGTCGCGACGGGGATCTACACCTACCACGACATCCCGTTCCAGTTCCGCTTCCGGGGGCCCGGCACGATGCTGGACCGGGGCCCGGACCCGATGATCGCCGACTTCGTCCGCGACCTGACCGAGGGCATCGCCGGCACCGGGGTGAAGGCCGCGTTCCTCAAGTGCGCCGTGGACGCGCCGGGCCTCACCCCGGCGGTCGAGCGCATCCTGCGGGCCGTCGCCGGGACGCACCGGGAGACGGGCGCGCCGGTCACCGTGCACACCGACAGCTCGATCCACGCGGGCCGGACGGTCGTGGGCGTGCTCGGCGAGGAGGGCGTGGACCTCGCCAAGGTCGTCATCGGGCACGCGGGCGACAGCAACGACCTCGACTACCTGATGGAACTGGCCGACACCGGGGCGATCCTCGGCATGGACCGGTTCGGCCTCGACCTCCTCAACCCGACCGAGAACCGGGTCGCCACCATCGCGGCGCTGTGCGAGCGCGGGTACGCCGACCGGATCGTCCTCAGCCACGACGCGAGCTGCTTCATCGACTGGTTCGGCCCCGATCCGGCGACGGTCCCGGCGATGCAGCCGAACTGGCACTACCGGCACATCAGCGACGAGGTCCTGCCCGCGCTGCGCGCCGCGGGGGTCTCCGAGGCGCAGCTCGACCAGATGCTGGTCGGCAACCCCAGGCGCCACTTCACCCGCTGACCGGCACCGCGGCGGCACCTCCTCCACATTCCGGACTAATTCCCCTGAATCGGGAATCATGGAGAGAATCAGCGGGAGGAGGCACCGAGGTGAGCGAGTACCGCGTGAGCCGCGGCGTCCGTGCCGCGATACCGATGCTGCTGGTCGCACTGCTGGCCCTCCTCGTCCCGGGCTGCCGCGTGACCGAGACCGGCGGGCCCGAGGGGGCCCCGCCGGTCGTCGAGCCCACCGCGACCAAGCAGGCCAAGCCCAGCGGGCGCCGGCCGGGCGTGGTCAACATCGAGACCGAGCAGGAGCTGAGCGGCACCCGCGCCGCCGGGACGGGCATCGTGCTCACCGCGGGCGGCCTGGTGCTGACCAACAACCACGTGATCAAGGGCGCCACCGCGATCAAGGGGACGAACACCGACAACCGCCGCAGCTACCCGGCGGAGGTCGTCGGCTACGACCAGGCGAGCGACATCGCGGTGATCCGGCTGACCGGCGCGGCCCGGCTGAAGGCGGCCGCGTTCGCCTCCGCGTCCGCGGTGAACGTCGGCGACGTGGTGACCGCCGTCGGCAACGCGGGCGGCAAGGGCGGGGCTCCCGCCGTCGTCACCGGCAAGGTCACCGCGCTGGATCAGTCCGTCACCGCCCGTGACGACAGCAGCGGCACCTCCGAGCGGCTCACCGGGCTGATCGAGACCAACGCGCCGATCAAGCCGGGCGACTCCGGCGGCCCCCTCCTCAACACCGGCGGGAAGGTCATCGGCATCAACACCGCGGCGTCCCTCGGGTTCTCGACGCGGGGGACCAAGCCGAAGAAGGACCACCGCGGCTACGCCGTCCCGTCCGACCGGGCGCTGGAGATCGTCCGCCAGATCCAGCGCGGCGAGGCGTCCTCGACCGTGCACATCGGCCGGACGGCCATGCTCGGCGTCAGGGTCCGCCCCAACGGCCGCTCCCCCGGCGCGCTCGTCGCCGAGGTCGTCCCCGGCTCGCCCGCCGAGACCGCCGGTATCCCGGTCGGCGCCGTCATCGTCGCCCTCGGCGACAAGATCGTGGACTCCCCGTCCACCCTCACGTCCGTGATGCTCTCCCACCACCCCGGCGACGTCGTCCGCATCGAATGGACGAACCGCCAGGGCACTCGCACGGGAACCACTCTCCGTCTGGAGGAAGGCCCGCCACAGTAGAGGCTCGCCCCAGATAGACCCGCCCTCGAAAAAGGCGTCCCGCGTGCGAAAGTGGAGGGAGCCGCCGACCACGAGGATGTGTTCCCTATGCCGCGCAAGGCGCCCACCGGTGACTTCGACGATTCGGGGCTCGAAGTCACGAAGCCGAAGACGTGGGCGGCGGGCGTACCGGGGGTCACCGCCGCGCTGCGCCAGGCGCAGGCGCAGATGGGCGTCCGGCGGACGGCGCTGACGCTGCTGCGCGTCAACCAGAAGGAGGGCTTCGACTGCCCGGGGTGCGCGTGGCCGGAAGGCGACCGCCGGCACGTCGCCGAGTTCTGCGAGAACGGCGCCAAGGCCGTCGCGGAGGAGGCGACGCGGCGGCGCGTCACGCGCGAGTTCTTCGCCCGGCACACGCTCGCCGAGCTCGCCGAGCGGTCCGACCACTGGCTCGGGCAGCAGGGGCGGCTCTCCGAGCCGATGGTGAAGCGCGCCGGGTCCGAGCACTACGAGCCGATCGGGTGGGACGACGCGTTCGGGCTGCTGGCGTCCGAGCTGAACGCCCTCGGCTCGCCGGACGAGGCCGTCTTCTACACCTCGGGCCGGACCAGCAACGAGGCCGCGTTCGCCTACCAGCTGTTCGCGCGAGCGTTCGGCACCAACAACATGCCGGACTGCAGCAACATGTGCCACGAGTCGTCCGGGTCGGCGCTGAGCGAGACGATCGGCATCGGGAAGGGCTCGGTCCTGCTGGAGGACCTCGGCCGGGCAGACCTGATCTTCGTCGTCGGCCAGAACCCGGGCACGAACCATCCGCGGATGCTGTCGGCGCTGGAGGAGGCCAAGCGGCACGGCGCCCGGATCGTCGCGGTGAACCCGCTGCCCGAGGCGGGGCTGATGCGGTTCAAGAACCCGCAGCGCCCGTCCGGAGTGACGGGCCAGGGCACGGTTCTCGCCGACCGGTTCCTGCAGATCCGGCTGAACGGCGACCTCGCGCTGTTCCAGGCGCTCAACCGGATGCTGCTCGAAACCGACGATCCCGGCGCCCTCGACCGCGAGTTCCTCGCCGCGCACGCGCACGGGTTCGACGCCTTCCGCGAGCACGTCCTCGACCTGGACTGGGACGACGTGCTGGAGGCGACCGGGCTGACCCGCGGCGAGATCGCCGCGACGCTCGGCGACGTCCTCGCCGCGAAGCGGATCATCGTCTGCTGGGCGATGGGCCTCACCCAGCACCGCAACTCGGTGCCGACGATCCGGGAGATCGTCAACTTCCTGCTGCTGCGCGGCAACATCGGCCGCCCCGGCGCGGGCGTCTGCCCGGTCCGCGGCCACTCCAACGTGCAGGGCGACCGGACGATGGGCATCTGGGAGAGGCCGAAGCCCGCGTTCCTGGACGCGCTCGCCGCCGAGTTCGGCTTCGAGCCGCCGCGCGAGCACGGGCTGGACACCGTGGAGGCGATCCGCGCCATGCGCGACGGCCGGGCCCGTGTGTTCCTCGGCATGGGCGGCAACTTCGTCCGCGCCACCCCCGACTCGGCGGTCACCGAGGCGGCGCTGCGGCGCTGCCGGCTGACCGCGCAGGTGTCCACGAAGCTGAACCGCTCGCACGCGGTGACCGGCGAGCTGGCGCTGATCCTGCCGGCGCTCGGCCGCACCGAACGCGACGAGCAGGAGTCCGGGGCGCAGTTCGTGTCCGTCGAGGACTCCATGGGCATGGTGCACGCGTCGCGGGGCCGGCTCGCCCCGGCATCGCGCCACCTGCTGTCGGAGGTCTCGATCGTGTGCCGCCTCGCGAGAGCGGCGCTCCCCGGCTCGCGCATCGGCTGGGAGGCGATGGAGCGCGACTACGACGTGATCCGCGACCACGTCTCCCGCGTCGTCCCCGGTTTCACCGACTACAACGCGCGGATCCGGGAGGGCGGCTTCACGCTCCCCCACGCGCCCCGCGACGAGCGCAGGTTCCCGACCGCGACCGGCAAGGCCAACCTGACGGTGAACGAGCTGGAGGTGCTGCGGGTCCCGGAGGGGCGGCTGCTGCTGCAGACCGTCCGCAGCCACGACCAGTACAACACCACCATCTACGGCCTCGACGACCGCTACCGGGGCGTCAAGGCGGGGCGGCGCGTCGTGTTCGTCAACCCGGCCGACCTGTCCGGCCTCGGGATCGCCGACGGCGCCACGGTCGACCTCGTCTCCGAGTGGTCGGACGGCACCGAGCGCCGAGCCGCCGGCTTCCGCGTCATCTCCTACCCGACGGCGCCCGGCTGCACGGCGGCCTACTTCCCGGAGACGAACGTCCTCGTCCCTCTCGACAGCACCGCCGAGGTGAGCAACACGCCCACGTCCAAGTCCGTCGTCGTCCGCCTCGAACCGGCCTGATCTTCTGGCTCGGGCCGGTCGCCGGACCGGGCGGGGGCGGTTTAGGCTGCGTCCATGACGAACCTCCCCGAGCCGTCCGGAACGCCCTCGGCGCCGGAGATGCGGGCCGGTGACGCCGACCGGGAACGGGTCGCGCAGGTGCTGCGCGACGCGGCCGGCGACGGGCGGCTGACGCTGGACGAGCTGGACGAGCGGCTGGACGCGGTCTTCGCGGCGAAGACCTACGGGGAGCTCGCGCCGCTCACCCGCGACCTGCCCGCACCGGGCGCGTCCGCGCCGGCCGCGCCGCTCACCGGGGCGGACTGGCGGCCGGTGAGGGGCGCGCCGTCCTGGCGGATCGGCGTCGGGATCATGAGCGGGTTCAGCCGGACCGGCGTGTGGAACGTGCCGCGCAAGTTCACCGCGTTCGCGTTCTGGGGCGGCGGGAAGATCGACCTGCGCGAGGCCCGGTTCGACGAGGAGACCGTGACGATCCGCGCCTTCGCGATCATGGGCGGGTTCGACATCATCGTGCCGGACGACATCACCGTGCACGTCAAGGGCCTCGGCATCATGGGCGGCTTCGACCAGCGGGCGAGCGGTCCCGGCGCGCCGGGCTCGCCCACCGTCGTGGTGAAGGGGCTCGCGTTCTGGGGCGGCGTCGGGGTGAAGCGGCGCAAGCGCCGCGCCGACAAGCGCCGGCGCGCGGAGCTGGAGCAGACCGAGACCGAGTAGGTCGGGACGGCGCGCGGTCATCACCTTCCCGTAGAGCGGATCGCCTAGAGCGGATCGCCTAGGGCGGATCACCTAGGACGAATCACCGTCACGGCCGCCGCCCGCGCCAGGGACGCGCCCGCTCGTAAGCCGCGCATGCGGTCATGACCAGGGCGTCGGCGTGCCGGGCGCCGACCACCTGGAGGCCGATGGGCAGCCCGTCCGCGGTGAAGCCGCACGGCAGGTTCGCGGCCGGCTGCTGGGTCATGTTGAACGGATAGGTGAACGGGGTCCAGCTCGTCCAGCGCGGGGACGGCGAGCCCTCCGGGACCTCCCGGCCCGCCTCGAACGCGGCGATCGGCATCGTCGGGGTGAGCAGCAGGTCGTACCGCTCGTGGAAGACGCCCATGATGCGGCCGAGCTCCATCCGGCGGGCGGTCGCGGTGAGGTACTCGACGGCCGAGTACAGCGCGCCCTGCTCGCAGATCTCCCGGAGGCCCGGGTCGAGCCGTGCCCGGGCCGCCGGGGACAGATGCTCGATCACCTTGGCGGCGCCCGCGAACCAGAGGACCTCGAACTCCTCGACCGGGTCGCCGCCGAGCCCCGGATCGGCCTGCTCGACCTTCGCGCCGAGCTCGGTGAAGAACTCGGCGGCGGCGGCCACGGACGCCGCGATCTCCGGGTCGACCTCGGCGAACCCGAGGTCGGGGCTGAACGCGACGCGCAGGCCGGTCAGGTCGTCCGGGCCGCCGTCGGCGAACGGAACGTCCGGCGGCGGCAGCGCCGACCAGTCGCGGCCGTCGGGGCCGCACACCGCGTCCAGCAGCAGCGCCGCGTCCGCGACAGTGTTCGTCATGGGGCCGGTGTGCGCGAGCGTCCCGAACGGGCTCGCCGGGTAGTGCGGGATGCGGCCGTACGTCGGCTTGATCGTGAACGTGCCGGTGAAGGCGGCGGGAATGCGCACCGAGCCGCCGCCGTCGGTGCCGAGCGCGAGCGGCGCCATGCCCGCCGCGACGGCCGCCGCCGCGCCGCCGGACGACCCGCCCGGCGTGCGGGAGGTGTCCCACGGGTTGCGGGTGACGCCGGTGAGCGGGTTGTCGGTGACGCCCTTCCACGCGAACTCCGGCGTGGTGGTCTTGCCGGCGAACACCGCGCCCTGCTCGCGGAGCCGCGCGACGGCCGGGGAGTCCTCGTCCCACGGGCCCGCCGGGTCGATCGTCGTGGAGCCGCGCAGCGTGGGCCAGCCGCGGGTGAGGAAGACGTCCTTGATGGAGACGGGCACGCCGTCCAGCGGGCCGAGCGTCGCGCCGCGCCGCCGGCGGTCGGCGGCGGCGCGCGCCATGTCGAGCGTGGTCTCCTCGTCGACGAGGCAGAACGCGTTGAGCTTCGGGTCCTCGCGTGCGATCCGGGCGAGGACGGCCTCGGCCGCCTCGACCGGGGAGAGCGTCCCGGCCTCGTACTCCGCCAGCAGTTCGGTCGCGGTCAGGTCGGCCGCGTCGGCCATGGCTACCCCCTCTGGTCTGAACCGGCTCGGCGATGTGGGCCCACGTACCCGAGCCGCTTGTCCACGATGTTGCGCAGCGGGCGGCCGGACGCGTAGCGGCCGAGGTTGTCGACGAACAGCCGGACGAGCTCGTCGCGCCAGCCCGCCACGTCGCCGGACATGTGCGGGGAGACGACGACGTTCGGCATCTCCCAGAACGGGGAGGACGGCGGCAGCGGCTCGTCCTCGAAGACGTCCAGCGCGGCGCCCGCGATCCGGCCGTCGCGCAGCACCTTGACGAGGTCGGGTTCGGCGACCAGCGCGCCGCGGCCCACGTTGACCAGCCGCGCGGACGGGCGCATCCGGTCCAGCGCCCGCGCGTCGATCATGCCGCGGGTCTGCGGGGTGAGCGGCGCCGCGAGCACCACGTAGTCGGCCTCGGCGAGCGCCTCGTCCAGCCGCTCCATCGGGACGACGGTGCCGAGGTCGGGATCGGCGTCGCGGGCGGTGCGGCCGGCGCCGGTGACGGCCAGCCCGGCGGCGGCGAGGCGGCGGCCGATGGCGCGGCCGATCGGCCCCGTGCCGACGACGAGCGCGCGGGCGCCGGTGATCCGCTCGGTCTCGCGGTGCCGCCAGCGGCGCTCGGCCTGCAGCCGGAACGTGGTGTGCAGGTCCTTGGCGAAGGCGAGCACGAGGCCGAGGACGTACTCGGCGATCGGCTCGTCGAAGACGCCTCGCGAATTGGTGACAACTGTGTCGCCGTCGACGAGGGCGGGGAAGAGCAGCCGGTCGACGCCGGCGCTCGCGACGTGCACCCAGCCGGGCCCGCCCTCGGACGGCCACGCGGCCGCGAGCGCGTCCGACAGGAAGTCCCACATGAAGAGCGCGTCGGAACCCGGAAGGGCCTCTGCCAGCTCCGATTCCCGCACGTACCGGACGCGCGCGAGGCGTTCGGCCTCGGCCATACCGCGCGGCTCGACGTCCCCCACGAGCACCACCACGCGGGGCGGCCCACCGGGCGCGTGCTGACCAGGCTCCATCGGCGTCACTTCCGGGGTGTGCGGAGTTTACAAGAAGGCAACTCAGGGAGGCATTGACACGCTAGGAAGCGTTCGTAGGATTGTCAACAATCAGCGCGGTGTACTGTTTGCCAGCTCACCGCACTGGGACGTGTGCTGCAAGACCGTCGCAACCATTGCCCAAGCACAGGCCAGGACGGATCCCAGAGCGCTCTAACACAACCCCTTCCGGGGGGTGTGTGGGGGTTGCCCCACAAACATGGAGAGTCCTTCGGGTGGCGACGCTCTCGCCCACCCCTGTTCACGGGGAGGTCCAGCATGCCCAAGCTCATGACCATCACCCTGGAGCGTCGCGGCGTGTCATGCGTCGCGGAGCTGCTGGAGAAGGACGCGCCGCGGACCTGCGAGGCGGTATGGCGCGCCCTGCCCCTCGGAGGCGACGCGTACCACGCCAAGTACGCCCGCAACGAGGTGTACACGATGGTCGAACGGTTCTCCGAGGACGAGGTCGGCCTTGAGAACCCCACCGTCACCCCGATCCCCGGCGACGTCGTCTACTTCTCCTTCCAGGGCGGCATGCTCGACCGGAAGTTCAAGGAGGAGAAGAACATCCACGCGCTGCCCGGCGTCATCGACCTCGCCATCTTCTACGGCCGCAACAACCTGCTGCTCAACGGTGACGTCGGGTGGGTGCCCGGCAACGTGTACGCGACGATCGTCGACGGGCTCGACCGGATGGCGGAGGCGTGCAACGACGTCTGGCGATCCGGCGGGGTCGGCGAACGCCTCGTCTACAGCCGCGCCGAGTCCTAGAGCGGTGGCCTCGCAGATGGCATTCGACCCCACGCTGGTCGTCGGCCCCGAGCTGCTCGCCCAGCACGGCATCGGAGTGGTCGCGCCGTTCGACTTCGCCCTCGACCGCGAGCTGTGGCGGTGGACGCCCGATGACGTGTCGTTGTTCATGACCCGGCTCCCCTACGTCCCGGTCCCCGTCACCGTGGAGATGGCGTCCGCGCTGTCGGACCAGTCGATCGTCCGGCAGGCGACCCGGGACGTCCTCGCCCCCGAGCCGCTCGCGGTCGCCTACGCCTGCGCGTCCGGCAGCTTCATCCGCGGCAAGGCGGGCGAGCTGGAACTGCACCAGTCGATGATGTCGGCCGGCGCTCCCGTGTCCACGACGACCTCGGGCGCGCTGGTGGAGTCGCTGCGGCTGCTCAACGTCTCGCGGATCGCGGTCGTCACCCCGTACATAGACGCGGTCACCGACCGGCTCGTGTCCTTCCTCGGCGAGTACGGGATCGAGGTCGTGTCGTCGGTCGGGATGGGACTGCTCAGCCACATCTGGAAGGTCGGCTACGGCGAGATCGTGTCGGCGGTGTCGACGGTGGACGTCCCCGAGGCCGAGGCCGTCTTCATCAGCTGCACGAACGTGCCGACGTACGACATCATCGCGCCGCTGGAGCGGATGATCGCCAAGCCGGTGCTGACCGCCAACCAGGTGACGATGTGCTCGGCGCTGCGCGCGATGGGCCGCAGCGCGGCCGGTCCCGGGCAGTCGCTGGCGCAGCTCGCCCCGTCCACGGCGGCCTGACGGGAATGGGGTCCATGATCAGCGAAGGTAGGGTTGGCGGTGACATGCCGCAGAACGTGGTGAGCGCCGGGTTCCTGTATCCGGGGTACAGCGCCGAGGCCGACTACCCCGCCATCGAACGCGCCCTGCGAGGTTCCGGGCCGGGTGAGGTCAGCCTCCCGGTCGTGCACACCCTGATGCGCGAGGACGCCCACCGCGTGGACGCGCTGCTCGACATCGGGGGCGCCGACGTCCTCGGCGAGGGCGCGCGCGCACTGCGCCGTATGGGCGTCCGGTCCGCCGTCTGGGCCTGCACCAGCGGCAGCTTCGTGTTCGGCTGGGAGGGCGCCGCGGAGCAGGTCGCGGGCGTCCGCGAGGCCGCGGGCGTGCCCGCGTCCAGCACGTCGTTCGCGTTCGTGCACGCGGCGCGGGCGCTCGGCCTGACCAGGGTCGCGGTCGCCGCGACCTACCCGGCCGACGTCGCCGAGCGGTTCGTCGCGTTCCTCGCCCACGCCGGCATCGAGGTGGTGGCGCTGTCCTGCCGGGGCATCGTGACCGCCGCCGAGGTCGGCACCCTCGGGCGCGACGAGGTGCTCGCCTTCGTCGCGGCCAACGACCATCCGGACGCCGAGGCCGTGCTGGTGCCCGACACCGCGCTGCACACCGTGTCCTGGCTGGACGAACTGGAGGCACGGGTCGGCAAGCCGGTCCTGACCGCCAACCAGGTGAGCGTGTGGGAGGGGCTGCGGCTCGCGTCCGGTCCCGGGGGGCTCACGCCGCGCACCGGGCTGGGCCGGCTGTTCGCCGTCCCCGCCGACGTCTCCGCCGGCCCCGCCGGGGCCGGGCAGGGACGACATACCTGGCAGCTATGACGAAAGGGGCCCGCGACATGGGCCGATTGGGTGAGCTGGAACCCGTCCCCCGCAAGTCGACCGTCGAGATCGTGTCGGACGAGCTGCGCTCGGCGATCATGTACGGGTCGCTGGAGCCCGGCGCGCAGCTCGGCGAGGCCGAGCTCGCCGGGCGCCTCGGCATCAGCCGCGGCCCGCTGCGCGAGGCGATGCAGCGGCTCGTCCAGGAGGGGCTCCTGGTCAGCGAGCCGCACCGCGGGCTGTTCGTGATCACGCTGGACGAGGGGGACGTCGAGGACGTCTACCTCGCCCGGCTGGCGATCGAGCGGGAGGCGTGCCGGCTGATCATGGCGCGGAACCGGGGCGAGGCGGTGGCCCGGCTGACCGAGGCCCTCGAAGCGCTCGTGGACGCCGCGCGGCAGCGCGACCGGGTCGCGATGAGCGACGCCGACCAGGCGTTCCACGAGGTGCTGGTCAGCTCGTCCGGGAGCCCCCGGCTGGAGCGGATGGCGCACACCCTGCTGGTGGAGACCCGGATGTGCCTGAACGCCCTGCAGGACACCTACCCCGAGCCGTCCGACCTCGTCGAGGAGCACCGCCGGCTCGTCGACGCGATCGGCGACGGCGAGGAGGAGCGGCTGCTCGTGCTCATCGAGGAGCACATGACCGACTCCATCCACCGGCTCCGCGCCACCCGGCCGTAACGGCCGGCGGAGCGGCGACGCCCCTGGACATCGGTGCCGGGGGCACTTAGATTGCAAATTGTCGACAATCTACAGGAGGGACGCATGGCTACGCTGTCACCCCTGCTCAAGCAGGCCACCCCCGTCCTGGCCGAACGCGGCGAGGGCGTGTACCTCTACGACACCGCCGGCCGCAGGCACCTGGACTTCACCGCCGGGATCGGCGTGACCAACACGGGCCACTGCCACCCGCGCGTGGTCGAGGCGGCGCAGAAGCAGGTCGGCACGCTGATCCACGGGCAGTACACGACGGTCATGCACGAACCCCTGCTGCGGCTCGTCGACGCGCTCGGCGAGGTGCTGCCGGACGGCCTGGACTCGCTGTTCTTCCTCAACAGCGGCAGCGAGGCCGTCGAGGCGTCCATCCGGCTGGCGCGGCACGCCACCGGGCGGCAGAACATCGTCGTCTTCCACGGCTCGTTCCACGGCCGGACGATGGGGGCCGCCGCGCTCACCACGGCCGGCACGAAGTTCCGCGCGGGCATCGGCCCGCTGATGCCGGGCGCCGCCATCGCGCCGTTCCCACAGGCGTACCGGTACGGGTGGGACGAGGAGGAGGCGACACGGTTCGCGCTGCGCGAGCTGGACTACCTGCTCGTCACCGCGAGCCCGGCGTCCGACACGGCCGCGTTCGTCGTCGAGCCGGTGCTCGGCGAGGGCGGCTACATCCCGGCGCCGCCGGGGTTCCTGGAGGGGCTGCGCGAGCGGGCCGACCGGCACGGCATCCTCCTCATCATGGACGAGGTGCAGACCGGGTTCGGGCGGACCGGCCGGTTCTGGGGGCACGAGCACTCGGCCGCGCGTCCCGACGTCCTGATCACGGCGAAGGGCCTGGCCAGCGGGTTCCCGCTGTCGGCGATCGCGGCGCCCACGGCGCTGATGGAGAAGGCCCGCCCGGGATCGCAGGGCGGGACGTACGGCGGCAACGCGGTCGCGTGCGCCGCCGCGCTCGCCACCCTCCAGGTCATCGCCGACGAGGACCTCGTGGGCAACGCGGCCCGGCAGGGGGCGCGGCTGAACGACGGGCTCCGCAAGGTCGCCGCCGACCACCCGGAGATCGGCGACGTGCGGGGGCTCGGCCTGATGCAGGCCAGCGAGTTCACCGCGCCGGACGGCGAGCCCGACGCCGCCGCGGCGGCGCGGGCGCACAAGGCCGCCACCGACCACGGCCTCCTGCTGCTGACCTGCGGCGCGTACGGCAACGTCGTCCGGATGATCCCGCCACTGATCGTCACCGAGGCGCAGATCGACGACGCTCTCGGCCTCTGGGCGCGGGCCGTGGCCGAAGCGGTCGCCTGAGCCCGGAAGGCGGCGCCCGGCGAGCCGCCGGGCGCCGCTGACCGCGGTTCAGCCGCCGTACCGCCTGGCCTGCGGGGACTTGCCGCAGACCGGGCGGGGTCTCATGCCTGGGCGACGGCGCCTTCCTTCAGGAGGGTCTCGGTGTCGTCGAAGCCCAGGTCGTCCAGGACGGCACGGGTCTGGCCGCCGGGGAGGGCCGGCACGCCGTCGGTCTCGGTGACGGTGCGGGAGAAGCGCGGCGCCGGGGCGGGCTGGCGGTGGCCGGCGAGTTCGGGGAAGACGTCGCGGGCGGTGTTGTAGGGGTGCTCGGCGGCCTCGGTCATCGACAGGACGGGAGCCACGCACGCGTCGCTGGGAACGAAGATCTCCGCCCATTCGTCGCGGGTCTTCGTCTTGAAGGCGGCGGCGAACCGCTCGCGGAGGGCCGGCCAGGCGTCGCGGTCGTTCTGGTCGGGGAGGTCCTCGCCGTCGACGCCGAGGCGGCGCAGGAACTCGGCGTAGAACTGGGACTCGATGGCGCCGACGGCCATGTGGCGGCCGTCCGCGGTCTCGTACACGTCGTACCAGGGCGCGCCGGTGTCGAGCATGTTGACGCCGCGGCGGTCCTGCCAGAGGCCCGTCGCGAGGAAGGCGTGGATGAACGTGGACAGGTGCGCGGTGCCGTCCACGATCGCGGCGTCGACGACCTGGCCGCGCCCGCTCGTCCGCGACTCCAGGAGGGCGGCGAGGACGCCGACGATCAGGTACATGCTGCCGCCGGCGAAGTCGCCGAGGAGGTTCATCGGGACCTGCGGCGGGCCGCCCGCGCGGCCGATCGCGTGCAGGGCGCCGGTGATGGCGATGTAGCCGACGTCGTGGCCGGCGGTGTGCGAGAGCGGGCCCTGCTGGCCCCAGCCGGTCATCCGGCCGTACACGAGCTTCGGGTTGCGGGCGAGGCAGTCGTCCGGGCCGATGCCGAGGCGCTCGGTCACGCCGGGCCGGAACCCTTCGAGGAGCACGTCGGACTTCTCGACCAGGCGGAGCACGACCTCGCGGCCGCGCTCGCTCTTCAGGTCGATGGCGATCGACCGCTTGCCGCGGTTGCTGAAGTCGGTGCCGCCGCTGGTCGCGCCCTCCCGGACGGCGGAGGCGCGGTCGACGCGGATCACCTCGGCGCCGAGGTCGGCCAGCAGCATCGCGGCGAACGGCCCCGGCCCGATCCCGGCCAGCTCGATCACCCGTACTCCGGACAGCGGCCCCTTGCCCATCTGCGACTCCCTGAATCTGGTTCGGTCTCCCTAGTGTGCACCATTCAGGTAAGCGCTCGCTGACGCGGGTTCGGTTCAGCGGGCGGTCAGGGCGACCGGCGTCCGCGGGGCGCCGGTGGCGACGAGCAGGCGCCCCCGCGTCGCCGGGCGGCGGACGCCGCCGGCGTGCGGGACGAGGCCGCGCCCGGCTGCGGCCACGTAGTACCAGCGGTCCGAGGGGGCCTGCCACCAGGTTCCGCCGACCGGACGGCGGGCGTCGCAGGCGCCCGTGGGCCGGACGTCCGCGCCGAGGAGCGTCGCCTGGGCGGTGGCTCCGCCCGACGCGTACGCCAGCCGGGTGCACACCCAGTCGGCGGTCTTCCCGCCGTCCGGCAGTCTCCCCGACCAGAAGTTGAACGCGGTCGCGTCCGACACCGGCCGTGCGGGACGGGGCGCCGCGCAGGCCAGCCGGTTCCAGACCGTGCGGCCCTTCCGGCCGAGGCGCGCCGGGCGGTCGGCCGCGCCGGGGCGCCACGCGGGCGAGTGGTAGGCGAGGACGGCGGCGCGCGGGCCGCCGAGGTCGCCGAGCGTCCGGGAGCCGAGGTGGAACAGCGGGCCGCGCCCGCAGCCGGTGCCCGCGCGGACGGGCGCCGTCACCCCGGCGGAGGCGGCCAGCCGGTCCCCGCCGAGGGTCTCGGGCCGGGCGTCCCAGGGGGCGAGGAGGTAGCGTCCGCCGCCGAGGGCGATCGGCGCGGACGGGCCGGCGCCCGCGGGCACGACCTCCAGCCGGCCGGGCGTGTAGCGGGCCAGCCGGTCGCCCTGCCGCATGACCGCGAGGGGCGTGCCGCCGAGGCGACCGGCGTAGAGGAGCTGTGCGGCGCCGGCGGCGCGCCGGTCGCCGGGCGCGCCCGTCCACGCGGCGGCGGCGCTCCGCAGGAACGCCCGGTCGCCGGCGAGGCCGCCGCGCGCGGGCCAGGCGTCGAGGGTGCGGGCGCCGCGCGTCCAGGCGTCCGGCGCGGCGGACCCGAGCCGCAGGGCGTGCGCGGGCTCCGCGCTGGGCTCGCCCCGCTCGGTCACGACGAGGGCGGCGACGAGCCCGGCGGTGAGGATGGCGGCGGTCGCGAGCGGCAGCACCGACCGGTTGCGGACGGGACGCAGCGTCTCGGTGTCGAACCGGCCGGCGCCGCGCGGCGCGGCCACCCGGACGACCTCGGCGGCGCGGATCGCCGGCCAGGGGTCGCGCACCCCGAGCTCGATCAGCTGGTCGCGGATCTCGTACCGGGGCAGCCCCTCGATGTGCCGGAGCACGTACGCGGCGCGGACGTGCGGCCCGAGCCCGGAGAGCGCCGCGGTCAGCGCGGGGTCGGGCAGCCGCGCGGGCAGTGCGCGCAGCCAGGGGCCGAGGCCGATCTGGAGGCGGCGGGAGGGCCGCAGCGCCCGGCGGAGCACCCGGGTGCGGCGCCGGGCGTACCCGGCGGCGGAGCGGTCGCGGGCGCCGCGCGCGGTGCCGTCCACGATCCGGCGGGCGATCGCCAGCCGGTAGACGCGCTTGCCTCCGCCCGGCAGAACGAAATACGCCATCCGGACAAGGTCCCCATAAGCCGATCCGGTCGGCCGCGCTTCCGGCCGCGGATTCGTCATGACATCTTCCGTCACGGCGGGCCACTCCCTCTGGGCCGTTCCTGCGTCGCGAAATCCGAGGTTAGAGCGATGCCGGCGGCGGGCGGCGCGGAGTTGGGACAACGATTAACCGGGCGATTGGAAATGTCATCTCATGTCCGTACGCGGCGCGTGCCGGGGCGGGACGGCCGGGGTGTTCGCGCGAGGCGCCGCGCCGGATTCGTCCCCGTACTAGGCTGTTGACCTCCCGGGAAGCGCCCCGGGCCCCATGACGCCGGACGTTCGCGCCCCGCCGCGGTCTGGACGAGACGAGCGACGGAGAGGGATCCCCCGACCCATGACCCCCCAGCCATGACCGAGGACGTCCCGGGCTACCGGGTGCTGGAGCAGGTCGGCGAGGGCGGCTTCAGCGTCGTCTACCGCGCGCACCAGGAGCGCCTCGACCGGATGGTCGCGCTGAAGGTCCTGTCGGTCGCCGCGGTGGACACCGCGGCGATGCGGCGTTTCCAGCGCGAATGCAAGATCACCGGACGGCTGTCCGGGCACCCGAACATCGTGACCGTGCTGGACACCGGCACCACCGGCGCCGGCCGCCCCTACATCGCGATGGAGTACTTCGAGCACGGCGCGCTCACCGACCGGCTCGCCAAGGAGGGGCCGCTGCCGGTCGCGGACGTGCTGCGCATCGGCGTGAAGATGGCGGGCGCGCTCGCCGCGACCCACGAGACCGACGTGCTGCACCGCGACGTCAAGCCGCAGAACGTGCTGCTGTCGCGGTACGGGGAGCCCGCGCTCGCCGACTTCGGCATCGCCCGCCTGGTCGACTCCTTCGACGCCACGCACACCCAGGCGTTCACCCCGCACCACGCGGCGCCCGAGGTGCTGGAGGGTCGCCCGCCCGGCGTCGGCGCCGACCTCTACTCGCTCGCCTCGACGCTGTACCAGCTGCTCGCGGGGCAGCCGGCGTTCAAGGGCCCGCCCAGCGAGGGCATCGCGCTGCTCATGCTGCGGATCCTGCACGACCCGCCCCCGCCGATCCCCCGGCCGGACGTCCCGCGGCAGGTCGCGGAGGTCATCGGGCGCGCGATGGCGAAGACGCCCGAGCAGCGTTTCGCGACCGCCGTGGAGTTCGCGCAGGCGCTCCAGCGGACCCAGGCCGAACTGGGGCTCCCCGTCACGGACGTTCCGCACAGCGGCGGCGCCCAGCCCGGCCCGGCGCCCGGCCTGCCCGGGCCGCCGCTCGTCCCGGAGTGGGCACCGACGGCGAGCGACCCGCATGCGCGGGACCCCCGCGCGAGCGGATCCCACCCGGCCGGCCCGCACGGCAGGACGGGACCGACGGCGCCGCACACGACCCCGCCCGCCCTCCCGCCCGACGGGCCACAGGACCGGCCGCAGGACGGGCCGCGCCGCGGGCTGATCGTCGCCGCCGGGGTCGCGCTCGTGGGCGGGCTGGCGCTCGGCGTCGGCGCCCTCGCACTGGCGAGCGGCGGTGACGGACAGGAGGGGAAGCGGGCCGCGCCACCGGAACCGTCCCAGACCGTCCCGCAGGCGGGGGCGCAGCAGGAGCCCGTGCCGGCCGCGCAGCTCGCGGCGGCGCGCCCGCGCAACCTCGCCGCCCGGCAGGCGGGCCGGACGGCCGCGCTCGTCTGGACGCTGCCGGCCGCCGCGCGGGGGCTTCCGCTGCTCGTCCAGCGGCGCCCCGCCGGCTCGCAGCCGATCACCACGGTCCCGGCCGGGTCGCGCTCGGCGACAGTGCCGGGCCTGCGGCCGAAGACCGCCTACTGCTTCAAGGTCGGCGCGGTGCTGCGCCTCAACCAGGGCCGCGCGCCGGACGTGGCGTGGTCGGCGCCCGCCTGCGTCCACCCGGCGAAGGCGGGCAAGCCCGAAAAGCCCGGGAAGCCCGGCTGACCGGCCCGGCTAGCCGGCGCACTTCCAGACGGCCGGGCCCGCGAAGCTCCGCCAGTCACCGGGCGTGTCGACCAGGTAGCCGAGGACGTAGCCGGTCTTGCCCTGCCAGGTGATCTTGACGTACATGTCCCCGGCGAGGTTGGAGTCGTTCGGGTGCGTGTAGTACGCGCCCTTCTGCTGGTAATGGACGGTGACCGTCTCGCCGTTGTTGTCGTGCATGGTGGCGACGACGCTGCCGTTCGTGCCGTCGGGCGTCGCCCGGATGTAGGCGTCCGAATTGCCGTTGCGCTCCACCGGATAACCGGCCGTGGGGCCGTTCAGCGTGGCGTCGAGGGTCGCGGCGGCGCCGGTTCCGGCGCCGTTCGCGGCAGTGACGGTGAAGTTGTAGTTCCCGTTCGTGTACACGTCGCCGAGCGTCGCGGACGTGTTCGGGCCCGTCGCGGAGCCGCTGACCGGGCCGGTGTAGGCGAGCCGGTACGTGACGTCCGCCGCGCCCTGCGGAGGCGCCCACGAAACCTTGGCGCCGGACGAGGTCGCCTTCGCCGCGAGGCCCGTCGGCGCCCCCGGCGTCACGCACGGCCGGACGGGGTCGCTGGCGGCCGAGACCTGCTCGCGCGTCCGGCCGCCGGCGTCCCGGTAGCGGACGGCGACGCGGAAGCGGTACTCGCGTCCGCAGTCGCCGCCCCTGACCGTGAACGTGAACGGCCCCGCGCCCTGCGGGATCGCGGACGGGCTCGCGGTCATGCCGGACTGGACGTCCTTCAGCACGTAGCCGATGACGCCGTCGCCCTGCGAGGGCTGGAAGTCGATCCGCATCGTGCCGGCGCCGGGGGCGACGGACACGTTGGACGGTGCGCTCGGCGGCTGTCCCCGGCCCGGCTGCTGCGGCCGCCGGGACGGCGGCGTCCGGGTCGGGGGCGGGGCCTCACTGGCCCCGGGCAGCGGGATGGGGCGGCGGTTCGAGCCGCCCGGAACCCGGTCCTTGTACTTGTCGATGCCCTTCCCGCCACTCTGCCGGTCGATCACCACGGCGCGCGGCCCGGACGGGTCGTTGGCCCAGAGCAACCCGTCGCGGACGAAGACGTCCAGCCGGGACGGGCGTCCGGTCACCGGGACCGGGGTCTCGAACCGGTTGCCCGCGGAGTCGTACACGAGCAGCGCACCGGCCGTCTCGTCCGGGATGTAGACCTTCGCGCCGAGCATCTGCGGCGGCCGGTAGCGGTGCTTCGGCATCGCGAGCCGCGTGCTGGTGAACCGGCCGGTGTCGGTGTCGACGGTGACCAGCGACCCGGCGCCCCGCGCCAGCAGCGGGACGATCTTGCCGTCGGTGGCGGCGGGCGCGAGCACGCCGCCGCGCCCCGCCTGCCGGACGGTCGTCGGCAGGCTCACGGTGAGCTTCGCCCCGGACGACCTGACGACGGTCGCGGTGGCGGCGGTGGAGTTGGTGACCACCGGGTCCCCGGCGGCCATGGTCAGCGCGAGGGCGTCGCCGGACTTCCCGACGCGGACGGGCGGCTGGAGCCGGCCGCCGGAGAAGGCCGCGACCTCCCCGTTCCGCGACACCGGCACCCAGAGCGCGCCGCGCGCGTCGATGCCGGCCTGCCCGAGGATCGGCGGCAGCGTGGCGGACGCGCCGACCGGGGCCAGCCCGACCGGGTCGATCTCCTGGACGACGCCCTTGACCGAGTCGACCGTGTACGCCTTCCCGGCCCCGGCGAGGATCTGGATGCCCCTGCCGAGCGGCCGGCTCGTCCCGACGTCCAGCTGGGACGGGTCGAGGCGGCTGACGACGCCGGTGTCCAGGTCGACGATCAGCACCGTGGCGCCGTCCTGGACGATCTTGATGTTGTGGCCGCGCATCTGCGGGATGACGCCGGTCTTGCCGTCGACCTTGCCGGCCGGCCCGTTGACGTGCACGACCAGGCCCCGGCCGGCCGCGGTCAGCCAGGCGCCGACGTCGGCGAGCCGGTACTTCGCGCTCGCGACGCCCACCCCGTAGACGGCGGCGGCGATGACGAGCACGCCGACGAGCCCGATCGCGACCTGCCCCGTCAGCCGGTCACGCCGGAACAAAGATCCCAGAAACGCCTGCACGCGCGCTCACCCGCCCCGTCTGGACGGAAACCGTACTGGTCCCGCCGCATGCCCGCCCGAGTTTCCCGAAAGATCAGTTTTCGCGAATCGCGTCGATGAACGTCGGGATGGTTATGTTCCGTCCGGAAATGACCACCACGGGGCGGCCGGTGACCTCGACCTGACCGGCGAGGACGGCCGCGACGCCCGCGGCGCCCGCCCCCTCGGCGACGAGGCCGTGCTCGCGGAACAGCCAGCGCAGCGCCGTCCGGATCTGGCCATCGGTCACCGAGGTCAGCGCGGCGGCGCCGCCGATGATCCCGGGGGTCACCGAGCCGGGTTCGAGGTTGCCGGGCAGGCCGTCGGCGAACGTCTCGCCGACCTCCACCTCGACGACGCCCCCGGCCGCCACCGAGGCGGACACGCCGCGCGACACCGCCGACTCGACGCCCACGACCCGCACGTCCCCGCGCTCGCGCGCCCACAGGCAGAGGCCGGCGAGCAGCCCGCCGCCGCCGACCGGCGCGACCACCGTGAGCGGGCCGGCCGCCTGGTCGTCGAGTTCGCGGCCGATGGTGCCCTGGCCCGCGATGACCGCCGGGTCGTTGTAGGGCGAGACGTAATGGCCGGGCATCGTCATCGCGTGCGCCTCGGCCTCGTCGTAGGTCAGGCCGTGCTGGACGAGCCGCACCGGGTACGTGCCGATCCTGTCGACCTTCGCCCGGGACGCCCGCGTCGAGACGACCACGGTCACGTCCGCGCCGGACTTCGCGGCGGCGTACCCCATGCCGAGCCCGTGGTTGCCCGCGCTCGCCGTGACGGCCGGCACGCCGTCCGGCAGCGCGGCGACGGCCGCGAGCGCGCCGCGGACCTTGAACGCGCCGGTCGGCTGGAACGTCTCCAGCTTCAGCAGCGCGCCCGGCGCCAGGCCGGACGGGACGAGCGGCGTGGGTTCCAGTTCGGCGGACACGGCCCGCCAGGCGCGGTCCAGATCGTCAGGCCCGGGGGCGCGGACGGCTCGCGCCGTCACCGCCGTTCCCCGCCCTTCCACCTTCGCATACGGCTACGGTAGCGATCATTCTGCGCGACGCCGTCATCGCGGGCGCGACCGGACGGCCGGGCGGTCCCTGAACGATCTCGGGTGGAGGCGGCGCCGGAGCCGGCGGAGGCGCCCGGCCCTGGCGGTGACGAGACGTCCCAGCTCGTCGGTGTGCCGCCAGGCCCGGTCGGCGGCGCCCGGGTCCGGGTGGGACGCGGCGAAGCGGCTCTGGTTCACCAGGTCGGCGAGGGGTCCCAGATGGCCGTGCGCGCTCTCCCCGATGCTGGACGTCCCGAAGCGCGCGACCTCGTGCGCGGTCAGCGTGCGGGCCGTGGAGAGGCCGACGTCCGCGAGATGGTCGAGGGCCTGGTGCCAGGCGCCGATGATCCGTGCGGCGGGGGTTCCCGCGCGCCGGCGTCGTCTTCGCAGGGCAGGCGCGAGGAGAACGGCGCACAGGTAGCCGATGATGAGCGCGCCCACCGCGATTGAGGCGAACACCCACCACGGTGTGGGCGAGTCATCGACGGGAGCCGCTTTCTGCT
Organism: Actinomadura chokoriensis; assembly: GCF_041463665.1. Classification (GTDB taxonomy): domain Bacteria; phylum Actinomycetota; class Actinomycetes; order Streptosporangiales; family Streptosporangiaceae; genus Spirillospora; species Spirillospora chokoriensis_A. The sequence continues at coordinate 55,109 of NZ_JAXCEJ010000002.1, forward strand.
GTTCCTGCTGGGTGGTCTTGCCCTGGTCAGGGTCGCGCTGCTGGGAGGCCGCGCTCTTCTGCGCCTGCTCTAGCTTCTGCTCGGTCTCCCCCGCCGCGACGCCCTCGTCCTTCCTGGCGGGACGTCCGCTGTCCGGGATCGGGTTGAAGCGGATCCAGCCGAGCCGGTCGAACTTGATCTCGGGCCAGACCGTCACGTCCCCGGAGCGGACCTGGAGCGTGCCGCCCTCGCGTCGACCTCCCTCGAACCCCACGACGACACGGGACGGGAGCCCGAGCGTCCGGGCGAGCAGGGCGTAGGCGGTGGCGAAGTGCTCGGGCGTCCCGCGCCTGCCCTCGCCGAGGAAGTAGTCGACCTGCCGGTAGCCGTGCCCCGGCGCCGCGGTCACGTCGTACTTCGCGTGGACCTTGAGGTAGTCGGCGAGCATCGTCGCCTTCTGGAGGGGCGTCGCCGCGCCCCGGGTCGCGGCCTGGGCGAACGCGCGGAACTCCGCCAGCTGCACGGGGGGCTTCCTCGCGCCCGGCCCCCAGGGCAGCCGCCGCGCGGCCTCCGCCTCGGCGCCGGTGGCGGCGCCCGCGCCCGCCAGGTCGTCGGCCGTCCACTCGGGCACGACCGATTCGACGCGGTACGTCTGGCCGGGGCGGAGCGGCTGCGCGGCGGCGAGCGCCCCGCTGCCGGGGTCGACGACGACGGGGAGCCCGTCCACCCGGCGGGGACGGTCCGGCGCCGGCACCCACACCCCCGACAGCTCGCGGATCGTGATGCGCTGGACGACCTCGTGCCGCCCGCCCGGCTTCGGCCCCTCCGGCACGCGGCTCCCGCTCGGGACGAACCGGGCCGTGGACGACCAGGTCACGCCGTCGAACCTGTCCAGGACGGCGAGCCGCTCGATCTCGGCCCGCGTCGACCCGACGGTGAACATCACCTGGCCGGGGCTGAGCAGCCAGCCGCCGACGCGGTCGAGCGGGCTGACGCCGTCGCGCCGCTGCGGCGGCGGCGCCCCCACCTGCTCGCGCGGGTCGTAGGGCGCGGCGCTGACCGGCACGAGCGGGCCGGCGGCGAACGCCAGCGCCCCGAGGGCCGCGGCGATGGGCGCCCCGGCCGCGAGCGGCCGCCAGGCGACGCCCGCGTCCGGGCCGTCCGCGCGGACGAGGACGAGCACGGCGACGAGCACGGCGGTCGCGGCGGCGAGCGGCAGGTTCGATCCGGGGCCGTCCACGCCGAGCAGCAGCGCGACCGCCCACGCGCCGAGGGAGGGGAGGGCCGGGGCCGCGCGCAGCGACGTCCGGAGCGCCAGTTCGGCGGACGCGAACGCCGCGAGCCACACGACCACGCTGACCAGGACGAGGAACTTCGGCTCGGCGGGTGCGGGCAGCAGCGTGGTCAGGATCGCCTTCCACGAGCTGAGCACGCCCTCGCGGAGGGTCTGCGGCAGCGTGCCGTCGCCGAGGGCCGGGCGCAGGACGGTGAGCGACACCGTCGCGACCCAGGCGAGCACGGTCAGGACGAGCGAGATCCACAGCGGCCATGGGGCCTTCTTGCGCGGGCCCGACAGCAGGCCGCACAGCAGGGTGGGGACGACCGCCGCGACGGCGGCGACCGGGACGACCGGTCCGAGCCCGAAGACGCGCTGGAACGACAGGCCCGCGACGGCGGCGAGGCAGGCCGTCACGGCGAGCGGGACGTAGCGGGTCACCGGGCGCTCCCGAGCCGCCGCCACGACTCCGCCAGGCCGTCCAGCTCCGCGAGGTCGATCAGCTGGACGCCGGGCGGCACCGTTGCGGGCTCCGCCGGCCGGACGCGCAGCACCACGACCCTGTCGAAGCGGGACCTGACCGACGCGATCCGCCCCATCTCGGCGTCACCGGCCGTGACGACGACGAGGGAGCCGCCCGCGCGCACACCGCGCACGGCGTCCACGGCCGACCGCGCTCCCTCCTCCGTCCCGACCGAGGTGAGCGCGTCGAGCAGGACCTCCAGGTCGCCCGGCCCGCCGCGCGTCCCGGCGAGCGGGCCGCCGCCGGTGAGGACGCGGACGGGGAAGCCCGCCGACGCCGCCCCGGCGGCCACGGACGCCGCCGCGTCCACGGCGAGCTCGAAGTCGTCGGGCTCGGGCCACGCCCCCGCCCGCGCCTCCAGCACGACCGTCGTCGTCGGCAGGCTCGCGTCCACGAGCCGGCGGACCATCAGCGTCCCGGTGCGGGCGGACGACTTCCAGTGGATGTGGCGCAGCTCGTCCCCGACCACGTACTCGCGGAGCGCGTGGAACGTCGCCGTCCCCGCCGGCGACCGGTCGCTCGTCGGCCCCTCCAGGTGGTGGGCGCGCCCGGACGGCAGCACCGGCAGCGGCACCGTCCGCGGGCGGACGAGCAGCACCCGCGACCCGCCGTACTCCCGGACGCGGCGGGCCAGCCGCAGCGGGTCGGCCCGCACGAGCCGCAGCGGCCCGACCGGGATCTCCCCGCGCCGCGCGGTCGGCAGCCGGTAGGTCACCGTGCGCCCGCCGCCCGCGCGCAGGCGCGGGATGCCGACGGCGACGTCGGTGGCCCCGGCCGCGTCCCGCGCGCTCAGGCCCCGGACGGCGCGTCCCCTGTTGGCCACGTGCAGGACGCCGACGGCCGGCTCCCCGCGCTGGACCTTCGCCGGCGCGATCTCGCGGCGGACGTCCAGCCTCGGCCTCGGCAGCGTCCACAGCAGCGCGCCCGCGACCGCCGCGAGCCCGGCGACCGCGAGCGCCGCGGGCTCGGGGTAGCCGAGCCACCAGCCCGCCGCGTACAGCGGAACCGAGACGGCCGCCGTCCCCCACCCGAGCGGCGTCAGCACGTCACACCCCGGCTGCCTGCGGGGTCGGCACGTTCTGGAGCACCTCGCCGACCACGTCGGCGCCGGAGCGCCCGCGCAGCTCGGCGTCCGGCGTCACGATCAGCCGGTGCGCGATGACCGGCTCGGCGAGCGCCTTGACGTCCTCGGGGACGAGGTAGGACCGCCCGGCCGCCGCCGCCCGCACCCGGGCCGCGCGCAGCAGCGCGATCCCCGCCCGCGGGCTCGCGCCGAGCCGCAGGTCGGGATGGTCGCGGGTCGCGGCGACGACGCGCACCAGGTAGTCGTGCAGCGGCGCCGCGACGTGCAGCCGCTGCGCGAAGCCGATCGCGCGGGCGAGGTCCTCGCCGGCCAGCACCGGCGGCAGCCGGTCGAGCGCCGGGCCGGACGGCGCGCCCGCGAGCAGCGCCACCTCGGCCCGGTGGTCGGGGTAGCCCATCGAGATCCGCATCAGGAACCGGTCGAGCTGCGCCTCCGGCAGCGGATACGTGCCGTCCATGTCGACCGGGTTCTGGGTTGCGATGACCATGAACGGGCGCGGCACCGGATGCGGGACGCCCTCCACGGTGACCCGGCGCTCCTCCATGACCTCCAGCAGCGCCGACTGCGTCTTCGGCGAGCCGCGGTTGATCTCGTCGGCGACGGCGAGGTTCGCGAAGATCGGGCCGGGGTGGAACTCGAACGCGTTCGTCCCCTGGTTGAAGATCGAGACGCCGGTGATGTCGCTCGGCAGCAGGTCGGGGGTGAACTGGATCCGCGTCCACTTCGCCTCCACGGACGCCGCCATCGCCCGCGCCAGGGTCGTCTTGCCGACGCCCGGGACGTCCTCGACGAGCAGGTGCCCCTCGGCGAACAGGCAGATCAGCGCCAGCTCGACCTTGTCCCGCTTGCCGTGCACGACCCGCTCGACGTTCCCCGCCAGCGCCGCGAAAAGCTGCGCGAACCGCCCGGCCAGCGCGTCCGCGCCCATCCCCGTGCTCTCGCTCATCCGCCCCGGCCCCCGTCCCCCTGCCGACGCGAAGGCACACTAACGGCAAAACGGCCCGCAGGCAGCAAGATCGCCGAACATCGCCCCGATCCATGACGAACCGAACGCGGACGTTATCCGCGGCGTCCTAATGTTGGGCATCGCGACGACGGACTCCGAGGTGGACGTGGACAACGCAAGCATCGCCGACATGTGGAACCGGCTGACGGGCTCGCAGCCGGACCCGCCGCTGTGGCTGGTGGGCCTCGTCGGCCTCCTCGCGCTCGGCGCGGTGCTCCACGGCCCCACCTGGCGGGTCGCGCGCAACACCGTCACGATCGCGCACGAGGGCGGGCACGCGCTGATCGCGCTGCTCACCGGCCGCAAGCTGGACGGCATCAAGCTGCACTCCGACACCTCCGGCGTGACCGTCTCGCGCGGCAGGCCGCACGGCCCCGGCATGATCTTCACGGCGCTGGCCGGGTACGTCACGCCGCCGCTGCTCGGCCTGCTGTTCGCCGTGCTCCTCGCGGCCGGCCGGATCACGCTGATGCTGTGGTTCTCGCTCGCGCTGCTCGCCGCGATGCTCGTGATGATCCGCAACGCCTACGGCGCCCTCTCGGTGATCGCCACCGGCGCGACCATCTTCGCCGTGTCCTGGCTGGGCAGCTCGACCGTCCAGGCCGGGTTCGCCTACCTGGCCGCCTGGTTCCTGCTGCTCGCCGCCACCCGCCCGGTGATCGAACTGCAGCGGATGCGCGCCCGGCACATGGCGCCGAGTTCGGACGCCGACCAGCTGGCCCACCTCACCGGGGTCCCCGGCCTCGCCTGGGTGAGCCTGTTCGGCGCCACCGCCCTGCTCGCCCTCCTCGCCGGCGGCGCCCTCCTCGTCCCCGACGTCTCCGTCCCCGACCTGCCCGTCCCACCCGGCTTCTGACCGGGTGCGCGGGGGTGCTCGCAATGTCGTAGGCCGCCGATAGTTTCGGTGGTGTGAGGGATCGATGGGCTCGGGAGCAGGTGCTCGGCCTCGCGCCGGACGGGTCGTCCGCGAAGGCCGCCGGCGGGGTCGCCAAGCCCGCCGGATGGGGCGGGACGGGGTGTGACGACGAGGCCGTCTGGGGCGAGTGCCAGGGCAGCGGCAAGTCCGTGTACCGGACGTGCGCCGATCTGACCGGGCCCGCGTTCCGGTGCTCGTGCCCGAGCCGCAAGTTCCCGTGCAAGCATGCGCTGGCGCTGCTGCTCCTGTGGTCGGACGCGGCGGTGGAGGCGGGGCCCCGGCCCGCGTGGGTCGCCGAGTGGGTCGACGACCGGCGCGAACGCGCCGGCCGGGCGGCGGAGCAGCGGGCCTCGGCGGCGGGCGGGGCGACCCCCGCCACGGAGGCTCCGGCGGGCCGGGCGCGCGACCCGAAGACGGTCGAGCGGCGGGAGCGGCGCGTCGACGACGGGCTCGCCGAGCTCGACCAGTGGCTCCGCGACCAGGTCGCGCACGGCCTCGCGCAGGCGGAGAAGGCGCCCTACCGGCTGTGGGACGACGCCGCCCGGCGGCTCGTCGACGCGCAGGCCGGCGCGCTCGCCGGGCAGGTCAGGGCGCTCGCCGCGATCCCGCGCCGCCCCGGCTGGCCGGGCCGGCTGCTGGCGGAGTACGCGCTGCTGCGGCTGCTCGTCCGGGCGCACCGGCGGCGGGACGAACTGCCCGCGGGGCTGCGCGACACCGTCCGCTCGCGGGTCGGGTTCACCGTCCCGCAGGAGGAGGTGCTCTCGGGCGGCGAGCGCGTCCGCGACCTGTGGTGGGTGACCGGGTCGCATGACACCGCTCAGGATCAGCTGACCACGCGGCGGGTGTGGCTGCGCGGGCGCAGGACGGGGCGTCCGGCGCTGGTGCTGTCCTTCGCGGCGCCGGGCACGTCCCTGGACGCCTCGCTCCTGGTGGGTACGGAGGTCGACGCGGAGCTGGCGTTCTATCCGGGGTCGCAGCCGCTGCGGGCGCTGGTCGCCGAGCGGTACGGGGCCGCCGACCAGGCCGTGCCTGACGGGACGCCGGTGCAGGGGCTCCTCGACGAGCACGCCGCCGCGCTCGCGCGGGACCCCTGGCTGGATCGCTGGCCCGCGACGCTGCAGAACGTCCGCCTGGCCCGCGCCGAAGGAGGCGACCTGTACGTGGTCGACGAGGCCGGAGACGCCCTCCCGCTCCGGGCGGGCGATCCGTGGCGGCTGCTCGCGCTGTCGGGCGGCGGGCCGGTCACGCTGTCCGGGGAGTGGGGCCCGCGCGGCCTGCGCCCGCTGGCGGCCTGGCACGAGGACGAGGGGACGGTGGTCCTGTGAGCGCGTGGAACGAGCACGTCACCGCGGCGCTGCTCGGCACCGAGCGGCGGGATCCGCCCGTCCTGCCGGAGGCCCCGGCCGAGACCGGCGACCGGGCGGGCCGGCTGCTCGACCAGGCCGCGCTGCTGGCCGTCCGGCGGCGGGCGGGCCGGGCCCCCTCGGGGGTGGCGCCCGAGCCGGTGGCACTGGCCCCGGTGGAGGACGCCCCGGTGGTGCCGCGTGCGGCGGCGGCGCGGTTGCGGCGGATCCTGAGCGGGGAGCAGATCCGGGTGCTGCCCGAGTGGCTGGACGCGGCGGCGGCGCACGGCTTCCGGGTGCCCGCGCAGACGCTGCCCGACCTGCTGGAACGCGGTCGCGGCGACCGGATGCTGCGGCCGTCGATCGCGCGGGCGTCCGGGCGCCGCGGCGTGTGGCTGGCCCTGCAGAACACCGACTGGGCCTACTTGGTCGGCGCCGGGGACGATCCGGGCGGCGGCCCCGAGGTGTGGGAGACCGGGACGCGCAACCGGCGGGTGGCCTATCTGACGAGGCTGCGCGGCACCGACCCAGGGCGCGCGCGGGAGCTGCTCAGTGAGACGTGGAGCAAGGAGCCCGCGCCCGATCGTGCGGCCTTCGTCGCCACCTTCGAGCACGGGCTCTCGCCAGGCGACGAGGAGTTCCTTGAAGCGGCCCTGGAGGATCGGGGCAAGGACGTCCGGCAGCTCGCGTCCGACCTGCTCGCCCGCATGCCCGGGTCCGCCTACGGGGCGCGGATGGCGGCGCGGGCGCGGGGCTGCCTCACCCCGGCGACCCGCACCGTGCGGGGCCGGCGGCAGACGTGGATCCAGGTCGATCCGCCGCAGGCGCACGACGAGGACATGGCCCGCGACGGCATCCCCTTCCATCCGAGCGGCTCGTTCGCGCCGCGAGGCGGGGGCGGGCCGGTGGGGACGCGGGCCGCGTGGCTGCGCGAGATCCTCGCCCGCACCCCCCTGTCCACCTGGACGGAGTTGTTCGGGCTGCCGCCCATGGAGATCGTGTGCCTGCCCGTCTCCGACTCCGACGGGCGGGACGTCCACATCGGGTGGGCGAAGGCCGCGCTCGGCCAGCGCGACGGCGAGTGGGCGCGGGCGCTGCTCAAGGGCGGCGTCATGGTGGACGAGCCGGAGGCGCTCGCCGACCTGCTGTCCGTGCTGCCCGCCGGCGAGCGGGACTCGGCGGCGGCCGACCTGATCCGCTGGGTGGAGGGGCAGCCCGACCTGCTGCGCGTCCTCGAACGGGTCCCCGGGCCGTGGACGGGTCCGCTCGCGGAGGCGGTGGTCTCGACGCTGGCCGCGTCCGCCGAACCGTCCTCGCGGCGCGACGAGCACCTGGTCAACCAGCTGTGCCGGCTCGCCGACCAGCGGCTCGACCCGGCCGCCGCGGCCCGCCTCGATCTCGGCGACGCCGCCCCGCGCGCCGTCGCCGACCTGGTCGCCACCCTGCTTTTCCGCAACGAGATGCTGAAGGAGCTCACGCCTTGACCGAGACAACGGTGCTGCGCCCGCACGCCGAGCAGGAGTACGCGGGCGAGCTGGCGCGGCTGGCCGAGCACGACGACCGGCCCCGGCCGCCCGGCTGGCGGCTGTCGCCGTGGGCCGTCACCACCTACCTGCTCGGCGGCGAGCTGCCCGGCGGCACGGCGATCAGCCCGAAGTACGTGGGCCCGCGCCGGCTGATGGAGGTCGCGGTGGCGACGCTGGCGACCGACCGGGCACTGCTGCTGCTCGGCGTCCCGGGGACGGCGAAGACGTGGGTGTCGGAGCATCTCGCCGCCGCCGTCAGCGGCGACTCGACGCTGCTCGTGCAGGGGACGGCGGGCACGGCGGAGGAGGCCATCCGCTACGGGTGGAACTACGCGCGGCTGCTCGCCGAGGGGCCGTCGGAGAAGGCGCTGGTGGAGAGCCCGCTCATGCGGGCGATGCGGCGCGGCCAGGTCGCCCGCATCGAGGAGCTGACCCGGATGCCGTCCGACGTCCAGGACACGCTCATCACGGTGCTGTCGGAGAAGACGCTGCCCGTCCCCGAGCTGAACACCGAGGTGCAGGCCCGCAAGGGCTTCACGGTCATCGCCACGGCGAACGACCGCGACCGGGGCGTGAACGAGCTGTCCAGCGCGCTGCGCCGCCGGTTCAACACGGTCGTGCTGCCGCTGCCGGAGAGCGTCGAGGACGAGGTCGGCATCGTGGCCCGCCGCGTCGAGCAGATCGGCGCCGGCCTGGAGCTGCCCGAGTCCCCGGCGGGGCTGGAGGAGATCCGCCGCGTCGTCACGGTGTTCCGCGAGCTGCGCTCCGGCGCCACCGCCGACGGGCGCACCAAGCTGAAGTCCCCCAGCGGGACGCTCAGCACCGCCGAGGCCATCTCGGTGGTCACCAGCGGGCTGGCGCTCGCCGCGCACTTCGGCGACGGGGTGCTGCGCGCCGCCGACGTCGCGGGCGGCATCGTCGGCGCCGTCGTCCAGGACCCGGTGTCCGACCGCGTCGTGTGGCAGGAGTACCTGGAGGCCGTCGTCCGCGACCGCCCGGAGTGGCGGGACTTCTACCGCGCCTGCCGGGAGGTGTCTTGAGCCACGTCGAGGTCTACGGGATCCGCCACCACGGGCCCGGCTCGGCGCGGGCGCTGCGCGGCGCCCTGGAGGAGTTCAAGCCGGACGCGGTCCTGATCGAGGGCCCGCCCGAGGCCGACCCGATCGTGGAGCTCGCCGGCGACCCCGGGATGGTGCCGCCGGTCGCGCTGCTCGCCTACTCCCCCGCCCCCGGCGACGGCGACCGCAGGGCGGCGTTCTGGCCGTTCGCCGAGTTCAGCCCCGAATGGCAGGCGATCCGGTACGGCCTGGCCGCCCGCGTGCCCGTCCGGTTCTGCGACCTCCCGGCGGCGAACCAGCTCGTCCCGGCCCCGGCCGGCGAGGAGCCGCCGGTCGAGGCGATCCGGGCCGACCCGCTGGGCTGGCTCGCGAAGGCCGCCGGCTACGACGACGCCGAACGCTGGTGGGACGACGTGGTCGAGCATCGCGGCGGCGGCCCGTCCCCGTTCCCGGCGATCGCGGAGGCGATGGCGGAGCTGCGCGCGCGGCTCGCGGACGAGCCCGTGCCCGCCGCGCCGCCGGGCGACCCGCTGCGCGAGGAGCAGCGCGAGGCCCACATGCGCCGGACGCTGCGCCGCACGCTCAGGGAGGGCCACGAGCGGGTCGCGGTGGTCTGCGGCGCGTGGCACGTGCCGGCCCTCCGGGCGAAGGTCCCGGCGGCCCACGACGACCGGACGCTGCGCGGGCTGCCGAAGACGAAGGTGGCCATGACCTGGGTCCCCTGGACGCACGGGCGCCTCGCCGGGCACTCCGGCTACGGCGCGGGCGTCCGCTCCCCCGGCTGGTACCACCACCTGTTCGCGGCCCGCGACCGTCCGATCGAGCGCTGGCTGACCGCCGCCGCCCGCGTCCTGCGCGAGGAGGACCTGCACGTCTCGTCCGCGCACGTGATCGAGGCCGTCCGGCTCGCCGAGGCCCTCGCCGCGCTGCGCGGGCGTCCCCTCGCCGGGCTGGACGAGGTGACCGAGGCGACCCGGGCCGTCCTGTGCGAGGGCGCCGACCTGCCCGTCGAACTGATCCAGAAGCGCATGGTCGTCGGCGAGCGGCTCGGCGCCGTCCCCGAACGCACCCCCATGGTGCCGCTGCAGCGCGACCTGCAGGCCGAGCAGAGACGGCTGCGGCTCAAGCCGTCCGCGCTCGGCAAGGAACAGGACCTCGACCTCCGCAAGCCCACCGACCTCGAACGCAGCCGCCTCCTGCACCGCCTCCGCCTCCTGGACGTCGACTGGGGCGTCCCCGCCGACACCGGCCGCTCGAAGGGCACGTTCCGCGAGACCTGGACCCTCGCCTGGCGGCCGGAGTTCGACGTCGAGCTGATCGAGGCCAGCGCGTGGGGCACCACGGTCCGCGGCGCGGCGACCGCCCGCGCCGACGCGCTGGCCACGCACGCCGACGCGCTCGCCGACCTGACGTCCGTGGCCGAACGCTGCCTTCTCGCCGACCTCGGCGACGCGCTCCCGACCGTCATGCGCGCCCTCGCCGACCGCGCCGCCGTCGACACCGACGTCGCACAGCTGATGTCGGCGATGCCGGCGCTCGTCCGCGCGCTCCGCTACGGCGACGTCCGCGGCACCGCGACCGGTCCGCTCCGCACGGTCGTCGACGGCCTCGTCGTCCGGGTCTGCGTCGGCCTCCCGCCCGCGATCACGGGCCTGGACGACGACGCCGCCCGCGAGTTCCTCGCCCACGTCGACGCCGTCCACGGCGCGCTGTCCCTGCTCGCCGACGAGGGCCACCTCGAACGCTGGCGCCGCACGCTGGAGGGCCTGCTCACCCGCCCGGACGCCCTGCACGGCCTCATCGAGGGCCGCCTCACCCGCCTCCTGCTCGACGCGGGCCGGCTCCACGACGTCCCCGACCGCATGGCGCGGGCCGTGTCCGCCGGCGCCGCCCACGACCGCGCCGCCGCGTGGGTCGAGGGCTTCCTGTCCGGCGGCGCGCTCCTGCTCCTGCACGACGAGGCCCTCCTCCGCCTCGTCGACGGCTGGATCGCCGGCCTGCCCGCCGACTCGTTCACCGACGTCCTCCCCCTGCTCCGGCGCACCTTCGGCGCCTACCCCGCCGCCGAACGCCGGGCCATCGGCGACCGGCTCCGCCGCGGAACCGAGCCTCGCGAAGGCTCGTCCCACCGGCCTGAAGAGGAGGTGGACGAAACCCGTGCCGCCCCGGCCGCCGCGACCGCCCTCCAGATTCTCGGCTGGCCGCAGCCATGACGGCACACCTCGCACGAGCGGGCCGGACCACGGCTCCCGCGACGCCTTCGTCTTGTGAACGCCTTTGTCTTGTAACGCCTTTGTCTTGTAAACGCCTTCGTCTTGGACGGGAGTCGGCATGAGCGCTGAGAACGCGGATCGGTTGCGGCGGTGGCGGCTCGTGCTCGGCGGTGAGCGGGCCGACGGCACCGGGGTGTCGCTGGCCGGCGACGACGCCCGCATGGACGGGGCGCTGGAGAAGCTCTACGGCGCCGGCGGCGACGAGGGGCGGCCGCGGCCGGGGCGGCGCAGTGCCGGGCTCGGGGACTCGGCGCCCTCGGTGGCGCGGTGGCTCGGCGACATCCGCGAGTACTTCCCGTCCAGCGTCGTGCAGGTGATGCAGAAGGACGCCATCGAGCGGCTCGACCTCACCCGGCTGCTGCTCGAGCCGGAGATGCTGGACGCCGTCGAGCCCGACGTGCACCTCGTGGGGACGCTGCTCTCGCTGAACAAGGTCATGCCGGACCGGGCCCGGGAGTCGGCGCGGGCGGTGGTGCGCAAGGTCGTCGGCGATCTGGAGCGGCGGCTCGCGCAGAAGACGCGGTCGGCGGTCGGCGGGGCGCTGGACCGGTCGGCGCGGGTGCTGCGGCCGCGGCGGCTCGCCGACGTCGACTGGGAGCGGACGATCCGCGCGAACCTGCGGCACTACCTGCCGGAGCACGGCACGCTCGTGCCGGAGCGGCTGATCGGGTACGGGCGGCGGCAGCAGGCCGTCAAGCGGGACGTCGTCCTCGCCATCGACCAGAGCGGGTCGATGGCGGCGTCGGTGGTGTACGCGAGCGTGTTCGGGGCGGTGCTCGCCTCGATGCGGTCGCTGCGGACGTCGCTGATCGTGTTCGACACCGCCGTGGTCGACCTGACCGATCAGCTGCACGACCCGGTGGAGGTGCTGTTCGGCACGCAGCTCGGCGGCGGCACCGACATCAACCGGGCGATCGCCTACTGCCAGGGCCTCGTGACCCGGCCGAACGACACGATCGTGGTGCTGATCAGCGACCTGTACGAGGGCGGGATCCGGGAGGAGATGCTGCGCCGGGTCGGGACGCTGACGGCGGCGGGCGTGCAGGTCGTGGTGCTGCTCGCCCTCTCGGACGAGGGCGCGCCCGCCTACGACCACGAGAACGCGGCGGCGCTCGCGGGGATGGGCGTCCCCGCGTTCGCGTGCACGCCGGACGCGTTCCCCGAGCTGATGGCCGCGGCGATCGAGCGCCGCGACCTCAGGGAGTGGTCCGAGCGGCGGCGACCGGCGGGGCCCGCGTCAGCGGGGTGACCGGGTCAGGGCCCCGGCCAGGAGGAGCACGACGACGGCGGTCAGGACGGCATGCCCGGCGAGCGCGGACGCCTGGATCTGCACGAGGGCGCCCCAGGCGCCCCACATCGCGACGCGGACGACGCGCGCGGCCATCACCGTCCACGCGGCGGCCCGTGAGCCGCGCCACGCGAGGATCACCGCGACCAGGGTGACGACGGCGACGACGGCGAACGAGGACGCCACCACGGGCAGCAGGCCGCCGCGATGCCCCTCCGACAGCGCCGGGCGGGCGATCAGGATCGCGAGCGCGGCGACGTCCATGGCGGCGAGCAGCCCGGCGAGCAGCAGCCCGGTGATCAGGGCGGGTCCGCGGCGCAACCGCCGCACGGCGGCCGGGCCCCACGTCCCCGCCGGTGTTCCCCCGTCGGAACCGTGCGGCCCGCCGGCCGGCTGCGGGACGGGGCCGGGACCGGCGCCCCAGCCCGGCCCGAGCGTCGTGCGCGCGTGCGGAACCCCGGCAGGCGCGCCCTGGCCCCGGGGAAGGGCCGGCGACATGCCCGGGCCCGCGGACGTGGCGGGGTCTGCCGGCGGGCCGGGCTTGCGCGGCGTGCCGAGGTCGGTCGCCGGGCCGGGGCCGAACGCCGCGCCGGAGTAGGGCGCCGTGCCCGCGTTGAGGGCCGCACCGGAATCGAGCGCCCGGTTGCGTGCCGTGCCGGAGTCGAACGCCGCGCCCGCGTCGAACGCCGTGCCGGAGTTGGCCGGCGTGCCTGGACCGGGCACCGTACCGGGGCCCGGCGCTCCGCCGGGACGGGGCGGCGGGCTGGAGAGGCGTTTCGTCGGGGTCTGCGCGTTGCGGTGGCCCAGGAGCCACAGGAGGACGTCTTCGGAGGTGGGACGGTCGTCCGGGTCCTTGGCGAGGCAGGCGGCGGCGACCTCGGCGAGCTGGTCCGGCAGGACCCGCAGGTCGGGGGTCTCGTGCATGATCTTGTACATGACGGCGGGCAGCGGGCCGCCGGCGAACGGGTCGCGGCCGGTGGCGGCGAACAGCAGGGTGCCCGCCCACGCGAACAGGTCGGCGGCGGGGCCGGCCCGGCCGGCGAACTGCTCGGGCGCCATGTAGGCGGGGGTGCCGACGACCTGGCTGGTCAGGGTCGCGCCGGCGTCGAACGCGCGGGCGATGCCGAAGTCGATCACGCGCGGGCCGTCCGGGCCCATCAGGACGTTCTGCGGCTTGAAGTCGCGGTGCGCGACGTTCGCGCGGTGGATCGCCGACAGCGCCGTCACCGAGCTGATCGCGAGCCGGTCGAGGTCGGCGCCGGTGCGCGGCCCGTCGTCCAGGACGAGGGCGCGCAGCGACGGCCCGGGCACGTATTCGCTGACGATGTAGGGGCGGTCGCCCGCCGTGTCGGCGGCGAGCATCTGCGCGGTGCAGAACCCGGCGACCCGCTGGAGGAGGGCCAGCTCGCGGACGAACCGCTCCCGCGCGTTCGCGTCGCCGAGCAGCTGGGCGTGCAGCAGCTTGACGGCGACGCGCGGCGGCCCGGAGGCGGGGTCGACGGGCCGGCCGAGATAGACCACGCCCTGACCGCCGACGCCGAGCCGGCCGAGCAGCTCCCAGCCGCCGAGCCGGGTCGGATCGGCGGTGTCGAGCGGAACCGGGCCGGCCATTTCGTACCCCCGCGAAAACTCGAGCATTCCACCGCGCACAAATCCGCTTCGCCCGGCATCAAAGAGTATAGGTTCGGTGAGCCCGGAGCGGGAGTAGACGCATGCTTGAGATCCATTCGCCAATTGCCCGGAACCGGGCGGCCGCGGGGGCGGTCGCGGTCCTGGCGCTGACGGCGGGCGCGCTGGCCGGCTGCGGGGACGCCGGCGCGACCATCACCCGGCTGACCGTGGGGTCGCCGGGCCCCGACCCGTACACGCTGGTGGCGGGCACCGACAAGATGGACGTCAAGGAGCGGCCGCGGGCGGGCGGGACGAAGGACGGCGACTCCCCCGGACTGTACGGCGGGACGCGCCGGGCGTCGACCTGCGACCAGCAGAAGCTCATCGCGTTCCTGCAGGCCAACCCGGCCAAGGCGCGGGCGTGGGCGGCCGTCCAGGGCATCCCGGTGAGCGACGTCCCGCGCTATGTGTCGCGGCTGACGCCGGTGCTGCTGCGCACCGACACGCTGGTGACCAACCACGGCTACCACGACGGGAGGGCGACGAGCGCGCCCGCCGTCCTGCAGGCCGGAATGGGCGTTCTCGTCAATGGTTACGGTGTGCCCGTGGTGAAGTGCAATTGTGGTAATCCGCTGACCCGGCCGGAGAAAAAGATCTCTACCGGGAACGCGACCTACACTGGCCGATCCTGGCCGGGATTCGAGAAGCGGAATGTGACCAGGATCCGGCCGCGAGATTCCCGGAAGGGGACGATCGTCACCTTCGTCCTCGTCGATCCGGGGGCGACGATGGGGTTCGAGCGGCCCCGCGCGACCGAGGGCGAGTCCGACGGGCCGCCGACCGCGCTGCCGCCCACGGAGACCGAGGTCCCCACGAGCGACTCGCCGGCGCCGTCCGACTCCGGCCTGGAGTCACCCGGGACCGAGTCGCCCGGCCTGGAGTCACCCGGTACGGGATCGCCCGGCCCGGAGTCGCCGGGCCCGGAAGTGCCCGGCACCGGCCAGGGGTCTCCGGGAGCGGAGTCCCCGGGGCCCGGAACCTCCCCCGGATCATCGGGAGTGACGACCGGCGACCCGGGTACGGGCACCGGCGGGATGGAACCGCCGGAAGGGCAGAGCCCGGTCTCGCTGCCCCCGTCGGAGGACCCGGCCCCGCAGGTCTCCTGACCCGGCGGTGCGATACATTTGCTCATATGAGCAGCCAGTCAGACGTCGTATCCGCCGGCGCGCCCGCCGAGGCGTGCGCCGTCCGGGTGGTCGATCCCGAGAAGGTCGCCCTCGTCTCCGCCGCGCTGCCGGGCGCGGAGACGATCGCTGACCTGGCGCAGGTGTTCGGGCTGCTGTCCGACCCCGGGCGGCTGCGGGTCATCACCGCGCTGCTCGAAGGGGGAGAGATGTGCGTGTGCGACATCGCGGCGTCCTGCGGGCACTCGGAGTCGGCGGTCTCGCACTCGCTGCGCCTGCTGCGCGCCAACCGCGTCGTCCGGTCCCGGCGGGACGGCCGGATGGCCTACTACCGGCTGGACGACTCGCACGTGCGGATGCTGCTCGATCTCGCCCTCACCCACGTCGGCCACGGGGAGGAAGGCACATGACCGGGGACGCCCCGGACCAGCACGGCCACGGGCATGGGCATGGGCATGGGCACGGGATCACGGCGGGGGCCGACCGGCGGCTGCTCGCCGGCGCGCTGGCGCTGATCCTCGCCTTCATGGCCGGGGAGGTCGTCATCGGCCTGGTCTCCGGGTCGCTGGCGCTGATCTCCGACGCCGCCCACATGATGACCGACGCGTTCGCGATCGCGCTGGCGCTGGTCGCCATGCGCATCGCCGCGCGCCCGCCGAAAGGCGGGTACACCTTCGGCCTGCGCCGCGCCGAGATCCTGTCCGCGCAGCTGAACGGGGTGACGCTGCTCCTGCTCGCGGCCTTCTTCGTCTACGAGGGCGTCCGGCGGCTGATCGAACCGCCGACCGTCGAGGGCCAGTTCGTGTTCTGGACGGCCCTCGCCGGCATCGCCGTCAACGTCGCGGCGACCTACCTGATCAGCCGGGCCGACCGGCGCAGCCTGAACGTCGAGGGCGCGTTCCAGCACATCCTGAACGACCTGTTCGCGTTCGTCGCGACGGCGGTCGCGGGCCTCGTCGTCTGGACCACCGGCCTGTCCCGCGCCGACGCGGTCGCCTCGCTGGTGGTGGCCGCGCTGATGCTCAAGGCGGGGTACGGGCTGCTGCGGGACGCGGGCCGGGTGCTCATGGAGGCGGCGCCGGCGGGCATCGACCCGTCCGAGCTCGGCGGCCGGCTGGCCCGGCGCCCCTGCGTGGAGGAGGTCCACGACCTGCACGTATGGGAGGTGAGCTCCGGCTACCCGGCGCTGTCGGCGCACGTTCTCGTCGACACGCAGGGCGACTGCCACGCCGTCCGCCGCGATCTCCAGGAGCTGCTGCGCGAGGCGTACGGGATCACGCACACGACGCTGGAGGTCGACCACGTCGACGAGCCGGCCGGCGGCGCGCACGTCCACTGCGAGGACGCGCACGGCCCCCGCCATGTGGCCGAGGCCGGCGAGCCCCACGACCACGCGGGCAACGCGCCCTGCGATCACTGAGGGCCGAGGTTCGGCCACCCCTCGCCCCTGGCCCCGGATCAGCTGATCTCGGCCAGCAGGACGGGCAGCGTCGCGCGCAGCTCGCGCCGCCAGTAGGGCCAGGTGTGGGTACCCGGATAGAAGTGCGTCGTCACCGGGATGCCGAGTTTCCCGAGCTTGCCGGCGAACTCCCGGGAGACGGTGCAGGCGAGGCTCTCCAGGACGTCCGTCCCGGGAACCGCGTCATGCGGGCCCTGCCTTCCGTCGCCGGCGCTGACGTGCAGCCGGACCCCGGCGAGCCGGCCGGCCAGGTCGTAGGGGTTGTGCTGGCGCCACACGACGCGCTGCTCCTCGGGGTCGCCCCACACGTCCGTCCAGTCGAGTGACGGGGCGCCGATCGCGACGCCCAGTTCGACGAGGTCGGGGACGTCGAGCCCGGACGGGTCGCGGTACAGGGTGTGCACCGGCCCGCTGAACGAGGCCGCCGCGCGGAAGAGGCCGCGGTGCCTGGCCGCGTACGCCAGCGCGCCGAGGCCGCCCATCGCGTTGCCGGCGATGGCGCGGTCCGGTCCGGCGCGGTATCCGCGTTCCAGGATCTGCCGGAGTTCGGCGAGATGGAACGTCTCCCACTTCGGCGCTCCGCCGCCGCCGCGATTCCACCAGTCGGTGTAATTGCCGCACGGGCCGCCGTCCGGCATGACGACGATCACACCGGCGTCCTCGGTCAGCTCCTCGATGTCGGTGTGGTCGCTCCAGGCGGTGTGCCGGTCCCCGTCCCGGCAGGCCCCGGCGCCGTGCAGGAGCCAGAGCACCGGCCAGGTACGGGCGGACTCCCGTGACCACCCGGAGGGCAGTAGGAGGCGGACATGCGCGACCTCCTCCAGGACGGGGGAACGGACGGCGAGGTCGAGCACCCGGCGGCGGGGCCGGCACTCGCCGACCACGGCCGCGCCGCTCCCCGCCACGTCGCGCAGCCGCATGATTTTCGCCCCGGGTCGTTCAGAAGTGCGTCACCTGTCAGGATCCCCGCTCGGCGCCAGGTTTCAACGCCGGGTATTCGGTTTATAAAATGTCGGGCCGGGAGTTCCGGTCCCTGCGCCTCGCGAGGCGCCGTGGACGAGGGAGGGCGACCGGTCGAGATGCGGAGCGTCGAGATGCGGACCAAGGCGGAGCTTGAGTCGGCCATCGCGGACGGCGGGCGCGCGGTGCTGGTGATCAACTCCCGGTCGCGGCGGGGCCGCCGGCTCTACGGCACGGCCCGCCGGCTGCTGCGCGAGTCCGGCCTGCAGTTCCTGCACGTGTTCCCGGTGACCGACCCCACCCGGCTGCGCGAGCTGTTCGCCGACGTCCTCGCCCTGGAGCCCGACCTCGTGGTCGTCGGCGGCGGGGACGGCACGGTCGCCGAGGCGGTCGGGCATCTGGCGCACCGCGACATCGCGCTCGGCGTGCTGCCGCTCGGCACCACCAACAACTTCGCCCGCAGCCTGGAGCTTCCGCTCGACCTGCCCGGCGCGATCCGCACCGTGGCGGTCGGCGCGCCCGGCTCCGGGAAGGTCGCGGACGTGGACGTCGGCTGGTTCGAGTCGACCGGCGACCCGCAGGGCGACGGGCCCGGCGGCGACCGCGAGCACATCTTCGCGAACATGGTCAGCCTCGGGCTGTCGGTCCATGTCGCCGGGAAGGTCCCGCACGCGCTCAAGCGGTTCGTGGGACGTCCCGCGTACGCGCTGACGGCGGCGGGGCTGCTGCCCCGGCACAAGCCGTTCACGGCCCGCGTCACGATCGACGGCGAGACGCACGAGCTGGTGACGCACCAGCTGAACATCGCCAACGGCGCGCACCACAGCGGGCAGCGCATCGCCCGCGACGCCAGCCCCGACGACCGGCTGCTCGCCGTCTACCGGCTCGGCGACGAGCGCCGGCTGCGGCTGGCCTCGGCGACGGCGCGGCACGTCCTCACCGGCCAGTGGCGGTCGCTGGAGGAGGACGCCTTCCTCACCACCGCCCAGGTCGAGATCGAGACCGACCCGCCGATGCGGGTCGACGTGGACGGCGAGATCCGCGGCCGCACCCCGGTGTCGATCAGGCTGCACGGCAACGCGCTGCGGGTGATCGTCCCGCAGACGTTCGTCGACACCTGACGGGTCACCCCGGCGTCCCGTCCGGTGGCGGCGCCTCGCCCGCCATGACGTAGGCGCCGGCCTCCAGCCGCCCGATCAGCCCGCGCGTCCACGTCGTGGCCGACTCTGCGGAGTGCACCCAGTAGCCGAGCAGCTCGCGCAGGTGGTCGGACGGGTCCTGCTCGTCGAGGTGGGGGCTGACGGAGGCGCGCCATCCCGCCAGCCCGTCCAGCCGTTCGCGCAGCAGCGTGATCGCCTCGGCGCGCGGCAGCTCGGTGAGGAACCCGAGCCCCGCCGTGAGCATCTCCGGGTGCCGGATGTCGACGGTGGAGATGGCGAAGCGCAGCAGCCGCAGGAACTCCTCCCGGCCCGCCTCGGTGATCTCGTAGTCGGTGTGCGGCGGCCCGGCCTCGCTCTCCTCGACCTCGTGGGCGCGCAGCAGGCCCTCCTTGGCGAGCTGCTTCAGCGCGTGGTAGATCGAGCCCGGGTTCACGTGGGCCCACTCGTCCGAACCCCACGACATCAGCTCTCGGCGCACCTCGTAACCGTGCGCCCGCCCGAACCGCCGCACCCCGCCGAGCACCAGCAGCCGCGTCGTCGACATCGTCTCCCCCTGATCGTGAAAAACCTGTCCAGGGTAGACGGGTGCGGGCGGGGACGGCGCCTAGCCGCGCAACACGGAGAGATCTTCGCCGGTGAGGGCCAGGCGGGCGGCGGCCGTGTTCTCCTCCAGATGGCCCGGGGAGCCGGTGCCGGGGATCGCCAGCATCACGGGTGAGAGGGCCAGCAGGCCCGCGAGGAGCACCTGCGGGACGGTGGCGCCGTGCCGCGCGGCGATCGCTTTGACGCGGGCGTCGTCGGGGATGCCGAAGCCGCCGAGCGGGAAGTACGGCGCGTAGGCGATGTGGTCGCGTTCGCAGGTCTCCAGGAGTCCGGCGTCCCGGGGCAGGGTGACGTCGAACCGGTTCTGGACGGCGACCACCGGCGCGATCTTCCGCGCCTCGGCGAGCTGCGCCGCGCTGACGTGGCTCAGCCCGAGATGCCGGATGAGGCCCTCGTCGCGGAGGGCGGCGAGGACCTCGAACCGCTCCCCGATCGTCTCGCCGCCCGGCGCCTCCAGCCCGCCTGGGCGCAGGTAGACGAGATCGAGACGGTCGCGTCCGAGCTCGCGCAGGTTCCTTTCCACCTCGGCGCGCAGCCCGGACGCGGGGAGCTGCCCGGACGGGAACGGGTCGTCCGGCCCCCGGTACGGCCCGACCTTCGTGGCGATGACCAGGCCGGGCGGGTAGGGGCTCAGCGCCGCGCGGATCATCTCGTTCGCGGCCGGCCCGTCCTGGTGGTAGTAGAACGCGGCGGTGTCGATGTGGTCCACGCCCAGCTCGACGGCCCTGCGCAGGATCTTCAGCCCGGTGCCGCGGTCGCCCGCCGGGCCGCCCCGGCGGCTGCCGGGCAGCCGCATCGCGCCGAAGCCCATCCTGGTCACGCGCAGGTCGCCGCCGAGATCGAAGGTGTCGTGTGTCGTCATGGCGTCCACAGTGCTGCGCCGCCCGGCCCGGCACGAACCGCTGGCATCTTGCTGCCATCTTTCTCGTGGCAGACTCGCTACCGATGAGCGTGGATCTGGACCGGAACGTCGTGCTGCGCGGTGAGGCGGAGCTGGTCGAGCGCGCCGGGCGGCTGTTCTTCGCGTGCGAGGAGTTCGCCTGCGCCGCGGCCGACATGAACACGTGGGCGCTGCCCGGGCTCCGGGAGCGGATCGTCGCCGAGCGGCGCCGCGTCCGGCCCGCACCGTCCGTCCGCAAGCTGTACACCCCGGCGGCGCTCGCCGACGAGGAGTCCGAGCGGCGGCTCGTGGAGATCGCCGCGGCCGGGGCGCGGGTGCGGATCTGCCCCGCGCCGCTCCCGCACGAGACGATCATCGTGGACCGGCGGGTCGCGATCCTGGCGGGCCCGGCGGAGGGCGGCGTGCGCGAGTACACCGTCGTCCGGTCGCCGGGCGTGGTGCGGGGCCTCGTCTCGCTGTACCGCGCGACCTGGGACACGGCGGTCGAGCTGGCCGACCACCGCCGCGGCCGGCCGCCCGCGCTGAGCGAGGAGAGCCGGCGCATCCTGCGGCTGCTCGGCGGTGGGCTGAAGGACGAGGCGGCGGCGCGGCGGCTCGGCATGTCGCTGCGCACCTACCGGCGCCGCGTCGCGGAGATCCTCACGCTGCTGGAGGCCGACACCCGGTTCCAGGCGGGCATCCGGGCCCGCGAGCACGGCCTGATCGGGTAGCCGCCCCGCCAGCCGCGTCGCCCACCTCTCAGGGCGGTACGGCTAGCCGCCGACGAGCGGGACGAGCTTGATGAACACCAGGTCGGGGCAGGCGGCGAGGTCGATCTCCTCGTCGAGGTCCTCGACCTGGCGGTCACCGGCCAGCACGAAGAACCCGTTGCCGAGGAACGCGCGCTCGGCGATCTCGGCCTGCCGCTCCCAGTCCAGCCGGCGCGGCTCGCGCAGCCGGTAGCAGTTCAGCTCCGCCTCGGCGCCGTCCGGGCGGACCAGGCCGTTGAACCGTTCGGCCGGCCGCGCGTTGTGCCGGGCGACCTCCTCCCGGACCCGGAGCCGGACCAGCTCCCGGACGGTCATCCGCTCCGGCAGCACGGCGATCTGGACCTCGGCGACGGGCCTGCCGGTCGCGGTCTCGTCCCGGAAGGTCACGGCGGGCATCAGGCACCTCGCTTGATCTGGGTGAGGATCGACTCGTCGGTGATCCTGTGATCGGCGGCCAGCAGGAACGCCTTGCTGAGGATGAGGGCGAGCCGCTCGTCCTCGAACGGCAGGAACACCTTGGCGCCGAGGGCGCGGCGTTCGGGGACGATGCACAGGTACGCGTCGTCCGGCTCCATCGCGATGTTGGCCGACCCCAGATGGATCTTGTAGGTGCGCAGCTCCCCCCGGACCACGAGGTGGCGCCCGTCGAGCGAGCAGCAGTCGGCGATCTTCGTGCGGGGCAGGATCCGCTCCAGGGCGTCCCTGCGGGTCCGCGAGGACTCGGTCAGATCGGCGGACCACTCGCGGACCCAGTAGTCGCGGCCCTCGCCGTCCTCCCACATCGGGTCGGCGGCGATGGAGGTGACGCCGACGAAGAGGTCGACGTCGCGCATCGCCTCGCTGAACACCAGCGGCGGGACGCCGGCGAGCGGCGCGGTCCGCCAGGCGCCGTCGACGCGGCGGTCGAAGCAGACCCGGTTCGTGCCGGCGATCTCCTGGCCGTCCGCCCAGTCGGCCAGGACGTGCGAGAACCGGACCCGCCACTCCCCCGCCGCGAGGATCCGCTCGGCCTCGTCCTCGCCGCCGCCGTCCCACGGGCCGAGCAGGGCGCTCGTCCAGCCGCGCGCCCGGAAGAGCGCGAACATCCGCCGGTAGTGGACGAGGTGCGCGGCGAACCGGTTGGAGTACGTCCCGGTCTCCTCCTCGGCCGGGGTGAGCAGGTAGATCTCGCGGAACGCCTGCTTGAACGGCTGCCGGATCCGCCGGTCGATGAGCAGGTCGCGCCAGGCCCGCACCTCGTCCGGCTCCGACCGCATCGGGTGCCACAGCCTGACCGGCGCGTCGTCCGGAACGTCCGGGAGCTCGCCGGTCGCGGGCAGGACGGCCCGCCACTCGCCGGGGGCGACCCCGATCTCCCAGATGAGAGCGCGGACGGTCGGCCCCGCGATCGAGTGGTGGACGAGCGTGTCCCGCCAGCGGCCGAAGGGGTGGGGCGCGTCGACGGTGAAACCGCCCTCCAGGGCGCGCGCGAGCGTGACGATCTGCGCGCCGATGCGCTTGGCGAGGTCGCGGAGCTCCTTGAGTTCGTCCTTGTGGTCGCGGCGGACGGGCGCGGGGACGCCTTTCAGCGCCTTGCCGTCCTTCTCGAAGGACAGCTCGGTCTTGTCGGTGACGGCGACGACGGCCGTGTAACCGCCGACCTCCCTGCGCAGGACGCCGGGGTCGGGAATGCGGAGGGCGACCTCGGTGCGCTCGGCGAGCGCCGCGTCGGCCTTCTTGAGCATCCGGTCGAGCTGCTTGGTCGCGCCCGCGTGCCGGACGTTCCGGCGGACCGCCCGGATCGCGGTGACCAGCTCGGGCGTCGGGAAGTCCAGCGCGGCCCGGACGATCTCGTACAGCAGCGCCTGCGACGGCAGCGTCTTCGCCTCGGTGGGCGCGATCGCGATGCCGGGAAGGAGGCGGTCGAAGAAGGCGGGGAGCCACGGCTCGTCCTGGAGCAGCACGAGCCGCGCGGCGCGGCCGAGGGCCCCGACCTCGTCGGAGGTGAACGCCTTGTCCGCCCGGTACGGGATCTCCCCGTCCTGGATCGCGCGTGCGCGGACGGCCGCGGTCTCCAGGGCCCGCCGGGCGAACCGGGCGTAGGCGGGGACGGCGGCGACGCGCTCCCACGCGTCCGGGCGGGGCGGCGGGCACACA
Organism: Actinomadura chokoriensis; assembly: GCF_041463665.1. Taxonomy (GTDB): domain Bacteria; phylum Actinomycetota; class Actinomycetes; order Streptosporangiales; family Streptosporangiaceae; genus Spirillospora; species Spirillospora chokoriensis_A. The sequence continues at coordinate 78,144 of NZ_JAXCEJ010000002.1, forward strand.
TACGTGCGGTCACGGCGCAGCTCGGTCAGCAGCACCCGCTCCTCGGGGGCCAGCCGGAGGACGACGTCGAGCTCGGCCAGCGCGATCTCGCCGGCCGTGCGGCGGCGGAGACGCTTCGCGCTGACGCGCAGGACGTCCTCACCCGCGAGCCCGCCGATCGCGAGGAGCGCGAAGGAGCATTCGTCGCGATCGTGGGCGAGGAGGTACTCGACCAGGGTGCGGGCCTGGCGGGAAAGGTCCGGCCACTGATCCTGGCACCGGACCAGCGTCGCCGCGCCGAGTTCGAGGTCCGCCCATTTGCGCGCCCGCAGCCCGTCGACGAGCGCCGCGAACATCCGCTCGCACGCTTGCGGCGTGAAGCGCGGCTGGCGCTCCCTGATTTCGGTTTCCACCATGAACCGGACGGACGTCGATACGGGAACCTCCTTACGGCCCAGTCCGTAGGCGACCGGCAGGAGGTCGCCGAGCTGCAGGTCGGAGATCCGCCACAGCTCGGGATACCAGGTGCGGGACTCCTCCTCGTCCTCCGGCGCCGGGTCGGTCATGGCGCGCAGCAGCCGCGCGGCGAGATCCATCAGGCGCCTCCCCTGATCTGCCTGAGGGTCGACTCGTCGGTGATCTTGTGATCGGCGGCGAGCAGGAACGCCGTGCCGAGGATCCGGGTGAGCAGCTCGTCCTCGAACGGGAGGAAGAGCCCCCGCTGCCCCGGCCTGCGGGACGGCTCGACGCGCAGCCGGGCGTCGCCGGGCTCCAGCAGCACGCCCGCCGAACCCAGGTGGATCTTGTAGGTGCGCAGCTCGCCCCGGACGACGAGGAACCGCCCGTCGACCGAGCAGCGGCCGGCGATCCTGGTGCCGGACAGGACGCGGCGCAGCGCGTCCCCGCGGATCTCGGCGCTCGCGGACAGCTCGCCGAACGGCTCCTCGCCCGCGACCGAGGGGGCGCGGGGCGCCAGATCGACCTCCCGCGTCCCCTCGCTGAACACGAGCAGCGCGTGCGGGCCGGCGAACTCGCCGAGCGCGTTGACCGCGCCGCCCGCCAGCTTCGCCGACGGCTCGAACTCGCGGGTCACCCCGGCGGCCCGGCGCACGATGACGTCCAGAAGGGGATCACGCCGGGGTCGCCCGCGAGCGCCGCGGCCCACACCCGTCCGCGGGCGCCCTGCTCGGCGCGCAGCGAGGGGTCGGAGAACGGCCGGCCGCCGACGAGGACCGGCTCCTTCGTCGCGTACCAGCGCACCCTGCGCAGCACCTCGTCGCGCGCGGCGGGGTCGGCGAGGAGTTCCAGCGTGCGGTGGCGCCACATGCGCGGCGGCCGTGGCGCGTTGAGCGCGTCCAGATGCGCCCCCAGGTCGTCGGACATGAGGTGATCTTTCCAGAAGCCGCCGGCACTTCCCGGTGTTCCGGGCGATCGGCGGCCGAGCCGCCGCCGGCGGGCCCGAAAGGATTACCCGCGCCTCCCTGGCCAGTGACCTCATGGTCACCTAGGCTCGGGATACCGCGGTAGAACAAGGTTCGGGACGGCCATGACGCACAGCGTGGTGATCATCGGAAGCGGTTTCGGCGGGATCGGGATGGCCATCGGCCTCCGGAAGGCCGGCGTCCACGACGTGGTGATCCTGGAGCGGGCCGAGGGGCTCGGCGGCACCTGGCGGGACAACACCTATCCGGGGGCGGCGTGCGACGTCCCGTCCCCCCTGTACTCGTTCTCGTTCGAGCGCAAGACCGACTGGTCGCGCCGGTTCCCGCCGCAGGCCGAGATCCTCGACTACCTGTGGCACTGCGCCCGCAAGTACCGGGTGCTGGAGAAGGTGCGGTTCGGCACCGAGGTCACCGAGGCGCGGTTCGACGAGGACGCCGCCCTCTGGCGGATCTCCACGAGCGGCGGCGACCTCGAGGCGCGGGTGCTGGTCTCGGCGTGCGGGCAGCTGAACCGGCCCGTCCTGCCCGAGATCGAGGGACGCGACTCGTTCGCCGGGACGAGCTTCCACTCCGCCCGCTGGGACCACGGCGCCGACCTGCGCGGCAAGCGGGTCGCGGTGATCGGGACGGGCGCGAGCGCGGTCCAGTTCGTCCCGGAGATCGCGAAGGAGGCGGCGGAGGTGCGGCTGTTCCAGCGGTCCGCGCCCTACGTGATCGACAAGCCCGACCGGGTGTACCGGGCGTGGCAGCAGGCCGTCATGAAGAACGTGCCTGGGCTGTGGGAGCTGAACCGCGCCTACACGTACGCGGCGTACGAGGCGCGGGCGCTGGGGTTCATCAAGTACCCGAGGCTGATGGCGATGCTGGAGAAGCGGTTCAAGAACGCGCTGCACGACGGCGTCGACGACCCCGTCCTGCGGGACGCGCTCGTCCCCGGCTACCCGATGGGCTGCAAGCGGATCCTGATCTCCAACGACTACTATCCGGCGCTCGCCCGGCCGAACGTCGACCTCGTCACCGACCCGATCGAGCGGATCACCCCGTCCGGGGTGGCGACCGCGGGCCGCGCGTACGACGTGGACGTCATCGTGTACGGGACCGGGTTCCGGACCACCGAATTCCTCTCCCCCATGAAGATCGCCGGACGGGGCGGCCGGGAGCTGAACGAGGCGTGGCGCGACGGCGCGCAGGCGCACCTCGGCATCACCGTCAGCGGCTTCCCGAACCTGTTCCTGCTGTACGGCCCGTACACCAACCTCGGGCACAACTCGATCATCTACATGCTGGAGTCGCAGTCCCGCTACATCCTCGGCTGCGTGGAGGCGCTGCGCGGGGCGGGCCTCGCCTGGATCGACGTCCGGCCGGACGTGCAGGACGCGTTCACCCGCGAGATGCGCGAGCGGATGCGCACGACCGTGTGGGAGGCGGGCTGCCAGAGCTGGTACATGACCGCCGACGGCACGGTCGTCAACAACTGGCCGGGGTTCACGTTGGCCTACCGCCGCGCGACACGGCGCCCCGACCCGCGCCACTTCACCGCCCGGCGCGCCTTCTAGGCCGCGCGCGGCCTAGGCTCGGTACCATGCCGACCGCCTTCATCACCGGCGCGACCGCGGGCATCGGCGCCGCGTTCGCCCGCCGCCTCGCCTCCGACGGGTTCGACCTCGTCCTGCTGGCCCGCGACGCCGAGCGCCTCGAACGCACCGCCGCGGAGCTGCGCGAGAAGTACGCCGTCCGCGCCGAGGCCCTGCCCGCCGACCTGTCCGCCGAGGAGGGGCTGGGGGCGGCCGAGGAACGCGCCCGCCGGGACGTCGACCTGCTGGTCAACAACGCCGGGTTCGGCAACAGGGGCGTGTTCCTGGACGTCCCCGTGTCGGACGAGGTGACCATGCTGAGGGTGCACTGCGAGGCCGTCCTGCGGCTCACGCACGCCGCGGTGCCGGGGATGCTGGAGCGCGGCCGGGGCGCGGTGGTCAACGTTTCCTCGATGGCGGCGTTCGCGACGCGCGGCACCTATGGGGCGTCCAAGGCGTGGGTGGTGAGCTTCAGCCGGGGCATCGCGGCCGACCTGAGGCAGCGCTCGCGCGGCGGCGTCCGGGTGATGGCGCTGTGCCCCGGCTTCGTGCGCACCGAGTTCCACGAGCGCGCCCAGATGGACATGTCGGGCCTGCCGGAGTTCATGTGGCTCGACAAGGACGACGTCGTGGACGCCGCGCTGCGCGACCTGCGCCGCGGCGTGGAGGTCAGCATCCCGGGCGCGCAGTACAAGGCGCTCGCCGGCGCCGCGCGGCTCGTCCCGCGCGGGCTGGTGACGCGCCTGTCGTCGACCACCGGGCGGAGATACGACTGACCCTCCAGTAAGCGATCACTTGCACCAGCGGGTTCGACAGGGCAGTCTGGGAGGACAGGTCGATTCGATGGCGCGCCGAACGACATGCCCTGTCCCCCGTCCACCGAGAGGTTCCTCCCGATGGGTTCCGACCTGGGTTATGCCGCCCTCGCTCTGATCGCGACGACCGTCTACTACATCGCGTTCCTCGTCTTCCGGGTGTCCGCGCGCCGGATGGAGCCGCTGCGCGGCAGCCGCCCGTTCCGCGTCGCCCGGCTCATGCTCACCGACCCGGTGTGGCTCGGCGGCGGGCTGCTGCTGTTCCTCGGCCTCGGCTACGAGGTCGTCGCGTTCTCCGCGATGCCGCTCGCGGTCGCGCAGCCGATCTTCGCGGTGGCGCTGGTGCTCCTGGTCGCGTACGCGGCGCTGTTCCTGGACGAGCGGCTCAGCGTCCGGGAGTGGACGAGCGTCGCGCTGTTCGTCCTCGCGACGATGCTGATCGGGCTCTCCGCGACCGAGGACGGCGACCTGCACGCCGACGCCACGCTGGTCGGCACGCTCGCCCGGCCCTGGATGATGATCGCCGTCACCGCCCCCGCGATGATCGTCGCGGCGCTGGTGTGGCTGGTCGGCGACCGCCGCGCGAGCGGACGGCACGCCCGCAAGCTCGCCGGCGTCGCCTACGGGATCGGCGCCGGGGCGTGCGCCGGGCTGGCCGAGGCCGGCATCCGCGGCATCGCGATCGTGTACCAGGAGACGGGCAGCCTCCAGGCCGTGATGCAGTCGGCCTACCCGTACCTGACGATCGGCCTCGCCGCGGTCGCGCTCGGGCAGCTCCAGGTCGCGCTGCAGCGCTGCCGGGTCGCGATCGTCGCGGTGGTGCTCACCGTCATCGGCCGGACGTACCTGCTCCTCGCCAGCTCCGTCATGTTCGGCGAGGACTGGCCGCGCGACGCGGGACCGTTCCTGCTGCGGGCGGGCGGCTTCGTGCTGGCGCTGATCGCGCTCGTGCTGTTCCCCCGCTACGAGGAGAAGGCGCCGGCACCGGCCGTCCGGAACACCGTGCACCCCGCACTCGATACCCGTACATTGCCGAGGTGACCTCCCTGTCCCCCAGGTCCCTCCTGACGGCGGTGCTCGGCGCCGCCCTCGCGCTCCCGCTGACGGCCGTGCCCGCCTCCGCCGTCCTGGGCGGCGCGCCGGCGTCCACCGCGACGTATCCGTGGCTGGCCGCGGTCGGGTCGCCGGTCTTCTTCGTCCGGCCGTCCGGCCAGTTCTGCGGCGGCGCGCTGATCGAGCCGGACCGGGTCCTCACCGCGGCGCACTGCGTCACGCTGTTCCGCTCGGTGCCGGGCCTCCTCACGGCCACCTTCGGCCGGGACGACCTGACCGGCACGGGCGGCGAGACGGTCGCGGTGAAGTCCGTGCGGATCCACCCGGAGTACCGGGAGACGTCGTTCAAGGACGAGACGGTCGGCCACCACGATCTCGCCGTGCTCACGCTGGCCCGGCCCGTGAATCGCCGCACGGCCGCGCTCGGCACGCCCGGTCCGGCCCGGACGGGATGGATCGCCGGCTGGGGCTTCACGTCGGAGAACGACCTGTTCAACACGCGTCTGCGGGCGGCCCGCGCGCCCCTTCCCGGGAACGCGGCGTGCGAGCGCGCCTACGGTGACTCGTTCGACCCGTCCGACATGGTGTGCGCCGGGTCCGCCGCCGCGGACTCCTGCCAGTTCGACAGCGGCGGCCCGCTGATCGCGCGCGGCCGCGTCGTCGGGCTGGTCTCCTGGGGCTACGGCTGCGGCAGGCCCGGCTACCCCGGTGTCTACGCGAGGCTCGACTCCCTGCCGTGAACCGGCGTTGCCGGACGCCGCCCGCGGCTGGAGGCTGGATTCCATGCGGGTGCTGGTGACGGGGGCGGCGGGATACATCGGGTACGCGGTCGGGCGGCGGCTCGCCGCGGCCGGGCACGACGTCGACGGGCTGGTGCGGCGCGACGGCCGGCTGCCGGACGGCGTCCGCCCGGTCCGCGGCGACCTGCTCGCCCCGGACGGGCTGCCGCGCGGACCGTACGACGGGGTGTGCCACCTCGCCGCGCTCACCCGCGTCCGCGAGTCGTTCGACCGGCCGCTGCGGTACTTCACCGCGAACGTCCAGGGCACGGTGAACCTGCTGGAGGCCGTGGAGACGGAACGTCTGGTGTTCGGGTCCACCGCGGCCGTGTACGGAACGCCGGAGCGGCAGCCGATCCCGGAGAGCGAGGGGACGGCGCCGTCCAGCCCGTACGGGGCGTCGAAACTGGCCGCCGAGCAGGCCGTCCGCTACCACGCCCGCACGGGCGCGGCCGGCGCGGTCGTCCTGCGCACGTTCAACGTCGCCGGCTCGGTGGACGGGCGGGTCGACCCGGACGAGACCCGGCTGATCCCGAAGGCCCTCGCCGTGGCCGCCGGGCGCGCCGCGCACCTGGACGTCAACGGCGACGGGCTGGCCGTCCGCGAGTACCTGCACGTGGACGACCTCGCCGCCGCCTACGTCCTGGCGCTGGAGGCCGCCCGCCCCGGCGAGGACCGCGTCTACAACGTCGGCAGCGGCAGCGGCGCCGCCGTCCACGAGGTCGTCGCCGCCGTGGAGGAGGCGACCGGCCGCCCGGTGCCCGTCCGGCGCCGCCCGGCCCGGCCCGAGGCCCCGGTGCTGCTCTGCGACGCCGCCGCGATCCGCGCCGACCTCGGCTGGCGGCCCGAGCGCTCCGCCCTCCCGGAGATCATCGCCGGCTCGTGGTCCGCCCTGACTTGCGCGGACGGATAAACTCGCCCGCGTGCCCGAGCCCAAGTTCGAAGTCCAGATGCTCCACGACCGCGTCATGATCAAGGTCGAGAAGGACAGCGGCGAGCGCCGCAGCACCGGCGGGATCGTCATCCCCGCGACCGTGGAGGAGGGGAACCGCCTCGTGTGGGGCGAGGTCTGCGGGGTCGGCCACCACGTCCGCATCGTCAAGCCCGGCGACCGCGTGCTGTTCCACCCCGGCGACCAGTACGAGGTCGAGATCCAGGGCGAGAACTACCTGGTCATGCGCGAACGCGACCTGCACGCCATCGCCAGCGAACGCCCCGAGCACGGCACCGGCCTCTACCTCTGACGGTGACGACGGCCGGGCGGTCCCGGCCGGGGGACGCCGCGACGCTCTGGAGACTCGGCCCGGCGGCTGCGACACTTCCGTGCGGAACGGGACGGGCCGGGCGTCCGTCGAACCGGCGTACCCAACACGGGAGGACCCATGGGCGACGAGATCCAGCACGACAGGTCGAGCCAGCTCAAGCAGATCGAGAGCGGGCTGATCCCCGGCGAGCAGATCATCGCCGTCTACGACGCGGTCGGGACGGGCACCGGGTTCGTCGGCCTCACCGACCGGCGGGTGATCATCCAGGACAAGAGCTTCGCCGGCAAGAAGTACGCGATCACCAGCGTCCCCTACGCCAAGATCACCTCGGTGAGCGTGGTCAGCAACAAGTCGTGGGCCGGGTCCTACTTCTCCACCGGGTCCATCGCGATCAACGTCGGCACGCACACCTACGAGATCGAGTTCCGCGGCAGCGACAAGAGCCACCACGTCCACAACGTGATCCTGCAGTACATCTCGTGACGCCCGGCCGGCGAGCCGGCCCGGTCAGACGATGATCTCAGCGGTGGAGCCGGCCCGGTCCTTGGCGACGCGGAGCTGGGCGGGGATGCGGGCGCGCAGCTCCGCGACGTGGCTGACGATGCCGACCGCCCGGCCGCCGTCGCGCAGACCGTCGAGGACGTCCATGACCTCGTCGAGCGTCTCCTCGTCGAGGGTGCCGAAACCCTCGTCGACGAACAGCGTGCCGATCTCGGTGCCGCCGGCCTCGGCGGTGACGACGTCGGCGAGGCCGAGCGCCAGGGACAGCGACGTGATGAACGATTCGCCGCCCGAGAGCGTGACCGGGTCGCGCTCCTGGCCCGTCCAGGCGTCGGCGACGCGCAGGCCGAGGCCGCCGGCGCCCTTCGTGCGGTCGCCGGCCGACTTGGCGGTCGTATGGACGAGGGCGTAGCGGCCCCCGGACATGCGGGACAGTCGCTCGTTCGCGGCGGCGACGACCTGCATGAGGCGGGCCCCCAGAACGTACGCCGACAGCGACACGGCGTGCCGGTTCGCGGCGTGCTTGCCCGAGGTCAGACCGGCGAGCCGCTCGGCGACCTCGTGGCGCTCGGCCGCCGGAAGCCACGCGCGGACGGCCGCGAGGAGTTCCCCGCGCAACTCGGCGAGGCGGTCGCAGCGGTACCGGGCGCGGTCCGCGGCGCCGGCCGCCTCGGTGTGCGCCGCCTCCGCCGCCCGCAGCGCCGTCTCGAGGGCGGGCAGGTCGGGGGGTGGCGCGGCGGCGGCCTCGATGAGCGCCGGGTCCTTGAGCAGGCCGCGGACCTGGGCCTCCTCGTCGTCCAGGTGGCGGATCCTGTCGCGCAGGACGCCCTGGTCCTCGTCGGGCATCGCCGCTTCGAGGACCTCGTCGAGAGTCCCGAAACCCTGCTCCGCCGCCTCCTGCGCGGCCTTCGCGCGGGCGGCGGACAGCTCCTCCTCGGCGCGGCCGGACGCGCGGAGCGCCTCGGCGGCCTCGCCCAGCGCGCCCGCCTCCCCGGTCAGGCGGGCGATGCGCGCCTCCAGGGTCGGGTCGTCGCCGCGCGCCCGGTCCAGGTCGGAGGCCAGGCGGGCCCGCTCGGCGGCCAGCTCCTCCGCCCGGATGCGGCTCTCGGTGAGCCGGCGCGTCACCCTGTCGCGCTCGTCCCGGGCCCGGTCGAGTTCCTGCTCGTGCCGGCGGAGGGCGGCCTCCAGCCGTTCGGCCTCCGCCGCCCGCGCCGCGGCGGCCTTGAACGCCTCCTCGGCCTCGGCGAGTTCCGCCGCGAGGGCGGCGGCGGGCACGTCGCCGGCCGTCTCCAGGAGCTGGTCGCGCTCGGACCGCCGCGACTCCACCTCGCCGGTCTGCCTCTCGCGCCGTTCCTGTGCCCGTTCGTAGGCGGCCTGGGCGCGTTCGATCTCGTCCTCGGACGGGACGGCGGCGAGCGAGGCGACGGGCGCGGGATGCTCCGTGGAACCGCAGACCCGGCAGGGCTCGCCGTCCTCCAGTTCCCCGGCGAGGACGGCGGCCATCCCGTCCAGGCGGGCCTGCCGGAGTTCCTGGGCGCGGTCGCGGGCCTCCTGCGCGGTGTCGACCGCGTCGCGCTGCGCCTGCTCGGCACGGGCGAGCAGGTCTTCGACCTGGTCGCGGCGGTGCGCGGCGGCCAGCCTGCGCCGGACGTCCTCGACGGCGGCCTCGGCTCCCCGGCGTCCCGCGGCCGCGGCCTTGGCCTCGTCCAGTTCGGTGCGGTGGGCGGCCACGATCCCGGGGAGTTCGTCCAGTGCCGCGGCGGTCCGCGCGTCGTGCGGCTCCAGGCGGCGCAGCTCGCCGGCCAGCTCCTCCCGCTGCCGCTCGACGTCGCGGAGCCGCGCGGCCGTGCCGCGCATACCCTCCAGCGCCGCGGCCTCGTCGCGGCGGTCGCGCTCGGCCTTGGCGAGGACGTCCTCGGACGCCTTCGGCGGCAGCAGCGCGGTGACCCTCGCGCGGGTCTCCTCGGCCCAGCGGCGCGCCTGCACCGCCCGGCCGTGCCGTTCGCGCACGTCCTTCACCAGGGGCACGACCCGGTCGGCGCGGGCCGCGGCGTCGAGCCGCGACGCCGTCCGGGACTTCTCCTCCGCCCGTCCGGCCAGGACGTCGCGGCGGGCGACGGCCTCCGCGTGGCTCCGCTGCCGGGCGGCGAGCGCCTTCGCGTCGTCGAGGGCCGCGCGGGCCGCGCGCAGCGCCGCCGTGACGCCCGCGCCCAGTTCCTCGACGGCGGCGCGGACGTCCTGCTGCCCGGCCGCCAGCTCGGTCGCCCACGCGGGCAGCGCCGCGACCTCGGCGAACGGCTCCGCCGCCGGCTCGCCGCGGCGCGGCTGCGGGACGGCCAACCCCTCCCCGGCGCGCGGCGGCATGGACGAACGGGGCGGCGCAGCGCCCGTCGTCTCGGCGATCCGCTCGGCGACCGAGGCCGCGGCGGCGCCGAGCTCGGCGGCCTCCCGGCCGGTCGCGGCGCGCCGGTCGGCCAGCCACTTCTCGACCTGCGTGAACACCTCGGTCGCGAACAGCCGCTCCAGGACCTTGCGGCGCTCGTCCGCGCCGGCGCGCAGGAACCCGGCGAACTCCCCCTGCGGCAGCAGCGCCACCTGGCAGAACTGCACGGCGTTCATCCCGAGCATGCGGGACACGAGGTCGCCCGCCTCGTCCAGCCGCGTGGTGAGGCCGGTCCACCCGCCGTGCTCGAACTCCTCCAGGACGACCTTGGCGTGCTCGGTCGTCGTCCCGGACCCGCGCAGCTTCGGCCGCTCCCACGCGGGCGACCGGGTGATCCGCAGCCGGCGGCCCCGGATCGTCGTCTCCAGCACGACGCGCGGCCCGGCGCCGGGCGGCGCGTGGTCGCTCCTCAGGCCCTTCACGTTGTTGCGGACGCCCGGCACCTGCCCGTACAGGGCGAAGCACACCGCGTCCAGGATGGAGGTCTTGCCCGCGCCCGTCCGGCCGTGGATGAGGAACAGCCCGGCGTCGGACAGGGCATCGAAGTCGATGACCTCCGACCCGGAGAAGGGCCCGAACGCCGCGACCTCAAGCCGATGCAGCCTCACGTGCCCCCCGCTCCCCCGCCGCCCCGCGGATCATGCCCTCGCCCGGACACCGGCCCGGAGGGCGAGCGCCCGGCCCGGCCGTCGGCGCCGCGGGTCACGTCAGGGCCTCCTTCCGGCGGCAGGCCTCGAAGGCGTCGTGGAGGAGGGCGCGTTCGGCTTCGGTGGCGGGGGCGTCGGTCACCTCGGCGACGAAGTCTCCCGCGACGTCGAGGGCGGAGCGCTCGCGGACGCGTTCGGACCAGGTGCGGACGCCGTCCGCCGCGCCGCCCTCGGGGTCGAAGCCGAGGACGAGCGTGTGCGGGAAGCGGCGGCGCAGCCGTTCCATCGCGGCGGACGGGCGGCGCGCGTCGGTCAGCGTGACCTGGAGCCAGCGGTCCTCGAACTCGTCGTAGGCGGCGTCGGTCAGCAGATCGTCGATGCGTCCGCGCACCCGCGCCAGGCGGCGCGGGACGGGCGCCTGCACGAACTCGCCCGCTACGGCTTCGCCGGTGAGGTCGATCAGCCACGAGCCCTTGACGTGCTTCTCCTCCGAGAAGGAGTACGCGAGCGGCGAACCCGAGTACCGGACGCGGTCGGTGATGCGCCAGGCGCCGTGCAGGTGGCCGAGCGCCGCGTAGTCGACGCCCTCGAACACCGACGCCGACACCTGCGACGACCCGCCGACCGAGATGTCGCGTTCGCTCTCGCTCGACTCGCCGCCGGTGACGAACGCGTGCGCCAGCACGACCGAGCGCTCCGCGCGGCCCGCGGCGTCGTCGCGGACGCGGCGCATGGCCTCGGCCAGCGCGGCGGCATGGGTGCGCTCGTCCAGGCTCCAGGGGTGCCGGACGAGTTCGGGCTCCAGGTAGGGGATGCCGTAGATCGCGGCGTCCCCGACGATGACGGGCTCCCCCACGGTCGCGAAGTCGGTGCGGACGTGCACGCCGGCGGCGTCCATCAGCGCCGACCCGAACCCGAGCCTGCGCGCCGAGTCGTGGTTGCCGGCGATGAGCACCACGCGCGCTCGTTCGGCGAGCCGCTCCAGCGCCTCGTTGCACAGCTTCACGGCGTCGACGGCGGGCAGCGCGCGATCGTAGACGTCGCCGGAGATCAGCACGCACTCGACCCGCTCCGCCGTGACGGTCTCGACCAGGTGGTCGACGAACGCGGCCTGCGCGGCCAGCAGGTCCTCGCGGTGGAACGATCTGCCGAGATGCCAGTCGGAGGTGTGCAGGATTCGCATGTCGCAGCAACCATAGGCACCCCCTCCGACACATCCGGCGCAGAAACGCCGAGCCACCCCAAAGGATCTTCGAATACCGCATCGGCGCGGCTCCCGTAGGGTTGCCGCGTGAGTGATCGTCCCAGTGATCGTCCCTATGTGCTGCTGAGTTGCGCGATGTCCGCCGACGGCTACATCGACGACGCGAGCCCGGAGCGGCTGCGGCTGTCCAGCCCGGCTGACTTCGACCGGGTCGACGAGGTGCGCGCCGGCTGCGACGCGATCCTCGTCGGCGCCGGGACCGTGCGGGCCGACGACCCGAAGCTGCTGATCCGCTCCGCCGCCCGCCGCGAGCGGCGCGCCGCCCGCGGGCTGCCCGCCGACCTGACCAAGGTGACGCTGACCTGGGGCGGAGACCTCGACCCCGGCGCCCGGTTCTTCACCACGGGCGAGGCGCCGAAGCTGGTGTACGCCCCGTCCGGCACGGCCGCCGGCCTCGCGCCCCGCCTGGACGGCCTGGCCGACGTGATCGACGCCGGGGACCCGCTCGCGCTGACGACCGTGCTGGGCGATCTCGCGGCCCGGGGCGTCCGGCGGCTGATGGTCGAGGGGGGCGGCGGCGTGCACACGCTGTTCCTGACGTCCGGCCTGGTGGACGAGTTGCAGCTCGTCGTGGCGCCGTTCTTCATCGGCGACCCGTCGGCGCCGCGGTTCGTCCGGTCGGGGGTGTTCCCGCAGTCGCCGGACCGTCCGATGCGCCTGGCGGAGGTCACCCGCATCGGCGACCTCGTCCTCCTGCGCTACCTGATCGGAGCGGCGCGTGGATGACCTCGGCTGGCTGGGGCTGGCCTGCGACCTGGCGAAGCTGTGCCCGCCGTCCGCCACCGCCTTCTCCGTCGGCGCGGTCATCGTCGGCCCGGACGGACGGGAGATCGCGCGCGGCTTCTCCCGCGAGCACGACCCGCACGACCACGCCGAGGAGTCCGCGCTGGCCAAGGCGCACGGGAAGGCGACCGGCGCGACCGTCTACAGCTCGCTGGAGCCGTGCGGGCACCGCGCGTCCCGTCCCCGCCCGTGCGCCGAGCTGATCGTCGCCTCCGGCGCCCGCCGCGTCGTCTTCGCCTGGCGCGAACCGCAGCTGTTCGCCGAGGGCGCCGGCGCGGAGCGCCTCGAGGCGGCGGGCGTGGAACTCCTGGAACTCCCCGAGCTGGCCGGCCGCGCCCGCGAACCCAACGCCCACCTCCTCTAGGGCCAAAGCCGAGAAGTCAAGGGTGATGCCCGGGGTGGATCGAGGGTAGCGGTCACGTGCACCTCCGGCGCGCTTCTTCGGTTGGTACCGCGGCTCCAGACGCGCGCAAGCTGGTCCGGAGCCGCGGGGTCAGGGTGCGGGTGAGCCGCTCGGCCGCGCGGGCGGCGTCGGCGCCTACCTGGGCGCCTGCGTCCGGGCCGTCCACCCACAGGTAGGCGGCGGCGCCGTGGTCCCACCGGATGTGCGCGCCGGGCTCGGCGCGGCGACGCACATGCAGGATCTGCTCGCCGGGTGTGAGGAACACCGCGACATCGGGGGCCTGGCGGCGGATCCGCTCCCGCAGATCGTCGAGGCGTTCGTAGCAGGTCACGGTCCGACCCTCCGGAGCGTCCCGCCGAGGTGCACCACAGCGTCGGTGACGTTGTCGGCCTCGGCGATCGGCTCGCCCCGGTGGTCGAAGAACCACAGCCGCCCGTCGTCCTCCAGCCGCGGCCGGCACGTGACCACGTCGGAGAGGCGGGGCCCGTCGCTGACCGGTGCGATGACGGTCAGCTCACCCGCTGCAAGTTCCGCTCCGAACCCGACGGCCAGGAGCCGAACTCTGAGCGCGTCGAGGCGGGCGCGGGCGGCGGTCTCGACGGCGAGCTGCGCCTCGACCTGCAGAGCGCCGCCGATCAGTTCCGCGAGCCGGTCGGCGGTGTCTGCGTGGATCCAGCCGTACCCGCCCGTGGGCGGCATCCGGAACGGCTTGCGACGGGCCTCCCAAGGCAGGTTCGCTGCGGGCATGTGCTGGATGACCCAGTCCGGGTGGTCGGCGCGCAGCCGCTCGTGCTGCCCGGCGGCGGTGTCGTGGTCGCGGCTCACCGGTCGGCGTCCTCACGCCAGTCGGCGGTGCGGATCCGGCCGCGGAGCGCGGCCGGTGTCGCGGCCCGCACCATGGCGGTGGCGTCGTCGCGGGTCGCGTGCCAGGGGTGGGTGTCGCCGGGCGTGTAGCCGATGGTCCAGGCGGCGTACTCCGACCGCAGTTGCGTAAGGGTCTGCTGCGTCGCCGCGCTCATCTGGGTGGCGGGTGTCGGGCAAGGTAGGTTGGCCATCAGCCGGACCTCGTTTCCGGTCAGGCCCGGGAACTGCGGTGTTCGCGCACCGGCCCGGGCCGCTCTGTGTTGTAGGCCACAGACCGTAAGATCGGACACACCCGCTGTTGTTTCTGAACGGAAACCCGCCGTCAGACCAAGTTCATCCTCCACGCCAGACCGCGCAGATCACGGCCGGTGGCGTGGTCGTACAGATCGGCGACCAGCTCCCGCACCAGCGGGTTGCGGTGCACTCGGGCGGCCGACAGCTTCTCGGCCTGCCGGATCGCGCGGACCGCGCCGGCGTCGTCCCCGAGCATCGCCAACGCTCGGCCGGTCTCGATCGACAGCGCTGCCTTGCGTCCGCGGGAGGGCAGCGCGCGGGCGTCGACGGACCTGGCAGCGGCCAGCGCCGCCTCTGGCTCCTCGGCCTCCACGGCGAGCATCGCCTTCCACACACCTACGTTCGCGGGTCCGAAACTCTGCCACGCCCCAGCGCGCTCGCCGAGCCGGTCAGCGACCTGCGCGGCTTCGGCCACGCGTTCACCGGCGCCCTTGTGGTCGCCCTGGATCTGGCGTGCGAGCGCGGCTGAGAGTTGCAGCATCCCGTACACCTCGTGCGCGAACGGGTCGCCGTCCCGGTGCGCCTCCATGGAGGCGGCGGCGTGCTCGGCCTCCCGGAGCGCACGCGACAGCGCGGCCGACGAACGGGAGTGGGCCTGCGAGAACGCCGCAGCGCCCGCCATCACCGGGTCGTCCAGGTGGCGTGCTGCGCCCTTGGCACGGTCGGCTGCGATCCAAGCCAGGTCGATCTGCCCCAGGTGCCGAAGGACGAACGTCGCCGCCGTACACGCGTCGACCAGGGACCGCAGCGCGGTGACCTGCTCGCCTTCGTCGCCGCTGGCCGCGTGGACATGGAGTTCGGCCAGCACCGACGGCAGGCACGACGCGAGCGCCGCGTAGTCGGCCTCGCGGCGCTTGACCTGGATGTCGCCAGCCACTAGTTCGGCGAGCGCGCCGACGGGGCGGGTGGGGACGTCGAGGGGGTTGTCGAGGGAGGAGTCGAGAAACACCTCGCGCAGGTGCACGATGTCGCCGTGCGCGCGGTCGCGAGGCCGGATCGCGGGGGTGGGTTCGCCTAGGAGGTCGGCGGCGGACACCTCCAGCGCCTCGGCGAGCGCGCGTATGTCGCCGCGTCGTTCGAGGCGGGTCTTGCCGTTCTCGACTTTGGACAGCCATCCCTTGGAGCGGCCGACCAGACCGGCGAGCGCTTCAAGGGGCAGGCCGCGGAAGAGCCGTGCCGCTCGTACGTTCTCACCGATACGCCGCGCGCCGTCGTCAACCGGTCCAGCCATGGCTACCCTCGTCGTAGTTCCGAGACCCACTGCCCACCGTACGCGCGTATGTGGCCGGCGGGCAGGGAACTCCGGCGGGCGCCCCACCTTGGCTCGGCTCCTGCTCGGTGTTTCCGCCGAGCTGTTCGCCCTGATCAACCTCCTTGCCGGGGACGTCGACCGGTACCACCTCGCCGATGCCTATGGGTGCACCGGAGGCCACGTGAGCCCGATGCCCGACCGCATGTCCGACCACTGGTGGTGGCGGCCGGGGGTTCGTCCCGGCCGCCGGCTGCTCGTCTGGCACATCCTGCCCGATGACCAGCCAGAGGTGCGCGATCTCGTCCACCGTCTCCAGGGCAGGCTCACGGGCTTGGACGGCCTGGACATCATCCCGGCTGAGTGGCTGCACATGACCACTCAGATCGTGGGTTTCGACGACGAGATCCCCGCTGATGAAGCCGCCGCGATGGTCGCCCGGGCGGCGGCCCGCCTCGCGGCCATCCCGCCGGTCGAGGTCCAGCTCGGCAAGGTGTGGATGCACAGCGAGGCTGTGATGCTCGGCGTTCGTCCGCCGGATGGGCTGCATCCCATCCGGCAGGCGATCCGGGAAGCCGTCGCCGGGACCGTCAGCGTGCACCAGCTCGCGGACGAGCTGGCCTGGACCCCGCATGTCTCCGTCGCCTACAGCAACGCTGACCGTCCCGCGCAACCCGTCATAGAGGCGCTCGACCCGCGTCCGGAGGCAGTGCCGATGAGGGTCGCGCAAATCCATCTGGTGGCGCAGCAGAGGGTAGGGCGGATCTACCGCTGGGAGCGGCGTGCGGTGGCCAAGTTGGGGAGATCCTCAGCGGTGCGAGCCTAGTCTCCCTCAAGTGCGGGCGCCTGGACACCCGGTGAGACGCGAGTCTCATTCCTCTTGCCAATGCCCAGGGACCTCATGCGATGCTGTGCCAAGCAAGCATTCGGTTAACCGCCAGGGAGGCATCGGCAGCATGCGCGAGCACGATCGGCTGTTCATCGGCGGCGAGTGGACCGCCCCGGCCGGCACCGGCACGATCGACGTCATCTCCCCGCACACCGAGGAGGTCATCGGGCGGGTACCCGACGGCACCGAGGCCGACGTCGACGCGGCGGTCGCGGCGGCGCGGCGCGCGTTCGACGAGGGGCCCTGGCCCCGGATGACGCCCGCCGAGCGCGCCGAGATCGTCGGGCGCCTCTCGGCGATCTACGCCGAACGGCAGCAGGAGATGGCCGACCTCTGCACCGCCCAGATGGGCTCGCCCATCATGTTCTCGGTGTTCGGGCAGGCCGCCATCCCGCAGATGGTCCTGCAGTACTACGTGGACCTCGCCGCCACCTACGCGTGGGAGGAGGACCGGCAGGGCATGCTGGGGCCGGTCACCGTCACCCAGGAGCCGGTCGGCGTCGTCGCGGCGATCGTCCCGTGGAACGTCCCGCAGTTCACGCTGATGCTGAAACTGGCGCCCGCCCTCATCGCGGGCTGCACCGTGGTGGCCAAGCCGTCCCCGGAGACGCCGCTCGACAGCTACCTGCTCGCCGAGTGGATCCGCGAGGCCGGGATCCCCGAGGGCGTCGTCAACGTCGTCCCGGCCGGGCGCGAGGTCGGCGCCTACCTCGTCGCGCACCCGGACGTCGACAAGGTCTCCTTCACCGGCTCCACCGCCGCCGGACGCAAGATCGGCGCCGTCTGCGGGGAGCAGCTCAAGCGCGTCACGCTGGAGCTCGGCGGCAAGTCCGCCGCCATCGTCCTGGACGACGCCGACCTGCCGTCCACCATCGAGGGCTTCAAGCTGGCCTCGCTGATGAACAACGGCGAGGCGTGCGCCGCGCAGACCCGCATCCTCGCCTCCCGCCGCCGCTACGACGAGGTCGCCGACGCCCTCGCCACCATGGTCGGCGGGCTCTCCGTCGGCGACCCCGCCGACTACGCCACGGAGATCGGCCCGCTCGTCGCCAAGCGGCAGCAGGAACGCGTGGAGAACTACATCCGGATCGGCCAGGACGAGGGCGCCAAGCTGATCACCGGCGGCCTCAACCGCCCCCACGACCGCGGCTGGTACGTCGCCCCGACCGTGTTCGGCGACGTCGGCAACGACATGCGCATCGCCCGGGAGGAGATCTTCGGCCCGGTGCTCGTCCTCATCCCCTACGAGGACGAGGACGACGCCGTCAGGATCGCCAACGACAGCGACTACGGCCTCGGCGGCTCTGTCTGGACGTCCGACGTCGGCCACGGCGTCGACGTCGCCCGCCGCATCCGCACCGGAAGCTGCGGCGTCAACATGTACACCCTCGACCCGAACACCCCGTTCGGCGGCTACAAGAACAGCGGCATGGGCCGCGAACTGGGCCCCGAGGGCCTGCGCGCCTACCTGGAGCACAAGTCCATCCCCCACCCCGCTCCCTCCGCCTGACCCACCCCGCCTGACCCACCCCGCCTGACCCACCCCGAGGACGCAGCCCGCCGAGGCCCCGATCAGCCGATCGGGGCCTCGGGTCCGGAAGAACCATAAAAGCGGGTGAATCCGGACGGGTGATCCGGCACGATGCGCGTCATGCGCGCCGATGATCTGCTCGCCGAGATCGAGCCCCTCCCGTACCCCGCCCGCGTCCGCCGCCTGGCGGAGCTGCGGCGGTCCGCGGGCCGGCCGGAACTCGCCGCGCTGCTGGCCGAGCTCGGCGGGCGCGGCCACTACGAGCGGTCGACCGCGCTGTTCGTCGCGTCCGTCGTGCGGGACGAGGCGTCCGTGGCGCACATCCTGGCGGCGACCCGCGACCCGGACGCGTCGCTGGCGCTGCGGGCCACCCGGCTGGCGGTGCGGTACGCCCCCGAACCGGAGCCGCTCGCGGAGACCCTGACGGACGCCCCGTCGGCGATCCGGGCGGCGACCTACCGGGCGATCCGCCGGCACTGCCGCGCCGATCTCGCCGACGCGCTCATCGGGCCGGTCGCGGAGCGGTGGGGCGCCGACGAGGCGGCCGCGCTGCTGCCCGCCTGCACCCCCGGGCACGCGGCCGAGCGCCTCGGCCCGCTCGCGCACGCCGTCCCGAACCGCCACACCCTGGGAGGCGCCCACCCGGAGACGTTCCTGGACCACGCCGAACGGGAACTCGGCGCGCTCGCCCCCGGCGCGCGGACGTCCTGGTGGCACTGGAATGGGCCGGGCGTCGCGGCGGCGTCGCGGCACGCCCCAGGGCGCGTCCTCGGCCTCCTGGAGAACCGCTGGCACGTCGCCGGCCTTCCGCGGGCGATCGAGCCCCGGCTCGGCGCGCTGCTGGACGCCGAGCCGGAGCGGACGCTGCGGCTGCTGCTGTCGGACGGGTGCCGGTCGATGCTGCCGTCGCTGATCCGCCGCCGCTCCATGCGCGACCGGCTCGCCCGCGCCGGCGGGGACGCTCTCGACTCCGCCGCCCGCGCCGTCCGCGAGGACGCGTACACGCTGCGGCTGCTGCTGAAGGCGCTGCCGCCGAGCCGGCGCGGCGCGCTGTTCGACGCGGCGTTCGACGGCGTCGACCTGGCGACCGCCGAGTTCGGGGAGGCGCTGCTGGACGTCCTTCCGCGCGCCGTGCGGGTCCGGGAGGCGCGCCGGATGCTCACCCTGCGCACGATCGCCGAACGACCGCAGCGGGTCCAGGCCCTCTCGTCGTTCCTGCCGTTCGAGGAGGCCCGGCCCGGCCTGGAGGAGCTGATCCGCCGTCCGGACGCCGACGAGCGCGCGGCCGGGTACGCGCTGCTGGTCCAGTGCGCCGGACGCGAGCGCGACCCGGCCGTCCTGACCGCGGTGCTGGAGTCCCTCGGGCGCCTGCGCAACGAGCAGGACCCGGTGCGGGCCGCCGCGCTTCGGGCGCTGGCGTCCGTCCCGGACGCGGTGCTGCGGTTCGAGCACGCGGCGGCCGTCGAGCGGCTCACCGGGGACGCGCTGAACGCCCGCGACTGCTCCGCCGAGACGCGCCTGTCGCTCGTCCAGATCGCCCGCGCGTTCTTCCAGCAGGGCGCGGTCCGCGACGACGCCGAGCTGACGGTCTTCGGGATCGGGCTGATGAAGCGCCTCATCGGCAGCGCCTCTCACGTGCCGCTCGGCCGGCTCGACCGCGTCCTGCGGCGCGGGCAGGAGCACCGGCTCGCCGGGTGGCTCGCCCCGCTGCTCGACGAGGGCGCGCGCCGCGACGACCACATGCTCGCGCTGATGCTCGTCCAGGCGCTCGGGCGACGCGCCCACGGCGTCCCGGTGCTCCAGGACGCGCTGGAGAAGGCCCTGGACGCCCGAGCGGACGGGGTGATCCGCCAGGCGATCGCGTTGTGGCTGGAGCCACCGGGGACGCGCGGCGAGCGGGTCGAGCGCGTGGTCGCGAAGGACCCGTCGACGGTCGCTGTGCCCGCGGTGCTCGCCGCGATCGCCGCCGAGCGCACCGATCTGTTGCACCTCGTCCTGTCCGAGGCCACACCCGCCGGACGGTTCCAGCGGGGCGACGTCACCTACGTCCGGTGGCTGGACCCGAACTGGACGCGGCGCTGGACGGCCGCGCAGCACGCCGCCTACCTGCGCCTCCTCGAACGGGTCGCGGACGACGGACGGCTCCCGGACGCCGACCGGGCCCGCGCGGTCGCCTCGATCGCGGCGGTCCCGGGCCTGGACGCCGCCCGGCTCCGCCCCTACCTGGAATCGGACGACGCGCGCCTGCGCCGCGCCGCGCTGAC
The DNA here is from genome assembly GCF_041463665.1 of Actinomadura chokoriensis. Lineage (GTDB taxonomy): Bacteria > Actinomycetota > Actinomycetes > Streptosporangiales > Streptosporangiaceae > Spirillospora > Spirillospora chokoriensis_A. Next base: position 98,183 of record NZ_JAXCEJ010000002.1, read on the forward strand.
CGCCGCGCCCTGGACCGCCCGCCCGCAGGACGTCCTGCCCGGCCTGCTCGCGCACGCCGCGTCCGACGACGCGCACGTGGCCGTCCACGCGGCGGGACGCGCGGCGCGGTTCGTGCGGCCGTCGGCGCTGGCGGCGCAGCTCCGCCCGGTCCTCGCCGGCGGCAGGATCACCGCGCGCAAGGAGGCGCTGCGGATCCTCCTGCGGACCCGCGCGCCGGAGGCGATGGACGTCGTCGCCGGGGCCTGGGACGACACGGGCCAGCACCGGGACGTGCGCGCGGCGATCGTGTCGGCCGTCCGCCCGCACATGGCCGACCCGGTGGCGCGGCGGATCCTGGCCGAGGCCGCGGACGGGCCGCGCGACCTCGCCCGCCAGGTGCTCGGCGCCCGGCCGCACGAGATCGACGACGCGTTCCGCGCCCGGTACGCCGACCTGGTCGTGCGGGTGGCGCGCTCCCGCGACCCGGAGGCGGCCGATCCCGCGCTGCCGGCGCTCGGCCGGTGGGCGCAGTGGGCGCCGGAGATCCCGGCGGTGCTGGCGGGCGTCCTCACCGACCTCGGCGAGACGCGCCGGTGGCGCACCGCGCTGTCCACGCTGGTCACCTGCGCCGTGGGCGGCACCGGCGCGGGCGAGCTGGCGGGCGCCGCCGCGGCACTCGCCGCGGGCGACGGAGGCGCCGACGCCGAGGCCGAACGGGATCTGCCGGCGGCGCAGCGGCTGACCGCGCTGGCGGACGCGGTCCGCGCCGCCGCCGCGAACCGCCGCGAAGCCGCCGAACCCGTCCTGCGGGCCGTCACCGAGCGGCTTCCGGCGCAGCTCGCGCGGGAGCTGACGGCCGCGACGCTGCGCTGGGACTCCCCGGACGCGTCCGCCGCCGTGGGCGCGCTGGCCGACGCCTGCGCGGATTCACCCGCCCTGGCCGTCCAGCCGGTGGCCGAGGCCCTCGCGGAGGGCCCGCACGGTGCGGACCAGTACGGCGCGGGCCAGTACGGTGCGGACCGGTACGGCGGCGTCTTCCGGCCTGGCCTCCCGGACGCGGCGGACGTGCTCCCCCACGCCGAACGCCTGGCCCGGCGCGGCGACCGCGCCGGGGGCCTGTTCGCCGCCGCGCTCACCGGAGGGCACGCGCCGCGCGCGGGCTGGCCCGCCCCCTGGCGTTCCGTGCTGCGCGCCCTGCGCGTCCATCCCGACCCGGACGTGGCGTTCACCGCGCGAGGCGTCCTCACCTCGCGGGAATGAGCAAAACCATTCCCGGGACGCCCGCGTCCCATTGGTGGATCATTCGGAGCGAGCCTGTGAGGAGTGGCCGGTGACGCAGTGGCGGGTTTCTGAGTTCGACGAGGTGCGCGAGCTGGGCCGCGGAGCGCAGGGCCGGGTGGCGCTGGCGCGGCACTCCGGGTCCGGCACACCGGTCGCGATCAAGTACCTGCCCGCCGGCGCCGACCCCGGGGCCAAGGACGCCTTCCGCAACGAGGCCCGGATGCTCGGCCGGGTCGACGACCCGCACGTGGCGCGGCTCTACCGGCTCGTGGAGCACGAGCAGGGCACCGCACTGATCATGGAAGCGGTCGAGGGCGTCTCGCTGAAGCGGGTCCTGGCCGAGCACGGCGCCCTCGGCCCGGAGGCGGCGCTCCTGGTGCTGAAAGGGTCGCTGCGGGGGCTGGCCGCCGCGCACGCCGCCGGGGTCGTCCACCGCGACTTCAAGCCCGCCAACGTCGTCGTCCGGCCGGACGGCCTCAGCAAGCTCATCGACTTCGGCATCGCCGTCTGGACGGGCGAGGGCGACCGGTCGGGCACCCCCGTGTACATGGCGCCCGAGCAGTGGCGCGGCGAGCCCGCCACCCCGGCCACCGACGTCTACGCCGCCACCTGCGTCTTCTACGAATGCGTGACCGGTGAGCGGCCCTACCGCGCGGACGACCAGATCGCGCTGATGGGGCTGCACGCCACCGCCCCCGTCCCGGCGGAGAACGTCCCCGAACCGCTGCGCACGCTGGTGCTCCAGGGGATGGCCAAGGACCCCTCCTACCGCCCGCCGAGCGCCGCGCAGTTCGTGAGCGAGCTCGATCGGATCGCCGTCCAGTCCTACGGCGCGGACTGGGAGCGGCGCGGACTGCGCGCCCTGGCCGTCACGGCGGCCGCCTTCGCCGCGCTGTTCCCCCTCGCCGCCGCGGGCCTGGCCCCCGTCGGCGCCGGAGCCGGGGCGGCGGGCGCGGGCACGGCGGGAGCCGCCGCGGCCGCGGGTTCCAGCGGCGCGGCGGCGGGTTCGGGCGGGGTCATCTCCGCCGTCGGCACCAAGGCGGGCGTGGCGATCGCGGCCGCCGCCGTCGCCGGCAGTGCCGCCGCCGGCGTCGGCGTCTACGCCGCGACGCGTCCCGACCACGAGCACGTCGCCGCCGCGGCCACGCCCTCCGGGCAGCGGATGTCGTTCGGCACGTTCTCGGTGACGGTTCCGGAGAGCTGGAAGGTCACCCGGCTGACCGACCTGCCGGGCCGCGCCCAGGGCGACTACTGGGTGGACACCCCAGGCGAGTGCTACCCGTCCGCGCTGCTCCCGGCGGACCAACGGCAGAAGGACCGCAAGGCCTACAACAACAACTGCCCGGGGTTCCTGGTGATCGGCCAGCCGTGGCGCAACGACGGGTCCACCGGCTGGCGGGACTTCACCCTCTCCAGCACCTGGGGTCCCGAGACCGAGGCGTTCCGGACCTGCCCGCACCGAGCCGACCTCAACGGCATCGGCACCGAGGACGACCGGCGCAAGCCCCTGCGCGCGGGAGTCAACCCGGTCGGGCAGCGGCAGGCCCAGTACCGCGAATGGCGCCTGCACTGCGTCCTTCTGAACGGTCCCGAGCAGTTCCAGCCCTCCAGCGTGACCTACGTCCAGCGGTACTGGTACCTGACGGAGCCGAGGCTTCTCATCGTGGACGAGTGGAACACCCCGGACCTCGACACGATTCTCGCGAAGGCGACCTGGGCCTGACGGACGGTCGGCACGGGTCCACCCGGACACGCGGTCTACACGGCGGGTCTACACGGGGCTCTGACAGCGCGAGGTCACCCGGTCGGTGAGTGGGTCCGGTCGAGGGAGAACCGGCTCTGGAACGCCACGGCGACCGCCATCAGCGCGGCGGGGACGACGGTGACGCCGACGAGGATCGCCAGCAGCGCGGAGTCCGACTGGGCGATGTCGTGGCCGTCGGTGGTGGACACGAAACCGCCGAGGGCGAGGGCCGCGGAGTACACGTATGGGCCGATGGCGGTGCCGGTCGCGTCGGTCGCCGTCCACACGCCGGTGTAGGCGCCCGCGCGGGCCGTCCCGCGCGATTCGGCGGCGTCCACGACGTCGGGCAGCAGCGAGAACGCGAAGAGCTGGAGACCGGCGAAGGCGGTGCCGAGAACCGCGATCACCGCGACGGTCGCGGGGACGCCGATCGAGTCGCCGGGCCACAGGGCCAGCGGGCCGACGACGAACGTGCCCTGGCACATCAGCAGCGCACGGTGCTTGCCGGTCCGCCGCGACACCTTCTTCCAGACGGGCCCGGCGATCGCGGCGGGCACGAGGAAGGCGCCCATGAACACCGCCGTCAGGCCGTCGTCGTCCAGCATGTACTCGGTGTAGAAGGGCACCGCGGCGAGGAACAGGTGCGTCGTGGTGCTGGTGAACAGGAAGGACAGCACGAGCGTCCGGAAGTCGCGGTCCGCCCAGGCGATCCGGACGTCGCCGAGGACGGAGTGGCCCTGCCCGTCCGGGATCCGGAAACCGCAGCGGTCGGTCAGCCGCCGGGTGAACACGACGGCGACCGCGCCGGTGGCGACCAGGACGCCGGCGAGCAGGACGGCCATCCGCGCGTAGTCGGCGCGTTCGCCCGACGAGACCAGCGCCGGGGCCGCGACCCCGGCGCCGAGCAGGCCCACGGTCAGCAGCAGCATCCGGTACATGAACACCCGGGTGCGCTCGTGGTAGCCGATCCGCAGGTCGGACGGCGTCGTCAGGTAGGGCACCTGGAAGCACGCGAAGAGCATGTTCCCGGCGATGTAGAAGGCGCCGACCCACAGCGCCGCCGACCATCCCGACACCCCGGACGGCACCGAGAACAGCCCGATCCAGGCGAGCGCCAGCAGCAGCCCCCAGCGCAGCATGCCGCGCCGGTGCCCGTCGCGGCGCGCCTGCCGGTCCGACAGCGTCCCGAACAGGGGATGCGCGATCGCGTCGAGGATCTTCGGCAGCAGCAGCGTGAGCCCGGCGACGCCGGGCGGCACGCCGAGCGTGTGCGTCATGAAGTACAGGAGCAGCAGGCCGGGCACGGTGACCCACACGCCCATGCCGAGCGAGCCCGCGGCGTAACCGGTGAGGTCGCGCGCGCGTGGCCGGGCGCCGGCGCCGAGCCGCGTCGACTCGGCGGTGCTCACGGGCGGCCCGCGTGGCGGCGTACGACGCCGGCGGCCAGCTCGGAGCCCGCGAACACGCCGGAGCGGACGCGTTCGCCGAACGTGCGGGCGACGATCCGGTCGGTCAGCGCGGGCAGGTGCCGGGCGAGGAAGAACTCGACGGCGCCGCGCCGGGTCGTCGTCACGTCCCGGCGGGGGCGGCGGGACAGGGCGGCGCGCAGCACCGCGTCCACCACGCCGTCGAGCGGCTCGTAGCGGCTCACCCCGTCGAGGGAGAGGCCCGCCGCGGCGGTCGAGTCGTGGATCGGGCTCCGCACCGCTGACGGGTACACGCACGTCACGCCGACGTGGGTGCCGATCTCCATGCGCAGCGCGTCCGCGTAGGCCACGAGCGCGCGCTTGGACGCGCCGTAGGCGGCCGCCAGAGGGAGCTGCATGACGGCCATGCGGGACGACAGCATGACGACCCGTCCCCGGGACTCGACCAGGGCGTCCACGCACGCCGACGTCACCCGCCAGGCGCCGAGGAGGTTGATGTCGAGCTGGCGGCGGACCTCCTCGCCGGGCGGCAGCTCGGCCGGGGCGGGGCCGCCGATCCCCGCGTTGTTGATCAGCAGGTCGAGGCCGCCGAGCCGCTCGACCGCCTCCGCGACGGCCGCGGGCACGGCGTCGTCGTCGGTGATGTCGCAGGCGATGACGTCGATCGGGTCGTCCGGCCGGGGCGCCACGTCGAGGCCGACGACGCGGGCGCCGAGACCGGTCAGCCGGGCGCCGATCGCCCGGCCGAACGTGCCGGACGCGCCGGTGACGACGACCCGGAGGCCGCGCGGGTCCCGGCCACCGGCCGGGCGGGATGTGCTCATGCGGGTGTCTCCTCGCGGTGCGTCGGGGTGAACGGCCGGGCGGCGCCCCGGGCGAGCCGGTCCCGGCCCGCCTTCATCTCGCGGGGCAGGTCCGCTACATACTGGTCGAAATCGACGCGCATCATGGGACGCCGGTCGCCCCATCGCGCGGTCGCGGCGCGCAGCGCGCGGGCGACGGCACGCCGCCGTTCCGCCGGGGACGGCAGCCCGTACGCGCCGGAGAAGTAGGCCGCGGCCAGCTTGGCCTGGGCCTCCACGATCGGCAGCGCCGCGCCCGTGGACTGCATCAGCCCCACGAAGGCCAGGCTGGAGTCGTCCATGTGGAACACGCGCTTGAACAGCGGAAGCCGCTCCGGGTCGTCGCCCGTCAAGTCGCGGGACAGGAACGGGATGCTGACGCGGTAGCCGGTCGCCCAGACGATGACGTCGACGGGATCGGCGGTGCCGTCGCCGAAGACGACCGTGTCCCCGTCGAGGCGGTCGATGCCGGGCCGCGCCTCCACCTCGCCGTGGGTCAGGCGGTGCAGGATCGTGTCGCTGATCGTCGGGTGGTTCTGGAACAGGCCGCCCGCCGGAGCCGGGAGGCCGTAGTCCTGCGGGCGGCCGGCGGCGAGCCGCAGCATCGTCTCGGCGAGGCGCTGCCTGACCCGCCACGGCAGCACGGCGAGGGCGCCGCCGGTCGCGTCGGACGGCCGTCCGAACAGGTACTTCGGGACGATGTGGACGCCGCGCCGCGCCGACAGCAGCACCGGGCCGCGCGCGACGTGCGAGGCGTCCACGGCGATGTCCATGGCGGAGTTCCCCATGCCGACGACGAGGACCCGCTTGCCGCGGAACTCCTCGGCGTCCCGGTAGCCGTGGGCGTGCATCTGGGCGCCGGCGAAGTCGCCGGGCGGCGCGGGGTCGGGCCACCGGGGGTCCCAGTTGTGGCCGTTGGCGACCACGACGGCGTCGTACCGGGCGGCGTCGCCGGACTCGGTCCTCACCACCCACGGGCCGTCCGTCCCGTCCCGCTCCACGGACGCGACCGGGCTCTGGAAGCGGATGTGCGGGACGAGACCGAAGCGCTCGGCGTAGTCGGCCAGGTATCCGGCGATCATGTCGGCGGACGGGTAGTCCGGCCAGTGCCGCGGCATCGGGAAGTCGGCGAACTCGGTGCGCCCCTTGCTGGTGTTGAGGTGCAGGGAGGCGTAGGCGGGCGACAGGCCGGCGCCGCGCACCCACAGCCCGCCGGGACGGTCGCCCCGCTCGTACAGCACGAACTCCACGCCCGCGTCGCGCAGGGCCTTGCCGGCGGCGAGGCCGGCCGGCCCGGCGCCGATCACGGCGACACGGCGGGCAGAGGTCATGAGGGCACTCCCGGGAAGACGAATCCTTGTGGTGATCTCCAACCCTAAGCACCGGAATCGGTCGCGAACATGGAGAACAGCACGCGTTTGGCGGCAGGGGTTGTGGTCCAGCACAATCGGAGTCATGAAACAGAGCGACATCGACTGGACGCCGGTGATCGACCTCATCGAGCGGATCTCCCGCGAGGAGGACCTGCTGCCGTCCGTGGTCGCCGGGGTGGCCTCCCTGGTGCGGGACGTCTCCGTCCTGCCGCCCGCCGACATCGCCGGCCACACCCGCGCGCTGCTCGCCGCCGCGACCCGCGCGATCGCCGCCCGGCGCGGGCCGACCGAGGGAGAGCTGGCGTTCGTCGCCGAGCTCGGCGTCACCCGCGCCCGGCAGGGCGTGCCCGTCGAGGCGGTGCTGAGCGCCATCCACGTCGCCGAGCGCGCGATCTGGTCGCGGGCCCGGGAGCTCGCCGCCGCCGAGGGCATCGGGGCCGGGCTGCTGCTGGACGCGCGGGAACTGTACGACGACTGGGCCGAGGCCGTCCGGTCCCGGCTGATCAAGGCGCACCGCGAGGCCAGTGCGGGCGGCGGGCCCGGCCGGCCGGACGAGCGGGACGCGGCGCTCCTGCGGCGCCTCCTGGACGGCGGCTCGGCCGCCGCGCTCGCCGCCGCCGAGGCGGGCCTCCCGGACGGCGGCGCCCTGTGGGTGCTGGCCGCCCGGCCGGCCGCTCGCACCGACCGGGGACACCCGCAACCCGTCCGGCCGCCGGCGCTGTCGGCGCTGCTGGACGGCCTGCTGTTCGCGGTGACCGCCCGCCCGCCGGTGTCGCCCGGCGGCGCGGCGGCGGGGCTCGCCGGGCCGGCCGAGGCGGAGAACCTGGCCGCCGCGCGCCGCCTCGCCGCCTCCGCGCTCACCGCCGCCGAGGCGACCGGGCGGACCGGCGTGGTGCACGTCGCCGACGTGGCGGTCGTCGCGGCGGCCGCCGACCGCACCGACCTCGCCGCGATCCTGCTCGACCGGTACCGGGCGGCACGCGCCGAACTCGGCGCGAACGCCGAGCCGGTCGCCCGCGCGGTCTGCGCGTGGCTGGAGACGGGACGCGACGTCGCGGCGGCCGCCGGGCGCCTGTTCGTGCACCCCAACACGGTGCGGAACAGGGTGCAGCGGTTCACCGAGGTCACCGGCATCGACGCGGCCGACACCTTCGGCGGCGTCAACGCCTGGTGGCTCTGCCGCACCTGGCTCACCCCCGCCTGACCTGGCCAGGTGTCGCTCGGCGCCCTGACCTAGGTGTCGCTCGGCGACGTCGCCGCGTCCAGCTCGTGGGCCAGCTCCTCCAGTTCGCCGCCGCCCGCCATGAGACCGGTCAGCTCCTCGCGGGTGATCTCGCCCTTGGGGTGGTAGCCGATGCTCCGGCCCCGGTTGAGGATCAGGAAGCGGTCCCCCACCGGGTAGGCGTGGTGCGGATTGTGGGTGATGAAGACGACGGCGAGGCCGCGCTCCCGCGCCCGGACGACATAGCGGAGCACCACCCCGGCCTGCTTCACGCCGAGGGCGGCGGTGGGCTCGTCCAGGACGAGGGCCTTGGCTCCGAAATGGACGGCGCGGGCGATCGCCACGCACTGGCGTTCGCCGCCCGACAGCGTCCCGATGGGCTGGTCGACGTCCCGCAGGTCGATGCCCATCGCGGCCATCTCCTCGTGGGTGGTCCTGCGCATGTGGCCGATGTCCATGCGGCCGAAGCCCCTGCGCTTCTCCGAGCCGAGGAAGAAGTTCCGCCAGACCGGCATCAGCGGGACGACCGCGAGGTCCTGGTAGACGGTCGCGATGCCCCGGTCGAGCGCTTCGCGGGGCGAGCCGAAGGCGACCTCCTCGCCCTGGACCTCGTACGTGCCGGTGTCGTGCCGGTGCAGACCCGCGACGATCTTGATGAGCGTGGACTTGCCCGCCCCGTTGTCGCCCAGCACGCAGGTGACCTCGCCGGCCGACGCCTCCAGGTCCACGTCCCGCAGCGCGATGACGTTGCCGTAGCTCTTGCCGACGCCCGTCAGGCGGATCAGCGGCGCCTCCTTCACGTCCGTCATGGCGACCGCTCCACTCTGCGCCGCACGACCAGGTTCACCACGGTCGCGATGAGCAGCATCGCGCCGAGGAAGAACCGGAACCAGTCGGGGTTCCACTCCGCGTACACGATGCCCTTGTTCGTCATGCCGAAGATGAACGCGCCGATGGCCGCGCCGATGGCCGACCCGTAGCCGCCGGTCAGCAGGCAGCCGCCGATGACCGCGCAGATGATGTACAGGAACTCGTTGCCGACGCCCTCGCCCGACTGGATGGTCGCGAACGCGAACACCAGGTGCATCCCGGAGAACCAGGCGCAGAACGCGACGCCCATGAACAGGCCGATCTTGACGCGGTCGACGGGGACGCCGACCGCGCGGGCGCTGCCGGCGGAGCCGCCCGCCGCGAAGATCCAGTTGCCGGCGCGGGTGCGCAGCAGGATCCAGGTCGCGACCGCCACGAACAGCAGCCACCAGAACACGGTGACCTTCACGTTGACGCCGAGGACGTCGACGTCGGAGGCGAAGATCGCGCGGGCGGTGTCGAAGCCGTCCATGTCCCGGACGGAGTCGCTCGCGACGTTGCCGGTGAGCGCCTTCGTCACGCCGAGGTTCAGCCCGGCGAGCATGAAGAACGTGGCGAGCGTGATGATGAAGCTCGGCAGCCTCGTCCGGACGTAGAGGACGCCGTTGACCATGCCGAGCGCCAGCGTCAGCACCAGCGAGACCGCCACGCCCGCCCACACGTTCAGCGTGAACTGGTAGGCGGTCAGCGCGGCGATCAGCGCCGAGGACGTCACCATCACCCCGGCGGACAGGTCGAACTCGCCGCCGATCATCAGCAGCGACACGCCGACCGCCATGATCCCGAACGTGGAGCTCGCGTACAGGACGGTCGAGAACGACCCGGCGCGCAGGAACGCGTCCGCGATGATCGAGAAGAACGCGAACAGCGCGACGGCGCCGAGCAGGGCGCCGAGCTCCGGGCGGCCCAGCACCCGCCGCAGCGGCGACTGCCGGGCCAGGCGCTCGTCGGAGCCGGGACCGGCCACCGGCGGCTGCGCCACCGCGTGGGTCATCGCGTCCCCCGGTTCGCGAACGCCTCCAGCTCACCCGCGTTCCGCCCGGTCACGATCGCCGGTCCGGTCAGCACCGGGCGGCCGCCGCCGAGCACGTTGCCGTTGTTCTTCAGCAGCCACAGCTGGTCGACGGCCCCGTAGCCCTGCAGGTAGGGCTGCTGGTCGACGGCGAACTCGATCGAGCCCTCCTTGAGCGAGGCGATCAGGTCCTTGTTCAGGTCGAACGTGCCGATCTTGGCCTTGGCGCCGGTCTCCTTGACCGAGTCGACGGCGGTCGCGGCGAACGGCGCGCCGAGCGTCAGGATCCCGTCGATGCTCTTGTCCGACTGGAGCTTGGCCGTGATGGACGACTTGACGTCCGGCATGTTCGTGCCCTGGACGAACAGGTTCTCCAGGTCGCCGCCGAACGTCTTCTTCGCCCCGGCGCAGCGGGCCTCGAGGCCGACGTTGCCCTGCTCGTGGATGACGCACAGCGCCTTCTTCGCGCCGATCTCGCCCAGTTCGGCGCCGGCCGCCTCGCCGGCGATGGACTCGTCCTGCCCGAAGTGCGCGATCGCGCCGAGCTTGGCCGAGTCCTCCGCGCCGGAGTTGATCGACACCACCGGGATCTTCGCCGCGGCCGCGCGGGCGAGGACGTCCTTCATCGCGTCCGGCTTGGCGAGCGTGACGATGATCCCGTCGACCTTCTTGTCGATCGCCGCCTGGACGAGCTGGGCCTGCTTGCCGCCGTCCGGGTCCGCCGAGTACAGGAACTCGACGTTGTCCTTGGCGGCGGCGGCCTTGGCGCCCTTCTGCACGATGTCCCAGAACGTGTCGCCGGCGCCCGAGTGGGTCACCATCGCGATCTTGAGCCGGGGGCCGGCGCCCTCGGGGGTCTCCTCGGACTTCTTCCCGCCCGAGCTGCTGCAGGCGCTCAGCGCCAGCAGCCCCGCGGCGGTCAGGACCGCGAGCCTCCGCAGCGGCCCGCGCGCGACGACAACGCCTCTCATCGGCTGCTCCAATTCTCCCCCGAATCGGTCGGTGTGAGGAGTTGATCACAGATCAGGGCGGTTGTGCGCGCCGTTCCCCCTCACAATTGCGCACCGGCCGGCGGGCGGCCGCGCGAGGGGCGTCCGTCCGCCGACGTCAGCGGCAGCCGCGGATCGACCTCCTGGCCCGTCCAGGTGTCGCGGATCCACGCGTGCGCCGGGTCGTCGCAGATCCGCCAGGCCCGCTCCGGCGCGGGCCCGGCCATCACGTTCAGGTAGTAGAGATCATGGCCGGGCAGCGCCATCGACGGGCCGTGCCAGCCGTGCGGGATCAGCACGGCGTCCCCGCTGCGGACCTCCGCGAGCACGTCGATGGGACGTCCCGGCGAACCGTAGACGCGCTGGTAGGCCATGCCGTCCCGGGCGACCTCGAAGTAGTAGATCTCCTCCAGGACCGATTCGCCGGGCCGGTCCTCGTCGTGCTTGTGCGGCGGGAAGGACGACCAGCAGCCGCCCGGCGTGAGCACCTCGCAGGCGATCAGCTTCTCGGCGAACGGGAACCCCTCGGGCGTCCCGAAGTTGTTGACCTGCCGGCTCGCCGGGCCCGCGCCGCGCAGCTCCACCGGCACCTTCCCGGCCGGGCCGTAGCGCGGCTCCAGGCGTGTCTCGCAGCGGGCGCCGGCCAGCGCGAACCGGCCCCGCCCCCGCACGGTGACCCGCGCGTCGCGCGGGACGTAGGCGAAGTCGCTGACCCGGCTGAACACGTCGTCGCGGCCGTCCAGCTCGAACCGGGACCCGTCGCACTCGACGACGCACGACCCGGCCAGCGGCAGCACGATCGTCTCGAAGTCGCCGGTGCCGAAGCCGTGCTCGCCGCCGTCCGGCAGGTCGAGGACGCGCAGCGCCGAGTGCGCCCATCCCGCCGATTCGGGGGTGACGACGAGCCCGTACGGGCCTTCCGCAGTGCTGCCGGCGGGCAGGTGGTACTTCACGCCGAGGCTCATCGCCGTACCTCGTCGGTGCCGACGGCCCGGCCCTCGCGCATGGACAGCTCGCACGCCTCGGCGAGGTAGAACGCCTCCAGTGCCTCCGCAGGCGGGCAGGGGTTGGCGCGGCGGCCCGCGACCACGTCCAGGAAGGCCTGGAGTTCGGCGTCGTAGGCGTCGGAGAAGCGGTCCATGAAGCCGCTGTAGGCGGTCCTCGGTTCCGCGTCCTGCTCGGGCAGCGGGGTCGCGGGCGTCCGGTCGTCCATGCCGGTGACGACGCTGTCCTTGGAGCCGAACAGTTCCAGTCGCGCGTCGTAGCCCGCGGCGTTGTAGCGGGTCGCGGAGACGACGCCGAGCGTGCCGTCGTCCAGGACGAGCAGCGCGGACCCGGTGTCGATGTCGCCGCACTCGCGGAAGAAGTCGTCGCCGCGGTTGGCGCCCGCGGCCATCACCCGGACGACCTCGCGTCCGGTGACGAACCGGATGAGGTCCAGATCGTGGATGACGCAGTCGCGGAAGAGCCCGCCGGACGACGGGACGTACGCGGCGGGCGGCGGCGAAGGGTCGAAGCTGCAGGACCGGACGGTGTGCAGCCAGCCGAGCCGCCCGGACGCGAGGGCCTCGCGGGCCGCCGCGTTCCCGGCGTCGAACCGGCGCTGGAAGCCGACCTGCACCGGGACGTCGGCGGCGGCCGCCGCCCGAACTGTTTGGAACGTTCCATCAAGGTCCGAGGCGAGCGGTTTCTCGCAGAAGACGGGAGTTCGCGCGGTCATCGCCCGCTCCACCAGGGCCGCGTGCGCGTCGGTGGCCGCCGCGACGACCAGCCCGTCCAGGCCGGCGGCGAAGAGTTCCCCGACGGTGTCCAGCGCCCGGACGCCGGACGGGAGGCGGGCGGCGAGATCGCGCGCGCGGGCCGCGTCCGCGTCGGCGATGACCAGGGCGTCCACCTCGGGCAGTGCACTGAGAGCTTCGGCGTGGCGCGCACCGATGCGCCCCGCGCCGGCCAGTCCGATCCTCATCGATCCCTCCCGGTCGGCGGTCAGGTGAGTCACGAGTGTGCTGGACCGTTCCAGGGTCGTCAATGACGAGCCATCCGGCTTCCGGGTATGAAGGTGTCCGAAATTGCCGGGGTTAGGCTGGGCCGGCGACGCCGCCCGGACTGTCGCCCCGCCATGACCAAGCGCTAGTTTTGCTCCATGCGGATCTTCGTCACCGGCGCCTCGGGGTTCGTCGGGTCCCACACCGTCCGCGCCCTCGTGACCGCCGGGCACCGGCCGCGCGCGCTCGTCCGCGACCCGGGCAAGGCCGAAAGGATCCTGCGGACGGTCGGCGTCGCGGTAGAGGACGTGGAACTCGTCCAAGGCGACATGCTGGACGAGGACGCCGTGTCCGAGGCGCTCGCCGGCTGCGACGCCGCCGTCCACACCGCCGCCGCGATCGACGTGACCGGCGGCGACCGCGACCTGGTCGAGGTGAACGTCCAGGGCACCCGGAACGTCGTCGGCGGCGCCGTCGCGCACGGCCTGGCCCCGGTGATCCACGTTTCGACGATCGCGGTGTTCGTGCCGCCGTCCGGCCCCGTCATCACCGCGAACAACGCGCTGGCGAGCCCCCGCACCGACTACGGCAGGTCGAAGCTGGCGGCCGAGCGCTACGTCCGCGACCTCCAGGCCGACGGCGCGCCGGTCACGATCGTCTACCCGGGCGGCGTGTGCGGACCGAACCAGCCCACGCTGGACGCGCTCATGGAAGGTCTCGCCGCCGCGCTCGGCAAGGTGTGGCCCCTGCCCGGCGGCGGCGTTTCGGTCATCGACGTCCGCGACCTCGGCGAGGCGTTGGCACGTTCCGTCGAGGCCCGCCAGGGGCCCAGCCGGTGGGTGCTCGGCGGCCACTACCTGACCTGGCGCCAGTACGCCGACCTGTGCGACCGCGTCACCGGGGTGAAGTGCCGCCGCGTCCCCGTCCCGTCCCGCGTCATGCTGGGGCTGGGGTCGGCGCTGGACGCGGCCAAGCGCGTCCGGCACTTCGACTACCCGCTCACCCGCGACGCCGCCGAGTTCATGGTCACGCTGGTCCCCACCGACGACCGTCCCATCCTGGACGCGCTCGACCTCACCCTGCGCCCCGTCGAGGAGACCGTCGCCGACGGGCTGCGGTGGCTGGCCCGAAGCGGCCACCTGAACCCACGACGGGCCGGACGGCTCGCCACCGAGGAGAAACCGATGCCGACTCTCATCCAGCGCACGTTCGGGCCCGTCTTCCACCGGGTCTCCAGCGCCGAATGGTTCTCCAGGGTGGGCCCCAAGGTCGTCCCGCCGATCGACCGGACGCTGCACAAGGTCAGCGGCGGCCGGCTCATGCTCGGCCAGCTCCTCGTCCCGAGCCTCGTTCTCACCACGACCGGCGCGGTGAGCGGTCTCCCCCGCCCGACCCCCCTCGCGTGCCTGCCCGATCCGGACGGCGGCTGGTACGTCGTCGGCTCCAACTTCGGCCGCGAGAAGCACCCCGCCTGGACGGGCAACCTCATCAAGAACCCCGACGCGGAGGTGAGCTTCCAGGGCCGCGCCGTCCCGGTGACCGCCCACCTCCTGGACGACTCGGAACGCAAGGAAGTCTGGCCCCGCCTGATCGCGGTCTGGCCCGTCTACGACAACTACGTGGAGCGTGCGGAGCGCCAACTGAGAGTCTTCCGCCTGACCCCTCGCTAGCCGCCCCGAAGGGTTTTGGACAGGCGGCGGCCCAGGAACAGGTAGGCGATGACTACGCCTGCCACATTGAGGATCACGTCGTCTATGTCGAAGGCTCGTCCCATCACCAGGAGCCCCTGGACCGTTTCGATGGTCAGGGAGAGCACTCCGGTCAGGAGGGCCAGGCGGACGGGGCCGCGCAGGGACGTCCAGACGAGAGGGAACAGCACGCCCAACGGCGCAAAGAGCGCCAGGTTGCCGCCTATCTGGAAGAAGGTCTCCTTGGCGGGGCGGTCAAGATAGAAGCGCAGTGAGCGGCCCGGTTCGGTGTTGCCGCCCGCTTGGCCGTTATCGCGGACGGGCGTCAGCGTGAGCCTGAACGCGAAATAGAAGAAGACGCCGAGAAGTCCCAGCGCGATCGTCACGACGACGACGCGCAGGGCGACGACGTACCACCGGACCCTTTCGCCCGGCGCTGCGGGCTGCCACATCTCCACCAACACCCGGCGGCTCGTCCCCGGCCAGTCGCCGTCCATGCACGGGTGGGGGTTGCGGCGGGACCGAATCCCCGGCATGCGAACGCCCGCGCCGGATCGGCGCGGGCGTTCGCCTGGTCAGGCCGCCACCGCGGTGGTGGCGGACTCCAGCGCCAGGTCCAGCACCTCGCGGACGTCGCTGACGGTGAAGACCGTCATGTTCTCCAGCACCTCGGCCGGGACGTCCTCAAGGTCGGGCTCGTTGCGCTTCGGCACGATCGCCGTGGTGATGCCGAGCCGGGACGCGGCCAGCAGCTTCTGCTTCAGGCCGCCGATCGGCAGCACCCGCCCGGTCAGCGACACCTCGCCGGTCATCGCCACGTCCGCGCGGACCGGCCGTCCCGACAGCAGCGAGGCCAGCGCCGTCGTCATCGTGATGCCGGCGCTCGGGCCGTCCTTCGGGATCGCTCCGGCGGGCACGTGGACGTGCACGCCGCGGTCCTTCAGGTCACCGACCGGCAGCTCCAGCTCCGCGCCGCGCGAGCGCAGGTAGGACAGCGCGATCCGGGCCGACTCCTTCATGACGTCGCCGAGCTGCCCGGTGAGCGTCACGCCGGTGTCGCCGGTCTCCTTGTCGGCGAGCGACGCCTCGATGTAGAGGACGTCGCCGCCCGCGCCGGTGACCGCCAGGCCCGTCGCCACGCCCGGCACGCCGGTCCGGCGCTCGCTCCGGCCCAGCTCGACCTCGGGGGTGAACCTCGGCCTGCCCAGGTAGTCCTTGAGGTCGCCCGCGCCGATGTGGACGGGCAGGGTCGCCTTCTCCAGCGCCACGTTCGCGGCGACCTTCCGCAGGACGCGCGCGATCGAGCGGTCCAGGGACCGGACGCCGGCCTCGCGGGTGTACTCGGCCGCCAGCAGGCGCAGCGCGTCGTCGCCGATGCCCACCTCCGCGGCCTCCAGCCCGGCCTTGTCGAGCTGGCGCGGCAGCAGGTGGTCCCGGGCGATCGTGACCTTCTCGTGCTCGGTGTAGCCGTCCAGCTCCACCAGCTCCATCCGGTCGAGCAGCGGCCCGGGGATGGCCTCCACCACGTTCGCCGTGGCGAGGAACAGCACGTCGCTCAGGTCGAGCTCCACCTCCAGGTAGTGGTCCCGGAAGGTGTGGTTCTGCTCGGGGTCGAGGACCTCCAGCAGCGCCGCCGTCGGGTCGCCCCGGTAGTCGGCGCCGACCTTGTCGACCTCGTCGAGCAGGACGACCGGGTTCATCGAACCGGCCTCGCGGATGGCCCGGACGATGCGCCCCGGAAGCGCGCCCACGTAGGTACGGCGGTGGCCACGAATCTCGGCCTCGTCCCGGACGCCGCCCAAGGCGACACGGACGAACTTGCGTCCCATGGCCCGCGCGACCGACTCGCCGAGCGAGGTCTTACCCACGCCAGGAGGACCGGTCAGGGCCAGGACGGCGCCGCTCCGGCGTCCGCCGACGACGCCGAGGCCACGGTCCTCACGCCGCTTGCGCACGGCCAGGTACTCGACGATGCGCTCCTTCACGTCGTCCAGTCCGGCGTGGTCGGCGTCCAGGATCTCCCTGGCGCCCGCGATGTCGTAGGCGTCCTCGGTGCGCTCGTTCCACGGGATGTCGAGCACCGTGTCCAGCCAGGTGCGGATCCAGCCGCCCTCCGGCGAGGCGTCGGACGACCGCTCCAGCTTGTCGACCTCCTTGAGCGCCGCCTCGCGCACCTTCTCGGGAAGGTTCGCGGCCTCGATCCGGGCCCGGTAGTCGTCCTCCTCGTCGGCGGGGTCGCCGTTCAGCTCGGCCAGCTCCTTGCGGATGGCCTCCTGCTGCTGCCGCAGCAGGAACTCCCGCTGCGTCTTCTCCATCCCCTCCTGGACGTCCTTGCGGATCGTCTCCGCCACGTCCAGCTCGGCGAGGTGGTCCCGCGTCCACCCGATCAGCAGCTCCAGCCGCTCGACCACGTCGACGGTCTCCAGGACCTCGATCTTCTGCTCGTCCGTCAGGTACGGCGCGTACCCGGCGTTGTCGGCCAGCGTGGACGGGTCGTCGATCTGCTGGACGACGTCCACGACCTGCCAGGCGCCGCGCTTCTGCAGGATCGCGCTGACCAGGCCCTTGTACTCCTTGGCCAGTTCCCGGGCCCGCCCGGACGCCGGCGGCGCCTCGATCGCGGTCCCCTCGACCCACAGCGCCGCGCCGGGCCCGGTCGTCCCGGTCCCGATCCGCACCCGCGACACACCGCGGACGACCGCCCCCGGCTCACCGCCGGGCAGCCGCCCCTCCTGCTCGATCACGCCGAGCGTGCCGACGCCGGCGTACCGCCCGTTCAGCCTGGGCACCAGCAGCACCCGCGGCTTGCCCGCCGACCGGATGCCCGGCCCCGCGGGCTGCGCCGCCGCCCGCGCGGCCTCGATGGCCGCCCGCACCTCACCGTTCTCGGACAGGTCCAGGGGGACCACCATGCCGGGCAGAACGACCCCGTCCTCGAGGGGCAGCACCGGCAGCGTCAGGGTTTCGCTCATGCTCAGCTCCAAGTCCGTTGACGACCCAACCCCAAGATTGAGTCATACACACTCAAGAAAACGGAGCAGGATTTTGTTTCCGCAGCAACGTTCGCTCTCAGCGATCACGCCTGGCCGTCCCCGTTCCCCGTCCTTGCCGTGTGAAGGTCGCCCCTGGGACGAGGTTGGGCTGCCGGTCATCTACGTCACTGTTCCGCCCGCGGCCACCCCGCGGATGCTGGCGGTCGAGTTCGCCCGCTTCCTCGGCCTGGAATCGGCTCGCGCGCCAACCTCATCGACGTCACCAACGCCGTCTGCTCGGTCGCCGCGCACACGCACGTCGACCTGGTGGTGGTCGATGAGATACACAACATCTCGCTGGCAACCTGCACCGTCCAGCGCGACGCCTGGCACGCCTAATCGCCACACTAGAAAGCCCTGCGGCCGCACGACCACCCGCCCGGAACCGGCGCGGACTCGGGACCAGCCACCCGGCCCGGACCGCGTCCGCTGGATTTCACCGATGGAGATCGCTTCTCGAACACCCACTCAGAGATGGCTCGACGGAAGGTAGGCGGTCAGTTCGGCCTCAAGACGCGGATCATGGACGGCGGCCTGCCGGAGTGGGCGTGCGATGTGCAGGGACCGAAACTCACTTTCGTTCTCACAGGCCAGCCCGATACAGAGCGCCGCCTCGGCCGCTTCGGGGACCAGGCCGAGGCCCAGTCCGTAGCAGGTCTCTCCCCTCCCCCGGTAAGGACCGGCGTTCATCTCGTCGATTCTGTCCACGCTCCAGCCGTACTCTTCGTCCCACGTCACCCCCACACTGATGTCGCAGGGGGGGTCTCCATGTGCGAGACTCATTCGCCCGAACCCGGCCTCCAGCGCCTCCGCATGCCTGCGGCGTTCGCGACGCCCGGTCAGCGGGCGTCCCACCAGCGTGGAGCCAGGTCATCGGGTGCATCGGGACTCGCAAAATGGAACGGGACGCCCAGCCGCTCCGCCAGAGCTCTGCCGATCCTGCTCACCTCTTCCGCCTCCGGCCAGGGGGGCACCTCGCCGTTGAACGCACGGATGTCGGTCCCGTGCTGGACTGTGGCGAGATGATGTTCGGTCTTCGGGTCGAGCACGACACCGACCAGCACCACGAACCACCCCTCGGTATCACCATCCCAAAGGGCCTCCACTGCAGCCGGAGGCTGCGGCAGCGCCCGGACCTTCGCGACCAGATCTTCAAGCTCCAAAGGAGCGGTCGGTGATCGATGGAAACGCCGCCCCAGAGCCGCATACCGTTCGGCGACCAGCCGATAACACTCATGCAGAGCGGGCCGTGGCTCCCCGGAGCCATCGAGAATCGCCATGATCGCAAGGATTTTTTGATCGTCCACGACAAGCGCGTCGACCTGATCTCGCACCTCTACCGGCAGCCTGTCCCACAGCGGATTCTCCATGACCCACATTCAAGCGCGATGACGGGAAGATGATCCACAGGGACCACGCGACGTCCCAATCGGGTCACCTGAACGCCGCACGGCGGCGGTCCGCTTCCGTCAGGGAGGGCTGACGACCGTCCGGCCTCCGTCCCGCTCGTACGACACGACCTGGACGACGGGGAGGCGGGCGGTCCGCGGAGGCGTGCCGACGCGCGGGCCCGGCACCACCAGCAAAGGAGGCCCGCCCGGGCGGTCCGCCTTCGTTTCGTGCGAGCCCAGCTCACCGACCGCCTTCAGCCGCGCGACGCCCGGGCCCGCCGCCGCCACCAGATGCCAACGCCGGGGCGACCGCCACCACAGGGCGGCGGCCAGCGCCCCGGCGGTGGCGGTGGTGCCGCTGTTCGTCCCGCCCCGCTCCGACAGCGCCCGCCCATCGTCGGAGATCAGCATCGAGGTCCCAGGAGCGGCCCCCGGCGAGGACGCGTCGACCGTCAGCAGCGTCGCCCGGCCGCCGCCGTCGGGCAGCTCGCCGCTCCACAGGCGGCCCAGCCGCAGGTCACCCGACTCGCTCAGCGTCGTCGCCGCCTCGCAGGCGACCGCGTGCAGCGCCGCCCAGCGGAACCGCTCCCGCCGGTCCGGCGGGTCGCGGAACCTCACCCTCGGCGCCGCGGAGCGCGGGTCGTTCGAGGCGAGCTGCGTGACCGTCTGCGGCGTCCCGCCGACGGCCGGCCTGAACGCCATCTGGAACACCATGTAGTTCTGGCAGCGCCGCGTGAACCACGACCACGGCAGCGGGTCGCTCAGCCCGTCCCGGACCGCCACCGGCGCCCACTCCGGAGACCGCCCGGACGGCACCGCCGCCCGCACGTCCCGCAGCCACGGCGGGACGAGGTAACGCCACGTCATGCCCAGCATGATCAGCTGGCCCTCGGCCGTCCCGAGCCTGCGGACCGACTCCACGCCGCGCGACAGGCGCCGCTCGAAGTACTGCGCCACGCTGGGCATATCCCCCGGGCCGGGCGAGTCGCGCAGCACGACGAGGGACGCGCCGTCCACCGTCCCGGCGTACAGAAGGACGACGCGACCGACCGGCGGCTGCCCGCGGTCGGCCCGCCAGGCGTCGGCGGCCCGGCGCAGCAGCCCGGCGTCGCGCCGCAGCCCGCCCTGCGCGGGCCACTCCTCGACAGTCGGCGTCCCGGTCGCCCGCCACGCGCGCGGGTCGATCACCGCGGGCCCGCCGGGCCCCTCACCCGGCCGGGCCAGGACGGACCCCGCCACCGCCAGGAGCGCCGCCGCCAGCGCGGCCGCCGCGGCGGCGCGCCAGGCGGTCGGGACGGCGGGCGGCGGGCGGAGCCGGACGAGGCCGGGGTCGAACGCCTCGATCTCGGCCCGCTGCGCCGCCTCGTCCAGCCCCGTCCGGTCGTCCACGGCGGCGGTGGCCCGGTCCACGTCCCGGAAGTCCGCCTGGATGTGGACGCCCAGCTCGGCGGCGACCTCGGGGGCGGTGAGGCCGTCGCGGCGCAGCAGGTAGGCGAGCCGATCGTGCGGCGACAGGCGCAGCAGCGCCGCCCGGACCGGCCCCGGCGGGATCCGCGCGGGCTCGAAGAAGAGGCGGTGCAGCCGGTCCCTCCCGGCCGGCGGGTCGGTGAGCAGGATCGCGACGAGCCGCGTCCGCATGGCCGGGTGACCGCCGCGCCGCGCCCGGGCCGCGCCGGCGGCGGCTCGGCGGGCGCGCATGAGCGGGGCGTCGCCGTCGTCCAGCACCAGGTACGCCAGCCGCAGCAGGCCGGCGTGGTGCGCGCGGTCCGCCCTTCGCACCGGGACACCTCCGGCCCGCATTGTGCGCAGCGATCGGTAACGACACGGTTGAGACGACCCACTCCGCCCCAGCGGATGGCCGTCCGGGGCGACGGTTCCGCCGCAGGTGACGCAGGGGGCATGGCGCCAGGATGCCGGAAAGGGGGACGTGGCGGTCGGTCCCGGGACATTCGCGGGCAACGCGCGGGCAAAGTCCCGTTCGTGATCTTGATTCTTTGCGCGGAGCGCGTTTACGTGCGCATGACGTGCGGGTACTTAACGCAACGAGATCGTGACACACGGTTAGCAAAAGATCCTCGGGGCGGCAAAGTCCCAGGTCGGGAGCGAAAGGAGGGGCCGGATGCGACGCTCCGAGCATGAGATCCGGCCCGTCCGCGCCTCCCTCTCCCCGCGCGGCCCGGTCCGTACGGCCGAGGGCGTTCGCGGCGCGCTCCCCCGCCACCCGTCCCCCAACGGGTGCCGGGGCGGGGCCGCGCCGCGACACACCTCGGGTCCTCGGCCGTACCGGACCGGCCCGGCGTCGCGACCGCTCCCCCGCCCCCGCGCCGCCCGCCTCCACGGCACCGGCCTCCCCCGGCGGCCGGGCCGGCGACCCCGTCCCACCGTGCCGCCGGCCCGGTCTCAGGCTTGCGGGCGCCACGCGGCTCCCTTCCCTCACCGCAGGACGGGCCGTCACGCCCCCGTCCTGCGCGATCGGAGAGGAGGTGAGAATCGGTCCTCAGACGAACCGGCATCACGCCGGTAGGCACAGGCGGCCGGAACTCCGTCCGACCCCCGTCCCGGCCGCCGTCGCAGTTAGGGATCGCTGCGAGATCGGGCCCGTGGAGGTGCGACACCCTCTACGGGCCCCTTCACAGCTTCTTGCGCCAGACCTGCCCGTGGATGACGTCTCCGAAGCGCTCCACCGGGGGCTCCTCCTCGTCCAGGACGAAGCCGACCCGCCCGTAGACGCGGTGCGCGGGACGCTGCAGCGCCGTCGTCCACAGCATGATCTCCGCATAGCCGGCCTCGGCCGCGAAGCGGACGCACTCGCTGACCAGGGCCGCGCCGACGCCGAGGCCGCGGGCGTCCGGCTCGACGTGCAGCAGCCGGAGCTGCGCCACGTCCTCCTCGCGCCGCACGCAGAACACGGCGCCCACGCGCACCCCGTCGGACTCGGCGATCCACGCGTTCTCCCGCTCCGGGTCGTGGTCGCGCACGTAGTCGGCCACGACGGAGGCGACCAGGGCCTCGTAGGTGCGATCCCACCCGCATTCCACGTCGTAGAGGGCGCCGTTGCGCTCGACCACCCAGCCGAGGTCGCCCGGACCCAGCGGTCGCAGGACGGGGGCGTCCGGGCGCGGGCGGTCGCCGAGGACGCCGTGGACGGTGCGCATCGCGGCGAGCAGGCGGCGGCGGTCGTCGGCGGACAGGCCGTCCAGCAGCGCGCGTATCTCGGCGGCGGTCCGCTCGTCCAGCATGGCGAACACCTCGCGGCCCCGGGGCGTGAGCTGGACGATCTGACGCCGGGCGTCGCCGGCGGCGCGCTCGCGCAGCACGAGGCCGTCGGTCTCGAAGCGGGCCAGCATCCGGCTGAGGTAGCCGGCGTCGAGGTCGAGCGCGCGGCGCAGGGCGAGGACCTCGGCGTGCTCCCGCTGGGCCAGCTCGAATATCACCCGCGCCTCGGTCAGCGAGTAGGGCGACCGGAGGAGTCCCTCGCCGAGCACCCCGATGACGCCGGTGTAGAAGCGGTTGAACGCGCGGACCGTGCCGACGTCCTCCTCGGTCACCTCCATGGCGCGACCCTCCATATGTTTGACTCAGTCAAACATAACGCCAGAGGGCGCCGCGGGCACCAGCCCCGGAGGCGGATCAGACGCTCGCCTCGGCCTCGGCCTTGCCGGCCGGCAGCGCGCGCGCCTCGCGGACGATCCGGCGCTCGACGAAGAAGGTCATCAGCGGCACGACGCCGCCGAGCACGATCAGCACCATCTTGCCGATCGGCCAGCCCGTGCGCCGCCACAGGTCGAAGGCCAGCGCGACGTAGACCATGTAGAAGAGACCGTGGATGGGCGACACGATGCCCACCATCTCCGGCATGTCGGTCGGCCCGTACTTGAGGACCATTCCGATCGCCAGCAGCACCAGCAGCGTGCCGACGATCAGCGCAAGGATCCGGTACCTGGTGACCGCGCCTTCCACAGGGAACACACCTTTCGTTGAGCGGGGCCGTGCGGTGCCCCGCACGGGAGGTTCAGCGGCCCTGCGAGTTGAGCCGGGCGAGGTAGCGGTTGTAGGCCGCGAGGGCGGGGTCCTCGTCCTCGTGCTGCTTGATGATCTCCCGCTTGACCGCGGCTTCGGCGGGCTCCTCGATCACCTTGGGCGCGGGCGTCGCGCCGGCCCGCTCGTCCCGGATCATCTTGACCCACATCACGATCACGAAGATCGCGAAGATCGGCCACTCGAACGTGTAGGCCCAGCTGCGGTCGTTGCCGGACTGGGCGCGATCGAACTGCCACCAGCCGAACCCGATGAACGCGCCGCACAGCGCGATCGCGAGCGCGTGCAGCCCGAGCCAGCCTGGGGTGAGGAACCGTCGCACGTCACCGAGCCTACCCTCGGTTCCGCGCGGTGCCGCCCCGACCCCGTCCCTCACGAGGGCGGATCGGCGTGCGGCGGTCCGGCATGGGGCGGTCCGACATAGACGGCGCGGGGACGCAGGGGGCCGCGCCGGCCGTACTCCTCCAGCGCGTGCGCGAGCCAGCCGGCGGTGCGCGCGACGGCGAAGACGGCCTCTCCGGCTCCCGGCACCAGACCGGCGACCGCGCCGAGCGCCGCCAGCGCGAAGTCGATGTTGGGCGCGGGCAGGCGGCGGCGCGCGGCCTCCGTCAGGACGGCGTCGGCGGCGGCGAGCCGCTCGTCCCCCGGCGCGGCGGAGCGGATCATGTCCATCAGCAGGGTGAAGCGCGCGTCGCCCGACTTGTAGACGCCGTGCCCGAACCCGGGGACGCGCTCGCCGGCGCGCAGCCGCTCCCCGATCGTCCGCGCCGCCGACGCAGGGTCGGCGACCTCGGCGATCAGCCGCTCCGCACCGTAGGATGCGCCGCCGTGCAGCGGGCCGCTCAGCACCCCGAGCCCGGACGCGACGACCGCGTACGGATCGGCGCGCACGGACGCCGCGACCCGCGCCGCGACCGTGGACGCGGCTAGCTCGTGGTCGGCCAGCAGGATCATGGCGGCCTCGAAGGCGCGCAGCAGGCCGCCGCCGTGCTCGGGTGGGCGGTGGCACAGCCGGCTCCAGAGCCGCTCGGCGATCCGGTCCGCGGCGGGTCGACCGGCGGGCTGCGGCAGCGCCTCGACGAGGCCGGCGACCAGCGCCCGGCCGGTCGCGGTGACGCCCTCCGGGTCGAGGTGGTGGCGCAGCGGATCGGTGACGGCGAGCGCCGTGACGATCAGCTGGAGCCGGTCCAGCGGGAGGAGCCCGGCGGGCAGGCCCGACTGGGCGGCGACGGCCGCGGCGACGCCGTCCTCCCTCGCCCGCCAGGGTTCACCGCCGGCTCCGTCGTCGCCCGTCCACAGCCAGGCGGCGACGTCCTCGAACGTGCGGGACTCCGCCATGGCCAGGACGTCGCGCCCCCGGTAGAAGTGGCGGTCGGCGCCGAGCTCGGTGATCGCCGACTCGATCGCCGGCTCCCCGGGGCCGGGCGGGCGGCGCGGCTTCCCGCGCCGGGCCAGTTCCTCCACCTGCGCGGCGTCGAAGAGGCTGCGGCGCCCGTCCCGCGCGCGCCTGCGGCGCAGGACGCCGCGGCTCACGTACGCGTACAGCGTGGCGGGCTTCACACCGAGCCTCTCGGCGGCGGCCTTCGCGTCGATCCATCCGCCGACCTGCTCGTTCTCCATGACCCTCGTCCCTGATGTTGATTATCGTCAATATTGATACATGTAGATGACAGTGTCAATCTGAGCGCATGCCTCAGATTCATTTCCTGGACGTCACCAACCGCGACGGCGTCCAGACGGCCCGGACCGGGCTGTCCAAGTTCGGCAAGACGATGGTCAACTTCTACCTGGGACGGCTCGGCGCGGCGCAGTCGGAGATCGGCTTCCCCTTCCTGTTCCACGAGGTCCCCTACGTGCGGGCGCAGATCGCGCTGGCGGAGGCGGGCGCGTTCGGCGACCTGCGGCTCTCCGGCTGGTGCCGGGGCGTCGCACAGGACGTGGAGAAGGCCGTGCGAGTGCGGGCCGGGGACACGGGCCTCGCGCACTACAACCTGTCGATCTCGACGTCCGACTACATGATCGCGAACAAGTTCCGGGGCCGGCTGGACCGCGACGCGATCATCCGCGAGATGGCCGCGGCCGTCCGCGCGGCCAAGGCGGGCGGGGCGCGGACCGTCGGGGTCAACGCCGAGGACGGCTCCCGCACCGACGACGGCTTCCTCAAGGAGTTCGCCTCGGCCGCGAAGGAGGCCGGCGCCGACCGCGTCCGGTACTGCGACACCATCGGGGGCGACACGCCCGACCGGATCAGGAAGCGCTTCGCCGAACTGGCGGCCGCCGTAGAGATGCCTGTCGAAACCCACTGCCACAACGACCTCGGCTTGGCCGTGGCCAACTCCATCAGCGGCGCGCTCGGCGACCTGGAGGCCGGCCAGGACGCGTGGATCAACACGTGTGTGAACGGCATCGGCGAGCGGTCGGGCAACGCCGACCTGCTGTCGACGATCCTCGCCTTCCGGCACGGGTTCGGGCTGGAGGAGCGCGGCATCGAGATCGGCGACCCGATCGACCTGTCGTGGGCGCGGCGGTTCGCGCTGTGGGCCAGCTACGCGTTCGGCCAGCCGCTCCCCTACAACCAGGTCGGTGTCGGACGTAACGCGTTCGCGCACGAGTCCGGCATCCATGCGGACGGCGCCCTCAAAGACCACGGCAACTACGAGCTGTACGACGAGGAGACCCTCGGCCCGTTCCCGGACGACTGGCACACCCGTCCCGGACGCGTCGTCCTCACCGGCGAGTACGGCGGCAAGGCGGGCTTCAGGCACGTCATGGACGGACTGGGCATCGACCCCGCCGACGAGGACCTCGCCTTCAAGCTCGTCCAGCTGTGCAACGCCCAGACGGGACGGCCGCTGACCGACGACGAACTCCGCCTGATCGCCGGTTACCCGCGCGAACTGGCCCTGCTGTTCCCAAATCAGATCGACTGATCTCAGGATCTGTCCGAGGCGGGCTCTACGTTGTCGGGCATGGCGAGCAGCACGGTGGCGGCCGGGGCCGCGCAGTCCTACACGTACACGCGACCGTCCGGGCTGGACGCGGGGCTTCTCGGCCTGTCCACGTCCGGCGGGACGACGAGCAGCGGGCCGAAGGCGCATCCGCACTTCTTCAGCGGCGTGCTCACCCAGGCGGCGCCCGCCGCGGCGGGCCTGCTCGCCCTGGCCGACGTCGCGCAGACCCGGTACTTCCAGCCGCGGCCGACGTCCTTCCGCGATCCGGTCGTCACGTGCAACGGCGACCGGATCCGGATGGAGTCGTTCTCCGCCTGCGGCGGCGTGTACGCCAGGCTGGACGTGCTGGAGCCCGCGCTGGACGGCGACGTCCACGAGCGCGGCACGACGAACGTGGACGTCAACGGCCCCCTGCGGGAGGCCCTCGCCCGCGTGGGCGGGTCCGATCCGCTGCATCTGGCGGTCGGCGCCGAGGAACTGGCCGTGACCACGATGGACGGCGCGGTCGTGGAGAAGAAGGTGCCGCTGCCCGACCGGTGGCTCCGGGGCTTCGCCGAGGTCCAGGTCATCACGGCCCGCTTCGATCTGCGCGGTGAAGTGAAGGGTGCCGACGCGGTGCGGTTCCTGCGGTCCTTGCCCAAGCGCGCGAGGGAGGCGCTCTGGGCGGTGCCCGCCGGGCGCACGCTGCGGGTCACGTCCAGTCCGGCGCCCGGCGCGGTGTGCCTCGCCGGACCCGACCGCCTGCGGACGATGCTGCCGCTTCTCCGCTTCGCCCGTGCCATGCGCGTGTACGGGCCGTCCGTCGCCGACGGCAGCGGCCCGGTTTCGAGCGTGTGGGAACTGGAACTGCCCGGCATGCGGTACGTCCTCACCCTGTCTCCCCAGCATTCGCGCGGTTTCTCCGGCGAGGGCGCCGTACTGGAGGACATCTCCACCGACGAGGCCGCGGGAGACGCCGACCTGCTCGGCGCGCTGCTGTCGTTCGAGCCGCGCGTGGAACCCGACCTGCTCGCCGAGCGCTCCGGCCTCGGCCTCGCCCGGACGAAGGCGGCGCTGACCCAGCTCGGGACGTCCGGCCGCGTGGGGTTCGACACCGCCGAGGCCGCGTTCTTCCACCGGGAACTGCCGTACGACCCGGCACGCGTTGCCGCCCTCAACCCGCGGCTGCGCTCGGCGCGCGCCCTCGTCGAGGACGACGCCGTGCGGTTCACGGCCGACGGCAGGGCGATCGTGCTGAGCAACGGCGGCGAACGGGAGGTCCGTTTCGACGGCGACCGTGTCACCTGCACCTGTCCATGGTGGTTCGACCACCGGGGTGAGCGCGGGCCGTGCAAGCACGTCCTCGCCGTCCGCATCGCCCGCCGCGACACCGAACAAAGGGCCGGGCAGACCACCGGGCAGACCGACGAGGCCGGTTCGCGCGCCCCCGCAACCTGAGTGCGCTCCCCGGTGTTGACGAAGATGTCGGTCCCGCATGGGAGGCTGAAACCCCCGGGAAGGAGCGCTGCACGATGACGGAGACACTCGCGTTCGGCACGGTCGACACCGTGCTCGGCCGGCTGCTCGTCGCCGAGACCGAGACGGGCGTGGTCGCGCTGCACTTCCGCGACACCCCCGCCGCCCGCGCCCGCACCGCCAAGGCGACCGGCCTGCCCGTCGTGGACGCGCCCGCCCGCCTCGCCCCGGCCCTGTCGGCGCTGCGCGACTACTTCGCCGGCGACCTGAAGGGCTTCGAGGTCCCGATCGACTGGCGGCTCACGTCCGACGCCCAGCGGCAGGTCCTCACGACGCTGCACGAATCCGTCCCGTACGGGAGGGTCGTCACCTATGGCGAGCTGGGCGACCGCAGCGGTACCGGCGTCCACGCCCAGGTCATCGGCCAGGTCATGGGGAGCAACCCTATCCCGCTGATCGTCCCCTGCCATCGCGTCGTGGCCTCCAACGGCCTGGGCGGCTACAGCGGCGGCTCCGGCGTCGAGATCAAACGCTGGCTCCTCACGCTGGAGGGCTCCCTCCCCGCGACCCTCGACTGGGACATCGCCCGGGCCCCGTGAACTTACCGACGATCAGTCGGAAACCCTAGAATGGGCGGGTGCCGAAGATCAGTGAGGCGACCGTCGCCGAGCACCGGGCCCGGCAGCTGCGGAACCTGCTGGACGGGGCGCGGTCACTCGTGGCCGAGGAGGGCATCGAGGCGCTGTCGCTGGCGGCGCTGGCGCGGCGGGTCGGGCTGTCGCGGCCGAGCCTCTACGAGTACTTCCGGTCGAAGGACGATCTCGTCGCCGCGATCGTCGAGGCGGAGCTGCCCCGGTGGGCGTCCCTCGTCGAGGACGCGCTGGCCGGGGCCTCCGGGCTGGACGGCAAGGTCGCCGCCTATGTCCGGTGCCAGCTGGAGGTCATGACGGACGGCCGGCACGCCGCCGCCGTCGCGCTGGTCGAGCACGCGCTCGCCGAACCCGCGGTCGACCGCATCCGGGCGGGGCACGCTCAGCTGCTCCGCCCGCTCGTGGCCGCGCTGGAGGCGGGCGGCGTCGCCGAGGCCGAGCTGCGGGCGGAGCTGATCCAGGGGCTGGTCGACGTCGCCGCCAGGCTCGCGCAGCGCGGGCCGTCCGATGCCGAGACCGTCATCGAGGCGACGCTGGCCCAGGCGATCCGGGGGCTGGGCTAGAGGCGGTCCGAAGCCAAGCTTGAGGGGCCGGGGCCGGGGCCGGCTAGGCCGGGGCGGGTGCGTAGGTGACGCCCGTGAGGGTTTCGGAGACGTCCCAGAGGCGCTCGCCCAGGCCGGGACGGGCGGCCTGCGGGGGCGTGACCACCTTGCCGGGCGCGCCCCGGTACTGGAGCAGCCGGGGGCCGTAGCAGGCGCCGCCCTCGACGTCGGCCGTCGCGGCGTAGAGGGACGGCAGCGCGCCCGCGGCGGCGGACTGGGCGATCACCGCGTTGCCGATGCCGGTGACCTTCTCCATGAGCGTGTTGCCCTGCATCTTCGGCCCGGCCTGCTGGAGGTTCGTCGCGGCGTAGCCGGGGTGCGCGGCGACGCTGGTCAGCTCGGGGACGCGGCGGTCCAGCTCCTTGGTGAAGATCAGGTTCGCGAGCTTGGCCTGCCCGTAGGCGGTCCACTTGCGGTACCGGCGCTCGCCCTGCAGGTCGTCGAAGTCCAGCCGACCCGCCCAGGCGAAGCCGGAGGTCACCGTCACGACACGGGCCGACGGGGCGGCGCGCAGCGCGGGCAGCAGCAGGCCGGTGAGCGCGAAGTGGCCGAGATGGTTGGTGCCGAACTGCATCTCGAAGCCGTCGGCGGTGGAGCGCCGCGGCAGCGCCATGACGCCCGCGTTGTTGACCAGGATGGCGAGGGGAGCGTCGCCGTGCCGGGCCGCGAAGGTCCGGACGGACGACAGGTCGGCGAGGTCAAGCGAGCCGAGCGCGATGTCGGAGTCGGGCGCGGCCGCCTTCATGCGGTCGAAGGCGGCCTGCCCGCGTTCGGCGCTGCGGCAGGCGAGCACGACGGACGCGCCGTGCCGCGCGAGCTGGAGCGCGGTGTGGTAGCCGATGCCGCTGTTGGCGCCGGTGACGATCGCCCGCCGGCCGCGCAGGCCGGGGATGTCGTTCGCGGTCCATCCGCGCACGGGAACCTCCACGTCATGTCGCGGACCTCAAAAGTTAGACGTGTCCTTGAATAGAGGGCAACGGCTTCGCGATGTGGCGCAATTCACAGCAGGCCGGGCGCGCCCTCCGGGACGCCGGAGGGCGCGTCCGCGCTCAGGAGGGGAGGTTCTGCTCGATGGCGGCTGTCACCTCGGCGGCCTCCGGTTCGGTCTGGGGCGCGAACCGCGCCGCGACCGAGCCGTCCGGGGCGATCAGGAACTTCTCGAAGTTCCACCGGATGTCGCCCGTGTAGCCCTCGGCGTCCGGGGCGCCGACGAGGTCCTGGTACAGCGGATGGCGCTGGTCGCCGTTGACCTCGATCTTCTCGGTCAGCGGGAAGGTGACGCCGTACGTCGTCGAGCAGAACTCGGCGATCTCGTCGGCGGTGCCGGGTTCCTGGCCCATGAACTGGTTGCAGGGAACGCCGAGGACGGTGAAGCCGCGCCCCGCGAACCGCTCCTGCAGCCGCTCCAGGCCGGAGTACTGCGGGGTGAGGCCGCACTTGGAGGCGACGTTGACGACGAGCACGGTGGTGCCCCGGTACTGCGCGAGGTCCGCGGAGCCGCCCCGCAGACCGTCGATCTCTACGTCGAAGACAGACATGAGGCCGATCCTAGGAGATCACTCCCGCGATCGGCCCCGTCCGCTCCGATCAGACCCGCCGGCGCCGGACGGGGGACCCGCGCCGCCGACCCTGTTCACCCGCCCGGGTTCGTCACCCCGGGCGGGTCACTTGCCCAAGGCGTTCACGAAGGAGGCCAGCTGGTTGCCCGCGTTGCCCAGCTGGTCGAACGCGTTGTTGACCACTCCAGCCGCATCCGTCGGTGAGCTCAGCAAGTAGAAGATGACGAAGGCGATCGCCACATAGCGGATGTTCTTCTTCATCGGTACGCCGTCCCTGGTTGTAGCGCGCGACACAATCGACCCGATGCAATTGTGCCCAGCCGCGTCTGCCCGCAAAGCGCGATTTTACTGTGACTTGGGGGCCACCGCTTGGTGGCCCCGCCCGCCGGGAACGCGTAGAAGCCCCGCACCACCGGGGGTACGGGGCCGGGGTGCCGTCCGTCAGTTCGGGATCGCGCTCATGAACTGCGACAACGACTCCGCCGCGTTCCCGAGCCCGCTCAGGGCGTTGTTGACCAGACTCGCCGCCCCCTCGGGCCTGCTGATGACGTACCACGCCAGGAAGGCCATGGCGGCGATCTTCATGTGCTTCTTGTTCACTTCAACCACCCTCTGCGGTCGCTTACTCACCCAGAGTAGTGCCCAGGGGTGGCCGGACGGAGATCAAGAGGGGGTAAAGAGACCGTCAGGTCCCGTTGGCGTGCGCGGCGAGGTACTCGATGTACAGGGGCCTGAGCGCCTCACCCACCTCGCCCTCCCCCGCGTGCGTGAACTCCTCCAGCAGCGACAGCCCGTGGAACAGGTCGAACTCGGCGCGGTCGACCTCACCGGTGGCCGCCGCCGCGGCCGGGATCGCGCGCAGCAGCTTCCACAGGAAGCCGACGTCCCGCCGCTCCCTGGCGAGGTCCATCGCCCGCTCGTGCAGCTCCTTGGAGGTCAGCTCCTCCAGCTTCGTGCCGTTCGGCGTCACATCGGACATGGTCCGACCTTAACCGGACGGGTCACTTGGTGATGACATCCTGCGGGATCGGCTGGTCCTGCTTCAGCGCGCCGAAGAGCTCGGACGCCTTCGCCCTGTCCCACGTGATGTAGGACCCGACGGCGGAGCTTCCGCTGCCCCCGATCGGGACGGTCGTCGTCACGCCGCCGCCACCGCTCACGCCCTTCATCGCCCACATCATGCGGACCAGGTCGTACAGGTGGTCGTTCTCGTCCACCAGGAAGTTGCTGGTGGCGTTCATCGCCAGCGGGATGCTCCGGAACGGGTTGAGCATCGTCCCCGGGCTCGACGCCTTCTTCATCAGTGCGGCGAAGAACTGGCGCTGGTGCTCCACGCGTTCGAGGTCGGCGCGGGCGTAGGCGCGGGTCCGCACGTAGCCGAGCGCCTGGCCGCCGTCCAGGGTCTGGCAGCCGGCCTTGAGGTTGAGCCCCGCCTTGCGGTCCTTGATGTCGTCCTTGACGCAGATGTCCACGCCGCCGACGGCGTCCACCACGCCCACGAAGCCGCCGAAGCCGATCTCGGCGTAGTGGTCGATGTGGACCCCGGTGGCCTTCTCCACGGTCTGCACGAGCAGCTTGGGGCCGCCGAAGGCGAACGCGGCGTTCAGCTTGTTCGACCCGCGGCCCGGGATCGGGACGTAGGAGTCGCGCGGCAGGCTGATGAGGGACGTCCCGCCGGAGCCGTAGTGCAGCAGCATCATCGAGTCGGTGCGGCGTCCGCTCGCGAACCCGGTGGCGAGCCGCTTCTGGTCGGCCTTCGACAGGCCCTCGCGGCTGTCGGACCCGACGACCAGCCAGTTGGTCCCTGGCGTGTCGGCGATGCGGCCCGGATAGTCCACGAGGACCGACTCCCGCTTCAGCCGTGAGTCCAGGTAGAAGTAGCCGCCCACCATGACCAGCAGAAGCACGACCACGATCGCGCCGAGCACCCGCGGCCAGCGGCGCCCGCGTCGGCGCCGGACCGCCGCCCCGCCGCGGGGGCCGCCCTGGTCGAGCCGCCGCCCGGCGAGCTGGTCGCCTGCGTAGGGGTCCGCGTACGGATCGTACGGATCCCGCCCGTAGGCGGCGTGCTGGTGCGCCCGGCCGTCGTTCATGCGTAGACCTTAGACAACCCGGAGGGTGCCGTGCGTCCATCCCGCGCATGATTCTCCATCGGAACAAATCACCGCGCTATGTGACAGATGAAGCGGACACCGTCCCCCTTACGGCGCACACTGCCCCTGGCGGGAGTACGAGAGCAGGACACGCGAAGGGCGGCGCATGGGTGCGGGACGGCGTTTTTCCAGGTCATTCAGGCCACGAGGGACGGACCGGCGCCGCCGTCGCCGCGTGGGGCCGCCGCCCGATCCGGGCCTGCCGGAAGTGATCCTCTCCTGGCACGCGCGGGACAGGGAACTCACCGAGACGAGTCTTGGCACGATCGCGCGGCGGTTCCCGGCGACGATCCTCCAGGCGGCGCGGCTCGCGTGGCGGGCGAGCCGCGCCGACACGATCACGACGGTCTCCCTCAACGTGGCCGCCGGGTTCTTCACGGCGTTCTGGCTGCTGGCCACGACCGGGGTGCTGACCGCGCTGTTCAGCGCGGCGCCGACACCGTCCCGGGTCCGCGACGCGCTGCCGTCGCTGGCGCTCGTCGCGGGCGCGGTGACGCTGCGGGCCGGGCTGCAGGCGGGCGCCGGGTGGGCGCAGGCGCGGCTGGAGCCGCAGGTCGAGCGGCTGGTCGAGCTGCGGCTCTACGAGGCGACGACCGCGGTGGACATGACCGCGCTGGACGACTCCGACTTCCTGGACGAGCTGAAGCGCGCCCAGGGGCGCGGCATGGCGTCGGCGCCCATGGTCGTCCAGCAGGCCGTGGACGTGCTCACCGGCGCGATCGGCATGATCGCCGCCGCCGGGACGCTCGGCGTGCTGCATCCGCTGCTGCTGCCGCTGCTGCTGCTGACCGCCGTCCCGGAGGGCTGGGCGTCGCTGCGCAGCGCGCGGATGCGGTACCTGATGATGCTCTCCCTGATCGGGGTGACGCGGCGCAAATGGATCCTGTCCGAGCTGATGGTCGACCGGGTGCACGCGGCCGAGGTGCGGTCGTTCACGATGCGCCGGTTCCTGCTGAACCAGTACGACCGGTCCGCCTCCTACCAGCGGCGCGTCGAACTGGACGTCGCGCGCCGCCAGCTGGTCGTGAAGGTCACCGGCGACATGCTGAAGGGCGTCGCCACCGCCCTCGTCTACGTCGCGCTGGGGATCATGCTGTGGCGGGGGTCGGTTCCGCTGGCGGTCGCGGGCACGGCGGTGCTCGCGATCCGGTCTGGCCAGTCCTCCCTGGCCAACCTCGTGTTCGCGGTGAACCGGTGCTACGAGGAGGGCCTGTACTTCGGCGACTACGTCCGCTTCTGTGACGCCGCCGAGAAGCGGATCCCGCACCGTGCCCTCGCACCCGCCCCCGCCGGGGAGGAGCGCAGGCGGCTGCCGGACGACTTCGCGCACATCCGCGTCCGCGACGTCGCGTTCACCTATCCGGGCGCGGACGCACCGTCCCTCAGCGGCGTCTCGCTGGACCTGCGCAAGGGCGAGGTGGTGGCGCTCGTCGGCGAGAACGGCTCCGGCAAGACCACCCTCGCCAAGATCATGGCGGGCCTGTACGACCCGGACGCCGGCGAGGTCCGGTGGGACGACGTGCCGCTGACCACCGTCCCGCCGCAGGACGTGTGGGAGCGCATCGCCGTCATCGCGCAGGACTACACGCACTGGCCGATGACCGCGCGGCAGAACATCACGATGGGGCGCGGGCGCGACCACGCCGACGGCGACGCCGAGGATCCGGCGATGCTCGCCGCCGCCCGCGCCTCCGGCGCCGAGGAGGTCGTCGCCGAGCTCTCCCACGGCTACGGGACGCTGCTGGACCGCCGGTTCAAGGGCGGCGCCGACCTGTCGGGCGGCCAGTGGCAGCGGCTCGCGGTCGCGCGCGGCTTCTTCCGGGACGCGCCGCTGCTGATCTGCGACGAGCCGACCGCCGCGCTGGACGCGCGGGCCGAGCACCAGCTGTTCGAGCGGATCCGCACGCACGCCGACGGCCGGACCGTGCTGCTGATCACGCACCGGCTCGCCAGCGTCCGCCACGCCGACCGGATCTACGTCCTGGAGCGCGGCAAGGTGATCGAGGAGGGCGACCACGCGGCGCTGATGGCGCGCGGCGGCCTCTACGCCGACCTCTACTCTCTCCAGGCCGCCGCCTACGGGGCCGGCGGCCCCCGGGCGCAGGCGGGCCAGACGTCGGCGGGCTAGATGTAGAGGCCGTACCCGCCGTCCTCCGCGCGGGGCGGGGCGTCGGGCAGGTCCTCGGGGCGCAGCAGCCCCACCTCCGCCGGGGCGACCTCGCGGCCCTCGTCGTCCTTGGCGGTGATGCGCTGCGCCTGCCGGGAGATCGCCGCCTCCAGCATGTTGCGGGCGAGCCGGGCGTTGCCGAACGACGCGCCGCGCGGCTGGGCGGCCACGCGGTCGCGCAGCGCGTCCAGCACGCCGGCCGCGAGCGCGAACCCGGCCTCCGCCGCCATGAACTCGAAGATCGTGACGAGCTCGTCGTCGGTGTAGTCGGGGAACCGCAGCGTCTTCGGGAACCGGGACTTCAGCCCCGGGTTGGCGGCGAGGAACCGCTCCATCTCGGCGTCGTATCCGGCGACGATGACCACCAGGTCGCCGCGGTGCTCCTCCATCAGCCGCAGCAGCTCGGCGATCGCCTCGCGGCCGAAGTCGCGCCGGTCGCCGCCCTCGGACGACAGCGCGTACGCCTCGTCCACGAACAGGACGCCGCCGAGGGCGCGCTCGACCGCGCCCCGCACCCGCGGCGCGGTCTGCCCCACGAACTCGGCGACGAGGTCGGCGCGGGTGACCTCCACCAGGTGCCCGGACGACAGCAGGCCGAGCCGGGCGTAGACGGCCGCGATCAGCCGCGCGATGGTCGTCTTGGCCGTGCCCGGGTTGCCGCTGAACACCATGTGCCGGGCCGGGGACGCCGGCGACACCTTGGCGTCGCGCCGCAGCTGCTCGGCGCGGACCTCGGCGACCAGGGCGGCCACCTCCCGCTTGATGTCGGCGAGCCCGATCAGCCGCTCGACCTCGGCGAGCGGGTCGCCGGGAACGTCGTCGCGGCCGCGGGTCAGCGTGTCGGGGACGTCCTCCAGCAGGATCACGTCGAGGGACTCGTCCTCGTCCACGATCCCGTCGGCGAGGACGCGGCGGCCCTGCATCGCGACCGCCCGGTCCAGCAGGTTGGTCATGATGCGGACGTTGCCGAGCCCGCGCTCGCGCGGCGCCGCCTCGACCAGCGCGCGGACCTTGTCCAGCACGCCGGGCGCCAGCTCGAACCCGGAGTCGGCGGCCTTGGCCTCGAACACCTCCACCAGCTCGGCGTCGGTGAGGTCGGGGAAACCGATCGTGCGAGGGAAGAACGCGGCCAGGTCGGGGTGGCCCTTCAGCAGCCCGTTCATCTCCGCGCGCGGGCCGGTCAGCACGACGACGAGGTCCTCGGTGTGCGCCTGGACGCTGGTCAGCAGGACGTCCAGCACCTCCCGGCCGCGCGCCGCGTCGGCCGACACCGACACCAGCGCGTGCGCGTCGCGCACCAGCAGGACGCCGCCGTGCGCCTGCTCCACCGCGCGCCGCACCCGCAGCACGCTCTCGCTGGCGTACTCGCCGAGCAGGTCGGCGCGTTCCACCTCGACCAGGTGGCCGGACGACAGCACGCCGAGGTCGGCGTAGATCCGGCCGAGGATCCGCGCGACCTTGCCCTTGCCCGTGCCGGTGTTGCCGGTGAAGACCAGGTGCCGGGGGCGCGCCCGCGACGTCATGCCCGCCTCCTGGCGCAGCCGCGCGGCCTTGGCCTCGGCGATCAGCGCGTCGACCTCGCGCTTGACGGGCCCGATGCCGACGCAGGCGGCCAGTTCGGCGAGCGGGTCGGTCTCGGCGGGACGGCCGGCGATGAGGCGCTGCGGCAGGTCCGCGACGGTGACCTCGACCGGGTCGTCCCCTCGCGCGCGGGCGGCGGCGACGGCCTGGCCCGCCATGTGCTCGGCCAGCCGGGCGCCGCGCAGGTTCAGCAGCGGCGGGGTGCGGCGCAGCAGCCCCCCGGCGGTCGCCGCGGCCTCCGCGTCGACCCGGGCGCCGCGCCGCGCGACCGCCAGCGTGAACAGCTCGGCGAAGTCGTCCTCGGCGAAGTCGCGGGTGCGGGCGACGTCGAACGCCCGCACGAGGGCGGGGTTGGCGTCGAACAGCCGCCGGTCGCCGCCGGGCCGGCACAGCGCGATGACGTTGAGCGACGGCGCGCGGGCCATGAGCCGCCGCAGCTCCTCGACGGCGGCGGCCCCGCAGCGCTCGCTCGCGGCGAGCTTCTCCAGGTCGTCCACGACGAGGAGCATCCGCCCCTCCAGGCAGTCGCGGACGCGGGCCTGCAGCCACAGGACGGCGTCGCTCACACCCAGCGAGGCGAACACCTGGTCGGAGATCCACAGCGCCTCCCGGACGGCGCCGCGCTCGGCCAGCAGTTCCTCCGCGATCTCGGCGGCGGTGCCCTTCCCGGTGCCCTCCGGGCCGGTGACGAGCAGCCGGACGGCCCGCTCCCCCGCCAGCCGCGCCGTCACCGCGTCCCGCAGTGCCCGGGACAGCTCCGGCTGCCCGACGAGACCCGGCTCCGGCACCTCCGTCCGTTCGGGACGCTCCGCACCGGCATCCTCCTCCGGCCGGCCCGCGCCGAACGACAGCGTGTTGAGGACCCGCCGGGCGCTGAACAGCCGCCGCAGGTCGGCCTGGAACGGGCGCACCGGCACGCGGGCCTTCGGGCTGGCCGCCGCGTCGGGCAGCCCCTGGACCGCGCCGGTGACGCGCACGGCCATGTCCAGCCAGGCGCGGGCCGCGTCCGCCTCCCCCGCGACCAGGCCCCGCGCCAGCCACGCGCGGACGTCCTGCTGCCACGCCTCCGCCGAGAACCCCTCGCGCGCCGCGCGGAACCGTTCCTCCACGTTCTCGTAACGGGTGGTGCCCAGCACGACCGCAAGCTCCGCCGGGACGACCGGCGCCTCCGCCGCCAGCAGCAGCCGGGCCAGCGCCACGTCTGGTCCGTCCCCGTCGGCGACCGCCCCTGCCAGCCGCTCGTGCGCGGCGTCCAGCCCCTGGCAGCTCCACCCCAGGTACCCGACCGGACCCGCCAGCTCCGGCAGGACGGCCAGTTCCTCCTCGGTCAGCGCGGAAGCCCAGGCGTCCTCCAGCCGCCGGTTCGGGACGGTCATGTCGACCTCGCGCAGCACCGGGTCGGCGGCGCGCCGGTCGAACAGCCCCATGAGCGCCTTCCGGCGCCGCTCGACCGGCTCCAGCCCCTCGAACACCTCCAGCCCCGCGCGGGCCAGATCGAACATGACCGCGCGCCGCTCCGGGTCGTCGCCCGCCGGCTCGGGCAGCCACAACCCGGGCGGGCGCCACCGCCCGCCCTGCGTGAACCACGCGGCCGGATCCCGGACCGCCGACTCCGGCGTCGCGAGGAAGTCCGACAGCAGCTCGTAGTCGACGTCGCCGCGCGACCCGCCGCGGACCGCCGACGCCCCCAGCAGGAACGTCAGCAGCGACCACTGCTCGGCTCCCGCCGCGCTGGTGCCGTCCCCGTAGAAGTCACTGAGCTGCCGGGTCAGCACGACCGCGCGCTTGTCGGTGTTGTAGGCGACCGCTCGCTCGCGGATCTCCTCGTAGAGACCGTCCGGCACGCGCCAGGGACCGTGCGCGTACACGTCCAGCACGGGCTCCTCGGTGAGCAGCACTTCGAGATGATCCGGCAGCCGGGGGGCACTCACGTGAGTCCTTCTCCTACGCAGCGACGGGGCGTACTCGTCCGACAGCACCCTATGACCCGGCAGGAACGGGCACACCCCCGTCGCGCGGCGGCTTGGCAGGCGGGCCGCCGTCGGCGATAGTTGTCACATGGAAAACAACGGTCGGACGACCCTCCGGCCGGTGCTGTGCTCACAGGAGGGGAGCCCCCCGTGCCACCTTTGGAAGTGACCACGCGGTCGGACGGCGGGCGCACCGTCGTCCGACTGAGCGGAGAACTCGATATCGCCTGCTCGGAAGACCTCCGCAGGGATCTGAACGCCGCGCGCAGGGAGCACGGCGAGCACCTCGTCCTCGACCTGGCCGGGCTCGAGTTCATGGACTCCAACGGCCTGTCCGTGATCGTGGACTGCTACAAGGCCGCGACCGCCGCGGGCGGGAGCCTCACCCTCGCCGGCCCGCGCCCCATCGTCCGCCGCGCCCTGGAGATCACCGGCCTGCACCGCCGCATTCCGGTCACCGAAACCCTTCAAGAGGCGCTGCTCTAGCCCGGGGGCACCCTCAATGACGCGGGCACTCGCGGTCGATGGACAGGAGATCCGGCGTGGGGCGCTTGGGGGCCCGGCCGTCGCCGGAGGAGCGGCCGGTGGCGCGGCGTCCTATCCACGGGACGAGGTAGGTCCGCGCCCAGTGGACGTCCTCGCGGCGCATGGTGAGCCAGTCGGCGCGGTCCAGCGGCGGCCACGGCTCCCGCCAGTCCCCCTCGACGGGGACGCCGATGACCCCGGCGACCAGCAGCGCCATGCGGCGGTGGCCCTCCGGCGAGAGGTGGAGCCGGTCCTCGTGCCAGGCGCGCGGGTCGTTGAAGGCGCGCAGCGGCCACAGGTCCACGACGTCGCAGCCGCGGTGGTCGGCGATGGCGCGCAGGTGCATGTTGTAGGTCGCCGCCTTGCCCCGGATGCGCGAGCCGGAGCGCAGCCCGCGGGTGTCGAAGCCCGTGAAGAGCACGACCCGGGCGCCGGTGCCGCGCAGCCTGCGGACCGCGTCGTCGAACACGACCGCGAGCGCGTCCGGGTCGGCGCCCGGACGGATCATGTCGTTGCCTCCGGCGCACAGCGTGACGAGGTCCGGGGCGAGGTCGACGGCGCGCGGCACCTGGTCGTCCACGATCTGGCGGACGAGCTTGCCGCGGACCGCGAGGTTCGCATAGCGCAGGCCGGGGTTCCGCACGGCGATGTGCTCCGCGAGCCGGTCCGCCCAGCCGCGGAACACCTCGTCCTCGCCCGGGTAGGGGTCGTTGAGGCCCTCGGTGAAGCTGTCACCGAGGGCCAGATACGTCCGGATTTGCTCCATTTCGCGCATCGCGACCCCCAACACGGATTCATGGTCGATCACGTGGATTGACCATGCATGGTACACACGACCTACGCGACCGTGACCATCGCTCCGGCTAGGTCCAGCTCGGGGACGTGGTCCCGGGCCGCTGCGCCGGCGCGGCGGCCTGCGACCCGCCCGCGTGCACCGTCATCGCGTGCTTCACCAGCGTGATCAGCACCTGCTTCGTGGACTCGCGGCTGCGCGCGTCGCACTGGACGATCGGCACGTGCGCGCTGATCGACAGCGCGTCGCGGATGTCCTCGACGGCGTACTGGAACTCGCCGTGGAACCCGTTGACGCCCACCACGAACGGCAGGCCGAGCTCCTCGAAGTAGTCCACCGCGGCGAAGCAGTCCTCCAGCCGGCGGGTGTCGACCAGCACGACGGCGCCGATCGCGCCGCGGACCAGGTCGTCCCACATGAACCAGAACCGGTGCTGCCCGGGCGTGCCGAACAGGTACAGGATCAGCTCGCTGTCGAGCGACACGCGCCCGAAGTCCATCGCGACCGTGGTGGTCGTCTTGTCCGGCACGGCCGACAGGTCGTCCACGTCGGCGCTGGCCGCCGTCATCACCGCCTCGGTGGTGAGCGGCATGATCTCCGAGACGGAGCCGACGAAGGTGGTCTTGCCGACGCCGAAGCCGCCACCAACGACGATCTTGACCGAGGTCAGCTCGGCCTCTCCGCCGTGCGGCCCTGGGGCCGGGACCTGGTCAGAGCTTCCGAAGGCCACTGAGCACCCTTTCTAGCAAGCGGAGGTCCGGCTGTCCGCCGGCGGTGGTTGCGGGCTGCGACTGGTGCAGGCGCAGCAGGCCCTCGACGGCCATGTCGGCGACGAGCACGCGCGCCACCCCGAGCGGGAGGCGCAGCAGCGCGGACACCTCGGCCACCGAGCGGGCGGACCGGCACAGATCCATGATCGCCCGGTACTCCGGGGTCAGCACGGCCACGTCCCTGGGCGGATACGGCGCCGCGGTGACCAGCGCCTCGATGGCCAGGTCGTAGCGCGGCTTCGTCCGGCCCCCGGTCACCGCGTAGGGGCGCACCAGCGAGCTGGTGTCGCTCTCCTCCCGCTCGGGGGGCCGCCCCTGCGCCGGTGCACGACCGTGATCACCGGGCCAGCGTCCGGAGCCGCCCGGAATCCCGGGACCGCCTCCGTAGTGACTGCCTCGATCCATGTCGCCGACCTCCGTCAGAGTCAGTCACGGTCAATAGCGGGCGGGGCCGGCGCCCATCTCGGTCACGGACGGCCCCGAGTACGG
Organism: Actinomadura chokoriensis; assembly: GCF_041463665.1. Classification (GTDB taxonomy): domain Bacteria; phylum Actinomycetota; class Actinomycetes; order Streptosporangiales; family Streptosporangiaceae; genus Spirillospora; species Spirillospora chokoriensis_A. The sequence goes on from NZ_JAXCEJ010000002.1 coordinate 138,722, forward strand.
GGGCTGCTCCTGGGCGCGCAGCGCGGGGGTCAGCACCCGGCCCACCCGGTCCACGAGCAGCGTCATCTCGTACGCGACCAGCCCGAGGTCGCAGTCCGGCGCCGCGAGCACGGCGAACACCGACCCGTTCGTGATGGACATCACGAACAGGAGCCCGCGGTCCATCTCGACGACGGTCTGGTTCACCCCGCCCGCGTCGAAGATCTTCGCCGCGCCCTGCGTCAGGCTCATCAACCCCGAGGCGATCGCCGACAGCTGGTCGGCGCGCTCGGGCGGGAAGCCCGACGAGTACGCCATCGGGAGCCCGTCCGAGGAGACCACGACGGCGTGTGCGACCTTCGCGACACGGTCCGCGAAGTTCGTCACCAACCAGTTGAGATCTTGCCCGCTCACCGCGTGCCTCCTGTCTCGCCGTCACCCTGTGACGGAGTCTCACCTGACGTGCTCGCGTCGCGTGCCTCGTTGCGTCCCCTGTGGACGCCGCGCTGCAGGCTCGCGAAGCGGTTGCGTACGACATCGGCCGTCTGGCCGTAACCCTGCTGGCCCTGCGCCGGCTGTCCGGGCATCTGCTGCCCCTGCGGCGCGGGCGGCGCCTGGCCGGGCCCGCCCGGCGGCGGCCCCGCGGGCGCCTGCTGCGCGCGGCCGACGGCTCCGGGGACGCGGTTCTTGCCGGGCACCCGCTTGGGCAGGCCCACGGTCGTGCGCGACGTCGCCACGGGCTGGCGTGCGGCCTCGGCGGCGCGGAACCCGGCGTCCGCCGGCGACTCCCAACCCTTCACCGGATCCTCCCCGGACGTGCTCCCCGACCTGCGCTGGAACCATTCGGACTGCATCGCGTCGAAGATCGGGGAGCGCTCGGGCACCCGCGGAGCCTTCGGCTCCGAACGCGCGGGCGGCGGAGGCGCGGGGGCGGGCGGTTCCGGGAGGTACTCCTCCGGCGCGTTCGGCGCGGGCATCGGCGGCGCCGCCTCGGCATAGCCGCCGACAGGGCCGCCGACAGGGCCGCCGCCGACCGGGAGAGGCCCGGTCTCCCACGGGATCTGCCGCGCGGCGCCGGGCTCCGGCACCATCGGCTGGGCCTCCGGGACGACGGGCTGCGGCCCGGTGCGGCCGCCCGGCCGGAAGCCGCCGTTGCTCGCGTTGGGGCCGCGGTCGGCGGGCTCCTGGGGGCGCTCGTTGCGCGGCTGGAACAGGCCGTTGGAGGCGCCGTCGTCGGACGGGCGGTCCGGCAGGTGCCGGCCCGGCTCGCGGACGGGCAGCTCGCCCGGCCGGCGCGGCGGCTGCCGGTCGCCCTGCTGGTAGGGGTCGTCCGCCGGGCGGTGGCGGTCGCGCGGCGGGCGCCGCTCGATGGGCGGCGGCGCGACCGGCTCGGCACCGGAGAACGCGCCGCCGACCGGGATCGGCCCCGTCTCGTTGATGATCGGCTGGGCGTCGGTGCCGCCCCGGACGGACCGCAGCGGCCCGGTGCCGCCGATCATGGGGCGCGGGCCGGTCCCGCCCGTCGGCGCGCCGTAGCCGTCCTGCGGGAACGCGCCGCTCGCTCCGGCGGGCGGCTCGGCGGCCGTCGTGGTGAGCGCGGCGAGCTGGCCGTGCGAGCCGGACTCGCGCGGCCCGAGGCCGGCGCGGGCGCCGATGCCGCCGGACTCGCCGGGCGAGACGGCCGCGTCCGGCAGCACCACGAACGCGGTGAGGCCGCCGCCCTGCGCGGCGCGCAGCTCGACGCGGATGCCGTGCCGGACGGCCAGGCGGCCGACCACGAACAGGCCCATGCGGCGGGCCGCGGAGAAGTCGATGACGGGCGGGTTCGCGAGCCGCCAGTTGGCCTGCTCCAGCTCCTCGGGCGACATGCCCACGCCGTTGTCGGTGATCTGCAGCATGCAGCCGCCGCCGCTGAGCATCTGGCCGGAGACGGTGACCTTGGTGTGCTCGGAGGAGAACGCGGTGGCGTTCTCCACCAGCTCGGCCAGCAGGTGGACGAGGTCGTTGACGACGGGTCCGGCGACCGCCATGTCGCCCTGAACCCGCAGCGCGACCCGCTCGTACTGCTCGACCTCGGACAGCGACGCGCGGACGACGTCGATGAGCGGGACGGGCTTGTTCCAGCGCCGCACCTGCTCCTGGCCGCCGAGCACGAGGAGGTTCTCGGAGTTGCGCCGCATGCGGGTGGCCAGGTGGTCCAGCCGGAACAGGTTGGCGAGCTGCTCCTCGTCGCGCTCGCTCTGCTCCAGCTCCTCGATCAGCCGCAGCTGGCGCTCGATGAGCGACTGGCTGCGCCGGGAGAGGTTGACGAACATCGCGTTGATGTTGCCGCGCAGGACGGCCTCGTCGGCCGCCAGCCGGACCGCCTCGCGGTGGACCTCGTCGAAGGCCCGCGCGACCTGGCCGATCTCGTCGGTGGAGTCGATCTCGATCGGCTCCACCTCGATGCCGCCGGCCGCGGCCTCGGGGTCGCGCAGCCGGTCGACCAGCCCCGGGAGCCGGGTGCTGGCGACGTCGAGCGCGCCGGCCTGCAGCCGGCGCAGCGGCCGCACCAGCGACCGGGCCATGACGACCGTGACCAGCAGGACGACGGCCAGCAGCACGGCGATGATGATCGCGTCGGTGATGGAGGACGTCCGGGCCGCCGCGCCGCGCTCGTCGCTCTGCGCCCGGATGTCGCTCGCCAGCTGCAGCTCGACCTGGCGCATCTTGTCGATCATGCTGGTCATCGAGTCCCGGATGACCCTGGTCGAGCGGGCGGTGCCGAGCGAGGGGAGCAGCGGGCCGCCGGACGTGCCGGCCCCCGAGATCACTCGCTGCCGCACCTGGCGGGCCTGGTCGATCTTGGTGCCGACCACGGTGTCCTCGTACAGCTGGGTCTGCTCCAGGGTCGCCGAGTCGCGGAAGGCCGCGAGCTCGCTGTCCTCCTGCGCGCGCGCCGCCCGGAGCTCGTCCAGCTCGTCCGCGGCGAGGCGCTTGGACCGCGCGCCGGTGAGGAGCAGGGCCCGCTCGCGCGAGACCGCCTCCTTGGCCCGGGCCAGGGCGCCGAGCGCACGGCTCGACTCGGCGAGGGCGCCGTCGGCCGCGCTCTGCGAGATACCGTCGAGGATCGCGATCAGCTCGTTGGTCGCCTCGGTGTACTTCTGCAGCACGATGAAGGCGGGGACCTTGGTGCCGACCACGAGCGAGCGCAGTGCCTTGACGCCGTCCAGGCGGCTCAGCACCGTGCGGGCGTCGCGGACCGCCTCCGAGCCGTAGGCCGCGTTGACCGCGGACGCGGCGGCCCGCACCGGCTCGATCTGGGCGTCGGTCCGGCGTTCCTGGGCCTGCAGCTCCGGCAGGAGCGCCGCGGCGCGGTTGGCCGCGCTGTACTCGACCGCCAGGTCGCGTTCCGTCGTGAAGTCCTGGACGAACCGGGTGATTCCCTCCCCGAGCTCGGCCATGTGCTTGACGCGTCCGTACGTCTCCGCCTCGCTGACGGAACTGGAGATGCGCACCCCGGCGAGCACGACGGCGGCGACCGTCGGCACCAGGATCAGCACGATGAGCCGCTGTGGCACACGCCAGTTCCGCAGGCTCAACCTACTGCCTGACCGTGTCGAACGGTCCGACTGAACCTTGACCTTACCTGGTCGAGGACCGTCGCGACCTTCGTCGCTTGGTTGCATCCGCCGCTAACACCCTCTCCACACGATGTCGCACTCTCCGTGGCCTCACAGTCGCGCAGGGTTAAAGCGACATCACCTCCACCCTCGGCGCACGACATTGCAGCACATTCCCGGATAGGCCGCAAAGGACCATAGGACAGCGGATAAAGAGCAATGCGGTGATCGTGAGTTTATGCCCGTATGTCCGTTTTCCTGAGCATGGACGATCACGGAGCGTACCGGTGCGGACCGTCACAGGATGGCCACATCACGTCACAGGCGCTGCTGACTCCACTCCTTCGGCCCGCCGGGCACGAAGAGCGCATCGCGACCGAACCGTGATCCATCACGCTCCGAATTGGAATGGCAATGGATTGTCACCATAACCCGGCAATCCCTGGCCGGCGGGAATGGCGGCCGGCTTTGCGGGCCTATTGGACACTTTATTCGATAGTGCTGGAACCCCGGCGCCACGGGGCCTCCCGCGCCCCCGGGCGGTCCCGCCCGGGACACGCCGGTGACCTGGCCGGGCAAGTCGCGCCGCCGCGGCGGCCGCGGTGCCGGACCGGCCGGTAGGACACAAGAGAGTCACGCAATTCGGAGCTAAACCACGCAAGTCGCACACTTCGCGATACTCTCCCTCGAACGTGATCTTCAGGCGTGGCGGTGTGGTGGCTACAGTCGTTCCCCTGGCTCGCATGGCCCCGGCCTACAGCCCTGCCGAAGCAACTTCCCCCGCGAGTTAAGGAGTGCCGATGCGGCAATCCCTACGTCTTTCAGCACTGGTCAGCGCTCTCGCCCTCGTCCTGTCCGCCGCCGTGGGGTGCGGCGACTCGGACGACTCCGGCGGCGGTAAGGGCCTGGAGAAGAGCACCGTGACGGTGGCTGCGCTCCCGCTCGCCGACAACGTGGCCGTCTACATCGCGCAGAAGCAGAAGCTGTTCGAGGAGGAGGGGCTGAAGGTCGAGATCAAGCCCGTCCAGCAGAGCACCCAGGCCATCCCCGCCCTGATCAAGGGCGACGTGAACGTCATCGCCGGCGCCAACTACGTGTCGTTCCTGCAGGCCAACGAGAAGGGCACGCTCAAGCTCAGTGTCCTCGCCGAGGGCGCCACGCTGGCCTCGCACACGTTCGACCTGCTGGTCATGCCCGACTCCAAGATCCGTGGCCCCAAGGACCTCGAGGGCAAGAAGGTCGCGGTCAACATCCTGAACAACATCCAGTCGCTGACGCTGGACGCGATCCTCAAGGCCAACAACGTCGACCCGTCGAAGGTCGAGTACGTCCAGGTGCCGTTCCCGCAGATGCCGACCGCGCTGCAGAAGAAGCAGGTCGACGCGATCCACGCCGTGGAGCCCTTCATCTCCGACACCGAGAAGAAGCTCGGCGCCCGGGTGGCCGTCGACGGCGGCACCGAGCCGGTGACCGACCTCCCGATCAGCGGCTACGTCAGCACGCAGGACTTCGCGAAGAAGAACCCGAAGACGGCCGCGGCGTTCCAGCGCGCCATCATCAAGGCGCAGAAGCTCGCCACCGGCGACCGCAAGATCGTCGAGCAGGCCCTGCCCACCTACACCAAGATCGACGCGAAGGTCGCCGGCGTGATCACGCTGCCGGGCTACCCCACCTCGCTGAACTCCACCCGCATGCAGCGGACCGTGGACCTCATGGTGGCGGCCGGCCTGCTCAAGCAGAAGCCCGACATGAAGTCGATCCTCTTCCAGCCGACGGCCTGACGGCGAGCACTGATTCACCCATGGCACACCAGACGACGCCACCCCGTGGCCTCTCGCGTCCCGGCAAGTGGGCGCGGGGGGCCGCCGGGGTGGCGGTCCTGTTCCTGGCGAGCGAGGTGCTGGGCAGGGCCGGGATCGTGGACCGTTCCTACCTTCCGCCCGCGTCCAGCATCACCGCGCGCGCGTTCGAGTTGTTCGGCGACCCGGACTTCCTGTTCAACGTGCGGGTCACGCTCACCGCGTGGGCGCTCGGCATGCTCATCGCCATCGCCATCGCGGTGCCGCTCGGGCTGCTGCTCGGCAGCGTCCCCGCGGTGAACACCGCGGTCCGCGCCATCGTGGAGTTCCTGCGGCCGATCCCGTCGGTCGCGCTCATCCCGCTGGCCGGGCTGCTGCTCGGCTCCGGCCTCAGCATGGAGGTGCCGCTCATCGTCTACGCCTCCAGCTGGCCCATCCTGTTCAACACGATGTACGGGCTGCACGACGTCGACCCCACGGCCAAGGAGACGCTGCGCACCTTCGGCTTCAGCCGTCTGCAGGTCCTGCTCAAGGTCTCGCTCCCGAGCGCCGCCCCCTTCATCGCGACCGGCATACGGCTCGCCGCCGCGATCGCCCTGATCCTCGCCGTCAGCACCGAGATCCTGTCCGGCTTCGGCGACGGCCTCGGCATGTTCATCGCGCAGGCGGGCACCGGCCCCGACGGGAACCGCGACGTGCTCGCCGGCACCATCTGGGCCGGCTGCATCGGGCTGATCATCAACATGGTGCTGGTGCAGGCCGAGAACCGGGCGTTCCGGTGGCACAAGGCGCAGAGGAGTGGTGCATCGTGACGGCGGCCGCCCTTACCGTGCGGGCCGCGCGCCCGGGCGGCTTCGCGGGACGGCTGGTCCGCGGCCTGCTGCACCGCGCGCTCCCGCTGGTGATCCTCGTCGCCGGCTGGGAGGCGGCGACCCGGATCGCCGACAGCCCGTTCTTCCCGCCCCCGTCCGACATCGTGGGCCGGATGCGGGAGATGTGGTTCTCCGGCCCCGCCGCCCACCTGTACTTCGGCGGCGACGCCGGTGACTCCATCGCGCCGAGCCTCACCCGGATGGCCGTCGCGCTGCTGCTGTCGATCGTGGCCGGCGTCGTGCTCGGCATCATGATCGGCCGCTCCGAGCGCGTGCTCGCCTACCTCGACCCGATCCTGCAGTTCGCGCGCGCGATCCCGCCGCCCACCGTGGTGCCGGTCTTCATCGTGCTGTTCGACCTCGGCACGCAGATGCAGATCGCCTCGATCGTTTTCGGCGCCGTGTGGCCCATCCTGCTCAACACCGTGGACGGGGTGCGCAGCGTCGACCAGACGCAGATGGCCACCGCCGAGGTGTTCCGGCTCTCCGGCCTGGAGCGGATCCGGTTCATCATCATCCCCTCGGCGCTGCCGAAGATCTTCGCGGGCCTGCGGCTGGCGCTGTCGCTCGCCCTCATCCTGATGGTCTTCGCCGAGCTGCTCCCCGGTACCTCCGACGGGCTCGGCTTCGAGCTGACGAACGCGCAGAGCCAGTCCGATCTCCCCACCATCTGGTCGGTGATCGTGCTGCTCGGCATCCTCGGCTACCTGTTCAACACGATTCTCCTCGCGGTGGAGCGGCGGACGCTGCGCTGGCACCGCGGGGCACGAAAGGCAGATGAATGACGACGGAGTTCACGGTCCGGGACGCGGTGTTCGACTTCTGCCGACGGGTCGGGATGACCACCGTCTTCGGCAATCCGGGCTCCACCGAGCTGCGCATGCTCCGTGACTTCCCCGAGGACTTCTCCTACGTGCTCGGGCTCCAGGAGATCGTGGCGGTGGGCGCGGCGGCGGGCCACGCCATCGGCACCGGCAACGCCGCCCTGGTCAACCTGCACTCGGCCGGCGGCGTCGGGAACGCGCTCGGCGCGGTCTTCACCGCCCACCGCGACCGCGTGCCGATGGTCATCGTCGCCGGGCAGCAGACCCGCGCGATGCTGCCGACCCGGCCGTTCCTCGGCGCCGACGAGCCGGAGCAGTTCCCGCGCCCGTACGTGAAGTGGAGCCGGCAGCCCGCCCGCGCCGAGGACGTCCCGGCCGCGCTCGCCGAGGCCTACCGGATGGCGATGACGCCGCCCCGCGGCCCGGTCTTCCTCTCGGTGCCCGAGGACGACTGGGACCGCCCGGCCGAACCCGTCCCGCACCGCGAGATCCGGGTCGCGTTCTCCGCCGACCCGGCGGCGCTGCGCGAGACGGCCGACGCGCTGAACGGCGCCGGGAACCCCGTCATCGTCGTCGGCTCCGGCGTCGAGGACGAGGACGCGTCCGCCCTCGTCGTCGACCTCGCCGAGCGCATTGGCGCGCCTGTGTGGATCAGCCCGCTGTCCGGACGGTCCGGGTTCCCCGAGGACCACGCGCTGTTCCAGGGCTTCCTGCCGCCCGTCCGGGAGCAGCTCGCCCGGCGCCTCGCGGAACACGATGTCGTCCTGGTGCTCGGCGCGCCGGTCTTCAACTACCACGTGCACAGCGAGGGGCCCTACATCGCCGAGGGCACGCGGCTGTTCCACCTCGACTGCGACCCGGTCCAGACCTCGTGGGCGCCGGTCGGGACGAGCGTCCTCACCACCATCCGGGCCGGGGTGACCGGCCTGCTCGACCTCGTCGAGAAGGCCGGCAGGCCCGCCCCGGAACCGCGTCCCCGGCTCGCCAAGCCGCAGGCCGCGGACCCGATGGACGCGGCGCTGGTCGTCGAGACACTGCGCGAGCGGTTGCCCGAGGACGCGATCATCGTGGAGGAGTGCCCGAGCCACCGGGACATGTTCCACGCGCGGCTCCCCATCACGAGGCCCGGCGCGTTCCTCACCATGGGCAGCGGCTCGCTCGGCTGGAGCCTGCCCATGGCGGTCGGGCGCGCCATGGCCGGATCCGGCGAGCGGATCGTCTGCGTCCTCGGCGACGGCGCGATCATGTACTCGGTCCAGGCGCTCTGGACGGCCGCCCAGTACCGGCTGCCGATGACCGTGATCGTCCTCAACAACGGCGGTTACGGCGCCGTCCGGGCGCTCGGCCGCAGGATCGGCATCGAGGACGTCCCCGGCGCGGACGTCACCGGCGTCGACTTCACCGCAGTGGCCCGGGGGCACGGCTGCGCGGGTCGGGCCGTCACCACCGCCGCGGACCTGGACGCCGCGTTGGCCGAGGGGCTCGCCCATGACGGGCCGTTCCTTCTCGATGTCAGCGTTATGGCGGACAATTCGGCCATGTACGGCTCCACCCCCTAGCGATCTCCATCAACCCCCCGGCACATTGGAGAATCCTCATGTCCGTTCCCCACCCCCGTGCGGTGCTCGGCGGCGCGCTGGCCGTCGTGCTGGCGCTCTCCGCGGCCGCCTGCGGCGACTCAGGTGACGGCAAGTCCGCGAACGGCCTGGAGAAGTCCGAGATCACCCTCGGCACCATGACCGTGGCCGACACGGCGCCCGTCCAGCTCGCCATCGCCAAGGGCCTGTTCAAGGCCGAGGGCCTGACCGTGAAGACGCAGGTCATCCAGGGGGGTGCGGCCGGCGTCCCGCTGCTGAAGAGCGGCCGGCTCGACTTCAGCTTCGGCAACTACGTCTCGCTGTTCACCGCCGGGACCAAGGACCCCGGCTTCAAGCCGAGGATCGTCGCGGAGGGGTTCCGGAGCGCGTCCAAGACCCACGCGGTGATGGTGCGCGGCGACTCCCCCTACCGGACGATCAAGGACCTGGCCGGCAAGAAGATCGCCGTCAACACCAAGCGGAACATCAGCACGCTGCTGGTCCGCGCCGCCGGCACCCCGCAGGGCGTGCAGTTCGACGAGGACAAGAACTTCGTCGAGGTCGCGCCGCCTGCCATGGAGCAGGCCCTGAAGTCGAGCAGCGTGGACGCCGTCCAGGCGATCGAGCCGTTCGGCACCCAGATGGCGGCGTCGATGGGCGCGCGGATGGTCGCCGACCTCGCCGCCGGCAAGACCGCCGACCTCCCGATCGCCGGGTACGCCGCCACCGAGAAGTTCGTCAAGAAGAACCCGAAGACGGTCGCCGCGTTCCAGCGCGCGCTCCGGAAGGCGCAGGGCATGGCCGCCGACCGGAAGGTGGTCGAGGGCGTCCTGCCGACCTACGCCAAGGGCATCGACGCCAAGGTGGCCGCCTCCATGAGCATGGGGACCTACCCGACGACGCTGGACTCCGCCGCCCTCCAGCGGGTGGCCGACCTCATGAGCGAGTTCAAGTACGTGGACAAGCCCATCGACGTCAAGTCGTTCATCGCCTCGACTCCATGAACCCCCGCCGCGTCCTTCTCGGCGCCGCCGGGGTGGCCGGCGTGGCCGCCGCCGTCGAGACCCTGAGCCGTACGGGCCTCGTCGACGCGACCGCGCTGCCCCCGGCGTCCACCATCCTGCGGGAGGCGGGCCGCCTGGCGGTGGACCGGGAGTTCCTCGTGGACGTCGGGGCCACGCTCCAGGCGTGGTTCGGCGGGCTCGCGCTGGCGGTGCTGGTCGCGGTCCCGCTGGGCGTGCTGCTCGGTTCGGTACCGCTGCTCGGCACCGCGGCGCGGGCCCTGGTCGAGCTGATGCGCCCGATCCCCTCGGTCGCGCTGATCCCCCTCGCCATCATCCTGTTCGCGGATCCCACGCGGATGAAGATGTCGCTGATCTTCTACGCGTGCCTGTGGCCGATCCTCATCAACACCCTGTACGCGCTCCGGGACGTCGACCCGGTGGCCAAGGACAGCCTGCGCGCCTTCGGGTTCGGGACTCCGGCGGTGCTCTGGCGGGTGTCGCTGCCGAGTGCCGCGCCGTTCATCGCCACCGGCGTGCGGATCGCGGCCTCCGTCGCCCTCATCGTCGTGATCAGCACCGAGCTGTTCGCCGGCGGGGTCGACGGGGTGGGCATCTACCTGAGCGACACCCAGTCCGGCGGGGGCCGCCCCGACCTGCTGCTGGCCGGCGCGTGCTGGGCGGGCGTGCTCGGCCTGCTCGCCAACGTCGGCCTGCTCGGCGTGGAGCGGATCGCGTTTCGCTGGCACACCGCACGCGCGGAGGGAGTCGCATGAGCGAGGCGAGCACGCGGGCGCCGGCGGTCCTGCCCGCGCGGCGCCCGCGCGGCGGGGTCCTGCGGGGGGCGGCGCGCGGGTTCGCCGAGCGCGCCTGGCTGGTCGCCGCCGCCGCCGTGCTGTGGGAACTGGTCACGCGGGCGGTGGACGAGACCTACTTCCCGCCGCCCACGACGATCTTCAGGGCGCTGCACGAGCTGTGGTTCGGCGGCCCCGCGGCGCACCTGTTCCTCACCGACAAGGCGATGGACGACTTCTCCACGAGCCTCGGCCACCTGTTCGTCGGGTGGGCCGCCGCGGGCGCCGCCGGCATCGCGGCCGGCGCGGCGATCGGGCGCTCGGCGGTCCTGCGCGACCTGCTGAGCCCGGTGCTGGAGTTCCTGCGCGCGGTGCCGCCGCCGACCCTCGTGCCGTTCTTCATCATGGTGTTCCAGCTCGGCGCGACCATGCAGGTCGTCACGATCGCGTTCGGCGTGGTGTGGCCGGTGCTGCTCAACACCGCCGACGGCGTGCGCACCGTCGAACCGCTGCAGCTGGACACCGCCCGCGTGTTCGGCGTCGGCCCGGTCCGCCGGATCGTGACGATCATCCTCCCGGCCGCCGCGCCCAAGATCTTCGCGGGGCTGCGGGTGGCGCTGTCGTTCGCGCTGATCCTCATGGTGCTGTCGGAGCTGGTCGGCAGCACCGCCGGGATCGGCTCGGAGCTCATCGGCGCGCAGCGCTCCTTCGAACTGCCCCGGATGTGGGCGGGCATCGTGATGCTCGGCATCCTCGGCCTCCTCTTCAACGCCGTCTTCATGCTGCTGGAACGGCGCCTGCTGGCCTGGCACACCGGTGCCCGGCGGCTGGAGAGCTGACGATGACCCCCATGCCTACGAATCTCAGGACACGAACACAGAAAAGGCCCCAGTGATGCTTCAGATATCCGGCCTCACCCATTCCTACGCCGACGGGCACCTCGCGCTCGACGGCCTCGACCTGACCGTCCCGGACGGCGAGCTGCTCAGCATCGTCGGGCCGTCCGGCTGCGGCAAGTCGACCCTGCTGCGCTGCATCGCCGGGCTGATCCGGCCCACCGGCGGGACGCTCTCCCTGGACGGCGCGCCCGTCAACGGGGTGCCCGACGACCTCGCCGTGGTCTTCCAGGACTACAGCCGGTCGCTGTTCCCGTGGCTGACCGTCCGCGACAACGTGGCGCTGCCGCTGCGCCGGCGCGGGATGGCGCGGGCGGAGCGGCGCGCCGCCGCGGAGAAGGCGCTGGAGTCGGTGGGGCTGCCGGACGCGGGACGCAAGTACCCCTGGCAGCTGTCCGGCGGCATGCAGCAGCGCGTGTCGATCGCGCGGGCCCTGGCCTACCGCCCGTCGCTGATGCTGATGGACGAGCCGTTCGGGTCCGTGGACGCGCAGACCCGGGAGGACCTGGAGGACCTCGTCCTGCAGGTGCACCGGACCGAGAAGATGACGATCCTGCTCGTCACCCACGACATCGACGAGAGCGTCTACGTCGGCGACCGGGTCGTGGTGCTGAACCGGGCGCCCGCCCGGGTGCACGCCGACCTGCCCGTCGAGCTGCCGGCCGCCCGCGACCAGATCGAGACGCGGGGGCTCCCCGAGTTCGTCCGGCTGCGCGCCGAGGTGGGGCGGCTGGTCCGCGGCGGCGCCAAGGTGCCGGGCGCGGCGCCCGCGGCCGGACGGGGCGCACCGGAACCGGCGGCGGAGGCCGAACCGGCGGCGGAGGCCGAGGCGGGCTCCAAGCCGGCGCGGTGACGGGCGGGGGACGATCGATGCGCGTACTCGTCGTGGGGGCCGGGATCGGCGGGCTCACCACCGCGCTGAGCCTGCACGAGGCGGGCATCGAGGCGCTCGTCGTCGACTCCGCCGTCCGGCTCCGGCCGCTCGGCGTCGGCATCAACCTGCTCCCGCACGCCGTCCGCGAGCTCACCGAACTGGGCCTCGGCGGCGCACTGGCCGAGCTCGGCGTCCCCACCGCCGAGATGGTGCACTTCGACCGGTTCGGCGGCCGTATCTGGGGCGAGCCGCGCGGACGCGCGCTCGGCTACCACTGGCCGCAGTACTCGATCCACCGCGGCGAGCTGCAGATGGCGCTGCTCGACGCCGTGCTCGCGCGGCTCGGCGAGGAGTCCGTGCGCACCGGCACCGTCTTCGAGGGGGTGGAGCAGGACGGCGACGGCGTGCGGGCGCGGCTGCTCGACCGCGCGTCCGGCACCGCCGGGACCGTCGCGGCGGACGTGCTGGTCGGCGCGGACGGCCTGTACTCCGCCGTCCGCCGCGGGCTGCACCCGGGCGAGCCGCCGCCGCTGTGGAACGGCGTCCGGATGTGGCGCGGGCTCACCGAGGGCGAGCCGGTGCTGACCGGGCGGACCCTGGCCGTCGCGGGCAGCAACACCGCCGCCAAGCTGGTCGTCTACCCGATCTCCATGCGCGCCGAGCGGCGCGGCCGGGCCCTGCTGAACTGGGTCGCCGAGGTCAGGATCCCGGGCGACCGGTGGGATCGCACCGCCGACTGGAACCGGACGGGGCGGCTCGGCGACGTCCTCCCCCACTTCGCGGACTGGACGTTCGACTGGCTGGACGTCCCGGCGCTGCTGTCCGGCGCGGCGGAGATCCTGGAGTACCCGATGGTCGACCGGGACCCGCTCGCCCGCTGGACGTCCGGCCGCGTCACGCTGCTCGGGGACGCCGCCCACCCGATGTACCCGATCGGGTCCAACGGCGGTTCCCAGGCCGTCATCGACGCCCGCGTCCTGGCGCGCGAGCTGGCCCGGGCCGCCGACCCCGCCCGGGGTCTGCTCGCCTACGAGGAGGAACGCCGCGAAGCGGTCAACGCGATCGTCCTGGCGTGCCGCGACATGCCCGCCGACCGCATCCTGCACACCGTGAGCGAGCGCGCGCCGCGGGGGTTCGAGCGCATCGAGGACGTCCTTTCTCCGGAGGAGCTGGCCGCCATCAGCGGCGCCTACCGCAGGACGTCGTTCTCCGACGTCGAGACCCTCAACACCCGCCCGTCGTACACGACCGCGAGCTGACGCACCGGGCCAGGGGCTACGCGCCCTCGGGGCGGGTGGCGGCGGCCAGGCGGGCGTTCACGGCGCGGGTGGCGCGGTCGAAGAAGGCCGGGTCGTCGTGGAGCAGGGCGTGGGCGGCGCCCGTCCGGCAGAGGGCGTCGAGTTCGAAGGCCAGCTGGGGGACGTCGGCGGACGCTTCGATCTCCCCGCCGTCCCGCGCCTCGCGGAGGCAGCGTTCCAGGAAGGCGCGCCAGTCGCGCTGCGAGGCGGCGATGGCGTCCCGGACGCGGCCGGGCCGGGCGTCGAACTCGGCCATCGTGGAGTGGAAGAAGCAGCCGCCGGGGAAGACGGGTTCGCGCTGGTAGAGCCGCCAGGCGTCCAGGAGCGCGCGGACGCGGCCGAGGCCCGCGGGGACGGCGAGGGCCGGCTCGACCACGTGCTCGCGGAACACCCCGGCCGCCTTGCGGACGGTCGCGAGCTGCAGTTCCTCCTTGGAGCCGAAGTGCGTGAACACGCCGCTCTTGCTGATCCGCAGCTCGGTGGCCAGCCGGCCGATCGACAGCCCCTCCAGGCCCTCCGCGGAGGCGATGTCGGCGGCCCGGCAGAGGATGACGTTGCGGGTCTGCTCCCCCTTGAGGAGCCGTCCGTCGGTGCTCACGCCAACTAATCTGCACGACCGTTCGTGCAAAGTCAACGCGTCCAGCCCCTTGACGGCGGGGCCGCGCGGAGAAGAAAGTACGACCGTTCGTTTATTTTTCTCCCGAGAGGCTCGTCCATGACCGCCGAGACCACCACGGCTCCCGCCGCCGCGGCCCGTGCGCGACGGGACGTGCCCTGGCTGGCCGCCGGGGCGACGTTCCTGGCCATGCTGGACGCCACCGTGGCGAACCTGGCCGTACCCGACCTGCGCGCCGACTTCCCGGGCAGCTCGCTGTCCGGCCTGACCTGGGTGATCACCCTGTACGCGGTGCCGTTCGCGGCGCTGCTCGCCCCCGCCGGACGGCTCGCCGACCTGGTCGGCCGGCGGGCGCTCTACCTGTGCGGCGCCGGGCTGTTCACGCTGGCCTCGCTCGCCTGCGCGCTGGCGCCGAACGTGCCCGTCCTGCTCGCGACGCGCGGCGTGCAGGGCGCCGCGGCCGCCGCGCTGATCCCCGCCTCGCTGGCCCTGCTGCTGCACGACACGCCCGCCGAGCGCCGCGCGAGCGCCATCGGGCTGTGGAGCGCCGCGGGCGCCTTCGCCGCCGCGATCGGCCCCGGCGTGGGCGGGGTGCTGGTGGACCAGTTCGGCTGGCGGTCGCTGTTCGTCATCAACGTGCCGGTCTGCCTGGCGATGCTGGCCGGGGGTCTGCGGCTGCCGCGCGCCCGGGGCGACGCCGGACGGCTGCCCGACCTCGTCGGGACGGTCCTGCTCGGCACGGGCGTCGGCGGCCTCGCGCTCGGCGTCACCCAGACCCGGGACTGGGCCTGGACGGACGCCCGCACGCTCGCCCTGCTGCTCGGCGGCGCCGTGCTCGTCGCGCTGGCCCTCCGGCGGTCGGCGCGGCACCCGGTCCCCGCGCTGGAGATCTCGCTCTGGCGCGAGCGCGGGTTCGCCGCCGCGAACGCCGCCTCGTTCCTGTACGGGACGGCGCTGTACTCGTGGCTGCTGCTCGGGGTCCTGTACCTGACCGCCGAATGGGACTACTCGATCCTCAGGGCGGGCCTCGCCTCCACCCCCGGCGCGTTCACCGCGACGGCGGCGGCGATCGTGATGGGGCGGCTCACCGGGCGCTTCGGCGTCCGCCCCGCCGTGACCGGAGGAGCGTCGCTCATGGCCGCCGCCGGGGTCTGGGCGACCGTCTCGCTGCCCGCCGACCCGCACTTCCTCACGTTCCTGCTCCCGGTCGGCCTCCTCGCCGGGACCGGCATGGGGATGGTCACCACCGGCACCGCGTCGGCCGCCGCGCTGTCGGCCGGCCCGCTGCGGTTCGCCGGCGCCACCGGCCTCAACACCACGGCCCGCCAGCTCGGCGGCGCGCTCGGCATCGCCGTCCTCGCCGCGATGCTTCCGGCCGGCGCCGCGCACGACGACTACACCGCCGTCTACCTGTTCTGCACGCTCGCCGCCGCCGGCGCCGCCCTCGCGGGCCTGCTGACGACGGTCCCGCGTGCCCGAGAGGAGAGATCATGACCGAGTCGACACTGTCGGAGCTGACGGACCCGGCCGTCCTGCCCGCCGCCGAGGCCGCCGCGCTGCTGGCGGACGCGCCCTGGACGAGGATGGTGACGATCGGGGACAGCATCGCCGAGGGCGTCCGCGAGCCCGTGCCCGGGTACCGCGACCTGTCCTGGACCGACCGCGTCGAGGAGGCGCTCGCCGCGGTGACGCCCGGATTCACGACGCTGAACCTCGGCCGGCGCGGGCTCCTCGCCGCGGAGGTCGCCGCCGGCCAGCTCGGTCCCGCGCTGGAGTTCCGGCCGGACCTGGCGTTCGTGGTGGCCGGCGGCAACGACATGCTGCGCCCGGAGTTCGACGCGGCGGGGGTGCGGCGCGAGCTGGCCTCGATGATCTCCGCGTTCCGCGCCGCCGGGGCCGACGTCGTCACGATCGGGCTGCTGGACATCACCGTCGCCGGGCTCGGCCCGTCCCGCCACCGGGCGGAGCTGTCGGCCCGGTCGCGCCGGCTGGCCGCCCTGACCGCCGACGCCGCCGCCGAGTTCGGCGCCTGCCACGTCCACAATCCGCCGGACCATCCGGTCGCCGCCGACCCCGGCATCTACAGCGCCGACCTGCTGCATCTGAACGCGCGGGGGCACGCGTTCGCCGCGGCCAACACGGTCCGCGCGCTCGCGGCTCACTTGGCGTCGGCGTAGCGGTCGACCACCGCGATCTCCATGGGGAAGACGACGGGCGTGTCGCCGAACAGGAGGCGGCACGCCTCGTCGGCGGAGGCGTGCACGGCGGCGGTGACGTCCGCGGCGAGGCCGGCCGGGGTGTGCACGATGACCTCGTCGTGCTGGAAGAACACCAGCCGGGGGCTGGAGGACGGGGCGCCGAGCGGAGCTCGTCGACTGATTGGTGGCGGGTGGGGGCTGGAGGACGGGGCGCCGAGCGCGGTGAGGCGGCGGCGCAGGGAGCCGAGGAGGGCGAGGGCCCAGTCGGCGGCCGTGGCCTGGACGACGAAGTTGCGGGTGAAGCGGCCCCGGCTGCGCAGCGCCTGGGCCGCCGTGCCCTGGCCGGAGTCGTCGCCCGCGGCGGTCAGCTCGCGCCACCCGGCCGACGGGGGCGGGCAGGTGCGGCCGAGCCGGGACCGGACGAGCAGGCCCCGCTCCCCCGCCCGCGCGGCGGCCTCCACGTACTCGAACGCGTCCGGGAACCGGCGCTTCAGGACGGCGAGCAGCTGCACCGCCTCGCCCGTCCCGCCCCCGTACATGGCGGAGAGCAGGGCGAGTTTGGCCTTGTCGCGCGCGCTGAGGCCGCCGCCGGCGTCATCGTGGAAGGCGTCGGCGAGGGCCGCGTAGAGGTCGCCGTGCGCGGCGGCCTCGGTGAACGCGCGGTCGCCGGCGAGGGCGGCGAGCACGCGGGGTTCGAGCTGGGCGGCGTCCGCGACGACCAGCGACCAGCCGGGGTCGGCGACGACCGCCCGGCGCAGGACGCGCGGGATCTGCAGCGCCCCGCCGCCGCTCGTCGCCCAGCGTCCCGACACCACGCCGCCGACCACGTACTCGGGACGGAACCGGCCGCCGCTCACCCACGTGTCGAGCCACGCCCAGCCGTGCGCGGTGTGCAGCCGCGACAGCTCCTTGTACTCCAGCAGCAGCGGCACGGCCGGATGGTCGAGCCGCTTGAGGACGTGCGCGCGGGTGGACGGGATCGGCAGCCCCGCGGACGCGAACGCCTTGAGGATCTGCGCCGGGGAGTCGGGGTTGACGTGCGCACGAGGACGGAGCGTAGATGCGCCCTCCATTGGTGGCGGGTGGGGGCTGGAGGACGGGGCGAACGCGGCGCTGATGCGGTCGGCGAGGTCCTGCAGCCTGCGGGGCCGCAGCCCGCCGCTCGGGCGCGGGCCGAGCAGTTCGGTGAGCAGCGCGTCGTGCTCGGCGGCCGACCAGGGCAGCCCGTCGTGCCGCATCTCGGCCGCCACCAGCGCGCCCGCCGACTCGGCCGCGGCGAGCAGCGGGAAGCCGTCCAGCCCGGCGATGGCGCGCTGCTGCGCGGCGTGCACCGCGACGATCTGCCCGATGTCGTCGGCGGGCTCGGCGGGCCCCGTGTCGTCGTCGAACAGGGAGGCCTGGCCGGGCGGCGCGCCGGGCGGCGGACGGTCCGGCGGCACCGGCTCGCCGCGCATCCTCGCCCACGCCGCCGCCACCGAGCGCGGCTCGCCGTACCGTCCGGCGTGGCCGAGCAGCAGGCTCTCCACCAACTCCAGGTCGTGGCAGCGGGCCACCCGCACGCCCGCGTCGAGCAGTCGCGGGTAGAGCCGCGCCGTGGACGGCCAGACCCAGCGCGGCGCGCCGGCCCGCTCCTGGTCGGCGATCGCCGCGACCAGGTCGGGGACGATGCGTGCAGGTGCGGCGGGCGTGCCGTCCTCGGCGAGCGTGCGCAGCGTCCCCCCGTCACCGCGCCCGACGCCCACCGCGATCCTCACGCGTCCATTGTGGCCGCACCCGCCGACAGAACCCCGACACGCGAAAACCCCTCCGCGACGGGTGACGCGCGGAGGGGTTCGGCGTGATCTCAGCGGGGGCCAGGGCCGTAGCCCCAGGATCGATCAGGCGACGAGCGAGACCTGCTGGCCTGCGGGGGTGTCGCCGTAGCGGTCGGCGACCTTGTTCAGCTGGATCTGGTAGTACAGCACCCCGAAGCCGAGGATGCCGAGCAGGAAGCCCATGCCGCCGCTGCAGCTCGGCTGGAGGCCGGCGGCGCGCTGGGCCTGGGCGATGCGGCCGCCGAGCTTGACCCACATGACCAGGGGCCAGATGCCGAGGGTGATGCCGCCGAAGAGCATGGACAGCAGCGCGTTGGTGGCGGCGTTGTCGATCCGGCGGTCGTACTGGTACAGCTCGTCGTGGACCTTGAAGAACCAGACCAGGCCGTAGATGCCGAAGGTGATGATGGGGAGGCCGAGCCACGCTCCGGCCGGGTTGCGGCGCTTCATGTTGTGGCCCGCGCCGACGGCCGCGGGGGCGGCCTGCTGCTGCGCGGGGGCGGGCGCGTAGCCGCCCTGGTAGGCCTGCTGCTGTGCCTGGCCCTGACCCTGCTGGGGGTAACTCATCGAATTGCTCTTCCTTTGGGACGCGGTCGTTTTCCGGCCGACCGTCCGTTACCGTTCACCCGTGTGATGAGCCACGACTGTAACGGGATTGGGCCACGTCGGACGTGCGAATTGCCGACTATGGTCAGATTCCTGGCCGTTTCCGCGGCTTGTCGGGTCACCGCAGCGAGATCGTCACCTCGTCCTCGCACGGCGGCGCGGTCTCGTGGTCGCCGCAACCCGTCGCCGCGAAGCAGCGGATCCGGAGCTGCGACTCCGTCACGTCCAGGCGCAGGAAGCTCTTGAAGAACGGCGGCCGGTCCCAGTCGGCCAGCTCCGAGCGGAAGCGCTGCGGGAGCCGGTGCACCGGAAGCCGCAGGAACCGGGAGCCGCGCCTGCCCTCGCGCGGGACGCCGAGGACGGCGGCGACGAAGCGCGCGCGGCGCGACGGCGGGTTCTCGTGGATCGCCTTGTAGCCGCGCCCCGGCCGGATGCCGAGCCTGTGCCGGACGGCGGCGGTCGCCTCCTCCGGGGTCAGCTCGAACAGTTTCGGCAGCCGCAGCCACCGCCCGTACAGCTTGCTGTAGCGGGACAGGGAGTCGCCGCGCAGCGGGTAGCAGCGGAACTCGTTCTCTTCCACCGCCCGCGTCCGGGGGATCGTGTGGGTCGCGTGCATGAACGCGCCGCCGCCCCCCGAGACGATGTACTGGATCGTCCGGCCCTCGCCGGTCCGCACCGGGTAGCGCTGGTAGTTGTGGATGTCGCCGCCGATCGCGGCCACGTAGTGGTGCGCCGGGTCGCGGACGATCTCGTCGACCGTCCCGCCGCCCTCGGTCCGCCCCGGACGGTGCTCATCGTCCACGTACAGCGGCTTTCCGGTCACCAGCAGCTTGGGCTTGGGGCCGCCGGACACCTCGCGCAGCCAGCGGCCCTGGTCGCGGTCGAGGGTGCCGGTGATCCCGGTGTCGATGCCGATGATGCGCAGCGACGGCGTGTCGATCGCCCAGTACGGACCCGGCTGGACGGCCTGCTGCCCGGACGCGCCCCGGAACGTGCGGCGCGCCTCGGCGAGCGCCGCCGGGTCGACCGTTCCCGAGGCGCGCCAGAGCTTGCGGGGGACGAACGCGAGGGCTCCGCGCCAGGGCGGCGGCGAGCAGTCGGCGTCCAGGGCGCAGAAGACGTGCAGGAAGCCGCGCAGCCCGTCGTACCAGTCGTGGTTGCCGGGGACGGCGTAGATGGGCGCCGGGTAGTCCTGGTAGGGGCGGAAGAACTTCTCCGGGTACTGGCCGCCGTCCCCGGTCGGGTAGATCACGTCACTCGCGACGATCATGAAGTCGGTGCCGGCGGCCGCCTTCAGCAGCGGCGGCACCACCGCGTACTGCGACCGGTCGCCCTCCCCCGTGTCGCCGAGCAGCGCGAACGAGAACTCCGCGGACGAGCGGTGCACGGTGAACGCCGCCGGCGTCCCCCGTTCGCGCAGCGCGGCGACGCAGCGCCGGCGGATCGCGTTGGACGGGTCGCCGAACAGCCGCGCGAGCACGTCGTTGCGGGACCGCCACAAGACCGTGGGGCGCCGCCACGAGAAGTCGGGGATGCGCGACGGCAGCAGGTCGTTGAACGTGCCGGGTCTTCCGCAGACCCACCCGGCGCCCGCCTCGGAGGTGCGCGAGTTGTCGGGCGGGTGGGGAACCTCGGACACAGATCGCCTCCGGCAGCCGTAAGGGAATCCTCACAGACTGTCCGGAGGCGATCTCGGCGTCAAGCGAGTACGCCAAAGGGCGTGGTGGACGCCGGCGCCACCCCCAAGGACACCGGCGCCACCACGTCGAGGGCGCCTGCGGTCATCATGAGTCCCCCCAGAACGGCGAGCGTGCAGTCGCCTCTCATGATGCCTCCACAGACGGCCCCACAGGTCCCGAAAGCGGGACGTAACTGACGCTATACGGAGGGCCGTAATGCAGACGTAAACCGCCCCAAATGAGGGGCCAAAACATCAGGGGGCGATGACGCGGAGCGCGCCCGGCAGCACCCTGGCGGTGACCGGCAGCACCCCGGGCAGCTCGCCGTCCGCGCCGTAGGGGAGGGTCCGGCCGGGCGGACCGGCCAGCTCGATCCGCACCTCCCGGCCGCGCATGACCTCCACCTCGGGCCGCCGCACGTGCGTCCCCTTCTCCAGCTCCCGCATCACGGAGAAGAACAGGGTCCGCGGCGCCCGCCGGATGAGGACGACGTCGAGCAGGCCGTCGTCCACCCGCGCGTCCGGCGCGATGTGCTTGCCGAACCCGTAGTAGCCCGAGTTCGCCGCGACGGCGGTGTAGCCCTCGCGGCGGTGCCGCTCGCCGTCCACGGTGATCAGGTAGTCGGCGTGCCGCCAGGAGACGATCGCCCGCAGCGCGCCGACGTAGTAGGCGGCGGAGCCGCGCAGCAGCCGCGTCCTGTTGGCGTTGTCGTTGGCGACGGCGTCGACGCCCGCGTAGACGCTGCCGAGAACGGGCGTCCCGTTGGCCTCGATGGCGTCCACCGCGCGGGGCTCGCCCTCCAGCAGCAGCGGAGCGAGCTCCGCCGCTCCGGACGGAACGCCGAGCTGCCGCGCGAAGTCGTTGCCGCGCCCGGCCGGGACGATGCCGAAGACCGCGTCCGTCCCGGCGAGGGCGCCGCCGACGCAGCCGATCATGCCGTCGCCGCCGACGCCGAGCACGACGCGTCCCGTCCCGGCGGCGGCGCGGGCGAGGTCGGCGGCGTGCTCCATGCCGCGGCTGTACTCGACGTCGAGTTCGGCCCCCGCCTCGCGCAGCAGCCGGCCGAGCGGCATCAGGCGGGAGGCGGACGCGGAGCCGCCCGCCGCCGGGTTCACGATCGCGGTGAACGCGCGCATGGCGGTCACCGCGCCGGGGCCGGCGGGACGAGGACGCCCGGGTTGAGGATCCCCGCGGGATCGACCCGGTCCTTGACGGCGCGCAGGACGGCGGCGCCGAGCGGCCCGATCTCCTTCCCGTACCAGTCGCGGTGGTCGGTGCCGACGCCGTGGTGGTGGCTGATCGTCCCGCCCGCCGCGAGGATCGCGTCGCAGGCCGCTCTCTTCGCCCTGTCCCAGTGCTCGACCGGGTCCTTGCCTTGCGCCGACACGACGGTGAAGTACAGGGACGCGCCGGACGGGTAGACGTGCGAGACATGGCACATGACGAGCGGCGGCGTCCCCGCCCCCGAGAGAGTGCCGATCAGGGCGTGCCGCACGGCCTCGTACAGGTCCGGGACGCCCGACCAGAACGCGGCGGTCTCCAGCGTCTCGACGAACGCGCCCACGTCCAGCAGGGAGTCGCGCAGGTAGGGGGCGTCGAAGCGGCGGCGCTCCCACTTCTCGCCCGGCCCGCCGCCGAGCGGTTCGCCGCCGGCGGCGCGCAGCACGTCCGCCGCCCCGGCGCGCCCGGCGGCGACGTTCTCCGGGGTGCCCTCGAACCCGAGCACGGCGAGGCACCCGGCCGCCGACGACCCCCCGCCATCCAGCGGACGAGCTCCGCCCGGCGTCCCGATGGCGGACGGGTCGGCGAGCCCGACCATGGTCTCGGCCTCGTCCGACAGCCGCAGCACCGCGGGAAGCGGGCCGTCCTGGGCGAGCCGGCGGAGCGCGGCGGCGCCCTGGTCGAACGACGCGAACCGCCAGCCCTCGTACTCCCGGGCCGGCGGGACGGGCCGGATCCGCACGGTCACCGACGTGATCACGCCGAACGCGCCCTCCGAGCCGAGGACGAGCTGCCGCAGGTCGGGCCCGGCGGCCGACTTCGGCGCGCGGCCGAGGTCGAGCGCGCCCTCCGGGGTCGCCACGGTCAGGCCGACCACCATGTCGTCGAACCGCCCGTACCCGGCCGACGCCTGCCCGCTCGACCGCGCCGCCGCGAACCCGCCGATGGACGCCCACTCGAACGACTGGGGGAAGTGCCCGAGGGTGAAGCCGTGCTCGGCGAGCAGCGCCTCCGCCGCCGGGGCGCGCAGGCCCGGCTGGAGGACGGCGGTGCGGGAGACCTCGTCGACCGCGACGAGGCGGTCCATCCGCCGCAAATCGAGGGCGATGAAGGCGTCCACGCCGCGCGGCGCCAGCCCGCCGACGACGGACGTCCCGCCGCCGAACGGCACCACCGCGATCCGCTTCGCGGCGCAGAGCCTCAGCACCGCGAGGACCTCCTCGTGCGAGCCGGGCAGGACGACGGCGTCCGGCGCGTCGGAGGTCTCCCCCGCGCGCATGAGCAGCAGGTCGGGCGTCGACTTGCCGCGCGTGTGCCGGACCCGCGTCTCGGCGTCGACGCGGACGTTCCCGTCGCCGACGATCCCGGCGAGCGCGGTGAGGGCCTCGCCCGGCAGCCGCGGCGCGGCGACCTCGATCTCCGCGAGCGCGACGGGCGGCGCCTCGGCCGGCCGCACGCCGAGCATGTCGCGCAGCAGCCCGATCATCGGCTCGGGCAGCGGCGCGGCCTTGGCCGGATCGCCCCAGCCGCTCCACAGCATGTCCCGCGTCTCCACGCAGCCTCCCGTGACGGTCCCCGGTTTCCTCAGCTTACACTGTGACACATGACGTCGAATCGTCACAACAGTACGGCGGCCCGGACCGCCGACGACACCGTGCTCGACGCCGCGCGCGACTGCGTGCTGGCCGTCGGCGTGCGCCGGACGACGCTGACCGACATCGCCCGCCGCGCGGGCGTCTCCCGGATGACGCTGTACCGCCGCTGGCCGGACGTCCGCACGATCGTCGCCGACCTGATGACCCGGGAGTGGACCGGCATCGGCGCGGCGCTGCAGCCGCCCGACGACGGCCGTCCCGTCCGGCCCCGGATGGTGGAGGGCCTGGTCACCGGCGTCCGGACGTTCCGCGACCACCCGCTGCTCCGCAAGATCATCGAGGTCGACCCCGAACTGCTGCTGCCCTACGTCCTGGACCGCTGCGGGGCCAGCCAACTCGCGTTCCTGGCGCTGTTCGAGGAGGCGCTCGCGGCCGGGCACGCCGACGGGACCATCCGCCGGGACCATGCCGGCCGGCAGGCGCGGGCCCTGCTGCTGATCGTCCAGTCCTACGCGCTGTCGGTTCCGACGATGCTCGACGCGGCCGACCCCGACCTCGGCTCCGACGCCTTCGACGCCGAACTGCGCCACGTCCTGGAAAGGATGCTCGCCCCATGAACGACTCCGGACCGGAACCGCGGACGTCGCTCAACGCGGCGCGCCGGGCACGCGAGCTCGCCGCCCTGCCGGACGAGGTAGTGGACGTCCTGGTCGTCGGGCTCGGCGCGACCGGCGCGGGCGCCGCGCTGGACGCCGCGTCGCGGGGGCTGTCGGTCGCCGCGATCGACGCCCACGACCTGGCGTTCGGCACGTCCCGGTGGAGTTCCAAGCTGATCCACGGCGGGCTGCGCTACCTCGCGTCCGGGCAGGTGGACGTGGCGCAGGAGAGCGCGGTCGAGCGCGGCGTGCTGATGCGGCACACCGCCCCGCACCTGGTGCGCGCTCTCCCGTTCGTCCTGCCGCTGACCCCGCTCGTGTCGCGCCGGGAGGCGGCCGTCGCCAGCGCCGGGATGCGCGCCGGGGACCTGCTGCGGCTCGCCGCGCGCACCCCGCGCTCGGTGCTGCCCGGCCCGCGCCGGCTCTCGGCGGTCGAGACGCTGCGGCTCGCTCCCGCGCTGCGCCCCCACGGGCTGCGCGGCGGGCTGCTGTCGTGGGACGGGCAGCTCTGCGACGACGCGCGCCTCGTCACCGCGCTCGCCCGCACCGCCGCCCGGCACGGCGCCCACGTCCTCACCCGCTGCCGCGCCGTGCGGCTCACCGGCGACGGCGCCCTCGTCCGGGACGAGCTGACCGGCCGGGAGATCACCGTCCGGGCGCGCTCGGTCGTTAACGCCGCGGGGGTCTGGGCGGGCGGGCTCGTGGACGGGGTGCGGCTGCGCCCCTCGCGGGGTACCCACCTCGTGCTCCGGGCGGACGCGCTGCGCGGCCTCTCGGCCGGCATGCACGTGCCGATCCCGGGCGCGGGCGCCCGGTTCGTGCTGGTGCTCCCGCAGGGCGACGGCCGCGTCTACGTCGGGCTCACCGACGAGCCCGCGGACGGGCCGATCCCCGACGTGCCGGAGCCGACGGAGGGCGAGATCGGGTTCCTGCTCGACGTGCTCGGCTCCGCGGTGGACGTCCCGGTGCGTCGCACGGACGTGGTGGGCGCGTACGCCGGCCTGCGCCCGCTGCTGGACCTCGGGCACGGGCGCGACACGGCCGACATCTCCCGCCGCCATGCCGTGCTGACCTCGAAGGACGGCGTCGTCACGATCGTCGGCGGCAAGCTCACCACCTACCGGCGGATGGCGCAGGACGCCGTTGACGCCGTCGTGCGGGCTCGCGGCCTCGACGCCGGGCCGAGCCGGACCGCGCGCCTCCCGCTCGTCGGCGCGGCTCCGCGGGCCCGGCTGGACGCCCTGGACGCGCCGTCCCGCCTCGTCCGGCGGTACGGGACCGAGGCGCCGCTGCTGGCCGCCCTGGGCGGGGAGGACCCGGCCCTGCTGGAGCCGGTGGCCCCTGGCCTGCCGGTGACCGGGGCGGAACTGGCCTGGGCCGTGCTGCACGAGGGAGCCCTCGACGTCAGTGACCTGCTGGATCGCCGCACCCGGATCGGGCTCGTCGCCGCCGACCGGGAGGCCGCGCTTCCCGCGGCGGAGGCCCTGCTCCCGCGCGCCGCGCTGCACTGAACTGAGACCTCTGTCACCTCTGCCGCCCCGGCCCTCCTGGTTTGACGAGGATTCATTAGGTTACCCTTACCTAATCGACCTGAGATCGGCCGGGGGGACCAGGTGACACGGGGAAAGGGCTGCGGGCACTGCCCGGGGAGCCACACGGGCGAGCGGCCCTGCCTGGCGAGCGCGACCACGAAGGCGCGCGCCTGGCTGCTCGTCGAGCACCCCGGCCCCTGGCCCGAGAACGTCACCGACCTGCCGGGCCCGGACCCGGTCGCGGAGGCGATGCGGGCGGCGAAGAAGGCGGGCGTCCGGCCGCAGCTGATCCGCCGGCCGGGACGCCGGCGCGCCAGCCCGCCGGTCCAGGTCTACGCCGCGTTCTCGCGCGGCGCCGAGGTCTGGATGGAGGGGCGCGAGCTGGCCGACCCGGCGGAACTCGCCGCGCTCGACCTGGCCGCGCTCGCCGCGGGCCGCTCGCCGGGCCTCGGCGAGCGGGTGACCGGGCCGGTGCTGCTGGCCTGCACGCACGGGCGGCACAACGCCTGCTGCGCGCGGACCGGGGCTCCGCTGGCCCGCGCCCTCGCCACGCGTTTCGACGGCCGCGTATGGGAAACCACCCATGTCGGCGGTGACCGATTTGCGGCGAATTTGGTATGTCTTCCACACGGGCTCTACTACGGCGACCTCGGCGAGAGCGAGGCGGTGACGGCGGTGAACGCCTATCTGCGGGGCGAGGTCGCCCTCGACCGGTTCCGCGGACGGGCGGGGACGCCCGAGCCGGCGCAGGCGGCCGAGCACTTCGTCCGCGCCCACACGGGCGTCCTCGGGGTGGACGAAGTGTCTGTGGAGTCGGTCACCGGGACATCTCGGTACGAAGCAATCGTTGTCGCCCGGCGGCAGAGCCGTTACCGGGTGACCTTCGAGGCCGTCCAGCAGTCCGATCCGTGCGGGCCGGACTGCGGGGAGAACTTGCGAACCCATGTTGTTAGGGAACTCACCCTTCTCAACGAGGCGGCCCTCGTGTAATCTCCTTGAGGCCCCATTCGAGGGTCTCCCTGTCGCACGTCCCCAGGTTTCCGGAGTAACCGGACGGGGAACAGAGCGGCAACTCCAGACGTTGGAACATTCGGCGCTTCTGACTCATGTCACTTGAAGCACGTCGAGCGTCCATGTCCCGTTTTTGTTCGAAAACCAATCAAGGTGGGTGTTCCATGGCTCAGGTACGTCGGCAGGCAAACCTCCCTCGTCCCAGCTGGGGCTGGCAGGACGCCGCGGCGTGCCGGGGGGAAGACCTCGTCCTCTTCTTCGGTCCCGACGGCGAACGTCAGCCCGAGCGCGAGATCCGCGAGCGCAAGGCCAAGCAGATCTGCATGGGCTGCCCGGTGCGCACGGAGTGCCTGGACTACGCGGTGTCCCGGCCCGAGAAGTACGGCACGTGGGGCGGTCTGAACGAGGACGAGCGCGCGTCCGAGCGCCGTCGCCGGATGCGTCGCGCCAACGCCGCCTGAACGAGCGCGCAGGCCGCCGAACGCTCCCAGCGCGATCCCCGGCACGCCACCTGAAAACGACACGGCCCCGCACTCGCGGGGCCGTTTGCGTTGCCCGGGCCAGGCCGCTCCAGGACGGGCCCGGCGCAACGTCACATCTGCATCACAACCGAGCTACATCGTGCCACGACATTCCATCGGGGACGTGCTTTTACCGCAACCCACTCGGCGACGTGCCCCATTCACCGAAATTCGCCGCCCACCATTTCGCGTGCGGCGGCTCACACCGCACCGCCGCCCGCGGCGTGCCCGGCGCGCTCCAGCCACGCCGTCACGTCGTCGTCGGTGAGCTGGCCGAAGTCGCGGTACCACTGGCCCACGGCGCGGAACTCCCACGGCGCCGCCGGGACGACGATCTCGTCCACCTCGGCCTCCAGCGCGCGGACCGTCTCCGCGGCGCCCACCGGCACCGCCAGCACCAGCCGGGACGGCCCGCGCTCGCGCATCGCCCGCACGGCGGCGCGGGCGGTGCCGCCCGTCGCGAACCCGTCGTCCACCACGATCACCGGGCGCCCGGCGATCTCCGGCAGCGCGCGGCCGTGCCGGTAGGCGGTCACCCGGCGGTCCAGCTCGGCGCGTTCGGCCGCCACCGTGGCGGCCAGGTCGTCCTCGCGGAGCCCGAGCCGGGCCAGCAGCTCGCCGTCGAACACCGGCGAACCGCCCTCGGCGATCGCCCCGACGCCGAGCTCCGGCTGCGGCGGGTAACCGATCTTGCGGGTCACCAGGACGTCGAGCCGGGACCCGAGCCGCCTCGCGACCTCGTATCCGACGGGAACGCCGCCGCGCGGCAGGGCGAGGACGACCGCACCCTCCAGCCCCAGGGGGACGAGGCGCTCGGCGAGCACGCGGCCCGCCTCGGTGCGGTCGGCGTAGGGGAGCCGGACGGTCTCCGCACGCTGGGCGTCCTCCCGTGCGGAACTGTTCCAGGACATGGGGACACCCCCTTCCTGGGTTCCCCCTACCCACTCACGAACCGGTGAGCCGCCCGCTCACGAACCGGTGAGCCGCCCCGCTCACGAACCGGTGAGCCACCTCAGGGGGTTGTCGCGCAGGATCCCGGCCAGGGTGGCGTCGTCGGCGCCCGCGGCGCGCAGCGCGGGCAGGAACGTCTCGAAGAGGTAGCCGAAACCCGTGCCGCCGTAGCGGGCGATCTGCGCCATCCGGGAGACACCGGTGCTCAGCAGCACCCGGTCGGCGTGCCCGGCCTCCAGCAGGTCCATCACGCAGCGGACGCGGGCGCCGACCGCGGCGCGGTCCCCGCCGGCGAGACCGAGCGTGCCGAACGAGACGTAGCCGCCCGTCTCGGCGATCTTGCGGTGCTGGCCGGGGTCGTCCACCCGGTCCTGCTGGCCGACCGCGACCCGCTCCGGGGACAGCCCGCCGGCGGTGAGGATCTCCAGCTGGGCGAGCCCCGCCCGGCCGTAGGTCGCGACGGACAGCCCGGAGTAGCGGGCCGCCCGCGCGGCGGCGCGCAGGCACAGCTCCTCGGTCTCGGTCGGCGCCTCGCCCCAGGTGCCGATCTCGCCGATGACGCCCGGCAGGGAGTTGGTGCCGTCCATGCCGAAGCCGACCTCGGCGAGCAGCCGCTCGGCGAGCCGCTCGACGCCGGTCGAGCCCTGCGGGCCGGTCTCGGCGGCGAGGGTCTCGCGGACGAACGCGGGATGGAACGGCTCGGTGAACACGCCCGTCCCGGCGACCACGGCCACCCGGGACCCGGCGCTGATCCGGGCGAGCGCGGCGGCGTTGCGGCCCATCCCCGAGGAGGTCAGGTCGACGACGAGGCCGAGGCCGTGCTCCTTGCGCAGCTCCGACAGCTCACGCTGGACGGACTTCTCCTCCTCCAGCCAGCGTCCCGGGTCGGACTCGACCAGCTGGGGACGCGCCGGCCAGCGCAGATCCATCTGCAGGTGCTCGTGGGAGAGCACCGGCCCGGTGATGTCGGACGTCGCGATCGTGCCGGTCACGGTCCGCAGCCGGCCGGGCTCCTCACGAGGGGTCATGACAGGCGAGGTTACGACATGTTTGACCTATTCAAAGCCCTATTCGTGGTTGTTTTTACCCTCGCTCCGGCCGTCGCGGGGCACCTGCCCATCACGCTCGCCCCGCCCGTCCCGCTCACCTCGCTGGTCCCGCTGGTCCTGGGCGCCCCGCTCGGCCCGCTCACCTTGCTCGGCCCGCTCGACTTGCTCGGCCCGCTCGGCGCGCTCGGCCTGCTCGCCCTGCGCTTCACGCACGGCGCGCGCCCGGGCGGTGTCGCCGCTCGGCCACAACCGGTCGATCTCGGCGTTCAGCGCGGCCCCGATCAGCACCGCGAGCGCCGCCACGTACAGCCAGGCGAGCACCGCGATCGCGGCGGCGAGCGACCCGTACACCGACACACCGCTCAGCGACCCGGCCAGGTAGAGCCGGAGGCTGACGCTGCCGACGATCCAGATCAGCAGGGCCAGCACGGCGCCCGGCACCTCGCGGTACCAGGACGTCCGCACCGGGACGCTCATGTGGTACAGCAGCGCGAGGAAGACCACCGACAGCGTCACCACGACCGGCCAGTACAGGCCCTGGACGACCTCGGCGCTCTCCGGCAGCGCCTGCCGCACCAGCGCGGGCCCGGCCACCAGCAGCGGGATGACGACCAGGAAGACCAGCAGCCCGATGAGGTAGAGGACGAACGCGCGCGTCCGGGTGCGGATCACCCCGCGGATGCCGGACAGCCCGTAGGAGATGGTGATCGTGTCGACGTAGACGTTCGTCGCCCGCGACCCGGCCCACAGCGAGATCAGGAAGCTGACGGACACGATGTCGGGGCTGCCGCCCCGGATCACGTCGTCGATCAGCGGGATGACGACCGAGTCGACCGCCGGGCCCGTCAGCACGGTCTGCGCCTGCTGGATCACCCAGGAGCGGACCTCGGCGACGCTGTCCGCGCCGAACAGGCCGCGCAGGTGCCCCATCGTGCCGATCAGCCCGATGACCAGGGGCGGCAGCGACAGCAGCGCGAAGAACGCGGCCTCGGCCGCGAGGCCGGTCACCCGGTAGCGGAAACCGCCGACCGCAGTGCCCTTGACCAGGAGCCAGCCGACGCGGCCCGCCGTGCGCGCGGCCGAACGGGCGCGCGGGATCAGATCGCGGGGCACGCGCGGGCGGGGGCCGCGCGGGCCCCGTCCGGAGTCGGAGTCCCCGGCCGAGGGGACGCTCTCGGCGTCGGAGACGGTCGTCACACCGCCCAACCGTAGAGCGTCACGCGCCCGGAACATGCCGCACCGCCCATTTCAGTGGTCCGCCCCGCGTTTCGCGTGCCGATTCGCGTGCCGATCGCTTTCCCCGTCCGATCGTCTCGCGACGGGCCCACTCCCCCGCACATGCCACTGCCCATACCCGGTTCGACGGATCGGAACGTCGCCCGGACCATGATCGTCCGCGTCCGGCCACCCGGGGCGAGCCACCGTCCGGAACCGCCGCTCGGGACGCGTCCGGCCACCCGCGAACCGGGCATCGGACTCCATGAGTGACAATGAAGACATGATCTGCCAGTCCTGCCGGGAGCGCCGCCACGAGGAGTGCCGCGGCGGATCCTGGTGCGACTGCCAGCACGCCGCCGCGCCCGCGAAGCCGGACGGCGGGCGGCGCGCGGACGCCCGTACCGGCGACGACGCCGAGCCCCGGGTGAACTGGAGGCGGCAGGGATGACACATCTCACGTGTCCGCATCCCGAGCGTGACTGGACAGCCCGTGAGACGCCATGTCACAGTTCAAGCATGACTGCTGCGGACCCGTTGCTGGCCAAGCGCCGGCACGTGGACTTCCTGCGCGTCCGCAGCGCGATCTGTCGGTGACGCCCCGACCACGCCCCCCTGCTCAGCGGGCGCGTGGTGCATCGGCGTCTCCTTCGACCTGATCCTGCTCAGCGTTGAGCCGGCTGTCCGAAACTGCCGGTGCGCTACGCGTCCCTCACGACCAACAGATGAGGACGCGCGCCGTGCCACCCGCGACCAAGCGCAGCAAGAAGGGCGAGGGCCAGTGGGCCCTCGGCTACCGCGAACCGCTCAACAAGAACGAAGAGAACAAGAAGAACGACGACGGCCTGAACGTCCGGCGCCGCATCATCGACATCTACTCCAAGACCGGGTTCGACTCGATCGACCCCGCCGACCTCCGCGGCCGGTTCCGCTGGATGGGCCTCTACACCCAGCGCAAGCCCGGCATCGACGGCGGCAAGACCGGCGCGCTTGAGGACGAGGAGCTCGAGGACCGCTACTTCATGATGCGGGTGCGGATCGACGGCGGGCAGCTGAGCGGCCCGCAGCTCCGCACGATCGCCGACATCTCGACCCGGTACGCGCGCGGCACCGCCGACATCACCGACCGGCAGAACGTCCAGCTGCACTGGGTGCGGATCGAGGACGTCCCGGCGATCTGGGACGCGCTCGAAGCGGTCGGCCTGCACACCATGGAGGCGTGCGGGGACGTCCCGCGCACGATCATCGGCTGCCCGCTGGCCGGGATCGCGGCCGACGAGGTGATCGACGCGACCCGCGACCTGCGCGAGATCCACGACCGCTACATCGGCTCCCCCGAGTTCTCCAACCTTCCGCGCAAGTTCAAGACGGCGATGTCGGGCTGCACGTCGCACTGCACCGTCCACGAGATCAACGACATCGCGTACGTGGGCGTGGTGAACGAGGAGGGCGAGACCGGGTACCAGCTGTACGTCGGCGGCGGGCTGTCCACCAACCCGATGTTCGCGCAGAGCCTCGGCGTGTTCGTCAAGCCCGAGCAGACCAGCGAGGTCTGGCACGGCGTCACCTCGATCTTCCGCGACTACGGGTACCGGCGGCTGCGCAGCCGCGCCCGGCTGAAGTTCCTGATGAAGGACTGGGGCCCGGAGAAGTTCCGCGAGGTGCTGGAGAAGGAGTACCTCGGCTACGCGCTGCCGGACGGCCCCGAACCGGCCGCGCCGCTCGCCCGCCGCGACCACGTCGGGATCCACCGGCAGCAGGACGGCCGCTTCTACGTCGGGTTCGCGCCGCGCGTCGGACGGGTGAACGGCGAGCTGCTCGGCGTCATCGGCGAGCTGGCCGACCGCTACGGCTCGGGCCGGGTGCGGACGACCGTCGAGCAGAAGATGGTCGTCCTGGACGTCCCGGAGGAGAACACCGAGGCGCTCGCCGACGAGCTGGCGAAGCACGACCTGCAGGTCCGTCCGTCCACGTTCCGCCGCCAGACGATGGCGTGCACGGGCATCGAGTACTGCAAGCTCGCGATCGTCGACACCAAGCAGCGCGCGATGGACCTCATCGACGAGCTGGAGAAGCGCCTGCCGGACTTCGACCAGCCGCTGACGATCAACGTCAACGGCTGCCCGAACGCCTGCGCCCGCATCCAGGTCGCCGACATCGGTCTCAAGGGCCAGCTCGTCGTGGACGAGAACGGCGACCAGGTCGAGGGGTTCCAGATCCATCTGGGCGGGCAGCTCGGCGCGTCGTTCGGCAAGAAGGTCCGCGGGCTGAAGACCACCTCGGCCGGGCTGACCGACTACGTCGAGCGGGTCGTCCGCAACTTCGACGCGCAGCGCACCGGCGGCGAGACCTTCGCCGACTGGGTGCACCGCGCCGACGAGGCCGATCTCAAGTGAGCGAGCGCATGGCGCCGTTCTACTGCCCCTACTGCGGCGAGGAGAACCTGGAACCGCGCGCCCCCTCCGACTTTCCCGGAGAGGGCGGGGGGTCCTCCCCCCGCGCCGAGGCGCACGGTGCCTGGTTCTGCCCCGACTGCCTCCGTTCCTTCACGTTGAAGTTTCTCGGTGTCGGAGCTCCCCGACCCGCGAGCAAGGAGATCCCCCGGTGACCCTCCTGGAGACCGACAGACCTACCCTCGACCTCGAAGACATCGTCGAATCGGCCGCCGCCGCGCTGGAGGGCGCGCCCACGCTGGAGGTCATCCGCTGGGCCGTCGCCACGTTCGGCGACCGGATCTGCCTGACCTCGTCCATGTCGGACGCGGCGCTCCTGCACCTGGTATCGAAGGTGAAGCCCGGCATCGACGTCCTGTTCGTCGACACCGGCTACCACTTCGCCGAGACGATCGGCACCCGGGACGCCGTCGAGGCCGTCTACCCGGTGAACGTCATCAACGTCACCCCGTCCCGGACGGTCGAGGAGCAGGAGGCCGCGCTCGGCCCCCGGCTGTTCGGCCGCAACCCGGACCTGTGCTGCCACCTGCGCAAGGTGGAGCCGCTCGGCCGTGCGCTGGAGGGCTACATGGCCTGGTTCAGCGGCATCCGCCGGGACGAGACCGCGAGCCGCCGCGACCGGAAGGTCGTCGAGTGGGACCGCAAGCGCGGCATGGTCAAGGTCAACCCGATCCTGGACTGGACCCAGAAGCAGATGGACGACTACATCGAGGACAACGGTGTGCTCGTCAACCCGCTCCACTACGACGGCTATCCCTCGATCGGGTGCGCGCCGTGCACCCGTCCGGTCGAGCCCGGCGAGGACCCGCGCAGCGGCCGCTGGGCCGGAATGGGCAAGACCGAGTGCGGCATCCACCTGTGAGCGTGCCCCCCGCGGCGCCCAGGGTGGCGGCGCCCATGGTGGCGGTGGCGCACGGGAGCAGGGATCCCCGCGCCGCCGCGACCGTCGCGGCGCTGCTCGACGCCGTCCGGGCGCGCCGCCCGGACGTGCCCGTGCACGCCTCGTTCCTCGACCACGCGCCGCCGGCGCCCGACCGGGTGCTGGACGGCCTGGCCCGGGACGGCGCGGGCGAGGCGGTCGTGCTGCCGCTGCTGCTCACCGCCGCCTACCACAGCAAGACCGACGTCCCGGGCGTCCTGGACCGGGTCCGCGCGCTGCACCCCCGGCTGCGCCTGCGCACGGCCGAGACGCTGGGCCCGCACCCGCTCCTCATGGACGCCCTGGAACGCCGCCTGTCCGACGCGGGCGTGGCGCCCGGCGACCCGGACACGGCGGTCGTCCTCGTGTCGGCGGGCTCCAGCGACGCGTCCGCCAACGCCACCATCGCGCAGCTGGCACGCGAGTGGCGCTCCCGAGGATGGCGGGACGCCGTCGCGGCGTACGCGTCGGCGGCCGGCCCGAAACCGGGCGAGGCCGTGGCGGCGCTGCTCGACGCGGGCGCGCCGCGGGTGGCCGTCGCGTCCTACTTCCTGGCGCCCGGGTACTTCGCCGACAAGGTCCGCGCCGAGACGCTGGCCGCCGGTGCGGCCGCGGTCTCGCCGGTGCTGGGCGCCGCCCCGGAGGTCGCGGACCTGGTCGTCCGCCGCTACGACGAGGCGCTGGAAAACGCGCGCCGGGCCACCGCCGTCTAGCCCGCCCGCGCTACTTGCGGTCGCTCCACCAGTCGGCGACGGCACGGCGGCCGCGCGCGTGGTGCTCATCGTCGACGATCTTGACGTCGCCCATCACGACGGTCGCGGTGACGCGGACCACGGGGACGCGGGCGCCGGGCAGCGGGTCGCGGACGCTGACCTTCCGGTCGCCGAGGAAGTTGTGGCCGGACAGCTCGACGCTGACGCCGTCCGGGACGATGATCTTGACGTCGCCCATCACGGCGGTCGCGGAGATGCGCACCTCGCCGGTCGGCACCTGCGCGCCACGCAGGTCGAGCTCGACGTCGCCCATGACCGACACCGCCTCCAGCGGCCCGTCGATGCGGCCGACGATGCGCTCCTTGCAGTCGCCCATGACGGCGCTGAACCTGCGCTTGACCTGGCTGGGCGCCGGGTTCGCGCCGGGGGCGCCGAGGCCCGGCAGGTCGGCGGTGATGCGCTCCAGCTCGCCGCGGCTCACGGCCGCGTAGGCGGCCTCGGTGCGCTCGGTCAGCTCCTCGAAGGTGAGCCGGCCCTCCACGGACGCGATCCGCAGCCGCTCGACGACGGCCTCCCGCTCGGCGTCGGACGCCCGGATCGCGCCCGGCGCGGCGGTGTGGTCGAGGGCGGGGTCTGGCCGGTCGGGGTGGACGTCCTGCCGCCGGGCCGACGTGCGGCCGGAGCAGGGCCGCTCAGGCTGCGGACTGGACTGACTCATGCTTCCGAAGGTATTCCCCCGCCGGCGCGCGACAATCCGCCGGGGGGACGAGATCGCCCCACCACTTGAGGAGGATGGCCCCCTGCCGCGGTCCGATCGTGGTCTCACCTGGCCCCGAACGGGCTTCTGTATCCTGCGGGGCAACGGCGGGAACGGCATGTGGAGGGCGGCAGGGTGACGCACGAGGTGGTCAATCAGGTTCCCCCGCTCACCGGGCACGACGTGGCCGACGAGGCCGTCCTGCTGGACGGGCTGGCACGCGAGGGCGCGGGCTGGGCCGAGGCGGAGGTGCGCGAGCTGGGCCGGCTGGCGGGCACGGAACGCGCCCAGGAGTGGGGCCGCCTCGCCAACGAGAACCCGCCCGTCCTGCGCACCCACGACCGCTACGGGCACCGGATCGACGAGGTCGAGTTCCACCCGGCCTGGCACGAGCTGATGAGCGTCGCGGTGACGCACGGCCTGCACGGCTCGCCGTGGGCCGACTCCCGCGATGGCGCCCACGTCGCACGCGCCGCGAAGTTCTACGCCTGGCGCGTCGACGCCGGCCACGGCTGCCCGATCTCGATGACGTACGCCGCCGTCCCCGCGCTGCGGCAGTCCCCCGAACTCGCCGCGCGGTACGAGCCGCTGCTCGCCAGGCCGGAGTACGACTTCGGCCTGCGCGCCCCGCTCACCAAGAAGGCGCTGCTCGCCGGCATGTCCATGACGGAGAAGCAGGGCGGCTCGGACGTCCGCGCCAACACCACGCAGGCCACCGCCCAGCAGGACGGGACGTACCGGCTCACCGGCCACAAGTGGTTCACCAGCGCCCCGATGTGCGACGTGTTCCTCACCCTGGCCCAGGCGCCGGGCGGCCTGACCTGCTTCCTCGTCCCGCGCGTCCTGCCGGACGGGACCCTCAACCGGCTCCGCCTGATGCGGCTGAAGGACAAGCTCGGCAACAGGTCCAACGCGTCCTCCGAGGTGGAGTACGAGGACGCGGCCGCCTGGCGGGTCGGGGACGAGGGCCGCGGGGTCCGCACCATCATCGAGATGGTCAACATGACCCGGCTCGACTGCGTGATCGGCGCGGCGTCCGGGATGCGGCACGGCGTCACGACCGCCGCGCACCACGCCGCGCACCGCAAGGCGTTCGGGAAGTACCTGATCGACCAGCCGCTGATGCGCAACGTCCTCACCGACCTCGCGATCGAGTCGGAGGCGGCCACGATCACGATGCTGCGCCTGGCGGGCGCCACCGACCGCTCGGTGCGCGGGGACGCGTCCGAGACGGCGTTCAAGCGCCTCGGGCTCGCGGTCAGCAAGTACTGGATCTGCAAGCGCTGGCCCGCGCACGCCGCCGAGGCCCTGGAATGCCTGGGCGGCAACGGCTACGTCGAAGAGTCCGGCATGCCCCGCCTGTTCCGCGAGTCGCCGCTCAACTCCATCTGGGAGGGCTCCGGCAACGTCGCGGCGCTCGATCTCCTACGCGCAACGCTACGCGAGCCGCAGACCCTAGAGGCGTTCTTCGAAGAAGTAGCCCTCTCCCAGGGCGCCGACAAGCGCCTAGACGCGGCCATCAAGGACGTCAAGGAAAGCTTCACCGACACCGCCACGATCGAGTTCCGCGCCCGCCGGGTCGCCGAGCTCCTGGCGCTAGTCCTACAGGCATCACTGCTGGTCAGACACGGCCACCCGGCTGTAGCCGACGCCTTCTGCGCAACCCGCCTCGCAGGCGACTGGGGCGGCGCCTTCGGCACCCTTCCGCCGGGCTCGGACGTCGCCCCGATCATCGACCGCGCCACCCCAAAGGTCGGCTGACTCCTCAACTCCTGGCGTTGCCGAGCCACCGCATCCGCCTGCCCGCAACCGATCCGAGCAAGACGCTCGTGCCGGGTACGGCTCAGGACGCCGAGCGTGTCCGGACGGCCCCGATAGCCGTTCGACGCATGGATGGCAGAGGAGACCGATCCTGCAGGGACGTCCGCGAGCCTGCGCTTCGAGTCATGACGTCGAGGTGGCGAGTCCGGTCAGTACGCAGGCCAGGCCACGCTCAAACCGTTCGTCGGCGTCCAGGTCCGTGGCCTCGTGCACCATTCGATTCAGGTGCGGGTAGCTGCCGCTGTCCAGAACCTGCTGCAGGTACGGGGCGACGGCGGCGCGCCATTGCTCCTCGGTGAACCCCGAACGCCGCTGGATTCGCGCCTCGGCCAACTCTCTGGCCGCTGCCCCCAGGACGTACGCCAAGACGGTCTCTACGGCACCGCTAGCGGTGGTCGCGTCGTCGGCATAGCCGGCCGCCGCTGCAAGGGCCCGTTCGTGGTGGATCAAGGCGTTGGGGCCGATGGCCGGGCGTCCAGCCAGTTCAGTGCCCAGCCACGGATGGGCTTTGAGCATGGCGCGCCGGTTGCGGGCCACGGCGGCCAGGTCCGCGCGCCAATCGCCCGACGCTTCCGGCGGCAGGTGCCGGCCGAGGACCGCGTCGACCATGCGCTCGAGCAGCTCGTCACGGCTGCCGAGCACGCGGTAGAAGGAGGCCGTGCCCGACCGGAGCGCGGTGGCCACGCGGCGCAGGGAGACCGCGTCGAGCCCCTCCTGATCGGCCAGAGAGAGCGCGGTCGCGACGATCTCCGCCAAGTCGGGCGCGCTGCCTCGCCGCGGCGGGCGCTCCTGGCTCCAGATGACCATGGCTACAGTGTAGCTAGTCTGGCTACACTGTAGCCATGGAGATCCCGACGCTACTCAGCGCCTACTTCGCGGCCATTGACGACAAGTGCCTCGATGCCGACGTGATCGCGGCGACCTTCCTGCCCGACGGCCGGGTGGTACGGCCCGACGGGGTCGCGCTGACCGGCCGGGCCGACATCCTCGCCAAGCAGAACGAGAGCTTCGCCCGCTTCCGAGCCACCCACCACATGCTCACCGACCACGTCGTCACCCGGTCCGGCGACACCGCCCAGGTCCGGGCGAACATGCAGGCCATGCACCTATGGAACGACGCCGGCAACTCGGCCGAGCTGCAGACCCACTTCGTGGCCGGAGGCGTCCTGCGGGGCCGCGCCGAACTCACCCCGGACGGCTGGCGGCTCAGCGAACTGACCATGCGCCCCACCTGGCGTACCGGCGCCACCACTCGCATGTTCCTGCCCGCCAACCGGTGACGGGGCGGTCCTTGGAAGATCGGCCAGAACTCGTCGAAACGTCATCGCGCGCCTCTGCGTCGGCGTCATCTCCCCCAGGACGCCGCCCTCGCGTCTGTTCTGCCCCGGCGGGCCGCGGCCAGTGCCTCTAGTTCGTCGTCGTAGGTGCCGGCCGACCGGGGTGTCCCGGTCGTGTCGTAGTACATCCCCGTAAACCGGGTCGCCCCGGTGCGTTTGCTGACCTTCCTGGCTACGTGCGGTTGCCGCACTGACTCCTCCTCTCGACCGGAGGACGAGTTAGCGAACCGGCTAGCGGACTGCCTGTCACAGCCCCGCACCAGCCACCACCACACATGATCAACATGCATGCTGACCTGCGATTTTACGCCTCTGGCCGCTCACTGCAATCGATGGTGCTCGTCGGACGCCAGGTGACCACGGGGCCTGGATCGTGCTGGTAGGTGTGTTCAGGGGGTGGCTGGTTTGCGGGCGGTGAGCAGGCGGGTCGGGACCCACGGACTGCCCCACCACGCGCGCCAGCCGAGGCCGCGCACGCGGATGTCCTGGGCGTTCAGCCTGTCCAGCACCGCAGCGTACTCGCGGGGGGTCCGCGCCAGGTCGGCGATCAGCAGGCGGCCGCCCGGCCGCAGCACCCGGTACGCCTCGGCGATCGCTTGGGCGCGGGCGTCCGCGCCGAAGATGGTGTGCACCGTCAGGCTGGACACGACCAGGTCGAAGCTTGCCTCCGCGTACGGAAGTCTGCGCAGGTCACCCCCTTGCACGTGGACGCGGTCGGCGACGCCTTCGGCGCGGGCGTTGCGCAGGGTCGCCGCCGGGGAGTTGCCGGACTGGTCCCGTCCGCGCCACAGGTCCACGCCGACCGCCCGGCCCTCCGGTAGGTGCCGGGCGGCGGCCAACAAGACGGCGCCGCGTCCGCAGCCGAGGTCGAGCAGCCGTTCGTCGCCACGCAGGTCCAGCTCGTCCAGCACGTCCCGCCAGACCAGGAACTTGCCGCGCAGCGAGACGTGCAGGCTCAGGGCCAGGCATCCCGCCAGCAGGGTGCCGGAGACCAGCGCGGGCAGCGCGGCGGCCAGATCGGCGGTGACCGCCATCACCAGCCCGGTCACCCAGAACCCCAGCACGACCAAGCCCACGAAGCCGAACCCGTAGGGCGCATCCACCCCGTACCGCGCGCTAGGCATCCCGCTACTCTGCCACGAACCGGCCGCTCGGGGGCTAGCTACGACGCACTGGCCAACCGGCGACCTGTTCGCCGCCGAGTACCCGACACCGTGGTGACGCCGACCCGGTCTTCGCGCCACCCCCGAAGGTCGGCTGAACCGTCCCCAGAGATCAGCCTTCGCCGTGTCCCGGGCCGCCGCATCGGCCTGGGAACCTCAGTCGTG
Source organism: Actinomadura chokoriensis (assembly GCF_041463665.1). GTDB lineage: Bacteria > Actinomycetota > Actinomycetes > Streptosporangiales > Streptosporangiaceae > Spirillospora > Spirillospora chokoriensis_A. The sequence continues at coordinate 178,230 of NZ_JAXCEJ010000002.1, forward strand.
GGCGGGGGCCGGGGCGAGGCAGGCACGGGCGATGCGGCGGGACTGGGCCAGGAGCCGGTCGACCGGGTGTTCGTCCGGATCGGTGAGGCGGAGGCGGACGAGCTCGTCGGCGAGCGCGTGAAGGACGCGGATGCTCAGGTCGGGGTCGTCCTGATGGCCGGTGATCTTGTGCAGGTGGGAGCGGGTCACGGCGCGGGCCCGGGCCAGGCGCCGGTGCAGTTCGGGCGGGCCGCCCTCGGCGGGCAGCATGAACATCCGCCAGGTGGCGGGGGCGGCGTCCACGGCCTCCAGGACACCGGCCAGACCCGCCGTGAAGGGGTCCTCGCCCGGCGGGACGGGCCGGGCGACGGCCTGGCGGAATCCGGCGAAGGCGTGCTCGACCTCACGGTCGATCAGTGCGATGAGGAGCTGGGGCAGCGTGTCGAACTGCTGGTAGAGGACGGTACGGGTGACGCCGCACTCCGCGGCGACCCGCTCGAAGGTGGCCGCGTGGTAGCCCTCCTCGACCACGATCCGGCGGGTGACGTCCAGGATCTGGGCGCGTCGCCGCGGGCCGCTCAGCCGTCGCCGTGTGGCCATGTGCCGGATGCTCCCCGCCTCTTGCCCCACTAACTTACGGTCTGTAAGTTAACGGCTCGTCCGGGCGGCCGTCCAGCCCGGAGGGAAGCGAGGGCGAGCGATGGGCACGACGCACCGGGTGATCATCTGGGGTCCTGGGGAGGTCGGCGGCGCCTTCGCCAGGGCCGCGCACCGCAGGCCCGACATCGAACTGGCCGGCGCCAAGGTGTTCAGCGAACGCAAGCACGGCGCCGACCTCGGTGAGCTGCTCGGCATCGGCCCGATCGGGGTCGCGGCGACCACGTCGGCGGAGGAGATCCTCGCACTGGACGCCGACTGCGTGATCGTCACACCCCGGCCCGACGTGCTCGGGGCGAAGCTGGACGCCGACGTGATCGCCCTGCTGGAGTCCGGCAAGAACGTCATCTCCACGGCCGCCTACCACAACGCGGCGATGCCGAACTGGCTGACGGCTTCCCGTCCGCCGGCCTCCCGGCTGGCGGAGGCGTGCCGGACGGGCGGTGCCACCTTGCACGGCACCGGCGTGCACCCGACCTTCATGGTCGAACGGGTCGCGATGACGATGGCCCGGGGCGTGTCGGGCGTCTCGCACGTGCGGTGCGTGGAGGCGGTCGACTTCGCGGCCGCGGCGGGCACGATGTGGGGCGGGCTCCGCCGGATCGGGTTCGGTTCCGACCCGGTGGAACTGGGCGCCGGCAAGCCGTTGGCGCTCTTCGGCGACCTGTACTACGGCGACCTCACGGGCAACGTCGCCCACCACCTGTTCGGCGCCTCGATGGACGACGTCCGGGTCGTCCACGACCTGCGGGGCATCCCGGCGACCGAGCGATTCCAGACCCGGTCGGGCTTCATCGTCGAACCCGGCCAGGCCGCGGCGCTGCACCTCACCCACAAGGGCTACCTGGGCGACCACTGCTTCTTCACCAATGAGGAGTGCTGGTACCTCGGAGCCCCGAACGCGTTCCGCGGCGACGACCTCCCCTACCCCGACCGCGAAGGCCACAGCCCGATCGACTACACCATCGAGATCACCGGCGACCCGTCGATCCTGCGGACCCGGCTCACCTTCGACCTCAATCCCGCCTCCTCCGGCATCGACCGCACCAACCCCGTCACCGGCGCCTCGGTCCGCGCGATCCTCGACGCGCTCCCGGCCGTGTGCGCCGCCGAACCGGGAATCCTCATCGACGATCCGACGCCGCACTACGTCCACGACGACCGAGTCCGTCTCTGACACCGCGGCCCCGGAGTGACCATGACGCATCACAGTGTCCAATACATGCACGCCACCGGCGGGCTGCTCTTCCTCGGACGGATGTTCCGCGACTCGCGCGCCGCACGCACCGACGGTGTGGCATGACCCCCGAAGCACGGGCCTGGGCCGAGCTGGTCGACGCGCTGGCGGCCGCGGGACGGCACCTCGACGACGCCGGCCTTTCCGAGGACGAGCGCGCCGACGGCTACCGGGCGCTGCTGCGCGGCCTGCACCACCAGCTCGCCCGGTTCGAGGCCGACCGGGAGCGGCCCGAACTCGTCCCGTTCAACGGCTGGCGGCAGAAGTTCTTCATGGACAACCCCGACACCCGCTACTGGGTCGCCGACGTGCGCGGCGACCGGCAGTACCGGGTCACCGGCCACGCGGGCGACGCCGTCTACACCTCGATCACCGCCTACACCGGCTCCTCCGGCGAGACGGCGGCCGCGGCCCGCATCGACGGCGACCAGCTCTCCACCGACTCCTCCGGCGAGTTCTCCCTGCTCGTCGGCGGGGAACGGCCGCGGACGGGGTCCTGGCTGCCGCTGCCGGAGGGCAACGGGCAGCTGTGGGTCCGCCACTTCCACGACGACGTCACCGCCGACCGGCACGGCTGGTGCGCCATCGAGCCGATCACCCCGCCTCAGGCTCCGCCGCCGATCGAGGCGGCGCGGTTCCGGCACCGGCTGCAGCGGCTCGGCAAGACCGTCCAGATGATGCCGGCCGTGTTCGCGGCGGTCGACGGCCAGGTCGAACCCAACACCGTGCACCACTGGGCGGAGATGACCGGCGGCGCCGCCTACACCGAGCCCGGCATCCACTACCAGCGCGGCGCCTGGCGGCTCGACCCCGACCAGGCGCTCGTCATCGAGGGCGAGACCGTCCCCTGCCGCCACTGGAACGCCCTGCTCTACAGCAGGTACCTCAACTCCCTCGACTACCGGCACCGGACGGTGTCGCGGACCGGCGGCAACGCCACGCTCCGCGACGGCCGCTACCGCCTCGTCCTGGCCGCCCGGCGACCGGACGTCCCCGGCTGCGACTGGCTGGACACCGAGGGCCGCCCCTCCGGGCTGATCGTGCTGCGGTGGCTGCAGCCCGAACACCCGCCGCCGCTGCCGCGCGTCCGCACCTGCCGGATCGACCAGTTGGACAACGACTCGTGACGCCCTGGCGCGCTCCTCGACGCACCCCGCAGGCCGACGCGGTCCACGCCGCGGCCGAAGCCGACCGCACCGCCCGCCCCGACGCCTACGCCCTGGAACCCGGCCCCGTCATCACCGCCGCGCTGCGCGGCGCCGACCCCGCCGGGCTCGGCGACCCCGGGCACTGGCGCGGAGGGCTGGAACGCTATCTGGCCTCGGCACGCGATGACGGACGCCTCAACGCCGTCGGCACACGCATGGTCCGCGGCACCGCCGTCGCCGGCCTGCGCGCCCGCCTGGCGATGGACCGCCTCCCACGCGCCGACCGGCCCCTCGACCGGCCGCCCATCGTCATCACGGGGGGCTGGCGCACCGGGACGACCTTCCTGTACCGGCTCCTGGCCACCGATCCCCGCCTGCGCGCCCCGCTCTCCGCCGAGCTCGCCCGGCCCTGGAAGTTCGCCGGGGCCTCCCCGCAGCGGCGCGAAGAGCTCATCCAGGCCGGCTCGGCGGCCAACGACCTGCTGGACCTGCTCAACCCCGCCCTCGCGACCGTCCACGACCACGGTCCGCGCCTGCCCGAGGAATGCGTCGTCGCGATGAACGCCGGGTTCCGCAACTGGGGCTTCAGCGCCACCGTCCGCCTGGACGGCTACAGCCGATGGCTCGCCGAACAGGATTTCACCGGGACCTACCTGGACTACCGGAACGTCCTCTCCACTCTCGACGCCGCCGACGGCCGCCGCTGGCTCCTCAAGGCCCCCGCCCACACCGCCGAGCTCCCCAGCCTCGCCGCCGCCTTCCCCGGCGCCACCGTGATCTTTCTGCACCGCGACATCGTCCAGACCGTCGCCTCGGGCGCCAGCCTCTTCTCCGTCTTCCGCTCCACCTACAGCGACCATGTGGACCCCGCCGACGTCGGCCGCTTCCTGACCGACCAGACCGAACTGTGGCTCCGCCGCGCCCACACTTTCCGCCGCACCCCGCAGGCCGACTCGGTCACCCTCCTCGACATCGCCTACGACGACCTCGTCCACGACACTCCGGCCGTCCTCCACCTCATCTACACCGCTGCGGGCCTGTCCCCCGGCGACCCCGCCGCCCTCACCGACCGGTACCACGCCGCCCACCCCCGCACCGCCAAGGGCACCCACGTCTACACCGCCGCCGACTTCGCCCTCGACGAAGCGGACGTCCGCACTCGCCTCGCCCCCTGGACCCGGCCGGATCGCTGAACGCCCCACCCCGCATGTATGGACGTGACCGACATTCCGCCGCATAAAATAGGGCTTTCATTTTTTCCGTGATGATCGACAAAACGGAGACCCGGTGTCCATACGGCGGCTCGCCGCGACCGCGGTGGCGCTGCTCGCGCTCGCCGTCCTCGCGGGGTGCGGGGGCGGCGCCCCACCGCCCCAGCGGGCCCGGGTGGACGTCACCCTCCTCGACGACGGGGGCGCCGAGGTCGATCTCCGCGCGGCGGGGCGGCTCTCGTCGGACGCCGAGGCGCGCGCGCTGACCCGGCGCATCGCCCAGGAATTGTTCCCGAAAACCGAGAAAATTCGTGTTAGCACCAGAAAAGGGCGTGGAGTTCCGTTCAATCGGGCGGAGGTCGACCGCGCGTACCGGACGGGCCGGAAAGCGTCCCTGCGGATCGACGCGTCCGGCGCGCTGCGGCGGCTCAGCGCGAAGGGCTTCGAGGACACGGCCATGAGGCTGCGCGTCCCGCCGGTGCCGACCACGGTGCGGGCGCACGGCGACCCGACCGGGCGGCGCGCCTGGCGGCTGCGCGAGGACGTTCCGGCGCCCGTCCTGGCGGTCGAGATGAGGCCGCGGCCCGCGCGCTGGTACGGGGCCATGGCGCTGCCCGCACTCGGCGCGCTCGGCGTCGCGCTGGGGTTCTTCGCGCGGCGCCGCGTCCTGGCGCTCCCGGCGGCCGTGCTCGCCGTCGCCGCCGCGGTCCTCGCGGTCGTCCTCGCGGCGGGACGGCAGGGCGCCAACCTCGGCGTCGCGGGCCTGCTGTCCGGGACGGCGCTGAAGCTGGCGTCCGTCGCGCCGCTGACGGCCTTGCCGCTCGGCCTGCCGGCCGCGATGCTGCTGGGGACGGTGCTGTTCCGGCGGCTGGCCGGCCCGCGCCCCCTCGCCGAGCACGAGGCACGGCCGAGGGACACCGGCGTGTTCTGGTGACATCACGGTCCGGGGACGCCCGCCCGGCCGTGGTCCGATTGATCGTAAACTGAGGGTCATGTCCGGCGACCGCCCCTCGTGCACCTGCGTGATCTGCCGTGACTACGGCGACCGCGACCGCCTGGACAACTTCCAGCTCCGCACCATCGTGCACATCACCCAGTACGGGTGGAGCGTCGTCCTCGTCCAGCCGGACGCGGGCGGGCCCGGCTGGGCTTACACGGTCGGCCTGTGGCACAGCCATCACGCACCCGAGCTGGCGATGTTCGGCGGCGACGTGTACGAGACCGAGGAGGTCCTCAACGCGCTCGGCCGGCAGACCGCCGGCGGGGACGTCCCGGCGGACGGCGAGCGCCGCGACGGCGTCGTCCGGGGGCAGCAGGCCGCGTTCCGGGACGTCGACCCGCACTGGTACGACGGGCTGTTCCCCGGCGCCGTGGCGTTCTACCGGCGCCCGCCGCTGCCGATCCTCCAGGTCGTGTGGCCCAACCAGGAGGGCCTTTTCCCTTGGCAGCCAGGCACCGACCTCCCGTTCCGGCACGCCCAGCCGTGGCTGTGGCTCGACCCGAAGCAGCACCCGATCGGCGTCTGGACGCGGCGCCTCTGAGCACGCCGCCGCCGGGCGGGCAGGGCATACGATCGGCGGGTGTACGGGCCGATCGCCGAGACCATCCGTACCCAGCGCCTCGTCCTGGAGCCGCTGGCGGTCCACCATGCGGACGAGATGGCCCCGGTCCTGGACGACCCGCGCCTGCACCGCTACATCGGCGGCGAGCCCGCCGACCTGCGCGAACTGCGCGCCCGGTACGCGCGTCTCGTCGCGGGCCCCGCGCCGTTCCACCAGGAGGGCTGGCTGAACTGGATCGTCCGCCGCGCACGGGACGGCCAGGCCGTCGGCTACGTCCAGGCGACCGTCGCGCCCGCGGCGCCCGGCTTCACCGTGACTCCCCCGTCCGCCGGGTCGACGGTCACGCCGGGGCCGCCGCGGCACACCGCGTCCGTCGCCTGGGTCATCGGCATGCCCTACCAGGGCTTCGGGTTCGCCACCGAGGCCGCCCGCGCCCTGCTGGACTGGCTCCGCGCGCACGGGATCGAGGGCGTCGTGGCGACGATCCACCCCGGCAACCGCGCGTCCGCCGCCGTCGCGTTCAAGATCGGCCTGGTCGCGACCGGGGAGACCAGCGGCGAGGAGATCGTGTGGCGGCTTCCGTCCGGGGCGCCGCCGCCGGCGTGACACTCTGATGTCGGGGCCGTGGCGCGCGGCAGGCGCGCGGGTAGGCCACAATCGACGGGCCAGGACGAACCGGCCGGGAGGGGAGAGCATGCGGGAGGTTTGGCCCGGGGACCCCTATCCGCTGGGCGCCACCTGGGACGGCACGGGCACGAACTTCGCGCTGTTCTCCGAGGTGGCGCGGCGGGTCGAGCTGTGCCTGTTCGACGCCGACGGCAACGAGACCCGCCGGGAGCTGCCGGAGGTCGACGGGTTCGTCTGGCACGGCTACCTGCCCGGCGTCGGCCCCGGCCAGCGCTACGGATACCGGGTGCACGGGCCGTTCAGCCCGCGCGACGGCAACCGCTGCAACCCGTCCAAGCTGCTGCTCGACCCGTACGGCAAGGCCGTGGAGGGCGGCGTCCGCTGGCACGAGTCGCTGTTCTCCTACCGGTTCGAGGACCCCGACGCGCTGAACGAGGACGACAGCGCCCCGCACATGCCGAAGAACGTCGTCATCAACCCGTTCTTCGACTGGGCGGACGACCGGGCGCCGCGGGTGCCCTACCACGAGAGCGTCATCTACGAGGCGCACGTGAAGGGCCTGACGAAGCTGCACCCCGGCATCCCGGAGGAGCAGCGCGGCACCTACGCGGGCCTCGCGCACCCGGTGATGATCGACCATCTGCTCGACCTCGGCGTGACCGCCGTGGAGCTGATGCCGGTGCACCAGTCGATCCCCGAGCACGCGCTGGTGGCGCGGGGCCTCGGCAACTACTGGGGCTACAACACGATCGGGTTCTTCGCGCCGCACAACTCCTACAGCTCGTCCGGGCAGGCCGGGGAGCAGGTGCTGGAGTTCAAGGCGATGGTCCGCGCCCTGCACGCGGCGGGCATCGAGGTCATCCTGGACGTCGTCTACAACCACACCGCCGAGGGCGACCACCTGGGCCCGACGCTGTCGTTCCGCGGGATCGACAACAACTCCTACTACCGGCTGCGGGACGACGACAAGCGCTACCACCTCGACTACACCGGGTGCGGGAACTCGCTGAACGTCCGGAGCCCGCACGCGCTTCAGCTCATCATGGACTCGCTGCGCTACTGGATCCTGGAGATGCACGTCGACGGGTTCCGCTTCGACCTCGCCTCGGCGCTGGCCCGCGAGCTGCACGACGTCGACCGGCTCGCCGCGTTCTTCGACCTCGTCCAGCAGGACCCGGTCGTCTCCCAGGTGAAGCTGATCGCCGAGCCGTGGGACGTCGGCGAGGGCGGCTACCAGGTCGGCAACTTCCCGCCGCTGTGGACGGAGTGGAACGGCAAGTACCGCGACACCGTCCGCGACTTCTGGCGCGGCTCCTACGCGACCATGCCGGAGTTCGCGTCCCGGCTGACCGGGTCGTCGGACCTGTACGAGCACAGCGCGCGGCGGCCGTTCGCGTCGATCAACTTCGTCACCTGCCACGACGGGTTCACGCTGACCGACCTCGTCTCCTACGACCACAAGCACAACGAGGCCAACGGCGAGAACAACCGGGACGGCACCGACGACAACCGCTCCTGGAACTGCGGCGCGGAGGGCCCCGCCCGCGACCCCGGCGTCCTCGACCTGCGCGCCCGGCAGCGCCGCAACTTCCTCGCCACGCTGTTCCTGTCGCAGGGCGTGCCGATGCTCTCCCACGGCGACGAGCTGGGCCGCACGCAGCGGGGCAACAACAACGCCTACTGCCAGGACAACGAGATCGCCTGGGTCCACTGGGACGACACGGGCGACATGGAGTTCGTCCGGATCCTGTCCCGGCTGCGGCACGACCACCCGGTCTTCCGGCGCCGCCGCTTCTTCACCGGGCGGGGCGCCGGCGCCGCCGCCGACATCGCCTGGCTCACCCCCGCCGGCGACAGCATGACCGACCATGACTGGAACGTCGGGTTCGCCAAGTCCCTCGGCGTGTTCCTTAACGGCGACGCCATCACCGAACCGGACCCGCGCGGGCGCCGCGTCCGCGACGACTCGTTCCTCCTGCTGGTCAACGCGGGGTCGGAGCCGGTCGAGTTCACCCTCCCCGGCGCCGAGTACGGCGAACGCTGGGAGTTCGCCCTCGACACCGCCGCCCCCGGCACGGTCGGCGAACGCCCCCGCGTCAAGGCGCGCGACGTCGTCCCCGTGACCGACCGGGCCCTCCTCGTCCTGCGGCGCCTGCCCTAGGCGCGGGTCACCTGGAGGGCGGTCAGGAAGACCAGGACGACCGTCGTGACCGCCACCCCGCCGTGGATGGCGACCGCGGCGGCGGGGAACGCCTGTTCCGCGCCGCGGGCGTGGCGGCCGCCGCCTCCGACGAGCCAGCGCGTGAACAGCATGAAGCCCTGCAGGACGACGACCAGCAGGGCCGCGAAGGCGACCCACGTGTAACCGGCGTGCCCGGTGATCAGGTAGGCGATCCAGACGGCGAGGCCGCCGACGGCCGCCAGCGGATGACCGACCACGACCAGGATCGGAAACCGCGTCACCTTCGTGGAACGCCCCCCGTTGAGCATCCAGATGACCAGCAGGTAGCCGCCCGCTCCGGCGGCCAGAATCCACGCGCCCAATGCAGCGAACTCCACCCCCCGCTCCCTCCTCCGAAAGGTTTCCTCCCCGTCCCCCGAGGCAAGTGTCGCTTCCGGACGCCTCCGTCATGACGGATTCGTACAGATTGGTGCACAGGTTGTCATCCGCCCGGTTCGAGGGACCGTGAAGTAGCTTGGGGATCCATGCGGACTCTCTCTCCAGAGCCCGGCGAGGTCGACCTCGTCGAGCGCTACGCGTATCCGCCCGGCGTCACCTGGATGCGGGCCAACATGGTCGCCAGCCTGGACGGGGCGGCGCAGCGCGACGAGCGCAGCGGCGGCCTCGGCAACGCCGCCGACCGGCACCTGTTCCTGCTGCTGCGCGGGCTCGCCGACGTGGTCGTCATCGGCGCGGGCACGGTCCGGGCCGAGGGGTACGGGCCGGTCAGGCCCAGCGAGGGCTGGGACGGCGTCCGGGAGGGGCGGCCGCCCGTGCCGCCGCTCGCGATCGTCTCCCGCTCGCTCGACCTGGACTTCGACGCGCCGGTCTTCACCGAGGCGCAGGTCCCGACGATCGTGCTGGCGACGGCGACCGCCGACCCGGTCCGGCTGAAGGCCGCGCGGGAGCACGCCGACGTCATCATCGCCGGGCGCGACTCGCTCGACTTCCCCGCCGCCGTCCGGGAACTCGCCACCCGCGGCCACCGGCGCCTGCTGTGCGAGGGCGGTCCGACCGTCCTCGGGCAGGTGGTGGCCGCCGGGCTGCTGGACGAGCTGTGCCTCACGCTGAGCCCGATGATGCTCGGCGGGAACCCGACCCGGATCCTGAACGGGCCGCCGGTGGACGTCCCGCCGGACATGGCGCTCGCCCACGCCCTTCAGGACAAGGAGTTCCTCTTCCTGCGCTACACCCGCAACCGGTAGCGGACGAACAGCACGCCCTCATCGATGTAGAGGGCCGTGGGGTAGAGCGGCACCTCGGCGTCCAGTTCGTCAAGGAGGCGGGTGTGGCGAGGGCCTCCGAGAAGGGTCGGGGCGATGTTGAGGCACAGTTCATCGACGAGGGACGCCCGGATCAGCGCGGTCGCCAGGCCGGGGCCGCCTTCGCAGAGGAGATGCTCGTAACCGAGGTCTTCGCGGAGCGTCTTGATGGCGGCGGGGAGGTCGACGTCATCTTCGCCTTCGGCGACCACCTGGATGTGGCCCGGAACGTTCTGACGGTTGTTCTTTGACGTCACCACGATGGTGGGCGTCTCGGCCTCGGTGAACAGCGGGAGCGTCCAGTCAAGGTCGAGGGAACGGCTCACCGCGACGATGGGGGCGGGTGGGCCCCCGCGGCGCGCGCGCAGGTCCTGACGTAGGCGGGCGGGGCCGAGACGTCCCGTGCGGACCGTGCCCGCGCCCACGAGGATGGCGTCGGTCAGCGCGCGCAGGGCCCGCAGGACGCGGAAGTCGGCGGCGCCGCCGAGCCCGTCCGTCCAGCCCTCGGCGTCGGTCACGGATCCGTCCACGCTCATGACCATGCCGAGCCGCAGCGCGGGCAGATCTCCGTAAGCCTCGTACGGGTCGACGCCGAAGGCGGGCTCGGGCAGCAGACGGCGCATGACCTGCACGTTATCGGACACCCCCCGGGATGTCGTTCTGTCGGTGCCGGGGCGCAAGATGGGGGGATGGACCTGCCGATCAGCCCGCCGCTGCCGCCGATGCTGGCCAAGGCGGTCAAGACCATGCCCAAGGGCGACCTGCTGTACGAGCCGAAATGGGACGGCTTCCGCTGCATCGTGTTCCGCGACGGCGACGAGGTGGAGCTGTCCAGCCGCGGCGAGAAGCCGCTCACCCGCTACTTCCCCGAGCTGGTCGAGGCGGTGAAGCGCGAACTGCCCGAGCGGTGCGTGGTCGACGGCGAGATCGTGCTGCCGAAGGGGACGCGCCTCGACTTCGACGGCCTCCAGCAGCGCATCCACCCCGCCGCGTCGCGGATCAAGCTGCTGTCGGAGGAGACGCCCGCGTCGTTCGTGGCGTTCGACCTCCTCGCCGTCGGCGACGAGTCGCTGATGGAGGCGCCGCTCGGCGAGCGCCGGCGGCGCCTCGTCGACACCCTGGCCGGGGTGGGCGCCCCGATCCACGTCACGCCGGCGTCCGACTCCTACGAGCTGGCGCTGCGCTGGTTCGACGAGTTCGAGGGCGCCGGGCTGGACGGCGTGATCGCCAAACCGCGCGACGTCCCCTACACGCCCGACAAGCGGGTCCTGTTCAAGGTCAAGCACGAGCGGACCGCCGACTGCGTGGTGGCGGGCTTCCGCTGGCACAAGTCGGGCCCCATCGTGGGGTCGCTGCTGCTCGGGCTCTACAACTCCGCGGGCAAGCTCCAGCACGTGGGCGTCGCGGCCTCGTTCACGATGAAGCGCCGCGCCGAGCTGGTCGAGGAGCTGCAGCCGCACCGGCTGGAGAACCTCGCCGAGCATCCGTGGTCGGAATGGGCGGCCCAGACCGAGGCGACCGCCGACCGGATGCCGGGCGCCGTCTCCCGCTGGACGGGCAAGAAGGACCTCAGCTGGGTCCCGCTGCGTCCCGACCTGGTGGTGGAGGTCGCGTACGAGGCGATGGAGGGCGACCGCTTCCGGCACACCGCCCGCTTCCGCAACTGGCGCCCCGACCGGACGCCGGAGTCCTGCACCTACGAGCAGCTGGAGGTGCCCGTGGCCTACAACCTCGACGACATCTTCAGCGGCCCCGCGACGAGCCCGCGCGTCGACCGCTGAGCCGGGCGCCGGGCGCGGCGCCGTGCCGCGCCCGGCGTTCGACAGTGGCAGGTCCGTGCAGGTCCGTGCAGGTCAGTACGGGTCAGGGGCTGGTCAGGGCTGGGTCTCGTTGGCGATGGTCTCCCGGATCAGCTCGCTGTCGGACGGGGCGGACATCTTCGCCGCCGCGAACGGGCGCAGGTAGGTCTGGTTGACGCCGGGGACGCGGTCCTCGATGACGTAGGTCGCCTTGGTGGAGATGCCGGCGCCCGGCGTCCGGACTGTCGGCAGCGTCTTGAAGTCGGCCTTCATCTCCTCCTTGCTGATCGTCGTCATGACGTAGCCGCGCTGGTTGTTGTAGAAGCGCAGGTGCGGGTTGATCTTGAGGTAGGGGTGGTCGGCGGGGTTGGAGTCCTTGCCGTCGCCGGTGCTGGTGATGGACGTGCACACGAGCTCGGAGCCGACCGTCTTCGAGCCGGGGTCGTCGTAGTCGGTCTTCAGGTCGCTCGCCCAGTGGGCGTGGACGTCGCCCGTGAGCACGACCGGGTTGCGGACCTTCGCGTCCACCCAGCCCTTGGTGATCCGGTCACGGGACGCGACGTAGCCGTCCCACCCGTCCATCGAGGTCTTCTTGACGGGCCCGTCAGTGTTGTCGCGCTGCGCGAAGAACACCTGCTGGCCGAGGACGTCCCAGCGGGCGCGGGAGCGGCGGAAGCCGTCCAGCAGCCACGCCTCCTGGCGGTCGCCGGTGATGGAGCGCTTCGGGTCAGTGGCCTCGGGGCAGTCCTTGTAGCCGTCGCCGCAGCCCTGGTCGTCGCGGAACTGGCGGGTGTCGAGCATGTGGAAGTTCGCGAGCCGGCCCCAGCCGACGCGCCGGTAGAGCTGCATGTCCGGCCCGCGCGGGACGGACCGGCGGCGCAGCGGCATGTTCTCGTAGTACGCCCGGAACGCGGCGGCGCGGCGGGCGCGGAACGCCTCGTAGGTCGGGGTGTCGGAGCCCTCCTCGGGGATGTCGTCCGCCCAGTTGTTCTCGACCTCGTGGTCGTCGAACACGACGAGCCAGGGCGCGGCCTCGTGGGCGGCCTGCAGGTCGCGGTCGGACTTGTACTGCGCGTGCCGGAGCCGGTAGTCGGCCAGCGTCACCGTCTCGGGGCCCTCGTGGTCGCGCACGTTGCCGCCGGCGATCGTGTAGACGCCCTTCTTGTACTCGTACTGGTAGTCGCCGAGGTGCAGGACGAGGTCGGGGTGCTCCTCGGCGAGCCGCCGGTAGGCGGTGAAGTACCCGTGCTCGAACTGGCTGCAGGAGACGAAGGCCATCGCGAGGGCGGGGCCGAAGGTGGCCGGGTGCGGGGCGGTGCGCGTCCGCCCGACCGGGGAGACGTGCGTGCCGGTGCGGAACCGGTACCAGTAGTCGCGTCCGGGGCGCAGGCCGTTCAGCTCGACGTGCACGGAGTGGGCGCTCTGCGGGCGCGCGGCGGCGGTGCCGCGCCGTTCGATGCTGCGGAAGCGCTCGTCGGACGAGACCTCCCAGCTGACGGGGACGGTGCGGGCCGGCATCCCGCCGAGGCCGTCCTCGGCGAGGGGGTCGAGGGCCAGCCGGGTCCACAGGACGAACCCGTCCGGTTCGGGGTCGCCGGACGCGACGCCGAGCGTGAACGGGTCGGCGGGCAGGGCGCTGGAGCGGAGGTCGGCGGCGCGGGCGGCGCCGGGGGCGAGGGCGCCGCCGGCGACCGTGGTGGCGGCGACGGTGGTGGCGGCGAGCCCGCTGGTGACCAGGAACGAGCGCCGGTTCAGCGGGCGTGCGGAGTCGGCCATGGAGGAGCGACCTTTCGGAGGAATCCGGCATTGATCGCCGGACAGCCTCACGAAGATCGGTGACCGCCGGGCACCGCGCGGATGACGCCCACCACAACAAAAACGATCTTTTGGGCGGGGCCGGAGGATCACACCTACAAGATCATGCGGCGTGGAGGAAGGGATGCTAAGGTAGCGACTTACAACTTGCGCACAAAAAACCGCATCCTATAAATAGGAGTGTAGTCGAGGTATGGGACTCCGTCAAGCGGACGCTGTCAACCCAGATCGCGATAATTCCGCGCCGCTGCGTACCGAGCAGGAGTACGTCACCCGCGTGTACGCGCGGCTCGACGTCGAGCGCGCGAAGGCCGAGGCGGCGCTGCGCGAAGGGCCGGCGACGGGCGGCGGCGCCGCGTTCCAGGCACGGGTGGAGAGCGCCGTCGCGACCGACGAGGCGGCCCGCCGCCTCGCCCGGCTCGGCGGCGTCGAGCACGCGCTGTGCTTCGGCCGGCTCGACCACCGCGCGGGCGCCGACGGCCCCGGCGACACCTTCTACATCGGCCGCATCGGCCTCCGCGACGAGGACCACGAGCCCGTCCTGATCGACTGGCGCGCCGGCGCCGCCCGGCCCTTCTACACCGCGACGCCCGGCGCGCCCGGCACCCTCGCGCGCCGCCGCCATCTGCACCTGCGGCACCGCGAGGTCGTCCGGCTGGACGACGAGGTCTTCGACCTGGACGGCCTGGACGAGTCGGAGCGGGGCGGCATCGTCGGCGAGGCCGCCCTGCTCGCCACCCTCCGCCGCGGCCGGACGGGCCGGATGAGCGACGTGGTCGCGACCATCCAGGAGGAGCAGGACCAGGTCATCCGCTCGGGCCTGCAGGGTGTGCTCGTCGTCCAGGGCGGCCCCGGCACCGGCAAGACCGTCGCGGCCCTCCACCGGGCCGCGTACCTCCTCTACACGCACCGGGACGTCCTGGAACGGCGCGGAGTGCTCGTCGTCGGCCCGAACGCCACGTTCCTGCGTTACATCGAGCAGGTCCTGCCCGGCCTGGGCGAGACCGACGTCGCCTTGGCCACGGTCGGCGAGCTCTACCCCGGCCTCAGGGCGACCGCGCGGGAAACCGCCGCGGTAGCCGTCATCAAGGGCGACCTCCGCATGGCCGACCTCGTGCAGGCGGCCGTCCACGACCGGCAGCGCGTGCCCTCTGACGGCCTCCACATCGACGCAGACGGCCTCACCCTCAACGTGGACGCCGAGAAATGCGCGGAGATCCGCGACCGTGCGCGTGCTCTGCGTCTCCCCTCCAACGTTCAGCGGCGCCGCTTCGTCCACGACATGCTGGAAGCCCTCGCCGTCAACCGGGCCGAGCAGTACGACCGCATCATGGACGAGCCCCTGGAGGAGATGGCCCGATCAGGCGGGCTCCCTTCATGGCTTCAGGAACTCATCGACGAGGCCGAAGACGAACCCCTCCTGGACGAAGCAGAACTCCGTCTGGTCAAGGAAGCCCTCTGGCAGGACCCGGCCGTCCACAAGGCCCTCAACGAACTCTGGCCCGAACTGACGCCGGAGCAACTCCTGACCGACCTCTACGCCTCCCCAGACACCCTTGCCCGCCTCGGCGCCCAGATCGGCCTTCCCGACTGCACGCTGCTGCACCGTCCGCCCAACTCCCCGTGGACGATCTCGGACGTCCCCCTCCTGGACGAGGCCGCCGAACATCTGGGCGAGGACGACTCCGCCGGAAGGGCCCGGCAGCGCGCCGCCGACGCCGCCCGCGCCGAGGAGGAGCGCTACGCCCGCGAGGTCATCGAGTCGGCCGGCACCACGAACCTGCTCTCCGCGCGCGACGTGATCTCCGCGGGCGAACTGGCCGACCGCCACCACGACGACGGCCCGCCCCTCACCACCGCCCAGCGCGCCATGGCCGACCGCGAATGGACGTACGGCCACGTGATCGTGGACGAGGCGCAGGAACTCTCCGAGATGGCCTGGCGCACCGTCATGAAGCGGGTCCCGACCCGCTCCCTGACCGTCGTCGGCGACATCGCGCAGACCGGCAGCGCCGCCGGCGCCGCCACCTGGGGCCAGATGCTCGACCGCTACGTCCCCGGCCGCTGGCGCGAGCAGCGCCTCCTCGTCAACTACCGCACCCCGGCCGCCATCATGCGGGTCGCCGCCGACGTCCTCGCGGCCGTCGACCCGGGCCAGACACCGCCCGAGCCCGTCCGCGACGACGGCCCGCCGCCCGTCGCGCTCGCGCTGCCGGTCGCCGAACTGCCGTCCCTCGTGCGCGCCGAACTGGCCGAGGTCGCCGGCGACACGCTGGCCGAGGGCCGGCTCGCCGTGATCAGCTCGGGCGCCCGCCACGGGGCCGTGCTGGCGGCCCTCCCGGACGCCGCCGCCGGCGCCACCCCGGAGGCCCTCGACTCCCCCGTCGTCGTCCTGACCGCCGAGGAGGCCAAGGGCCTGGAATTCGACTCCGTCATCGTCGTGGACCCGGCCGGCATCCTGGCCGAATCCCCCAAGGGCGGCCAGGACCTCTACGTCGCCCTGACCCGCCCCACCCGCCGCCTGACGATCGTGCACGACGACGACCTCCCGCCGCTCCTGGCGTCCTTGGAGTGAGGACCTGGCGCGGCAGGACTTCACCGGCGTCCTCCGTGGACGGCGGCGGGCGCCCGCGCGCCGCTAGTCGCGGCGGCCGAGCGAGCGCCGCCAGGACAGGCCCGTTCCGGGAATGCGGAACGTGACCTGGCGGCGCCCGTCGGCCGAGCGGGTGTAGCGGGCGCCGCGGGCGCCGACGCTGTGCCCGACCCCCTTCTTCGACAGATTGATTCGGAACGGTCCCATCCTGATCGCTTTGCGATAGCTCCAACCCATGCCGACGGGGATGCCCGGTGAACGCGCCGAGCATCCCCGACGCCGTTCCCGGACAGACCGAGATCGGGGTTTCGGTCGGACCGGCGACCGCAAGGGCAGGACGTGACCAAATCCGGTCCGAGTTCGTCGTGCGCCGCCCTTTACCGGGCGTCCGGGGGCGAGGAGCGTGTGCCCCCGTAGAGAGATCATTTCTCGGCCCCTGGAGGTGCGGGTTGACCAGGCGATCCGTGGAACGGACCCGGCGGACGATGACGCTGCCGATGACGGTGGCCGCGCTGACCGGCGCGGTGCTCGCGGGCGCGAGTGGCGGTGCGACCGCGCTGGCCCAGCCGTCCCCGGAGATCGTGGTGGAGGACGGCGCGACCCAGCCCGTCTTCTCCTACAAGGACGCGATCCGCGAGCACGTCTACGTCGAGTCGAGCGTGGACAGCGACCGGGACGGCAGGAAGGACCGCGTCAACGTGGACATCATCCGGCCCGCGGAGACCGAGCACGGCCTCAAGGTGCCGGTGATCATGGACGAGAGCCCGTACTACGACAACGCGGGGCGCGGCAACGAGAGCGAGCGCAAGACCTACGACTCCGCCGGGAACCCGGTCAAGTTCCCCCTGTTCTACGACAACTACTTCGTCCCGCGCGGGTACGCCTTCCTCGCCGTGGACATGGTCGGGACGACCCGCTCCGACGGCTGCCCGGTCAGCGGCGGGCCCAGCGACGTCCTCGGCGGCAAGGCCGTGGTCGACTGGCTCAATGGCCGAGCGAAGGCTTACAGACCGGACGGCACGCCCGCGCGGGCGGCATGGACGACCGGCCGCACCGGCATGATCGGCAAGTCCTACGACGGGACGCTCGCCAACGGCGTCGCCGCGACCGGCGTCGAGGGACTGGAGACCATCGTCCCGATCTCGGCGATCAGCAGCTGGTACGGCTACAGCCGCATGAACGGCGTGAAGTACTGGACGGACGAGCAGCCGTGGCTCGCGAGCTACGTCGACACCGACCCGCCGGAGAAGTGCGCGCCCGTCAACGCCGGCCTGGACGAGGGCGAGGACGACGCGACCGGCGACTACAACGCCTACTGGAGGACCGCCGACTACCGGAACGGGACGATCGCCCGCGCGTCCCGCGTCCGCGCGAGCGTCTTCGCCGCGCACGGCGTCAACGACCTGAACGTCAAGGACGACCAGTTCGCCGAGTGGTGGCGGGCGCTCGCGCGGCGCGGCGTCGAGCGCAAGGTATGGCTGACGCAGCGCGGCCACGTCGACCCGTTCGACACCCGCCGGGACGCGTGGGTGGACACCCTGCACCGCTGGTTCGACCACGAGCTGCAGCAGATCCCCAACGGCATCATGCGGGAGCCGCGCGCCGACATCGAGATCGGCCCCGACCGGTGGATCAGCCAGCGCGACTGGCCGTCCCGCGACGCCCGGAACGTCGTCCTGCGCCCCGGTGCCGGCGGCGCCCTCGGCGCGGAACGCGCCGCGGAGGGCACGACGGCCGCGTTCACCGACGCGCCCGGCCCGCGCGGCGACGGCCACGCCGAGAGCGCGATGGTCTCCGACCCGGCGGCGGACCGGCCGTACCGGACGGCGTTCGTCTCCGGCCCGCTCCCCCGGACCGGACGCCTGTCCGGCACCCCCGAGGCCCATCTGAAGATCAAGCTCGACCGGCCCACCGCCAACCTCACCGCACTGCTCGTCGACTACGGCGAGGACACCCGCGTGAACTACCTCGGCTCCGGCTCGGGCATCCGCACCCTCGGCACCGAGGACTGCCACGGCGAGAGCACGCCCGCCGACGACGCCTGCTACCGGCAGACCGAGGTCACGACGGTCACGTCCCCGGTGAACGTGGTCGCCCGCGGCTGGCTCGACGCCCAGAACGACCGCTCCCTGAGCCGCCCGAGGCCCCTGGAGCCGGGCCGGTACTACAACGTGCAATGGGAGACGCTCAGCCAGGAGTACCTCCTGAAGAAGGGCCACCGTCTGGCCCTCGTCCTGGCCGGCACCGACGCCGACTACAACACCGAGACCCCGACCGGCGCACAGGTCACCCTGGACCTGCGCGGCTCCTCGATCACCGTCCCGGTGGCCGCCGCCGGGGACGACCCGACCGCCCTGGTCGCCCCGCCGCAGCCGGCCACGACCTGGCGCGGCCCGGCGACGGTCACCCTTCCCGTCCAGGAGCGCGAGCTCTACTGACCCGGGACGGCCTGCCGCCCGCCCCGGGCGGCGGGCCGGGACCGGGCGGGCGCTCGGTGCCGGTCAGGCGTGGTTATCGGTGTCCTTGCTGGGCTGGACGCGCTTCGGCTCGCCCGGCATCTTCGGATAGTTGGGCGGATAGGGCATGTCGCCCAGTCCGTGGTCCTTCTCGTCGCGGTCGGCCATGTCGAGGAGGGTGTCCAGCGAGAACGACTCGTCATCGATGGACGCGTGGAGGTCGCCCAGTTCGGCGAAACGGGCCGGCATGGTGGCGATGGTGAAGTCGCGAGGGTCGACGCCGGGCAGCTCGTCCCAGGTGACGGGGGCCGAGACGGGGGCGTGCGGGGCCGGGCGGACGCTGTAGGCCGACGCGATCGTGCGGTCACGGGCGTTCTGGTTGAAGTCGATGAAGATCTGCTCGCCGCGCTCCTCCTTCCACCACTTGGTCGTGACTTCGGCGGGAGCACGGCGCTCCACCTCACGGCCGAAGGCCAGGGCGGCCCGGCGGACCTCGGTGAAGGTCCAGCGGGGCTCGATGCGGACGTAGATGTGCACGCCGCCCTTGCCGGACGTCTTGACGTACCCCGTGTAGCCCAGCTCCGACAGCAGGTCGCGGGCCGGGCCGAGGGCCACGCGGACGGCGTCGGAGAAGTCGGTGCCGGGCTGCGGGTCGAGGTCGATGCGCAACTCGTCCGGGTGATCGACGTCGCCCTCGCGGACGGGCCACGGATGGAAGGTGAGGGTGCCGAGGTTCGCGGCCCAGGCGATCACGGCGGGCTCGGTCGGGCAGACCTCGTCGGCGAAGCGGCCGCTGGGGAAGGCGATGCGGGCGGTGCGCACCCAGTCGGGCGCGCCCTTCGGGACGCGCTTCTGGTAGAACGCGTCGGACTTGCCGGCGCCCATGCCGGCCTGGCCGCGCGCGTAGTCCTCGCGGGTGGCCATCCGGGCGCCCTCGAACACCCCGGCGGGCCAGCGCTCCAGGGTCGTCGGACGGTCGCGGGTCGCGCGCAGGATGCCGTCGGCGACGGCCAGGTAGTACTCCACCAGTTGCCGCTTGGTGTAGCCGTGCTCCGGAAAGTAGACCTTGTCGGGATTGGTCACCTTGACGAGCCGATCCCCGACCGGGATCTCGATGTAGGGCGAGGCCATGACTGCACGTTAACCCACGGGCACGACAGTCCCCGGGCACGGCCTCGCCGGGTATTTTCGGAGGCATGGAGAAGATCCGCAAGAGCGAGGACGAGTGGCGGGCGCGGCTCAGCCCCGAGGAGTTCCACGTGCTGCGCGAGGCGGGCACGGAGAAGCCGTTCACCGGCGAGTACACCGACACGAAGACGGTAGGCGTGTACCGTTGCCGCGCCTGCGGGACGGAGCTGTTCCGGTCGGACGCCAAGTTCGAGAGCCACTGCGGCTGGCCGTCGTTCTACGAGCCGTCGGAGTCCGACAAGGTCGTGCTGATCGAGGACCGCTCGCTCGGCATGGTCCGCACGGAGGTCCGGTGCGCGGTCTGCGACTCGCACCTCGGGCACGTGTTCCACGGTGAGGGCTACGGCACCCCGACCGACGACCGCTACTGCATCAACTCGATCTCGCTGACCCTCGAACCCGCCGAGTAGCCGACCCGGCCGGGCCTCAGCGGGGACGGCGGTCTCGCGATGCCGTCCCCGGGCTGTCGGCCGGGGGCTTCGTCACGGACTGGGGCCCTGCCCCCGGCCCGGCCCGTCATCGGCCGTGTCAGGCCAGGTTGGCGACCAGTTCGGCGACCGGCTTGCGGCGGCCGGTGTAGAACGGGATCTCCTCGCGGGTGTGCAGCCGCGCCTTCGCGCCGCGCAGGTGGCGCATCAGGTCGACGATGCGGTGCAGCTCGTCCGCCTCGAACGCCAGCATCCACTCGTAGTCGCCGAGCGCGAACGCCGACACGGTGTTGGCCCGGACGTCGGGGTAGTCGCGCGCCATCTTGCCGTGCTCGGCGAGCATCGCGCGGCGCTCCTCGTCCGGCAGCAGGTACCACTCGAGCGACCGGACGAACGGGTACACGCACACGTAGTCGCGCGGCTGCTCGTCGGCGAGGAACGCGGGGATGTGGCTCTTGTTGAACTCGGCCGGGCGGTGCAGCGCCATCTGCGACCACACCGGCTCGCTCGCGCGGCCCAGCGCCGTCCTGCGGAACCGGCTGTAGACCTCCTGCAGGTCGTCGGACGTGGGCGCGTGCCACCAGAACATGTAGTCGGCGTCCGCGCGCAGGCCGGCGACGTCGTAGGCGCCGCGGGTGGTGACGTCCTTCTGGGCGGCCTGGTCGAGGAGGTCCTGCACCTCGGCGGCGTCCTGCTCGCCGACCGTGCCGGGCTTCGCGACGCGGAAGACCGACCACATCGTGTAGCGGATGACGTTATTGAGTTCGCGTGCCTTCGGCTTGCCCGCCGGCTCGGTCATGATCCACTCCTTCTCGACTGCGCAGATGGTCCAGCACCCGGGTCGCCGCCGCGCGCGCCGAGGCGATGCACGCGGGGATGCCGAGGCCGTCGTAGGCGGCGCCGGCGACGGCGAGGCCCGGCGTCCCGGCGACCGCGGCCCGGACCTTGGCCACGCGGTCGGCGTGGCCCACGTTGTACTGCGGGAGGCCGCCGCCCCACCGGGTCACCCGCGTCTCGGCGGGCAGCTCGGTGACGCCGCACGTCGCGGCGAGCTCGGCCATGGCGGTGGCGACCAGTTCCTCGTCGGCCCGCTGGAGCAGCTGCTCCTCCCCGAACCGCCCGATGGAGCAGCGCACCGCGATGAGGCCGCGGTCGCGGTCGCGCAGGTGCGGCCATTTCACCGAGCTGAACGTGACGGCCTTGACCCCCCGGCCGCCGCGCCCGGGGTCGCTCTCCACGCCGGGGACGAGGTAGCCGCTGCCCTTCGGCAGCCGCGGGAACGCGGTGGCCCGGTAGGCGAGCGTGATGATCGCCATGCTCGCGTACTCGATGCCGGCCAGCTCCCGGGCGGCGGCGGGGACGTCCGGCTGGAGCAGCCGGGACGCGGGGGCCGCCGGCACCGCGACCACCACGGCGTCGGCGTCCAGGTACTCGGGGTCGCGGGTCGGGCCGACGGTGAGCCGCCAGCCGTCCTCGCGGCGGCGCAGCTCGCGGACCGTCGCGCCGGTGCGGACCGTCCCGCCGGCGGCGACGACGTCGGCGGCGACCAGGTGCGGGAGCGTGCCGAGCCCGTCCGGGAGCGTGGCGAACACGGGGCCGGGGTCCTTGGGCGCGGCCTCCCGGATACCCCGGACGGCGCTGATCAGCGAGCGGTGGCCGCGCGCGGCGGCGGCGACCGCGGGCAGCGTCGAGTCGAACGACAGCAGCTCGACCCGGCCCGCGTACACCCCGCCGAGCAGCGGCTCGACGAGCCGGTCGACGACCTCGCGGCCGACGCGGGCGCCGACGAGGTCGGCGACGGACACGTCCGCGCCGCGCGGCGTCTCCGGCAGGACGAGGTCGAGCGGGACGCGCGCGAGGCCGGCCGGCGACAGCACCTGGGAGGCGGCGAGGGCCTTCAGGTCGGAGGGGACGCCCATCACCTGGCCGGACGGGATCGCGCGGAGCGCGCCGCGGCTGAGGATCGCCGAGGAGGTGGTGCCGGGGTTCACCAGGTCGGCGGTACGGCCGAGGTCGCGCACGAGGTCCATGCCCTCGGGGCGGCGGGCGAGCATCGACTCGGCGCCCTCGTCCACGGGGATTCCGGCGATCTCGCTCACGCGCAGCTTGCCGCCGATCTCGGGGGAGCCCTCGAGCACGGTCACCCGCACGCCGGCCCGGGCGAGCGTGCGGGCGGCGGCGAGGCCCGCGATGCCGCCCCCGACGACGACGGCATGGGAGGTGGTCATGCCCTCCAGCCTTCCAGACGCTCCCCAGGATCGCGCACCGGGGCGGCCGGAGCGGCGAGCATCACATCGGGTCCGCGCTGTCTCGCCGGCACCGTTTTTTGTCGCCGGAATGACAAGACCTGGAGCACTGTGCCAGTAGATACTGGCGTGCATGACCTCTTGGAAGGCTTCGCTGGCCGCCGCCGCGGCGCTCCTGCTGGCCGCCGGGCTCGCGTCCCCGGCCTCGGCCGCGACCCGGGGCGACTTCAGGCCGGTGTCCCTGCCGTTCTTCTGGCCGAACAACTACCTCTACGATGTCGAGGCCGCCTCGTCCGACAGCGTCTGGATCTCCGGTCTCCAGGGAGAGCTGATCGTCCCCGGCCCCATCCCGGGGACCGGGCAGACGATCCCGGGCAACCCGGTCGTGCGGCGCTGGAAGAACGGCGGCTGGGTCGAGTACGCCCTCCAGGGCCTGCCGAGCCGGGGCTCGATCGTCGACGTCGACGCCGCCGGCCCCGAGGACGTGTGGATCACCGGCCCCAGGTTCGGCGACGGCGCGTCCGTGTCGGGCCCCTACCTCGGGCACTTCACCGGCTCGCAGTTCGAGCAGGTCGCCCTGCCGTCCGCGTCGAGGAGCCTGAGCCTCCAGGCGAGCGCGGCCGGGGTGTGGGTGACCGTGGACGACGGCGTCTACCGCCGGACGGGCGACACCTGGACGCACATCACCACCTTCCCGAGCGTCTACCTGCAGGAGAGCTACATCCGGGCCGACGATGACATATGGGTCCTCGGCTCCCCCTCCCAGTACGACCAGACGCTCGTGGCGCACCACTGGGACGGGCAGTCCTGGACGAGCGTCCCCGTGCACGAGCCGTCCTTCGGGGGAACCGGCATCACCGACATGATCGCCCTGTCCCCGTCCGACGCCTGGGCCACCGGCATCAGCTACAAGACGTCCCCGGCCTCGCCGGTCCTGATGCACTGGGACGGCACCGCCTGGACGAGCGTCACCCCGCCGTCCGGCCTCAACGCGCTCACCCGCATCGTCAAGGGCGAGCACGGCACGCTCTGGGCTCTCGGCCACTCCCTCGACGAGCCCGCCAAGCCCGGCCTGCTCCGCTTCAGCGGCGGGACGTGGGAGCGCGTCCCGACCACCGCCGTGCCGAACCGGAGCAACATCTACGCGACCGCGCTGGCCGTCGTGCCGGAAACCGGCGCCCTGTGGACGCTCGGAACCGTGAACATCGGCGGTCCCGTCGTGCTCACCGACGGCTGAGGCCATCGCCTGATCACGGTCCGAACGGGGGCCGGGCCGTGATCAGGCGATGCCCGCCTCGTGGCCCGATCGTGATTCATGCCGCGGAACGGTGACCTGTGTCACCTCGTCCAAGCGCCATGCGGATCGTCAGGAACGTCACATGTGCGTTGGTCGTCCTGCTGCTGGCCGGGGTCCTGGCCGCGTGCGGCGGCGGTGACCATTCGTCGAGCTCGGCAACGGACGCGCAGGGAGGCGTCGCGGGCGCCCCCGCCCAGCGAGCCCCCGCCCAGGGCGGGCTCGCCACGGGCGGTAACACCGAGGCCGGCGGGAAGACCGGGCAGGCGTCGCGGGCGCCGCTGCCGAGCGAGTTCCAGGTCGTCCACACCGCGAGCCTCCGGGTCCGGGCCGGGGACGTGGAGGCCGCCGCCGCCAAGGCCAAGCAGATGGTCGCCTCGGCGGGCGGCTACGTCGAGCAGGAGTCGAGTTCGAGCGACCCGGCCCGGTCGGAGATCGCGCTGAAGATCCCCGCCGACCGCTACACCGACGTGCTGAACGCGCTCGGCACGCAGCTCGGCACCAAGCTCTCGCTCTCCCAGGACGCCGAGAACGTCACCGGCGAGGTCGCCGACGTCGACGCCCGCGTCCGGTCGGCGAAGGCGACGCTGGAGTCGTTCCGCAAGCTCCTCGGTCGCGCGAACTCCGTCGGCGAGGTCATCCAGGTCGAGCAGGAGATCGCCCAGCGGGAGGCCGACCTCGAGTCGCTGCAGGCGCGGCAGAACTCCCTCAAGCACCGCACGCAGTACGCGACCGTGACCGTGACGCTGCTGACGAAGGCCCCGGCGCCTGAGAAGAAGGACGAGGAGCGCGGCGGGTTCATCGGCGGGCTCCAGAACGGCTGGGACGCCTTCACCGCGTTCGTCGGCGCCCTCGCCGCCCTGCTGGGGTGGCTGCTGCCATTCCTCGTCACCGCCGCGGTGATCGGCTACCCGCTGTTCGCCTTCCGCCGCCGGCTCCGGCTCCGCGAGCGGTTCGGCGGCCGCCGCAAGCCCGCGCCGGCGGCCTCGCCCGAGCCGCAGAAGGCCGCCGCGGGCTCGGGACCGGCGCAGCAGCCGCCCGCCTAGCCCTCGTTCTCGCTGCTCGCCTCGTGGACGAGGTCCGCGAGGCGGGCGAGGACGTCCGGGTCGGTGGAGGGCAGGACACCGTGGCCCAGGTTGAAGATGTGCCCCTCGGCGGTGCGCCCCCTGGCCAGCACGTCGCGGGCGCGGCGCTCCACGGTCTCCCACGGAGCGAACAGGACGGCCGGGTCGAGGTTGCCCTGCAGCGCCTTGCCCGGCTCGACGCGGCCGACGGCGGCGTCCAGCGGGACCCTCCAGTCGACGCCGACGACGTCCGCCCCGGCCTCGCCCATCAGGCCGAGCAGTTCGCCCGTCCCCACGCCGAAGTGGATGCGCGGCACGCCCAGCGGCTCGATCTCGGCGAAGATGCGGCGGGTGTGCGGCAGCACCGACTCGCGGTAGTCCTCCGCGGCGACCGCGCCCACCCACGAGTCGAACACCTGCACGGCGCTCGCCCCGGCCGCGACCTGCAGCTTCAGGAACGCGATCGTGAGGTCGCCGAGCCGGTCCATGAGGCTCGCCCACAGCTCGGGCTCGCCGTACATCATGGCCTTGGTGCGCTCGTGGTTCTTGGACGGGCCGCCCTCGATCAGGTAGGAGGCGAGCGTGAACGGGCCGCCCGCGAAACCGATCAGCGGCGTCGCGCCCAGTTCCCCGACCAGCCCCTCGACGGCCTCGGTCACGTAGGGGACGTCGTCGGGCACGAGGGGGCGGATCGCGTCGAGGTCGCCCGCCGACCGGACCGGGTCGGCGATCACCGGCCCCACGCCCGGCTTGATGTCGAGGTCGACGCCGATGGCCCTGAGCGGCACCATGATGTCGCTGAAGAAGATCGCCGCGTCCACCGCGTACCGGCGCACCGGCTGCATCGTGATCTCCACGATCATGTCGGGGCGGGTGCACGACTCCAGCATCGGGACGCCCTCGCGGATCCGCAGGTACTCGGGCAGCGAGCGCCCGGCCTGCCGCATGAACCAGACGGGGGTGTGCGGCACCGGCCGCCGGCGGCAGGCCAGCAGGAAGGGGCTCTCGGCGAGCGCGGCCTTTGCGGGCGCCTTCGCGGGCGGCTTCGCGGAGTCGTCGTTCGAACGGGCGGCGTCAGCGGTCACGTTGCGATGGTCCCATGAAACCCCCGCGGGACCGCACCGGGGTGACGGCCGAGCCGAAACGAACTTCCGGACACGCCGAGCGAAGTCCCGCATTCTGTCACCGGCGCGTGCGAACGTGATGCGTGTCATAGCCGAGGGAGGTTCCCCCTTGTACTGCTCCACCTGCGGTGATGAACGTATGTTCGAGCAGCCGCCGTGTCCGGACGGGCACGGTGCGGAGTGCCCCGAGCGGGCCTGCGTCGAGTGCGGCACGGCCATCCTGGTCGGTCTGCCGCCGGTGACCGCCCCGGACCGCGAGGCCGGGCCAGGGAGCAGCCCCCGGACCGGCTCCGCGACCGTCCCGGCGCCCGGCCGAACCGCCGGTCGCGCCGTCACCGTGCGGGCCGTGGCCTGAGCGGCCCGGCCCCCGAAACGAAACCACCTGTGCCGTGCCTGTTTCCCCTCCGCATCCCCCCGTCGCCGCGCGCGGCGGGCCCCCGTCCCGGCAGCACCGACCCGACCCACTCCCCGGCGCCCAGCCACTCCCCCGCGACCAGGCCGGTCCACCCATGAACCCACCTGCCTTCCAGCGGGCCGTCGACACGTTGCGCGCGTTCCTCGACGGCCCCGCCGTCCGGCCGGAACTCGACCTGGAGGACATGCCCGCCCCGCAGCGCCTCGCGCCGCACGCGGCGGCCATGTCCGGCAGCGTCTACCGCGACGACGACACCGAGGTCGCCACCGGGCGCCTCATCGTCCTGTACGACCCGGAGGGCAGACCCGGCTGGACGAACGGGTTCCGCGTCGTCGCCTACATCCGCGCCGACCTGGAGCCCGACATCGCCGCCGACGAGCTGATCGGCTCCGTCGCCTGGGACTGGCTCCTGGAGGTCCTCGAACCCGCCGGGTACGCGGGCGTGTCCGGGACGATCACCCGCGCCGTGTCGGAGAGCTTCGGCGACAAGCGCGACGAGCCGTCCACCACCGAGCTGGAGCTGCGCGCGTCCTGGTCGCCGACCGGCGACGACCTCACCGGCCACGTCGCGGCCTGGTGCGAGCTGATGTGCACCACGGCGGGGCTGCCGCCGTCCGGCGTCGCCGCGCTGCCGGATCGGCCTGACGGCGCGGGCGGTTGAACGACGTACGGTAGGGGGCGTGAGCACAGCGTCCAAGACCGAGGCGGCGGGGGAGAACACGGAAGCAGTGGGAGTGTCCGAAACGCGCGCTACCGGCCCCAAAGGGGAGACCGGTGCGGAGGAGACGGCCGTCGAGCAGCAGCCTGGGACCGTTCCCGCCAGACCGGGGACGGGTCCGGGCCCGGAGGGTGCGGAGGCCGACACCGGTCCCCCGGCCGTCCCGCTGCTGGAGCCGCGCGGCGGGGTCCCGCCCGTGGTCATCGACGCCGCCGAGCTGGACCGTGTCATCGCGGCGTTCGCCGCGGGCACCGGCCCGGTCGCGGTCGACGCCGAGCGCGCCTCCGGCTACCGGTACGGGCAGCGCGCGTACCTCATCCAGCTGCGCCGCGCGGGCGCCGGCACCGCGCTGATCGACCCGATCGCCTGCCCCGACCTGTCCGGCCTCGACGCCGCGCTCGCCGGCGCCGAGATGGTGCTGCACGCCGCCAACCAGGACCTGCCCTGCCTGGCGGAGGTCGGGCTCGTCCCGCGCCGGCTGTTCGACACCGAGCTGGCCGGGCGGCTGCTCGGCTACCCGCGGGTCGGGCTCGGCTCCATGGTCGAGAACGTGCTCGGCTTCGTGCTGGAGAAGGGGCACTCGGCGGCCGACTGGTCGACCCGTCCCCTCCCCGAGGACTGGCTCCGCTACGCCGCGCTGGACGTCGAGCTGCTCGTCGAGCTCCGCGACGCCCTGTGCGAGGAGCTGGAGGACGCGGGCAAGCTCGGGTGGGCGCTGGAGGAGTTCGCCGCGATCCTGTCCACGCCGCCGAAGGCGCCGCGCCCCGACCCGTGGCGCCGCACGTCCGGCATCCACCGGGTGCGCAACCGGCGGGCGCTCGCCACCGTCCGCGAGGTGTGGGCGGCGCGCGACAAGATCGCCCGCGAGCGGGACCTGTCCCCCGGCCGGGTGCTGCAGGACGCCGCCATCATCGAGCTGGCGCAGAAGGCCCCGAAGACGCCCGCCGAGTTGCAGGCCCTGCCCACCATGCGGGGGCGGGGCGCCCGCCGGCACCAGTCGGCGTGGCTGCGCGCCGTCGCCCGCGCCCGCGACCTGTCCGACCGGGCGCTGCCGGAGTCCAACCTCCCCGGCGACGGGCCGCCGCCCGCGCACCGCTGGGCCGACCGCGACCCGGAGGCCGCCAAGCGGCTCACCGCCGCCCGCGCCGTCATCGCCTCGCTCGCCGACGAGCACTCCATGCCGTCGGAGAACCTCGTCCAGCCCGACTACGTCCGCCGGCTGGCCTGGACGCCGCCGGCGGAGGCCTCGGCGTCGGCGGTCGGGGCGGCCCTGCACGACCTCGGTGCCCGCACCTGGCAGGTCGAACTCACCGCCAAGCCGATCGCCAAGGCCTTCCTCCGCCTTGAGGCCAAAGGAGACCTGTGACCCGCGGGCGGCGAGCCCCGGCCGATTTCCCGGCGCCCGCGGGTCAGCGCTCGCTGTAGAAGTCGGCGTACTCCTCGCGCAGAGCCTTCTTGTCGAGCTTGCCGACGCTGGTCCTGGGCAGGTCGTCGACGACGATGATCTCGTCGGGCAGCTGCCACTTGGCGAAGGTGGTGGCCAGGTGGGTCCTGAGCCCGCCGAGGTCCACGTCGTGGCCGGGTTCGGGCACGACCAGGGCCACCGGGCGCTCCTGCCAGCGGGGGTGCGGAGCGCCCACCACCGCGGCCTGGCGGACCGCTGGGTGGCCCGCCAGGGCGTTCTCCAGGTCGATGGAGGAGATCCACTCCCCGCCGGACTTGATCACGTCCTTGAGCCGGTCGGTGATCTTCAGATACCCGTCGGAGGTGATCACGCCCATGTCGCCGCTGCGCCAGTAGCCGCGGTGGAACTTGTCCGTGTCGTCCGACTTCCAGTAGCTCTCGGTGATCCACGGACCCCGGACGCAGATCTCCCCGACCGATGTCCCGTCGTGCGGCAGGAAGGAGCCGCCGGCGCCCAGCAGCCGGATGTCCACCCCGGCCACGGGCAGCCCTTGGGAGCGCTTGAGGTCCCAGAACTCGTGCTCGTCCAGCCGCCCCTCCAGGGACGGCTTGGGCCGGTTCGACGTGACCAGCGGCGTGGTCTCGGTGGCGCCGTACCCGTGGACGATCGAGGCGCCGGTCAGGTCGTGGTAGCCCTTGATCAGGCTCAGCGGCGGCTCGGTGGAACCTGAGATCATCCGTGCCCGGGACAGGTCCGGCGGCTCGGGCAGGGAGCGCAGGTACTCCAGCATCGGCGCGAAGATCGCCGGCGCCCCGTTGGTGACCGTGACCTCGTAGTCCACCATCGCCTGGGCGAGCACGCCGATCTCCTCGGCGGAGAAGCGCCCCGGCAGGACCACCCGCGCCCGCGCGTACACCGCCACCTGCGGCAGCCCCCAGCACTGGGCGTGGAACATCGGCGTCGTCAGCAGCACGTTGTCGTGGTCGCCCACCGCCTGGTCGGCCGCCCACATCATCGTGTGCAGCACGATCCCCCGGTGGGAGTAGAACACCCCCTTGGGACGTCCCGTGGTGCCGGTGGTGTAGCACGCGCTGTAGGCCGAGGTCTCGTCGATCACCGGCCAGTCGAACTCCTCGTCCCGGCGGGCCAGCAGCGCCTCGTGGTCCAGGGGGTCCGGCAGCGAGGTCTCGATCTCCGGCAGCGGCCTGTCGCTCATCACCACCCAGTGCCGCACCTGCGGGCACCGCGCCGCCAGCTCCTCGGCCTGCCCCAGCAGCGACTCGTCGACGCACACCACCGTGGCGCCCGCGTGCTCCACCACGTACGCGAGGTCGTCGGCGGCCAGCCGCAGGTTCATCTGCAGCATCACGGCGCCGATCCCGGGGATCGCCCAGTACAGCTCGAAATGCCGCAGGTGGTTCCAGTCCAGGACCCCCACCACGTCGCCCGGACCCACGCCGATGCCGGCCAGCGCGTGCGCCGTGCGCGCCACCCGGCGCCATGTCGCCGCGTACGACGTCGTGCGCCACTCACCGGCCGCGTCCCGGAAGACGATCTCCTGCTCCGGATGGGTCGCCACCGCCTGGCGGAACAGGTTGGTGGTGTTCAGCTGGTAGCTGTCCCCGTGCGTCGACGGATGACCGGTCACGAAATCGGACAAGGTGCCACCTTTCCGCCCGACGCACGTCGGGGCTGGAGCATGGATCGACTGCCTCACCGGCAGCGAGTTCTCTTGATATCAGAAACGTACTCCTTGACAAGGGAAGGCCCTGTAGCCAGAATTTGTTTCTGGACTACAGAAAGAGGTCTCCGTGTTCGACCTGTCCGACGTCGTCGGCCACGTGCGCGACGGGATGCTGCCGGCGCACATCTACAACGACTCCGAGGTCTTCGCCGCCGAGCGGGAGACGGTCTTCGCGCGCTCCTGGGTCTTCCTGGCGCACGAGTCGGAGATCCCCCAGGCCGGCGACTACGTGGTCCGCCGCGTCATGGAGAACTCCTTCATCGTCAGCCGCGCCAACGACGGGACGGTGCACGCCATGTTCAACATGTGCCTGCACCGGGGCATGCAGGTCTGCCGGGCCGAGCAGGGCAACGCCTCGCACTTCCGCTGCCCGTACCACGGGTGGTCCTACCGCAACGACGGCCGCATCGTGGGCCTGCCCTTCCACCGGGAGGCGTACGGCGGAGAGGCCGGCTTCAACAAGCGCGGGCAGCGGCTCCTCCCCGCACCGGCGATGGACACCGTCAACGGCCTGATCTTCGTCTCCCTGGACCCCGACGCCCCGCCGCTGCGCGAGTTCCTCGGCGACTTCGCGTTCTACCTGGACTACTACACCCGGCAGAGCCCGAGCGGGGTCGAGGTGCTCGGACCCCAGCGGTGGCGGATCAAGGCCAACTGGAAGATCGGCGCGGAGAACTTCGCCGGGGACATGTACCACACCCCGCAGACCCACGCGAGCGTCGTGGAGATCGGGCTGTTCCGCGAGCCGAAGGCCGAGAAGCGCAAGGACGGGACGACCTACTGGGCCACCGGCGGCGGGGGCACCACCTACAAGCTCCCGCCGGGGACGCTCGAGGAGCGGCTGCGCTACGTCGGCTACCCCGACGAGATGATCGACCGGATGAAGCAGGTCTGGTCGGCCGAACAACTCGACCTGATCGGGCGCGACGGCTTCATGGTCTCCGCGGCGTCGATCGTGCCGAACCTCAGCCTCGTCCACAACTGGCCCAGAGTAGCCGACTCCGACGACGTGCTCCCGTTCGTGTCGCTGCGCCAGTGGCAGCCGATCAGCGAGAACGAGACCGAGGTGCTCTCCTGGTTCCTGGTCGATAAGGAGGCCCCGGAGGACTTCAAGGCGCTGTCCTACAAGGCCTACCTGATGTGCTTCGGCAGCAGCGGGATGTTCGAGCAGGACGACGTGGAGAACTGGGTCTCGCTGACCGCCACCGCCGGCGGCACCATGGCGCAGCGGCTCCTCCTCAACGGCCGGATGGGCCTGCTGCCCGACGGCTCGACCATCGTCCCGCCCCTGGGCCGCGACCGATGGGCGGGCCCCGGCGAGTCCCGGGTCGGGTACGGCGAGTACAACCAGCGCCACCTGATGAACCGCTGGGCCGACTTCATCGAGGCGGGGCCCCTGCGGCCGGCCGGCGTCAGTGTCGGCGCCCCGGGACGGGACGGTGCCCGGTGACCGCGCGCAACCCCGTCTCCTCGGCCGACAGCCCCCTCGGCGCCCGGGCCACCAAGGCCGCCCCGGTCGGCGATCCGCTCCCGTTCTCTGATCCCCTGCACCTGGCCGCCCACCAGTGGCTGGTCGAGGAGACGTACCTGCTGGACCGGCAGGACCTCGAGGAATGGCTCGCCCGGATGACCGAGGACGTCCACTACTTCATGCCGATCCGGGTCACGACCTCCCAGGGCGCCGGCTACGACACCGCCCGGCGGATGGCGCACTTCGACGAGGACCTCTACTCCCTGGAGCGCCGGGTCGCCCGGCTGCGTACCGAGCACGCCTGGACCGAGGACCCGCCGTCGCGGCTGCGCCACCACCTGTCCAACGTGCGCACCTTCGCCACCGACGTGCCCGGCGAGATCCTCGTGGAGTCGGCGGTCCTGCTCTTCCGCAGCCGCGGCGACGTCAACGAGCCGTCCCTGGTGTCGGCCGGGCGCAGCGACGTGCTGCGGAGCGCCGGCGGCGCCTGGCGGCTCGCCCGCCGTCACATCACGGTCGACGAGTCGGTGCTCCGCACCCAGAACCTGGCGGTCTTCCTGTGAGCCTGCACTGGGAGTGCGAACTCGAGGACCGGGGCCGCGCCCGGGAGGCCGCGCAGGAGCTGGCGGCCCTGCGGGCGGGGACGGTCGGCGAGCCCCTGACCCTCGGCAACGAGTTCGCCGAGGCCCGGGTGAGCCTCGTCCGGACCCGCAACGGCGTGCGCCTCCTGATCGAGGCGACGCGATCCGGGCAGTGGGTCACCCTGGACCCGCTGGAGCTGGAGGCCCTCACCTGGCAGGGGACGGCGACGTTCTCCGCGATGGTCGGCCGTCCGTTCACCTCCCTGTTCCCCGAGCAGGACGACACGGCGCAGGATGACACGGCGCGGGCCGACACGGGGCAGGACGACACGGGGCAGGACGACACGGGGCAGGACGACACGGGCGAGTCGACCTCATGACCGCCCCCGTGCTGGAGGGCCGGCGAGCGCTGGTGGTCGGCGCCGGATCGGGCATCGGCCGCGCGGTGGTGGAGCGGTTCACCGCCGAGGGAGCGGCGGTGGTGGCCGTGGAGCGCGATGAGGCCAAGTGCGCGGACCTGCGCGCGGCACTCCCCGGCGTCGACGTCGTCCAGGGGGACGCCTGCGAGGCCGCGGTCAACCACGACGCGGTGGACCGCTGCCGGGAACTCCACGGCGGGCTGGACGTGCTGGTCCACTGCGTCGGCATCTTCGACTTCTACCGCCCCCTCGACGCCGTCGCCGAGGATGCCTTCGACGACGCCTTCGACGAGATGTTCTCGGTCAACGTCCGAGCGGCCATGCACGGCGTCCGCGCCGCCCTGCCGGAGCTGAGGCGCAGCCGCGGCTGCATCGTGCTGACGGAGTCCACCTCGGCCTACCGGCCGGGCCGCGGCGGCGCGCTGTACATCTCCACCAAGTTCGCGGTCCGCGGACTGCGCATCGCGCTGGCCCACGACCTCGCCCCCGAGGTCCGCGTCAACAGCGTCGCCCCCGGGGGCACCGTCGGCACCCGGCTGACCGGCGCGCAGTCCCTGGGGCTGGACCGTCAGCACCTCGACGGTCCCGACCGCGCCGCGAGCATCGCCGCCCGCGTCCCCCTTCAGGTGGCCCTCTCCGGCGAGGACCACGCCTGGAGCTACCTGTTCCTGGCGTCGCCGATGTCCCGGGGAATGACCGGCACCGTGCTGCACAGCGACGGCGGCGCCGGCGTCAAGAGCTGACAACGACACGAGAACCAGGAGCCCGAGTGCCCGCCCTGACAGTGAACACCGGAGTCTGCCAAGGCTACGCCAGCTGCGTCATCGCGGCCGACGACTACTTCGACATCGACGACGACGGCCTCGTCGTGCTGCTGGCCGCCGAGGTTCCGGAGGCCGACCGCGAACGCGTCGACCGCGCCGTCCGCAGCTGCCCCGCCGCGGCTCTCCGGCTCGAGGGAGCATGACCGGCGACCTGGTGATCGTCGGCGCGTCGGTGGCGGGCGTCGCGGTGGCCCGGACCCTGCGCTCCGGCGGCTTCACCGGCCGCATCCGCCTGATCGACCGGGAGGCGGAGGAGCCCTACGACAAGCCGCCCCTGTCCAAGGGACGGCTCGCGGAGCCCGTCCGGCTGCTCACCCGCCCGGAGGCGGAACGGCTCGGCCTGCAACTGCTGCTCGGCGTCGAGGCCACGGGCCTGGACACCGCGTCCCGCCGCCTCGCCCTGTCCGACGGAAGCCGGTGCGGCTACGGCGCGCTGGTGATCGCCACCGGGGTCCGGGCGAGGCCGTCGCCCTGGACCGGACCCGGTGTCCACACGCTGCGGACGCTCGCCGACGCGCGCGGCCTCCATGCCGCCCTCGCCCGCGGCGGCGACCTCGTGGTGATCGGCGCCGGCTTCATCGGCTCGGAGGTCGCCGGCACCGCGACCGCCCTGGGATGCCGGGTCACGCTGGTGGACCCGCTGCCCAATCCCCCGGCCCGCGTCGTCGGCCGCAGCGTTGGCGACCGGATCCTCGCGTGGCACGAGGAGGCAGGGGTGAGCCTGAGGCTGGGCAGGGGCGTTCGGGCCCTGGACCACCGCACGGACCGGATCGAGGTTCGGCTCGACGACGGGGAGGTGCTCCGCGCCGACCACGTCCTGGTGGGCATCGGAGCGGAGACCGACGTGAAATGGCTGGCCGGGTCGGGCCTTCACCTCGAAGACGGCATCGCCTGTGACCGGTACGGCCGCGCCCTCGGGGCCGAGCGCGTCTTCGCCGCCGGCGACGTCGCCGCCTGGGCAACCGCGGACGGCGCCGCCGGCCGGCGGGTCGAGCACTGGGCCTCCGCCCAGGAGCAGGCCAGGTGCATCGCCGCGACCCTGCTCGACCCCGCGGACCCCCGGGCTCCCGGTGAGGTGCCCATGGTGTGGAGCGACCAGCACGGCCGCACCATCCAGGTGCTCGGTGCCGTGGACCCCGATGTCGAACCCCGGATCGTGGAGGACGAGGACCGGCTGCTCGCCCTGTGGGGCGGCGGACGCGTGGCCGGCGCGGTGTCGCTGGGGTGGCCGCGCGCCTCCCTGGCCGCACGCCGGGCCATCGCCGGCGGCACGCCGTTGGCCGCGGTGCTCGACGCGGTGACCCGTCCGAGGCCGGCGCCCCGCCGCGAGCCGGCACCCCTCAAGGAGACAGCACCCCTCAAGGAG
Source organism: Actinomadura chokoriensis (assembly GCF_041463665.1). GTDB lineage: Bacteria > Actinomycetota > Actinomycetes > Streptosporangiales > Streptosporangiaceae > Spirillospora > Spirillospora chokoriensis_A. The sequence continues at coordinate 213,084 of NZ_JAXCEJ010000002.1, forward strand.
GCCACCCGATGACAGTGGACGTCCACGACGACGACCTCCGGGAGCTCCGGCACCAGCTGGCGCTGGGGTGCCGCGTGCTGGCGGCCCGGAAACTCTCGCCGGGGTTCCTCGGCCACATCAGCCTCCGCCTCGACGACGAGCGGATCCTGGTGCGGTGCCGCGGCCCGCAGGAGTCGGGCCTCGCCTCCACCACCGCGCGGGACGTGCGCGTGGTCACCCTCGACGGCGGACCCGGCCTCGCCGGGGAACTGGACGGCTGGACCGTCCCGCACGAACTCCCCCTGCATGCCCGGATCCTGCGCCGGCGCCCCGACGTCCGGTGCGTCGTGCACGCGCACCCTCGCCGCACGGTCGCCGCCGACCTGGCCGGCCTGGTGCTGGAGCCGCTCGTCGGCGCCTACGACATTCCGGGCTCCGCCCTGGTGGCCGGCGGCATCCCGGTGTACCCCCGATCGGTGCTGGTGAGCAGCGACGCGCTGGGGGACGAGGTGGCCGCGCACCTTGGCGACCACGCCGCCGCACTGCTCCGCGGGCACGGGGTGGTGGTCACCGGCGGCTCGGTCCCGGAGGCGGTGCTCCGCGCCGTCTCCATCGACGAGATCGCGCACCTCTGCCTGCTCGTCGCCTCCGCGGGAGGTCGCCCCCGCGCCATCGACGAGGCCGACCGGGCCGCACTCCCCGACCTCGGAGGAAGCCTCAACCTGGACGTCGCCTGGCGCCACGAGCTCTCCCGCCTGCCCGCGGCCCCCCGCTCCTGATCCGACCTAACCGTCCACCCTTCGACGAGGAGCCCCGTTGTCCGACCACATCACCGACATCACCCAGCTCTACGCGCGCTACAGCCTCTCCATCGACGCCCGCGACCTGGAGTCCTTCCGCGACTGCTTCACCGCCGGCGGCGGCATGGAGATCACCGGGGGGCCCGCCTTCGCCGGCGCCGAGGGTCTCGCCAAGGTGATCGCCGGTCGTACGGCGGAGTCGCCGCGCCACGAGAACAGCAACGTGCTCATCGACCTGGCCGACGACGAGCGGGCGACGGGGCGGGCCTACTTCGTGCTCCGGGGCACGGACGGGCAGCCGGCCGCCGCGGGCGACTACCTGGACCGGCTGGTCCGCACCGAGGCGGGATGGCGCTTCGCGCACCGCCAGATCACCTTCGCCTGGCGAGGCTGACACGAGTCCCGCTCAGGCCGGCACAGGCTCCAGCCGAGACGGGCCCCAGCTGACACGGGCCCCAGCTGACACGGGCGGCCCCGCTCCAGCACCCCCCGGCTCCGGCGCTCCTCCAGCTGGAACGTTCCAGCTCCGTGACGGCCGGACAAAGCGCTGTTCACGACCACTTCTCCAACTTGCAGAGCTTCTCTCTTCTCTTTCCGTATAGTCTGGTCTAATCTTTGTGACCCGTGTCACCTGCGCGGATCCATCGACCGAGAAAGACGAACCCCCCATGCTCAGAAAGTCACTGACCGCGCTGGCGGTCGCCCCGCTGCTGACTCTGGCCGCATGCGGCGGCTCGGGCTCCGGCAAGTCCGGGACCGGCGCCGACGGCGTCGCCATGGGCCCCGGGGTCACCGACGACGAGATCAGCGTGACCGTGATCAGCGACTTCTCCGGGCCCATCGCCCAGGGCGGCATCGCCGGCTCGCTCGGTGTCGAAGCCAAGATCGACCAGGTGAACCGCGAGGAGGGCGGCGTCTGCGGGCGCAAGGTCGTGGTCGACAAGCGCGACACCAAGTACGACCCGCAGATCACCACCCAGCAGTACCGGGCCGCGGCGCCCAAGAACCTGATGGTTGCCCAGTTCGTGGGCACCGCCGGGCTGAACGCCGTCCGGACCAGCATCGAGCGGGACGACATGCCCACGCTCTCGGCGTCCATCAACACCCAGACCCTCGACCTCCCGAACGTCTACGTCGCCATGCCGCCCTTCGAGGTCGAGCTCATCAACGGCCTGGTCTGGGCCGCCGAGAAGGCCGGCGCCGCCGCCTCCAAGACCGTCAAGGTCGGGTTCGTGACGTCGGCCGACGAGACCGGCAAGGTCTACCTCGGCGCCCTCAACCACGCGGCGAAGGCCACGCCGGGCGTGCAGGTCGTCGCCGAGCCGACCTACACCAACGCCGACAAGGACTTCACGGCCCAGATCAACAGCCTCAAGAGCGCCGGCGCCGAGATCGTCATGCTGGGCGTCACACCCGCCCAGACCGCCGGCATCATCGGCCAGTCGGCCCAGTTCGGCTACAAGCCGACCTTCGTGTCCAGCTCCGGCGCCTGGTCGTCCAGCCTCGGGAAGCCCCTGAAGGGCCTGCTGGACAACTACTACGTCTCCGGCGGCTACGGCACCCTCAACGACGACAACGCCGGCATCCGGGCGCTGAACAAGGCCCGCGAGGCCTACGCCCCCGACGCGAAGCCGGACAACTTCGAGGTCGGCGGCTGGATCAACGGGACCGTGGTCGTGGAGGCGCTGCGCAAGGCGTGCGAGGCCAAGACGCTGACCCGTGAGGGCGTCAAGAAGGCGATGGTCGACCTCAAGGTCTCCTTCGACGACATCCTTCCTCCGATCGACCTCGGCGACGGCAACTCGATCGTGAGCTACCAGTCCCGCATCAACAAGATCGGGAAGGACGGCGTGCAGGAGCCGGTCGCGACGTTCTTCGAGTCCCCGGCCGCGAAGTCCTGGGGCGCGTCCAGGGGCAACTGACGACCTGGGGGCGGGGGCCCGGCCGGGCCCCGCCCCGGGCTCCACTCCCACACCCCGACCGAGGTTTTCCAGATGACCCTCTTCCTCCAGCTCGGCTTCCAGGGCGTCGCCCTGGGGCTGGCCTACGGGCTGATCGCGCTCGGTTTCGTGATCATGTTCAAGGGCTCCCACACCTTCAACTTCGCCCACGGCCAGTTCGTGGCCGTCGGCGCCTACGCCGTGCTGATCCTGCTGCCCCGGATGCCCTACGTGCCGGCCTTCCTCGGGGCCGTGGCGCTCACCGTCGGCCTCGCGCTGGTGGTCGAGCGGCTGCTGATCCGCGGTCTGATCGGACGGTCGGTGACCGTCGTGGTGCTCGCCACCCTCGGCATCTCGACCATGCTGCACAACGTCATCCTGATGGTGTGGGGGGTCGGCAGCCATGACTCGGTGGGGCCGATCGGCGCCGGCACCACCTCGGTGGGCTCGGTCGTGCTGCCCAACAGCGCCCTCGCCACCGTGGCCGTCTCGGTCGTCGTCCTGGTCGCCGTCGCCCTGTTCTTCCAGCGGACGCGCTACGGGCTGGCGCTGCGCGCGACCGCGAGCAGCCAGGAGGCGGCGATGGCCCAGGGCATCGACGTGGGGCGGATGTTCGCGCTCTCCTGGGCGCTGGCGGCGTTCCTCGCGGTGACCGCGGCGGTCTTCCTCGCCTCGTTCCCCCGCGTGGTCTCCCCCGACCTCGGCGACCTCGCGCTCATCGCGATCCCGGCGATCGTCATCGGAGGCATGGACTCACTGGTCGGGGCCGTCGTGGGCGGCCTGGTCGTCGGGCTCGCCCAGGTCCTCGGCTCCGGCTACCTCAGCGACGTCGGCGGCGGGCGCCTGCACGACGTGCTGCCCTACGTCCTCATGCTCCTGGTCCTCCTGGTCCGGCCCTATGGCCTCTTCGGCAGCCGCAGCATCGAAAGGGTCTGAGCCGTGTCACTCCTCACCAGCCCGCCGGCCCCCCGCGACGCCGCGGCGCCCCGGCCGCGCCCGCACGGCCTCCTCACCCGCGGGCGCGCCGGCGTCTGCCTCGGGATCGCCGCCATGCTCGTGCTGCCGCTGGTGGTCCGCTCCGAACTGTGGCTCGGCATCGGCATCCTCACCCTGATCGCCGGCATCGGCGCCCTCGGCATGCAGGTGATCACCGGGCTGGCCGGCCAGATCTCGCTGGGCCACGCCTTCTTCATGGCCATCGGCGCCTACACTTCCGCCTGGCTCGGCGCCGACCAGGGCCTGCCCTGGTGGCTCTGGCTGCCGGCGTCCGGCCTCGTGGCCGCCGCCGCGGGCGCCCTGGTCGCGCCCGTCGCCGTCCGCATCCGCGGGCTCTACCTGGCCGTCGCCACCCTCGCCCTGGTCTTCATCGGCCTCTACGCATGGGAGACGTGGACGAGCCTCAGCGGCGGTGTGAACGGCCGTCCCGCCGCACCCGTCCTGTTCGGCGACCAGGACCTCAGCCTGGGCGTCATGGCCGGGGACCGGATGATCCTCGACGCCTTCCAGGCCTGGTGGTACTTCGCGCTGGCGATCCTGCTGGTGGTCATGGTCCTCACCCACAACCTCAAGCACTCGCGGCTCGGCCGCGCCTTCATGGCCGTCCGGGACAAGGACGTGGCGGCCGCGGTGGTGGGCGTCCCGGTGGCCCGGACCAAGACGACCGCCTTCGTCATCTCCTCCTTCTTCGCCGGCGTCTCCGGGGCGCTGCTGGTCTCCTACATGGGCTACTTCACCCCGGGCCAGTGGCACCTGATGCTCTCGGTCGACTTCATCGCCATGATCGTGATCGGCGGTATGGGCACGGTCTCCGGCGCCCTGCTCGGGGCCCTCTTCGTGCGGGCGATGCCCGAGGTCGTGAACCAGGCCTCGGTCTTCCTGCCCTTCGTCCGCAAGAGCGCCAGCACCGACGGCGGCATCACGGGACCGCTCCTGTCCGGATTCCTCTACGGATTGGTGATCGTGTTGATCCTGCTCTTCGAGCCCAACGGGATCCGGGCGCTCGCGCTCCGGGGCGGGCAACGCCTGCGCCGGTTGCTGGGCCGCCCACGCGGAACGCGGAGGACGTCATGAGCGGCAGCGCCCCGAGCACGAGCGGCAGCGCCTCCAGCGCGTCCGCCGGTCCGCCGGCTCTGCGGACCACGGCGCTCGGCGCCGCGTACGGCGCCGCCGAGGACGCCGTGACCGACCTGACACTGCGCGTGCCCCAGGGGCAGATCGTCAGCCTGCTCGGCCCCAACGGGGCGGGCAAGAGCACCACGATGCGGGCCGTGTCCGGCATGCTCGGGCTGCACCGCGGACGCCTCACCGGCGGGCGGGTGGAGCTCTTCGGCAAGGACATGACCGGATCGCGCGCGTCACAGCGCGTCCGCGCCGGGCTCGCGCAGTGCCTTGAGGGCCGGATGGTCTTCCCGGGACTCAGCGTCGCCGAGAACCTCGCGGGCGGAGCGCACGTCCGCCGCTACCGCGGCGCCGCGCTCATCGCGGCCCGCGACGAGGTGCTCGCACTGCTGCCACGCCTGCGCGACCTGCTGGACCGCAAGGCGGGCTACCTGTCCGGGGGCGAGCAGCAGATGCTGGCGATCGCGCGCGCCCTGATGTCACGGCCGAAGCTGCTGCTCATGGACGAGCCGAGCCTGGGCCTCGCACCCCGGATCGTCGAGCAGGTCCGGGACATCATCGTGTCCATCAACGAGCAGGGCACCTCGATCCTGCTCGTCGAGCAGAACGCGCGCATGGCCCTGTCGATCTCCGGCTACGCCTACCTCCTGGAGGGCGGACGGGTCCACGCGGAGGGCACCCCCGCGCAACTGGAGCGGGAGACCGACATCGCGGCCGCCTACCTCGGCGCCGGCACGGTCCCCGCCGCACCGGAAGGAGCCGGCTCGTGAGCACCGCGCTGCTCGAGATCGAGGACCTCGCCCTGTCGTTCGCGGGCGTCCGCGCGCTGGACGGGGTCACCTTCAGCATCGACGAGGGCGAGCTCTTCGCCGTGATCGGGCCCAACGGCGCCGGCAAGTCCACGCTGTTCAACTGCATCTCCGGCATCTACCGCCCGGGGTCGGGGAGCATCAGGTTCGAGGGCAGGGAGATCCTCGGCACCGCTCCGCACCGGATCGCCAAGGCCGGAATCGCCCGCACGTTCCAGAACGTCGACGTCTTCCCGGCCATGACCGTCCGGGAATGCCTGCTCCTCGCCCGGCATCAGCACCTCCGCTCCGGGCCGCTGGCCGGCATGATCCGGTGGGGGCGCAGTGCCCGCGAGGAGCGTGCGGCACTGCGGCGGGTCACCGAGGTGGCCGACCGCCTCGGGCTCGGCGACCTGCTGGGGCGCGAGGTCGGCCCGCTGCCCCACGGCGTGCAGAAGCGGGTCGAGCTCGCGCGCTCGCTGTGCATGGAGCCCCGGCTGCTGCTGCTCGACGAGCCGGTCGCCGGGATGAACCACGAGGAGACCGCCGAGATGGCGGCGACGCTGAGCGAGGTGAACTCCGACCTGGGCATCACCATGCTCCTGGTCGAGCACGACATGTCGATGGTGATGGGCATCTCGGACCGGGTCTGCGTGCTCGACTTCGGGCGCCGCATCGCCCTCGACACCCCGGCCGGCGTCGTCCGCGACGCGGCCGTCATCGACGCCTACCTGGGAGGAGCACTGTGAGCACAGCGGACGTCACGGTCTACGGAATCGTCGGGAGCCTGCGCGAGCGTTCGTGGAACCGGATGCTGCTGGAGTCGGCGGCACGTCTGGCGCCGGAGGGGGTCACCGTCACCATCAGCGAGCTGGTGGGACAGCTCCCGCTGTTCAACGAGGACCTGGTCGGCCGGGAGCCGGAGGCGGTCAGCCGGATGCGCGCCGAGGTCGCCGCCGCGGACGCGCTGATGATCGCCACGCCGGAGTACAACGGCGGCGTCCCGGGCGTGCTCAAGAACGCCTTCGACTGGATCTCCCTCCCGCTGGGCGCCTCGGTGCTCCAGGGCAAGCCGGTCGCTCTGATCGGCACCTCGCCGGGAAGGCTGGGCACCGCCCGGTGCCAGTTCGAGCTGCGGAACATGTTCGTCTTCTCCCAATCCCCGGTGATGCCGGGACCGGAGGTGGTCATGCCCTTCGCCCACGAGTGCTTCGACGAGAGCGGGCACCTCAAGGACCCGGTGGCCACCGAGCGCCTCGGGGTCCTCTTCGGCAAGCTGCGCGCCCACGTGGCCGCGAGCCGGCTGGAGGCGGCGGTCCGATGATCACCCGAACCTTCGTGTCCCGTCCCTCCGCCGGCGCCCCGCGGGCGGGCGCCGGCGGGCACCCCTGCCAGGGCCTCTACCACGCGCCGGAGGGCGCCCGGCCGAAGGTGGCGATGATCGCCACCCACTACCAGATCGACTTCGCCGAGCACTACCTCGCCGAGCTGATGGCCGAGCGCGGCATCGGCTTCCTGGGCTGGAACACCCGGTTCCGCGGCTACGAGTGGAACTTCCGGCTCGACCAGGCACTGGTGGACATCGGCGTCGGCGTCCGCTGGCTGCGCGAGGAGGCCGGGGCCGACTCGGTCGTCCTGCTGGGCAACTCGGGCGGCGGCTCCCTGATGGCCGCCTACCAGGCCCAGGCCGTCGACCCCTCCCTGCGGCCCCCGGTCGGCCACGAGCCCGTCCCGGGCGTGGACGAGCTGCCCGCCGCGGACGGCTACGTGTCGCTGGCCGCGCACCTGGGCCGTCCCGACGTCCTCACCGCCTGGATGGACGCCGCGGTGGTCGACGAGTTCGACCCGGTGGCGACCGACCCCTCGCTCGACCTGTTCGACCCCCGCAACGGCCCGCCGTACAGCGCCGAGTTCATCGAGCGCTACCGGCGCGCACAGGTCGACCGCAATCACCGGATCACCGCGTGGGCCAAGGCGGAGCTGGCCCGGCTCACCGAGGCCGGCTACTACGACCGCCACTTCACCGTGCCCCGGACCTGGGCGGATCCGAGGATGGTCGACCCGTCCCTGGAGCCCACCGACCGAAAGCCGAACAGCTGCTACCGCGGCTCCGTCGAGGCCGCCAACCGGGGCGACCGCGGGATCGCCGGGGAGACGACCGTGCGCAACTGGCTCAACATGTGGAGCCTGAGCGAGTCGCCCTGCCGCGGTGAGGGCAACCTGGCCAAGATCACGGTCCCGGCGCTGGTCGTCAACGCGACCGGGGACACCGGCGTCTTCCCGAGCGACGCCGACCGGATCGCCGACGCGCTGGCCGCCTCGGACAAGACCCGCCACGACCACGCCGGAGACCACTACTTCCTGGAGCCCGCGGGCGCCCGGGACGCGGTCGCCGACACGATCGCCGGCTGGATCGCCGAGCGCTTCGCAAGCGGGAGCGCGCGATGACGGCGCCCGCGGCGGCTGCGCGTCGCCGCGTGGGGGGGCCGCCCCGGCCACCGACACGCTGCTGCGGGACATGGCCGAGGTCTTCGGCGACGCCGCCATGCTCGCCCTCTTCGGCCAGACCGAGATGTCACCGGTCACCTGCGTCCTGGAGGGCAAGGACGCCCGCCGGAAACTGGATTCGGTGGGACGGCCGGCGCCGGGTGTGTGGGCGCGCGTGGTCGACTCCGGGATGAACGACGTCCCCGCCGGCGAGACCGGCGAGACCGTCTACCGGGGGCCGGGCCTGACATCGGGCTACTGGAACCTGCCCGAGGCGACCGCCGAGGCCTTCGCCGGCGGCTGGTTCCACTCCGGTGACCTGGTCCGGGTCGACGACGAGGGGTTCGTCTACGTGGTCGACCGGCTCAAGGACATGATCATCACCGGCGGCGAGAACGTCTACTGCGCCGAGGTGGAGAACGTGCTCGCCGCGCACCCGGACATCGCGGAGGTGGCGGTGGTGGGCCGGCCGCATCTAAAATGGGGGGAGACTCCGGTCGCGGTGCCGGTGCCGGTTCCCGGACGGCGGGCGCCGTCGCTGGAGGAACTGCGCGAGCACGCCCGGCGCAGGCTTGCCCCGTACAAGCTGCCGACCGGCATCGAGGTGGTCGAGCGGCTCCCCCGCAACGCATCGGGGAAGGTGCTCAAGTTCGAGCTGCGAGATGGAAGGACCGATGACCGCGTCCCCGGATAAGGTCCGCTGGGTGAACAACCCCTCTCCGGCCCAGCCTCGCAAGCCGCAGTACCCGATCGAGTCGGTCGACAACGCGCTGCGCATCCTGCTGCTGCTGGGCGAGCGCAAGAGCCTCCGCCTCACCGAGGTGAGCGAGTACCTCTCCGTCGCCTCGTCCACCGCCCACCGGGTGCTGGCCATGCTGCAGTACCGGGGGTTCGTCCGCCAGTCGAACAGCTCGCGGGCCTACGAGCCGGGTCCCGCGCTCACCGAGATCGCCTTCTCGGTGCTGCGGCAGATCGACGTCCGCGAACAGGTCCGCCCGCTGCTGGACGACCTCGCCGAGCACTACGGCGAGACCGTCCACCTCACCCGCCTCGACGGCTCGCTGGTGTCCTTCGTCGACGCCGTGGAGAGCAGCCGCGCCGTGCGGGTCGGCTCGCGGATGGGCAAGACCCTCCCGGCGCACGCCTCGGCGTCCGGCAAGGTGCTGCTGTCGCTGCTGTCGGACGAGGCCGTGGTCGCGCTCTATCCGCGGGAGGAACTGGAGCCGCTCACCCCGCACACCCTCTCCACCCGGACCGCGCTCCTGGAGGAGCTGGACCGCATCCGGAAGCGGGGCTACGCCACCGGGGTGCAGGAGAGCGAGGACGGGGTCATCGCCGTGGCCGTGCCACTCGGCACCTACGCCGGCTCCCGCTACGCGGTGAGCATCTCGGCGCCCAGCCACCGCAAGAAGGACTTCACCGAGGTGACCGTGGCCGAAGACCTGCTGCGCTTCGCCGAGCAGGCCCGCGCCTTCTTCTCCTGAGCCGCCCGCGCGCGTTGCTCCTGAGGCGCGCGCTGTTTCTGAAACGCGCCTTCTTCTCGGGTGCCGGTCATGCGTCGGCCCGGTGCCGGTCGGGGGTCTCCCCGAGCGGCACCGGGCCGGACCGACCGCTCAGCCCGCGAGCACGGTTTCGAGTTTGCTGCGATCGAAGTACTCCTCGATACGCCTGATCCTGCCTTCTTCGACATACACGCGGAGGATCGCCGGGATGGAGGCCGACCGCCCGTCGCGCTCGACCTCGATCACGTGCTGGCGGAGGAAGCCGTCCTCGAGCGCGGTGTGCCGCGGCCGGGCGTAGCCGAACTTGTCGTAGCGGTCGGCGATGCTGCCCAGCGTGGCGAGGTTCTCTTCCTTCGACTGGTCGACGTCGTCGTAGTTGTGCCAGACGGTGACGTCGTCGTGGTAGAGCGCGGAGACGGCCTCGATGTCGCCGGCCTCCACCATCTCGAAGAACCGCGCGGCGTACTCCAGCATGGACTCCGTGCCGCTCATGCGGACGCGCCCTGGCCGGCCGGGACGCCCGCGGCGGTCATCGGCGCCAGGTTGACGTCGTCGTCGGTCAGCTCACGCGTCCAGGCGGCGAACTCCAGCAGGACCCCGTCCGGGTCGAAGAAGTACATCGAACGGACGTAGACGCCCTCGTGGAACGTCTCCGCCACACCGCGCGGGCTGTCGTCGTGCTCGAGGACGGGACCGGTCTCGACGCCCTTGGCATCGAGCTTGGCCTTGTACTCGTCGAACTTGTCGAGCGGGATCTTGAACGCGACGTGGTTCATCGAGGCGTGGGCCGTGGCGATGTCTCCGAGGCCGGGCAGCACCGCGGAGGAGGCGATGCCGGGGGCCCGCTTCGGCGCGTCCGGGAACCAGAAGAAGGCCAGGAACTGGTCGCCGCCCATGTCGAAGAAGAAGTGCTGCCCGCCGTTGGGCATGTTGATCGTCTTCTTCAGCTTCATGCCGAGGACGTTGGTGTAGAAGTCGACGGTGCGTTCCATGTCCTCGCAGACGAGCGCGAGGTGACAGAGCCCCTGGAGCTCGAACTCGGGGGTGGCCTCCATGGTGTCCCTCCTGTCAGGTGATCCGCCGCCACGCTACCGGAAGTAGTTTCTGTACACCAGACTTTTTCCTGAAAGGTCTGAACAATTAGCTCGGGGCCGCGCGCCCGCCCGCCGTCCCCGCCGGTTCCCTCAACCGCGCCCGCGCTCCAGGTCAACGGCGTACTCGAACCGTTCGGCGGGGTGCACCGAGACAGTGATCTCGAAGGGGTCGCCAGCGCGGTCCAGGTAGCGCCGCGTCATTCGCAGCACCGGCGAACCGGCCGCCGTGTGCAGCAGGTCGACCATGGAGTCCGGGACCGTCGCCGCACGCATCCGCTGCTCGATGGTGTGCACGGTGCGGCCGGTCACCTGCTCGACCATGTCCGAGATCAACCGCTTGGGGTCGAGCACCTGGTCGCCCACGGCCGCGGCGATGCCGGGCTCGAGGTAGACGTCGGTGCAGCACAGCGGCCAGCCGTCGTCGGCCGGGTCGATGCGCAGCATCCGGATCTTGGTCCAGCGCTCCCCCGGCCGGCAGCCCATGACCCGGGCGTCCACCTCGTCGACCACCACGTCGGCGATCGACAGCACCTGGCGGTCGGTCTCCACGGAGTACTCGGTCAGCTCGTCCAACGAGTGCAGCGACCGGACGAAGACCGACTGCGGCTTCAGACGCTCCACGCGGGTACCGCGCCGGGGCCGGCGCGAGACCAGTCCCAGCTCCTCCACGATGTCGAGCGCGGCCCGCATCGTGCCCCGGCTCACGTCGAACTCCGCCGCCAGGTCCACCTCGGGCGCTAACCGCCCGCCGACCGGCCAGCGCCCCGACTGGATCTGCCGGACCAGGTTCTCGGCGACTGCCTCGTAACGCCTCACGGCCCTCTCCCGTCCTCCGGTCCCGGTTGCTCCTCGCACGCGTGCCGTGGAGGCGCCGCTTCCATTAGTCTAGACAATTCGATCGGTCCGGATCAGAGGGTTGGGGTCATGCGCATCACCGACATCCGCGAGGTCTCGGTCCCCCTCCACGGGGACGTCAGGAACTCCGTGGTGAACTTCGCCGCGCACACCGTCTCCCTGGTGGCCGTGCAGAGCGACGTACGCCGGAACGGGCGCCCGCTCACCGGCATCGCGTTCAACTCGATCGGGCGCCATGCCCAAGGGGGGATCCTCCGCGACCGGATGATCCCGCGGCTGCTGGCCGCCGCCCCCGACACCCTGCTCGACCCGTCGACCGGGCTGCTGTCGCCCGCGCGCGTGCTCCAGTGCGCCATGCGGGACGAGAAGCCCGGCGGCCACGGCGACCGCGCCGCGGCGGCCGGCGCCGTCGAACTCGCGGTGTGGGACCTGCTGGCCAAGTACCACGACGAGCCGGCCCACGCTGTCATCGCCCGCGCCTTCGGCCGCCGGCCCGTGCTCACCGGCACGCCGGTCTACGCCGCGGGCGGCTACTACCATCCCGACGACTCCCTGGACCGGCTCCGCGGCGAGCTCACCGGCTACGCGGACCGGGGCTACCGCATGGTCAAGATCAAGATCGGCGGCGCGGCGCTCGCCGACGACCTGGCCCGGGTCGAGACCGCCATCGAGGTGATCGGCGGCGGGGACGGGGTCGCAGTCGACGCGAACGGACGCTTCGACCGGGACCGGGCCCTGGCCTACGCCACGGCTCTGGCCGGGCTCGGCCTGCGCTGGTACGAGGAGGCGGCCGACCCGCTCGACTACGCCCTGAACCGGGAACTGGCGGAGGTCTATCCGGGGGCCATCGCCACGGGCGAGAACCTCTTCTCCGTCCAGGACGTGCGCAACCTGCTCGCCTACGGCGGAGTGCGGCCCGACCGGGACGTCTTCCAGATGGACGCCGGCCTCAGCTACGGGCTGACCGAGTACGCCCGCATGATCGAGGCCATGGAGGCGTGCGGCGTCCCCCGGTCCCAGGCGTTCCCGCACGGCGGGCACCTGATCAACCTGCACATCGTGGCCGGGCTGGGGCTGGGCGGCTGCGAGGCGTACCCCGGGGTCTTCGAGCCCTTCGGCGGCTACAGTCCGGACTGCCGGCTCTCCGGCGGCCTCATAAGCCCCGGCGAGGCGCCCGGGTTCGGTCTCGAGGCCAAGCCAGGTCTCGGTGACGAGATCGCCAACCTCCTCAAGGACCTGGAGCGATGAAGATCTGCGTCGTCGGCTGCGGAGCCATGGGCTCGGTGTACGCCGCGCGCCTGGCGCGGGCGGGCCACGAGGTGTCGGTGGTCGACGCCTGGCAGGCCCACGTCGAGGCCATCGCCCGGGACGGGCTGCACATCAGCGGGCCCGACGGGGAGTTCCGCACCGCGGTCGCGGCCCACACCACCGCTCCCGCCGATCCCGTCGACCTCGTGGTGCTCGCCGTCAAGGCCGCCGACGTGCCCGCCGCCGCGGCCGGGCTCGCCCCCCTGCTGGGGCCGGAGACCACGGTGCTGACCATTCAGAACGGCCTCGGCTCGGCCGGCGCCGTGGCCGGCGCCGTGGGCGCCGGGCGCCTGGCCGTCGGCATCGCCAGCGGCTTCGGCGCCGGCCTGCGCGGGCCGGGCCGGGTGCACCACAACGCGATGCGCGCGCTGCGGTTCGGCGCCCACGGCTCACTGGCCCCCGAACGGGTCGAGGAGGTGGCCGCGGCCTGGCGCACGGCCGGGTTCGACGCGGCGGCCGTGGACGACGTCCTCGCGATGCAATGGGAGAAGCTCATCTGCAACGTGGCCTACAGCGCTCCGTGCGCCCTGACCGGGCTGACGGTCGGCGAGATCCGTGACCACCCCGAGCTCGGCCGGACGAGCCGGGCCGCGGCGACCGAGGCCTGGGAGACGGCGCTCGCGCTCGGGGTGGCCATCGACGTGCCGGACCCCGTGGAACTGGTGCGCGCGTTCGCCGCCCGGATGCCCGGCGCCAAGCCGTCGGCGCTGCTGGACCACGAGGCCCGCCGGACCAGCGAGATCGATGTGATCAACGGTGCCGTCCCGCGGGAGGCGGCCAAGGCGGGCCGCACGGCACCGGTCAACCAGGCGCTGACCGCCCTCGCCCGCCACCGCGAGGCCGCCTGGCGGCGATGACCCGCTCCCGCGGCCGGGCGCCCGCCCCGGCCGAGGACATCCGCGGCGCCGCCTCTTGCCGGGGGGCCGACGCCGGGCGCAGACTTGCTTAGGTTAGCTTTGCCTAAACGGCTTGCCTAAGAGGTGTTCTTCCGGAGGAGTACGGCGATGCTACTGGGCAACTTCCTCATCGGACTGCGGGAGGGGCTTGAGGCCGCCCTGGTCGTGAGCATCCTGATCGCCTACCTGGTGAAGACCGGCAACCGCCGGGCCCTCGTCCCCGTCTGGACGGGGATCGGCGTCGCCGTCGCCCTCGCGTTCGCGTTCGGCATCGCGCTGAGCGCCGCGTCCTCGGAGATGCAGTTCAAGACGCAGGAGCTGTTCGGCGGCATCCTGTCGATCATCGCGGTGGGGCTGGTCACCTGGATGGTCTTCTGGATGCGCAAGACCGCCCGGTTCATGAAGGCGGAGCTGGAGGGCAAGCTGGAGGGCGCGCTGAGCGTCGGGCCGCTCGCCCTCGCCGCCGTCGCGTTCCTCGCCGTCGGGCGCGAGGGCCTGGAGACCGCGCTGTTCCTGTGGACGAACATGTCCAACTCGTCCGGCGGCTCCACCGAGCCGATCATCGGCGCGCTGCTCGGCCTCGCCGTCGCCGTCGCGCTCGGCTACCTGCTCTACCGCGGCGGCCTCAAGATCAATCTGAAGCGGTTCTTCACCTGGACGGGCGCCGCGCTCATCGTCGTCGCCGCGGGCGTGTTCGGCTACGGCTTCCACGACCTGCAGGAGGCCGAGGTCTTCCCGGGGCTGAACGCCGTCGCGCTGGAGCCGCACGAGTTCTTCGCCAAGTTCGGCGGCGCGGGCGACTGGATGCAGACGGTGTTCCAGGGCGTCCTGAACGTCACCCCGCAGATCACCTGGCTGCAGCTGATCATGTGGGCGGCCTACCTGGTGCCGGTGATGTTCCTGTTCCTGCGTCCCCCGTCGTCGTCCACGCCGACCCCGGTCAAGGCGGCCGAGCCCGCCGCGACGTCCTGACTCGCGGGGCACCCGCCCGGCGGCCGCCCTCAGAGATCGGGGAGCGGGTCGCGGGGCAGGCTGTCGCGGGCGAAGATCTCGGCGTCGGCGGCGTTGACGACCGGGACGTACTCGTCGTCCAGCTCGAACACCGCGCCCGCGAACTCCAGCGACGCGCCGGCGCCCGTCTCCACCGGCCCGATCCGGGTGCCGCGCGGGTAGCTGCCCCAGATCGTCTTCGGGGTGCTGCGGCTCAGCGGGCCGGTGGAGATCACCGCGACCCGGTCGTCGGTCACGACGAAGATGAAACCGGCGCCGCCGCCGTAGGCCATCGCCGGAAAGATGTAGCGGATCTCCCCGTCGATCCCGAGGAACTCCCGGCAGCGCTCACGAAGCGGGCGTGGCACGGGCATGGCTGTTGAGGCACCTCCCCCGGGGGCGGACACGGCGGCCGTCACAATCATGCACTGTCCCGGCGGAGCGTGACCAGAGTCAGGCCGACGCCAGCGCCGCCGTCGGCGGCAGCCGCGCCGCCCGCACCGCCGGGTACAGCCCGGCGGCCGTCCCGATCGCCAGCGTCGCGGCGAGCGCGCCGCCGAGCGCCCACACCGGCACGACCGGCGGCCACCCCTTCCACAGCGCGAACCCGGCGGTCACCGCCGCGCCGAGGACGACCCCGGCCGCGCCGCCGAACGCCGACAGCAGCAGCGACTCGGCGAGGAACTGCGTGCGCACCTGGCCGCGGGTCGCGCCGAGCGAGCGGCGCAGCCCGATCTCGCGGCGCCGCTCCAGCACCGAGATCACCATCGTGTTGGCGACGCCGACCCCGCCGACCAGCAGCGCGACCGCGCCGAGCCCGAGCAGCAGCCCGGTGAACGCGCCGGTCGCCGCGGCCTTCGCCTCCAGCGCGTCCGAGGGGCGGCTTACCCCGACCTCCTCGGGATGCTCGGGGCTGACCGTCCTCGCGAGGACGTCGCGGACATCGTTCACCGACGCGTCCGTGGACCGCTCGTAGACCGTGGCCGGATGCCCGTCGAAGCCGAGGTAGCGGCGTGCCGCGTCCCAGCCGACGAGGGCGGACCGGTCGATCTCGGGCGCCAGCTCGGCGGGCCGCAGGACGCCGAGGACGACGAACCACCGCCCGCCGATCCACACCTGGCCGCCCGCCCTGTCCAGGCCCAGCCGCCGCGCCGCCTCCGAGCCGAGGACGACGCCCGGGTAGCGTCCCGTGCCCGCGTTGAGCCCGCCGCCGCTCGCGGTCTCCACGCCGAGCGTGCCGAGCACCCCGTCCGTGGCGGCCTGCACCGCGATGCCCTGCGTGACCTCCCGCGGGATCTTGTCGGTCCTGCGGACCGTCGCGTCCACCGCCCCCGTCGCGCCGACCGCGGTGACCGGCCCGATCCGCCGCGCCATCTCCGGCGCCGACTCCGGCAGCTCTGCCTTCTCCCCGAACAGCGTGTCCCCCGGCTTCGCGGTCAGCAGGTTGGTGCCGAGCCGGTCGAGCCGCCGCAGCAGGTCCGCCTTGCCGGACGAGGAGATCCCGATGACCGCGACCATCGTGGCGATCCCTATCGCGATGCCGAGCGCCGACAACACGACCCTGGTGGGACGGGCCTTGAGCCCTCCCAGGCCGACGCGCAGGACATCGCCCGCGCCGAGCCGCGCGGGCACGAGTGCCGCCTTCACCGGCTGCCCACCTCCGCCCGCTCGCCCGTGACGATCAGCCCGTCCCGCACCCTGACCCGGCGCTGCGCCCTTGCCGCGACCTCCAGGTCGTGCGTGATGATCGCGACGGTGGTGCCGGCGCGGTTCAGCTCGTCCAGCAGGGCGAGCACCTCGGCGCCCGCGGCCGAGTCGAGGTTGCCGGTCGGCTCGTCCGCGAGCAGCAGGCCGGGCTCCCCGACCACGGCACGGGCGACCGCGACGCGCTGCTGCTCGCCGCCCGACAGCTGGTGCGGCCGGTGCCCGGCCCGTGCGCCGAGCCCCACCCGTTCGAGCGCGTCCCGCGCCCGCTCCCTGCGCTCCCTGATCGCGGCGCCGCCGTACAGCAGCCCTTCGGCCACGTTGTCGAGCGCGCTGACGCCCGCCGCCAGGTGGAACTGCTGGAACACGAACCCGATGTGCCGTGCCCGCAGCGCCGACAGCTCCCGGTCCCCGAGCCCGCCGACCTCGTGCCCGGCGACCCGCACGCTGCCCCGCGTCGGACGGTCGAGCGTCCCGATCATGTGCAGCAGCGTCGACTTGCCCGACCCGGACGGCCCGACGATCGCGACCCTCTCCCCCGCCGCGATCACCAGGTCGACGCCCTTCAGCGCCGCGACACCGCCCGCGTACTCCTTCGTCACCCCGGTCAGCTCGACGATGTTCATCCGGCGGGCACCCCGACCTTCACGCCCTCACGCAGGCCGTTCCCGCTGATCTCGACCCGTCCCCCGCCGAACGTCCCGACCTCCACGGCGACCAGGCTCCGCCCCTCGTCGACGACCTCGACGCCGAAGCCGCCCTCCCGCAGCGCCAGCAACGCCTCGACCGGCACCGACAGGACGTCCTTCCTCCGCTCGCTCTCCAACTCGACGCCGACCGGCGCCTCGTCCAGCCGTCCCGTCTCGGCGCCGCCGATCGAGATGTCGACGCCGACCGTGGTCTTCTTGTCCTGCCCCGACCCGGTGCTCTCCGCGACGCCGCCGACCCTGGTGATCCTTCCCTTGACGGTCCTGCCTCCGGGCAACTCCACCGAGACCTCGGCGCCCCGCTTCGCGAGGTCCTGCTTGTCGGCGTCCAGATCGACGTGCACGACCCGCTTCGTCCCGGCCACCGTCAGAACAGGCTGCCCTTGCCCGACGCGCTTCCCCTCGGGCGCCTTGACGTCCCTGATCCGCACGGCCCCGCTCTGGAAGACGACCTGACCCGCACCGACCGCGCCACTACGCGCGAGCCCGCGATCGTCCTGCCACTCCTCGACCGCGGCCTCGGTCGCGCCGGTGAACTCGTCGTCCACGGTCACGCCGCCGTACCCGAGCGCCCGCAGGTTCTCTTCAAGTTGCCGGACGTCCTCGCCCGAGTCGCCGTTCCTCAGCGTCCGGTACATGGGGCTGCCGCCGTACATCAACGTGACCCGCTCGCCCGCCACCTTCAGCAGCGTCCCGCCCCGCCTGACCGTCGCCCCCTGCTCCGGCGCCCACGTCACCACGCCGGACGCGCCCGCCCACACCTCCCGCACATCGTCGTAGGTGAGCTTCCCGTCCACCTTCTCGGTGTCCACTAGATCTCCTCGGCTCACGACGGCGGTGCCCAGCCGCGCCGCACGGACGCCGTCCGCCTCACCATCGCCCGCCGTCCAGGCCAGCACGCTCCCGCCGCCGACCACCACGACGACGGCGACCCCGCCGGCGACCACGACCCGCCTCACCGTCCGGCCCCCGGCAACATGCTCTTGCACGCCTCACGCGCCTTCTCCAAGGCGCCCCGATCGATGTTCCCGCTCGGAAGCTTGACCTGCCCGTCCGCCCCGGGGTCCGGAATGTCCACGCCGTGCTCGCGCATGCACTGCGCGAACCTGACGTACTGGTCGCGCACCTTCGGGTCCTTGAGATCGGGCATCCCGCCGCCCGCCTGCAACCACCGCTGACACTTCTCCAGCGCGCCCTGCAACTTCCCTCTGTCGACCCCCTTCCCGAACCGCATCGCCTTCTCGTCCCCGCTGCCCGGATCGGGCACGTCCACCCCGTTCTCCCGCATGCACCGCGCGAACTCCAGCCGCGCGTCCTCCACGGAAAGCGACCGACTCGGCGAAGCCGACGCGGACCTCTTGGCCGCCGCCCCACCGGCACTCGCCACCCCACGTCCTCCATCGCCGCTCCCGCACGCCGCCAATCCCAGCACCAGCGGCACGGCCACCCCGGCGACCCACACCCGAATCCCCATCTCGTCCTCTCCGCCGAGGCCACCCGCCCCGACGAAAAGCCATGAGACCGACGACGGGGTTAAACCCGCATTAGCCGTGCAGGCTCGTCCCGGGACGACAGGTCATGCGGTTGATCTGCTGGCGCGGCCGTTCGGGCTACGTTTAGGACGCAGAACGGCGAGGACGGCCCGACGGAAGTTCGAGTGAGGGTGCAAGCCGCTCGCGGGGATTTCGTGATCCGGCAGTGCCGCGGTTCTCCGAGAAGACGTGGCCGCGGATGTCAAGAACGGTTCGGCGGCTCCGTCCTCGGGACAGATGCGGCCACCGTGGCCGTACCGAGGCAAGGGGGCCCAGCGTGGCGATCCAGCGGATGGACAACGTCCTCATCGTCGTCGACGACCTTGAGGCGGTCATCGCGTTCTTCGTCGAACTCGGCATGGAACTGGAGGGCAAGGGGCCGATCGAAGGGCGCTGGGCGGAACGTGTCATCGGACTTGAGGACGTCCGCCAGGACGTTGCCATGCTGCGGACCCCGGACGGCCACGGAAGGGTAGAGCTGGCGAAGTTCCACAGGCCGAGCGCCATCAAGCCGGAGCCGAAGGACGCACCGGCCAACACCCTGGGCATTCGCCGCATCATGTTCGCGGTCGACGACATCGAAGGCGTCATCGACCGCCTGCGCGGGCACGGCGCCGAACTCGTGGGCGAGCTGGAGCAGTACGAGAACATCTATCGTCTCTGCTACGTCCGCGGCCCCGAGGGCATCGTCGTGGGACTCGCCCAGCAGCTCAACTGAAGCCCGCCGCAGCGCAGACCGACCCCGCCGCCGGACGGTCCGCGTCGGTGGCGGTGACCGTGCGTCCGACGGTGCTCTGCTACGTCGGCGGGCGCGGGATCGGGACGGTCTCGTTCGAGCCGGGTGGTGCCGCGACCGTGACGTACACGTGCTGGCGGCGGTAGGGCTTATCGGGGTTTAACCCGCGGGGCGGCATGCTCGGCGGCATGCGTGTACTGATCGTCGAGGATGAGCGGGTGCTCGCGGACACCATCGCCGAGGGGCTCCGCGACGAGGCCATGGCCGTCGACGTGGTGTACGACGGCGACGCCGCGTTGGAGCTGACTTCGTACAACGAGTACGACGTGGTGATTCTCGACCGGGACCTGCCCACGGTGCATGGGGACGACGTGTGCCGAGAGTTGGTGGGGCGGCGTAGTCCGGGGCGGATCCTGATGCTGACGGCGGCGGGCGACGTCGACGACCGGGTGGGCGGGCTGACGCTCGGCGCCGACGACTACCTGCCGAAGCCGTTCGTGTTCAGCGAGCTGGTGGCGCGGGTGCGGGCGCTGGCGCGGCGGTCGGGGACGGCCGTACCGCCGGTGCTGGAGCGCAGGGGGATCCGGCTCGACCCGCACCGGCGGAAGGTCGCGCGGGACGGGCGGGAGCTGCGGCTGACGAAGAAGGAGTTCGCCGTGCTGGAGGAGCTGATGCGGGCGGAGGGCGGTGTGGTGTCCGCCGAGCGGCTGCTGGAGCGGGCGTGGGACGAGAACATCGACCCGTTCAGCAACATCGTCCGGGTGACGATGGCGACGCTGCGCCGCAAACTCGGGCAGCCGCCGGTGATCGAGACGGTGACGGGTTCGGGCTACCGGCTGGAGACGCGGTGAGGAGGCTGAGCGTCCGGACGCGGCTGACCCTGGTGTACGGGGGGCTGTTCCTGGTGACGTCGGCGGTGCTGGTGTCCGTCACGTACCTGCTGACCGTCCGGACGATGGACAACCGGTTCTCGGCGCGGGAGAACGTCGACGCGGCGACGCTGGCGCGCCTGCGGGCCATGGCGATCGACGGCGACCTCAGCCAGCTGATGGCGTTGAGGACCGACGCGGACCGGCAGCTGGCGCGGCAGAAGCATGACGTCCTGGAGCAGCTGCTGCAGAGTTCGCTCGTCACGATGCTGGTGCTCGGCGTCCTCGCGGTGGCGATCGGGTACCTGGTCGCGGGGCGGATGCTGCGCCCGCTGCACAGGGTGACGGCGACGGCGCGGCGGCTGTCGGAGAGCAACATGCACGAGCGGATCGCGCTGGACGGGCCGCAGGACGAGATCAAGGACCTGGCCGACACGTTCGACCGGATGCTGGACCGGCTGAACCGCGCGTTCGACGCCCAGCGGCGGTTCGTCGCGAACGCCTCGCACGAGCTGCGCACGCCGCTGACCATCAACCGGACGGTGCTGGAGGTCGCGCTGGCGAGCCGGAAGAGCCCGCCGGAGACGAAGGCGCTCGCGGACGTCCTGCTGGGCAACACCGCCAGGCACGAGCGGCTCATCGAGGGTCTGCTGCTGCTCGCGAAGTCCGAGCGGGAACTCGGCACCCGGGCCGGCACTCCCCTGCCGGACGTGGTCCGCAGCGCGCTCGACCAGCTGGACGACCCGGCGGTGGACGTCGAGGCGAGGCTCGCCCCGGCCGTCGTGACCGGCGATCCCGTCCTGCTGGAGCGCTGCGCGGTGAACCTGCTGGAGAACGCCGTAAAGTACAACGTGCCGGACGGCCGGGTCTGGGTCAGCACCGGGGTGGCGGACGGCGAGGCCTTCCTCCGGGTCGTCAACACCGGACGGCCCGTCCCGGCCTACGAGGTCGCGGCGATCTTCGAGCCGTTCCGGCGGCTGCGCGCCGACCGGACGGGGTCGCGGGACGGCGCGGGCCTCGGCCTGTCGATCGTCCGGGCGGTGGTGCACGCGCACGGCGGCGCGATCGAGACCGTCCCGCGCCCGGACGGCGGCCTGTCGATCACGGTCCGGCTGCCCGGGGCCGCGGCCATTCCACCCGTCCCTCCGGTCGCGGCTGCCCGGGAGGCGCGCTGAGCCAGCGGTGCACGACCTTGCCGGTCGCGTTGCGCGGCAGCTCGGGGATGAAGTGCACGTCGCGGGGCACCGCGTACCGGGCGACCTGGGCGTGCACGTACTCGCGGACGGTGTCGGCGTCGAGCCGGGCGCCGGGCCGCAGGACGATGTAGGCGGCGAGCCGCTGGCCCCATTCCTCGTCGGGGACGCCGGTCACCGCGACTTCGTGGATCTCGGGCAGCCGCAGCAGCGCGTCCTCGACGTCGCACGGGACGATGTTCTCACCGCCGGACACGACCATCCCGTCGCTGCGGCCCTCCACGAACAGCAGGCCGCGGTGGTCGATGTGGCCGAGGTCGCCGGTGGCGAGCAGCCCGTCGCGGACCTCCATCGGCTCGCCGCCGGTGTAGCCCTCGAACAGCAGCTCGTTCGCGGCGAAGATCTGGCCGCGGGTCGAGCGCCCCACCCGGCGGCCGTCGGCGTCGACGATCGCCAGCGAGGTGTTGCGCGGCGGGCGCCCGGCGGTGCGCGGGTCGAGCCGCAGGTCGTGCGGGGTGGCGATGGACACCCAGGACGCCTCGGTGGACCCGTAGACGTTGTAGAGCCGGTCGCCGAACGCGTCCATGAACCGGGTGGCGAGGTCGCCGGGCAGCGCGGCGCCGCTCAGCGCGAAGATCCGCAGCGAGGACGTGTCGTGGCGGTCGCGGACCCGCGGGGGCAGCTCCAGGATGCGCTGGCACATGACCGGGACGGCGAAAACGGCGACGTCGCGGTGGGAGGCGACGGTCCGCAGCGTCTGCTCGGGGTCGAACCGGCGGTGCAGCACGACCGGCGCCCGCATCGCCCAGGCCATCTGCAGCGCGGCGTACCCCCAGGTGTGGAACAGCGGCGCCTCGACGACCATGGTCTGCCGGGCGCGCAGCGGGATCCGGGACGTCATGGAGGCGAGCGGCCACAGGCCCGGCCGGGGCGGGCGGCGGGCGCCCTTCGGACGTCCGGTGGTGCCCGAGCTGAGCATGATGGTGCGGCTCTGGATCTGCGGCGGCCCGGACGGGGCGTCGGACGCGGCCGTCGAGTCGATGACCTCGGCGATGCTCGGGCCCGTCCCGGCGGAGGGGCGCGGTGGCGCGTCCACGTCCGAACGCGGGGGCGGGAGCGTCGCGAGCGGGACGGGTGCGGCGAGCGGCATGCCGGCCGGCGGGCGGTGGTCGGCCCACAGCACGGTCCGGCGCAGCGCGGGGGGGACGTTCGCCAGCAGCGGCGCGAACTCGGCGTCGGCCACGATGAGGGCGGGGCGCAGCTCGCCGAGCACGGCGCGGATCTGCCCCGTTCCGAAACCGGTGTTGAGCAGCACGACCTCGGCGCCGCGCCGCGAGCACGCGATGAGCGTCAGCGCCATGCCGCGATGGTTGCGGCACAGGACGCCGACGCGCGGGCGGGGGCCGTGCAGCGGCAGCCCGGCGGCGAGGCGCGCGGCGCGCTCGTCCAGTTCGGCGAAGGTGAGGACGCCGTCGTCGTCGATCAGCGCGGGACGGGACGGGGACCGGACGGCGGACGAGGCGACGAGCCCGGCGAGCGTGGTGCCCCAGCGCCGCAGCGTGCCCGTCTGCCGGACCATGCGGCGCGGCCCGCCGGTGAACAGCAGCCCGGTGCGCAGCAGGAGCGCGGTGAGGTCGCGGATATGCCCGATCCGCCGGCGCATCCCCGGCCGGTACACGGGCCTCGCGTGCGTCACCGTCCCTCCCTGCACGCCACGGTACTCACCCGTAAGTGGGCGAACAAGGGCACCGCCCGGTCAGTGGTTACTGACGAGTAGCATTGCTGGTTACCAGTAAGTAGCATCGCTGGCGCGGGTACTCGTGCCGCCCGGCGGGGCGGCGCGATCGCGCTCGGCCACCCGCTCGCCTCGTCAGGCGTCCGGCTGATGAACCAGCTCGCCCGCCTGTTCGAGGAACGTATCACTGTCCATTGCGGACTGACCACGATGTGTGTGGGCATGGGCATGGGCGGAACCGTCCTCTGGGAGAACGTCACCTGGGAGGGCGCCAAATGAGCGAGGCAGTCGTTCGGGTCCGGGGGAGGGCACAGTGAGCAGCCTTGGAGAAGTCTTCGCCGACGAGGTCGTCACGCACGCGCACGTCCGTGATGTGACGTTGCCCTACAGCGCGGGCACGCTCGCGCTAATCACGCTGGACAACGGCTTCGACCACACCAAGCCCAACACGTTCGGCCCCAACGGCCTCGCCGAGCTGAACGCCGCCATCGACACCATCGCCGTTCGCGACGACATCGCGGCCGTCGGCGTCACCGGCAAACCGTTCATCTTCGCGGTCGGCGCCGACCTCAAGGGCGTCCCGCTCATCACGAGCCGGGAGGACGCGGCCGCCATCGGCAGGCTGGGCCACGACGTGTTCCGGCGCCTCGGCGAGCTGCACGTCCCGTCGTTCGCCTACTACAACGGGGCCGCGATGGGCGGCGGCGTCGAGATCGGCCTGCACTGCACCTACCGGACGATCTCGTCCGGCGTCCCGGCGTTCGCGCTGCCCGAGGCGTTCCTCGGGCTGGTGCCCGGCTGGGGCGGGACGTACCTGCTGCCGAATCTGATCGGCGCGGAGAAGGCGCTCAAGGTCGTCGTCGAGAACCCTCTCGCGCAGAACCGCACGCTGAAGGGCGGGCAGGCGTACGAGCTGGGCATCGCGGACGCGCTCTTCGACTCGGCCGACTTCCTGGAGGAGTCCCTCGCCTGGACGGCCCGCGTCCTGTCGGGCGACATCACCGTCACCCGGCCCGAGGTCGACAAGGGCAAGGCGTGGGACGACGCGGTGGCGACGGCCCGCTGGAACGTGGACGGCAGGCTCCACGGCGCGGCGCCGGCCTTCACCCGCGCCCTCGACCTGGTCGCCGCCGCCAAGGACCGCACCCGCGACGAGGGCTTCGCCGCCGAGGACGAGGCGCTGGCCGACCTCATCATGAGCGACGAGCTGCGCGCCGGCCTGTACGCGTTCGACCTCACCCAGAAGCGCGCGAAGAGGCCCGCCGGAGCGCCGGACAAGTCCCTCGCCCGCAAGGTCACCAAGGTCGGCGTCGTCGGCGCGGGCCTGATGGCCTCGCAGCTCGCGGTGCTGTTCGCGCGCCGCCTGGAGGTGCCGGTCGTGCTGACCGACCTCGACCAGGAGCGCCTGGACAAGGGCGTCGGCTACGCGCACGGCGAGATCGACGGGCTGCTCGGCAGGGGCCGCCTCTCCCCCGACAAGGCGAACCGCCTCAAGTCGCTCATCTCCGGCTCGCTGGCCAAGGACGCGTTCGCCGACGCCGACTTCGTCATCGAGGCCGTGTTCGAGGACATGTCGGTCAAGCGGAAGGTGTTCGCCGAGGTCGAGGAGTACGTGTCGGCCGAGTGCGTCCTCGCGACCAACACCTCCTCGCTGTCGGTCACCGAGATGGCCGCAGGTCTGGAGCATCCCGAACGGGTCGTCGGCTTCCACTTCTTCAACCCGGTCGCGGTCCTGCCGCTGCTGGAGATCGTCCGGGGCGAGCGAACCGACGACGCCGCGCTCGCCACCGCGTTCGCGACCGGCAAGGCGCTGAAGAAGTCGTGCGTGCTCGTCAGGGACGCTCCGGCGTTCGTGGTCAACCGGGTCCTGCTGCGCCTGCTCGCCGAGATCGTCCGGACGGTCGACGAGGGCACCCCGATCGAGGTCGCCGAGCGCGCCCTCTCCCACGGGCCCGCCCCGCTCGGCCTGCCGATGCCGCCGTTCGTGCTGATGGGCCTCGTCGGCCCGGCGATCGCGCTGCACGTCAACGAGACGCTGCACGGCGCGTTCCCGGACCGGTTCCCGCTGTCGGACAACCTCGCGAGGATGGTCGAGGCAGGCAAGTCCGGCGTGTACCTGCCCGACTTCTCCCTGGACCCGGAGGTCGTGGAGATCTTCGCCGGCGGGACGAGCCCGTCCACCGAGGAGCAGGTCCTGGACCGGGCGCTCGCCGCGCTCGCCGACGAGATCCGCATCATGCTGGACGAGGGCGTCGTCGCGGCGGCGCAGGACATCGACCTGTGCATGATCCTCGGCGCCGGCTGGCCGTTCCACCTCGGCGGCATCACCCCGTACCTGGACAGGTCGGGCGTCGCGGAGCGGGTGACCGGCCGCCGCTTCCTGGAGCCCGGGGTCGCCTCCCTGCCCGCCTGACCTCCGCCCGCTCCCCCGGGAAAGGGGCGTTCCGAGCCTCGCGCCGAACGCCTCTTTTCCGGTGTTTCCGCACGTCACAAGCATGATCGTGGTCCGGCTGATCATAACCGGCGCACATCTGGGCATACGGCTGACGGCCGTCCGGGGACTCCGGCGGCCGTGCCGGGGCACCGGCGGCGTGACGAGCACGAGGCGAAGGGGCGCCGAGGATGAACCTGCTGCGCACGAAATCGGTCGAGCAGTCGATCCGGGACACCGAGGAGCCCGAGCACCGGCTCCGGCGGGCCCTGTCGGCGCTGGACCTCACCGTCTTCGGCATCGGAGTGATCATCGGCACCGGGATCTTCGTGCTCACCGGGCAGGTCGCCCGGGAGAAGGCGGGGCCCGCGGTCGCGCTGTCATTCGTCTTCGCCGCCATCGTGTGCGGGCTCGCGGCGCTCTGCTACGCCGAGTTCGCCTCCACCGTCCCGGTGGCCGGCTCCGCCTACACCTTCTCCTACGCCACCATCGGCGAGTTCCCGGCCTGGATCATCGGCTGGGACCTCATCCTGGAGATGGCGCTAGGCGCGGCGGTGGTGGCCGTCGGCTGGTCCGGCTACTTCGCCTCGCTGCTGGACGACATCGGTGTCACCATCCCGGCGTCGCTGGCCGCCCCGCCGGGCGAGGGCGGGACGGTGAACGTCCCCGCCATCTGCCTCGTGGTGCTGGTGACCGCGCTGCTCGTCCTCGGCGTCAAGATCTCCTCGCGGGTGAACGCGGTGGTCGTCGCGATCAAGGTGTCCATCGTGCTGCTGGTGATCTTCGCCGGGCTGTTCTTCGTCAAGGGCGCCAACTACCAGCCGTTCATCCCGCCCTCGAAGCCGACACCGGAGGTGAGCGGCCTCTCGGCGCCGCTGATGCAGGTGCTGTTCGGGATCACGCCGGTCAGCTACGGCTGGCTCGGCATCTTCGCCGCCATCGCGATCGTGTTCTTCGCCTACATCGGCTTCGACATCGTCGCCACCGCCGCGGAGGAGGCCCGCCACCCGCAGCGGGACGTGCCCATCGGGCTCATCGGGTCCCTCGTCATCACCGCGGTCCTGTACGCCGCCGTCGCGACCGTCGTCGCCGGCATGCAGCACTACACCGAACTCAGCACCGCCGCCCCGCTCGCCGACGCCTTCAAGTCCGTCGGGCATCCCGCGTTCGCCACCATCATCGACGTCGGCGCCGTCATCGGCCTGACCAGCGTCGTGCTGATCCTGCTGCTCGGGCAGAGCCGCATCTTCTTCGCCATGGGACGGGACGGCCTCATGCCGCCCTGGCTCTCGGCCGTCCACCCGCGGTTCGGCACCCCCTACCGCTCGACCATCATCATGGGCATCGTCGTCGCGGTCCTCGCCGGGTTCATCCCGCTCGCCAAGCTCGCCGAACTCGTCAACATCGGCACGCTGTTCGCGTTCCTCGTCGTCTCGATCGCCGTGGTGATCCTGCGCCGCACCCGCCCGGACCTTCCGCGCGCGTTCCGCACCCCGTGGGTGCCGGTCATCCCGATCCTGGCCGTGCTCGGCTGCCTGTTCGTCATGATCAACCTGCCGGTGGACACGTGGCTGCGCTTCGTCGCCTGGATGATCATCGGCGTCGTCGTCTACGCCGGCTACGGGTACCGGCACAGCCGGGTGCGCCGCGCTCAGGAGATCTCCGTCAAGACCTGAGATTCCGGCTCCCACCCACTTCAGGGGGGTCAACGGTAGGCATTTGACCGCCGGGTGGGCACAATGACCCGCATGGCTTCTCCAGTGCTCGTCGCGGTGATCGGTTCCGGCCCGGCGGGGATCTACGCCGCCGAGGCCCTCGTCAAGCAGGCCGACGGCGACGTCCGGGTGGACGTGTTCGACCGGCTGCCGACGCCCTACGGTCTGGTCCGCTACGGCGTCGCGCCCGACCACACGTCCATCAAGTCCATCGCCCGCTACCTGCAGCGAGTGCTGGAGGACCCCGCGGTCCGGTTCTTCGGCTGCGTCGAACTGGGCCGCGACATCACCCGCGCCGACCTGCTCGACTGCTACGACGCCGTCATCTACGCGACCGGCGCGATGGTCGACCGGCACATGCGGATCCCCGGCGAGGAACTGGCCGGCAGCATCGCCGCGACCGACTTCGTCAACTGGTACTGCGGCCACCCCGACGCCGCCGACCACGAGTTCGACCTGTCCGTGGAGGAGGTCGCGGTGATCGGCGTCGGGAACGTCGCCGTCGACGTCGTCCGCATCCTCGCCAAGACTGCCGACGAGCTGCGCGACACCGACGTGCCCGAGCAGGTCATCGAGGCGCTGTCGCGCAGCCGGGTCAAGCGGGTCCACATGATCGGGCGACGCGGCCCGGCGCAGGCGAAGTTCACCACGAAGGAGGCCCGCGAGCTGGGCGAACTGCCCAACGCGAGCATCCACGTCAGGCCCGAGGACATGGACCTCGACCCGGCGAGCGCCGAACTCGCCGCGAGCGACCGCAAGACCGGCGGCAACATCAAGGCCCTCAGTGCCTGGACGGGCGAGCCCGCCCCCGGCCGTCCCCGGCACATCGACGTGCGGTTCTGGCGCGCACCCGTCGAGATCCTCGGCACCGACCGCGTCGAGGGCCTCAAGCTGGAACGGACCCGGCTGGAGGAGTCGGGCCGCGTCACCGGCACCGGCGAGTTCGAGACGCTTCCCGTCGGCATGGTGCTGCGGTCCGTCGGCTACCAGAGCGTCCCGCTGACCGGCGTCCCGTTCGACGAGCGCTCCGCCGTCGTCCCGAACGAGGGCGGCCGCATCCTCGGCCCGGGCGGCGTGCCCGTCCCCCGCGAGTACGTCGCCGGGTGGATCAAGCGCGGGCCGTCCGGTGTCGTCGGCACCAACAAGTCCGACGCCGCCGAGACCGTCCGCAACCTCCTGGAGGACGTCGCCGGCGCCGACACGACGCCGAAGCGCACCATCGAGGAGCTGCTGGAATCGCGCGGGCTCCCCGTCGTCACCTACGACGACTGGCTCAACCTCGACGCCGCCGAAATCGCCCTCGCGCGCAGCCTCGACCGCGGCGAACGGGTCAAGCTGGGCCGCTGGGAGTCGATGACGTCTGCGTGCCGCCGCGCGGAATGACGCACATGTAATTCGCTTCCGGGTAAATATCCCGCCGGGAAAGTAGTGACGAACATGTGACCCGGGCGCTACGGTGCGGCGTGTGACCGGTGGTCCAGAACTGTACGGGTTCCCCCCACCCGAGACGGTCCCCGACCTCAGGTGGCTGGGCCCCGACTACGTGTCCGTACTCGTGTACGACCTGACGCAGGGGCTTCTGCGCCAGGACCCCCGCACGTCCGTCATGGGCGTGCGGTGCGAGGGCGAGCCCCGGCTCGACCCCTCGGTCGACCCGGCGGGCGTCATCCGCGCGCACGACGCCTGCTTCCCGCTCCAGGTCTTCGTGCAGGACGGCGCCGGGCGCCCGTGGCGCCTTCGTGGGCGATGGACGTACTCGGGACGCGGGCTCGGCACGTCCGCCGCGTCCATCACCCACTTCTGGCAGCTGCTGTCCGCGGACGGCGTCTAGCCCCGCGGCGCGCCGGGCCGCCCGGTCAGGGCCGCTCGATCAGGGCTGGTCGTCCGACGTACGCGACGCCTCCGCCGCCTCCGCGTCCTCGCCCTCCGCCGCGGTGATGCGCGCCACCGACTCGGTGATGTCGCGGGCGAGCGCCTGCGGCGTCAGGCCGATGTCGGCGAGGATCTCGCCGCGCGACGCGTGATCGAGGAACTCCTGCGGGATGCCGAACGTGCGGATCGGGGTGTCCACCTCGGCGTCGCGCAGCAGCCGGGCCACGGCGTCGCCGACCGCGCCGGTGCGGCCGTTGTCCTCGGCGACGGCGACGAGCGCGTGGTCGCGGGCGAGGTCGAGCAGCGCGGGGTCGAGCGGCTTCACCCAGCGCGGGTCGAGGACGGTGACGCCGATGCCCTGCGCGGCGATCAGCCCGGCGGCCTCGACCGCGGGCGTCGCCATCGAGCCGGCCGCCACCAGCAGGACGCGGGTGCCGTTGGAGCCGTCGTGGCGGGCCAGCACGTCCATCCCGCCGACCCTGTCGATCGCCTCGATGTCGTCGGCCGCCGGGCCCTTCGGGTAGCGGATCGCCGTCGGCCCGTCGGAGACGGCGACGCACTCGCGCAGCAGCTCGCGCAGCCGGGCGCCGTCGCGCGGCACGGCGACCCGCAGGCCCGGGACGAGCTGCAGGATCGACATGTCCCACATGCCGTTGTGGCTGGCGCCGTCGTCGCCGGTCACTCCGGAGCGGTCCAAAGCGAAGGTGACGGGCTGCCGGTGGAGCGCCGCGTCCATCAGGACCTGGTCGAACGCGCGGTTGAGGAACGTCGCGTACACCGCCACGACCGGGTGCAGGCCGCCCATCGCGAGCCCGGTGGCGGACGTGACGGCGTGCTGCTCGGCGATGCCGACGTCGAAGATGCGGTCGGGGAACGCCTCGGCGAACGGCGCGAGCCCGACCGGGTAGAGCATCGCGGCGGTGATGCCGACGACGTCGCGGCGCTCCCGGCCGATCGCGACCATCTCCTCGCCGAAGACCTTCGTCCAGGCGGGGCCGCCCTTCTTCTTGACGAACCTGCCGGTGGCGGGGTCGAACGCGCCGCCGCCGTGCATGCAGTCCTCGGTGTCGTTCTCCGCCGGCGCGTAGCCGCGGCCCTTGGTGGTGATGCAGTGCACGATGACCGGGCGGCCGAACCCGCGGGCGCGGCGCAGGGCGCGCTCGACGGCGTCCTCGTCGTGGCCGTCGATCGGGCCGACGTACTTCATGCCGAGGTCCTCGAACATGGCCTGCGGCTGCAGGACGTCCTTGAGGCCCTTCTTGATGCCGTGCAGCGCCTCGTAGGTGAGGTTGCCCACCACCGGGGCGCGCGGCACCGTCTTCTTGATGAGGTCGAGCGCGTTCTCGTAGCCCTGGGTGACGCGCAGGTCGGCGAGGTGGGACGCGAGGCCGCCGATGGTCGGCGAGTAGGACCGGCCGTTGTCGTTGACGACGATGATGACGGGGCGGTCGACGCCGGCGGCGATGTTGTTGAGCGCCTCCCAGCACATGCCGCCGGTCAGCGCGCCGTCACCGACGACCGCGACCACCGCGCGGTCGGACTCGCCGCGCAGCTGGAACGCCTTGGCGAACCCGTCGGCGTACGAGAGCGCGGTCGAGGCGTGCGAGTTCTCGATGACGTCGTGCTCGGACTCGGCGCGGCTCGGGTACCCCGACAGGCCGCCGCGGCTGCGCAGCAGCTCGAAGTCGTGCCGTCCGGTGAGCACCTTGTGCACGTAGGACTGGTGTCCCGTGTCGAAGAGGATCTTGTCGTGCGGCGAGTCGAAGACGCGGTGCAGCGCGATCGTCAGCTCGACCGCGCCGAGGTTGGGCCCCAGGTGCCCACCGGTCTTGGAGACCGCCTGAACGAGGAACTCGCGGATCTCCTCCGCGAGCCGAGACAGTTGAGCGGCGTCCAGTCGTTTGAGGTCGTCGGGACCTTTGATCGACTCCAGCAAGCTCACTCGTTTCAACTCCTCCGTCGGGGATCGGTCTCCCCTGGCTCGGGCCGTTCTGAGTTTAATCCCGGTTCGCCCCCGACGCGCCGAAGGGCGTCCGCGCGCCGGGTGCGAAAAGACTGACCTCGGGGCGGCGATGGGGTAGGAGTAGAGCATGGGCGTCGAAGAGATCGTGCTGCTCAACGCGGACGACGAAGCCGTCGGAACCGCTCCCAAGAGCGCCAGCCACCATAGCGACACGCCGTACCACCTGGCCTTCTCGTGCTATGTGACGGACACGGAGGGTCGCGTGCTGATCACTCGGCGCGCCCTGGACAAGCGCACCTTCCCGGGTGTCTGGACGGGGAGTTGCTGCGGCCATCCGGGTCCGGGCGAGAAGCTGCGCGATGCCGTGCTGCGGCGGCTGCGGGACGAGCTCGGCATTCCGTCGGCGTCGCTCACCTGCGTCCTGCCGCGGTTCCGGTACCGCGCCGTCGCCGAGGACGGGACGGTCGAGCACGAGCGGTGCCCGGTCGTGCGCGCGACCGTCGCCGACTCCTCCGTCCACCCGAACGCCGCGGAGGTCGAGGCGGCCGAATGGTGGACGTGGGAGCGCTGCCTGGACCTCGCCCGCCGTCCCGAGTCCTCGCCCTGGTACCGGCTCCAGCTGGCCGAACTGGCGCCGCTCGGCGCCCCGCCCGACTGGCCGGACGCCGGGCAGGAGGGGCTGCCGCCCGCCCTCGCCTGGTAGGCGAGAGTGACGCGCATCACCTATTGATCACTTTTCCGTCGCCGGTGTTGACCCTGCCGGCGTCCGAACGGACGCTGGCACTTCCCGGGGTAACCGAAGGGACGGACGATGCGAGTACGTGCTTTCAGGCGCCGCTGGACGGTGTTCGCGGCCGTGGCGATGACCGGGGCCCTCGCCCTGTCGGGCTGCGGCGGCGACGACGGCGAGGGCTCGAAGAACGACAAGTCCGAGGTCGAGGTCTTCTCCTGGTGGACGGGTCCCGGCGAGGCCGACGGGCTGAAGGCCATGCAGGCCGACTTCGAGAAGAAGAACCCCGGGACGAAGTTCGTCAACGCCGCCATCGCCGGCGGGTCGGGCACGCAGGCCAAGGCCGTCCTGGCGAGCCGGCTGCAGAACCGCAAGCCGCCGGACTCCTTCCAGGGCCACGCGGGCGCCGAGCTGCTCGACTACATCAAGGCGGGGCAGATCGATCCGCTGGACGACTTCTACCAGCAGAACAACCTGAAGTCGGCCTACCCGCAGCAGCTCCTCGACCAGATCACCTACAAGGGGCACATCTACTCGGTGCCGGTGAACATCCACCGGTCCAACGTGCTCTGGTACAACCCCGACATCCTGAAGGACGCCGGGGTCGACGGCCCGCCGAAGTCGATCCCCGAGTTCATCACCGCGCTGAAGGCCGTCAAGGAGAAGACGAAGAAGGTGCCGCTGTCGCTCGGCGCGCAGTGGACGGCCGACCACCTGCTGGAGAACGTCCTGCTCGGCAGCCTCGGCGCCGACGCCTACAACGCGCTGTGGAAGCCGGGAGCCGACTGGAGCACCCCGGCGGTCGCCAAGGCGCTGGGCGAGTTCGGCGAGATCATGAAGTACACCACGCTGGAGGCCGCGTCCACCGACTGGCAGGGCGCCGCGAAGGCCGTCGTGGACGACCGGGCCGCGTTCAACATCATGGGCGACTGGGCGTACGGGTACTTCGTCGGCGATGCCCCCAACGGCCTCGGCAAGAAGCTCGACACCGACTTCAAGTACGCGGCGGCGCCCGGCACCGAGGGCACCTACATGTGGCTGTCGGACAGCTTCACCCTGCCCAAGGGCGCGCCGCACAGGGCGGGCGCGACCGCGTGGCTGAAGGAGGTGTCCAGCAAGGAGGGGCAGGACCTCTTCAACCCGAAGAAGGGCTCCATCCCCGCCCGTAAGGACGCCGACAAGAGCCTCTACACCGGCTACCTGCAGACCGCGTTCGAGGAGTGGAACGACCCGCAGACCAAGCTGGCGGGCTCGTTCTGGCACGGCGTGAACGCCAACAACAAGTGGCACACCGACATCGACACCGCGATCGGCCTGTTCCTGCAGAGCAAGGACGTGGGCAAGCTCCAGCAGGGGCTGGTGAGCGCGGCCAAGAACAGCGGGCTTTGACTTCCTCGGAAGAGGGCCTGAAGGCGGCGGACCCCGGCCGCCGGGATGTGCCGAAGGAGCATCGCGCGTCGTTCCTGCGGCGCAGCCGCACGTGGCTGCCGGGGCTGCTGCTGGTCTCACCCTCCATCGTCGCGATCGGCCTGTTCGTCTACGGGCTGCTGTTCTGGAACACGCGAGTCGCGCTGAGCGGCAAGCACGACGAGGTATCCGCGTACGGGTTCGACAAGGGCAGGAACTTCGTCGACCTGTGGGACCAGCCGAGCTGGCCGGGCGCGGTGAAGCACGCGCTGCTGTTCACCGCGGTGTTCGTCGTCGGCGCCCTGCTGCTCGGCGCGTTCCTGGCGTTCCTCATGGACAGGGGCGTCCGGGCGGAGGCGGGCTTCCGCGTCGTGTACCTGTTCCCGATGGCGGTGTCGTTCATCGCGAGCGGCGTGGTGTGGCGGTGGCTGATGAACCCGGCCCCGCCGGAGCGCGCGGTCGGGTTCAACCAGCTGTTCGACAAGCTCCACGTCGGGTTCCTGTCGAACGACTGGTGGCAGGACCCGGACTGGGGGATGGCGGCGATGGCTCTGCCCGCCATCTGGCAGATGTCCGGATATGTCATGGCTTTGTATCTGGCCGGGTTCCGCAGCGTCCCCGAGGACCTGCGCGAGGCGGCGCGGGTGGACGGCGCGTCCGAGTGGAAGGTGTACCGGTACGTGGTGTTCCCGCAGCTCCGCCCGGTGACGCTGTCCGCGCTGATCATCCTCGGGCACATCTCGCTCAAGGTGTTCGACCTCATCATGGCGATCGCGGGCAAGCAGATCATCACCTACGTCCCGGCCATCGCCGCCTACGTGGAGATCTTCGACCGGCACGATCCGGCGAACGGCGCCACCATCGCCACGTACCTGCTGGTCGCGGTGGCCCTGCTGGTGATCCCGTACCTGGTGTGGTCGGTGCGCTCGGAGCGGGCCCGATGACCGCGGTGGGCGCGCCGGGCCGCCGCTCGTCCGGCACCGTGCGGACGGTGAGGATCATCATCCTGCTGGCGTTCGTCGTGCTGTTCCTCATCCCGGTCTACGTGCTGATCGTGACGAGCTTCAAGCCGCTCGACGAGGCGGACCCGGGCAGCGCGTGGAACCTGCCGAGCCACTGGAGCGTGTCCGGCTGGAGTTCGGCGTGGGACACGCTGAGGCCCGGCCTGGAGAACAGCGTCAAGATCGCCGTCTCCGG
Source organism: Actinomadura chokoriensis (assembly GCF_041463665.1). Taxonomy (GTDB): domain Bacteria; phylum Actinomycetota; class Actinomycetes; order Streptosporangiales; family Streptosporangiaceae; genus Spirillospora; species Spirillospora chokoriensis_A. The sequence continues at coordinate 247,632 of NZ_JAXCEJ010000002.1, forward strand.
GTCGATCATCTCGGCGGTGCTCGGCTCGCTGAACGGCTACGTCCTGTCCAAGTGGCGGTTCCCCGGCGCGGACGTCGTCTTCACGCTGTTCCTGTTCGGCATGTTCATCCCGTACCAGGCGGTCATGATCCCGCTGGCGGGGCTGCTGACGGACATGGAGCTGGCGGGCACGATCCGCGGCCTCGTCCTCGCGCACGTCGTGTACGGCATCCCGATCTGCACGCTCATCTTCCGGAACTATTACGTCACGATCCCGGACGAGCTCATCGAGGCGTCCCGCGTGGACGGCGCCGGCATGCTGCGCACGTACTGGTCGGTGGTCCTGCCCGTGTCGGCCCCGGCGTTCGCGGTGACGCTGATCTGGCAGTTCACCTCGATGTGGAACGACTTCCTGTTCGCGGTGTTCCTCGGCGCCCCCGACAGCTGGCCGGTCACGGTGATGCTGAACAACACCGCGGGCTCGGGCGCGGTCGCCGTCCAGTACAACCAGCAGATGGCCTCGGCGCTCCTCGCGTCCCTGCCGACCCTCCTCGTCTACCTGCTGCTCGGACGGTTCTTCATGCGCGGCCTGATGGCGGGCGCCTTGAAGGGTTGATTCACCCAGCACGTCAACCGGACACCCGTCTCAGGCGTCACATGGGTGATCGGCAGAGATCCGCATGGGAATTTACGGCCCGGCAGCCGCCCCGTGATGGATTTCGACCCCTTCGACCCTTCTGTTGGCAATTCAGTCGGAATGCGCCTAGCCTCTCGTGCATCGTGGCGCGGCGCACCGGCGTCCCGCCGGGCCTCGGCGATCCCGGGCCGACGCAGACCGGGCGAGCAGTGGAGGTGGGCGCGTGCAGGCGATGAGTGTTCAGCAGCCCTGGGCGTTCGCGATCGCGCGTGGCGGCAAGTCCGTCTCGAACCAGGACTTCCCGGCCGCCTACCGCGGCCCGCTCCTCATCCACGCGTCCATGCGCGTCGACCTCAAGGCGTGCGACTCGCCGCTGATCCGGGCCGCCGGCTGGGACCCGCGCGACCCGCTCGCCACCATCGGCGCCATCATCGCCGTGGCCGACCTCGACGACGTCTGCTCGGCCGCCGTCCGCGGCGGCGCCTGCGACTGCGGCCCCTGGGCCGCGCGAGGCCGCCACCACTGGCACCTCACCGGCGTCCGGCCCCTTCCCCGCCCCATCGTGGCCGTCGGCCGCACCGACCTCTGGCAGCCGACCCCCAGCCTGCTCAACGAGGTGAACACCATGTTCGCCACCGCCTCCCTCAACAGCGCAAGCTGAGAGTAAAGAGATTGCTACGCTAGGTCGCCGAAGTCGGGCGGGGTAACGTAGTCCCTGCATGGATTCGTCATGCCACCAACGGGAGCGGCACGTGAGCATCGCGCACGATCATGGCGGGCTTGGCCCGTACACGGTGGAGGACCTGCACGCCCGAGAGGACGAAGGCCGAGGCCTTGAACTCGAAGATGGGTGGCTGGTCGAGTTGTCTCCGAATCCACTGCACAACATGGCCTACGAGAGGCTGCGCCAGATCATCCGGACGGCGGCAGCGGACGCGGATGCATCTCTCCTCGTGACTTCCGGAAGCGACTGGGAAATCGAAACACCGGTCGGCATTCGCAAGCCGGATGTGGTCGTGATCCCTGGAGACATCGCCGCCTCGTGGTATGACGGCGTCTGCCCGGCCACCATTCCAGGTCAGGATCTACTCCTCGTCGTGGAGGTGGTCTCGCCGCGCAGCGGAAGCGAGGGCAGAGACCGTTTCCGCAAGCCCCAGGAGTACGCGGCGATGGGAATCCCCCAGTACTGGCTGGTCGACTACACGCCGGAACCCATCGTCCAGGTCTTCGTCCTGGACGACCATGAGGTCGGCCCAACCGGCAACAGGGTCAGCGCCTATCGGCTCGACCAGACAGCGAAGTCCGGAGACGTCCTGGAAGTCGAGGTCTCAGCCGACAAGCCGTTCACCGTTCGGTTCGACCCGCAGGTCCTCGGACAACGTCCCAGCCGCTTCACCGACATCTGAGGGCCTCGGCGGCTTCGCGGAGGCGGCCGAATTCGGCGGCGATGCGGTCGAGTGGCCAGCCCGCGTTGAGTCCGCTCGGGTTGGGCAGCACCCACACGCGGGCGGAGCCGAACGTCTCGTCCTGCGGGCCGATCTGCGTGCGCGGGCGGCCGAAGGCCGTGCGGTAGGCGGTGACTCCCGCGACGGCCAGATAGGCCGGGCGGTGCCGTTCGACGAGGGCCCGCAGCCGGCGTCCGCCTTCGCGGAGTTCGCCGTCGGTCAGTTCGTCGGCGCGGGCCGTGGTGCGGTGCGCCAGGTTCGTGATGCCGAGGCCGTAGCCGGGCAGGAGGTCCTGCTCGGACGGGTCCAGCAGGCGGTCGGTGAAACCGGACCGGTACAGCGCGGGCCAGAAGCGGTTGCCGGGGCGCGCGAAGTGGTGCCCGGTGGCGCCGGAGTAGAGGCCCGGATTGATGCCGCTGAACAGCACCCGGAGCGTCCCGCCGTCCGGGGGCAGGACGTCGGGGATGACGCGGTCACGGGCGGCCTCCAGATCGGCCTTCGTTGGACGCATCAGATCAGGTTACGGACGATCAGCACCACCGCGGACGCCCCCACGACGACGAGGAGCGCCGCGCGGAGGCGCCCGGCGTCCAGGTAGCGGCGCAGGGGCCCGGCGCCGAGGAACCCCGCGAGGACGAACGGCAGGAGCATCAGGCCCGCGACGACCTGCCGGACCGGGAGGCGTCCGGCGAGGGCGAGGGCGCCGAGGGACAGGATCGCCCCGCCGACGAAGTAGAGCGCGAGGGTGGCGCGGACGCGGGGCCCGCTCTCGCGCTGGTAGAGCAGCGCGATCGGCGGGCCGCCGATGCCGGACGCGGTGCCGGTCGTGCCGGAGACGAGCCCGGCGACGGCGAGCGTCCTGCGGTCCCGGGGCACCTCCCGCGACCAGGTCGTCACGGCGAGCGCGGCCAGGACGACGAGGCCGATCACGATGCCGAGGACGTGTTCCGGGACGGCGGCCACCAGCAGCACGCCGAACGGCGTTCCGGCCAGGCGGCCGGCGAAGGCCCAGCCGAGCCCGCGCAGTTCGACATGCCGGACCTCCTCCGCGAGGGTCGCGAACGGAAGGGCGAGCGTGACCACGAGGACCGCCCCCGGCATCAGGGCCGGGAACAGCATCGCGACGACCGGGGTCGCGACCAGGCCGACGCCGAGGCCGACGCTGCCCTGCACGATCGCGCCGACCAGGGCGGCGAGCCCGCCGATGAGGAGGAAGTCGAGAGGTGGCACGGTCGCCGACGCTACATCCCGACATCTCCGGTCTGGATCAGGCGGACGCCTCGGTGAGCCGCTTGAGCTGGTCGTCGGTCAGCGTCGTCCGGGCGACGTCGAGCAGGGGCGGCAGCTGGTCGAGGGTGCGGGCGCTGGCGATGGGCGCGGCGACGGTCGGCTGCGCGGCGAGCCAGGCGAGCGCCACCGTCGCGACGGCGGTGTCCTGCTCCTCGGCGACGATGTCGAGCGCGGCCAGGACCCGGCGTCCGCGTTCGGTCTCCAGGTGCCCGGCGGCGCGTCCGGCGCGGACGCTGTCCACCTTGGCCCCCGGACGGTACTTGCCGGTCAGGAAGCCGGAGGCGAGCCCGTAGTACGGGACGGCGGCGAGGCCGTGCCGTTCGGCGATGTCGCGGCGCGGCCCCTCGTAGGTGTCGCGGGACACGAGGTTGTAGTGCGGCTGGATGGCCACGTAGCGGGCCGTGCCCTCGCGCTCGCTGAACTCCAGCGAGGCTTCGAGCCGGTCCAGCTCGATGTTCGACACCGCGATCTGCCGGACCTTCCCGGCGGTGACCAGGTCGTCCAGGGCCGTCATGATCTCCCCGACGGGCACGGACGGGTCGTCGAAGTGGGTGTAGTAGAGGTCGATGCGGTCGGTGCGGAGCCGGCGCAGCGAGTCGTCCGCGGCGGCCTTGATGTTCGCGGGCGACAGGCCCTGGCGCTCGGGGTGCTTGCCGACCTTGGTCGCGATGACGATGTCGTCGCGGTTGCCGCGCGTCTCCGTCCACTCCCCGATGATCGTTTCGGACTCGCCGCCGCTGTTGCCCGGCGCGGCCGCCATGTAGGAGTCGGCGGTGTCGACGAAGTTGCCGCCCGCCGCCGCGTAGGCGTCCAGGATCTCGAACGAGCGTTCCTTGCCCGCGGTCCACCCGAACACGTTGCCGCCCAGGCAGAGCGGGAAGACGTCCACGTCACCGAGCTTCTTCATTCAGCCATCCCTTGATCCAGTGGCCTTTCCTCCCCTGCGGGGAGGGCTTCATTCCCTCGCGGGACCGAAATTCTGGTTCACCAGGCCGTGCCCCAGGAGTTCACCACGTCCACGATCGCACGTTCAGCGGCGGGTCCCGCCCGCGCCGGCCAGACGAGCATGCTTCGCGACTGCGCCCACGCCCTCGACCAGTGCCCGTTTCCTCCAAGTAATGACTGCTTTTGACATAACTTCCGTATGATCATTGCTTGTCTTGCTTGAGAAGTCCGCACACGTGAACGGGCCGCCCCCGATCGGGAGGCGGCCCGTTTCGCGTCGCGGACTACTTGCGGATCAGGTTGCGGAGGACGTACTGGAGGATGCCGCCGTTGCGGTAGTACTCCGCCTCACCGGGGGTGTCGATGCGGACGGTGGCGGTGAACTCCTTGTCGCCCGCCTTGACGGTGACCTCGTCCGGGACGCCGCCCTCGTTCATCGCGGTGACGCCCGTGATGTCGAAGGTCTCGGTGCCGGTGAGGCCGAGCGACTCGGCGGACTCGCCGTCCTTGAACTGCAGCGGCAGGACGCCGAGGCCGATCAGGTTGGAGCGGTGGATGCGCTCGTAGGACTGCGCGATGACGGCGCGGACGCCGAGCAGCGCGGTGCCCTTCGCCGCCCAGTCGCGGGACGAGCCGGAGCCGTACTCCTTGCCCGCGATGACGACGAGCGGGGTGCCCTGCGCGGCGTAGTTCTGCGCGGCGTCGTAGATGAACGCCTGGGGCGCGCCGTCCTGGGTGAAGTCGCGGGTGTAGCCGCCCTCGACGTCGTCCAGGAGCTGGTTGCGGAGCCGGATGTTGGCGAACGTCCCGCGGATCATGACCTCGTGATTGCCGCGGCGCGAGCCGTAGGAGTTGAAGTCCTTGATCTCGACGCCGTTGTCCTGGAGGTACTGCGCGGCGGGCGTGCCGGCCTTGATGGACCCGGCCGGGGAGATGTGGTCGGTGGTGACCGAGTCGCCCAGCTTCGCCAGGACGCGGGCGCCGTGGATGTCGGTGACCGGCTCCGGCTCGGCGCCCATGCCGTCGAAGTACGGGGCCTTGCGGACGTAGGTGGACGAGGCGTCCCACTCGAACAGGTCGCCGGTCGGGATGTCGAGGCCGGTCCAGCGCTCGTCGCCCTTGAAGACGTCCGCGTAGCTCTCGGTGAACATCTCCTGGCCGATGGACGACTCGACGATCGCCGAGACCTCCTCCGGCGCGGGCCAGATGTCGCGCAGGTAGACCGGGCCGTCGGTGCCCTCGGCGATCGGGTCGTTGAGGATGTCGATGTCCATCGTCCCGGCGAGCGCGTAGGCGATGACGAGCGGCGGCGACGCGAGGTAGTTCATCTTCACGTCGGGGCTGATGCGGCCCTCGAAGTTGCGGTTGCCGGACAGCACCGCGGTGACCGCGAGGTCGTTGTCGTTGACGGCCTTGGAGATCTCCGGCTGCAGCGGGCCGGTGTTGCCGATGCAGGTGGTGCAGCCGTACCCGACCAGGTTGAAGCCGATCTTGTCGAGGTACGGGGTGAGCCCGGCGCGCTCGTAGTAGTCGGTGACGACCTGCGACCCGGGGGCGAGCGAGGTCTTGACCCACGGCTTGCGCGTGAGGCCCTTCTCCACCGCGTTCTTGGCCAGCAGCGCCGCGGCGATCATCACGTACGGGTTGGACGTGTTGGTGCAGGACGTGATGGCGGCGACGGCGACGTGCCCGTGGTCGAGCTCGAACGCCGTCCCGTCCTCCAGGGTGACCGGGACGCGGTTGTGCGGCCGGCCGGACCCGCCCGCGTCGACGTGCCGGGGCTTGTCGCCCGCGGTCTCGTGGGCGATCGCCGGGGTGTCCGAGGCGGGGAAGCTCTCGTTGGACGCCTCGTCGAGCGCGCCCAGGACGCTCTCGACGTAGTTCTGCACGTCCCGGCGCCAGGTCGCCTTGGCGGCGGACAGGGAGATGCGGTCCTGCGGGCGCTTCGGGCCGGCCAGCGACGGCACGACCGTGCCGAGGTCGAGCTCCAGGTACTCGGAGAAGTCGGGCTCGACGGACGGGTCGAGCCACATCCCCTGCGCCTTCGCGTACGCCTCGACGAGCGCGATCTGCTCCTCGTCCCGCCCGGTGAGCCGCAGGTACTTCAGCGTCTCGTCGTCGATCGGGAAGATCGCGCAGGTGGAGCCGAACTCGGGGCTCATGTTGCCGATCGTGGCGCGGTTCGCGAGCGGCAGCGCGTGCACGCCCTGGCCGTAGAACTCGACGAACTTGCCGACGACGCCGTGCTCGCGCAGCATCTCGGTGATCGTGAGCACCAGGTCGGTCGCGGTCGTCCCGGCGGGCAGCTCGCCCGTGAGCTTGAAGCCGACCACGCGCGGGATGAGCATCGAGATCGGCTGGCCGAGCATCGCGGCCTCCGCCTCGATGCCGCCGACGCCCCAGCCGAGCACGCCGATGCCGTTCTCCATCGTCGTGTGCGAGTCGGTGCCGACGCAGGTGTCGGGGTAGGCGACACCGTTGCGGTCGAAGACCACGCGCGCGAGGTGCTCGATGTTCACCTGGTGGACGATGCCGGTCCCGGGCGGGACGACCTTGAACTCGTCGAACGCCGTCTGCCCCCACCGCAGGAACTGGTAGCGCTCCTTGTTGCGCTCGTACTCCCGCTCCACGTTGCGCTCGAACGCCTGCGGCGAGCCGAAGTAGTCGACGATGACCGAGTGGTCGATCACCATCTCCGCCGGCGCCAGCGGGTTGATCTTCGTGGGGTCGCCGCCGAGGTCGCGCACGGCCTCGCGCATCGTGGCGAGGTCGACCACGCACGGCACGCCGGTGAAGTCCTGCATGATCACCCGCGCGGGGGTGAACTGGATCTCCTTGCTCGGCTGGGCCTGCGAGTCCCACTGGCCGAGCGCGCGGATGTGCTCGGCGGTCACGTTCGCGCCGTCCTCGGTGCGCAGCAGGTTCTCCAGCAGCACCTTCAGGCTGTACGGGAGACGGGCCGCGCCCTCGACGGCGTCCAGCCGATAGATGTCGTACGACTTGTCGCCAACCTGCAGCTTGTCAAGGCTGCCGAAGCTGTTCGCGGACACGGACTCCTCCTCCGTAGCCACCGCGCGTCCGGTCCGGGACATGAGCGCGCGGCGCTCGTCTTGATCTTCAATGTCCCCGTCCCCTGCGCCGGCACGGGCGGCGGGACGGGTGCTCGTTTACCTTGATCCTGCCTTAGTCGGACCCTTCGCCCACAACCAGGGCAGCCTAACTTCCGCAGGTTTTCTCTTGACGTCAAGCTATCCCCAATTTATCTCGACATCAAGCTACTTGCACCCGGCCCCCAGGAGATCACCCGCTCTCCCGCAGCGACCGGACGGCCCGCCGCGCGGCACCGGGGTCCGCGGCCGCGAGCAGGGCGAGCATGCTTCCCAGGTCACCGGACCAGATCAGACGGCCGTTGGAGATCCTCCAGAGCCCGCGCTCGTCCCGCGTGACGGCCCATTCCGGAAAGAGGTGCTGGAGCAACAGCAGTACGACGGGCTCGTTCATGTGCGTCTCACGAAGCAGCGAGCTTCGCCCACACGACCTTCCCGCCCTCATTGAGGGGCCGGACACCCCACGCGTGGACGATCTCCGCCATGAGCTGGAGCCCGCGCCCGGACACAGCCGCGCAGCTCCGCGGCCGGATCACCGGCCGCTCCTCACCGCCCTCCCACACCTCGATCACCGGCAGTCCGTCGCGCTCATCGCGGAACACCCGCACGACGATCGGCCCCTCACCGTGCCGGTAGGCGTTGGTGACCAGCTCGCAGACCACGAGCCGCCCCACGTAGTCGTCCTCGATCCCCCACTCGGCGAACCGCTCCGCGAGAAACCGCCGCGCGAGCCGGGGCGCCCGGTCGGTGGGTTCGAGGACGAGCGGAGACGGAACCTCTGGGGCAAGTGCGATGGACATCGGGACACGACCTTCACGTGGGGTTCTCTCGAAGCGTCTCCCAGCGTGGACGGCGATGATTACAGTCGGTAGGCGAATCGGCACAGTTCGGTGAGGTCCTGAAGCCGCCCCGCTTCTGACTGAAGTCCTTGAAGTTCCTTGAAGTCCGGCAAACAACGGAGGCCCCCAATGGTCGACCCCTACAGCCCGCAAGCCATCTGGGGCCGCGAACTACGGCACTACCGAACCAAGGCCGGGCGCACTCAGGCCGAACTCGCCGGACGCATCAACTTCTCCGAGTCACTGATCTCCGGTGCCGAGACCGGCCAGATTTCGGCGTCCGTCCCGTTCGCCAAGGCATGCGACCTCGAACTCGACACGGGCGGTGCACTGCTGCGGGCACTGGACTTCAGGAAGGCCCAGCGCTTCCCCACCGGGTTCGCCGAGTACCTGGAGGTCGAGAAGAAGAGCGGCATGATCCGCTGGTACGAGGGATTGTGCATCCCAGGTCTCCTCCAGACGCCCGACTACGCCCGAGAACTCCTCCGCGCCGGACGTCCCGGCGACACCGACGAGGAGATCGAGGCGCTCCGCACCACACGCATGGAGCGCAAGGCGTTTCTCGCCGAGCCCGACGCGCCGACCCTGTGGGCCGTCGTGGACGAGACGGTGCTCCGGCGCCCGATCGGTACCGCCAAGACCATGCATGAGCAGCTGACATACCTGCTCGATGCCATCGAGCATCCCAAGATCACCATTCAGGCGCTCCCGTTCGATACCGGTGCCCACGCTGGACTCACCTGTTCCTTCATCCTGTTGACTCTCACCGACGGGGTGACGGTGGCATACGCTGAAGATCTGACAGGCGGACGGTTCATCGAACGTCCGGATGACCTGGGCCATTGGGTCGCTTGCTATGAGTCGATCAAGTCGTCGGCGTTGCCGGTGAAGCAGTCGGCGGAACTCATCCGCCGCATCATGGGAGAAATTCATGAACGTGAGTAAGGCGGTTTGGCGCAAGTCATCACGAAGTTCGGGCAATGGCGGCGCATGCGTCGAGGTCGCCGGGCTTTCCGATGCGATCGGCATCCGCGACAGCAAGGACCCGTATGGCCCGAGGCTGATCGTGGGACGCAGCGAGTTCGCTGCCCTCCTTGCAACCCTGAAGCACTGACGCTCCCTGAACATCCGGCCCGGCCCTGCGAAGGCCGGGCCTTCCGCGTGTGCGGGTGGTGTGGCCGGATGCGGACAGGACGCCTGACCGGCACGGCAGGAAAAAGATGATCTTGCGGTCTTGATCACGATTCACCGGGGTGCCTACCGTGCCCGCATGATGATCAAGAGAAGGTCCCTTCTCAAGGGGATGATCGTCGCTCCCGCGGCCTTCGCCATGGGCGGCGCGCTGGACGCCACCAGCGCCCTCGCCGCCCCGTCTCCGCTCCCCGGGCCGTCCCTGCTCGACGTCACCTACCCGCCAAAGGACGATTTCGGCCTCGTCCCCATGGACAAGGCCCTGAACAGTGACACCAGGTGGGCCGACCTGATCACGGCCCTCAAGCGGACGCTGCCGAACAGCAGCGTCGACACCGTCCTCGACTCCGCCAACCGGTTCGGGACCGACGGCGACCTACCCGACACCCCGCCCAGGGTCGACCACTGGTTCTGGCAGTCGGGCGACCGGAACGACGACTACTGGTACCCGCAGGGGCTGACGACCAGCGCCGACCACCTCGCCGAGGGCACCTACAACGGCCGCGAGGTCCAGCTCCTCTCGTGGTACAGCAAGCACGAGAAGAACAAGGGCGTCCGGATCAGCTTCGTCGACATGAGCGACCCGTCCGCGCCCGCGTACCGCCACGTCCTGCTGGTGGAGCCGACCGGCAGCACGCTCACGCCGAACTTCACCGAGGTCAAGATCCACGCCGGCGGCATCATGTGGTACGGCGACCTGCTCTACGTCGTGGACACGAACAACGGGCTGCGGATCTTCGACCTGAACGACCTGCTGAAGGTCACCACGGGAGACCAGGACGCCATCGGCCGCCAGTCGGACGGCACGTTCCAGGCGCACGACTACGCCTACGTCCTGCCGCAGTCGTCCGCCTACAACTCGGTCGTGCACGACCAGGCGGCGATCGCCTACTCCTGGATCTCCCTGGACCGGACCTCGACCCCCGACAGCATCGTCATCGGCGAGTTCCGGGAGACGGAGGACTCGGAGAGCCGCCTGTTCAAGTGGGACCTCGACTACCAGACCCGCCGCCTCAAGGAGAGCAACGGCGTCGCACACCCCTCGTTCGCCGCCATCGTGGACATCGACCGGATGCAGGGCGGGACGTGCATCAACGACAAGTTCTACGTCGTCCGCAGCAACACCGACAACCAGGACGGCAACCTGCTCACCTGGGAGCCGGGCAGCTACGTCGAGTACCCGATGAACCTGCCGCCCTACCCGGAGGACGTCTCCTACGACCCCAACAAGGACTGGCTCTGGTGCAACACCGAGACCAATGACGCCCGCCAGGTCTTCGCCCTGAAGGTCTCCCAGATCGGATGACCCCGCTGCGGGACGGCACAGCCAGTGCCGTCCCGCGGTACATCTAGTTGTTGATCGCGAGTGTCAGCGAGGCGACGGCCAGGGCGAGGTAAGCGCCGGGGAAGGCGATGTTGTAGAAGACACGGGCCCGTACGTGGACGGCGACGGCGATGGCGAAGAAGGCCACGAGCCCGGCGGCCGCCGCGATCCCGATGGCGTCGAGGCCGAGCAGGCCGAGGACGAGCCCGGCCGCGCCGGCGCCCTTGAGTGCGGCCAGCAGCGGCAGCAGCGAGCGCGGCACGCCCACCTCGGCCGAGTTGGCCAGGACGAATCGGGCCTTCGCGAGGTCTGCGACGACGATCGCGGTGTTGATCGCGACCGTGGCGAGGGTGACGACGACGTAGGTGACGAACATGGTCAGTCCTCGATGTTCAGCAGGGCCAGCCGCCGGGGGTCGGCGATGACGTCATAGTGGACGATGAGGCCGTCGGCGATGTGGAAGGCCAAGGCGGCGAGCGGGCCGCCTCCCACCGCGATGCCGGGCCGTCCGTCGATGAGGACCAGGCGTGCCCGCCGGGCATTGGCGCGCATCGCGCGGGCCTCCTCGATCACGGCCTTCCTGCCGTGCACCCGTTGCGGGGCGCCGGGGCGCAGGATCTGCGGGTCGGCCGTCCGCGTCACGTCGGGGTGCAGAACGTGGACGAGTCCGTCGATGTCGCCCTGCTGGGCGGCCTTCATGAAGGCGCACACCACTTCTCGGGCCTCGCGGGCCTCCTCGTCGGGCCACCCGGTCCGGCGGACGCGGACGCGGGCGCGGCTGGCCAGCTTCTTCGCCGATCCCGCAGTCGTGTCCAGGATGTGGGCGATCTCCTCGAAGGGCGCGCCGAACACGTCGTGCAGGATGAGCGCGACGCGTTGCGGCGGCGTGAGTTCCTCGACCACCACCGTGAACGCCGCGGTCAGTTCACCGGCGAGCAGCGCGATCTCCTCCGGGTCGTCCCCATCGGCGGGGACCGGCAGATCCTCGGGGCCCCGGGGTTCCTCACGGGACCGTCGTCGCAGCAGGTCCAGGCACAGCCGGGTCACCACGGTGGTCAGCCATGCCTGCACGTTGCGGATCTCGTCGACGTCGGCATTGACGTACCTGGTCCATGCTTCCTGCACGATGTCCTGCGCGTCGGCGTCCGATCCGAGGACGCGGAACGCCACCGCCAGCAGGCGCGGACGCTCCCGGTCAAAGACCGCGACCCGATCCGTGTTCTCCACCGCCACGACGCCTCCTGTCCTTCGGTTGCCGTCCGCCTTCCAGACGCAGCGAAAGCACAAAAGGTGACCCGCACCGGAACACCGGCGGCGCGCTATTGCCGGTCGGGGCGGACGATGTACCAGGCGCCTGCTGGTGTGACCCAGATCAGCAGGCCGGGCCAGACTTGGACGAGCCTCCAGTCGGGGCGCTGCTTCAGCCTGTGGTGGCGTCGGCAGAGAGGCGCCAGGTTGCAGCGGCAGGTGACCCCGGGCCGCCATGGCACCGTGTGGTCGAGGTCGCACCGGTGCGATGGCTGGTTGCAGCTCGGGAAGACGCAGGTCGCGTGCCGGGCCTCGATTTCCCGACGCAGCGCGACGGGTGGCCGGTAGCCGGGTCGACCGTGCACTTCGTCATCCCCGCGGCAGGCCGCCTCCCGGGCCTCGGCAAGCCCGCGCTGGATCCACCGCACGGCACGCCGGATCTCTCCTGGCAGCTCGCGCGACGAAACGCGACCACCCACCTGGGTCAACCGCTGATCGATCACATCCGCCAGCACCGAGAGCTCGCCTTCACCGCCGTGGCGCCCCTCCGAGCCTCCGCTCGGTAGGGGGCCGCGTGTGATGTCGGACGATGGTGTGCCCGATGCGCCGTTCGGCATGGTCACGGTGAGGGATGTGTGACCGGGCGGGCTCGCGGGAGCGGAAGGCACGTCGTCGGGACGGGAAACCAGGTCGGCGTCAGCGCATGGGTTGGCGAGGAGGTCGCGGATCGCGTCGGGGAGGGGCGAACCCCGCAGGAGGTGGGTGGCCAGGTCGGCACGGATGGTGTTCAGGGAACGGGTGTCGCCGTCGTGTCCGATGCCGTGCGCGGCGGCGGTGATCTTGTTGTAGATGGCGTGGGCGTCCTCGGGAGCCAGGTCGCACAGTGCCAGATCAGAGGTTCCGGACGGGTTGTCCCACAGCTCGACTCGACGTCGCCGAACGGCGTCCCGCTTGCGTTCTTCGATGGCCTCGGGTGCCAGGCGCTGGACGATCCGCCTGATCCGGCGGCGCAACTGCCCGGTTGTCTGGGTGGACGCCTTCTCCAGTGCGGCCGCCTCGACCCGTTCGACGACCGGTTCGGGCAGTTGGTCGGTGAGGTCGCATACGACCCGGGCTTTCGCAAGGTCGATGCGTCCGGCCTCCAGGGCGGCACCGGTGGCGGCGAGGGGGCCGGTGAGGTTCTCGGCGAGGTGAAGGAGGGTGGCGGAGGCGTTGCTGGTGATGGTGAGCGCGGCGGCGACTTCTTCGGTGACCGATTCGCGGGCCGACAGGATCCGGTAGTCGGGGTCGCCATCGGCTTCGGCCTGGGTGCGGCGCTGGGCGAGTTCGGCGATGGCGGCCAACTCCCGCGCCTGCGCCCAGGAGGTCTGGCGACGCGCGGCGGCTGCGACCTGGAGCAGCTCGTCGTCGGTCAGATCGGCCAGACGCTCTTTTCCGCCGGACAGGCAGATGGCCAGTTGCGGGCCGGGAGGGAACCACTCCCGATCCGCCCATTCACGCTGGTGACCAACGATTTCTGCGGGGACCGACACAAGAATTCACCTCCAACCCGATTCCACTGCCTAATTGTATCGCGACCTACCGTTAACGTTGGCGGACATTCTGGACACGCCACATTACTGTCACCTTTATCTTCTGCCCGCCAACACGAAAGGACGCTCCTTGCACTCAGCTCCCATCCAACGGTCAGCGCGGGCTGCGCACGGCTTTATCGGGTTGGGGTGGTTGCTGCAGGTGGACAGCTGAGGCAGCCCCCGCAGCCTGGCACGAACAGTGCAGGTGGTCACCAGGCTGGAGTCACGTTGGTTGCGGTCGCGGGTAGAGGATTCGTGCCTAGCCGAAAGGCGAACGCGCGGTACGGTCACAAACGCGCGCTTCGCGCGCCGGGCCCAAAGACCGAAGCCCCTAGCCGCCCTCACTCCCCGTCTCTAGCTCTTCTTGCCGCGCGTAGCGCGGCGGCGGCAGCAACCACGTACCGAGCCATACAATAAACACGTATCCCAGCCACCTACCGCAACCAACGTGACAGCAACCGGCGGCAAGGGAAAGGGGCGCACCCACCTTCGGAAGGCCACCTCAGCCGTCCACCCACACCGACCACGCTTAAACCGATAAAAAGAAGACCTCAGCCCCGCACACGACGCCAGCGGACACGACCGACAAAAACCGGGGACAACCCGGAAACACAAGCTCGCTTTTGAAGCGGAGCTCCGTGAGGCGCCCGGCAAGAACGTTGGTGCTGATTTCACCGTTCGGCTTGTCGAGCGCCTCCGCCAGCGCGTTAGAGGGAGTTCCAGAAGGAGCAGTTGCCGGACTCGGCTGTGTCGGTTCGGTGGATGCCACCTGGCCCGGACGCCAGCGACAAGACGTCGTTCGGTGATCGGAAACGCGGCCATGACGGCGCCTGGCGCGCCTTCGGGATGCCGCTGCGGGCGAAGGACGTCCAGTAGCCCACCATGGCGTCGGAGAGGCGCTGCTGCTCCGCGTTCAGGTCACCGAACAGGCCCGGGAACAGGAACGTCAACTCGCTGGTGTGCTCGGCGCCCTCCTCGAATCCCGGGACGTCCACCAGCGGTGGAGCGGCGCGATCGGCGAACTGGTACGCGTACACCGGGACGCCCGCACGATCGAGCAGCGCAAAAGCGTCTTGGTGTGCGCACGCCGACAGGATCTCGTGGGAATCGGTCTGCAGCGTCGCCAGCGCGATCCTGGGGTCGGGGAAGTCCGCCGCCGGGTAGCGGGCCAGTATCGCGTCCGCGTCGGCGCCGTAGGTGGAGCGGACGATCTCCTCGTACTGAGCCGCGGTGATGGGGTCCGGGTAAGAGAGGGACACGAACAGGCGCATCTCGTCCAGTGTGTTGCCGTGCATGACCGGCACCCGGTTGAAGCGGCCCCGTTCGATCGCCTGCTCGGGCTGCAACGGCAGGACGCGGTCGCCGCCCGCGACGGGGCCCGCGTCCGTGGCCTTGGCCTCGAAGCTCTGCAGCACCGTCTTGACGGGTGCCGCGCGCAGGCAGGCGGCGACGGCGGAGACCGAGCCCTTGTCGCACCCCATGTCCTCCGCGATCGCCGCCCCGTCGCCCTCGGCCGCCGCTACGGTGCGCGCGGGCGCGGTGCAGGTGTAGCTCTGCGCGATGATTTTGTGGAACAGGCCGGCGGCGGTCGGCGAGGCGAGGTTGGCGCAGGTGTTCAAGGCCCCGGCGGACTCGCCGAACAGCGTGACGTTTCCGGCGTCCCCGCCGAACGCCTCCGCGTTGCGCCGTACCCAGCGCAGGGCGGCCTGCTGGTCGAGCAGGCCGTAGTTCCCCGACTGGTGGCGCCGGTCGGGGCCGGTCTCCAGGTCCGGGTGCGCGAGCCAGCCGAAGGGGCCGAGGCGGTAGTTGATGGTGACGACCACGACGTCGCCGTCCACGGCCAGTTTGGCGGCGTTGTGGACGCTCGCGGTGCCGGTCGTGTTACCGCCACCGTGCACCCACACCATGACGGGCAGCCGGTCACGGCCGTGCGTGCGGGCCGGCGTGGTGACGTTCAGGTAGAGGCAGTCTTCGACGTAGGACGTCTCACCGCCGTAGGGCGGAGGGAGTTGCGCGCATTGTTCGCGCGGGGACGTGGCGTCGTACACCCCCTGCCAAGCGCGCGCCGGCTGCGGTGGCCTGAAGCGCAGGCTTCCGGTCGGCGGTGCGGCATAGGGGATGCCCTGGAACAGCCGGTAGTCGGGTTTCACCTGGCCTCGCACCGGTCCGAGGTCGGTGCGGACGACGGCGGACGGTTCCGGCACCCGGTGCTGAGCCCCGGCCGGAGCCGCCCCTCCTAAGACGAGGGCGGATACGAGCAGTGGGATGGCGGTGAGCCTCACAGAGTCCCCTTTCGGTGCGACACCACATCTGACGCCCCCGATGCCTGGATCCCGCGGGACCAGACCCCCGATCTCTCCGATCCAAATGACAACGCGATCCCAGGGAGGGTGCAAGCGACCTACGCACAGATCATCCAAATAGTGATGATTGTGCTGCCTCGTCCGTTACACAGAAACATCGCCTTGTTGGGACGACCAGGCCGTTTCGGACCAATACCACTCACGTCACAGGGCCCGTCAAGGCGTCTCGCCCGACGGCCTGATAGTGGCGGATCAGCCAGGCAAGCGACCGTTGAGGCGCCGCCGGCCGATGTCGCCGCTCGGGGCGGGATTCTCCCGCTCCAGGATCGCCATCGCCGTCAGCGCCAGCCCGGCGGCCCCACCGATCGGTCGGCGCCCATGCGCACGACTTCGCCCCTCCACAACCCGGTGGCGGTCGGGTGTGAATAGTCCGGTATGTAATAGTTGTACTGTCTCGTCCGTGACAACGGGAAACACCCTCTCGCTGGGACGACGGCTCTGGACGATGCTGATCGCGCTCGGCTTCGTCGGCCAGCTCGCCTGGACCGTCGAGAACATGTACCTCAACGTGTTCGTCTACGACACGATCAGCGGGAACCCCGACGTGATCGCCGCGATGGTGGCGGCGAGCGCGGTGGCGGCGACGGTCGCGACGATGACGATCGGCGCGCTGTCGGACCGGCTGGGGCGCAGGCGCGCGTTCATCGCGGGCGGCTACATCGTGTGGGGGCTGTCCACGGCGGCGTTCGGGCTGATCAGCGTGGACACCGTGGCCTCGATCGCGCCGGTCGCCGACGCGGTCGTGTTCGCTGCGGTCAGCGTGATCGTCCTCGACTGCGTGATGTCGTTCCTCGGGTCGGGCGCGAACGACGCGGCGTTCCAGGCGTGGGTGACGGACGTGACCCGGACCGAGAACCGGGGGCGCGTCGAGTCGGTGCTGGCCGTGATGCCGCTGATGTCGATGCTCGTCGTCTTCGGCGGGTTCGACTGGATGACGCGGGACGGCCAGTGGTCGCTGTTCTTCCTCGTCATCGGGCTGATCATCGCGGCGGCCGGGGTCGTGGCATGGATCTTCGTCCGGGACCGTCCGGTGGAGCGGCACGCGGGCGGGTACCTCGGCGCGCTCGTGCACGGGCTGCGGCCGTCGGCGATGCGCGCGAACCCGGGGCTGTACCTCGCGCTCTCCGCGTGGTGCGTGTGGGGGATCTCCACGCAGGTCTTCCTGCCGTATCTGATCATCTACCTGGAGCGGTACCTGGACATCGAGGGGTACGCGCTGGTGCTCGCCGTCGTCCTGACGGGCGCGTCGGCGGTCAGCGTGCTGGCCGGGCGGATCGTCGACCGGGTCGGGAAGGTCCGCTTCCTCGTGCCGGCGGTCACGGTGTACGCGGCGGGGCTGCTGCTGATGCCGCTCGCGCGCGGCATGGTGTCGGTGATCGGGGCGGGGCTGGTGCTGATGTCGGGGTTCATGCTGGTCCTCGCCCCGGTGGGCGCGCTCGTCCGGGACTACACGCCGCCGGGACGGGCCGGGCACGTGCAGGGGCTCCGGATGGTGTTCGCCATCCTCATCCCTATGATCATCGGGCCGTATCTCGGCGCCGCCGTCATCAAGGGCGCGGACGAGCGCTACGAGGACCTCGGCGTGCTCAAGCACGTCCCGACGCCTGCCATCTTCCTGGCGGCGGCGGCGGTCCTGGTGCTGATCGTCCCGCCGGTGGTGGCGCTGCGCCGCCGGGACGCGAGGACGAGGGAGGCCGTGCGATGACGCTGCTCACCAGGTGGGGCAAAGTGCTCGATCCGGAACTGGTGCTGCCGGAGTATCCCCGGCCGCAGCTCGTCCGGGACAGTTACCTCAACCTCAACGGACGCTGGGAGTACGCGTTCGCGGACGAGGAGCCGGCCGAGTACGACGGCGAGATCGTCGTGCCGTTCTCGCCCGAGTCGGCGCTGTCGGGCGTCGGCCGGCAGCTCCGCCCGGACGAGACGCTCTGGTACCGGCGGAGCGTCCGGCTGCCGGACGGGTTCCGTCCCGAGGGCCACCGGGTCCTGCTGCACTTCGGCGCGGTCGACCAGACGTGCCGCGTGGCGATCAACGGCCGGGAGGCGGGCCGGCACGAGGGCGGCTACCTCCCGTTCGCTTTCGACATCACCGAACTCCTTGAGGACGGCGACAGCGACGGCGACGCCACCGGCACCCTCGTCGTCGAGGTCCGCGACCCGTCCGACACCGGCGACAGGGGCTGGGGGAAGCAGAAACTCAAGCGCGGCGGCATCTGGTACACGGCCCAGTCGGGCATCTGGCAGACGGTGTGGGTCGAGTGCGTGCCCGAGGTGCATGTCGAGCGGCTCACGCTCGTCCCGCACCTGGACGAATCATGCGTCGAAGTGACGGTCCACGCGGCCGCGACCGACCAGCCGGCCCGCGTCGAGATACGGGCGAACGCAGAGGTCGTCGCGCACGCTGAGACGCCGGCCAACGAACCCGTCCGGATCCCGATTCCGGACGTCCGCCCGTGGAGCCCCGAAGATCCCTTCCTCTACGAGGTCGCGGTCGAACTCGGCTCAGACCGTGTCGAGAGCTATGTCGGGATGCGGTCGTTCGGCGTCGGTCCCGACGGGAACGGTGTCCCGCGCCTCCTGCTCAACGGCCGCCCGTACTTCCACGCAGGCGTCCTCGACCAGGGCTACTGGTCGGACGGCATGTACACGGCGCCGTCCGACGAGGCGCTGGTGCACGACATCGCCACCATGAAGCGGCTCGGCTTCACGATGCTCCGCAAGCACATCAAGGTGGAGCCGCTGCGCTGGTACCACCATTGCGACCGGCTCGGCATCCTCGTGTGGCAGGACATGGTGAACGGCGGCGGCCCGTACCGGCCGGAGGTCATCACGGCGCCGGCCGTGTCCCCGCTGCGGCTCGGCGACCGGAGGCACAAGCTTTTCGGGCGCGCCGACGCCGCCTCCCGCGAGCGCTTCCGCGCGGAGACGCGGGAGACGATCGAGCACCTGCGCAACGTGGTGAGCATCGCCGTCTGGGTGCCGTTCAACGAGGGCTGGGGCCAGTTCGACGCGGCGGACGTCGCCGCCGAGGTCAGGGCGCTCGACCCGACGAGGACGATCGACCACGCCAGCGGGTGGCACGACCAGGGGGCCGGTGACCTGCGCAGCCTGCACGTCTATTTCCGCCGTTTCCGGGTGCCCCGCCGCCGCGATCGGCGCGTGCTCGTCCTCTCCGAATACGGCGGATACAACCTGCGCGTCGACGGCCACGCCTTCAACGACAAGGACTTCGGCTACAAGCGCTACGACTCCCCCGGCCGGCTCGGCGCCGCGTTCGCGCGGCTGCACGCGCGGCAGATCGTCCCGGCGATCCCGCGCGGGCTCAGCGCGACCGTCTACACCCAGCTCTCGGACGTGGAGGACGAGCTGAACGGCCTCCTCACCTACGACCGCGAGGTCTGCAAACTGCCCGAGGACCTGGTGCGCTCGGTGAACGCGCGCCTCACCGGCGCCGGGTGAACCCGCGGCTCACCAGCGCTCGGCGCGGCTTACCAGCGCTGGCGGGCCTCCTCCGCCCACCCGGTGAGGCCGTCGAAGTCGATCCACGCGCCGTCGTCGGTCTGCACGCGCCCGCTGAAGTGCCCGAAGCACTGGTGGGTCTCGGTGCCGACGACGCCGAGTTCGGTGCGCGAGACCTTCTCGTGGAAGGGCCGGAACTCGACCTCGACGCGCTTCCCGCCGATCGTCCAGGGGCGCAGCCAGTCGGCCCGGTCGTAGGTCCAGGCCAGTTCCTCGCCGATCTTGTGGATCCGGCCGTCGACGAACAGCGCGTTCTCGGTCATGCCGGTGCCGTCGGTCCACTTGCCGCCGAACTGCAGGGCGAGGCCGGGACCGCTCGCGGCCGCCCAGTTCCACGTCATCCGGTACGGCCATTTCCCCCGCCCGTGGTCGAGGACGGCGAAGGCACCTTCCCCGACCTCGTGCTCCCCGGACGGCAGCGTCAGCCGCCCCCGCACCGGACGCCCGACGTCCTTGACGGTGTACTGGAAACGCCGCGGCCCCCACGGGATCACCACGCCGAGCGACTCGTGCCCGTCCGGCAGCGGAATCTCGACATCGAGATCGATCAGCCCCGGTACGAGCGCCCGGACCCGCGACCCCGCCGGGCGCTGCTGGACGCCGACCGCCGCTCCCCCGCCCCGCACGGACGCCTCGCCGGCACCGCTGCGATCGGGGAAGACGGCGCCGCGCGCAAACGGCACCACGGCGTCCTTTCCGATCTCCTCACCGGTCTCGCGGTCGAGCACGTAAGCGCCGTGCACCCCGGCGTAGTCGAGGGACGAGGCCACCAGCCCGATGATGTGCCGGGGCGTGACGATGCCCCAGTACTCCCACCGCTTCGCCCGTCCCCACCCGCGCAGGTTCGCGCGGTGCAGCGGCCGCCGCGTCCAGCCGACCGCGTCCGGGTTCAGCCGCCCGTCCGGCAGGCACAGGTCGACGGGTTCGGTTATCTCGCGTTCGTGCGTCCTCATTCCCCGAGCCTACTGACCGGGCGTCGACCACCGGTCGGCCGCCGTGAGGCCACCCTTTCGGCCAACCTGGCCCATGTGCGCAGCGGCCTGTTCAATGGCCTCGACGCCGGGGGCCCTGCAACGGTTCAGGGGCCGGGCAGGCGCCGTTTAAATAAGTCCATACCCTGGCCAGAGTTTCTCTGGTGCCGGACCGGTCGATCTCTCCATGGTGATCATTGAACCGCTCTGGAGCGTCGAGGAGCACGATCGCGCGCTGGACCGGCTCGCGGCGCGGGAGAACTTCCCGGTGGCGGCGCGGCTGCTGCCCGCCCGGCACCGCGCCGACCTGCGGGCCGTCTACGGGTTCGCGCGGCTCGTCGACGACATCGGCGACGAGGCGCCGCGGGAGCAGCGGGCCAAACTGCTCGGCCTGGTGGACGACGACCTGGACCGCGTGTTCGCCGGGCGGACCCCGAACCTGCCGCAGTTACGGCGGCTGGCCTGGACGGTGCACGCGCACCGGATCCCGGAGGAGCCGTTCCGCGATCTGGTCCAGGCCAACCGCCAGGACCAGGTCGTCCACAGGTACGAGACTTTCGATGAGCTGAGGGACTACTGCGCGCTGTCCGCCGCGCCCGTGGGGCGCATCGTCCTGCACGTGTTCCGCGCGCACCGGCCGGCCCTGGAGGCGGCGTCCGACGACGTGTGCACGGCGCTGCAGGTCATCGAGCACTGCCAGGACGCGGGCCAGGACTACCGGGGCGGGCGCATCTACCTGCCGGGCGAGGACCTGCGCCGCTTCGGCTGCGCCGAGGAGGACCTGGCGCGCCCGGTGACGCCGACGCGGCTGCGCGGCGTGCTGGCACTGGAGGCGGGCCGCGCCGCCGAACTGCTGGACCGGGGCGCGCCGCCGCTCATGGCGGGCCTGACCGGGTGGGCGCGGATCGCCGTCGCGGGCTACGTGGCGGGGGGCCGCGCGGCGCTGTCGGCCCTGGCGCGCGGACGGTACGACGTCCTCGCCCGCCGGCTGCGCCCCCGGCACGCCGCGCTGTCCGCCAGATGGGCACAGACGCTTTCACGGCGCGCGCTTAGGGGGGAATGGCGATGACGGTTTCGGAGGCTTGCGAGCGGTCCGAGCAGGTGGTCGAGGCGTACCGGCACTGCGAACGCGTGGTGCGCGACGAGGCCCGCAACTTCTCCTACGGGATCCGGCTGATGCCGGCGCCGAAGCGGCGGGCGATGAGCGCGATCTACGCGTTCGCGCGCGGCATCGACGACATCGGGGACGGCCCGGAGCCGGCGTGCGTGCGGCTCGACCTGCTGGACCGGTCGCGGCGGCGGCTGCTGACCGTGCAGGACGTGCTGCGCGGGCGGGCGGACGTCCGGACGCTGGAGGGGCACCCGGTGCTGACCGCGCTGGCGGACGCGGCGGCCCGCTACCCCATCCCCCTCGACGCGTTCGACGAGCTGATCGACGGCTGCGAGAACGACGTGCGCGGCGCCGACTACGACACCTTCGACGACCTGCTGCGGTACTGCCAGCGGGTCGCGGGGACGGTCGGGCGGCTGTCGCTCGGGGTGTTCGGGTCCGACGGCCGGCAGCGGGCGGAGGGCCTCGCCGACTCGCTCGGCGTCGCGCTGCAGCTCACCAACATCCTGCGCGACCTGCGCGAGGACCGGCTGACGGGACGGATCTACATCCCGAAGGAGGACCTCGTCCGGTTCGGCTGCACGCTGGAGCTGGACGAGGCGGGCACGTTCACCGACCCGCCGTGGCGGCTGAACGAGCTGGTCGTCTTCCAGGCGGAGCGGGCGCGGGCCTGGTACGCCGAGGGGCTGCGGCTGCTGCCGCTGCTGGACCGGCGCAGCGCCGCCTGCACGGCGGCGATGGCGGGCATCTACCGGCGGCTGCTGGAGACGATCGCGGAGCGTCCGGCGATCGCGCTGAACGGCCGGGTCTCGCTGCCGACGTGGCAGAAGGCCGTCGTGGCGGCGCGCGCGCTGTCGGGGGTGGAGCGGTGAGCAGCGCCGAACCGGCGGAGCCGGGACACGCACCGGCCTCGGGGGTGGAGCGGTGAGCGTGGTCATCGTCGGGGGCGGGCTCGCGGGCATCTCCGCCGCCATCTCGCTGCAGGAGTCGGGCGTGCCGGTCACGCTCGTCGAGTCCCGGCCGTGGCTGGGCGGCGCGACGCACTCCTTCGTCCGCGGCGAGCTGAGCGTCGACAACGGGCAGCACGTGTTCCTGCGGTGCTGCTCGGCGTACCAGGGGCTGCTGCGCAGGCTCCGCGCCGACCACCTGGTGGAGGTGCAGGACCGGTTCGACGTCGCCGTCCTGCGGCCGGGCGCGAAGGCGGCGCGGCTGCGGCGGTCGCGGCTGCCGAGCCCGCTGCACCTGCTGCCCGCGCTGGCCCGGTACTCGCCGCTGCCGCCCGCCGACCGGTTCCGCGCGGTGCGCGCCGCGCTCGGGCTGGGCCGGCTCGACCCCGCCGACCCGGTGCTCGACACGATGCCGGCGGGGACGTGGCTGGCCGAGCACGGGCAGCGGATGTGGGCGCGGCAGGCGCTGTGGGGCCTGTTCATCACCGCCGCGCTCAACGCCGAGGTCGACGAGGCGGCGCTCGGCCTGTCCGCGATGGTGTGCAAGCGGGCGCTGCTCGGGCGCGCCGACGCCGCCGACATCGGGGTTCCGCTCGTCCCGCTGGAGGAACTGCACGGCGGCCCGGCGCTGCGGCGCATCGCCGAGATGGGCGGGACGGTCCGGCTCAAGGCGAAGGTCGAGGCCGTCACCACCGACCCGAAGGTGGTGGTGGACGGGGTGCCGATCGCCGCCGACGCGGTGATCATGGCGGTGCCGCACGAGGCGGCGGCGCGGCTGCTGCCCGCGCAGGCGCTGCCCGACCCGCTGCGCTGGCCCGAGCTGGACGCCAGCCCGATCGTGAACGTGCACGTCGTCTACGACCGGAAGGTCCTGGACGCGCCGTTCGCCGCCGCGGTCGCCTCGCCCGTCCAGTGGGTGTTCGACCGGACGGCGGTGAGCGGGCTGCGCCGCGGCCAGTACCTCGCGGTGTCGCTTTCGGCCGCCGACCGCTGGATCGACATGCCGACCGCCGAGCTGCGCGCCCGGTTCGTCCCGGAGCTGGCGCGGCTGCTGCCCGCCGCGCGGGGCGCCGCCGTCCGGGAGCTGTTCGTGACGCGGGAGCGGCGGGCGACGTTCCGGCAGGGCCCGGGAAGCGCGGCGGCCCGGCCGGGTGCGGTGACGGCGGCGCCGGGGCTGTTCCTGGCGGGCGCGTGGACCGACACCGGCTGGCCCGACACGATGGAGGGAGCGGTGCGCAGCGGCCTCACCGCCGCGCGGCTGGTCCGCCGCCACCTGGCGGGTGCCGGGGCCCCGGAGCCGCGCATCGCCGCCGTCCTTCAACCGATCCGCCCGGAGCAGGTGAGGGCCCTGTGACGGCGTCCACCGGCCCTCAGCCGATCCGCCACCGCCTGGAGAAGGTGAGGACCCCGTGACCGCCGTTCCGGTGTCGATGACCGATGTTCGCGAGCTGGTCGACGGTGCGCTGCGCGCGGCCGTCGGGCGGCTCGACCCGCGCACGTACCGTGTCGCGGCCTACCACCTCGGCTGGGCGGACGAGGAGGGCCATCCGCGCAAGACACCCGCGGGGAAGGCGCTCCGTCCGGCGCTCGCGCTGCTGTCGGCGCGCGCCACCGTCGCTCCGCCGGAGAGCGCCCTGCCGGGTGCCGTCGCGGTGGAGCTGACCCACGCGTTCTCGCTCCTGCACGACGACATCATGGACCGCGACCGGACGCGCAGGCACCGTCCGGCGGCTTGGACGGTCTTCGGTGAGGCGTCCGCGATCCTGGCCGGCGACGCACTCCTCGCCCTTGCCGGTGAGGTCCTGCTGGAGGCGCCGGGGCAAGGCTCAGCGCGGGCGGCGCGCGCGCTGGCCGCGGCCACGCGCCGCCTCATCGCGGGCCAGTCGCTCGACATGGACTTCGAGACGCGCAGGCAGATCAGCGTGGACGAATGCGTCGCCATGGCGTCCGACAAGACCGCGGCGCTGCTGGCGTGCTCCTGCTCCATCGGGGCCGTCCTGGACGGGGCGCCCGAGTCGCTCTCGGTCGCGCTGGAGGCGTTCGGAACGGACCTCGGCGTCGCGTTCCAGCTCGTGGACGACCTGCTCGGCATCTGGGGCGACCCCGCGATCACCGGGAAGCCTGCCATGTCGGACCTGCGGTCCCGCAAGATGTCGCTGCCCGTCGTGGCCGCGCTGAACTCCGGCGCCCCGGAGGCGGCGCGGCTCGCCGAGCTGTACGCGCGGCCGGAGCCGTCCGAGGAGGACCTGGCCGAGACCGCCGCGCTCGTCGAGGCGGCCGGCGGGCGCGCCTGGGCCGAGATGCAGGCCGAGAGCCGCGTCCAGCGCGCCGCCGAGCATCTGCTGTCGGCCCGGCTGCCGGACTCCGTCCGCGCCGAGTTCCTCCGCGTGGCCGACTTCGTCACCCGCCGGGACCACTGAGAGATCCGGGATCATCGATGACCACGCTGGAAACGCCGGAAACACAGCAGCGCACCGGGCCGCGGACGGCCGCCGAGGCGCTGGACGCCGCCCGCGACCACCTGCTGCTGCTCCAGTCCCCGGAGGGCTGGTGGAAGGGCGAGCTGCAGACCAACGTCACGATGGACGCCGAGGACCTGCTGCTGCGCGAGTTCCTCGGCATCCGCACCGGCGAGGACACCTTCGAGTCGGCCCGCTGGATCCGGTCTCAGCAGTCCGCCGACGGGACCTGGGCGAACTTCCATGACGGCCCGCCGGACCTGTCCACGACCGTCGAGGCGTACGTGGCGCTGCGGCTCGCCGGGGACCTGCCCGGCGCCGCGCACATGGGACGCGCCGCCGCCTACATCCGCAGCGAGGGCGGCCTCCCCGCGACCCGGGTGTTCACCCGGTTCTGGCTGGCGATGTTCGGCCGCTGGCCGTGGGACGAGCTGCCGGTCCTGCCGCCGGAGATGGTGTTCCTGCCGCGCTGGTTCCCGCTGAACGTCTACGACTGGGCGTGCTGGGCGCGGCAGACGATCGTCCCGCTGACGGTGGTGGGCGCGCTGCGTCCCGTCCGGCCGCTGCCGTTCACCCTGGACGAGCTCGTCCCCGACTACGACGTCCCGCGCAAGGGGAAGCGCGGCCTGCCCGGCTGGGACGAGGCGTTCGGCGCGCTCGACAAGGCCCTGCACGTGTACCAGCGGCGCCCGCTGAAGGGGCTGCGGGAGGCGGCGCTCCGCCGCGCCGGCGAGTGGATCGTCGCCCGGCAGGAGCGGGACGGGTCGTGGGGCGGCATCCAGCCGCCGTGGGTGTACTCGCTGCTGGCCCTGCACCTCCTCGGCTACGGCCTGGACCACCCGGTCATCCGGCGCGGCCTGGACGGCCTCGAACGGTTCACGATCCGGGACGAGATGGGACGGCGCCTCGAGGCGTGCCAGTCCCCCGTCTGGGACACCGTCCTCGCGATGAACGCGCTCGCCGACGCGGGCCTGCCCGCCGGGCACCCGGCCCTGGAGCGGGCCGCCGAGTGGGTGATCGGCGAAGAGGTCAGGGGGCCCGGCGACTGGTCGGTGCGGCGGCCCGGCCTGCCCCCGGGCGGCTGGTCCTTCGAGTTCGACAACGACTGCTATCCCGACACCGACGACACCGCCGAGGTCGTGATCGCGCTGAACCGCGTCGAGCACCCGCGGGCGGAACCGGCGATCGAGCGGGGCGTCCGCTGGATGGCCGGGATGGTGTCCAGGGACGGCGGGTTCGGCGCGTTCGACGCCGACAACACCCGCGGGCTCTGCCGCAAGCTGCCGTTCTGCGACTTCGGCGAGGTGATCGACCCGCCGTCCGCCGACGTCACCGCGCACGTGGTGGAGGCGATGTCGCACCGCGGGATGGCCGACTCGCTGCTGGTCAAGCGGGCCGTCGTGTGGCTGCTGAAGGCGCAGGAACCGGACGGGTCGTGGTTCGGCCGGTGGGGCGCCAACCACGTGTACGGGACGGGCAGCGTCGTCCCGGCGCTGATCGCGGCGGGCGTCCGGCCGGACAAGCCGGTGATCCGGGACGCGGTCGGCTGGCTGCGGCGGCACCAGCGCGACGACGGCGGCTGGGGCGAGGACCTGCGGTCCTACCGCGACCGGACGTGGGTCGGGCACGGTGCGTCGACCGCGTCGCAGACGGCGTGGGCGCTGCTCGCGCTGCTCGCCGCCGGCGAGCGGGGCCCGGTCGTCGAGCGCGGGGTCCGCTGGCTCGTCGAGCACCAGCGCCCGGACGGGACGTGGGACGAGGACCACTTCACCGGCACCGGCTTCCCCGGCGACTTCTACATCAACTACCACCTGTACCGGCTGGTGTTCCCGCTCTCGGCGCTCGGCCGGTACCTGCGGCAAGCCCCGTCCCCCCGCGCGGGCGCCGACGCGGCCGCGCCCGGCGAACTGAACGGCGAGTCGAAGGAGAGTTCCTGATGGGGATGCCACTGCGGCAGAGCCTGCGCGTCGGCGGATACGTCCTGCGCAAGAAGCTGTCCGGGCAGTCGAAGTTCCCGCTGATCGTCGAACTGGAGCCGCTGTACGCGTGCAACCTGGCGTGCGCGGGCTGCGGCAAGATCCAGCACCCGGCGGACGTGCTGAAGCAGCGGATGCCGGTCGAGCAGGCGGTCGCGGCGATCCGCGAGTGCGGGGCGCCGATGGTGTCGATCGCGGGCGGCGAGCCGCTCATGCACCCGCAGATCGGCGAGCTGGTCGACCGGCTGGTGAAGATGCGGCGGTACGTGTTCCTGTGCACGAACGCGGCGCTGATCCCGAAGAAGATCGATCAGTTCCGTCCGTCGCGGTACTTCGCCTGGGCGGTGCACATCGACGGGCTGCGGGAGCGGCACGACGCGTCCGTCTGCAAGGAGGGCGTGTTCGACCAGGCGGTCGAGGCGATCCGCATGTGCCAGGAGCGCGGGTTCCGGGTCACGACGAACACGACGGTGTTCAACACCGACACCCCGCAGACCGTCATCGACGTCCTCGACTACCTGAACGACGATCTGCGCGTCGACCAGATGATGATCTCGCCGGCGTACGCCTACGAGAAGGCGCCCGACCAGGAGCACTTCCTCGGAGTGCAGGAGACGCGGAACCTGTTCCGGAAGGCGTTCGCGGACGGCCGGCGCAAGCGCTGGCGGTTCAACCACTCGCCGCTGTTCCTCGACTTCCTCGAAGGGAAGGCCGACTTCCGGTGCACGGCGTGGGCGATCCCGTCGTACTCGCTGAAGGGCTGGCAGCGGCCCTGCTACCTGATGGACGACGGCTACTGCGACACCTACCAGGAGCTTCTCGACACCACCGACTGGGCCGCCTACGGGCGGGGACGTGACGACCGGTGCGCGAACTGCATGGCGCACTGCGGCTACGAGCCCACCGCCGTGTTCGCGACGATGGGCTCCCTCAAAGAGTCGCTCCGCGCGATCCGCAGTGTCTGAGCCGCACCGGCCGCTCCCGCAGCGGGGGTGGGCGCTTCGGAAGGTTCAGGCTCTGCGGAGTTCTTCGATGACGTCGTGGACGGCGTCCATGAAGGCGTCGGCGTCGCCGGTGAGGCCGGGATCGAGGGAGAGGCCGAAGCACAGTTCGCGGTCGACGCCGAGGGCCGCGATCGCGAGCGGGGCGCCGGGGGCGAGCGGGACGATCGGGTACACGGCGGTCAGGGGCGCACCGGCCAGGCGTAGCGGCTTGTCGGGTCCCGGAAGGCTCGACACGGTGCCCTGCAGGAACCGGCCGCTGTAGGACATGCGGGCGAAGCGGGCGTGCAGCGGCGCGGGCATGACGCGTCCGGCCTGCCACATGACGAACCAGGCGGCCTGCGCGCGGGTTCCGGAGCGCAGCACGCGGCTGCGTTCGGCGATGAGCGCGAGGCGGTCGGGCTCGGCCATCTTCCCGACCGGCAGGTCCACCATGGCGGCCGTGGTGTGGTTGCCGACCATCGCGCTGCCGGGCGGCCGCATCATGAGCGGCACGGCGACGCGGCAGGTGTCGGGGCGCCCGTCGTCCTCGCTGACGACGCGGTTCAGCGCGCCCGCGACCGCGCACAGGACGACGTCGGTGACCCGGGCGTCGTGGCGGCGGCCGACGTCCCGCACCTCCGCCAGCGGAAGGTGCATGCTGGCGAACCGGCGCTCGGAGGTCCCGCCGGCGGGCAGCCGCTCCGGCCTCGTCACGGCGCCGGCGAGCTGGCCGAGCCCGACCACGGTGGCGAGCGCCTTCCGCAGCGGCCTGCTCGGGAAGCTGGCGCCGAGGTTGTCGGGCGGCGGCTCCATCAGGTACATCGCCTGCGCGACGATCCCGACGCCGTCGGCGACGACGTGGTGCATCAGGTAGACGACGGCGGTCCGGCCGGGCTCGGCGCCCTTCATCACGACCATCCGCCAGGGCGGCCGGTCGAGCGGCAGCCGCTCCGACTGGATCTCGGCGACCGCGGCGCGCAGGCCGGGCATGCCGTCGACGTGCCGTTCGGCGACGTGCCACTCCCAGTCGACGTCGTGGTGGTCGCGCCAGACCGGGCGGAGCCAGGGGCCCCGCCGGACGAGCCGCTGCCGGAACCGGGGCAGCCCCGGCAGCCGCTCCTGGACGACGCGGACGAGGTCGTCGCGCCCGACCTCGTCCCGCGAGGTGTCGAGCATGATGACGCCGCCGGCCTGCTGCGGGGCGGCGGGCGTCTCCACCGCGAGGAAGAACGCGTCGGGGCCCTGGATGCGGGCGTCGCGCGGACGGGCGATGCGTTGAGCGAGGTACACGGGGACCACCACGAAGGGTACGGCGGCCACCGCGTCCAGCAGGAAGTGGTTCGCGGTCGCCAGGATGACGTACAGGGTGAGGAGGATGTGGGCGGTGTTCAGCCACTGCACCCACCGCCTGGCCTTGACGCGGGCGAGCTCGACGCCGACCCACAGCGTCCAGGCCATGTGCAGGGACGGGACGGCGGCGAACCGGTCGGCGTGCTCGACGACCGGCGAGCCCCATGACCCCCAGGTGCGGCCCTCGGTCACGGTGTCGATGAACCCGAGGTCGTGCATCAGCCGCGGCGGCATCACGGGGAACAGCGCGAAGCACGCGAGACCGGCCAGGTTGAGCATGACGAAGGCGTTGCGGGCCGTCCGGTACCGGGCGGGGTGCCGGATGAATAACCAGGTGAGCAGCGCCAGCGCGCTTGCGATGTAGGTGATCGCGTACTCGTAGTTCGCGACGACGCGCCAGACCGGCTGATGGGCGAGCCAGGCGTTGAGGGCGGGTTCGACGTCGATGTGCAGGACGCGCTCCAGGCGGTACAGCGCCTCGCCGTGCGCGCGCGCCGCCTGCTGCCCGCCGTGCTCCGGGAGCATCGTGACCAGGGAGTAGACGGCGAAGAGCGCCAGGCCGAGCAGCACCTCGTTCCGGACGCGGGGCCTGCCGCCCGTGACGCCCGGTGTGCCGACCGCGTCCCGTGCGGCCACGACCTCGTGTGTGCCCATCGTCCCCTCGGACCGGGTGGTACCCAAGATTCGCAAAATCAGACGGCGATGCCCGCTATCGGAGATCATGCCCGGTTCACTCGTAGCGAAGCGCGGGGCGATCCGGCGGAATGCCGGGGAACCAACTGGCCCATCCGTACGTCTACGATATATCGTTGTCGTATCGCGAAGGATCAGAGAGAGATCTCAGAAGGTCTCGGAAGATCGCAGAAGGTGGGTGCGGAACATGGGACACAGGCACGGACCCGGCCCCTGGGGGCACGGTGATTTCCCGAACTTCGGCGCGCTGTTCGGCGGCGCCCCCTGGGGGCCGCCCGGCGGGTTCGGTCACGGACCCGGCCCGCGTCCCCCGTGGGCGCGCGGGCGCGGCGGTCCGTGGGGCCGGGGCCCCGGCGGCGGCAGGGCCCGCAAGGGGAACGTCCGCGCGGCGATCCTCGTGCTGCTGGCCGAGGAGCCGCGCAACGGCTACCAGATCATCCAGGAGATCAACGAGCGCAGCGGCGGGGCGTGGAAGCCGAGCCCCGGCGCGGTCTACCCGGCGCTCCAGCAGCTCGCCGACGAGGGCCTGATCGCCGGCGACGAGTCGGGCGGGCGGCGCACCTTCCACCTCACCGACGAGGGCAGCGCCTACGTGTCCGAGAACGCCGACCGGCTCGCCGAGCCGTGGGCGGAGATGACGCCCGAGTTCGGCGAGGGCGTTCCCGAACTGTTCAAGCAGGTTGCGCAGACGGGGGCCGCGGTGATGCAGATCGTGCACTCCGGCTCGTCCGACCAGGTCAACCAGGCGAGGGACGTCCTGGCGGAGACCCGGCGAAGCCTGTACCGCATCCTGGCCGACGACCTCGGCACCGAGGACCCGGGGCCGACGGCCGCCGAAGACGAGGAGTAGCCATGGCACACCAGGACGAGATCCGCATCGGCGACGCCGAGCGCGACGCCGTCATGGTCGCCCTGCACGACCACTTCGCCAAGGGACGGCTGGACCGCGACGAGCTGGACGAGCGGCTGGACGCCGTGCTGTCCGCCAGGACGCGCGGCGACCTGCGCACCCTCGTCAAGGACCTGCCGTCCCCGACCGGGCTGCCCGAACCCGAACCCGCGCGGGCGGGGACGGCGGCGCCCGTCTTGTTCGGCGGGCCGGGGCACCCCGCGTGGCGGCAGCATCACCGGCACATGGCCCGGCATCACCGGCACGGGCCGCCTTTCCCGGCGTTCCCGCTGCTGCTCGGAGTGTTCCTGGTCCTCGCCTTCACGGCCGGGCCGGGCACCGGGTTCCTCGCCGTCCTGCAGATCGCGCTGGTCGTCTGGGTCGTCCGCGCGGTCCTGCTGGCGTTCGGGGTGCGGCGGTCGCGACGGCATCTTCCCGGCGCCTGACGCGGCTCAGGGACGCGGCCCAGCGCGGCGGCGCCTGATGCGCGACGGCGTCGTGGCTGGACGTCCCGCAGACGATCGCGGCGCGGTCGCTCAGGCCGCGGCCGCCGGGACGCAGTGGCCCGGGACGGCGTCGTGCAGGGCGTCGAGCCCGCGCACGATCAGCGGGTTGTCGCGGCTGCCGCGCCGCACGCAGGTCAGGACCCGCCGCTTCGGGACGACGTCCCCGGTCAGCGGGACCCGCACGACCGGCTGGTCGGACGGCCCGCCCGCCAGCCGCGGCACGAGCGACACCCCGAGGCCGTTCGCGACGAGCGCCCAGATCACCGACCAGTTGGCGGCATGGTGCGCGAACCGGGGCGTGAAACCGGCGGCGGCGCAGTACGTCATCACCTGCTGGCGATGGGCGCAGACCTCGGGATCGGTGGTGATCCACGTCTCGGCCGCGGCGTCCTCCAGCCGGACGCCGGGGCGCCGCGCGGCCGGGTGCCCGACCGGGACGATGAGGTCGTAGGCCTCCTCCAGCAGCGGTGCGCGGTCGAAGCGCGGGTCGCCGGGCGGCGGCGCGTCCGGGACGGGCTCGATGACGGCGATGTCGGTCGCGCCGGCGGCGAGGAGCCCCAGGGCCACGTCGGTGTCGCATTCGCGGATCTCGACCCTGAGATCCGGGTCGTCCCGCAGCAGGGCGCCGGCGGCCGGGGCGACGAGACCGCCGACCGCCGTCGTGAACCCGCACATGCGCAGCGGTCCGACGGCCCCGGCGCGGTGCGACTCCAGGTCGGCGAGGGTCTCCTCCCACTTCGCCAGCAGCTCGTCGGCGTGCTCGATCAGCAGGTGCGCGGCCGGGGTCAGCCTGACCTTGCGGCCCTGCGGCTCCAGCAGCGGCACCTTCAGCTCCCGCGCGAGCTCGCGCAGCTGGTGGGAGACCGCCGACGGCGTGAGGTGCAGCGCCTCCGCCGCGGACGTGACCGTCCCGTGCTGGTGGACGAGCCGGAGCATGTGCAGCCGCCGCAGATCAATCATGTAACCATCTTGCACGATTCCATGAGAAAACCTGAAATAGACGGCAACGTTCGACCGGTCGCAGACTGGGTGTCATGAGCAATCGGAACACGCTGGTCTCCCGGCATCTCACCAGTGACGGCGTCGTCGTCTGGACCCGCTGCGCGTGCGGACGGCTGCGCATGGACCTCGTCCCGACCGCGGGCGCCCCCGGCCTGACCGCCGGCCCGTGCCCGCACGCGCATTCGCCCAGTCGAGAATGACCGCGCATCACACCGTCCGGCGGCTGCCCCCGCAATCACCTACTCGCAATCACCTACTCGAGGGTGACCTCGTAGTGGAGGGTCCGGTAGTGCTTCATCCGGTGGGCGAGCGGCACCGCGAGTCCCTGCAGCAACGGGTGCTTGCGGGCCAGCAGACGGCGGATCGGCTGCGACTCTTCCTCGGTGAGCAGCCGGACGCGCCCGTGCACCTCCGGGCCGGTGACCTTGCCCCGGAAGGTGCTCGGCGCGAGCTCCACCTCGGGGTTGCGCGCCAGTCGCTTCGACTTGAACGCCTTGTCGTAGGTGCGGAAGTAGGCGTGCTCGCCGCGCACGACGACGTTCACGGGCGTCCCGACCGGCGTCCCGTCCTTCCGGTAGGACGTCAGCAGGACGGTCCGCTGCCTTCTCAGCTTCTCGAGCTTCGTTGTGGTGTCCATGACCAGATGACGGGATACCCGCCCTGGTCGTGACATCACCTCACGACATCACGTCGGAGAGCCGCGGCCTCGGCGGCGAGTTCGCGGATGCGGGCCCAGTCGCCGTCGCGAACGGCGTCCGCCGGGGTCAGCCAGGAACCGCCGACGCAGCCGACGTTCCCCAGTGCCAGGTACTCGGCGGCGTTGCGCCGGCTGATCCCGCCGGTCGGGCAGAACCGGATCTGCGGCAGCGGACCGCCGAGCGCCTTCAGGCAGGCGGTCCCGCCGGCGGCCTCGGCGGGGAAGAACTTCATCGCCGTGATCCCGCCCTCCAGCAGCGCGATCGCCTCCGACGCGGTCGCGGCGCCCGGCAGGAACGGCAGGCCGGTCGCGGCCATCGCCGCCTGGAGACGGGACGTGCAGCCCGGGCTGACCAGGAACCTCGCCCCGGCGGCGGCCGACCGCTCCGCGTCCTCGGGCCGGACGACCGTCCCCGCGCCGACCACCGCGTCCGGGACCTCGGCGGCGATCCGGGTGATCGCCGCGAGCGCGGACGGGGTGCGCAGCGTCACCTCGATCACCGGGAGCCCGCCCTCGACCAGGGCGCGGGCGAGCGGGACGGCGGCCTCGGCGTCCTCCAGCACCACGACGGGGATGACGGGCGCGAGGTCGAGCAGGTCTTCGGCGATCATGCGGTCTCCAGGTCGGGCACGGCGGGTCGGGCTTCGGGCGGTCCGCCGGGCAGGGTCTGCGCGAGCCGGACGGCGGCGCCGACCAGGGCCGGGCCGGGGTGGACGATGAGCGCGGTCGGGATGGCGCGCATGTAGTCCTCGAGAGGAGGCTTCCGCTCGAAGCGGGCGCGGAACGCGCTGTCGCGCAGCACGTCCACGATGCGCGGCAGGATCCCTCCGCCGAGATAGACGCCGCCGCGGGCGCCGAGCGTGAGGGCGACGTTGCCGGCGTGGGCTCCGAGCAGCGCGCAGAACATCCGCAGCGCCTCGCCGCAGCGAGGGTCGTCGCGGTGTTCGGAGATCTGCTCGGCGGTGAGTCCGTCGCCGCGCGCGCCGTCGAGCATCACCAGGTATCGGTGGATGCGCGCCAGTCCGGCCCCGGACAGCAGGTGCTCGGCGGTCGCGGCGCCCTTTTCGGCGCGCAGCAGCCGCGCCACCTCGATCTCCCGGTCGGTGGCGGCCGGGAGATCGACCTGCCCGCCCTCACCGGGCAGCGGCACCCAGCCGGACGGCGTCGGGACGAGTCCGGCGACGCCGAGGCCCGTGCCGGGGCCGACCACCGCGAGCGTCGCATCGGCGGTGGGGGCCCGCTCGCCGACGACGATCAGGTCCCGCTCGGTCAGGCGAGGGAGGGCGAGGGCGAGCGCCTCGAAGTCGTTGATGATGTCGAGGTGGGGGACGCCGAGACGGGCCCGCACCGCCTCGACGGTGCCTCTCGGCCAGCCCGCGTTGGTCAGGTGGTACGCCCCACCGGCGACCGGGCCCGCGACCGCCAGGCACGCGGCGGGCGGACGCGCGCCGACCGCGTCGAGATAGGCGGCCGCCGCTTCGGCGAGGCCGGGATAGTCGCAGGTGGGGAGCGACTCGATATCGGACGGGTCGGCGTCCGGGCCGTCCACCAGCGCGAACCGGGCGTTGGTACCGCCCACATCGGCGACCAGCCAGCTCATGCGGGCCTCCCGTGAGGGCACGACCCCCCACAGCCCCGGTTCGCTTCGCTCATGTGAGGACTCCCGCGCCTCGCTCCGCCGAGCCGACGGCGTTGCGGAAGACCTGGAAAAGCTCCCGTCCCGTGCCGTAGGCCCGGTCGAGGGTCGGGGGCTCGGGCTCGCGGGCGGCGAACTCCTCGTCCGGGACGAGGACCTCCAGGACGCCGCCGTCCGCGTCGAGCCGGACGATGTCGCCGTCGCGGACGCGGGCGAGCGGGCCGCCCGCGGCCGCCTCCGGCGACACGTGGATCGCGGCGGGCACCGCCCCAGAGGCGCCCGACATACGACCGTCCGTGACCAGCGCGACCCGGTGCCCCCGGTCCTGGAGGACCCCCAGCGGTGGGGTGAGCCGGTGCAGTTCCGGCATCCCGTTCGCCCGCGGCCCCTGGTTGCGGACGACGGCCACCACGTCCCGGTCCAGTTCCCCGGCGGCGAACGCGTCCTGGAGTTGCTCCTGCGAGCCGAACACGCGGGCGGGGGCCTCGATGATCCGGTGCTCCGGTTTCACGGCCGACACCTTGACGACCGCCCGTCCGAGGTTGCCGCGCACGGTGTGCAGGCCGCCGTGCGCGTCGAACGGCTCCGCGACCGGACGCAGGACGTTCGCATCGCCCGATTCGGTGACGGTGTCCCGCCACTCGGCCTTGCCTCCGACGCATTCCGGAACGTTCCGGTATGCGGCGAGAGTGGCGCCGCCGACAGTCCTCGCGTCCTCGTGGAGGAGCCCGGCGTCGATCAGCTCGCCGATGAGGAACGCCGTGCCGCCCGCCGCGTGGAAGTGGTTCACGTCGGCGGTCCCGTTCGGGTAGAGGCGGGTGAGCAGCGGCGTCACCCTCGACAGCTCGTCGAAGTCGTCCCAGGTCAGCTCGATGCCCGCCGCCGCGGCCATCGCGACCAGGTGCAGCGTGTGGTTGGTGGAGCCGCCCGTGGCCAGCAGGGCGACGACGCCGTTGACGAACGCGCGCTCGTCCAGCAGTTCGCCGATCGGCGTGTACTCGTCCGCCAGGTTCGTGAGCTTCAGGATGCGGCGCCCGGCCGCCTCGGTCAGCGCGTCCCGCAGCTTCGTGCCCGGCGGGACGAAGGAGGCCCCCGGCAGATGCAGGCCCATGACCTCCATGAGCAGCTGGTTGGAGTTGGCCGTCCCGTAGAACGTGCACGTGCCGGGCGAATGGTAGGACGCGGCCTCGGCGGCGAGGAGCCGCTCGCGTCCGATCTCCCCGGCTGCGAACCGCTTGCGGATCTCGGCCTTCTCGCCGTTCGGCAGCCCGGACGCCATCGGCCCCGCCGGCACCAGGATCACCGGCAGGTGCCCGAACGACAGCGCCCCGATCACCAGCCCCGGGACGATCTTGTCGCAGACCCCCAGCAGCAGCGCGCCGTCGAACATGTCGTGCGACAGCGCCACGGCCGTCGCCATCGCCACCACGTCCCGGCTGAACAACGACATCTCCATGCCGGCGCGGCCCTGCGTGATGCCGTCGCACATCGCGGGCACGCCCCCGGCGAACTGCGCCGTCCCGCCCGCCGCGCGGACCGCGCCCTTCAGGATGTCCGGGTAGTCCCGCAGCGGCTGGTGCGCGGACAGCATGTCGTTGTACGCCGAAACGATCGCGATGTTCGGTGTGACGTCGCCGCGGAGCCACAGCTTGTCCTGGACGCCGCACGCCGCGAAGCCGTGGGCCAGGTTGGCGCAACCCATTCCGCCGCGCGCCGGACCCTCCGTCCGGGCGTCCCGGACGCGGCTCAGGTACGCGCCGCGCGTGCCCGCGCTCCGCTCGACGACGCGCTGGGTCACTGCCTCCAGCACGGGATGTAGGGCCATCGGACGCTCCAGACCAGGGGGATGTCTAGATCGCAAGCTACCGATACATAGGTCATCTGATCAAGCTGACTTATGAACTTTGGATGACAAAAATTCATAGGTTGTGCCAACTAGACGCACCGAACGGGGTCGTGCTTGACTGGCCCGATGCCGCGCCCCGTCACCCGCCCCTCCACGGTCGGCGACGTGCTGCGCCTCATCCGCGAGGACGGCGTCGCCACCCGCGCCGAACTTGGCCGCATCACGGGCCTGTCGCGTCCCGCCGTGGCGTCCCGCGTGGCGTCCCTGATCTCCCGCGGCCTCGTGGTCGAGCGCACCACCGGTCCGTCGACCGGTGGACGCCCCCCGGCGCGCCTCGAGTTCAACGCCGCGGGCGGGACGGTCCTCGTCGCGCACCTCGGCCAGTCCCGCGGCCAGCTCGCCGTCTGCGACCTCGCCGGGACGATCCTGGCCCGCGCAGACGGTCCCCCGGCCGAGACGTCCCCGGGCAAGACCCTCCCCCGCCTCCTCGACCAGTGGACGTCCCTCCTCGCTTCCTCCGGGATCGACGCGTCGACCGTCCGGGGCGTCGGCCTGAGCGTTCCCGACGCCGTCGAACACGCCGCCGGACGCTGGGACACCCTCGAGATCGGCGACCCGGTCCACGACCGCTTCGGTGTCCCCGCCTACCTCGACAACGAGGTCAACGCCGCGGCTCTCGGCGAGCACCGGGCCCACCCGGGCGTCGACGACCTCCTGTTCGTCAAGGTCTCGACGGGCATCGGCGCGGGACTCATCGCGGGCGGCCGCATCCAGCGCGGCGCCCTGGGCGCGGCCGGCGAGATCGGCCACGTCCCGGTCCCCTCACCGCTCGAGGCCCCGTGCCGCTGCGGCAACGTCAACTGCGTCGAGGCGATCGCCGGGGGCACCGCCCTCCTGGCCCGCTCGCCGGCGGACAGTCTGACCGGCCTGGCCGCGCTCGCCCGCTCCGGCGACCCCGCGACCGTCGCCCTCCTCCGCGACGCCGGCCGCCGCATCGGCGAGGTCGTCGCCACCGCCGTCAACCTCCTGAACCCCGCCGTGGTCGTCCTCGGCGGCGACCTGGTGGGCGCCGACGAACCCCTGATCGCCGGGCTGCGCGAGACCGTCTACCAGCGCTCCACGGCCCTCGCGACCCGCAACCTGCGCATAGAGCCGAGCCGCGTGGGCGAACGAGCGGGCCTTGCGGGCTGCGCCGCGATGGTCCTCGCCGGCATCCTCTCCCCCACCGCCATCGACGCCGCCTGACGGTCTCACCGCTCGTCGTTCTTGTAGACCTTCCGCTTCTTCGACTTGCCGGGGAAGACGACGAGCAGATGCTTCTCGGCGGGCATCTGCGGCGAGAACGTCTCGGGCTCCCTCCGGCCGCGCACGTACACCCGGAGTCGATACGATCCCCGGCCGGCGGCGGTGACGACCATCGGTTCGACGGGGCCGTCCATCGAGCCGACCTTCGACCGTCCGTCCGGGCTGTCGAAACCGACCTCGGCGACACGCTCCCAGCCGTCGAGGTCGAGCGGCGGCGCCTTCCGGTAGGCCCGGACGGTCAGGCACAGATCCCCTTCCGTGCCCGTCAGCACCGTCACCAGCCGGCCGTCACTCGCGACCAGCCCGTCCGCGACCGCCTCGTCGAACGAGTCGCTCATGCCTCCGACGTAATAGCTGCTGCTCTCACCGCCCCACATGACATCCGTGACCTCCCGGACGGGTTCTGGCCCCGCCGGCACCGTCCGCTTGCAATACGCCTTTTCCTTCGCCTGCTCCCGCTCGTACTCGACCCGGAGCGCCGCCTCTCTACGCTCCTGCTCGCGCAACCGCGCCGCCGCCCTCTCCGGACACAGGTAAGCCATTTGCTGAAGGGACGGCCAGCGCACTCCATGCCGCTCGATTCCCGGCTGAGGCTTGTCGCCCCGGCAGGCACGCCTTCCCATATCGAGCACGACGGCATCGGACAACGTGGGCTCCGGTGCCGGACCCCACCCCAACCGCATCCCGGGATGCCCACGGACGGAACACACGTACGCCAGCTTCCTATCCCGCTCCGAAAGCCGCTCAACCGCCGACACCAAACTCCCGGAGCCCTGCAACGGCACGGACCGCGCCTTGGCGCAGTCCTCCGGATCGGCCATCACCACCCGAGGCGGTTCCTGATCACCGCCGACGCCGAGGACTAGTCCGATCACCAGGACTCCGGAGACCGCGCGCACCATTCCGGGCCGCGGCCGACAAACCGCCGCCAGCAGCAGGGCGACGAGCAGCAGGCGTCCCGTCCACCAGGCGACCTGCCAACCGGGCCAGGGCAGGAACCACAGGTCGACGCACCTCTGGCCCCACCGGGCCACGTCATACCCGAGCAACACCGGCCCGGCGAGCGCCACCGGCGCGAGAATGGCGACGGCGACCCACCCCGCCGCCCGCCACCTGGTCACCAGCCATATCAGGAACGCCGGAACAACGACCAGATAGGGTTTGCCGCTTACTTGCGCGAACCCTGGAACGCTCTGAACATCCAGCTGATGGAACCAGCCACCGCATTCGTTCGGAGAAAGAGCAAACCCAATCCCCATCGCCGTGCGGCTTGTCCCGAGCAGGCTGGAGGCCGCGACGAGCACGAGCGGCACCACACTCACCACGACCGCGGCGAGCCACAAGAACAGCTGCGTCCGCCGATCCCGCTGCAACATGATCAAGAACCATAGTGTTGTGCGCGGGGGCCGCGGGACGGTTTCGCGAACTCACTCCGGAACCCGGCGGCTCGACCGCTCGTTTGGCGGCCGTGAATCACAGCCGGACGCCGCCCTTAGGACACTGCACGCGACCGGCACCGGTAAAGGAAACCCGGTGTCATGGCCACCAGCACCTCGTGGCCCTCACCCTTCCCTGCCTCGATCAGATCGAGGTCTCCATGCACGACCGAAGCCCTAAGGGGTATTGCTCCAGTGGGTCGCGGTCCACCGCAGAGATCCTGCCGTTTTGTCCACGCCCGTCAGCTTCAAAAAAGTGACCCGACTGCCATCCTGGTTCGACAGGCAGAACATCGTCCCCGGCGGCGTTTCGGACAACGATATATTTCCGCCAATCCCACCCGGTTCATCCAAAGTGGTGACTGCCTGGTGACAGCCCGCCTTGTCGAGTTCCCCGCTCACCTTTGCGGCTCCCTCATCGATGCCCTGGAATCGGATTTTGCGATCGTCCGGACAGTTGAAATAGATCAGCGAATAGGAGGGGCCAAAACCAATCTGCTCCGGCACCTTCACCAACGGCCCTTCGCGGTTGAAATCGGCGGCGAACCGCGTGCACCCGTTCACGACCTCGGCCGGACCACCCAACGTGAACGCCTTGTCCCGGTAGTGGGGCTGGTTGATGTCCCTGACCGACGACGCGGCCGAAGAACCAGTTCCCGCCACCGTGCCCGGATCCGGGCTTCCACCCTCGCCGCACGCGGCCAGACTCAGTGTTGCCAAAACGCAATAAAGAAATGCACTCGCTCGCATAGATAGATCATTCCACCGGGGGCGTTCCTTCCTTGACCATCCCGAACCGCTGGCCAGTTCCGGTCACACACGATCATGCATGTGGACCATCACCCGCGTTGTGACGCCGGGCGGAGTCAGAGCTCGAACTGAACCTGCCTCCCCGTCCAAGGTCGGAGTCTTGGCCGCCCCATGAAGTCCGTGCACTTCTACTCGGTGCCGCACTGATCGGCGATCGACAGCGAGCCGGACCAGCGGCTCATCTCCCACCGAGGGAAATCAGAGGCCGTAGCGGGTGAGGACGTCGCGTTTGCGCGGGGTCATGAACTTGCGGGTCATCCGGCCGGTGGTGAGCCACGCGATGGCGTCGCCGTTCCTGGTACTCGCCAGCATCTTGTCGACCAAGTAAGGCGCGACATCATCGACGTGGTCGCACAGAATGTTGAGTATCTTGCGCTGTTTCGCCACCTGGTCCGGCGCCGCGGCCGCCTCCCGGAGCCATCCTTCGGTGATGAGTATGCCGGGGCTGACCTGCCCGACCCGAACGTCGGTGCCGGCGGATTCCTTCACCAGCGCACGAGTGAAGGAGTCCAGCCCCCGCTTGGTCGCCGAATAGACGCCCATACCCGGCCGGATACGGCCATCACTGCCACCACCGAGGACATTGAAGATCTGGCCGCCGCCGCTGGCGCGCATGCCACGGACCGCGACCTGAGAGCCGAACACGGTGCCCAGCATGTTCGTGGTGACCATCACGCGAACCTCGTCCGCAGGGGTCTCCACGATCGGACGGGTGGTGTGAGCGACACCCGCATTGTTGATCCACAAGTCGACCCCGCCGAGCACGTCCACCGCGGCGTCCCACAGCTTCTGGACCTGCGCGGCATCGGTGACGTCCACCGCGTGCCCGTGGACCGTGACGCCGTCCGGCGCATCTTTCCGCAGCCGCTCGGCGGCATCGTCCACCGCGTCCTGGGTGCGGCCGGTGACGACCACGGAGTTTCCGCGCCGAACCAGTTCACGCGCGAGCGCGAAACCAATTCCCTTCGTACTGCCGGTGACGACTACATTGCGCACGGCTACTCCTGGAAGCAGATACGGACAGAAGTTCACGCCATTCCGTGCCCCGTACCCGGAATGGCGCCGAGCTTACGCCGTCACAGCGTTCTCGGACAGACCTCCAGGTCTCCTGGCAGCCGCGTCCCGGCGCCTCCGCTCGACGAAAGGCGACCCGCTCCCAGGCACGGCACAGGGTACCGTCCGGTAACGGTCAGCGGCATGCGACAGCGTGGGCACGCGCAGCAATTCGGCCTCGTCCGCAAGCACCACCCGGACCGGTTCCAGGACCCCGGTGCAAGGAGGAGGGCGCTGCGCGCACCCGGCTGATCAACGCGGCCAGGGACGTCCTCATCAACCACCGCGCGAGCTATGACGCGTACCGCGGCCAGGCTGAGGAGAAACCCGAGGTCGCCGCCGATCCCTGGGGCTCGGCGGCGAAGGGCCGTCCGCGCACCCCGCCTCCGCCCCTGCGCAGGCAGGACGTGCCGCACCGCCGTATGCCTCCGCCGCCCCGATACGGCAGGTCGCCGACATGGCCGCCGCCCGCCGCCGCCCGCCGCCGGCCGTCCTCCTGCCCGGGTACGCATCCTCTCCAGGATCGCCATCGCCATCGCTTTCATCTGGGTCGGCGGCTTCACGCTGATCATCGTCAGTATGTTGCTGTCGTCTCCCACCCCGGACACACCGGATCCGGAAGCCGCGGTACCCGCCGGGTTCGCCGGGGGCTCACTCTTCCTCGATCTCCCGATGCCACGCGGCCATCCCGGCAAACCCGGGAATCAACGTCAGCTGCTCCGGCCGGTAGAGCAGCCGCGCCATCGCGACCGCGAGCCAGGGCACCCCCGGCCCCCGCAACTGGACCGGCTCGCAGTCCGGGAAGGTCAGCAGCAGGCGGAAATGGTCGGGCGTGGGCAAGAACTCGCTGAGCCCGTCATGCCAGAACGACAACGGCCCGACGCCGGTGGCGATCAGCAGCCGTTCGCTCGTCAGGAAGACCCGCGCGATTTGATGCTCGCGCCATTGCGCAGCCGCGAGCGCATTCGCGCGGTTCCGCGCCATCGCATTCCCGGCGGCGTTGACGGCGAGCGCCCCGAGTATGAATCCCGCCGAACCGAACGCGAGGACCGACTGCTGCTGATAGGTGACGTCCATGGCGTAAAAGCGGGAGTACTCCAGCGGCAGCTCCGCATACGCGGACTCACCGTCCCGAAGCCGCATCGAGACGAACGGCAGCGGCTCCAGCTCCCCACCGGTCACCACATGCCGGAACAGCTCTCCCCCGGCCAGCAGGCCCTGCTGATGCTCAACCGGTCCCCACGCCATACCCGTCTCACAATGTCGTCGATACGCAGGAATGAACCACCCGAAGGTTACCGCCACTTCAGCGATCAAGCCCCCTGCCACCGGACGCGAGCGGGCAGCCGACCGAGCCTCCGAGACGCGACTTCCTGGGCCCGATACCCCATCCGGCTCCTTGGAGTTCCGCAGGCCGATCCCCCAAGCCGAGCCGCCTCTACCAGACGTCCCAGAGCCGGTGTGCGAGCTCTTGCGCCACGTGATCAACAGCC
The DNA here is from genome assembly GCF_041463665.1 of Actinomadura chokoriensis. Taxonomy (GTDB): domain Bacteria; phylum Actinomycetota; class Actinomycetes; order Streptosporangiales; family Streptosporangiaceae; genus Spirillospora; species Spirillospora chokoriensis_A. The sequence goes on from NZ_JAXCEJ010000002.1 coordinate 290,256, forward strand.
CCCAGGTCGGCCGCTCGATCAGCCGTCAGGAAACACCCCGGTGCAGGTCCAGTTCGCCGTGCCTTATGCGCGTCAGCAGTCGCGCAAAGTCCGCGGAACGCAACCCCATACGCGAACCATCCGGCTCCTTGGAGTCTCGAACACCAATAATGCTGCCAAGTCTCGCCAACTCAACGCAGGCTTCGTCGTTGACACCGCCGCTGTATGAACTCTTCCGCCACTTCGTCAAGACAGTTCCTTCAGCTTCTGCTCGATCAGAGACCTCGACGCGGACCGAGAGAGAGCCTCGGCACCGATCTCATCGAACCGTATCGTGAGGGTGCGGACCTCGTCACCGGCCTCGATCAGCCGGCCACCGATCTGCGCCCCCGCGTAGGCGATGTCTCGATTACGAACAGTGAGAACCTGAAATGGCCCGTCGAACCCTGGGTGAGCGCCTGCGGACGAAGGGACGATACGCATAGTCACGTTGTGTGACTCTTGCAGGTCAAGCAGCCTGTGAAGTTGGTCGCGCATGACATCCCTACCGCCGACTAGATGGTCCAGTACCGTCTCGTCGAACAAGATCCACAATCTCGGTGGCTGCGGTCGGCTCAGCATCTCCTGCCGCTTGAGCCGAACCTCCAATGCACCTTCGATGTCCCCGACACCCGCACCGGCCAAAAGCAGCGACCGGGCATATTCATAAGTCTGAACCGGGACCGGAAGCGACTGACCGTGATATATCTTGATCACGTCGGCCGCCAATTCGTACTGAATGTACTGTTTGAACCAGTCGGGGTCATGTCCCGTGCGGGCGTAGTGCAACAACCGCTGGAAGTGACCACCCGTGTTCCACACCGAATCAAGTCGCTTCATGTGATCATCTTGCGGCCTGAGTCGTCCAGCCTCCCAGTTGGATACGGTGCCACGAGCCGCCTTTGCGATCAAACCGACCTGCGCCAGTGAGAGCCCCCTCTGAGTGCGGTGAAACCACAGGTCAAAGGCCAGCCAGGACCAGTGTGAAGCGTTCGGGTCGATCGTCTCACGGACACTCACTGGCCCTCCAGGTGTATCCAGCGAATCGCGATGCACAGCACATTAACTCTCGAACACCGATCCTGTGCGAGATCACAGAAAACAGGACGGGTGGATATGAACGATCAAGTGCCAGTGGTTCAAATGCCCAGTTCACACGAAATCCGGATGACCCTACTCGGAGTGGACTCATCGGTCTCGCTCGCACGGGAACTCGTCCGCTACGCCCTCACCCGTTGGGGTTGCGGCCGGGACCTGATCGATGACTCGACGGTCGTCATGAGCGAAATCGTGACGAATGCGGTCGAAGCAGCGAGCGGGCATCTGCTCAGAATCCGGGTCGCACTGGACAGCGGTGCGCCGGTACTGGAGTGCTGGGACCCGTCCCCCGAACTCCCACGCGTGTCCGCCGCGGGCCTGGACGCCCTCAGCGGACGCGGCCTCGCGATCATCGCCGCCTACGCCAAGGACACCGGCGTCCGCCCGTCCGCCACGGGCGAGGGCAAGATCGTATGGGCCCTGATGCCCGTCCCCGAGAACGCTCCTGCTCCTCCGCAGCCGTGCCCGAACGGCGCGGCCTCACCGTGAACGTGGTTGCCCGGGTTCACGGATCCGTGAAGCGCTCGCCGTGCGCCGGTACTGCTTGCTGTACTTGTCGCGGGCCCGCCGGATCCGCGTGTGCAGGTCCGCGAGATCGCCCTCTTCCATGCCGGCGAGTTCGGCGCTCCCGGTCTCCCGGACGAGGGCCTTCTCGGGCTCGTTCAGCGAGTTCAGCAGCGCCTTCATCGGGCCTCCCGCGGGCGGTGCCTGCGTCGAGCGTCGCACGGTTCCGCTAAAGGGAGGGACGAGAGCCACCGGAGAACGGCAAATCGCGATATTCGGGCTGGTCGACCGCTCTCCGGGCCGAGCTCAGGCGGCCTGGGGCTGGGTGTCGGCGGTCGTCACGCGGCGGGCGAACGCGCCTATCTCCTTGATGGCGAGCAGGCCCTCGCGGGAGATGTCGGCGAAGATCTGGAAAACGTGGGCCTGCCCCTCCCAGAGCTGGAGGGTGCAGGGCACGTCGGCGGCGCCGAGGCGTTCGGCCATCAGTTCGGCGTCGGCCCGGATGACCTCGATCGCGCCCGCCTGGATGAGGGTGGGAGGCAGGGCGCTCAGGTCGGCGTGCACCGGGGAGAGCCAGGGGTCGGTCAGTTCGGCGCCGGGGAAGCAGGTGCGGACCATGTCCCACATGCGCGGCGCGGGGATGAAGGGGTCGAGCGGCGCGTTGACGTGCGCGATCTTGACGTCGATGTCAAGGTCGGCGAAGGGCGACAGGGCGGCGATCCCGGCGGGACGGGGCAGGCCGTCGCGGAGGGCGTGGATCGGGGCCATGAACGCGAGGTAGCCGCCCGCGGAGTCGCCCGCGATCACGACGTCGTCCGCCGCGTGGGTCTCCAGAAGCCACCGGTAGGCCGCGACGCAGTCCTCGATGGTCGTCTGGATGGTGACGCGGGGCTGCATGCGGTAGGCGACCGAGAGGACCGGCATGCCGGCGGCCTGGGAGATGCGGGCGATCATGCGGCGGTGGGTGCGCAGCCCGCAGGCGACGAAACCGCCGCCGTGGAAGTAGAGGATCACCCCGCGGGAGTCGGCGGGCACCCCGGGGCCGCGGACCCACTCGGCGGCGCAGCCGAGGCCCTTCACCTTTGTGAGCTTCGTGCCGCGCGGGGGCACCAGGAGCACGGCGCCGAGGTCGAGCAGCGGGGCGAAGCGCAGCGTCAGCGGGGTCCATGGAAGCCGCGAGACGAGCGGCCGCATGAACCAGCGCATCAGCCGGGCTGCCACCCGCGCGCCCCGGCCGCATCCCGAACGTTCCTCGATGACCGGTGCGATCGCCATGTGCCGTTCCTCCCGCCGTGTCCGGACGGGAGCTTACCAAGTAAGTGCTTGGGTATCTACGGGTGGAGTGCCTCGTCGGGCAGGCCCGCGGTCACCCCGGTGAAGCGGACGGTCAGGCCCTCGCGTTCGGGGGCGCAGCAGTACGGCCCGGCCATGGCCTCGACGCCCGGCGGGAAGGGGGCCAGGCGGATCAGTTGCCAGGGGCCCGAATCCGCGCGGGCCCGGATCGTGACGGCGTCGCCCGAGCGGCTGGCGCGGAGGGTCACCTCGCGGCCGTGCCAGGGGACGGGGCCCGACGACCAGTCGGAGACCTTGCGGGTGACGACCGCGCCCAACTGGAGTTCGCCGTCGCAGTATTCGACGCCTGCCTTGATCCAGTTCTCCTCGTCCAGGCGCACGAGGAGGCCGGCCTGGTCGAACTGCTGGTCGTAGTCGGCGACGAACGAGACCTCGGCCGCCGCCTCGGGGCCGAGGGGAGACAGCAGGGCGTGGCCGCCGTCGCGGTCATAGCCGTAGGACGTCGTCCGCCAGAAATCGCTGCCCTTCGCGGCGGTGACGAGCAGCGCGGAACCGTCCCGGACGGCCGAAGGGGGCGGGTTGAGCCATTCACCGGAGCTCACGCCCCGGAATCTACGGGAGGGGTGGGGTTATCTCCACCCCTGGCGATGGACATTCCCCCCGGTCTTCATGGAGCTGGGCCCAGTGCCCGCGGAAATGTCAGACGCGAGGATTGTGATTGGACGAGGACACCGGCGCTGGGAGGGGCACCAATGGCGAGCACGGCGGCACTGGGGGCGATGCGGAACAGGGCACGACCGCTGCTCACCGAGGCGGGGCTGCTGGTGGTCCTGTTCGCGTTCTACAAGTGGGGGCGGACGCTGATCGAGCAGGGGCCCGCCCAGGCGATGTCGAACGCGGCATGGCTGTGGCGGTTCGAGCGGTCGTGGCTGCCGAACGAGGTCGATTTCCAGCAGTGGGCGCTCGGCTGGGACCACACCGCACTCCTGGCCAATGTCTACTACGTGGGCGTCCATTTTCCGGGGACGGCGTTGCTGCTGATCTGGCTTTATGTGCGGCACAGGTCGTCCTATGCCAGGGTGCGCAACGAACTGGTGGTGCTGACGGCGGCCGGGCTGGGTGTGCACATGCTGTATCCGCTCGCACCGCCCCGCCTGGCCGGGATCGGCGCCGTCGACACCATGTCGACCGTGGGGCCGTCCGCCTATCCCGCCGCGGCGGACGGTGTCGCCAACCAGTACGCGGCGATGCCGTCCCTCCACATCGGGTGGGCGCTTCTCGTGGCGGTCGCGGTGGTCCGGGTGTCGCGGAGCCGGTGGCGGTGGGCCGTCGCCCTGCACGCGCCGGTCACGGTCGTCGTGGTGGTCGTGACGGCCAACCACTACTGGACGGACGGGATCGTCGCCGCCGTTCTCCTCTCGGCCGCGATGGTGCTGGTTTCCGTCGCCGCCATGGTGCGGCAGGGCATGGTGCGGCAGGGTGGAGTGCGGCAGGGTGTTGGGCATGTTGCCGACGCACACGAGCGCCCAGGTCCCGGACGTCCCCGTCGCCCTGCTGCCGGTGGGGAGCTTCGAGCAGCACGGGCCCTTCCTGCCCCTCGCGACGGACACGGTGATCGCCTGCACGCTGGCGGCGGAGATCGCGAAGACGCATGCGGTGCGGACGCTCCCGCCCGTGACGATCTCGTGCTCGCATGAGCACGCCGGCTGGCCGGGCACGGTGAGCATCTCGGCGGCGACCCTGCTCGCGGTGGTGGGGGACGTCGCCGAGTCGCTGCGCAGGGCCGGGGTGCCGAAGCTCGTACTGGTCAACGGGCACGGCGGCAACTACGTCCTCGGGAACATCGTGCAGGAGGCGTACGGGGACATGGCGCTCTTCCCGGGCTTCGACGATTGGGAGGCGGCCAGGCGCGCGGCGGGCGTCGAGACGTCCGGGGACGGCGACATGCACGCTGGGGAACTGGAGACGTCGATCCTGCTGCACGCCCATCCGGAGCTGGTCGGGGACGGGTACGAAACCGCCGATCACTTGGCCGGGGACCGGCGGCATCTGCTGACGACGGGGATGGCTGCCTACACCGGGTCGGGCGTCATCGGGCGCCCTTCACTGGCCCGCGCCGGCAAGGGCCGGGACGCGCTGCGGAGTCTTGTCGCGGCGTTCGGGGAGGTCCTCGCGGTACTTCAGCAGCAGGGTCGCGGCACCGGGCAGGCACGCGATGAGGCTCAGCACCCCGTACACGACGGAGACGGTCAGACCCTGCGCTGAGCCGAGCCCGGCGGCGCCGAACGCCAGCGAGAGGACGGCCTCGCGCGGCCCCCAGCCGCCCACGTTGATCGGCAGCACCATCACCAGCAGCGCCAGCAGCAGCAGCGGAAGCAACTGGACGACCGGTGCCGTCGCGCCGACCAGGCGGGCCGCGACGACGAACAGCGCCAGATGACCGGCCAGCGCCGCGACGGACAGTCCCACGATGCCCGGCCAAGCGCGCCCGGCGGCGCGAAGGTCGCTGAATGTGGACGCCAGGGAAGGATGCTTCCAGCGCCCCAGAACGAGAATCAGCAGTAGCAGCACCGCGATCCCCACCGGGATGAGTGCCGGAGCCATAGCCGACATCAAGGCCGGGTAGGCGAACAGCGCGGCAAGGCCCGCGACGATGGCGACACCCTGACCGGCGGTCCGTTCGAGGAAGACGGCCCGCACCCCGCGAGCGACGTCTCCCGAACGGTGGCCGTGGCTCACCGCCCGGTGAACGTCCCCGAGGACGCCCGCCGGAAGTACGGCATTGAGGAATTGGGATCTGTAGTAGTCCGTGATGGCACCGGCCATGGGCAGGTGCAGGCCGAGGCGTCGCGCGACCAGGCACCAGCGGACCGCGCTGAGCACCGTGGTCATGAGCCCAATGGCGAGCGCAAGAACGACGGATTCGGGATCGATGGCATGGAGCGCCGCCACGAAAGCGTCCGTGCTGTGCCACCACAGCAGCGCGGCGAGGATGCCCAGGCCGATGACGAGGCGCCCCCAAGGCCAGAGCTTCTTCACGATGTTCCCCCAGGTAGAGCAAGCAGATCCAGGTGGTGGACCTCGACGGTGAGCCGGCCTCCGGCGCATTCGGCGAGGCGGCGGCCCAGGTAGTCGTCCGCGAACGGGGCCAGGTCCGGTCGCTGCTCGACCGCGGCGCCGACCCAGCCGCGCAGCCATTCGGCGGTCAGCGCGGCCTGGCCGGGGCCGAGCCGCCACGGGCTCGGACGGGTCACGACGGTGGCGCCGCGGCCTCCGAACGCCTTGACGGCGGTGGTGACGGCGTCCGGTCCGAGCAGCCCGCGGCGGCGCTGGTGGGCGTCGAAGGCGGCGGCGAACTCGGCGTCGAGCGGCTCGGACGGGGACAGCCGGACGCGGCCGACGACCGACAGGGTGAGCAGCGCCGGGCAGCCGGTCGCCGCGGCGACCGTCTCGATCTCGGCGGCGGTGAGCACGTCCAGCAGTGCGGACGCGACGACGAGCGACGCGCCGACCAGGTCGGACGCGCGCAGCCCGGCGAGGTCGCCCGCCCGCGTCTCGATCGTCGCGGGCGGCCCGTCGGCGGTGACGTAGGCGTTGGCGCGGGCCAGGTCGAGCAGGACGGGGTCGTCGTCGTACAGGATCCAGTGCTGCGGGCCGCGCAGCCGCCCCGACAGCCAGCGGCCGAGCGAGCCGGTGCCGCAGCCGAGGTCCCAGATGACCAGCGGCCCGTCCGGCGGGAGCGCGGCCCGCAGCGGGACGAGCAGGTCGGCGGCGCGGGCGGCGGCGTCGGCGCCCTCGCGCAGCGCGAGCCACGACGGCGAGTACCCGGTCATCGCGCCTCCCTGCGCAGCCGGGACAGGACGGCGGCCATGCGGCGGGCCGTGTCGTCCCAGCCGGGCAGCATGCCGCGGCGCAGCCGGGCGGCGGCGCGCAGGCGGCCCCGGAGATCGGGCTCGGCGAGCCAGCGGCGCAGCGCCGCGGCCAGCGCGCCGGGATCGTCCGGCGGGACGAGCAGGCCGGGGACGGCGCCGGTCGGGTCCCAGCCGAGCGTGCCCGGGACGCCGTCCACCGACGTCGCGACGACGGGGACGCCGCGCGCGAGCGCCTCGGTCACCACCATCCCGAACGTCTCGGCGCGGGACGCGAGGACCAGCAGGTCGGCGGCGGCGTAGGCGTCGTCCAGCCGCTTGCCGGTCAGCGGGCCCGGCAGGTCGACGCGGCCGGTGAGCCGGCGGGCGCCGATCAGCCGGCGCAGGCGGGCCGCGTGCTCGGGGTCGCGGCCGAGCGGCCCGGCGCATTCGCAGTGCCAGGGCAGGTGCCCGAGTCTGGAGAGCGCCTCCACGAGGACGTCGTGCCCCTTGCGCGGGGTCACCGACGCCACGCACAGCAGGCGGCTCGCGCCGTCGGTGCCGGACGCGAGCGGCGCTGGATCGGTGCCCGGCGGCACGGCGTGGACGCGGGACGGGTCGAGGCCGTGGTGCGCGACGAGATGGTCCTTGGCCCATGGGCTGGTCGCGACGACGGCCCCGGCGGCGCCGAGGACGTCGCGTTCACCAGCGTTCAGGTCGTCCTGCCCGGGTTCGTCCGCCAGCGGGAGGTGGACGAGGACGGCCAGCCGCAGCCGCCCTGCCTCGGGGACGACGACATCCGGCACCCCGCACGCGACCAGGCCGTCCATCAGGACGACGGCGCCGTCGGGCAGCGCGGCGAGGGTGCGGGCGAGGCCGTCCCGCGCGGCCGGGTCCGGGCGAGGCCACGCGCCCGGCGCCGCAAGCTCCCGGACGGGACGCCCCGACGCCGCCAGCTCGTCGCACAGTCGCCGGTCGTAGCGGTTGCCGCCGCTCGGCGCGTCTCCGTCGTCGATGCCGCCCGGGACGACGACGCAGGTCTCCGGCGCGGTGGGCGGGGTCACAGGTCGCGCTCGTAGCTGGCCCAGGCGACGTGCGACTCGTGCAGCGTCACCTCGATGCCGGACAGCCCGCGCGCGTTCTCGCCCAGCGCGCCCGCGTGGACGCGATCAGCGAGCCGGTCGGCGATGACCTTGGCGAGGAACTCGGTGGAGGTGTTGACCCCCGCGAAATCCGGCTCGTCGTCCAGGTTGCGGTAGTTCAGCCCGCCCAGGACCTCGCCGAGTTCGCGGGTGGCGAGCCCGATGTCGACGACGAGCCCGTCCGGGTCGAGATCGGCCCGGCGGAACGACGCGTCCACCACGTAGGTGGCGCCGTGCAGCCGCTGCGCGGGGCCGAAGACCTCGCCGCGGAAGCTGTGCGCGATCATGACGTGGTCGCGGACGGTGATGGCGAACAACGGCGTCCTCCTCATTTCCGATTCAGCTCGTATCCGATTCAGTAGACGATCCGGTGGCACAGGGCGGGGACGTCGCCGCTCGCGAGCGCCGGCATGACGTCCGGCAGCTCGGCGAACGGGCTCTCCCCGGTGATCAGCGCGTCGAACGCGGGGTTCGCCAGCAGGCGCAGCGCCAGCGCGAGCCGGTCGGCGAAGCCGCGGCTCGCCCGGCGGGACGGCGGCAGGGCGCCGACCTGGCTGCCCCGGACGGTCAGCCGCCGCGAGTGGAAGAACTCGCCGAGCGGGACGCTGACCCGCCGGTCGCCGTACCAGCTCAGCTCGACGACCTGCCCGTCCGGCGCGAGCAGCTCCAGCGACCGCGCCAGCCCCGCCTCCGTCGCGCTCGCGTGGACGACCAGGTCACAGCCGCCGAGGGCCCGCTCGGGCGAGGCGAACTCCACGCCGAGCGCCGCCGCGACGCCGGCGCGGGACGGGTCGGTGTCGACCAGCTGCACCCGGCTCCCCGGGAACCCCGCTAGGACCCCGGCCACCGAGCAGCCGACCATCCCCGCGCCGACCACGGCGATGCGGTCGCCGACGAGCGGCACCGCGTCCCACAGCGCGTTCACGGCGGTCTCGACCGTCCCGGCGAGGACGGCGCGCTCCGGCGGCACGTCGTCCGGGACGACGCTGACCGCGCCGGCCGGGACGACGTACCGGGTCTGGTGCGGGTAGAGGCAGAACACCGTGCGGCCGGCCAGTTCCGACGGCCCGTGCTCGACCACCCCGACGTTCAGGTACCCGTACTTGACCGGGCCCGGGAACCTCCCGTCCTGGAACGGCGCCCGCATGATCGCGTGCTGGTTCGGCGGGACGCCGCCGCGGAACACGATCGCCTCGGTCCCCCGGCTCACGCCTGAGTACACGGTCCTGACCAGCACCTCTCCCGCTCCGGGTTCGGGCAGGACGGCAGCGCGGATCTCCCCTTCACCGGGCGACCGGATCCAGAAGGCGCGCGCGTCGCGCTCCATCCGTGCTCCTTCCCCGCCTGACTCGCACCCGCCTGACCCGCACCCGCCGGTCGCGCCGCGCGAACAGCCACAGCACGTCCCGCCCGAACGACCACACCAGCAGCGCGAGCGCCGCCGCCACCAGCGGTCCAGCGTGCGGGACGACGCCCGCCGCGGCGGCGACCAGCACCACGCCCTGCACCACCGCGACGGCCTTCCGCGCGACGCTCGGCCGCAGCTCGGCGCGCAGCCACGGCGCCGCCCAGGCCGCCGCGCCGAACACGTACCGCATGGCGCCGATCGCGAGGACCCACGCCCCCGCCGACCAGGCGACCTCGACGCTCAGCACCAGCACCAGGAAGGCGTCGACCTCCATGTCGAACCGCGCCCCGAGAGCGGAGGCCGTGCCCGTGCGCCGGGCGACCCGGCCGTCCACGCCGTCCAGGACGAGCGCCACCGAGGCGGCCGCGACCAGCGCCACGGTGTGCCCGCCTCCTGTCAGATGCCCCGCGACCAGCGCCGTGACGCCTCCGGTGAGCACCACCCGGGCCAGCGTCACGTGATCGGCCGGGCCCAGCGTGCGGCACCCCCGGAACGCCCGGCGGAGGAGAGCCCACGACGCCAGCGAGTATCCGACGCCCACGGCCAGGCCCGCGTGGCCGGGGCGAAGCACCGCCAGCAGCGCGAGCTGCGCCGCCACCGCGAGACCCAGCTCGGGGCCGCGGGTGAGCCGGGGCCGGCGCGGCGGCGGGACGGACACCCGCACCTGCGGCACCGGCCGCGTCAGGGTCATCGGCCGCGACATCAGCGCACCTCGCTGACCGGCGCCTCATCGAGAACCGCGGGGGCGTCCAGCTGCGGCAGGTCGTGGCCGAGCCGGTCGCGCTTGGCGGTGAGGTAGCGGACGTTGTCGTCGCTGACCGGGACGAGCAGCGGCACGCGGGCCGCGACGGCGACGCCGTAGGACTCCAGCGCGCTGACCTTGCCCGGGTTGTTCGACATCAGGCGCACCGACCGGACGCCGAGGTGACGCAGGATCCGGGCGGCCGGTCCATAGTCGCGGACGTCCACCGGCAGCCCGATGGCGGTGGCCGAGTCGACGGTGTCGAGGCCCTGGTCGTCCTGCAGGATGTGGGTGCGGACCTTCGCCACCAGCCCGATCCCCCGGCCCTCGTGCCCGCGCAGGTAGACCAGGACACCGGCGCCCTCGCGGACGATCGCGTCCAGCGCCGCGCCGAGCTGGTCCCCGCACTCGCAGCGGGTCGCGGCGAAGATGTCGCCCGTCATGCACTCGGAGTGCATCCGGACGAGCACGTCCCCGCGCCCCCGGACGTCGCCGCGCGCCAGCGCCATGTGCTCGTGCCCGTCGACCGGATCCCGGAACGCGACGGCGCGGAACACGCCCCGCCTGGTCCGCAGATCCGCCTCCGCGACGTCCTTCTCGTCGATGCCCTGCTCGCGCATCGCTCCCCTTCCTCGGCTCCGCAATCACCCGTGGTACGTGGCGACCGCACCGGCTGGTTGCGTCCAGAACGGTCCGTACAACCGATGGCACGCAGAGGAGGCGCCGCAGGGTTCAGCGCAGGCGCGTCCGAACCACCAACTCGTGAAGGGCACGGCGGTTCCCGGGAACTCGGCAGGGGGCGCGGGCTGTCGACACGATTGTCCGGCCGCTGCAAGGCGATTACAGATCAGCCACAGACTTGCAGAAAGTTTCTGCAAGAGCTTTACGTGGTTGAAACACGTTGCTAACGTCCCGGTCCAGTCACCCCCAGTACCGACCTGCGGGACGGCGGCCCCGGCGGGCTCGTCCCGCGAAGGAGGACACCATGCGGCGCATCCCCCTGATCGGCGGCACCCCTCTCGCGGGCGGCATCGTGTGCGCCGCCGCCGCGCTCACCCTTTCCGCCTGCGGCGGCGATGACGGCGGCGGCTCCGCAGGCGGCGCGAACGCGGCGGGCCTGCAGGGCCGCGGGCCCATCACCTTCGTCACCGGCAAGGACCGCTCGGGCTACCTGCAGAAGCAGATCGACGGCTGGAACGCCGACCATCCGAAGGAGCAGGTCCGCGTCATCGAACTGCCGGACGAGCCGAACGACCAGCGCCAGCAGATGATCCAGAACGCCACCACCAAGTCCGACGCCTACGCGGTGCTCAACCTCGACGTCGTGTGGACCGCCGAGTTCGCCGCGAACCGCTGGCTGGCCGAGCTGCCCAAGGACAAGATCGACCTGTCCAGGATGCTGCCTGCGACGATCACCACCGGGCAGTACCGCGGCCGGCTGTACGCGGTGCCGTCGACGTCCGACGCCGGGATGCTCTACTACCGCGAGGACCTCCTCAAGAAGGCCGACGTCTCCGCGCCGCCGAAGACCTACGCCGAGATGTGGGACGCCTGCGACAAGATCCAGAAGCTGCCCGAGGCGAAGGACGTCGACTGCTTCTTCACCGAGGTCAACAAGACCGAGAGCATGACGATCAGCGCGGTCGAGGCGATCGGCAGCGCGGGCGGATCGATCATCGGGCAGGACGGCAGGACGGCAGGCCGGCGCTGAACACCCCGCAGGCCGCGCAGGGCGTCCAGTTCCTCGTCGACGCCAAGAAGGAGCACATGCCGAAGGAGGCCGTCACCCTCGACACCGAGGGCGGGCGCCGCTACTTCCAGTCCGGGAAGCTCGTGTTCCAGCGGCAGTGGCCCTACCAGTACGCGCTGGCGAACCAGAAGGACGGCTCGTCCAAGGTGGCGGGCAGGTTCGCGGTCGCGCCGCTGCCCGGCCCGAACGGCCCCGGCGTCGCCAACCTCGGCGGCCACAACCTCGCGATCTCCGCGTTCGCGAAGAACAAGGCGACCTCGCTCGACTTCATCCGGTACCTGACCGGCGAGCAGTCGCAGCGCGCCAACCTGCTCGCCACCTCGCAGGCCCCGACGGTCGCCGCGCTGTACGACGACCCGGAGATGGTGAAGAAGTTCCCGTACCTGCCCGTCCTGAAGCAGGCCATCGCGAACGCGAGGCCGCGTCCGGTCGCGGTGAAGTACGGCGACGTGACCGCCGCGATCCAGGGCGAGATGTACGACGCGGTGACCGGCAAGAAGCCCGTCGACCAGGCCCTGACCGACCTGCAGGCCAAGCTCCAGCCGCTGACCGCTCAGTGAGCGGCATGACCACCGTCCGGAACGGGACGCCGTCCGCCGCGGGCACCCCCGCGGCGGGCGCGCCCCGCGGGCACGGGCGCGACGTGCAGGGGACGAGGCGGCTCGCGGCGCTGCTGCTGTCGCCGACGCTGCTCGTCCTCGCGCTGGTCATCGGGTACCCCGTCCTCGCCGGGTTCCGCGAGTCGCTGTACGCGCGCGGCGAGGGACTGGACGCCCAGGGCTTCGTCGTGGAGGGCGACCGGTTCGTGGGCCTGGACAACTACACCGCGATCTTCCAGGGCGACCGCGCCGACGCGTTCTGGAACGCCTTCTCCAACACCACGTTCTTCACGCTGACGACCGTCGTGCTGGAGACGCTGATCGGCGTCGCGATGGCGCTGATCATGCACCAGGCGTTCCGGGGGCGCGCGATCGTGCGCGCCGGCATCCTCGTCCCGTGGGCGATCCCGACCGCGATCTCCGGCCTGCTGTGGCGCTGGATCTTCCAGGCGGACGGCGCCGCGAACGCGGTGCTGGGGCGGCAGATCCTGTGGACCGCCGACGGGTTCGCCGCCAAGGTCGCCATCGTCGTCGCCGAGGTGTGGAAGACCTCCCCGTTCATCGGGCTGCTCGTCCTCGCCGGGCTGCAGATGATCCCCCGGGACGTCTACGAGGCGGCCCGGGTGGACGGCGCCGGCCCCCTCCAGCAGTTCTGGCGGATCACGCTGCCGCTGGTCAAGCCCGCGCTGCTGGTCGCCGTCCTGTTCCGCATGCTCGACGTGCTGCGCATGTTCGACCTGCCCGCCGTGCTGATCGGCGTCAACCAGAGGTCGGTGGAGACGCTGACGATGATCGCCTGGTTCGAGGCGTCCAACCTGCGGTACGGGTCGGCCGCGGCGTACGCGACCGTCCTGTTCCTGTACATCGCGCTGATCGCGTACCTGTTCGTGCGGCTGCTCGGCGCCGACATCATCGGCGAGGCCCGCCGGCAGGCGGGACGCGAGCGGAAGAAGGCGGCATGACCCGGCCGAAGCGCCTGCTGTCCTCTCTCGGGTTCGCGGCGGTGGCGCTCTACTGCCTCGCGCCGTTCTACTGGATGACGATCTCGGCGTTCCGCCGCCCGCAGGACCAGTTCGACAACTCGATCGTCCCGGCCCGGTGGTCGTGGGAGAACTTCTCCGCGGTCTTCTCCGGCGACAACGGGTTCGGGCGCGCCCTGCTGAACAGCGTGATCGTGGCGGGCTGCACCACCGTGCTGACCCTGCTGATCGGCACCTTCACCGCGTACGCGCTGGCCAGGCTCGACTTCCGGTTCAAGAACGCCGTGCTCGGGCTGATCATCGCGAGCACGATGTTCCCGGGAATCTCGCAGCTCGTCCCCTTGCTGAAGCTCTTCACGGAGATCAAGTGGATCAACACCTACCAGGCGATGGTGCTGCCCAGCCTCGGGTTCGCGCTGCCGCTGTCGGTATGGCTGCTCACGGCGTTCTTCCGGCAGCTGCCGTTCGAGCTGGAGCAGGCCGCGATGGTGGACGGCTGCACCCGCGGCCAGGCCTTCCGCAAGATCATCGTCCCGCTGGCGGCGCCGGGGGTGTTCACCACGGCGATCCTGACCTTCATCGCCGCGTGGAACGAGTTCCTCATCGCGCTGTCCATGGTCAACAAGAAGGAGATGCAGACCGCCACGGTCGCGATCTCCAAGTTCACCGGCGTCTCCGGGTTCGACCAGCCGTTCGGCACCCAGATGGCGGCCGGGGTGATCGTGACCGTCCCGCTCATCGCCGTGGTGCTGGTCTTCCAGCGCCGGATCGTCGCCGGGCTCACCGCCGGCGGTGTCAAGTAGCCCTGACCGCTCCCGATCCGAAGGATGTTCATGACCCAGGACGCCCTGCTCGCAAGCGCCTCCCGCGCGGAGGCGGGCACCCGCTGGTGGCGCGACGCCGTCATCTACCAGGTGTACGTGCGCAGCTTCGCCGACTCGGGCGGAGACGGCGTCGGCGACCTGCCCGGCATCAGGTCCCGGCTGCCCTACCTCGCCGGCCTCGGCGTGGACGCGCTCTGGCTGACCCCGTTCTACGTCTCCCCCATGGCCGACTTCGGCTACGACGTGGCCGACTACCGCGACGTCGACCCGCTGTTCGGCACGCTCGCCGACGCCCGCGACCTGATCGCCGACGCGCACGGCCACGGCCTGCGGATCATCGTCGACGTCGTGCCCAACCACACGTCCGACCGGCACGCCTGGTTCCAGGCCGCGCTCGCCGCCGCCCCCGGCTCCGCCGAACGCGCCCGCTACATCTTCCGGGACGGACGGGGCCCGGACGGCGCGCAGCCCCCGAACGACTGGGAGTCGGTCTTCGGCGGCCCCGCCTGGACCCGGGTCCCGGACGGCCAGTGGTACCTGCACCTGTTCGCGTCCGCACAACCCGACCTGAACTGGGAGAACCCCGAGGTCCACGCCGAGTTCGCGGACATCCTGAAGTTCTGGCTCGACCTCGGCGTGGACGGCTTCCGCATCGACGTCGCCCACGGAATGGCCAAGGCCCCAGGGCTGCCGGACGTCGGCCACACGAACCAGGTCGAAATGCTCGGCACGGCCGTCCTGCCGTACTTCGACCAGGATTCCGTGCACGACATCCACCGCGAATGGCGGCGGCTGCTCGACTCCTACGACGGCGAACGGATCGCCGTCGCCGAGGCGTGGGCGCCGACGCCGCAGCGGCTCGCCGACTACACCCGTCCGGACGAACTGCACCAGGCGTTCAACTTCCACTACCTGACCGCCCCCTGGAACGCCGACGGGCTCCGGGAGGTCATCGACGAGTCGCTCCGCACCGCCGCCGCGGTCGGCGCGCCCGCGACGTGGGTGCTGTCGAACCACGACGTGAAACGGCACGTCACCCGGTACGGCGACGGTGAGCGAGGGCTCCGGCGGGCCCGCGCGGCGGCGCTGCTGACGCTCGCGCTGCCCGGCTCGTCCTACCTCTACCAGGGCGAGGAGCTGGGCCTGCCGGAGGTGCTCGACCTGCCGGAGGAGTTCCAGCAGGACCCGCAGCGGCTGCGCGGCGCGGGCGCCGGCCGCGACGGCTGCCGCGTCCCGCTGCCGTGGGAGGGGGAGCAGCCGCCGTTCGGCTTCGGCGCGGGCGCCGCGTCCTGGCTCCCGATCCCCACCGCGTGGCGCGACCTGACCGTCGCAGCGCAGAGCGCCGACCCCGGCTCCATGCTGGCCCTCTACCACGAGGCGCTGCGCGTCCGCCGCGAGCATCCGGCGCTCGGCGACGGCGAACTGCGCTGGGAGTCGGGTCCACCCGGCACACTTGTCTTCGTGCGGGAGAACGGGGGAAGGCGGCTCGCGTGCGCGGTGAACACGGGCGGCCGCCCGGTCCGTCTTCCCGTGCGGGGAACACCGCTCCTCGCGAGCGGACCGGTCCACACGGCGGACGGCCACGCGGAGCTACCCCCGGACACCGCTCTGTGGTGGGACGGCGAGGAGGGCTAACTTGAAACCCATGACGACGCGCCTGGCGGACATCGCGGCACACGCCGGGGTGAGCGAGGCGACCGTGAGCCGCGTGCTCAACGGCAAGCCGGGCGTGTCCCCGACCACGCGCCAGGCGGTGCTGACCGCCCTGGACGTGCTCGGCTACGAGCGCCCGGCCCGGCTGCGCCAGCAGCGGGCCGGGCTGATCGGGCTGATCATCCCCGAGCTGACCAACCCGATCTTCCCGGCGTTCGCCGAGGTCATCGAGAGCGCGCTGGCCCGGCACGGGTACATGGCGGTGCTGTGCTCGCAGGCTCCGGGCGGCGTCGCCGAGGACGACTACATCGAGATGCTGCTGGAGCGCGGCGTCGCGGGGATCATCTTCGTCAACGGCCTGCACGCCAACGCGGGCTCCGACCGGGCCCGCTACGCGCGGCTGCTGGAGCAGGCGCTCCCGATCGTCCTGGTGAACGGGCACCGGCCCGACATCGACGCGCCGTTCGTCTCGAACGACGACGTGGCGTCGCTGGAGGCGATCGTCGCGCATCTGGCCGCAATGGGCCACCGGCGGATCGGGCTGGCGATCGGCCAGGACGTGTACGTGCCGACGCGGCGCAAGACCGAGGGGTTCCGGCGCGGCATGGCGGCGCACACCGACCTCGCCCCGGACGAGGTGGACGAGCTGATCGTCAACACCATGTACACGGTCGAGGGCGGGCAGGCCGCGGCGGCCAAGCTGCTCGACGCCGGCTGCACGGCGATCTGCGGCGGCAACGACATCATGGCGCTCGGCGCGATCCGCGCCGCCCGCTCGCGCGGCCTCCAGGTGCCCGAGGACGTCTCCGTGACCGGCATGGACGACTCGCTCCTGACCGCCTACCTCGACCCTCCGCTGACCACCATCCGGCAGTCGGTGCGGGAGATGTCGATGGCGGCGGTGAGCACCGTTCTGGACGAGATCCGCGGGGCCCGCGCGCCCCGCACGGAGCTGCTCTACCGGCCGGAACTCGTCGTCCGGCGCTCCACCGCCCCGGCCCCGGCGGCGGCCCGGCTGTCCCCCGTCAAGGAGGGCTGAGCCGCCGGCCGGGAGGGCTTGACCGTACACTGACCGGGCGGTCGGACAGGTCCTGACGGCACCTGTCCCGCGGCCAGGTTGTTGTAACGGTTATGTTTCGGCGCATTGACAGTGAGCCGGGTCCCGGTCTTTCCTTCGTGGGAGCGCTCCCACACGGTGCAAGAAACAACCTGAGAGGGGTCCGCCATGAGGGCCATCATGCGGCGCGGACTGAGTACGGCGATGGCGGCGGTACTCGTCGGCAGCCTGTCCGTCGCGTGCGGCGGGGACGACGGCGACGGCGACGGCGGCTCGGACAGCGGGCCGGTCGAGCTGACCGTCGACGTCTTCGGCGAGCCGGGCTACGACGCGCTCTACAAGCAGTACGAGCAGTCGCACCCCAACGTCAAGATCAAGCAGCGCAAGGTCTCCACGCTGGACGAGTACAAGCCGCGCATCCAGCAGTGGATGGCCACCGGAAGCGGCGCCGGCGACGTCGTCATGCTGGAGGAGGGCATCCTCCCCCTGTACATGCAGCAGCAGGCGAAGTTCCTCAACCTGTTCGACTACGGCGGCAAGGACCTGGAGAAGAACTTCCTGCCGTGGAAGTGGCAGATGGGCCTCACCGCCGACGGCAAGCAGCTCGTCGGCCTCGGCACCGACATCGGCCCGCTCGCCATGTGCTACCGCAAGGACCTCTTCAAGAAGGCGGGCCTGCCCACCGACCGGGAGAAGGTCGGCCAGCTCTGGGCGACGTGGGACGAGTTCCTCGCGACCGGGCAGAAGTTCCAGCAGAAGGTGCCCGGCACCAAGTGGCTGGACGGGCCGACCGCCGTCTTCCGCGCCACCGTCCTGCAGAACGCCGGCGCCGGCCCCGGCTACAGCTTCTTCGACAAGAGCAACAACCTCGCCTACGACAGCAACCCGGCCGTCAAGCAGGCGTTCGACACGTCGCTGAAGTTCGCGGAGAACAAGCTCACCGCGGACATGTCGATCTTCACCCCGCCGTGGCAGACCGCCCTCAAGCGGAACACCTTCGCCGCCCTGCCGTGCCCGTCCTGGATGCTCGGGGGCATCGAGGAGTTCTCCGGCGACTTCGGCAAGGGCAAGTGGGACGTCGCCAAGACCCCGGGCGGCGCCGGCTACTGGGGCGGCTCGTGGCTCGCCGTCCCCAAGCAGACCAAGCACGCGAAGGCCGCCGCCGAGCTGGCCAAGTTCCTGACCTCCCCGGAGGGCCAGGTGGCGGCGTACAAGGCCGCGAACGTCTTCCCGTCCTCGCCGCAGGCCGCACAGGACCCGGCGGTCGCCGGAGCGAAGAGCGCCTACTTCGGCGACGCCCCGGTCGGCCAGATCTTCGGTGAGCTGGCGGCCGGCGTGAAGCCCGTCCACCTCGGGCCGAAGAACGAGGACGTCCGCGCCGCGGTGGAGAACGTCCTGATCTCCGTGGGCCAGGGCAGGCAGAAGCCGGCCGACGCCTGGGCGAAGTCCGTGGACGAGGCCAAGAAGGCCGCCAGGTAATCCCCGGCGACCCGTGACCACGGCGGCGGCGCCGCGCCGTTACCTCCCCGCCGGCGCCGCCGCCGTTCCCATCTCCCCCTCGTCCCGTCCTCGGAAAGGAGGCGCACGACGATGACCACCGACCTGCGCCCCAGCCGGAACGGCCCACCGCCGCCGCCTCCACCGGCGAAGACCCGCCCGGGCGCCACCCGCACCTGGCGGACCCGGCTGGCCCGGCTCGATGTGAAGGGCGCGCCCTATGCCTTCATCTCGCCGTTCTACATCGTCTTCCTGATCTTCGGCGCGTTCCCGCTCGGCTACACGCTCTGGGTCTCCCTGCACGACTGGGAGCTGGCGTCCGGGACGCGCGAGTTCGTCGGGCTCGACAACTACGACTACCTGCTGACCGACGCCGACTTCTGGCACGCGACGGTCAACACCATCGGCATCTTCGCCGTCTCGACGATCCCGCAGCTGCTGGTCGCGCTGCTGATCGCCAACGCGCTGAACCGGCGGATGCGGCTGCCCACGCTGTTCCGGATCGGCATGGTCGCCCCGCTGGTCACCTCGACCGCCGCCGTCGCGATCGTGTTCACCCAGATGTTCGACACCAACTGGGGCATGATCAACTGGGTGATCGGGCTGTTCGGCGTCGACCCGATCCACTGGTCGAGCAGCCGCGGCTGGTCCTGGGTCGCCATCGCGATGATGGTCGACTGGCGCTGGACCGGCTACAACGCGCTCATCTACCTGGCCGCCATGCAGGCGATCCCGAAGGACCTGTACGAGGCCGCCGCCATCGACGGCGCCTCCCGGATCCGGCAGTTCTGGCAGATCACGGTGCCGATGCTGCGGCCCACGATCATCTTCACGGTGATCATCTCGACGATCGGCGGGCTGCAGCTGTTCACCGAGCCCGTCCTGTTCAGCGTCGGCACGCCGAACAAGATGGACGGCGGCCCGATGCACCAGTTCCAGACGATCACGATGTACATGTACGACAACGCGTTCGGCCATGACCGGTACGGCTACGGCGCGACCGTCGCCTGGGCGCTGTTCGTGATGATCATCGTGTTCTCCCTGATCAACTTCCTGGCCGTGCGGCGCACGGGAGGCACCAAGTGACCACGCTCCTCGCAGGGCCCGGCGGCAGGCCGGGCACCCCGAACGGCGGAGCACGGCAGGCCGCGCGGCACGGCCGGTTCCGCGGCATGTGGAACGCGAGCCCGCTGACCTACCTCACGCTGATCGCCGCGCTGGCACTGTCGATCTTCCCGATCTACTGGATGATCATCGTCGCGACCCGCACCAACAGCGTGGTCGCCGACGTCCCGCCGCCGCTGCTGCCCGGCGGGCACGGAGCCGACAACGTCGGCCGGCTGTTCGACAACCCCGAGGCCTACTTCGCCAAGGGCCTGCTGAACTCCGCGCTCGCCTCCGCCGCGGTGACGGTCTCCACGGTATTCTTCGCCTCGCTGGCCGGCTTCGCGTTCGCCAAGCTGCGCTTCCGCGGCAAGAACGGGCTGCTGCTCACCATCATCGCGACGATGATGATCCCGGTGCAGATGGGCATCATCCCGCTCTACATGATCATGGTGAAGCTGGGCTGGCAGAACCATCTGCAGGCGGTCATCGTGCCGTTCCTCGTCACCGGGTTCGGCGTGTTCATGATGCGGCAGTACGCCGACCAGGCCGTCCCGGACGAGCTGATCGAGGCGGCCCGCGTCGACGGGTGCACCACGTTCGGCATCTACTGGCGCGTCGTGCTGCCCGCACTGCGTCCCGCCGCCGGCGTTCTCGGCCTGTTCACGTTCATGCAGACCTGGAACGAGTTCATGTGGCCGCTCGCGGTGCTGAATCCCGACAACCCGACGGTGCAGTTGTCCATCAACAACCTGGCGAACGCGTATTTCAAGGACTACACGCTCATGTTCGCCGGCACCAGCGTGGCCATCCTGCCGCTCCTCGTCGTGTTCATCATTTTCGGCCGCCAGATCATCGGCGGAATCATGGAAGGTGCTGTGAAGGCGTGACCTCCCTACAGGACGACACCAGCGCGGCTCCCGCCGCGCCTTTCCCGGCCGGGTTCCGCTGGGGGGCCGCCACCGCCGCCTACCAGATCGAGGGAGCCGCCGGGGAGGACGGGCGCGGGCCGTCCATCTGGGACACCTTCTGCCGCACGCCGGGCAAAGTGCTCAACGGCGAGAACGGCGACGTCGCCGTGGACCACTACCACCGGTTCCGCGAGGACGTGGCGCTCATGTCCGACCTCGGCCTGACCTCGTACCGGTTCTCGATCTCCTGGCCCCGGGTGCAGCCGACCGGGGCCGGCGCCTTCAACCCCGAGGGCCTCGACTTCTACCGGCGGCTGGTCGACACGCTGCTGGAGGCCGGCATCGAGCCCTGGCCGACCCTCTACCACTGGGACCTCCCCCAGCCGCTGGAGGACAAGGGCGGCTGGCCCGAGCGGGAGACCGCGCACCGGTTCGCCGAGTACGCCGCGCACGTGCACGCCGCGCTCGGCGACCGCGTCCGCCACTGGACGACGGTGAACGAGCCGTGGTGCGCGGCGTTCCTCGGCTACGCGTCCGGGGAGCACGCGCCCGGCCGCCGGGACGCCGCCGCGTCGCTGATGGCCGCGCACCATCTGATGCTCGGCCACGGCCTCGCCGTCGAGGCCATGCGGGCGCACATACCGGACAACGCGTTCGGAGCCGCCGTCAACCTGTACGCGGTGTCGCCCGCGACGGACGACCCCGCCGACGTGGACGCCGCGCGCCGCATCGACGGCCTGCAGAACCGGCTGTTCCTCGACCCGCTGCTGCTCGGCCGCTACCCCGACGACGTCCTCGCCGACACCTCCCGCTACGGGTTCGACCCGCAGGACGCCGACCTCGCCGTCATCAACCAGCGGATCGACCAGCTCGGCATCAACTACTACTCGCGGCACACCGTCGCCGGCACCCCCGGCGAGGCGACGCAGACCGCGTCGTCGCCGTTCTCCACCCACTCCCCCTGGGTGGGCAGCGACCATGTCCGGTTCGTCCCGGCGGGGCGTCCCGTCACCGGGATGGGCTGGGAGATCGACGAGCGCGGCCTTCACGAGGTGCTGACCCGGCTGCACCGCGAGTACCCGTCCCTCCCGCTGTACATCACCGAGAACGGCGCGGGATACGACGAGACCCCGGACGGAAATGGCACGGTCCAGGACGTGGAGCGCATCGCCTATCTGGACGCGCACCTGCGCGCCTGCCACGAAGCCATCGCCGAAGGCGTCCCGCTCGGCGGTTACTTCACCTGGTCGCTGCTGGATAATTTCGAATGGGCTTGGGGCTATTCCAAGCGCTTCGGGCTCGTCCACGTCGACTACGCCACGCAGCGCCGGGTGCCCAAGGACAGCGCGCGCTGGTACGCCGGGGTGATCCGGCGGGGCGGGCTGCCCGGACGGGCCTGACCCGGGGGACGGTGGACGGTACGGACGAAGGGGGCCGGATGGCGGGCAGGAGCGCGCGTCCGACGTTGGAAGAGGTGGCGGCGCGGGCCGGGGTGGGCCGCGGCACGGTGTCGCGGGTGGTCAACGGTTCGCCGCGGGTCAGCCCGCAGGCCCGCGAGGCGGTGCTGCGGGCGATCGAGGAGCTCGGGTACGTGCCGAACCGCGCGGCCCGCGCGCTCGTCACCCGCCGCACCGACACCGTGGCGCTCGTCGTCGCCGAGTCGGACCAGCGGCTGTTCGGCGAGCCGTACTTCGCCGGGATCATCCGCGGGATCAGCAACGGGCTCGGCGACACCGGGCTGCAGCTCCTGCTCGCCCTCGCCCGCTCCCCCGCCGAGTACGGCCGGCTGGAGGAGTACCTCACCACCCAGCACGTGGACGGGGTGCTCCTCACCTCCCTGCACGCCGAGGACCCGCTGCCCGCGAAGCTGGAGGCCAACGGCGTGCCGACCGTCCTCGGCGGCTGCCCGCCCGGCCTGGCGCCGGTCAGCTACGTCGACGTCGACAACCGCCGGGGGGCCCGCGAGGCCGTCAGCCACCTGATCTCCGGGGGCCGGCGGCACATCGCGGCGATCGCCGGCCCCCAGGACATGGGGGTCGGCATCGACCGGCTGGCCGGCTACCGGGAGGCGCTCGCCGCCGCGGGGCTGCCCGAGTACGTCGAGTACGGCGACTTCGGCGAGGCCAGCGCGATCGCCGCCGCCGAGAAGCTGCTGGCCACCGAGCCGGAACTGGACGCGGTGTTCGCGGCGAGCGACCCGATGGCGTTCGGCGCGCTGCGCGTCCTGCACCGGCGCGGGCGGCGCATCCCGGACGACGTCGCGGTGATCGGGTTCGACGACTCCTCCGCCGCGCCGCTCGCCGACCCGCCGCTCAGCACCGTCCACCAGTCCCCGGAGGAGATGGGCGTCGAGATGGCGCGGCTGCTGGTGTCCCGGATCCGCGGCGAGACCGTCGACGACCCCGTGGTCATCCTGCGGCCGCACCTGGTGCTGCGCGAATCCGCCTGATCTACGATCATCGGATGGGTTACGAACCGTCCGCCGACGAACTGGTCCACCTGTCCCGCTGCGCCGAACTCGCCGCCGAGGCGCTGGAAGAGGGAGACGAGCCGTTCGGGTCGGTGCTGGTCGCCGCGTCCGGGAAGGTCCTGTTCGAGGACCGGAACCGCACCGCGGGCGGCGACCACACCCGCCACCCCGAGTTCGAGATCGCCCGGTGGGCGGCGGCGAACATGACGGCGGAGGAGCGCGCGGCGGCGACCGTCTTCACGTCCGGCGAGCACTGCCCGATGTGCTCGGCCGCGCACGGATGGGTCGGGCTCGGCCGCATCGTCTACATCATGTCGTCCCGGCAGCTGGTCGCGCTGCGCGCCGAACTCGGCGTCGCGCCCGGCCCCGTCGCGCCGCTCCCGATCCAGGAGGTCGCGCCGGGCGTCCCGGTGGACGGCCCGGTCGCCGCCCTCGAAGCGACCGTGCGCGAACTGCACGCCCGCACCCGCACCTGAGGGCGGCGACTCCTTCACCGCCTGGTCAGCGCCTCCAGCCGCTCCACCGCCGCACGCCAGTCCGACGGCAGCCAGCAGCGCGTCGCCCGGTGCCCGGCATAGGCGAGGGTGTAGGTGAAATGATCCGCCACCAGACACCCCTCCTCCGACGACTCCGTCGTGACGACGCGGTCGAGCGCGTCCCGCAGGCCGCGCATTTCATCGTCCTTCAACGTGATCTTGTCGCCGTCGACGAGCGCCGTTCCCGAATTGCCGACGGTCACCCGTTTCCGAATTCCGGCGAATCCTCCGGTGCGCTCGTAGGCGACCAGCACATCGGGCCCGGTCGCAGCGGGCATTGACGCCTCCTTTTCGCGCGGGCCGCCGGGCAGCACCCACGCTTCCCTGTGACGGCGGCCCGCGGCCCGGGCTACTCGCTGAAAAGGATTCCGCCGGTGTCGCGCGCGGCGACGCAGCGGTTCGGGAACGTCCGCTCGAACTCCCGGGGGTTGCCGCGCCAGTTGCCGTGCGCGCTCACCTGGACCGGCGCGTGCTCCTGCGTGCAGGGCGCCGTCTTCGGCGGGATGTTCCCGACCTCCCCGTCGACGGATTCGAGCTGGTCACAGGCCCGGGCGGCCTCGGGCATCCCGCCGTCCGGGTCGCAGAAGAGGCTCTTGGCGGTGACGGGACCGCTCTCCGGCGTCACCGTGAACATGTAGAAGCCGGTCGGGCCGGCCGCCTGCGCGGGCGCGGCCGGCGCGAGGACCGCCATCCCCGCCAGCGCGGCCGCCCACCGGAAACGGGCACGCGACATGTGCATGTGTTCCTCCTGAATTCGTCCGCCGCGATCTGCGGCAATGGACCTACCGGGACGTCACATCGTGGTCGGCGCCCTGTCGCATCCAGCCATTAGGCGCCACACACTGCCACAAACAAGGGCAGATCAAGTCCCGACCGGGCCACCGTTGCACACTTAAACGAGGTCTGCCCATTTGCGCAGCGCGACTTGACCACAAATTAACCGCGCCCTGTGGTTTCCCGCACGGAACGTGCGGCCCCGAGACCGGCTCGCGGGCGGCGAACCGGTCCTCGATCACCATGGGTAGGTGCCGCCGTTCTCGTTGAGGAATACGCCGGTTTCGGGAGCTGAGATCTGGCGCGCGATGTGAACTCCGCCTTCGGTTGCCGTGAGGACACCCGCGTGGCCGTTGAGATCGGTTGCGCAGAAGCCCGGGGAGAGTGCGTTGACCCTGATGCCCGAGTCGCGGAGTGCGTCGGCGTAGATGAGGGTTATGGCATTCAGGGCCGCTTTGGACGAGTTGTAGCCGAGCAGCGTCGCGTACTGGGTGAGTACCTCGGCGGGGTCGCTCAGAAAGGCGAAGGTGCCGAGACCGCTGGAGACGTTGCCGATGTACCCGGACTCCGACCTGCGCAGGAGCGAGAGCATGGCATTGGTGACGGCTATGACGCCGAAGACGTTGGTCTCGTAGACCTCGCGGACGGCGGCCACCGGCACCTCGCTGGGCGGGCGCAGCCGGTCTCGGGTGATGGCGGCGTTGTTGACGAGGACGTCCAGGCGTCCGTGGTCGGCTTCGATCAGTTCGGCCGCGGATGTGATCGTCGCGGGATCCGTCACGTCCAGGTGGACGAAGCGGGCGTCCATGCCTTGGTCGGTCAGGCCGGCGGCGGCGGTCCTTCCGCGTTCGGGGTCGCGAGCTCCGAGGAGCACGGTGTGGCCGTCTTCGGCGAGCGCGGTGGCCGTTGCCAGGCCGATGCCCTTGTTGGCGCCGGTGATCAGAACGATCTTCTTGGTGGTCATGGGGCCACCTTGGTCCTGCGCTTCGGGATGCGGGAGAGCACCGTCGAAGCTGGTATCGGCAGTGCCATGGTGGAGGCGGCGCCGGGCGGGGAGACTGGACGGGTGGAGTACGGGGACCGGGCCGAGTTGGCCGCCTTCCTGCGGCGGTGGCGCGCACGGATCCAGCCTTCGGATGTCGGGCTGGAGCGGGGGCGCCGGCGGACGCCCGGGCTGCGGCGGCAGGAGGTCGCGCAACTCGCGGGCATGTCGGTGGACTACTACGCCCGGCTTGAGCAAGGGCGGGGGCCCCGGCCGTCGCGGCAGATGCTCGTCGCGCTCGGGCGGGCGCTGCGGTTGACCGATGACGAGCGGGCGCATCTGCACTACCTGGCGGGCGAGGTGCCGAGGCCGTCGCCCACGCCGGCGCGGGAGGTACGGCCGGGGCTGCTGCATCTGCTGGAGCGGCTGGACGATGCTCCCGCGCTCGTGTGCGACGCCAAGTACGACGTTCTTGCGTGGAACCCCATGGCCGCTGCGCTGCTGGGAGACTTCGCGTTGGCGCCGGAGGGCGAGCGTAACGTCGTCTGGCGGTTCTTCACCCGGCCGGAATCTCGCGACCGTGTCGATCCCGCGGATGCGCGGCGGTTCGCGCGGGAGACGGTCGCCGATCTGCGCACGGTGGCGGGCCGGTATCCGTGCGATCCCGGCGTTCGCGGGCTGATCGAGCGGCTGCTGGCCGCGAGCACCGAGTTCCGGGAGTTGTGGGACGGGGGCGACGTCCAGGTCAGGCGCTCGACGCGCAAGCGGATCCGGCATCCGGTGGTCGGGTGGCTCGACCTTGAGTGCGACGCCTTGCACGATCCGGCGCGCGACCAATGGGCGATCTTCTACACGGGGGCGTCGGAGACGGCGGCCGAGGCTCTTCGATCGTTGCGGAGTCTGGCCGCCGCCGGGTGACGGATCAGGAAGCCGCATCTTCCTCAGGCTGATCAGCCGCCGCAGGTGCCGCCGTTCAGGGTGAACCGGCCGGGCACGCCGTTGGCGCCGTCCTGGCGGCCGAGGAAGCCGAACTCGGCCGTGCCGTGCGGCGGGATCGACCGGTTCCAGTCCGCCGCCGTCACCGTGACGGACGATCCGTCCTGCACCTGGCTGCCGTTCCACAGCTGGGTGATCGCCTGGCCGTCCGGGAACTCGAAGCCGAGCCGCCACCCCTCGATCTCGCCGTCGCCCAGGTTCGTGATCCGCACCGTCGCCTGGAAGCCCTGCGGCCACGTCCCGTCCACCTGGTAGGACACCGAGCAGGCGGACGCGGCGGGCTCCGTCCGCGCCGGGCTCGCCAACGGCGGCGCGGCCGTCTCGTGGGACGAATCGGGCGCCAGGGCGCTCAGCAGCACGCCCGCGAGCACCACCGCGCCGACCGCGGCACCGGCGACGACCAGCGGCTTGCGCACCGGCACCGGCAGGGGGGCGGCGGGGGGAGGCGGCTCGTCCAGGACCCGCGTCGGCTGGTGCCCGTCCCGCGGGACGTCCGGCGTCCAGCGGCCCTCCCCGGCCGGAACACCGCGGGTCGGGGCCGCCTGGAAGCCGGCGGCGCCCGCGAGCACGCGCGCCGCCTCGCGGGCCGTGGGCCGGGCTTCGGGGTCTTCATGCCGGCAGTCGCGGGAGAGGGCGGCGACCTGGGCCGGGATCGCCGAGGCGCCGGCCAGGGACTTCTCCAGCATCACGCCCAGCGAGTAGATGTCGGCCGCCGAGGTCGGCGGCGTGCCCGCCACGAGTTCGGGGGCGACGTAGGCGGGCGTGCCGAGGAGGGGGCCGCCTGGCGTGGACGGGCCGGTGAACGCGATGCCGAAATCCAGGACCTTCGCGCCGACGGGGGTGAGGAAGACGTTCGCGGGCTTGATGTCGCGGTGGACGATCCCGGCGGCGTGGGCGGCGGAAAGGGCGTCGGCGACGCGCGCGCAGATCCCCGCCGCCTCCCGCCAGGGCATTGGCCCACGGGACAGGCGCGCCGCCAGGCTCTCCCCCTCCAGCAGCTCCATGACCACGTACGGGACGGAGCCCTGCTCGCCGTAGTCGTAGACGCCCGTGATGCTCGGGTGGTTGAGCCCCGCGGCGGCCTTGGCCTCCTGGCGGAGCCGCCTCGTGTACTCCTCGGGCCAGCCCTCCTTGGGCACCTTGACGGCCACGGCGCGGTCGAGCACGAGGTCGACCGCGCGCCAGACGGTCGCCATGCCTCCGGTGCCGAGCGGGCGCTCCAGGCGGTAGCGGTCCCCCAGGCGGTCGCCCGGGGCGACGATCTCGGGCATGCCCGCAGCCTATGCCGGGACCGGGAGTCAGGGCACGAGGTAGTGGGAGTCACGCGCGTCGGTGATCGCCATGTGGCCGGGGGCGTGGCCGATGGCGAACTTCGGACGGGACGCCATCACCGCCGCCTGCGGGGTCACGCCGCACGCCCAGAACACGGGGATCTCGTCCACCCGGATCTCGACCGGGTCGCCGAAGTCGGGCGCGTCCAGGTCGTCGATGCCGAGTTCCACGGGATCTCCCACGTGCACGGGGGCGCCGTGGACGGACGGGTACCGGGCCGTCACCCGCACGGCGTCCGCGACCTGCGCGGCCGGGATCGGACGCATCGACACCACGAGCGGTCCACCGAACGCGCCGGCGCGGCGGCACATCCGGTTCGTCCGGTACATGGGGACGTTCCGGTCCTGCTCGATGTGCCGGACGGGGACGCCGGCCTCGCGGAGCGCGTCCTCGAAGGTGAAGCTGCATCCGAGCAGGAACGAGACGAGGTCGGCGCGCCAGTGTCCGGTGACGTCCGTCGCCTCGGCGACCGGCTCGCCGTGCTCGTAGACGACGTAGCCGGGCAGGTCGGTGCGCAGGTCGCCGGCGAACAGCGCGGCGGACGTCTCGCCGGGTTCGGTGACGTCGAGGACGGGGCAGGGCTTGGGGTTGCGCTGGGCGAACAGCAGCAGGTCGTAGGCGTCCTCGCGCGGCACGCTGATGAGGTTCGCCTGCGTCCAGCCCGCGCACCAGCCGGAGGTGGGGACGCGGAGGCCGGCCCGGAACAGCGCTCTGGCCTGGTCCGGGCTGAGGGCGCCCGGGTCGAGGGGTGCGGTCATGTTCGGTCCTTTCCGGCGCCACCCCGGCGGCGGACCCGGAGCCCGCCCAGCGCGACCTCGATCGCTGCGGCTCTGCGGGCCTGCCGAACGCGCGGCCGGCGAGGCGGGGAGAAACCGGGTCACGCGGCGCCCGACACCCCCACACCGAGCGCCGCGTGACCCGGTCGGCCCAGATCCTGGACTGTCGCCGGCGGCCCTGTGTCGAGAACGTCCAGCCCTCGGTTCATGGTTCCCGATCGACGAGACGAACCGTGATTTCCCGCCGGGGGTCATGACGTGGTGCGGTCCGTCACGCGGGCGCGTAGTTCATGACGTGGTCGTGCAGGAGCTGCGGCGCCTCGGGGTCGCCGCGGCGGAACGCCTCGATCAGCTCCGCGTGCTCGGCCGACTTGGAGTAGATCTCCGTCTGGTGCAGGCGCAGGGACAGGGTCGTCCACAGCTCGATGCCGAGGCCCTCCCACACCGAGACGAGCAGCCGGTTCCCGGCCGTCTCGACGATCTCGCGGTGGAAGGCGATGCTGAGCCGCATCTGCTGCTGCAGGTCGCCGTCCCGCACGGCCTCGATCAGCCGGCCGTTGTGGCCCTCCAGGGCGTCCACGCAGCCGGCGAGGCGGGGCAGCGCCAGCTCCACGGCCGTCCGCTCCAGCCCGGCCCGGACGGGGAAGATCTCGGCGAGGTCGCGCTCGGTGAAGTCGCGGACGCGGGCGCCGCGGTTCGGCAGCGACTCGATCAGCCGCTCCGCCTCCAGCTGGCGGAGCGCCTCGCGGACCGGCCCCTGGCTGACCCCGAGCTCGGCGGCGATCCGGCGCTCGACGATGCGCTCGCCCGGCTCCCAGCGGCCCGAGCTGATGCCCTCCACGATGAACTCCCGGATCTGGTCGGCGAGTCCGGTGCGCAGCAGCTGGGCGGGCGTTTTCACGAAACTCGATCGTAGCGCCACGATGGGTAAGCACCTCGCGATGGGGTAGGCGAATCCTGACCGCGTGCAATATGATCGATCATAGATCAATGATGATCGGGTGTGTCGTGGCGATCCTACGGCGCCACCCCGGACACAGGAAGGTCGCCGATGGCTGAGACCGCCAAGGCCGCTCCGGCGCGAGACCGGAGGGCCCGCGGCGCCGAGGACTCCGAGCCCGAGGCCGCCGCGTCGCCGCCGAAAGGGTCCGTCCCGGCGGAGGACGCCGAGACGCTCGTCGGCTACTACCGGCGGATGCTGCTGATCAGGCGGTTCGAGGAGCGCGCCGCGCGCGCCTACACCGAGGCCAAGATCGGCGGGTACTGCCACCTGAACCTCGGCGAGGAGGCCACGGTCGTCGGTCTGACGGCCGCGCTGCGTCCCACCGACTACCTCTTCACCAACTACCGCGATCACGGCTACGCCATCGCCAAGGGCATCGGCGCCGACCGCGTGATGGCCGAGCTGTACGGGCGGTCCACCGGCGTGTCCAAGGGCTGGGGCGGGTCGATGCACCTGTTCGACGCCGAGGCTCGGCTGCTCGGCGGGTACGGCATCGTCGGCGGGCAGCTCCCCCTCGCGACCGGCGCGGCGCTCGCCGTCTCCTACCGGGGCGGGGACGAGGTCGTCATGTGCCAGATGGGCGACGGGACGGCCGCGATCGGCGCGTTCCACGAGTCGCTGAACCTCGCGGGCCTGTGGGATCTCCCCGTCGTCTTCGTTGTGATCAACAACGGCCTGGGTATGGGCACCACCGTGGAGAAGTCCGCCGCCGAGCCCGAGCTGTACAAGCGCGGCGCCGCCTACCGGATCGAGAGCGCCCGCGTCGACGGGACCGACGTGGTCGCGGTCCGGGACGCCGCGCGCACCGCCGTCGAGCGCGCCCGCAAGGAGAGCAGGCCGTACCTCCTGGAGACGGTCAGCCCCCGGTTGAAGGGGCACTCGGTCGTCGACCCGGCCCGCTACCGGACCAAGGAGGAGAAGGACGCCCTGAAGGCGGCCGATCCCCTCGCCAGGATGGCGCTGGACCTGGAGGAGGCCGGGGTCCTCTCCCGCGAGGAGCGCGACCGCATCGACGCCGAGGTGACGGCCGAGATCGACGAGGCCGCCGCGTTCGCCGACGAGAGCCCCGCGCCCGAGATCTCCACGCTGTTCGACTACACCTACGCGACCCCGGTCGAAGGCGAGCTGCGCCGGTTCCCCGCCGACCCCGTATTCGGTTCCTGAGAGGCACCCCCATGGCAACCGTGACCTATCGCCAGGCCCTCCGGGACACGCTCCGCGCCGAGATGCTGCGGGACGAGAACGTCCTGCTGATGGGCGAGGAGATCGGGCTCTTCGAGGGCTCCTACAAGATCACCGAAGGTCTGCTGAAGGAGTTCGGGCCGCGCCGCGTCCGCGACACCCCGATCGCCGAGGAGGGCTTCGTCGGCGCCGCGATCGGCGCCGCGATGCTCGGGCTCCGCCCGGTCGTCGAGATCATGACGATCAACTTCTCGCTGCTCGCGCTCGACCAGATCGTCAACCACGCCGCCAAGATCTACGGCATGTTCGGCGGGCAGGCCAGCGTCCCGATGGTGATCCGCACCCCGGGCGGCGGCGGCCAGCAGCTCGGCGCCACGCACTCGCAGAACGTCGAGCTGTTCTACTCGTTCATCCCCGGGCTGAAGGTCCTCGCGCCGAGCACGCCCGCGGAGGCGTCGGCGATGCTGAAGGCCGCCATCCGCGACGACGACCCGGTGCTGTTCCTGGAGAACCTCGCCCTCTACAACACCAAGGCCGAGATCCCCGCCGCGATCGAGGACATCGAGCCCGCCGAGATCGGCCGCGCCGGCGTCACCCGGGAGGGCACCGACATCACGATCATCGGCTACTCCCGGATGGCGCGCGTCGCCGGCGAGGTCGCCGAGAAGCTCGCCGCCGAGGGCGTGTCCGCCGAGGTCGTCGACCTGCGCAGCCTCCGCCCGCTGGACCGGCGGACCGTCGTGGAGTCCGTCCGCAAGACCGGCTGCGCGGTCGTCGCCGAGGACGACTGGCTCACCTACGGCATCGGCGCCGAGATCGCCGCGACGATCCAGGAGGGCGCGTTCGACTGGCTGGACGCCCCGGTCCGCCGCGTCGCGATGGCCGAGGTGCCGCTCCCCTACGCCAAGTCCCTGGAGTCGGCGGCGCTGCCGTCCGCCGAGTCCCTGCTCACCGCCGTCCGCGACACGCTCCGCGCGACCGGCCGTGCCCTGTCCGACTGGGGGACGCCCCCCAGACCCCCGCAGCGCGATCCTCACTCCACCGAAGCTCGGCTGCGGTCGCCCGAATCGCTGGAGCCCACCTCATGACCGAGATCCTCATGCCGCGCCTCTCCGACACGATGGAGGAGGGCGTCATCAGCTCCTGGCAGAAGCAGCCGGGGGACGAGGTCGCGGTCGGCGACGTCATCGTCGACATCGAGACCGACAAGGCGGTCATGGAGTACGAGGCCTACGAGGCCGGCGTGCTCGAGAAGATCCTGGTGCCGGAGGGCGAGTCCGCCGCGATCGGCGCGCCCATCGCGGTGATCACCCCGGCGGGCGGCGCCGGGCAGGCGGCGGCCGCGAAACCGGCGGCGGAACCCGCCACGGAACCGGCCACGGAACCGGCCACGGAACCGGCCGCCGAGGCGGAGCCGGAAACCGTGCCGGAACCCGCGCCCAAGGCGGAGGCCGAGGCGGAGCCGGCGGCCGCCGAGGCGCCCGCACGGGCCCCGGAGCGCTCCGCGGCGTCGCGTCCGCCGTCGTCGCCGCTGGCGCGGCGGCTGGCCCGCGACCACGGCATCGACCTGGCGACGCTGAGCGGGTCGGGTCCGGGCGGACGCATCGTCCGCGCCGACATCGAGGCCGCGGTCCGCGGCGGGGCCCGGGCCGAGGCCCCGGCCGCTCCCGCACCGGCCGCTCCCGCACCGGCGGCCGCCGCGCCTGCGGCCCCGCCCGTCCGGGCGCGTGCGGAGGACCAGGACGTCGAGGCCGTCCCGCTGAACCGCTTCCGCAAGGTCGCGGCCAAGCGGCTGACCGAGAGCAAGCGCGACGCGCCGCACTTCTACCTGAACCGCGAGGTGGACGCCGAGGCGCTGCTGGCGTTCCGCAAGACGCTGAACGAGGCGCTCGCCCCGGCCAAGGTCAGCGTGAACGACCTGATCGTGAAGGCGGTTTCGACTGCGCTGCGCGAGCACCCGGCGGTGAACGTCTCCTACACCGAGGAGAACCTGCTCTTCCACAAGCGCGTCAACGTCGGCATCGCGGTCGCGGTCGAGGACGGCCTGGTCGTGCCCGTGGTCAGGGACACCGACCGCAAGAGCGTCTCCCAGATCGGCCAGGAGAGCCGCGAACTCGCAGGCAAGGCCCGCGAGGGCAAGCTCACCCTCAACGAGATGAGCGGCGGCACGTTCAGCGTCAGCAACCTCGGCATGTTCGGCGTCGACTCCTTCTCCGCGGTGATCAACCCGCCGGAGGCGGCGATCCTCGCGGTGGGCGCGATCCGGGACGAGCCGGTCGTCCGTGACGGCGAGGTCGTCCCGGGCAAGCGCATGGCGATGACCCTGTCGGTCGACCACCGCGCCACCGACGGCGCCACGGCCGCCAGGTTCCTGGACCGCCTCGCCACTCTCCTCCAGAACCCGCTCCTCATCGTCGCGTAGTACGGCGAGATCATCGCGGAGCACGTCGAGATCATCGCGCTGCACGGCGAGGGCGGCAGGGCGCCCCGGCGAGGTCTCCCGCCGAGTTCGGCGGGAGACCTCGCTCCCTGCGACGTTCCCTAGGCGAGCTTGTAGAGGACGGGCATCGCCTGGATGCCGTTGGCCCGCAGGTTGGCGCGGACGAACGTCAGGAAGCTCGGCTTCGTGAACTGGTGGAGTGCGAAGCGGGCGAGGCCGTGGTCCCAGCGCGCGTGGTTGACCAGGGTGTACGGCGCGTCCCCGATCGGCTGGAGCAGGGTGGAGTTGTCCAGGCCGGTCTCGGCGGCGTACCAGCCGGCGAGGTGCTCCCACAGGCGGGCGGCGACCGCGGGATCCTCGGCCTTGAAGTGGTTGAACAGGAACAGGCCCTGCCGGTTCTTGTCGACGTCCCCGAGCCGCCTGACGTTGCGGAGCGTCGTGACGCGCGTCTCCCCCGCCGCCTCGATGAGCCACCGGTACTCCGGGGCCGCCCGGACGTCGCCGATCGTCTCCGGGGCGGTCGTCTCGATGAGGACGACGGCGTCGAAGCGCGGCGCGCCCGGGGCCGGCGGCATCAGCACCGCCCGGTACACGGTGGCCTTCACGACGGTGTCGAGTTCCTCCAGCCGGGACGCGTGCGCCTTCAGTGCGGCGAGCACGTCGCGCCGGTGCGCGCTTCGCCGCACGAACGGGGCCCGGCCGGGCGGGTCGACCGTGGCGCCGACGTAGACGTAGCCGTACGGGGCCGGTTCGCGCAGCGTGGCGCGGGGATATTTCGTCCTGGGGTTGCGGATCGTGACCGTCATCGGTGACTCCTCCCTTCCGTGCGCTTCCTCCTTCTTCCAGTCTGAGTGGGTGCTCACTCAGAGTCAAGCGGGCCGGGTTCGCCGGTGGCCGTATCCGGCCAGCAGGCCGCGGCGACCAACCAGGACGGGGCCGCCGCTCGAAGAAGGGGCGGGCATGGCGAGGAGACCGGTCGATCCGGCGCCGCGGCACACCTGGCCCAGCGCCGATGGAACGGCGCCGCCGCGGCGGACATCCGGGACCGGGCAGGGGATTTCACGATGCCGACCATCCAGACGTCCAGGGCGCGGATCGCCGCGCTGGTCGCCGCCGGGGGCGTGCTGCTGGCGAGCGGGCTCGCCGGGCTCGCGCCGGGGGCGGGCACCGCGTCCAGCCACCGCGAGGCGCCGCTCATCTCTGGGCAGCCGCAGTACGACAACACCGACGTGTACGCGTTCGTCAGCCCGGACAAGCCGGACACGACAACGCTGATCGCCAACTTCATCCCGTTCGAGGACCCGGCGGGCGGGCCCAACTTCTACAAGTTCGCCCGGGACGCGCGGTACGAGGTGAACATCGACAACGACGGGGACTCGCTGCCGGACCTCACCTACCGGTTCCAGTTCCATGACCGGCTGAAGAACGGGAACACGTTCCTCTACAACACCGGGCCGGTGACAAGCCTCGACGATCCGGACCTCAACTTCACCCAGTCCTACGACCTGACGCTGATCCGGCGGATGGACGGGAACGTGCGCGGCATCCACAGGATCGCCGAGAACGTGCCGGTCGCACCGTCCAACGTGGGCCGCGCCTCGATGCCGGACTACGCGAAGCTGCGGTCGCAGGCGATCAGGGCGGCGGGGAACGGGGTGATGTCGTTCGCCGGGCAGGCCGACGACTCGTTCTTCCTCGACCTGCGCGTCTTCGACCTGCTGTACGGGGCGAACCTGAAGGAGGTCGGCAACGACACCCTGAGCGGCTACAACGTGAACACCATCGCGCTGCAGATCCCGACCCGGCATCTGGTGAAGGGGAACGACCCCGTGATCGGGGTGAACTCGACGGTGTCGCGGCTCACCGCGTCCGGCCAGTACGCGCAGGTGTCGCGGCTCGGGAGCCCGCTGGTGAACGAGGTGGTCATCCCGCGCGGCAAGAAGGACACGTTCAACGCGTCCACGCCATGGCAGGACGCGCAGTTCGCCGGGTTCGTCACCGATCCGGAGCTGCCGAAGCTGATCGAGAAGATCTACAAGATCCCGGCGCCGCCGGGGCCGCGCCAGGACCTCGTCCAGGCGTTCCTGACCGGCGTGCCGGGGCTGAACCAGCCGGCGCGCGTCCGGCCCGCCGAGCTGCTGCGGCTCAACACGTCGATCAAGCCGTCCGGGAAGCCGGACCGGCTCGGGGTGCTCGGCGGCGACAAGGCCGGCTTCCCGAACGGGCGGCGGCTCACCGACGACGTCGTCGACATCGAGCTGCAGGCCGTCGAGGGCGAGCTGCTCGGCAAGAAGAACGACCTGGGTGACGCCGTCAACGCCAACGACGTCGCGTTCGAGAAGGCGTTCCCGTACGTCGCGCAGCCGCGTTCGGGGTCGGACGTGCGCGGCGCGATGAAGCCCGGGGGGAATGCCTCCGGCACGGCGGACGACGGCGGGCGGGTGAACTTCCTCAACGCGGGCGCGGTCGAGAAGGCGTCCGGGTCGGACGGCGACGGCTCCGGGGTGCTCTCCGTGCTGCCGGTGGCGGCGCTGTCGGGCGCCGCGGCGTTCGTGCTGACCGGCGGGCTGCTGTGGTGGCGGCGCCGGCGTCCGGCGATGGGACGGCGCTGAACCGATGCGTCCCCTCCTCACCGGGGCTCTCGCCGCCGGGCTGGCCGCGGCGCTCACGCTCGGATCGGCGGTCGCCTTCGGCCGCCCGTCCGGGTCCACCGCCGCGGCCGGCCCGGCCGGTCCCCCGGCCTCCGGCATCGCCGGGCTCCAGGCACGGCTTCGCGAGCAGCCGCATGACGCGGCCGGCTGGGCGTCCCTCGGTGCCGCCTACATCGAGCAGGCCCGGGTGACGGCGGACCCGACCTACTACCCGAAGGCCGACGAAGTGCTGCGGCGTTCGCTGCGGGAGGCGCCCGGAAACGACGACGCGCAGGCCGGGCTGGGCGCGCTCGCCGCGGCGCGGCACGACTTCCACGGGGCGCTCCGGTACGCGGACCGGTCGCTCAGGGCGAACCCGCACGGCCAGCGGGCCGCCGCCGTCCGGGTGGACGCGCTGGTCGAGCTGGGCCGCTCCGGCGAGGCCCTCTCCGCCGCCCGGCGCGCCGACGCCGTCCGTCCGGGCATCCCGATCTTCACGCGGCTCGCGTACGTGCGGGAGCTGCGCGGCGAGGCGGCCGAGGCGCGCCGCGTCCTGAAGCTGGCGCGGGACTCCGCCACCGAGCGCGGCGACCTCGCCTACATCGCGGTCCAGCTCGGCGAGCTCGCCTGGAACGACGGCGACCTCGGGCGGGCGGGCCGCGAATACGCCGAGGCGCTGCGCGTCTCGCCCGGGTACGTGCCCGCCCTGGACGGGCGCGCCCGCGTCCGGGCCGCGCGGGACGACATCGGGGGCGCGCTCACCGACCGGGCGGAGATCGTCCGCCGGCTGCCGCTGCCGCAGTACCTGACCGAGTACGGGGAGCTGCTGGAGTCGGCCGGACGCCGGGACGAGGCGAAACGGCAGTACGCGGTCGCGACGGCGTGGGCGCGGATCGCCAGGGCCAACGGCGTCGACGCCGACCTTGAGATCGCGCTGTTCGGGAACGACCACGGCGATCCGGAGGAGGCGCTGCGCGCGGCGCGCGCCGAGTACGAGCGGCGCTGCCCGGGCGCGGGCGTCCGGCAGTGCAGCGTCCATGCGGCGGACGCGCTCGCCTGGGCCCTGCACGTCAACGGCCGGGACGAGGAGGCGCTCCGCTACGCCCGCCAGGCGACGGCGACCGGATACCGGCGCGCACAGTTCCGCTTCCATCTCGGCGTCATCGAGAAGGCCCTCGGCGAGCGCGCCGCCGCGCGGAACGACCTGGCCGAGTCGCTGCGCCGCAATCCGCGGTTCTCGCCCCTGTGGGCGCCCCGCGCCAAGGCGGCACTGGACGACCTCGGAGGAGCATCATGATCGCGCTCGCGGTCGCCGCCGGGCTGCTCGCCGCGCACCCGCTCGGCAACTTCACCGTCAACCACTACGACGGTCTCGTCGTGGCCCCCCACGAACTGCGCATCGACCATGTCGAGGACCTCGCGGAAATCCCTGCGACGCAGGCCATGCCGGAAGTGGACTCCGACGGTGACGGGCGCCCGTCCACCGCCGAGCTGTCGGCCTGGGCGGCCAAGTCCTGCCGGCGGGTCGCGTCGTCCTTCCGTGTCACGGTGGACGGACGTGCCGTCACGGCGGCCGTCCGGTCCGCGTCCGCCACGGCGCCGCGCGGGCAGGCGGGGTTGCCGACGCTGCGGCTCGAATGCCGGATCGCCGCCCCGGCCGGGGCCGGGACGATCTCCTTCCGGGACGGCGGCGCGGACGACAGGATCGGCTGGCGGGAGATCACCGCGCGGGGCGACCGGATGACGCTGTCCGCGTCCGACGTGCCGGCGTCGTCCCGCAGCCGGCGGCTCACCGCCTACCCGGAGGACATGCTCGCCTCCCCGCTCGACCAGCGGTCGGCGGCGCTCACCGTGCGGCCGGGCGGGCCGCCGCTCGCCGACCCCGCACTCGGTGACGGGGCGTCCGGTGACGGGGCGTCCGGTGACGGGGCGTCCGGTGGCGGGGCGTCCGGTGGCGGGGCGTCCGGCGGCGCGGAGCGGCTGCTGCCGCGCGGCGCGGACGGGCTCACCCAGCGGTTCACGTCCCTGGTCGCCCGGCACGACCTCACGCCCGGGTTCGCCGCGCTCGCCTTCCTGATCGCGCTGCTGCTCGGCGCGCTGCACGCGCTCGCCCCCGGCCACGGAAAGACGATCATGGCGGCGCACGCGATCGGGGACGGCCGGCGGCGGACGCGGGACGTCCTCGCGCTCGGCCTCACCGTCACGCTCACCCACACCGCCGGGGTGCTCGCGCTCGGCCTGCTCGTGACGACCGGGTCGCTGCTCGCGCCCGAGGCGGTGTTCCCCTGGCTCGGCGCGGCCGGCGGCGTCCTCGTGACGGCGGCGGGGGCCGTGCTGCTGCGCCGCGCCCTGCGCAACCGCCGCCACTCCCCCGGCCACGAACACGGGCATGGACATGGGCATGGGCACGGACATGAGCACGGGCACGGCCACGGGCATGGGCACGGGCACGGCCACGGGCATGGGCACGGGCACGGAGAGGCGCACGGGCATGGGACGTCGCGGCGCGGCGGGATCGTGCTGATGGGGCTGGCGGGTGGCATGGTCCCGAGCCCGTCCGCGGTGGTGGTGCTGGTCGGCGGTGCCGCGATCGGGCGGGCGTGGTTCGGGGTCGTGCTCGTCCTCGCCTACGGGCTCGGCCTGGCCGCCGCCCTGGTGGCGGTGGGGCTGCTGGTCGTCGGTTCCGGACGCGCCCTCATGCGGCGCATTCCGGCCACGCGGCTGCGGCTTCCGGGCGGCATGATGCCGATAGGGACCTCCGCGACCGTCGTCGTCCTAGGGCTCGGGCTGACACTGCGCAGCCTCGTCCCATGACGGCCGGCCCGAGGCGGACCCGGATGCGCAGTGCCGGAGGGACGACCTACCGAGGGGAGCCCGGCATGCCGGCAGAGGCGGGACCGCCGGGCCGCGGCGCGGTGTCCGCACCCGACGCGGACCTGCTGCTCGGCCGGACGGCGCGCGGCGACGAGCGCGCGTTCGAACTGCTGTACGACGTGGTCGCGGCGCCCGTGCACGGGCTGGCGCGGCGGGTCGTCCGCGACCCGGCGATGGCGGAGGAGGTGACGCAGGAGGTGATGATCGAGGTGTGGCGGTCCGCGGCCCGCTACGATCCGGACCGCGGCGGCGCCATGGCGTGGATCATGACGATCGCGCACCGCCGCGCCGTGGACCGGGTGCGGCGCGAGCAGTCCGCGGGCGAGCGCGAGGCGCGGGCCGCCGAGCCCGGGGCGTCCGCGCACGGCCCGGCCGCCGCCGACCCGGTGGCCGAGCGGGTCGAGGCGCGGCTGGAGCACGAGCGCGTGCGGCGCTGCCTGCGGACGCTGACGCAGCTGCAGCGCGAGTCGGTGACGCTCGCCTACTACGGCGGGCACACCTACCGTGAGGTCGCCACCCTCGTCGGGGCGCCGCCGAACACGGTGCGGACGCGGATGCGCGACGGCATCATCCGCCTGCGCGACTGCCTGGGGGTGGAACGATGACGGACGATCCGCACGCCCTCGCCGGCGCGTACGCGCTGGACGCCCTGGACGACGCGGCGCAGCGGCGGCTGTTCGAGACGCACCTCACCGGGTGCGAGACCTGCGCGACCGAGCTGCACGAGTTCCGGGCGACGACGGCCCGGCTGGGCGTCGCGGTCGCCGAGCCGCCCCCGCCGCAGCTGCGCGACCGGGTGCTGGCCGAGATCCGCGACGTCCGGCAGCTTCCGCCGGAGCCCCCGCGCCGCGCCTCCGTGCACCCGATCCGGCCGCGGCGGTGGCGGCGCGCGGTCGCCGCCGGGCTGGCCGCGGCCGCGTGCCTGGTGACGGCCGCGTCCGTGGGTGTCGCGGTCCGCGAACGGCAGCGGGTGGAACGGACGGAGGCGGCGTACCAGAGCGTCGCCTCGGTGCTGTCCGCGCCGGACGCGCGCTCGGCGACGGGCCGCGCCACCGGCGGCGGGACGGTGACGATCGTCGCGTCCGCGTCGCGCGGACGGGTGGTCGTCGCGTCGGACGGGCTGCGGGCGCTGCCGTCGTCGCGGGCGTACCAGCTGTGGCTGATCGGCGCGGGCGGCCCCCGCTCGGCGGGGCTGCTGCCAGCCGACCGGACCGGCCCCGTCGTCGCCGGGACCTGGCGTCCGTCCGACAGGCTGGGCGTCACCGTCGAGCCCGCCGGCGGCTCCGCGCGTCCGACCACCACGCCGCTCGTCCTGCTGAGCCCCACCTGACCCTTGTACCGAGGTCGAGGCCGTCCACGAGCGGAACCCGCGCCACCCGTGGATCCCGGCCGAGGGCTGGACCGCCCCGCCGACCCCTTGCTCCGTGGCCTCCCGGTCACCCCGCCCAGGTGATGCCGGTGATCTGGAACTCCTTGATGTCGCGGAGCACCAGGTACTCGATGGACGCGTCGACGTCGTCCACCGTGACGGTGTAGGCCACGCCGACCGCGTCGAGCGGCCTGCCCGGCGGCGGCAGCCCCAGATCGACGGCGGCGCCCGCCTGCCACGCCAGCTCGCAGAGGAAGTCGACAAGACGGTCTTCGACCGGCTTCGGAAGGGACACGTGAAGAACCTCGCCCGCCGTCTCGGAGCAGAAGACGGTCCAGCCGGCCTTACCGGCGGTCACTCCGCGTCGTCGTCTCGGAGCCGCCGCCCGTTCCGGAGCTCGTCCAGCGAGATCTTCCTGCCCGACTCCATCTCCTTGATCGCCTTGGCGCGGCGCTCCTCCCGGTCGGGCAGCTGGCCGAACATCGCCTCCGCGTGCCACCCGGCCAGCAGGTTCGTCAGCTCGGGCCCGAACGTCGCCCCCATGACCTCCCACAGGAACTCGGCCCGCTTCGCGTCCGGCAGCCACTCGCTGATGCCCGCGATCGTCCTCGGGACCGGCTGGACCTGGCCCGGGAGGAAAGGCTCCACCGGCTGTGCGCTCATGTCGCTCCCGTCTGTCTCGTGCCGTCCCCGCTCACCCGTACACGGGGGACCCTACAACCCCGCACCGACAGGACAGAGCGTCATGTCGCGGAACCCAGCGTGTTCACTTCCCCGGTTTCAAGGGGAAACGGTTCATGGGTGAAGGGGCGGACGCGGCGTCAGGTGCGCGTCGCGCCGCGGTCCAGCCGGAAGAGGTCCTCGTCGATCCGGTCGAGGGCGAGCCGGACGGCGCCGAGCCCCACCGCCTCGTCCCCGAGCTGGGAACCCTCGATCCGGACGGGGCTCGGGCACAGCGGCCGGACCCGTCGGCACAGCTCGGCGGCGAGCGTGCCGCCGGACCGGACCAGCGGACCGCCGATGACGATCATCTCGGGGTCGAGAGCGAGGGCCATCGCCGCGACTCCGCGCGCCATCCGGGCGGCGAGCGCGTTCACCAGGGCCCTCGCCTCGGCGTCGCCGCCGGCCGCCGCGTCCAGGACGCGCGCCGCCCGGTCGAGGGACGGCTCCCCGGCCAGCATCGCCGCGGTGTCGCACAGCCCCAGCTCGGGCAGCGCGCCGACCTCGCCGGCGGCGCCCCAGCACCCCCGGTGCAGCCGCCCGCCGATGAGAGTGCCCGCCCCGGTGTGCAGCGCGGCGTATACGCACACGACGTCGTCGGCGGCGCGGGCGGCGCCGCGCCACCGCTCGGCGAGCGCGGCGAGGTTGGCGTCGTTCTCGACGAGGACGGGACAGGGGAACGAGCGGCTCAGCTCGTGGGCGAGGCGCACCCCCTTCCAGCCCGGAACGACCGAGCAGGACGCGACCGTCCCGTCCGGGGCGACGACGCCGGGGGTGCCCGCGGCGACCGCCCACAGCGACCGCCGGTCGATCCGCACCGCGCCGAGGCACGTCCCGACCGCGGCGCGCACCGCGGCGATCCGCTCGCCGGGCGGGGCCTGGTCGTCCAGCGCGGCGCTGTACCCGCCGACGACCTCGCCGGTGAGGTCGGCGACGAGCAGCCGCACCCAGTGCGCGTCGACGTCGATGCCGAGCGCGTGCCCGGCCTCCGCGCGGAACCGGTACCGGCGGGCGGGACGCCCGACCCCCGCACCCGGGCGCGGCGCGTTCTCCGCGGCGAGACCCCGGCGGATCAGCTCGCCCAGCACGCCCTCGGTGGTGGGCCGGGACAGCGCGACCCGTCCGGCCAGTTCCGACAGCGTCGCCTCACCGCCGTCGCGCAGCGCCCGCAGGGTCGCGGCCGAGTTGAGGCGGCGGAGCACCGAGGGGTCTCCCCCGTGCAGAGGATGTTGCGACACGGCACCTCTTGACGGCGTTCGG
Organism: Actinomadura chokoriensis; assembly: GCF_041463665.1. GTDB lineage: Bacteria > Actinomycetota > Actinomycetes > Streptosporangiales > Streptosporangiaceae > Spirillospora > Spirillospora chokoriensis_A. Next base: position 332,028 of record NZ_JAXCEJ010000002.1, read on the forward strand.
CGGACGGACGACATTGTCGCCCGTCGCCCGGTGGAACATGCTCGCGCAATGCCGTACGCGGCTTCGGCAGCGTCAAGGATACCCAGGTCAAAAGGCCGGCCGAAGACGCCAGGGCCGCGCCTCGTCAGTCGTCATAGGCAAGGCCGTGGCCGAACGCGAAGAGGGCCTTCTTGCCGTCGCCCTTGTTGATGGGCTCCTGGTCGGCGCTCCGCATCCACGTCACCGGAAGCCGGCCGCGGGGATCCGCGTGGCCGTACAGGACGTCCGCGACGCCTTCGCCTTCCGTGCCCGGCAGCCAGGCCGCGACCAGGGCGTCCCAGTTCGGCAGCTCCTTGGCGATGTCGAGCGGACGGCCCGACACCAGCACCACGGTCAGCGGGACGCCGGCGCCGCGCAGCCGCCCGATGGTCTTCAGGTCGGCGTCGTCAAGTCCGAGGCCACCGGTCCGGTCACCGTGGTACTCGGCGTACGGGGTCTCCCCCACGACGGCGATCGCCGCGTCGTAGGACGAGTCGATGCCGTTGCCGTCCTTGCTGTAGGTGACGGTCGCGCCCGGGCCGGCCACCTCGCGGATGCCGTCCAGGATCGTGGTGCCCGGGGTGATCGGGCCCGGCCTGCCCTGCCAGGTGATCGTCCAGCCGCCGGACTGCATGCCGATGTCGTGCGCGCTGCGGCCCGCGACGAAGACCTTGTCGTCGTCGTCCAGCGGTAGGGCGCCGTCCTCGTTCTTCAGCAGCACCTGCGACTCCGCGACCGCCCGCCGCGCCAGCCTCCGGTGCGCCGCGCTGCCGATCGTCTTCAGATACGACCGGTCCGCCATCGGACGCTCGAACAGGCCCAGCTCGAACTTCTTCGTCAGGATGCGGCGGTTCGCGTCGTCCACGCGGGACATTGGCACCCCGCCGCCCTTCACCTCGTCCCGCAGGTAGTCGATGAACCGGCGCCACTCGGTCGGCACCATCACCATGTCGATCCCGGCGTTGACCGCGGCGGCGACCTCTTGCCGGGTGAACCCCGGCTTCCCGTCGATGTCGTCGATGCCCTTGTAGTCCGACACGACGAACCCGGTGAAGCCCAGTTCCTTCTTCAACACGTCCGTGATCAGGTACCTGTTCTGGTGCATCCTCAGCCCGTTCCACGAACTGTAGGAGACCATCACCGCGCCGACGCCGCGCTTCACGGCCGCGCGGAACGGCGGCAGGTGCACCGCGCGGAGCTCCTTCTCCTGGACTTTCGCGTCACCCCGGTCGTCGCCGCCCTCGGTGCCGCCGTCCCCCACGAAATGCTTCGCCGTGGCCAGGACGGACGTGGGCCCGCCCAGCCCGTCCCCCTGCAGCCCGTCGATGAGCGCCGTCATCATCGACGGCAGCTCGGGCACCTCGCCGAACGACTCGTAGGTCCGTCCCCACCGGTCGTCGCGGGCGACGCACACGCAGGGCGCGAAGTCCCAGTCGACGCCCGTCCCCGCCATCTCCTCGGCGGTCGCGGCGCCGATCCTGCGGACCAGCGCCGGGTCACGGGTCGCGCCGAGCCCGATGTTGTGCGGGAAGATCGTCGCGCCGAGCACGTTGTTGTGGCCGTGCACCGCGTCCACCCCGTACATGATCGGGATGCGCAGCGGCCCGGCGAGCGCGCCCCGCTGGAACCCGTCGTACATGTCCGCCCAGCTCTCCGGCGTGTTCGGGTTGGGCGCCGACCCGCCGCTGGACAGCACCGAACCGACCCGGTAGCGAGTGATCTCCTCCGGAGTGACGTACCTGCGCTCCGGCTGCGTCATCTGGCCGATCTTGTCGTCCAGGCTCATCCGGCCGAGCAGGTCGTCCACCCGGGCCGCGACGGACAGGTGCCGGTCCAGGTAGGGGGCGGGGCGCTGGTCGGCCCGGACCGGCCCGCCGTACGCGGCGAACGCCAGCGCCGCCGGCAGCCCGAAGGCCAGAAGACGAGACCGCATCGCATGCGGGGAGGAGCTGTGCATGCGGAAGGCTTTTCCAGGGTTGATCAAACGCAACGCAACCGGATATCAGCGCATGGGCAATATCTGACGGTCACCACAGGGCATAGGGCCCTCGATCGGGATCGAACCGACACCTCCAGGACCACAACCTGGCGTGCAGACCACTACACCACGAAGGCCGCATCTCCGGCAGGAATCGAACCTGCGACCTCCGGGTCCGCAACCCGGCGCGCTCTCCACTGCGCCACGGAGACATGTTCTACCGCGTGCCGAGTGCAGGAATCGAACCTGCCCGTTGCGGGCTATGAATCCGCCGGATACACCAGCATCCTCACTCGGCGCGGAGGGTGCGAGATTCGAACTCGCGCAGGGGTGACCCTGACCACGGCTTAGCGGGCCGCTGCCTTTCCACTCGGCCAACCCTCCGGAAAATAAAAAAAGACCGCCCGTGGTCTGCGGGCGGTCGGCGTCGAACGTAGTGCTCACGTCCGTCGGCAACTCCCGAGACCGGAAAGGCCGCTGCTGTGCATTCGATGACGAAGCATTTCCCAACCTCCTCCCGGTCTCGCTCCGAACAACACCCATGATGCCGCGCCGATTCCCACCCCGGCAACCTATTTGCGGCCCACTCACCGAACCCGGTTCCCGCCCGCCTCGGACAGCCGGGACGGCGTGCTGCCTGGCCTCCCGTCCAACACCTTCAGGACGGCCGCCGCCGACCTCGCCGCCGCGCGGACGTCACACAGTGGGGCGCGGCGCGTCCAGCGCCGAGCTCAACGCGCGGAGCGCCTGGTAGACGCGGACCTTGACAACGTCTACCGGCACCCCCAGCGAGGCGGCGGCCTCGTTGACCGACCGGCCCCGGAAGACCGTCTCGGTGAGGATCTCGCGGTGCGCGGACGGCAGCGCCTGGAAGGCCCGGGCGACCACCGCGGGGCGCATCCGCTGCCCCGGCATACCGGGGACCAACGAACCGGTGTCTTTGCCCATTCGCAGTGCCACGCAACGAACCTCGCACCACATCCCCCCGACCGCGCCCCCCTTATGCCCGCGTTAAGGAAGCGTTGAGGGTGGGGGTCAGAGGGGTTGGTGGAGGGTCGTTCCGGAGGCGAGGAGGGCGAGGGCGGCGGCGCCGTAGAGGCCGGCGTCGCGGTCGAGGGTGGTGGGGGCGACGCGCAGGTCCTGGAGGTGGGGCATGCCGGCGCGTTCGGTGATGGCCCGGCGGAGCGGGTCGAGGAGCAGGTCGCCTGAGGCGACGCCGCCGCCGATGACGACGTCGCGGACGTCCAGGACGGCGGCGGTGCTGAGGATCGCGGTGGCGAGGGCGTTCGCGGCGCGGTGGAAGGCGGCGCGCGGGATGCGGGCTCCGTCGCGGGCGGCGGCGGCGAGGGCCTTGGCGTCGGGGCGGCCGGTCGCGAGGGTCCAGCCCCGGGCGAGTGCCCAGCGGACCATGCTGGGGCCTCCCGCGACCGTCTCCAGGCAGCCGCGGGCGCCGCACACGCAGGGTTCGCCGTCGTGGTCGACGAGGACGTGGCCGATGTGGCCGGCGTTGCCGGTCCGTCCCGTCCAGGGGCGGCCGTCGATGACGAGGCCGCCGCCGACGCCGGTCGACACGACGACGCCGAGCAGGGACGTGGCGGGGTGACCGCCGCGCCACCATTCGCCGAGGGCCATGCACTGCGCGTCGCCCGCAAGGGAGACCGGGACACCGGGTACGAGGCGCTGGACGGCGGCGACGAGCGGGTAGCCGCGCCAGCGGGGGATGTTGATCGGGCTGACCGTGCCGGCGCGCGTGTCGATCGGGCCCGCCGAGCCGATCCCGACGCCGGTGACTCCGGGCTCGGCGAAGTCGGCGACGAGGCCGCGGAGGGTGGCGGTGGGCGACTGGCCGACGGGGTGCTCGGCGCGGTCGAGGAGCTTCCCGGACGCGTCGACGCGGGCGACGGCGAACATGCTCCCGCCGATGTCGAGGGCGAGGACGGTCATGACCCGATACCCGGGAGCACGCGGTAGAGCGTTCCCTTTCCGGCGAGGCGGGTCGCGGGCGCGGCGGCGGGGACGAAGGCGGCTTCGCCCCGGGTGAGCGTCAGGGTTCGGTCGGTGGTGAGGCGGGCCTCGCCTTCCAGGCAGAGGAGCGTCTGGGGCAGGCCGGTGGGCAGTTCTTCGGGGTCGTCCGTGAGGTCGTGGTGGACGAGGGTGAACTCCGCGGCGGTGGTCCGGTAGCTGTTCTTCGTCGGTTCGACCCGGGCCGGGGCGGACGGGACGAATTCCACGACGCGCATCAGTTCGGGGACGTCCATGTGCTTTCCGGTGAGGCCGCAGCGCAGGACGTTGTCGGAGTTCGCCATGACTTCGATCGCGAGGCCGCCCAGATAGGAGTGGGGAACTCCGGCGTCGAGGAAGAGGGCTTCGCCGGGCTTGAGTTCGACGTGGTTGAGCAGGAGCGCGGCGAGGATTCCGGGATCGCCGGGGTGGGCGCGGGCGATGCCGGCGTAGACGCCGGTGAGGGCGGGTTCGACGGCGGCCAGGACAGGGCGGGAACTCTCGTCCAGCATCTGGGTGAGGACGGTGCGGAGTGCTTCGGCGGGGGGCTCCGTCCGGAGGGCGGCGATCCAGGGACGCAGCCCGGGAACGGCGAGGCTTTCGAGGAGGGCGGCCGTCTCCAGGGGGGCCCGGAAACCGCAGAGGCCGTGGAAGTCGGTGAGCGCGCAGACCATCTCCGGTTTGTGGAAGGGGTCCTTGTAGGTGCGGGTGCGGTCGTCGATCGGGATGCCGCACGCCTCTTCTGCGGCGAACCCGGCCTCGGCCTGCGCCATGGTGGGGTGCACCTGGAGGGACAGCGGTTTCTCGACTGCCAGCACCTTGAGCAGGTAAGGGAGCGTAGGGCCGAACCGGGCCACCGAGGACGCGCCGAGCATGCCGGCCGGGTCGCGCCCGATGAGGACGTTGAGCGGCGTCCCGTCCACCGACGAGGGGGCCGCCGGATGCGCGCCCGCCCACAGCTCCGCCTGCGGAAGACCGGTCGGCTCGGCGCCGAGCAGCTCCGGCAACGCGGTTCGCGACCCCCAGTCGTAGGGGCGGATCACGGTGGACAGCGGCAGGGGCACCAACCCGCGCGTTCTCCTTACTCGGTGCGCCACGTCGGGAAGTCGGCGCTCGTGAAGGACAGAGTACAAGCGCCGGGCTCGCGCGGGCACGAGGCCCGGCCCACGTGATCAACACGACACCAGGACGCGGCGACGGCCCGGTGAACCTTCGACGGCCCCGCCGTCGAACTGATAAGGGGGACGGTTTCCGGCGGGCCGAACCCTTAGGATGAACGCCGGGGAGGTGGTGCAGGTGGGCAAGCACAACAAGCCGGCGACGCGGGCGTGCCCCGGCTGCAACGGGACCGGGACCAGCACCGCCACCCACGAGAAGTGCAACGTCTGCCGCGGCACGGGACGCATCTGAGCCCTCACCCCGGCCAGGGGATCTTGAAGCGGCGGCGCGGGCCTTCGAGAAATGGTTGAATCAGGCGCTATGTGGCACTCGTCACTGCGCTCGAAGCCCTGGCGACGGAGTTATCAGCCCGGTGTTCCCGGCGATTTCGAGATTCCGGACATCCCCATCACGCGGCTGCTCGACGATGCCGCGGACCGGTACCCGCGCAAACCGGCACTGATCTTCTTCGGCCGGCAGATCTCCTACCGCGACCTGCGCGAGGCCGCGGACCGGTTCGCCGACGGCCTGCACCGCCTCGGGGTGCGGCCCGGCGACCGGGTGGCGCTGATCCTGCCCAACTGCCCGCAGCAGGTCATCGCGTTCTACGGGGTGCTGCGCCTCGGGGCCATCGCCGTCCAGCACAACCCGCTCTACACCGAAGAGGAGATGCTCCGCCAGCTCGCGGACTGCGGCGCGCGGGTGGCGGTCGTCCTGGATCGTTCTTTCGCGACGGTGCGGGCGGTGCGTTCCCGGCTGAGGCTGGACCACATCGTCGTGACGTCCCTGCTCGACTTCCTCCCGGCGTCCAGGCGGATCGCGCTGCGGCTGCCGCTGGTGCAGGCGCAGCAGCAGCGCGCGGCCATCACGGCGGACGTGCCGCACGATCCGGGCGTCGTCCCGTTCAAGGAACTGCAGCAGCGGGCGCGCCGCCCGGTGGGGCAGCTGCCCGTCGAACCGGCGCGGCACCTGGCGGCGATCCTGTACACCGGCGGGACGGAGGGGCGTCCCAAGGGCGCGATGCTGACGCACCGGAACCTCGTCGCGAACGCGTGCCAGCAGCACGCGTGGGACGTCGACGGGCGGCCGGGACGGGACGTGACGCTGGCGGTGCTGCCGCTGTTCCACTCGTTCGGCCTGATGAGCTGCCTGGTCGCGCCGGTGATGACGGCGGGGGCCGTAGTGCTGCTGCCCCGGTTCGACGGCGACCGGGTGGTGAGCGCGATCCGCAAGTACCGACCGACCATCTTCCCCGGTGTGCCGACGCTGTACGAGCAGGTGCTCGACAGCCCACGGTTCCGGCCGGACGACCTGCGGTCGCTGCGCATCTTCATCTCCGGGGCGATGAGCCTGTCGCAGGGCACGATCGACCGGCTGGAGCGGCTCGGCGCGAAGGGCCTCATCAACTGCTACGGGCTGACGGAGGCGTCCCCGGCCGTCACCGGGAACCCGCTGGACGGCACCGCCCGGAACCTGACCGTCGGGCTGCCGCTGTCCATGACCGACGCCGTCGTCGTCGACCAGGACGAGCCGACGCGGGTGCTGCCGCCCGGTGCGGCCGGAGAGCTCGTCGTGCGCGGGCCGCAGGTCTTCGCCGGCTACTGGAACGCGCCGCTCGCCACCGCGCAGACCCTGTCGAAGGGCTGGCTGCGCACGGGTGACATCGCCGTAATGGACGAGGATGGCTTCATCACCATCCTGGGGCGCATGCGGGACATGATGAAGGTGAGCGGCTTCACCGTGTTCCCGACCGAGGTGGAGAAGGTGCTGCGCCGCCACCCCGCCGTCCACGACTGTGCCGTGGTCGGCGTGCCGGACGCCCGGCGCGGGGAGCGCGTCATCGCCCACGTGGTGGAACACCCCGCCTACCCCTTCTCGGCCGAGGAACTGCGGACGCACTGCAAGCGCTACCTGTCGCACTACAAGGTGCCGGCGGAGTTCCGCCCGCGGACCGAGCTGCCGAGGAACCCGCTCGGCAAGATCGTCCGGCAGCGGCTGCGGGACGAGTTCGCTGAGTCCGCGCAGGAGCGGATGGGCTCGGCCCACAGTGGTCGACCGACCCACAGTGCCTGAATGACGCACAGTGCCTGAATGACGCACAGGGCCTGAATGACGCACAGGGCCTGAATGACGCACAGGGCTTAATTGACGCACAGTGCTTGGCCGACGCGGGGTGGTTCACTTAGTGGGTGCAGACCGAGACCGTCCAGTCCGGGCTCTTCGCCCGGCTCGTTGAGATCGGGCGCGATTCGGCCCGCGCTGATGCGTCCCCGGAAACGCTCTACGACCGGCATGGTGTGCTGGTCGTGCGGGTCGGTGACGTGGTGGTGAAGGCGCACCAGGCCGATCGTGAGCACGGGCCACCGTTCCTCGAACGGATACGGCTGGCGAGCACGCTTCCGGAACTCCTGATAGGACCACAGAGCCCGCCGCTCACCGTGGACGGCAGGACGGTCACAATCGCGCCATTCGGTGAGCCGGTCGATCCGGGCCAGGAGCTTCCCTGGGAAGAGGGGGCGCGGCTCTTGGCTGCTCTCCATTCGGAAAGTGTTCCGGCAAGAGCACCGTCTTGGGGGCGTCCGACGCGTGTGGCGCGCCTTGTCTCACGGCTTGGCGAAGGTCCGGCCGAGGACGAGGTGAGACGCGCGTTCGCCACCCTTCCGGCCTGGATCCGCGGCGAGGAGGACGAGCCCGCCGGACGGGCGGAGCACCTCATTCACGGGGACTGGCACTTGGGCCAGATGGTCCGCGCGCAGGACGGACGCTGGCGGCTCATCGACATCGAGGACATGGGCAGAGGAGACCCCGCCTGGGACCTCGCCCGACCTGCGGCGCTCTACTCCGCCGGGGTTCTCCCGCCGGACGACTGGGGGCGGTTCCTGGGCGCCTACACGGCGGCCGGAGGCCCGGCGGTCCCTACCCGGGACGACCCTTGGACGAGGCTGGACATACCCGCACGAAGTCTTGCGATCCAGATAGCCGCGACGTGCGTCATATCCGCAGAAAGGGATGATCGGACACTCGACGAGCCAGAGCAGGCGATGATCGACGCCTGCGCGAGAATATCCGCGGCGGGGGACGCGGCATGACGTGGCGCGAAACCTGTCCTACGTTTAGCCTCTACCTGGGGATCCAGACCGGAAGGACGACAAGGCGATGCACTGCCCTAAGTGTCGTGGCGTGATGCGGACCTACACCCGCAGCGGCGTCCACATCGAGCAATGTGACAGCTGCCGGGGGATCTTCCTCGACTACGGCGAGCTCGAGGCCCTGGCCCAGATGGAGGCGCAGTACCGTGCGGCGCCCCCGCCCGCCGCGGCGCCGGGCTGGGGGTCGCCCGGGCCGGCGGTGCACCACCATCACCACGGGCACCGCCGCCCGCACCACGGCAGCGTCTTCAACATGCTCTTCTCGACCTGACGTGTCCCGATGCGGCCCGCCCCCGGCAGGAGGCGGGCCGCACGCATGTCACGGGCGCGGGTCACGGGCGCGGGTCACAGGCGCGGGTCGACGGGCTCGGACTCCAGCGCCAGGACGGCGAAGACCGCCTGGTGGACGCGCCACAGCGGCTCCCCGGCGGCGAGCCGGGCGAGCGCCTCGGCGCCGAGCGCGTGCTCCCGCATCGCCAGCGACCGCTTGCGGCCGAGGGACCTTCGGCGCAGCCGGTCGAGGTTCTCCGGCTCGGTGTAGTCCGGGCCGTAGATGATCCGCAGGTACTCCGGCCCGCGGCACTTGACGCCGGGCTGGATCTTCGCGCCGTCCGGGAACGGCCCCAGCGGCTTGACGACCATGCCCTCGCCGCCCGCGGCGGTCAGTTTCTCCCACCATTCGGTGACGGCGGTCTCCGACCGCGGCGAATCCAGGTCGACGGTCACCGACTCCGTCCGCTGGATGAGGCCGCTCGCGTCACCGTCCGCCAGCCGTGCCGCCACGACCATGTGCCATTCGTGGTCGCGTGCGTCCGCCCAGGAGCGGCCTTCTCCCGCGAGGACCTGGAACGGGGCGAACCGCATGCCGGTCACTCCGTCGACCGTCCAGCAGTAGCGCGCGTAGGCGTCACGGAAGCGGGACGCGTTGGCGGCGCGCCGGTCGATGTGCTCGCGGAGGCCGCCGAGGTCGAGACCCCGTGCGTCCGCGCGCGCCAGCACGCCGGAGGCCATCGGAAGGGCGGCGCGGGCTGCCGCCCCGGTCGCCGCGTACTGCGTGCGGATGAGGTCCATGGCCTTGGCCGACCACGGCAGCAGTTCGCCGTCGATGACGAGCCATCCGGTGTCCAGCTCCTCCCAGAGCCCGGCCGCGCCGATCGCGGTGCGGAGCCGGTCCAGTACCTCGGTGGTGCGGGACGGGTCGCGGAAGAACGAACGTCCGGTGCGCGTGTAGACGGCGCCGGTCGTCCCGTCGGTCACGCCGAAGCGTTCCACGGCGACGGCGGCGTCACGGCAGACGACGGCCACGGCGCGGGAACCCATGTGCTTCTCCTCGCACACCGCAAGGGTGATCCCTTTGGTCCGGTAGGCGGCCAGGGCCTCGGCCGGGTGCTCTAGGTATCCGGGCAGGGTCGAGGTGTCGGCGGGCGCCATGGTGGGCGGCAGGTAGACGAGCCAGCGCGGGTCCACGGCGAACCGGCTCATCACCTCCAGCGCGGCCATCGCGTTCTCCTCGCGGACGGCGACGCGGCCCATGAGGCGGGTCTCGACCCCATGGTTGCCGAGGACGTCACTGATGTTGAGGACATCGTTCTCCCGCTGCACAGGCGCGGAATCCGCCAAGGGGCGCGTCGGCTCGTACCAGACCTGACGGGCCGGAACCGACGCCAGTTCACGCTCCGGATAGCGCAACGCGGTGAGCTTTCCACCGAACACGGCACCGGTGTCGAGGCAGATGGTGTTGTTGACCCATTCCGCATCGGGGACGGGGGTGTGCCCGTACACGACCATGGCCTTGCCTCGGTAGTCACGCGCCCACGGGTACCGGACGGGAAGCCCGTACTCGTCGGTCTCCCCTGTGCTGTCGCCATAGAGCGCGAACGAGCGGACTCGTCCGGACGCGCGGCCGTGGTACTCCTCCTTCAGACCGGCGTGGGCCACGACGAGACGGCCGTCGTCCAGCACGTAGTGGCTGATGAGGCCGTCCATGAATTTCAGTGCGCTTTCGCGGAAGTCGTCGTCCTCGGCGGCGAACTGCTCCAGGGAGTTCTCCAGGCCGTGCGTCACCCGCACCTTGCGTCCGCGAAGAGCACGGACGAGTTTCGCCTCGTGGTTACCCGAAACGCACAGTGCGTCGCCTGCGGCGACCATGCCCATCACCAGACGCAGCACGCCCGGAGTGTCGGGCCCGCGGTCGACGAGGTCGCCGACGAACACGGCGGTGCGTCCACCGGGATGGTTCGCTCCCACGGCACGGCCCTGCACGTCCTGCTCGATCTCGTAACCGAGGTCGGTGAGAAGGTCCTCCAGCTCCGCGCGGCACCCGTGCACGTCGCCGATGACGTCGAACGGGCCGGTCAGCTCACGCCTGTCGTTCCACGCCTTCTCGTAGGCGATGGTCGCGGCGTCGATCTCCTCGGCGCCGGTCAGCACGTGGTGGCGGCGGAACGCGCGGGTCAGCTCCCGCATCCCGCGCCGCAGCTCGCGCCGCTGGCGCGGGATCACGTGCGGCGGGAGGTTCCGGTCGGGGCGGGTCGCGTTCCGCTCGGCGGCGAGCCCCTCGGGGACGTCCAGGACGATCGCGACGGACATGACGTCGTGGTCCTTGGCGATCCGCAGCAGCGCCTGCCACGCCTTGGCCTGCACGTTCGTCGCGTCCACGACGGTCAGCAGTCCGCGCCGCAGCCGCTTGGCCACGATGTAGTGGAGCAGGTCGAACGCGTCGCCGGTCGCGGACTGGTCGTTCTCGTCGTCCGACACGACGCCGCGGCAGAAGTCGGACGAGACGACCTGCGTCGGCGCGAAGTGCCTGCGCGCGAAGTGGGACTTGCCCGATCCGGTCACGCCGACCAGGACGACGAGCCCCATCTCCGGTACCCGGATCTCGGTCATCGGGTGAACACCCCCATCTGGGTGGGCGCGCCGACCTCGGGGTCGTCGTCGCCGACGGGCAGGTGGCGGACGCGGTAGCCGTGCGCGGCGGCGACCCGGTCCGCCCAGGCGCGGAACTCGGCCCGCGTCCATTCGAAACGGTGGTCGGAGTGGCGCATCGCGTCCGGCGCGAGCCCCTCGTAGCGGACGTTGTGCTCGGCGTTCGGGGTCGTCACGATGACCACGCGGGGCGCGGCGTGCCCGAACACCACGCGCTCGACCGCGCCGAGGCGCGGCGGATCGATGTGCTCGATGACCTCCATCAGCACGGCCGCCTCGTAGCCGCCGAACCGTTCGTCCGCGTAGGTCAGCGCGCCCTGGAACACGTCGCGGACGCGGTCGCCCTCGCGGCGCGGCCGCCCGTCCCAGCGGAGCCGCCGCCAGGCGTGGCTCAGTGCGCGATGCGACACGTCCGTCCCGGAGATCTCGCTGAAGAAGTCGTCCTTGGCGAGCAGCGACAGCAGTTTCCCCGAGCCGCAGCCAAGGTCGATGACGCGCCGGGCGTTCTCGTCGCGCAACGCCTGCATGACCGACCGCAGGCGGTGTTCGGCAAGCGAAACGGTCTTCTCCTTCTGTGGCTCGTCCTCGGTAGGCGTCGGCTCCTCCTCGACCTGCACGGGGTCGAGTTCCTCTTCGGGAGCGTCCTCGGTATCGGCGAGGCGGCCGAGAGCGGTCCGGACGAGACCACGCCGGTTGGCCAGGTAGCGGCGCGTGATGGCGCCGCGGTCGGGGTGCGCGGCGAGCCAGCCCTCCCCGGCCCGGATGAGCTTGTCGACCTCGTCCGGAGCCAGCCAGTAGTGCTTGGCGTCGTCCAGGACGGGCAGCAGCACGTACAGCTGGTTGAGCGCGTCGGCCAGCCGCAGTGTCCCGGTCAGCGTGAGCGTGACGTACCGGGAGTCGCCCCATTCGGCGAACTCCGGATCGAGCGAAACCGGCACAGCAAACACATCCCAGCCCAGCGGGGCGAAGAATCGTTCGGCCTGCCCTGGCCCGCCCCTACACGGAAGAGCCGGCAGGACGATTTCAAGCGGGATAGCCGACTCGGCAAGTTCGGGACGCAGATCGCACCGTCCGCGCATGGCGGTACGGAAGACGTTCGCCATCGCCGACGCCAGCAGCGACGACGCCGCGTAGGGGCGGTCGTTCACGTACTGGCCGAGTGAGAAGTCCGGCGTGCCTCTACCGCGGGTGCGCACGAGCTTGACCGGGTCGACGTCCAGTAGCAGGGCCGCCGTGCAGCGACGCTCGTCCGCGTCGGGGTAGAAGACGTGCGCGGTGCCGAAGGACTGCTCGAATCGCTGCACCCGGTCCGGATGCTTGTGCAGGAGGAATCCCAGGTCGGTCGCCTGGTCCATGGTCGTCGTGATCGTCAGAAGCACGCCCCAAGTGTGGCGGACCGCAGCGAATACCCCACATCCTTTTTTTTCAGGAAGAAGGTCCAGCAAATCATCTGAAAATGGTTTGCGGACGGGTTTGCGGAAGCAGCACAATCCGAGGCGACATGAGCAGACATCCACGACGGATGACCGCGCAGGAGACCGTGGCCATCCTCGAACGCGGCGCCTACACGGCGCCCTCCGGCCGCACCGTCAGGGTCGCGGACCGACTCGCGCGCACCGTCGAAGGCACCGTCCTCTACCGGCCGGACGAACTGGACGCACTCCTCAGGCGACTGCCCGCCGAGGCTCCCGCCGAGACGCGCATCGAGGTGACCGGCGAGACGACGCTCGCCGCCGCCCACCGCCTGTGCGGCGATGGAACGATCCCGTTCGCGCTCAACTTCGCGTCCGCGAAGAACCCGGGCGGAGGCTTCCTCAACGGAGCGCACGCCCAGGAGGAGGGGCTGGCGCGCTCCTCCGGCCTGTACACGTCGCTGCGGTCGGCCAGGGAGTTCTACGACTTCCACCGCGCCCAGGGCGACCTCCTCTACAGCGACCACATGATCTACTCGCCGGGCGTGCCGGTGTTCCGGGACGACGCCGGGCGGCTGCTGGAGGAGCCGTACGACGTCGCGTTCCTGACGTCCCCGGCCCCGAACCGCGGCGCGATCCGGGACCCCGCCAAGGCCGACCGGATCCCCGCCACACTGCGGCTGCGCGCCCGCAAGGTCCTCGCCGTGGCGCAGGCCCACGGGCACGCGCGGCTGGTGCTGGGCGCGTGGGGCTGCGGCGTGTTCCGCAACGACCCGGCGGAGGTCGCGGAGGCGTTCGCCGAGCCGCTGCGTCCCGGCGGCGAGTTCGCCGGACGGTTCGAGCACGTCGTCTTCGCGGTGTGGGACACCGCCCAGGGCTCTCCCAGGCAGGCCGCGTTCTCGGAGGCTTTCGCCTAACCGGGACGTTCCTCGTCCTCGACGTAGGAGGCGATGCCCCGGACGAGGAGGTCGAGCCCGAACTCGAACCGCCCGTCGTCGTCGGGGTCGGTCAGCTCCTCGACCATCCCGGTGAGGACCGGGTACCGGTCCGCCGGCAGGGCCGAGAAGTACTCCTTGAACTGCCCGAAGTACTCCTCGAAGAACGCGTGCGGGTCCTCACCGGCGGGCGCCTTCGCGTAGTAGACCGTTCCCTCGATCGCGTCGGCGTCGAGGAACATGCCGAGCGTGTCCACGGCCATGCCGGCGATCTTCTTCGGCACACCACCCGCTCGCATGAGCGCGAGCTGCGCCTCCGCGACGTCCAGCAGGTGGGGGCCGGTGGGGACGAGCCCCATCGACACCATCGCGATGTCGCGGTGCGAGGTGTAGACGCGGCGGATCTCGCGCGCCAGCCCCTTCAGCTGCTCCTGCCAGCGCGCCGGGTCGGGGAAGGGCAGCCTGATCTCGGCCGCGACCCGGTCGAGCATCAGCTCGCGCAGCTCGTCCTTGCCCGAGACGTGGGCGTAGAGGGAGGCGGGTCCGGTGCCCAGTTCCTGGGCGACGCGGCGCATGGTCACGGCCTCCAGGCCCTCGGCGTCCAGGACGCGCAGCGCCGTCTCGATGACGGCGTCCTGGGTGAGCGGCTGCCTCGGCGGCGCGGCCTTGCGCGGCCGGCGGCCGGGCGGGGTCGGCAGCTCGGGCGCCGGCGGGCCGGACGGCGGCCCGTCCGGGCGTGCGGTGGCCACGTCGAGACCTCCCAATCTCGCGATACATCTTGACTATCGCAAAACGCGATATATCTTCTCTCCTGTAGAGAGAAGTTCAGCGGACACGAACATCGTACTTGACACGAACGACGTTCGGCATTAGAACAGCGTTCGTACTGACGAACAGCGTTCGACAACCGGAGATCACCATGACCGAGACTTTGACGACCCCGGGGCGGGACACCGCCGACGCGGGCTATCGCCGGCGCTGGATCGCCCTGTTCGTGATCCTCGCCGGCGAGATCATGGACATGCTGGACGCGCTGATCACCAACATCGCGGCCCCGACGATCCGGGCCGAGCTGGGCGGATCGGCCGCCACCATCCAGTGGCTCGCCGCCGCCTACACGCTGTCCATGGCGGTCGGGCTCATCACCGGCGGACGCCTCGGCGACCTCTACGGGCGCAAGCGGATGTTCCTCATCGGCGCGGCCGGCTTCACGATCGGCTCCCTGCTGTGCGGCGTCGCCGTCTCCCCCGGCATGCTCATCGGCGCCCGCGCCGTGCAGGGCCTGTTCGGCGCGCTGATGCTGCCGCAGGGCATCGGCATGATCAAGCAGATGTTCTCCACGAAGGAGATGGGCGCCGCGTTCGCCATGTTCGGGCCGGTGATGGGCCTGTCGTCGGTCGGCGGGCCGGTGCTGGCCGGCTGGCTGATCGACGCCGACCTGTTCGGCACCGGCTGGCGGATGATCTTCCTGATCAACCTGCCGCTCGGCGCCGCCGCCGTGCTGGCCGGGCTGAAGTTCCTGCCCGCCGGGCGCGCCGAGCACGCGTCCCGCCTCGACCTCACCGGCGCCGTCCTCGCGTCCCTCGGCGCCGGCCTGCTGATCTACCCGCTCGTCCAGGGCCGCGAGCACGACTGGCCCGTCTGGACGTTCCTGATGATGGCCGCGTCCCTCGCCGTCTGGGGCGTGTTCACCTGGTACGAGACCCGCAAGCAGCGCGCCGGCGGCGACCCGCTGATCGTCCCGAGCCTGTTCCGCAAGCGCGGCTTCACCGGCGGGCTCGTCGTCGGCGTGGTGTTCTTCTCCGGCATGGCCGGGCTCGGCCTGGTGCTGGCCCTGTTCTTCCAGCTGGGGCTCGGCTACTCACCGCTCAAGTCGGGTCTCGCGCAGATCCCCTGGTCGGTCGGCATCATCATCGGGTTCGGCGTCATGCAGGCCGTGCAGCGCTTCGGCCGCACGCTGATCCACGCGGGCGCCGTCATCATGGCCGGCGGCATCGCCGGGCTCTACGCCACGCTGCACTACGTGGGCGTCGACGTCACCCCCTGGCAGCTCGTTCCCGCCCTGACCGTGACCGGCATCGGCATGGGCCTGCTGATGGGGCCGTTCTTCGACACCGTCCTCGCGGGCGTCGAGCCGGAGGAGACCGGCTCGGCGGGCGGCACGCTCACCGCCGTCCAGCAGCTCGGCAGCGCGCTCGGCGCCGCCGTCCTCGGCACGATCTTCTTCGGACTGCTCGGCGGGCACGTGGCGTCCGCCGCCGACGACGGCGCCTCCGCGCTGCGCCGCGACCTGGCGGCCGCGTCCGTGCCCGCCGCGCACCAGGACCGCCTCGTGGACGCCCTGCGCGACTGCGGCCACGACAGCGCCACCGCCAAGGACGCCTCCGCCGTCCCCGCGTCCTGCCACCGGCTTCAGGACGACGTCAAGGCCGCCATCGCCGCCGCGCCGCAGTCGGCGCCCGCCGTCCAGAAGGCCGTCGCGGACGCCGGCGAGCACTCGGCCAAGGTCGGCTTCAGCGACGCCATGAAGATCACGCTGTGGGTCGAGGTCGGGCTGCTCGGCCTGACATTCCTGGCGACGTTCCTGCTCCCCATGCACGCGCGTCCGGAGGAGGAGGCCGCCTGACCCGACGGGAAGGCCCGCTGCGGAAGGACGTCCTCCCGCAGCGGGCCCTTGCCGGTCTGACACCTTGCCGTGTCACACCTGCCGTCTCACACCTTGCCGAGGACCTCCGCGGCCAGCAGCTCCAGGTGGTCCAGGTCGTGCATGTCGAGAACCTGCAGGTAGATGCGCTCGGCGCCCAGCTCGCCGAACCGGCCGATCTTGTCGACCAGCTCGCCGGGGGTCCCGGCGAGGCCGTTCTCGCGCAGCTCCGGCACCTGCCGCCCGATGGCGTCGGCGCGGCGCTTCACCTCGGCCTCGTCCCGGCCGCAGCAGACGACCTGGGCGGCGGAGTGGACGAGCGGCTTCGTCCGGCCCGCCTCGGCGCACGCCGCCCGGACCCGGTCGAACGCCTCTCCGGTCTCCTTCACCTGGTGGAAAGGAACGTTGTACTCGTCGGCGTAGCGGGCCGCGAGCCGCGGCGTCCGCTTCGCCCCGGCCCCGCCGATGATGATCGGCGGGCCGCCCGCCTGCGCCGGCTTCGGAAGCGCGGGCGACTCGGCCAGCGTGTAGTGGTCGCCGCTGAACGAGTAGGTCTCGCCCGCCGGCGTCCCCCACAGCCCGGTGAGGATCGCGAGCTGCTCCTCGAGCCGCTCGAACCGCTCCCCGAGGCTCGGGAACGGGATGCCGTAGGCGGTGTGCTCCTGCTCGAACCAGCCCGTGCCGAGCCCGAGGTCCACGCGTCCGCCGCTCATCTGGTCGACCTGCGCGACCGAGATGGCGAGGGGCCCCGGATACCGGAACGTCGCCGCCGTCACCAGCGTGCCGAGCCTGATCCGGCTGGTCTCCCGGGCGATAGCGCCCAGCGTGATCCACGAGTCGGTCGGGCCCGGCTCGCCCGTCACGTCGCCCATCTTGACGAAGTGGTCGGAGCGGAAGAACGCGTCGAAGCCGAGGTCCTCGGCGGCCTTGGCGACCGCGAGTTGTGTTTCGTAGCTCGCCCCCTGCTGGGGCTCAGTGAAGATCCGAAGACGCATGACTCCATCCTCGTACGCGCCCGGCCGCGTTCGCGCCACCGGGTCAGCGCCGCCTGGTGCTCTCCGCGGCCGGCCCGAGGGTGCGGGCCTCAAGCACATGCGGAATCTGCGCGCCCCTGCGAGCCGTCACCGGAGCCGTCTTCACCAGCGCCAGGTCCGCGGTCCGCGCCGCGCGCACGGCCGGGAACCCGCGGGTGACGCGCCCCATGCCCCACGTCACCGTGCCGCGCATGCCGATCGCCTCCCCCGGTTCGGCATGCCTGGTGACCTTCGCACGGATCACGCCCGCGACCTTCTCCCCCTTCTTGAGCAGGCCGAGACGGCACACGACCTTCCGTCCGGCCGACCCGCAGTGCTTCTTGGCGGACACGAAAGCGAGCTCCTTCGGCAGCGTCGTCCTGAACACCGCCTGACCCGACTTCTCCGGCCCCTTGGCGGCCATAGTGAACGCCCACGCGTAGGTGCGTCCGGGAACGACGTCCTGCCGCGGACTCTTCGTACGCAGCACCACCCCGAGCAGGCCAGGCTTGGCATGCGCCTTCGGCTTCAGCTTCGGCTTGGCATGCGCCTTCGGCTTCGCGTGCGCCTTCGGCTTGGCGTGCGTCCTGGGCTTGGGATCGGCATGCGCCTTCGGCTTGGCATGCGCCTTCTTCGGCTTGGTGTGGGACCTGGGTCTGGGGGCGGGCTTGGAGGCGCCTCCCTTGTTCCCCTTGTGCCCGGTCGGACCGGGGTCGTCGGCGTGCGCCGCCATCGGCGCCGCCAGCAGCGGCGCGGCGGCCAGCGGCACCAGGACTCGCCACTTCAGTGTCCAGACCATGATGAGACCCCCTGTGACCTGCGAATTCCTTGCGGACACCTCCGTTCTAGCGACCACCGGAGCCGCCACCTAGCGCCCCGGCGGCGTGTCGTCACAGACGGCGACAGTCACATCACGCTGAAGTGCGAACCTGTCCAACTTGCTGCGCCGTAGGGGGCAGAAGCTGTTGAATCGGCCAAAACCGATCCCCGATCCAGGAGTTGAGATGGCTGTCTTCGGCGTCGACTACGCGTGGGGGCGCCCCGGCGTCGCAGCGCTGAAGCGAGCCGGGGTGAAGTTCGCGTGCCGCTACCTGTCGCACGACACGACCGGCAAGAACCTGACCCGCGCGGAGGCCGACGACCTGTCCGACGCGGGCATCTGGGTGGTGGTCGTCTGGGAGTCCACCGCGCAGCGCCCGCTGGCGGGACGGTCCGCCGGCGTGGCGGACGCCAGGGACGCGGCCGCGCAGGCGGACGCCTGCGGCATGCCGGACGACCGTCCCATCTACTTCGCCGCCGACTGGGACGCCACCGCCTCCCAGCAGGACGAGATCAACGCCTACCTGGACGGCGCCGCGAGCGTCATCGGCCGCGACCGCGTCGGCCTCTACGCCGGCTACGGCCCGACGAAGCGCGCCTTCGACGCCGGGAAGATCACCTACGGCTGGCAGACGTACGCCTGGTCCGGCGGGCGCTGGGACGCCCGCGCGCAGCTCCAGCAGTACTCCAACGACCACACCATCAACGGCGTCGGCGTCGACTACGACCGCGGCGTGAAGAGCGACTACGGGCAGTGGCGCGTCGGCGTCTCGCCCGAAGGAGAGGACGACATGCCCGACTACGTGTCCGTCGGCACCGATGCCGAGCAGCAGCTCTCCCCCGGCAAGTGGACGAACGTCTCCTGGGACCACGAGTTCGCCGACAGCGAGCACCAGCACAACGACCCGGGCGGCCCGAGTCTGCTCACCGGCTCCGCCCGCTACAGCCTGACCGTGGCCGCGACCGTCGCCGGCGTCCCGGCCGGCACCCTCATCCAGGCCCGCGCCATCGAGGTCCTGATCGAGGACACGAGCCAGTACGAGGTCGGGCCCGTCCAGGACTTCCTCTCGGTCGGGGACACCACGAACCTGGTGTACGGCCTGCCGGCCGACACCGTCCGCTCCGGGCACCGGGTGCGCTTCCAGCTCCTCCAGCACGGCACCGCCCCGGCGACCGTCAAGGACGGCAGCGCGAAGGTCTTCTTCTGGCGATGATCGAGAGATGGCAGGCCCCGCGCCCGACGATCAGAATTCGTCGTTGATGTACGGGGCCAGGGGGACGGCCATGGCGGCGGTCAGGCGTGCCGCGGCGCCCGGGGTGTGTTCGGTGATCGCGCCGATCCGGGTGAGGGTGGCCGGGGTGGCGCCGCCGAGGTAGGTGGCGGCCAGGTCGGCGGCGGCCAGGGCCAGGTCCGGGGGGTCCGTCGTCGGGTCGCAGGCCGGGGTCGCGCCCGTGGTGAGCCGCCAGCGGCCCGAGTTGGCGGGGATACGGGTGTCCTCGATCTCCAGGACGAAGGTGTCCTCGGTGGCCCAGGTGCGGGCGTGGAGCGCGGCCGGGACGTCGATCAGGCGGAGCCAGAGGGCGCCGTAGTTCTCCTTGACGGTGACCTGGTCGGGGTCGGTGGCCATGTGCGGGAGCAGGTCGTCCACGGGACGGCTCGGTGCGTGGACGCGGGACGTCAGGTCGATCGACGCCAGGTAGCGCCAGAGCGCGGCCTCGACCTGCGGGGTTTCGGCGACGAGGTCGACGAGCCTGATCGTCTGGTTCCCGCTGGAGCGGTAGACGGCGTAGCCGGCGGGATGGACGACGACGCGCGGATCGGTGAAGCCTGCGGCCTCCACGTCGACCGGCCGCAGGATGGAGCGCGTCCACCATTCGGGGTCGCGGACAAGGCCGCCCGGCCGGGCGGAGAGCGCACGGATGTGGATCGGGTCGAGGACCCCGGGCGCGGACGCGACGTCGACCAGGCGGAGGGGACGCTCGTCGGCCGCGGTGCGGAGGCCCAGCGGACGGGACGTGTCGGCCTCCAGGCCGATCGCGCGGGTGGCGAGGCCGAAGCCGTACCGGCCGTAGATGGCCCCCTCGGACGCCCAGAGCGCGGCCACGGGGCGGCCGGCGGCGACGGCGTCGGCGAGCATGCGGTCCATCAGGGCCGTCAGGATGCCCTTGCGGCGGTGAGTCGGCAGCACACCGACGAACGAGACCGCCGAGCAGTCGAGGAACGCGCCCGGCACCGCGAGCCGCATCGGGAGCACCGCGAGCTGGCCGGCCAGGTCGTCGCCGTCGTAAGCGCCGATGCGCTCGGAGCGGCGGAGCTTCCAGGAGTCGCGTTCGTAGTCATCGATGCGGACGTGGAACACCATGCCGGCCAGGTCGACCATGCGCTCGACTTCGGATTGCGGAACGTCCCTGATCTCGACCATGCGTCCACGGTATGCCGGGGCCGCAACCGGTTTTCAGCCGCGGACCAGGGTCGCCAGGCACTCCACATGCTGGGTCATCGGGAATGCGTCGAATGCCCGGAAGGTCTCCAGGGTCCAGCCGCGCTCGCCGAAGTAGGCGAGGTCACGGGCCAGGGTCGCCGGGTCGCAGGACACGTAGGCGATCTTGCGGTCGGCGAGGCGGGTGATGTGCTCGACGACCTCCCGGCCGGCGCCGGTGCGGGGCGGGTCGAGGACGACGACGTCGGCGCGGCGGACGCGGGAGCCGCCGTGGTGGCCGGTGCCGCGCTTGTTCTGCGTGCGGGACGAGCTGGACGCGCGGCCGAACTCCAGGTCGGCGACCACCTCCTCGACCGGGCCGCGCTCGATCGACACGTTCGGCAGATCGCGCAGGTTGTAGCGGGCGTCCCGGACGGCCTGGCCGTCCGACTCGACGCCGACGACGAGGCCCTCCGGGCCGATCCGGTCGGCGAGGACGCCGGTGAACAGGCCGACGCCGCAGTACAGGTCGAGGGCGATGTCGCCGGGCTTCGGCTCAAGGGCGTCCAGCACCGCGTCGGCGAGGAGCTGCGCGGCGCCCGGGTGGACCTGCCAGAAACCGCTGCCGCTGACCTGGAACAGCCGCCCGGACACCTCTTCGCGGACGTACGGCAGGCCGGCGCCCGGCTCCGGCTTGCCGCGGACGAGCCGGACCGGCACGTCCAGCCGCGGCACCCGGATCTTGCGGCGGTCGCGGCCGCGCAGGACGACGAGGCGGTCACCGGTGGTGGCGGAGACGATGCCCTCGACGCCGGACGCGCCCGGCCAGCGCTTGCGCTCGATGCCCATCAGCTCCACGCCCGGGTGGGCGATCAGGCATTCGTCGACGGGCTCGATGTCGTGGGAGCGGTGCCTCCGCAGCCCGACGGCGCCGGACGCGACGGAGAACTGGACGCGGGTGCGCCAGCCGAGGCCGGGCGGCGGCGTCACCTCGGAGTCGACCGGGTAGGGGACCTCCTCGACGGTCACCGTGCGGGTGATCCCGGCGAGGCGCTGGAGCTGCTCCTCCACCACGGCCGCCTTGAGCTTTCGCTGGGCGGGCAGCGAGGCGTGCTGCCAGTCGCAGCCGCCGCAGCGTCCGGGCCCGGCGAACGGGCAGGGGGCCGGCACGCGGTCCGGGGACGCCTCGATGATCTCCACGGCGTCGGCGCGGAGGAAGTTCTTGGTCCGATCGGTGACGCGGGCTCTCACCCGTTCGCCCGGCAGGGCGTGCCGGACGAAGACCACGCGGCCCTCGTGACGGGCGACGCAGAAACCGCCGTTGGCGACGTTGCCGACCTCCAGTTCGAGGACGTCGGGTTCGAGTTCAGTCACGATCCGAAACACTACCGCCACCCGAGCGCGGCCCGGTCCGCGGCGGACGCCGGGACGAGCCGGGGCCGGGCGGCTCGACCCGCCCCTTCAGCCGGTCGGACGACTGGAGCTGCCAGGCGACGCTCGTCACCATGACGCCCGGCTGGAACAGCAGCCGCCCCTTCAGCCGCAGCGCGCTCTGGTTGTGCAGCAGCTGCTCCCACCAGTGGCCGACGACGTACTCGGGGATGAACACGGTGACGACGTCGCGGGGGCTGCGCCGCCGGACGTTCTTGACGTAGGCGAGGACGGGCCGGGTGATCTCCCGGTACGGCGAGTCGAGGATCTTCAGCGGGACGGGGATGTCGAGGGCGTCCCACTCGTCCTGGAGACGCCGGGACTCCTCGGCGTCCACCGCGACGGTCACCGCCTCCAGCGTGGACGGGCGGGTGGCGCGGGCGTAGGCGAGCGCCCGCAGCGTCGGCTTGTGGATCTTGGAGACGAGCACGATGCCGTGGTTGCGGGCGGGCAGCGCGACGTCCTCGCCGGAGGGCACGAGCTCCGCGGAGACCCGGTCGTAGTGCCGCCGGATGGCCTTCATCAGCAGGTACAGCAGCGGCATCGCGATGCACACGATGTAGGCGCCGAGCGCGAACTTGGTGATCAGCACCACGATGAGGACGATGCCGGTGAGCGTGGCGCCGAACGCGTTGATGCCGCGGGAGGTCTTCATCCGGCGGCGCTGCGCCGCGTCCTGCTCGGTGGCGAGCAGCCGGTTCCAGTGCCGGACCATGCCGACCTGGCTGACGGTGAAGGACACGAAGACGCCGACGGTGTAGAGCGGGATCAGCCGGCTGACGGACGCGTCGTAGGCGTAGATCAGCAGCCCGGCCATCGTGGCGAGGATGATGATGCCGTTGCTGTAGGCGAGCCGGTCGCCGCGGGTGTGCAGCTGGCGCGGCAGGTAGCGGTTCTGCGCGAGCACCGACCCGAGCACCGGGAACCCGTTGAACGCGGTGTTGGCGGCGAGGAAAAGGATCAGCGCGGTCATCGCGGTGACCAGCGCGAAGCCGGGGGTGAAGTTGCTGAACACGGTGTGCGCCACCTGCGCGATCACCGGGTCGGCGTCGGTGACGGCCTTGCCGGTGGACGGGTCGATCAGGTGGCTGCCCTGGTCGGGCTCGGCGAACTTGGCTTCGGTGATGTAGGCGAAGGCGGTCACTCCGCCGAACAGCGTCATCGCGACGAGCCCGAGCGCCAGCAGGGTCTTGGCGGCGTTCTCGCCCTTGGGCTTGCGGAACGCGGGCACCCCGTTGCTGATCGCCTCGACCCCGGTCAGCGCGGCACAGCCGGACGAGAACGCCCGCAGCAGCAGGAAGACCAGGGCGAACCCGGCGAGGTCGGTCTCGTCTCCGCGGACCTCGAAGTGCGCGGTCTCGGCCTGCAGGTCGGTGCCCGCGACCAGCCTGACCAGGCCCCAGCCCAGCATGCTGAAGACCGCGAACATGAACAGGTAGGTGGGGATCGCGAAGGCGACGCCCGCCTCCTTGAGGCCGCGCAGGTTCGCGAGGGTGAGCACGACGACCATGCCAATGGCGACGCCGACCTCGTGCGGCTGCATGAACTTCAGCAGCGCGCCGAGGTTCTCCACGCCGGACGACACCGACACCGCCACGGTGAGGACGTAGTCGACCAGCAGCGCGCTCGCCACGACGACGCCCCAGTTGCCGCCGAGGTTGGTGGTGGCGACCTCGAAGTCGCCGCCGCCGCTCTGGTAGGCCCGGACGTTCTGCCGGTAGGACGCGACCACGGTGAGCAGGATCACCACCACGGCCGCGGCCACCCAGGGGGTGTAGTGGTACATCACGAGGCCGCCCGCGCCGAGCGCGAGCAGGATCTCCTGGGGGGCGTAGGCCACCGAGGACAGCGCGTCGCTGGCGAAGACCGGCAGCGCGATCCGCTTCTTCAGCAACTGCTCGTGCTGCTGGGCGCTGCTCAGCGCGCGGCCCAGCAGGAGCCGCTTCGTCAGGTCCGGAACCTTTGACACGAAACGAGAGCCTAGCCGCCGGGGATGACACGGTTTCCCGCCCTGTCACTTCCCGCCCCGCCGCCCATGTCACTTCCCGCCCCGCCGCCCATGTCACTTCCCGCCCCGCCGCCCATGTCACTTCCCGCCCCGCCGCCCATGTCACTTCCCGCGGTGCCGCCCTCCGGGGGCCGGTTGGGTAGTACTCGTCTGGGGGGATGTGTAGGTTTGCAGCCCGGCAGGGTTCATTGACGGAAAAGGGTCCTCGGGTACGGCACGGCGCCGGCGGCGCAGCGAACGGATGCCGTGCACGGCGACGGGGGGTACCGGGGGAGCGTCCCCCTGGACGGAAAAGGGAACGGCCGTGCATATCGTGATCATGGGATGCGGGCGGGTCGGTTCGACGCTCGCCCACATCCTGGAGGACAAGGGCCATTCTGTGGCCATCATCGACCAGAGCCCGGAGGCCTTCCGCCGGCTGCGCAGCGGGTTCCGAGGCCGTCGCATCACCGGGTTCGGGTTCGACCGCGATGTGATAGCCGAGGCGGGCATCGAGCGCGCGTCCGCGTTCGTGGCCGTCAGCAGCGGCGACAACTCCAACATCATCTCCGCCCGGGTGGCGCGCGAGACGTTCGGCGTCGACAACGTGGTGGCCCGGATCTACGACCCGCGCCGGGCCGAGGTCTACCAGCGCCTCGGCATCCCGACGGTCGCGACAGTCCGGTGGACGGCCGACCAGATCCTGCGCCGGCTGCTGCCGGAGGGCGCCGAGCCGCTGTGGCGGGACCCGACCGGCGCGGTCGTCCTCGCCGAGCTCGACTCCGGGCACCTGTGGGTCGGCGCGAAGGTCGGCGCCCTGGAGGAGCACGCGAACACCCGGGTCGCGTTCCTGTCGCGGATGGGCGAGGCCCTCGTCCCCGAGCGGGACACGGTGATCCAGGACGGCGACATCGTGCACATCATGGCGAACGCCGACGATCTGGAGCGTGTCAACGCCGCCGTCGCGGCGCGGAACGGGGAGGACTCCTGATGCGGGTCGCGATCGCCGGGGCGGGCGCGGTGGGCCGCTCCATCGCCCAGGAGCTGCTGGAGAACGGGCACGAGGTGCTCCTGATCGACAAGAGCCCGAAGGCCATCAAGGTCGAGATGGTGCCGCGCGCGGAGTGGCTGCTCGCCGACGCGTGCGAGATATCGGCGCTGGACGACGCGGCGCTGGAGCGCTGCCAGGTCGTGGTCGCCTCGTCCGGCGACGACAAGGTCAACCTGGTGGTGTCGCTGCTGGCCAAGACCGAGTACGGGGTGCCGCGCGTGGTCGCGCGGATCAACCACCCGAACAACGAGTGGCTGTTCAACGAGTCGTGGGGGGTGGACGTGGCCGTGTCGACGCCGCGGCTGCTGTCGGCGCTCGTCGAGGAGGCGGTCAGCGTCGGCGACCTCGTCCGGCTGATGACGTTCCGGCAGGGCGAGGCGAACCTGGTCGAGCTGACGCTGCCCGAGGACGCGCCGCTCGGCGGGCAGCGGGTCGGGTCGGTGGACTGGCCGCGCGACACCGCGCTGGTGGCGATCCTGCGGGAGGGGCGGGTGCTGGTCCCCTCGTCCGACGACACCCTGGAGCCGGGCGACGAGCTGATGTTCGTGGCCAGCCAAGACGTGGAGGACGAGCTCGCGACGCTGCTGGGCGGACGCTAGCGGCGACGTCCCCCTAGGCGCGGGGGGAGCCCGCCTGGCCGGACGGTCAGGCGGGTTCTTCGCGTTCGATGGGGGTGCGGCCCCGGGTGAGCAGCCACACCATCGCCGCCAGCGCGGCGACCTGGAGCGGCCAGCCCATCACGATCTTGGCGGGGCCGAGCAGGCCGCTCTGGTCGCCGTCGGCGAGGTAGATCGGGTACTGGACGGCGACGCGCACCACGCACGGCAGCACCAGCAGCCAGGTGAGCCGGGAGCACAGCCGCACGATGCCGGGGTCGGCGCGCCACGCGGTCGGGTCGCCGGTGACCGAGCCGATGATGAAGCCGACGACCGGCCAGCGCACCACGATCGAGAAGATCATCGCGACGCCGTAGCCGGCGTTGAGCAGGATGCCGGGCAGGAAGGCGTTCTCGGCCTTGCCGGAGCGCAGCGCGAAGAACGCCGCGATCGCGATGCCGACGAGGCTGTTCAGCACGAACTGCGGGTTGGAGCGCTGCGCGAGCCGCACGATCAGCAGCACCAGCGCCGCGCCGACGCCGGCCGCGACGGCGACCTTGACGTCCTTCGCCGCGACGTAGGTGGCGGTGAAGGCGATCGTGGGGACGGCGGCCTCCAGCATGCCGCGGACGCCGCCGAGCGCCTTGGTGAGCTGGGCGCGGACGGCCGCCTCGACGGTGTCGTGGGCGGCGGTCTCCCGCTCGGTGCCCGCTGTCGTCTCGCTCACGCTGTCACTTCGCCCATCTGCTCTCCCGGCGCCCGGGGGCCTGCTCACGAACCGCCGCGCAGCTCGTACCGCGGATTGAACATCACCTTGCGCCCGTCCTGCACGCTGACCAGCCCCTCGGCGCGCAGCCGGCGCCCCGGGTCGATGCCGGCGATCTTACGGCGGCCGAGCCAGACCAGGTTGATCACGTCGGTGCCGTCGTAGAGCTCGGCCTCCAGCGCGGGCGCGCCGCCCCGCGGACGCAGCGTCACGGTACGTAGCGTACCCGCCACGCAGTGCCGCTTGCGCGCGGCGCAGTCGGTGATCGGCGTCGCGCCCTCGTCACCGGTGGTCTTCTGCAGTTCCTCGGCCTCGAGCTCGGCCCTTCCGGCCGCCATGCGCCGCAGCATGCGCCGCAGGCCGCCCTTGCCGTTCCCGCGTCCCCCGGGGTCCGTGTGGGGGGGCGTGCCGGCCGAAACCTCGTCCATACCTCGAAGCGTATGACATCAACGGACGAATCGACCCCCTCGGTCCCGTAGGCGTTCCGGGACGGCCGGCCCGTCCCGCGGCTCCCCCGCGCAGTTCCCTCCGCGCGGTCCCCGGGCCATGCCCAGGTGGGACGGCCGGTGAGCGCTCATCCGGGCCGGATGAGCGCTCACCGGTGGCCGCGATCAGCGGAGCGCGGCCTCCACGGCCGGGACGCGGATCGTGCGGCGGGTCGCCCCGTAGGCCGTCACGCCGGTCAGGACGGCGGCGAGCGCGGCGACCGCGAGGTAGGTCCGGACGTCGCCGTCGGGGACGAGCGAGTCGCGCCGGGCGAGCCCGAACGGCACGATCGTGAAGACCGACGCGACCGTTCCGACGAGCACGCCGGTGACGGTCAGCACCGCCGACTCCACCGCCACCGCGCCGAGCACCTGCCCCGGGGTGGCGCCGGCGAGCCGGGTCTGGCCGAACTCGCGGCGCCGGTGCGCGGTCGCCGCGATCAGCGTGTTGACCAGCATGATCGCGGTGAACAGCACCACCATGCCGATGACGACGAAGTTGAGCGTCTCGATGCTCTTCTGCTCGGTCGTCTTGACGAGCCCGGCCGCATCCATCGCCGCGTTCTCGGTGGCCTGCAGGAACAGCGTGCCGACGGCCGTCGCGACGAACAGGATGATCGGCGTGACCGCGGACGCGAGCGCGCCCGTCCGGCGGCGCATCGTGGCCGCCGCGAGGTCTCCGGCCGTCCCGCCGAGCGCCCGCACCGGCCCCGCCACGAGGGCCGTCACCCGGCGCATGATCGCCGGCGCCAGCAGCGCCAGCCCGATCCCGGCGAAGATGTCGGCCTGCCCGGACGTCGCCATCGCGTCGCTGCCCTTGCCGTCCATCACCGTGACGGTGACGACGGCCTCGGTCACGGCGAGCAGCAGGAACACCACGGCGAACACGATCCGCTTCTTGCTCGTCCGCGCGTCGTCGGTGCCGGCGGCCGTCATCGACTCCGCCACCCGGACGCGGACCGCGCGGCGCGCGGTGATCAGCGCGGCGGCGACCGCGGACACCAGCGTGACCCCGATCCCCATCGACACCGCGACCGGCCCGAAGTGGTAGCCGATCTCCGCGGGGACCTGGCCGGTGTCGTGCAGCAGCCCGAGCAGGGCCCGGCCGGCCGGGATGGCGGGGACGATCCCGAGCGCCGCCGCCGCGACGGCCAGGACGGCCGCCTCGCCGACGATCATCCGGCCGAGCTGCGCGGGGGTCGCGCCGACGCTCTTCAGCAGCGCCATCTCCGCCGCCCGCTGCCGCACGGACAGGGTCAGCGTCGAGGCGACCGCGAAGACCACCAGCAGCAGCCCCCAGCCGCCGACGACGGTCGCCATCGTGGTGAGCGTCTCCCGGTCCTCCCCGGTCGCGCCGCTCCCCTCCGCCGTGTCCAGCATCGAGGCGAACGCCATGATCATGGTGGAGCCGAGGAACATCGCGAGGAAGCTCGCCGTGAACGCGCTCGCGCGCCTGCGCAGCGAACGCAGAGCCAGTTCGAACATGTCACGCCCCCGCCGTCGCGCGCTGGCGCTCGACCTCGTCGGCCAGGCGCGTCATCCGCTCCGCGACGGTCTCGGCCGTCGGCGCGGCCTGGTGGCCGACGATCCGGCCGTCCGCCAGGTACAGGACGGAGTCGGCGAACGACGCGGCGACCGGGTCGTGGGTGACCATCACCACGGTCTGCCCGAACGTCCGCACCGACCCGCGCAGCAGTTCCAGCACGGCGCGGGCGCTGCGGGTGTCGAGCGCGCCGGTCGGCTCGTCCGCGAAGACCACCCGGGGCCGGGTGACCAGCGCCCGCGCGATCGCGACCCGCTGCTGCTGGCCGCCGGAGAGCTCCGCCGGCAGGTGGTCGAGCCGGTCGCCGAGGCCCACCCGCCCCAGGACGTCCCGCGCCAGCGCCCGGTCCACCTTGCGTCCCGCGAGCTTCAGCGGCAGCACCGTGTTCTGCATGACGTCCAGCGTCGGGAGAAGGTTGAACTGCTGGAACACGAAACCGATCCGCTCCCTCCGGAACCTGGTCAGCGCGGCCTCGCCGCCGCCGGACAGTTCGGCGCCGTCCACGAAGACCCGCCCCTCGGTGGGACGGTCCAGGCCCGCCGCGCACTGCAGCAGCGTGCTCTTCCCCGACCCGGACGGGCCCATCACCGCGGTGAACGACCCGGCCGGCAGCGACAGCGACACCCCGTCCAGCGCCACCACCCGGTTGCCCTCGACGCCGTAGATCTTGCGCACTCCGTCGAGCCGGAGCGCTTCACCGGACTCCCTGGTCTCGGCGGGCCTCACATGTCCGAACATCGGTCCTCACCTTCGCCCCGCGCCCCCTCGCGGGGCGCCTCGGGAACGAAGTTACGGACGGCGGGCGCGGCCGGGGATGGGTCCAGCCCTCCGATCGGGGTAGGTGAAACTCCACCATCGCCGGAGGACCCTCCGCAGCTGCCGTCCCTCGTCACCACGCCGAACCCGTGGCTCCGCCGCCTGCAAGTGTCGCCCCGCCCCGGAGCGGCGAGGATGGGGGGATGGAAGCGGTACCGGAGGACTGGGAACGGGCGCTGGCGATCGTGGCGCATCCGGACGACCTGGAGTACGGGTGTTCGACGGCGATCGCCAAATGGGCCGGGCAGGGCAAGACGGTGACGGAGGTGCTCGCCACCCGCGGCGAGGCCGGGATCGACTCGATGGACCCGGACGAGGTCCGCCGGATCCGCAGCGCCGAGCAGACCGAGGCCGCGCGGAGGGTCGGCGTCGACACCGTCGAGTTCCTGGACCTGCCGGACGGGATGCTGGAGTACGGGCTGCCGCTGCGGCGCGCGCTCGCGGGCGCGATCCGGTGGCACCGGCCCGAGGTGGTGCTGTCGGTCAGTTTCCGGGAGACCTTCCCCGGCGGCGGGTTCAACATGGCCGACCACCGGGTGCTCGGGCTCGCGGTCGCGGACGCGGTCAGGGACGCGGCCAACCGGTGGGTGTTCCGCGACCTCGACCTCGAACCGTGGCAGGGCGTCCGGTTCGCACTGTTCAGCGGATCACCGCAGGCCGCGCACTACGTGGACGTCACCGGTCACCTGCGGGCCGGGATCGACTCGCTGCTCGCCCACCACGTGTACTTCTCGAACCTGGGCACGGAGTTCGACGCGGCGGAGTTCCTCACCGGCCTCGCCGAACCGGCGGGACGGGCCGTCGGCGTCGAGCACGCGATCACGTTCGAGATGATCGGGTGACGGCCGGTCAGCGGCGCGCGTTGGGCCGCTTGCCCTTGTTGTGCTTGCTGCGCTTGCGGGCCCGGCGTTTGCGCGTCTTCTTCGACATGTCCCGATTGACCACCCGCGGGGGCGGTCAGGGCAAGGGACCGGACGTGCGGCCGGACACGAAAAACCGCCCGGCCGCACGTCCGAAAAGGCGCGCGGCGCGGGCGGGCTCGTCGGGCCGCCGCCGCTAGCGGACCTCGGTGATCTCGGGGCCGCGCTCGAACGGGTCGAAGGTCTCCACGGCCTCCTCCTCGTCCTGACCGGCCTCGCTGAACTCCTTGGGGATCTGGAGCTCCAGCAGGTCGCGGGGCGGCATCGGGGCGTCGCCGCGGACCACGACCACGCCGCGCAGCACGTCCTCCAGGACCTGCCACTGCTCCTCGTTCTCGATCGCGGCGCCCTGTACCACGGCCTGCAGGAACCAGCGGGGGCCGTCCACGCCGAGGAAGCGGATGATCTGCGGCGCCCAGCCCTGCTCGACGAACTCGGCCGGGATCTGCTCGCGGACCTCCTCCGGCATCTCCGCGAGGACCTCCTCGGTCAGCGCCGCCGGGACCATCGCCAGCAGCTCGGGACCGAACGGCCCCTCGCCCTCCTGGGTCTGGCCCTGCGCCTCCTCCTGGATGTCCTTGGCGGTCTCGCGGCGCACGTCGTCCCAGATGCCGCTGCGCTTCGGCGCCGCGAACACCTGGAGCTGCATGGCGCTCTCCTCGTACTGCACCAGCACGGCGACGGGCCGGCCGTCCAGCGGGTTGCCCTCCTCGTCCACCTGGGTGGCCTCGAAGTTCACCTGGAAGCCCAGACCCGGCGCGACCGGGACCTGGAGGGACCCGAAATCAAGCCGCTGCAGCTCGGGGAAGGAGTCCTCGGAGTCCCACGGGCCGCCCTCGGCCGGCTCCGCCTCGGCGGGAGCCTCCTCGGCGGTCTCCGCCGGCTCCTCGGTAGCCTCGGGACCCTTCTCGGGCTCCTCGGCCTGCCGGCGACGTCCAAAAGCCACGACTCACGCTCCTTCTCGACTGTGCTCATTGTTCCCGGCCGCACGCGCGGCGCCGAATCCGCCCGTGGAGCCGAATCCGCCGGTTCCGCGCGCCGCCCCGGGAAGGTCGGTGACCTCGTGGAACACGGCCCGCTCCACCCGCTGCACGACCATCTGCGCGATGCGGTCTCCGCGCCGCAACCTCACCGTGGCGCGGGGGTCGGTGTTCAGCAGGGTCACCTTGATCTCACCCCGATAGCCGGCATCGACCGTACCGGGCGCGTTGACAATCGTCACTCCCAACTTAGCGCCCAACCCGGACCGGGGGTGAACGAAAGCGGCGTAGCCGTCCGGCAGCGCGATCGCGATCCCCGTGGGGACGACGGCGCGCTCGCCCGGCGGCAGCTCGACGTCCACGGCCGCGACGAGATCGGCGCCCGCGTCGCCCGCGTGCGCGTACGCGGGCAGGGGCAGCTCGGGATCCAGCCGCTGGATCAGCACATCGACCTTGCTCACGGAACCCCTCAACGCGTACCTGCCGGAGAACCACCCGACTTTATCCACGGCGCCGTGCGCGGCCGCCGCTGAAACGCCGCCGCCGCGCGAGTCCGGCAGTTGACCCTACCCCTTCCCGGGCGTGACCACTTCCGGAAGGTTTGACCACGAAGAGGCGGATTACGCGTAGCGTCACTTCTGTTACCCGCGGTGCTTCTGTGGGGGTTGCGTCCCGCAGGAAGGGGGCGGCATGGGCCCACCGGAACGCAAGGTCACCCACCGGTCGCTGGACGGCGTACGGGTCCGCCTCACCGGCGCCCACGATCTCGGGCGCCCGTGCACGTCCGTCGCGCGGATCGCCGACCGGGGGCGGCTCCACGAGATCTCCGGCGGGACCCGCGCGGACGCCCTCGCCTGGGCCGAGGACATCGGCGTCGACCGCTTCGAGCAGGAGTTCCGCATCCAGAGCGGGCGGCTGCGGGTAGGCCGGACGGCGACCCGCGACCGCGACACCGGGCAGAGCGACCCCGTCCTCGCCGCCGTGTGGGAGGGACGCCGGCACGCGGTGTTCACCCACCTCTACCACGGGCGACCCGCGGACGCCGTGGCATTCTTCGACACCGTCCGGCTGACCGAGCACGAGGACGGGGTCACCGCCGTCCCGCGCGGCCGGGCCCGCCGCCCCGAACCGGCCGAGATGGTCAAGGAGATCCCGGGCCTCGGCCTCCTGGAGATCACCCCGCTCAACACGCGGACGCGCAAGCGCCTGCCGTCGTGGCGCGGCGCGTCGGTCGCTGGCGGCGAGCTGTTCCAGGACACCGTGGAGGGCCAGGGCCCCTATTTCCTGCTGGCGCTGAAGTCGCTGCTGGTGACCGTCCTGCCGGAGGAGGACCGGGTGCGCGAGGTCCCGCGGCGGCTCGCCGGGCTGGCGGTCGAGGCGATCCGGTGACCGGGCTGCTCGCCGGGATCGCCGCGGTCACGGTCCCGCTCGTCCTGCTGGCCTCGGTGTACGGCCAGGTCCGGCGTCCCGGCGCGCTGGCCGCCGCGCTGCGGGCCCACCGCGTGTTCCCGCGCCGGCTCGCCGGCGCCCTGGCCGCCACGGTGATCGTCGCGGAGGCCGCGGCCGGTGCGGGCGGCGCGGCATCGCTGTTGCTCTGGCTGGACGGGCCCATGCGGGCGGTATCCGGGGCGGCGGCCGTCCTGCTGGCCCTTTACGCGCTCTACGGGACGTACGTGTCCCGCACCAGGCAGGGCGTCCCGTGCGGGTGCGCGGGCGACGGCACGCCGATGACCGGCTGGGTCGCCGGGCGGGCCGCCGCGCTCTCCGCACTCGCCCTCGCCGGCGCGCTGCACGGCCTTCCGGCCGGTTCGACCGCCTACGAGATGTTCATCGCCGTCGCGGCGGGGCTGGGGTTCGCGGTGATCCTCTGGACGCTCCCCCGCGCACTGTTCATGGAGAGGAGGACGGCCGGATGAGCTTCCAGAACAGCGCGCTGCTGCTGTCGTGGGTCGCGATCCTGCTGCTCGCCCTGGTCGTCGCCGGGCTCGTCCGGCAGGTCCACGCGCTGAGCCAGGGCGCGCCCCGGCAGGCGGGGCTCGGCCCCGCGCCGGGCACGCCCGCGCCCGCCTTCGACCGTCTCGGAGCCGGCCTGCTGCTCTTCCTGGACCGTGACTGCGGCGTCTGCACCGACGTGCTGGCCGCCGCCGGCGCACTGGACCGGCCGCTGCACGCGATCTTCGCGGGGCCGCCGCCGGACGGCGGAGCGCCGTCCCGCGCGACCGTGCTGACCGGCGAGCAGGACGGCCTGTTCGCCGACTACCGCGTCCCGGCCACCCCGTTCGCCGTGCTCGTCGACGCGGACGGACGGGTGCGGGCCGCGGAGCCCGTGGGCTCACCCGAAGCCCTCCATGACCTGACTTTGGAGGCGGCACGATGATCGAGCTCGAGGACGTCCCGCCGCTGCGGGGGCCGCGTCCCGCCGGGGCCCGGCGCATCAGGCGGCGTCCCCTCCCCCCGGACGAGCCGAGGTTCCGGCCGGTGCGGCGCAGCGTCCTGACCGGCCTCGCCGCCGCCGGCGCCACCGCCGGGCTGAAGGCCCTCGGCGTCTTCCCGCCCGCCCGGGACGCGCTCGCCTCCGGCTTCCAGCTGGTCGGCTACTACGACATCTATCCCCGCTGCCCCTCCTACGCGGCCAACCACAACTGCTCCCCCGGCTGCGGGCCGAGCTACGTGTGCAGCTGGTGCTGCCGGACGAGCGGCAAGTACAAGGGCTTCCACAAGTCGGGCGTCTCCGACCCGGGCCGGTACAAGCTGCGTCCGAACCAGTGCTACGGCGGCTACGACGGGTGGCTCTGGGCCTATTCCAAGAGCTGCGGCAACTGCAAGAAAGGCGTCACCTGGCGCTGCCACGACGGCTGGAAGAAGTCCAAGAAGGGCAACTGGTACAAGACCATCTGCCGTAAGGCGATGGCGTGCAAGAACTGACCGCCGGGCGGCTGCGGCGGGGCCTGGCCGACCCGCTCCTCCCCGTCTCCGCCCTCGCCCTCCTCGCGCTCGCGGCCGCCGCCCTGGACGCCACCGTCCTGTGCTGGTCGTCGATCGGCGCCCTCGCCGGCTTCTCCCTGTCGGGCAGCGTCTGAACGCGTAACAGCGAATCCGTGCTGTTCTCGCCAGGTTGGCGGGCTCCCGTACGGCAGGGCGAGGTCCTGGCCGTCTTCACCCTCGGGCTCCTGCTCGGAGGCACCCTGAGCGCCACGGTGATCTGGCTGCTGTCCGGCCTGTCCGCGCCGCTCCCGGCCTGGGCCCGGACGTCCGCCATCCTGGCCGTGGCCGCCCTGGGCGCCGCCCGCGAGTTCGGCCTGATCCGCCTGCCCCTCCCGCAGAACGCCCGCCAGATCCCCCCGGAAGTCCTCCAGACCCACCTTCGCCGGGGCACGCTCCAATTCGGCTTCGAACTGGGCACCGGCGTCCGCACCTACGTCCCCGCCACGGCTCCCTACGTCCTCGCCCTGGCCCTCCTCCTCGCCGGCCTGCCGCTGCGAACCACCCTCCTCAGCGGCGCAGCCTTCGCCCTAGGTCGCACTCTCAGCGCCGCCCTCACCTACCTGGCCCGAGACGAAGACCGCGACGCGGCGATAGCCGCCCGAATGCCCGCCTTAAAGACCACTACGGCCGCCGTATCCCTATCCGCCCTGGCCTTCTTGCTCCTATGACGCTTCGCGGGCCGCCAGAGCCGTGTCCCCGAGGCTCGGGCCAAACGGGTGGGCAGGTGAGAGACTGAGGCCGTTCGTCGCTCGGGAAGGTCGGTTCATGCTCTGGTCGCTGGTGGTCGCCGCGTTGTTGCGGGGGCTCGCCGTGGCCGAGTGGGCGGGGACGGCACCGGGGCAGTCGGTGCTGGTGACTCTGGGCACACTGACCGTGGCGGGGCTGCTGGTGCTGGCGGCTGTTCGGTGCGGCGCGGCGGGGCCGGCAGGCGGCGCTGGCGCGGGTGCGGACGACCCTGCGGGAACGGACGATGCGCACGGCGTTCCTGCCGCAGCGCGACCCGGACGCGGCGGGACGGCCTCGTCCGAGAGCGCCCGGAACGGAGATCGCGGCCGCCTGAGTGCGGCCGAGACGACGCTTTCGATCTCCTCTCGTTCCGGAAGGTTCCCTCATGTTCGATGTTCCCGTCTCGATCGCCCATGCCCTCGTCTCGGGGCTCGCGGACGTCCTGGAGCCGGTCGCCGGCGGGCCGGCCACCGCGCTGGCGATCGTGCTCTTCACCGCGGCCGTACGGCTGGCCCTCGTCCCGCTGGCCGTCGCGGCGGCCAGGGGCGAGCGGAAACGCGCCCGGATGATGCCAAAGGTCCAGGCGCTGCAGGAGAAGTACGCGAAGAACCCCGAGCGGCTGCGGCGGGAGACGGCCGCACTGTACGAGACGGAGGGGATCACGCCGGTCACCGGTTGCCTGCCGATGTTCGCGCAGATCCCGTTCTTCATGGTCATGTACCGCCTGTTCGCCTCCGCGACCGTGGCGGGGCACCAGAACGCGCTGCTCGCGCACACGCTGCTCGCGGCGCCGCTGGGGCAGAACTGGATCGGGGTCCTCGGCGGTGGCCTGCTCTCGCCGGCGTCGCTGGTGTTCGTCGGGCTGTTCGTCCTGCTGGGCTCGGTGGCCGTGTGGTCGTCGCGGCGCGTCGCCGTCGGGGGGCCGATGGGCGCGGTGGCTCGGGTGCTGCCGTTCGGGACGATCGTCTTCGCGGCGTTCGTGCCGCTCGCGGCGGGGTTGTACCTGCTGACGTCCGGTGCGTGGACGGCCGTCGAGCGGGCCGTGCTGCAGCGCGGGATCGCGGCGGCCCGCTGATTCCCCTTGACGGCGTCGCCGATGTCTCGGTTCGATAGAAACCGAACCAGATTCTGGATACGAGGACGGTGCCGCAGTGACGACGACAGTGCCGGAGACCGGCAAGCCGAGCGTGTCGGACCTGGCCTTCTGGGCCCTGCCGCCGGAGCGCCGGATGGCCGAGTTCACCGAACTGCGGCAGCTGGAGCATCCAAGGTTCTTCCAGGAACTGAAGCTCCCGTTCGTCAAGCAGGGCCCCGGCTTCTACGCGCTGGCCAGGCACGCCGACGTCGTCGAGGCCAGCCGCACGCCGCAGGTCTTCAGCAGCGAGCCGTGCTCCAACAGCATCGCCGACATGCCGGGCTACCTGGCCCGCTACTTCGGCTCGATGATCAACATGGACGACCCGCGGCACGCCAAGATCCGCAAGATCGTGTCGCGGGCGTTCACCCCGCGCCTCCTGGAGAAGATGGAGGCCGACCTCCAGTCCGCCGCGACCAGGATCGTGGACGACCTGATCGCCAAGGGCTCGGTGGACTTCGTCAGCGACGTCGCCGCGCGGCTCCCCCTCCAGGTCATCTGCGACATGATGGGCATCCCCGAGCCCGTCCGGCCGATGGTGTACGACCGGACGAACACCATCCTCGGCCTCGGCGACCCCGAGTTCAGCGGCGGCAGGGACTACTCCCGCGACGGCATCACCCGCCTCGGCGCGCTGTACGGGCTCCTCAAGGTGATGGTCGCCGGGTACGAGCTGAACCACCTGGCGATGAAGCTGGCCCGCAAGCGGCGCAAGAACCCCGGCGACGACCTGGTGTCCGCACTGATCTCGGCCGAGGTGGACGGGGAGCGGCTGACCGACCAGGAGATCGGCTCCTTCTTCATCCTGCTCGTGGTCGCCGGGAACGAGACGACGCGGAACGCGATGTCGCACGGCCTCAAGCTGTTCACCGACAACCCCGAGCAGCGCGCCCTGCTGCTGGAGGACTTCGACGCGCGCATGCCGGGCGCCGTGGAGGAGATCGTCCGGATGTCGACGCCGGTCATCCAGTTCCGCCGGACGCTCACCCGCGACCACGTGATGAACGGCCACCAGTACCGGCAGGGCGACAAGGTCCTGCTGTTCTACAACTCCGCCAACCGGGACGAGACGGTCTTCGAGAACCCGGACGTCTTCGACATCACACGCTCCCCCAACCCGCACGTCGGGTTCGGCGGCCCCGGACCGCACTTCTGCCTCGGCGCCAACCTGGCCCGGCGGGAGATCACCGTGATGTTCCGCGAGCTGTTCACGCGCGTCCCCGACATCCGCGCCACCGGGGAGCCCGACCGGCTCTTCTCCAGCTTCATCAACGGCATCAAGCACCTGCCCTGCACGTTCTGAGCAGGGCAGGCGCTGCGGGCGCCGGGCGGACGCGTCAGCTGGTCGGCGCCAGCACGACGTCGACGGTCAGGTCGGCGGGCGCGTCCTCCAGCGTGAGCTCGGCGATGCGGCCCGCCGCGGCCAGATCCGGCCGTGCGATGTGCGTCACCTCCGCGCCCCGGACGACGGCGCGGGACACGTCGGCGCGCATCGACGCCCTGGCCTCGGACTTCGCCTTGCGGACCTGGCGGAGCGCCTCGCCCGTCGCCGCGAGGACGGCCGGGTCGCCGCCGCCCGGAAGTTCGGCGGACGACGGCCAGGACGCCGTGTGCACCGACCCGTGCCGCCACCACGACCAGACCTCCTCGGTCACGAACGGCAGGACGGGCGCGAACAGCCGCAGCAGCACCGACAGCGCCGTGCGCAGCGCGGCCCGCGCCGACTGCGCCGCCGGGCCGTCCCCGTACGCGCGGGCCTTGACCAGTTCCAGGTAGTCGTCGCAGAACTCCCAGAAGAACCGCTCCGTACGCTCCAGGGCCCGCGTGTAGTCGTAGCCCTCGTACGCCTCGGTCGCGTCCCGGACGACCTCGGACAGCGCCGCCAGCATCGCCCTGTCGAGCGGCTCGGTCACCGAGGCGTCCACCGCGACCTCGCCGAGGCCGAGCACGAACTTGGACGCGTTGAGGATCTTGATGGCGAGGCGCCGGCCGACCTTGATCTGGCCGGTGTCGAACGCGGTGTCGGTGCCGGGGCGTCCGCTCGCCGCCCAGTAGCGGACCGCGTCGGAGCCGTACTCGCGCAGCAGGTCGATCGGCGTGACGACGTTGCCCTTCGACTTCGACATCTTCTTGCGGTCGGGGTCGAGGATCCAGCCGGACAGCGCGGTGCCCTTCCACGGCAGCGAGCCGTGCTCCAGATGCGCGCGGACGATCGTCGAGAACAGCCAGGTCCGGATGATGTCGTGCCCCTGCGGGCGCAGGTCGTAGGGGAACACGCGGCCGAACATGTCGGCGTCGCGCTCCCAGCCGCCCGCGATCTGCGGGGTCAGCGACGAGGTGGCCCACGTGTCCATCACGTCGGGGTCGCCGGCGAAGCCGCCCGGCTTGCCGCGCTGGTCCTCGGTGAAGCCCGGCGGGACGTCGGACGACGGGTCGACCGGCAGCGCGTCCTCCGCCGGGACGATCGGCTCGTCGTAGCGCGGCTCGCCGGAGTCGTCCAGCGGGTACCAGACGGGGATCGGCACCCCGAAGAACCGCTGCCGCGAGATCAGCCAGTCGCCGTTGAGACCCTCGACCCAGTTCTCGTAGCGGGCCCGCATGTAGCCGGGATGCCACTCCAGCTCGCGGCCGCGCGCGAGCATCTCGGTGCGCAGATCCGCGTCGCGCCCGCCGTTGCGGATGTACCACTGCCGGGTCGTGACGATCTCCAGGGGCTTGCTGCCCCGCTCGTAGAACTTCACCGGACGGCTGATCCCGCGGGGCTCGCCGTCCAGGTCGCCGGACTCGCGGAGCATCTCGACGACGCGCTCCTTGGCGGAGAACACCGTCCTGCCGGCCAGCTCCGCGTACGGCTCCGCCGCGACGCCCTCGGGCGGCTCGGTGACCAGCCGCCCGTCCCAGCCGATGATCGCGCGGGTGGGCAGGTCCAGTTCGCGCCACCACGTGACGTCCGTGACGTCGCCGAACGTGCAGATCATCGCGATGCCGGAGCCCTTGTCGGGCTCGGCCAGCCGGTGCGCGACGACCGGGACCCGGACGCCGAACAGCGGCGTGCGGACGGTCGCCCCGAACAGCTCCTGATACCGCTCGTCGTCGGGGTGCGCGACCAGCGCGACGCACGCGGGCAGCAGCTCGGGACGCGTCGTCTCGATGTAGACGGGCCGCTCGTCGCCGTGGAAACGGATCCGGTGGAACGCGCCGGGCTGCTCGCGGTCTTCCAGCTCGGCCTGGGCGACGGCCGTGCGGAACGTGACGTCCCACAGCGTCGGCGCCTCGGAGACGTACGCCTCGCCGCGCGCCAGGTTGCGCAGGAACGCGCGCTGTGACGCCGTCCGGGAAACGTCCCCGATGGTCGTGTAGAGGTGATTCCAGTCGACCGACAGGCCGACCTGGCGCCACATCTCCTCGAACGCCTTCTCGTCGACTTCCGTGAGGCGTTCGCACAGTTCGATGAAGTTGCGCCGCGAGATCGGCAGCTGGCGCTTCGGGACCGGTTTCGCCGGCGGCTCGAAGTCGGGGTCGTACGGGAGGGACGGATCGCACCGGACCCCGAAATGGTTCTGTACGCGCCGCTCGGTCGGCAGGCCGTTATCGTCCCAACCCATCGGGTAGAAGACCGCGCGACCGCGCATGCGGTGGAACCGCGCGACGGTGTCGGTGTGGGTATAGGAGAAGACGTGGCCGACGTGGAGGGACCCGCTCACGGTGGGCGGCGGGGTGTCGATCGAGTAGACCTCGGCGCGCGGGCGGGTGCGGTCGAACCGGTAGACGCCCCCGTCCTCCCAGGCGCGTACCCACTTGCCCTCCAGGCCGTCCAGGGAGGGCTTCGAAGGGACATGCGGAGTACGCGGCTGCTCTGTCATGGGCCAATGGTATTGACATCGGCGACGACCGCATGCCGATAACCGGCGATGCCGCGGCGATCACCTCCCCGGACGGGGGCGGGCCGTTCCGGTAGCGTCGGAGACGACAGACGACTGGAGGACGAATATGGCGGATAAAGGCGACATCGGCTGGCGGGTGATGGCCGGCGCCGCGGCGTTCGCGGGCGGGTTCGTCGCGAAGAAGACGATCACGCTGATCTGGAAGAAGAGCACCGGCAAGGAGCCCCCGACGAACCCCGAGTCGCCGGACGTCGCCCTCGCCGAGGCGGTCGGCTGGGCCGTGGTGATGGGCGTCGGCATGGAGCTGGCCCGGCTGCTGGCGACCCGGGCCGTGGCGCACCAGTACGCGAAGGGCACCGGCCAGCTGCCGTCCCACTTCAAGACCGAGGGCTGACGCTATTGGATCAGGGGTCCAGTTCACCCCGTCCGGCGCCGGTGCGTATCGTGGTCGGTCCCCGCGGTTACCGAAGGGACCGACCACGATGCGCTTCCCGTTCGAGGACGAGCTGAGGGCCGAGCGCCGCCGGCTCGTCGAGACCCTCGACGACCTGACCGACGACGAGTTCGACGCCGGCCCGACCCTGTGCTCGCAGTGGGCGCCGCGGGACGTCCTCGGCCACCTGATCGGCCTCGATTACCCCCTCGCGACCTACCTCGCACACGGATGGCACGTGAACCGGGCCAACGAGGCCGCCGCCGAACGGGCCAGGCAGATCTCCCGCGACCGGCTGATGGACTGGGCCCGGCACTGGGCCGCCGAGCCGTCCGCCTCGTCCCGGTCCGGCGCGGGGTTCCTGCTCGGCGACCTCGGCGTCCACCACCAGGACGTCCTGCGGGGGCTCGGCCGCACCCGCGAGGTCCCGGACCCGGTCGCCACGGCGATCTTCCGCGAGGGGCTGCAGCTCAGCCTGTGGCTCAACCGGCGCGTGCTCCGGCACCGCCTCGTCCCGACCGACGGCCACCGCCCGGTCGGACGCGGCCGCGAGGTCACCGGCACCCGCGAGGCGCTCGGCATGTGGCTCGCCGGCCGCGACCAGGTGGCGTCCGAACTCGGCTTCGGTTAGGGCCCGAGGCGGCGCTCGTGGTCGCCCGGGAACGGGGGCGTGGCCCCGGCGGCCTCGCGCAGGTCGTTGCGCACCTTCGTCGCCAGGGCCCTGGTCGCGGCGCGGTTGAGGGCGGCGCCCGCGGCGGCGCCGGTGAGGAACGGGCCCATGGTGCTCATGCTCCGGCCGAAGGTGCGCAGCATCCGCTTGCGCAGCGCGGCCTTGGCGGCCGTGCCGAGGGCGCTGGTGAGCGACCCGCTCTCCAGGGGGTTGATGCCGCGCTGCCGGGCCCAGGACGTGACGAACGCGGCACCGCGGGTGGTGCCGCTGCCGTGGACGCGGACGCCGTACACCTCGTGCAGTTCGGCGATCAGCTTGACCTCGACGGCCGCGACGACGAGCGTCTCGGCGGCGAGCTGGGCGGGCGCCGACAGCAGCAGCGGCGGGGCGGTGAACTGCACGGCGGCCAGCGCGCCGCCGGCCGCGCCGACGGCGGTGGTGCCGTTGCCGGCCACCTTGACGAGCCGGTCGGCGAGCGCCTCGCCCATCAACCCGTGGTGGTGGGCCTGCAACGTCTCCAGGTCGCGGATCGGAATGTGCGGCGCGACCTCGACGAGCAGGTCGGCGAGCCACCTGCCGCGCCCGATCCCCGCGGCGCCCACCTTGCGGGCGCTCTGGCCGAGCAGCCTGGCCAGTCGCCGGAGCAGGCGGCCGCGGGTCTCGCGGTCCATGTCCTCGTCGGCGGTGAGCCGTCCGATCAGCTCACCGAGCTCCGTGGAGCCGCCGCCGCGCGTCGGCTCCACCTCGTCATGACGCTTCTCGATCTCTCCCGACACCCTGCGGCCACTCCCGGTCAGGCGGCGCACTCACGGCAGATCGGCTGGCCGTTCTTCTCTCCGGCCAGCTGGCTGCGGTGGTGCACCAGGAAGCAGCGGGTGCAGGTGAACTCGTCGGCCTGCCGTGGAACCACCCGGAAGGTGAGCTCCTCGTTCGACAGGTCGGCGCCGGGCAGCTCGGCGACCTCGCCGGCGTCCAGGTCCTCGTCGATGATGCTGGCGGCCTTGTCGGCCCGCCGGGCCTGGAGCTCCTGGAGGCTGTCCTCGCTGAGATCGTCGTCGGTCTTGCGTGGGCTGTCGTAGTCGGTCGCCATCTTCTATCTCCATCCCCCTCAGTGCTTTATGCGCCCCGTCGCGCGGATCTAACGCTCAGGGGACCGTTCTTGTGCCCGATCCGGGCGGGAAATTCTGTCACGGTTGGTGACCTGCGACACACAAGGCGCGACCGTTCCCACGAGTGACAGCGGTCACCCGGATCTTTCCTCTTACTGTGTCTTCCGTCACATACCCGGCGGGTGCCGGCGGCCCGGGTTCCGGGGCCGGGACACCTGCCGGAGTTCCCGCGGCGGCGGGATCATATCGGTCCCGGCGGCCTTGCGCGCGCCGACCGGCCCGGCCCGGCGCGGCGGGACGTGTGGCGGGAGGCACGGCGGGACGGCCTCACCCGGCCGCCCGAGCCGGCGAACCAGACTGATCAGTGAAACGTCTGAACTAACGCGATATCGTGCCCGCCTGAGGTTGGGGGCGGGCCCCCTGCGGAGGTTCGGTTCACCCGGCGACCCGGTTCGGTCGGCGGGACGGGGCCCGCGGTGGGTCCGGCGCACAATGTCGCGGACATCACTGCGGGTCAATGGAGGGTCAGATGCCGGATGCCGCTCCGCTGGAGCCAGGCGATCCTAGGGCACTCGGGCAGTACGAGGTCATAGGACGGCTGGGCGCCGGAGGTCAGGGCGCCGTCTTCCTGGGCAGGGCGCCCGGAGGCGTGTACGTCGCGGTCAAGCTGCTGCACGCGCAGATGGCCAACGATCCGGCCGCGCGTGCCCGGTTCACCCGCGAGGTGGCCGCGGCGCAGAAGGTCGAGCCCTTCTGCACTGCGCGGGTGCTGGAGGCCGACGTCCAGGGCGACCAGCCGTACGTCGTCAGCGAGTTCATCGACGGGCCGTCCCTGCACGACGTCGTCGCGCACGACGGGCCGCGGAGCGCCAACGAGCTGGAGCGGCTCGCGATCGGCACGGCGACCGCGCTCGCGGCGATCCACGAGGCCGGGATCGTGCACCGCGACTTCAAGCCGAACAACGTGATGCTGGCCTCCGACGGCCCGCGCGTCGTCGACTTCGGCATCGCCCGGACGGTGAACTCGCAGGAGAGCGCGGTCACCGCGACCGGCATGGTCGTCGGCACGCCCGGCTACCTCGCCCCCGAGCAGCTGACCGGCGCGCCGCTCACCCCGGCCGTCGACATCTTCGCCTGGGGCGCGACCATGGTGTTCGCCGCCACCGGGCAGTCCCCGTTCGAGGCCGACACGCTGCCCGTCATCATCAACCGGATCCTCAACGAGGAGCCGGACCTGTCGGCGCTGCCCGCAGGCCCGCTGCGCGACCTCATCGGGCGCTGCCTGTCCAAGGACGCGGGCCTGCGCCCGCCCGCCCCGCAACTGCTGCTGAACCTGCTCGGGGCCGTCGGCGCCGCGCCCGCCGGGCAGGCGGCCGGGCAGGAGGAGCTGCTCAACCAGGGCACCCGCATCGCCTCGCAGCTTCCGCCGCCGCCCCCCGTCCCGCCGGCGCCGCAGCACCGGCCGCAGCCGCAGATCACCCCGCCGCCCATGCCCATGCACCAGGGCGCGATGGCGGGGCCGTCGACGCCTCCGCCGCAGCCGATCACGCCGCCGCCCATGCCGATGTACCAGGGGTCCCCGCCGCCCCCGCCGCCACCGCAGCAGCGGATGCAGCAGGCGATGCCGCCGGGGCCGGGTTTCGGGCCGCCGCCGAGGCAGTCCAGCTCGGCCGGGCCGATCATCGCGATCGGCTGCGGCGCGCTGGCGCTGATCGTGATCCTGGTGGTCGTGGTGGTGGTGATCATCGCCGCCAACAGCGACGACCCGGATCCGGATCCGTACCCGCTGCCGACGACGCAGACCTACACGCAGCCGACCGACATCCCGACGCCGCGCGCGACGGGCGGCCTCGTCGGGAACTTCACCGGCGACGGGAAGCAGCCGGACGCGGGCGCCGGGCACACCGACTTCGAGGTCAAGTTCTCCCTCATCTACACGACCGGCGTGGCGACGTACACCTACCCGTCCGGCGCGCAGGACAAGTGCTACACGCGGCTGTCGCTGCTGTCCTCCGAAGAGGACAAGGTGGAGTACCGGGAGACCCCGATGGCGGGGATGGACCCGAAGGAGTGCGCCGCCGGGTACGTCACTTTCATCCCGTCCTCGTCCGGTACTTCCATGCGGTGGGAGTGGCGGCAGAACCAGAGCGACACGACCGCCGGCGCGTACGGGACCGTGTCGAAGGCCTGACCCGCGGGCGAGTGATCCGTAGCGGACAGAACGCCCTGACCGGTCTCCATGGCCGGTCAGGGCGTTCCGCGTTCCGGGGGTCCGTCAGCCCGGCGGGAGCCGGACGGTGACGATCAGCCCGCCGCCGGG
The DNA here is from genome assembly GCF_041463665.1 of Actinomadura chokoriensis. Classification (GTDB taxonomy): domain Bacteria; phylum Actinomycetota; class Actinomycetes; order Streptosporangiales; family Streptosporangiaceae; genus Spirillospora; species Spirillospora chokoriensis_A. The sequence goes on from NZ_JAXCEJ010000002.1 coordinate 376,340, forward strand.
ACGGGGCGCGGCGTAGACGGCGCCGCGGTGCGCCAGCACCACCGAGCGGACGATCGACAGGCCGAGGCCCGCGCCCTTGGACGACTCGACGCGGTCGGCGTTCAGCCGCCGGAACGGCTCGAACAGCCGCTCCACCTCATACGCGGGCACGACCGGCCCGGTGTTCTCGACCTGGACGGTGGCGTAGCCGTCGAGCATGCCGGTGCGCAGCCACAGCTCGCCGCCCTCCTCCTCGTTGTGCTTGACCGCGTTCTCGACGAGGTTCGACACCAGGTGCTCCAGCAGCACCGGGTCGCCGAGCGCCGTCCCCTGCGTCAGCTCCGGGTGGACGGCCACGTCGTTGTCGTGCTCGCGGCGGGCCGACTGCTCCAGCACCGTCGCCGCCACCTCGGCCATGTCGACCGGAATGCGGTCGGTCAGCTCCCGCTCGCTGCGGGCGAGCAGCAGCAGGCCCTCGATGAGCCGCTCGTGCCGGGCGTTGGTGGCCAGCAGCGTCCTGCCGACGGTGCGCAGGTCGTCCGACACCTCGGGGTCGCCGAGCGCCACCTCCAGCAGCGTCCGGTTGATCGCGAGCGGGGTGCGCAGCTCGTGCGAGGCGTTGGCGACGAACCGGCGCTGCGAGTCGAACGCGTGGCCGAGCCGCTCCAGCATCGCGTCGAAGGTGTCGGCCAGCTCCTTGATCTCGTCGTCCGGGCCCTCCAGCGCTATGCGCTCGTGCAGCGTGCTCTCCGACAGCCGGCGCGCGGTCGTGGTGACCCGCTGCAGCGGGCTGAGCGCCCGGTCGGCGACGAACCAGCCCAGCACCAGCGTGATGATCCCCACCCCGCCGAGCGCGAGCAGCGACCGCCCGACCAGCTGCTTCATCGTCTGCTCGACGAACTGGCGCTGCAGTTCGGCGGACTCTTCGGGGGAGATGCCGAACCCGATCACGTTCACGTTGCCGAGGATGTTGGCCATCAGGAACGACATCACGAACAGCAGCAGCGCACCGGCCATGAAGAACAGCAGCCCGTACAGCAGGGTGAGGCGCAGCCGGACGCTCATCCGGGCCGGCACCGCCGACGGCGAGGCGCCGACGTCCGCGCGCCACATGCCCTTCGCGGCCGGGGGCGGCTGCGGCACCTGCTGCGGGCCGGGACGCCGCCACCGTCCGCCGCGCCGGGCGCCCCCGTCGCCGCCGGGGCCGGGGGCGGGCTGGGCCGCCCGTGCGCCGGTCTCCTGCGCGGCGTCCGGAGCGGCCTCGCCGGCCCCGGACCCCGCCGGCATGCCGGACTCCCCGGGACCGGGCGCGGGTGCGCTCACAGCCGGTACCCCACGCCGGGCACGGTCTCGATCACCGGCGGGTCACCGAGCTTCTTGCGGAGCGTCATCATCGTGACCCGGACGACGTTGGTGAACGGGTCGATGTGCTCGTCCCACGCCTTCTCCAGCAGGTGCTCGGAGCTGACGACGGCGCCGTCCGCGCTGAGCAGCACCTCCAGGACCGCGAACTCCTTGCGGGTCAGCTCGACCGGGCGGCCGTCCCGGGCGACCTCGCGGCGGGCCGGGTCGAGGGTGATCCCGGCGCGCTCCAGGACGGGCGGCAGCGGCGCGGCGGCGCGGCGGCCGAGGGCCCGCACCCGGGCGATCAGCTCGGCGAACGCGAACGGCTTGGCCAGGTAGTCGTCCGCGCCGATGGACAGGCCCTCGACGCGTTCGCCGAGCTCACCGGCCGCCGTCAGCATGATGATCCGCGCCGGGTAACGCTGCGCGACGAGCTGCTTGCAGACGTCGTCGCCGTGGACCTTCGGCAGGTCCCGGTCGAGCACGATCACGTCGTACTCGTTGACGCCGGCCCGCTCCAGCGCGCCCGCGCCGTCGTAGGCCACGTCCACGGCCAGCGTCTCCCTGCGCAGGCCGGTGGCGATCGCGTCGGCGAGCACCCGCTCGTCCTCGACGACTAGAACACGCACAGGGTTCCCCCTCCTGGTCGGGGCACGACCGGCCCCCGGGCCTCCAGATATGCCATGGGCCCCGTAAGACGCCCGTAAACGGGCGTTCATCTGGACGTACGCCGGGGCGTGACGTCATGGACGCAAGAATCCGCGAAAATTGCATCCGCGAACAGGTTTGCTTTCAGCTTAGGTCTGGGTAAGGCATGGAAACGATCCGGGAGGAGGCCCATGGGCGAGCTGTCACGCATGATCCAGCAGCGACTCGATGACGCGTACGCGTCGCTGCGCGTCGCCCACGCAGAGGGAGACACCTACCTGGCGGACATCCGTCAGGAGGAGATCAGCGAACTGCGCCGGATCGCGGCGAACAACGACATCGGCGTCGAACCACCCCGCTGCGACTGACCCGCATTCCAGCGCACGATCTCGCATGAGAGCCCGGGACGGCCTGCCGTCCCGGGCTCAGCCGCGAGTGGGGTCCAGCGGGGCCAGAAGGGCGTGCAGGGCCTCGAACGTCCCCGCGCCCGCCGCGATGGTCAGCTCCGGGCTCGCGGGCGCCCCGTGCAGCCCCTCGACGCGTCCGCCCGCCTCCTGGACGATCAGCGCCCCGGCGGCGACGTCCCACGCCTGGACCCCGCGCTCGTAGTACGCGTCGACCCGTCCGGCGGCGAGGGAGCACAGGTCCACGCAGCAGGAGCCGCCGCGGCGGATGTCGCGGACGTTCGGCAGCACGCCGGTGAGGACCTGCGCCTGCCGCGCGCGGCGTCCCGCGTCGTAGCCGAACCCCGTGGCGACGAGGGCCCTTCCGAGCGGCACCTCCGCGTTCACCCGGAGTTCGCGCGTGCCGGACGCGGTGTGCAGGAGGGCGCCGCCGCCGCGCACCGCCGTGTACGACTCGCCGCGGCGCGGCATCTCCACCGCGCCGGCGACGGCCCGGCCGTCCACCTCGGCGGCGATGCTGACCGCCCAGTCGGGCAGGTCATAGAGGTAGTTCACGGTGCCGTCGATGGGGTCGACCACCCACCGGACGCCGCTGCCCCCGGCGCGGGTGCCGCCCTCCTCGCCGAGGAAGGCGTCGTCGGGGCGCGCCGCCCGGATCCGCTCGATGATCAGCTGCTCGGCGGCGCGGTCCATCTGGGTGACGACGTCGGTCGGAGACGACTTGGTCTGCACGACGTCCGGGCCGTCCGCGGGACGCTTGTCGACCAGCATCCGGCCGGCCTCGCGCGCGGTCTCGGCGGCGAGCTCCAGCAGATCCTCGGCCAGGCTCATTCGGTCTCTCCCAGAAGGTGGCGGGGCAGGGCCGCGAAGCGCGGGTCGGTGCCCGGCGTGGCGGCGCGCGCGAACGCGAGTCCCAGTTCGGCGGCCTGGTCGGCCGCCTCCACGTCGAGGTCGTACTTGACCTCCATGTGGTCGGAGACGAACCCGATCGGCACGACCGCGACGGCTCGGACGCCCTCGCCGTGCAACTTCCCCAGATGGTCGGTGATCTGCGGCTCCAGCCAGGGCTGGGTCGGAGGGCCGCTCCGGCTCTGATAAACGAGGTCCCATGGCGCCCCGGGGGCCGCACTGTTCGCGACCGTCCGCGCGGCCTGCTCCAGTTCGGCGACGTACAGCTCGCGGTTGGGCTGGGACAGGGGGACGCTGTGCGCGGTAAAGACCAGGCGTGCGCCTTCTGGGAGGCGGCCCAGCGCGTCCTTGGTCGCGTCCACGAACGGTTCGATGAAGCCGGGCCGGTCGCAGTAGACGGGGAGCTTGTCGATCTCGGGGCCGTCCGGGACCTCTTCACGCGCGCGCGCGATGTCGTTGAGGTACTGGTCGTTCGTGGAGAAGCCGCTGTAGGCGGACGTCACGAACGCGGCGGCGCGCCGGATCCCGTCGGCCTTCATCTGCCGGACGGTGTCGGCGAGGTAGGGAGTCCAGTTCCGGTTGCCCCAGTAGACCGGGAGATCCATGCCGTGGGCCGCGAAGTCGGTTTCGATCGCGGACTTGAGATCCCGGCAGAGCTGGTTGATCGGGCTGACCCCGCCGAACAGGTAGTAGTGCTCCCCCACCTCTTCCAGGCGTTCCCTTGGGATGTTGCGGCCCCGGGTCACGTTCTCCAGGAACGGGATCACGTCCTCGGGCCCCTCTGGTCCCCCGAAGGACAGCAGTAGCAACGCGTCGTACGCCGTCATGCCTCCATCCAACCAGCCCGGACCGGAGGTCCGGCCTGGGGTCACTCGTACCGGGCGGCGTACGCCTTCGCGAGGCTGAGGACCTTCTGGACGTACCAGTCGGCGTGGTTGTAGTGCCAGACGGCGTTGTAGAGCTGCTTGCCGCCGCGTCCGGCGCCGTTCGCACACAGGTACTTGGCCGCGCCCGGGATGGCGTCGAAGGGGTTCGTGATGTCGGCCTTGCCGTCGCCGTCGCCGTCCACCCCGTACGCCTTCCACGTCGCGGGCATGAACTGCATCGGGCCGAGCGCACCGGCGCTGGACTGGCCCGCGTTGCGGCCGTGGTCGCTCTCCACCTGGCCGATCGCGGCGAGGACCGTCCAGGACAGGCCCGGACAGGTGGTGGCGGCCTTCTTGTACAGGTCCAGGTAGCTGGTCGAACGGCCGCCGCCGGACGACTGGTACTTCCTCTCGTGCAGGTTGACCACGCTCGTGCCGGGCCCGAGCACCTTCCCGACGGCCTTGACGACCTTGGCCGGGCTCACCCCGGGCGCGTTGACCAGGACCGCCACGTTCGGCACGAGCCCCATCTCGCCGCCGGACTTCTCGCTGACGAGCATGTCGATGCCGGGCAGGCCGAGGGCGCCGGAGCCGCCCAACGTCAGGTTCGGCATCGTCCGCCCGACCACCGGGTACTGGTAGCCCCTCGTGAGCTGCAACTGCTCGGCGGCGGCCGGCGACACGACGAACTGGTTCGCGGCCAGCGCCTCCCACAGCTCGGTCCTCTTGGCCGTCTCGGGCGGCGTCCAGGACCGGAACGCGGACGGGTCCACGGCGAGCGCGTTCACCTGGCGGCCCTGGAGCTGGACGGCGCCGCCCGCGACCGCCGCCACGTCCTTGACCCGGCTCAGCTTCGCGATCCGCTTGATCTCGGCGACGGAGATCGAGCCGCCGCCGACCGCGAGCACGTCCGGCGGCACGACCCGGCGCAGCGGCGCGACCTGGCCGCCGGTGGCCACGTTGACCGGGTCCCCGGCCCCCGCGCCCCCGGTGCTCGGCGGCGGCTCCGCGGCGGTGTCGGACGCGGCGTGTTCCGGCTTCTGCGTGGTCAGCGCCGCGTACACGCCGCCGGAGGCGTTGGCGACGGCGAGGACCGCGATGCCTCCGATGAGGAACGGCAGCGCCCGGCCGCCGCGCCGCGTCCGCGGACCCCGGTGCGGGTCGCGCCGCTTCTTCTCCGGCCTGGGTCTCGGCGGGCGGGCGGCGGGCGCCTCACCATCGCCGGACGCTCCCGCGACGGGGCCGGTGCGTGATGCTGATGGAGAAGCCACAACATTTCCCAACGAGTCTCGCTACGGACGGTTACCCAGCCGTGGTTACCGGATCGTACGTTATCGCCGGTTCCACGATCTTCCCCGGTCCTTACCCAGGGAAAAACATGAACTTTCCTCATAATCGTTTGCCCAGTAGAGTCACCCCATGTCCCCGGAGAACCCCCGAAAGTGGCAGAACTGGGCAGGAAACCAGCAGGCCACACCGCGGCGCGTCGCGACGCCGCGCACCACCGACGAGGTGGCCGCTGCGGTGCGGTCGGCCGCCGACGACGGCCTCACCGTCCGCATGACCGGCACAGGACATTCCTTCACCGGCGCCGCCGTCGCCGAGGGTCTCCTGCTGCGCCCCACGGCGCTCAACGCGGTCCGCTCAGTGGACACCGCCACCGGGCTCGTCACCGTCGAGGCGGGGCTCCCCCTGCACGTGCTGAACCGCGTGCTGGACGAGCACGGTCTCGCGCTGGCGAACATGGGCGACATCCAGGAGCAGACCGTCGCCGGTGCCCTGCAGACCGCCACGCACGGCACCGGCCGTGACTCCGCCGGGCTCGTCTCCCAGGTCGCCGCGCTCGAACTCGTCCTCGCCGACGGCAGCACCGTTTCCTGCTCGCGCGAGGAGCGCCCCGACCTGTTCGACGCCGCACGCGCGGGTGTCGGCGCCCTCGGCATCGTCACGGCCATCACCTGGCGGACCGTCCCCTCATTCCTGCTCCGCGCGCAGGAGGAGCCCATGAAGTGGGACGAGGTGCTCGCGCGCGTGGACGAGTTCGACGCCGCCAATGAGCACTTCGAGTTCTACTGGTTCCCGCACACCGACGGCTGCCTGACCAAGCGCAACAACCGCGTCGAGGGCCCCGCTCAACCGGTGTCCAAGTTCCGGTACTGGCTGGACGACCAATTCCTGTCGAACACTGTTTTCGGCGCCGTCAACAGGCTCACGCACGCGGCGCCGGCCACGACGCCCTTCGTGAACGGCATCTCCGCCAGGGCGCTCGGGGCGCGGACCTACAGCGACACGTCCTACAAAATCTTCACCAGCCCCCGGACGGTCCGCTTCAAGGAACAGGAGTACGCGATCCCGCGCGAGGAACTCGTCCCAGCGCTGCGTGAACTCCGCTCCCTCTTCGACAGGCGGGGCTGGCGGATCAGCTTCCCCATCGAGGTCCGGCTACTGCCGCAGGAGGACGCCTGGCTCTCGATGGCCCACGGGAGGCCGAGCGCGTTCATCGCCGTGCACGTCTACCATCGCGACGCGCACGAGAACTACTTCCGGGGCGTCGAGGAACTGATGACCGCGCTCGGCGGCCGTCCCCACTGGGGCAAGCTCCACACCCGCGACGCGTCCTACCTGGAGAAGGTCTATCCGCGGTTCGGTGACTTCCGCGCCCTGCGCGACGAACTGGACCCTGACCGCCGCTTCGCCAACCCGTACACGACGCAGGTCTTCGGCGACTGAACAGGTCTTTTCGACTGAGCGGATCTCCGGGGGCTAACCGGCGGGGGTCTGCGGGACGTCCGCGCCCTGGCCGCCGTCCTGCGGGGCCTCGGTCGGCGCGGACGTGTTCGGAGCCGTCGGCACGGACGTCGTGGGCGGCTCCTGCGTGGGCTGCTCGGTCGGCGCCTCCGTCGTCGGCTGGGGCGCCGACGTGCTCGTCTCCGTCGAAGGCGCCTCGTCCGTCGGCTCCTGGCTCGGGCTTCCGCCGGGCTCGGTCGGACGGTCGGACGGGCTCTGCGACGGGGGGCCGTCGGTGTCCCCGCCGCCCCCGCCCAGCACGTTGGTGACCGTCAGCCCCCGGTCGCTCCTGCCGATGGGCTGGCCGGTGGACGCCTCGATCGCCGTGATCCCGGCGATCACAACGGCGAACACCGCCGCCGACGCGACCGCGAGCTTCGCCCAGTGCGCCTTGGCCCACTCGACCGTGCTCTTCCACGCCGTCCGGCGGACGACCTCGCGCACCGCGTCCTCACCCGCCGCGCCGGCGAGCGAGCCGGCGACCGCCTCCCGCGGATCCAGGCGCGTGGCGTGCGGGTCGCCGAGCGGATCGAGCCGGGTGGCGTTCGGGTCACCGCCGAACGGCGGGTCGACCCGCGTCGCGTTCGGATCCCCGGACCACACCGCGGTCCGGGTCGGGTCGGCGCTCGTCGCCTCCTCCGCGGCCCCCTCGGCCGCCGCCCGCCGCCGCCCGGCCGCCTGCAGGTGCGTCAGTTCCCTGATCTGGTCCCGGCCCTGGTCGAGGTAGTGCTTGCCCACCGCGGCCCCGGCCGTCGAGATCACGCTCATCAGCGCCGCGCCGATGATCGTCCCGTAAACGCCCAGGTAGGACGCCCCGAAGGCGGCGACAGCCGTCGCCGCCGCACTCGCGATCAGCTGCGTCGTACTGAGATCCGGCAGCGTGCGCGGCATGATCCCGTTCACTCCCGTCCATCATCAACAAATCTCCCGAACGAAACTAACCGGAAGATCCGGGTGTTCCTGCCCAGGACGTGACACTCGCAACGCCGGCCACTGGAACCCGACCCGCCCGTCAGGCAGAGTGTGGAAAAGGATGCACAAGAATCAGGCATGGAGCCCCCTCGCCGCCCACGTCACCGGCAAGCTAGGTGAGGTGCCCTCTTCGACCTCGTGAAGAGGGCTTCGAGAGCGGCGATGTTCGGACATGCCGGGTACGGTGCTGGCAGCAGGTGTGTCCGAAAGAGAGACTCGGGAACCCGGGGGAAAGGGCACGCATGCGCCCTCGGTGGGCAGCGGGCGGCCGACCGTGAGAGCACGGTCGCGCGGTCCGGCGCCCTCCGTGCCATCAAGACAGGGCAGGAAGGACACGCATGCAGGAGCTGCGCCTCGTCGCGGTCAGCGAGGACGGTACGTACCTCGTCCTGGCAACCGCGGGCCGAGGCACCCGGTTCACCCTGCCCGTCGACGACCGGCTCCGCGCCGCGGTCCGTGGGCACTTCTCCCGCCTCGGCCAGTTCGAGATCGAAGTGGAGAGTCCCTTGCGTCCCAAGGAGATCCAGGCCCGCATCCGGTCCGGTGAGACCGCTGAGGAGATCGCCGAGTCGGCGGGCATCCCGGTCGAGCGCGTCCGCTGGTTCGAGGGACCGGTCCTGCAGGAACGCGAGTACATGGCCCAGCAGGCCCAGCGCGTCACCGTCCGCCGGCCCGGCGAGTCCACCCCGGGCCCGCCGCTCGGCGAGACCGTCGAGGAGCGCCTCGGCCGCGGCGGCGTCGACCTCGAAGAGGCCGAGTGGGACTCCTGGAAGTGCGAGGACAACACCTGGCGCGTCCGCCTGTCCTTCTTCGAGGGCGGCCGCCCGCACGCCGCGGAGTGGACCTTCGACCCGCGCCGCCGCCATGTCTCCCCACTGGACGAGGTCGCCGCGCGCCTCACGTCCGTCGAATGGGACGACGACGCGCTCTCCGACACCGTCACCCCGCTCGTCCCGCGCCGTCCCGCGATGAAGGTCGTCGGCGGCGACCGCGACGTGCGCGGCCTTCCCGCCGAACCCGAGCAGCCCGGCCCCTCCGCGCCCCTGCGCTCCGCCGAGCCCCGCGAGTACCTCGTCGAGCGCGGCCGCATGGTCGAACCGCGTCGCGCGCTCCGCGAGACGTCAGAGGCCACGCCGCTGCGCGAGGCCGCCGCGCGCCCCGGCGAGCCGCCCCGGCGCCGCGAGCACCCGCCGCAGGCGCCCGCCGCCACCCGCCCGTACGACGAGGACGACCTCGCCGCACCGGAGGTCTCCCCCGCGTACGAGGCGTCCCGGCCGCCCGCCGAACGCGACACCACGGACTTCGAGCCCGTGACGTCCGACCAGCGCGACGAACTCGACCTGGACGAGCCGCGCGCAGAGAGCGAATCCGCCGCCGCCCTGCACGACGCACCGCAGACGGTCGCTGCCGCCCGTCCCGCCGACGACGAACACGCGCTCGACAGCGAACCCGGCGAACTCCGCGAGCCCCGCGAAACTGCGCGGAGCGCGTCCACCACGGTCGACGGGCCGCAGGCGCCGGGCACCACTCGCCCGCGCGACGAGCGCGAGTCCAGCGAACCGCGCGAGACCGTGCAGACCGTGCAGACCGATTCTGGCCAAAGCGAAGCCGACCAGGAATCCGACCCGGGCCTGTCCGACGAGAGCGCGCCCGACCAGAGCGAATCCGACGCGACCGACCTTCAGGACCCACCGCGCGAGGCGGCCGAAGCCACGCATGCCGACGAAACGCCCGAAGTGCGGCAGAGCGCGAGCGCGGCCGCCGAAGTCGACGACCCGCGCCAGGAGACGAACGCCGGGCAGGCCCCCCAGGCACCCGAGCAGCGAGAAGCCGAGCGAGCCGAGCCGCGCGACGAACCCGAAGAGGACGCGCCGGCCGAGGCGGAGACCGTCCGTGCGGCGGGCGAATCCGCCGACGGCGTAGGCGACGAGGCCGAAGGGCGGTCGCTCGGCGCGTCCGAGCCGGCGGAGGCAGAGGCTCCCGAGGCGGCCAAGCCCGCGCCGGCGAGGAAGCCCCCGGCGCCACGGCAGCCCGCGCGGACACCGGCCAAGAAGAAGCCGGCCGGCCGTCCCACCATGCCGGCCGCCCAGGACATGCCGGCCACCGGCACGCCCGCCGCGGCCGCCGCGAGCAGCGAGAGCCCGGCGGCTCAGCGGCCGGCGCGGCGCCGCAAGGCCAAGGGCAAGCGCGCGTCCGTCCCGTCCTGGGACGAGATCATGTTCGGGGCGCGGCGCCCCGAGTAGGCGGCCCGTCGGCGGGCGGGACGGCCAGGAACGGCGTCACCCACTCGGGGGTGATGGCGGCGGCCAGGGCCACCGCGTCCGCTTCCCTCATGTCGGCCGAGGAGTAGCTTCCGTCGCCCGCTCCGACGGCGGCGAAGAGGGTGGCGAGGCCGAGGCGGCGCTGGAACAGGGTGCGGCGGATGCGCCACCCGACGACGGCGCTGTGCTCGACGACGACCTGGCGGCGGCGCAGCGAGCCCGAGCGGACGGTGAGGCGCTCGCCGTCGGTGGCGTGGCCGAGCTGGCGGTAGCGGTCCACGCCGAGCGGGACGGCGAGGACGGCGAGGACGGCGCACAGTCCGGCGATCCACGGCTGCCCGGCCAGGACGGCGAGCAGGGCGAAGCCGGACGGGGGCGCGACGGCGCGGACGATGCGCCGGCTCCGGGCCGCGGGCGGGTGCGCGATCAGCGGGCCGGGGATGTTGCCGACAACGCGGGCGGCCAGGGACTCGGCGACCGGGCGGGGCGCCGCAGGCAGGAGGCGGCCCCGGTGGGCGGCGTCCCCGAGGCCGGTGATGAGGGCGCCGAGGCGGGTCACCCCGGCGAGGCGTTCGAACGGGTTGTCGGCGAGTTCGACGCCGCGCAGGCGGCGGCGTTCGAGGGAGACGCTGCGGCGGGTGACCAGGCCGCGTTCGGCCACGACGGAGCCGTCCCGCTCGTGGACGGTGAAGTCCCAGTTGAAGAGCGTGAACGCGATCACCGACATGACGGGCATGGCGATCAGCACCAGGATGATCAGCGCCAGGACGAGGGCGGTGGACAGGCCGACCACGTCGTGGCCGAAGTTCTCCACCCGCTCCTGGGTGATAAGGCCCAGGTCGTCCCCGAGGTTGTAGAGGGTGCCGAGCACACTGCCCGCCACCGCGAACGGGGTCAGCAGGTAGGCGCCGCTGAGCGGGGCGTACACGTACCAGCGGCGGTGCATGCGGGCGAGGACGCGGCGGGGCGGCGATTGGGCGTCCCGGGCCAGCAGGACGCGGCGGAGCCGTTCGGCCTCGTTGCGGGAGACCGCGTTCAGTTCGCCTTCGCCGCCGTCCGCGCCCGCGTCGATGTGGACGATCGCCAGGCCGAGCAGCCTGTGCGGAAGGGACGCGCTGATGTCGACACCGCGAATGCGGTCGCGCGGGATGCTCTTGACCGACCGTCCTATGAGCGCACGCCGCAGCTCTATGCGGTCGTCGTGCAAGACGTACGTGAACGTCACCCAGTTGGCGGCGTGGAAGAGCAACCCGAACATGAGACCGACGAGAGTGAAGTAGAACGCCGTCGACATGCCGCCGACGAGGAGGCCCGTGGCCCCGGCGGCGAGGAGCGCGATGAGCTCGCGGAAAGCGCCGACGATGAACGTGAGCGGATGCAGCCGGACGTTCACGTCGCGTCGTCACGGAGGTCGTGGGCGCGGTGCGCCAGATCCTTGGCCAGGCGGGTCGCCACCTCCACGGGAAGCCCGGACACCTCGGACGAGCCGGTATGGGAGGCCGTGTTGACCTCGATGGTGGCGAGCCCCAGGATCCGTTCGATCCACCCCTGCTTGCTGTCGACGGTCTGGATGCGGCCGACGGGCACGAGGAGCCATTCGCGGCTGAACCAGCCCGTCCTGGTGTAGACGACGTCGGCGCTGACCTCCCAGCGGTGGACACGGTAACGCCAGATGGGGGCGACGGTGACCATCAGCAGACCGGCGGCGCCGATGATGTAGGGCAGCCAGCCGACACGGCCGGACACCCAGCCGGGCAGGACGTCCCAGTCAGAGTCGCCGATCCACGCGGCCACGCCCAGGGAGAGCCCGGACGCGAGCCCCCACAACAGCAGGTACTCGATCATCCAGTGCGCGATCGCGCGGGGCGAGACCCTGTGCAGGGGCGGCCGCAGCCGCGGCGGGTGCGGCTCCCCGCCGTCCTCCTGGTGACCGCGCCGCACCGTCGTCACACCGCGAGTTTAGAACGGCGGAGGCCCCCTCCAGGCGTGTTGTCCGCGGGCGGACCTTCGCGACCGGCGGCACGATCACGGCGGCGACAGCGTTCTGTCAGTGGCACGTGCGATGTTGAGAGAGCGTCTTACGCACTGGCAGGGCTTGGCAGGGGGCGCGGAAAACCGCATGCACACCATCCCGGACAACGCATATCTTGGCGGGTCCCCGTAGCGGGGTACAGACGGCCGGCAGACGAACCTAGGAGATCACATGGCCTACGCGATCCAGGCCGAGGGCTTGGAGAAGCGGTTCGGTGAGACCCGGGCGCTGGCCGGCGTCTCGCTCACCGCCGAAGCCGGAACGGTCCTCGGCGTGCTGGGGCCGAACGGCGCCGGCAAGACGACCATGACCCGGATCCTCGCCACGCTGATCGAGCCGAGCGCCGGCTCCGCTTTGGTCGGCGGGTTCGACGTGGTGCAAGACGCGCACAAGGTGCGGCAGCTCATCGGCCTGACCGGCCAGTACGCCGGGGTGGACGAGATGCTGACCGGCACCGAGAACCTCGTCCTGATCGGGCGGCTGCTCGGCATCCCGCGCAGGCAGTCCAAGGCGCGGGCCGCCGAACTGCTGGAGCGGTTCCAGCTCACCGACGCCGCCGAACGCGCGGCGAAGACGTACTCGGGCGGGATGCGCCGCCGCCTCGACCTCGCGGCGAGCCTGGTCGGGCATCCGCAGATCCTCTTCCTGGACGAGCCGACCACGGGCCTCGACCCGCGCAGCCGCAACGGCCTCTGGGACATCGTCCGCGGCCTGACCGACGACGGCGTCACCGTCCTGCTCACCACGCAGTACCTGGAGGAGGCCGACCAGCTGGCCGACGACATCATCGTCATCGACCGGGGCCAGGTCATCGCGCACGGCACGTCCGACACGCTCAAATCCCAGGTCGGCGGGCAGGTACTGGAGGTGCGCCCCGTCAGGGAGACCGACGGCGGCACCGTGGCGAAGATCGTCGGCGAGCTGGCCGCGGCCCTCCCCGAGGTGCGCGACGGCCTGATCAGCGTGCCGATCACCGACCCGCAGCTCATGCCCGCGGTGGTCCGCCGCCTCGACGACGCCGGCGTCGCGGTCGGCGAGCTGTCGCTCCGCAAGTCCAGCCTGGACGAGGTGTTCTTCGCCCTCACCGGCCACCACACCGACGACATCGACGCCGAGGCCGACGAACTGGCCCAGTCCGTCGACAAGGAAGGGGCGTCGACATGACCACCGCGTCACTCGCACCGCAGAACCTGTCCAAGCGGGTCGCCCCGGGCACGGCCGTGCGCAACACGATCACCCTGGCCTGGCGCAACCTCGTCCAGATCAAGCACAACCCGATGGAGCTGCTGGACCTGTCCATCCAGCCCATCATGTTCGTGCTGCTGTTCGCGTACGTGTTCGGACCGGCCATGAAGGGCAGCGTCGAGGCGTACCTGCCGGTCGTCATCCCCGGCATCATCGCGCAGAACGCCCTGTTCGCCGGGATGAGCACCGGTTTCGGGCTGAACACCGACATCACCAAGGGCGTGTTCGACCGGTTCCGGAGCCTGCCGATCGCGCGCAGCGCCCCGCTCGCCGGACGGATCATCGCCGACACCACCAAGCAGGCATGGTCGATGCTGATCCTGCTGCTGGTCGGCTTCGCCATCGGCTTCCGCATCGGCACGAACGTGTTCGCGGTGCTCGGCGCGTTCGTCCTCCTGCTGGCCTTCGCGATCCTGTTCTCCTGGACGTCGGTCTACATCGCGATGAAGGTCAACGAGCCGGAGAAGGTACAGATCTTCGGCTTCGTGGTGATCTTCCCGCTGAGCTTCCTCAGCACCGCGTTCATCCCGAACACCGACGGAATCCCGGGCCCGGTCGCCTTCGTCATGGACAACAGCCCGGTGACGCAGCTCGTCGAGGCGATGCGCGGACTCCTGGTCGGCGGCCCCGTCTTCGAGCACGCCTGGATAGCCCTCGCCTGGGGCGCGGGAATCTCCCTGGTCTTCGCCCCCCTGTCCCTCCGAGCTTTCAAACAGCGGGCGTGATCTTCCAGGGGGGCGACCCCCTGGAACCCCCGTCAGCGACGCAGGCGATCCTCGCGCCGTCGTTCGGTCTGTCTTGCCTGTGCGGGCGTGCGTGGCGTCGCTGCGGTCGCCTGCGTCGGCGGGCATGCCCGTGCTCCGGCGGTTGAGGTCCGGTCCGAGAGGGGTAGTTGTGACTCGTCCAAGTGCGCGTGGGACGCGGGGTCAGTGGAGGGCGAAGTCTGTGCGGAGGTCGGGGAAGGTCTTGGTCCGGCCGCGGTCGTAGGCGGTGGTGAAGGCCTCTTCGCCCAGGGCCGTGCGGGTCGCGGACTCTGTGGCGGTCACATCGGGCAGGGAGAGGTCGCGGGCGGCGGGTGCGCCGGAGAAGCGCAGCCCGCCGGCGTCGGCGAGCGCCGGGCCGTGCCACAGCGCGAGCGCCGCACCGAGCCCGCCCGACCGTCCGGCCGGGGAGGCGGCGCGCCGCGCCTCCCGCACCCGGGCCTCGAAATCGTGGGCGTCCACGGCCCCGGCGGGCAGCGCGAGCCGGTACGCGCCGGGCCGCGTCTCGATCATGTCCGGGCCGATCGCGGCGCGCAGCCGGCGGACGAGGGACTGCAGCGCGTTGGCCGCGCCGCCCGGCCCGCCGTCCTCCCACAGGGAGTCGATGATCCGCTCGGCCGGGAGCAGCGCGCCGGGGTCGAGCGCGAGCAGCGTCAGCAGCGCCCGCAGGCGGGCCCGCCGACGGCGACGGGCCCGCCGTCGTCCGCCGCCACCTCCAGCGGCCCAAGGATCCCGATCCGCACCCGCCGATTCTCCCGCGCCCGCCGCGGACGCGGGACGCCCCGGCGGTCGCGGGAACCGCCGGGGCGCCGTCAGGAGCGGGCGTGCCGGGTCAGGCCGCGGTCTCCTTCGCCGCGGCCTTGACCCTGGCGTCGTCGAGCGCGGCGAGCTGGAAGTCGGCGCGCGGCTGCTCCACGGTCGCGAGCGAGACGGTCTCGCGCTTGAGGAACAGCGCGAGCGTCCAGTCGGCGATGACGCGCAGCTTGCGGTTGAAGGTCGGGACCTTCGCGCCGTGGTAGCTGCGGTGCATGAACCACGCGGGCCAGCCCTTCACCTTGAAGCCGTAGGTCTGGGCGACGCCCTTGTGCAGGCCGAGTCCGGCGACGGCGCCGATGTTGGCGTGCACGTACGGCTTGAGCGTCTTGCCGCGCAGCGACCGGACGATGTTGTCGCCGAGGACCTTGGCCTGCCGGGCGGCGTGCTGGGCGTTCGGCGGGCAGAACATGCCCTCCTGGGTCAGGTCCGGGATGGCGGCGTTGTCGCCGGCGGTGAACGCCCGCACCAGACCCTCGATGGTGAGGTACTCGGTGCCCTTCACGCGGCCCCGCTCGTCCAGCGGCAGGTCCCCGTGCCGGACGACGGGCGACGGCTTCACGCCCGCGTTCCACACGAGCGTCCCGGCCGGGAAGCTGCTGCCGTCCGACAGCTCGATCTGCCCGTCGACGGCCGACTCCAGGTAGGTGTTCATCTTCACGGCGATGCCGCGGCCGCGCAGCTGCTCGGCGGTCCACTTGCCCATGTCGGGGCCGACCTCGGGCAGGATGCGGTCGGCGGCCTCGACGAGCATGAACCGCAGGTCCTGCGGCGTGACCTTGCGCATGTACTTGGTCGCGTCGCGGGTCATGTCCTCGAGCTCGGCGACCGCCTCGACGCCGGCGAACCCGCCGCCGACGAACACGAAGGTCAGCGCCTTGCGGCGCAGCTCGACGTCGTCGGTCGACTCGGCGATCTCCAGCTGCTCCAGCACGTGGTTGCGCAGGTGGATGGCCTCGCCGACGGTCTTGAGGCTGATGCCGTGCTCGGCGAGCCCGGGGATCGGCAGCAGCCGCGGTACCGCCCCGGCGGCCATGACCAGGTAGTCATAGGAGATCCGCTCCGGCGGCCCGGACAGCGGCTGGAGGATCGCCCAGCCCTCGTCGTGGTTCAGCTCGGTGACCCGCGCCTTGCGCACGGTGCACTTGGGCAGCACGCGGCGGAGCGGGACGACGACGTGCCGCGGGGAGATGTTCCCGGCGGCGGCCTCGGGCAGGAACGGCTGGTACGTCATGTACGAGTTCGGGTCCACGATGGTGACCTTGACCTCGCCGCGCCTGAGCTCACGCTTGAGCTTCTTCTGCAGACGCAGCGCGGTGTACATGCCCACATAGCCGCCACCCACGATGAGGATGTGGGGAGCGCCAGAGGTCTCCTCGGCGGTCCTGGCCATTGCGGCCCTCCAATGTCACGGTCGGCTTGTGAAGACATTCACAAGCTAGCCGATGGAACGTGTCTGACACCAATCGATAACCAGGAAAGAACGCGAGAACTTCCCGTACGGGCAAACGAAGGGGCTAACTCGGGTGTGAAACCCGCCACTCCTTCGCAAAATATCGGGTGGAGCGGAGCAAAGTACGCATGACGCAGGTCACGCCGGCCCTCCGCGGACGGCCGCGCGAACGGCACGACGAACCGCCCGGCGCACCCCCGGAAAGCCCTATGGTGGGGCGGACGAGGAAGGGGGCGCCGGCGGCGGGACGCGCGCGGCCGAGAAGCGGGACCGGGATGACGACCGGACCGGCGGTGCGCGGCGTACGATCTCGCCCGGGAGCGTATCGATGATGAGCAGAGACCGGTCGATGACGAGCGCGGACCGGCGTCCGGTGCTGGCAGCGGCGGGCGCCCTCGCCTTCGCCCTCACCACGGCCCTGAGCGGCTGCGGGTTGATCGGGCAGCCGCAGAACGAGAGCGCCGAGCTGTCGGAATGGTTCACGGTGACCAGCCCGGTCTTCCGCGATGGCGGCGACTTGCCCCCGCGCTACGGCTGCACGACGTACTCTGGCGGGCAGGGGAAGACCCCGCCGCTCCGTTGGTCGGCGCCGGCCGGGACCAAGTCGTTCGCGATCGTCATGGACGACCCGGACGCCGCCGACGGCGCCTATGTCCACTGGGTGATCGCCGGCATCGACGGGACGGTGAACGAGATCGTCGAGGACGCCCGGCTGGACAGGACCGTCGAAGGGTTGACCACAGGCAAGAAGGCGGGCTACGCGCCACCGTGCCCGCCCAAGGGAGAACGGCATCGGTACCGGTTCACCATCTACGCGCTGGACGATCCGGCACCGTTCCAGAACGGCGCCGCACTGAAGGACTCGCTCCCCGCCATCGCCGAGCACACCGTCGGCCGAGGGCGGATCATCGGGAACTTCGGCGGCGAGCAGGCGCGTTGACCGTGGAGCCTGAGTGCACAGGGTCAGGGCGGACCCCTCGGGGGCTGGAGCTGACTGGGGTGTGCGGGTCGGCCGGATCGGCCGATCGGTATGCGCCGTGTGAGGGCAAATGTGCGCGAAGGGTGTGACAACGGTCATAGCGGTCAGACAGAATCGGGTTGAGCCGCGGCGGCGGGAACTCGTGATGGTCCGGACGCTTGCGACAATCGGGACGGACCCGCGGTCCGCGCCGGCGACTCTCGCTGGGCCAAGGCATTGGGTGGTGGCATGACTTCTTACATCGTGGTCTTCGGCCTCATTGTGGTCGTGGTCCTGGTGGTCGTCCTCGTGGCCTTGGGCATGCGGGCCTCCAGAGCGGGTCGCGACGACGACGACTGGATGGACGACGAGCCGCAGCAGCCGCGCGGCCGCCGGGGAGTCCCGCCGCAGGAGCAGATGGGCGGCCAGGACGACTACGGCCCCGGCTACGGCGACGGGTACGACGAGGGCTACGACGGCGGCTACGACCGCGCGCCCGATCCGGTGCCCGACCGCCGCGTCGCCGGCGGGCCGCTCGCCGCGCCCACCGCCGCGCCGTCCCCGCCGCCCCCCGCCCCGAGCGGCCAGCCCTCCGACGAGATGGAGGACGACGACTACTGGGCCACGATCACCTTCGACAAGCCCAAGTTCCCCTGGCAGCACGACCGCGGACACGAGGGCGAGCGCCCGGAGCCCGACTTCGCCGGCGACCCGATGCACGGGCAGGCCCCGCCGCCCGAGCAGCCGCCGGTCGAGCAGCCCCAGCTGACCCAGCCGGTCTCGCTGGGCGCCGACGGCACCGTCCTCAACGGGCTCGGCGGCCACGGAGGCGTGCAGGGCGGCTTGCAGGGCGGCGGCACCGGCCCGCAACAGCTGCCCGCCCCAGGCGGGTTCCAGGGCGGGCCGTTCGGCAACGACCCCGGCTCGACGGCGCTCGACCCGATCCCCACCGACCTCGGCGCCCCGCAGCCGCCCTACGGCGGTCCGGGCGTGCCCGACCAGCAGGTGTACGGCGGGCAGGAGCCGCAGCCCGCGTACGGGGCCGCCGACTACGGCCCCGGCGACCCGTCCTACGGCGGCCAGGACCAGTACGGCGTTCCCGAGCAGCCCCAGTACGGCTCCCGCGAGCCGTCCTACGGCGACTACAACGCCGACCCGCTGGGCGGGCGCCCGGCCGCCGGGCCGCCCCCCGCCCGGCCGGAATTCGACATGCCGCTCGGCCCGTCCGGTACCGGCGGCCCGCGCGGCGGCGACCCGCGGGTGTCCGACCCGCTCGGGCTGCCCCTCGGGCGTCCCGACGAGCCGGCTCCGCCCGCTCCCCCGGCGCCCGCGGCACCGGCGCCGGCCGCGCACGGCGGCTCCGGCGGAGGCACCGACACCGACGGCCACAAGCTCCCGACGGTGGACGAGCTGCTCCAGCGCATCCAGTCCGACCGGCAGCGCGCCGGGGGCCCGGCGACCTCGTCCGACCCGGGCGGCCCCTACGGCGGCGGCTCGTTGAACGACCCGCTCGGCGACCCGCTCGGCACCGGCTCCTACGGGACTAACCCGCCCTCGATGGGCACGAACCCCAGCAGCACGAACCCCGGGAGCACGGGCAACACCGGCCCGTGGCCGTCCGGCGGGCAGGGCGGCGCGTACGACCCGGGGCCCGGGGCCGGCTCGGGCTATGACCCCGGCCTCGGCGGGCAGCCCGGCTACGGGCAGGGCCCGCAGAGCGACGGCTACCCGTCGGCGCCCGCCTACGGCGAGTCCACGCGCTACGAGGACCCGCTCGGCGGCGGTGGCGGCAGCGAGCCGTACGGCGGTTCGGGCGGCGTCTACGGCGACTTCAGCGGCAGCAGCTACAACGGCGGCAACGACCCGCTCGCGGCGCCGCACGACCCGGGCGCACAGGGCGGCTACGCCGACCCGAACTCCACCCAGGCGTACGACCCCGGCTACTACGGCGGCTCCCCGCAGCAGGGCGGGTACCAGGGCGGCCAGCAGAACGACGGCAACCCGTACGGCAACCGCCAGCCCGCCGACGACTGGGAGAACTACCGCCGCTGAGCACAGCACGACCGCACGAGGGCCGCCGGATACGTCATCCGGCGGCCCTCGTCTCTTCCATCGCGCGTGTGCGCACGTGAAGCCGCGCGAATCGTGCTTATATACAGTGTGTGACTTCAAAGCCACGCAACGTGTCCATTTTGCGGCGAGATCTGCTCGCCTCGTTCGTCGTCTTCCTCGTCGCGGTACCGCTGTCCCTCGGCATCGCGGTCGCGTCCGGCGCCCCGGTCGCCGCCGGGCTGATCGCCGCGGTCGCCGGCGGGATCGTCGCCGGGTCGCTCGGCGGCTCCCCGCTCCAGGTCAGCGGTCCCGCCGCCGGGCTCACCGTGCTCGTGGCCGAACTCGTCCAGACCTACGGGTGGCGCACCACCTGCACGATCACCATGCTCGGCGGGCTGGTGCAGCTCCTCCTCGGCGCCGGGCGGGTCGCGCGGGCCGCCCTCGCCGTCTCCCCCGCCGTCGTGCACGGGATGCTCGCCGGGGTCGGCGTCGTCATCGTGCTCGCGCAGGTGCACGTCGTCCTCGGCGGCAGCCCCCAGCAGTCGGCGATCGCCAACCTGCGGGAACTGCCCGGCCAGCTCGCCCGCCCCGACCTGCCTTCGGCGCTGCTCGGCGGGCTGACCGTGCTCGTCCTGCTCTGCTGGGCCAAGCTGCCGCGCGGCGGGCGGCTGCGGCTGGTCCCCGGTCCGCTGCCCGCCGTCGCCCTCGCCACCGCCGCCGCCTGGGGCCTCGCCCTGGCGGTGCCGCGCGTCGACCTGCCGGACTCGCCGCTCGGCGGCTGGAGCGCCCCGGCCCTGCCGCAGGGCTCGCCGATCGGGATCGCCGGGGCGGTCGTCTCCATCGCGCTCGTGGCCGCCGTCGAGTCCCTGCTGTGCAGCGTGGCGGTCGACCGCATGCGGCCGGCCGGGACCCCGCCCGCCGACCTCGACCGGGAGCTGCGCGCGCAGGGCGCCGCGAACACCGCGTCCGGCCTGCTCGGCGGGCTGCCGGTGGCGGGCGTGATCGTCCGCAGCACGGCCAACGTGGACGCCGGCGGCCGCACCCGGCTGTCCCCCGTCCTGCACGGCGTCTGGGTGCTCGGCCTCGCGCTGGCCTGCGCGCCGCTCATCGAGCAGGTCCCGCTGTCGGCCCTCGCCGCGCTGCTGATCGTGCTCGGCGCCCGGCTGGCCGACCTCGCCCGCGTCCGCGACCTGCGGCACCACCGGGAGGCGCCCGCCTACTTCGGCACCCTCGCGGGCGTCGTCCTGCTGGGGCTCGGCGAGGGCGTCCTGGTGGGCGTCGCGATCATGGCGGTGATGGCGCTGCGCAGGCTGACGCGGCTGTCGGTCCGGACGGAGGAGCTCGCGCCCCTGCCGGACGACGGGCCCGTCCCGCCCCGCCGGCATGTGGTCGTCGAGGGGACGTTCACGTTCCTCGGCGTCCCCCGGGTGACGCGGGCGCTGCAGGCCATCCCGGCCGGTTCCAGCGTCGACCTGGACCTCAACGTCGATTTCATGGACCACGCCGCGTTCGACGCGATCCACCAGTGGCGGCTCGCGCACGAGCGCCAAGGGGGGAGGGTCGACATCGACGAGGTTCACGAGGCTTGGTATGAAAGAGCCGTGACAGGCGATATGACTCAGCCGCGCAAGGCGACCCCGTCGGCCCGCTGGTGGGCGCCCTGGGGGAACCGACGGCGCCGCTCCGAGGCCGAGCTCGACGCGCCGGAGACGTCCCCGGCGGCGGTGCTGCTGAACGGCGTCCGCGAGTACCACGACAGCACGGCCCGCCTCGTCCGGCCGATCATGGCCGAGCTGGCGATGGAGCAAAAGCCCCAGCACCTTTTCATCACCTGCGTGGACTCGCGCGTCGTCCCCAACATCATCACCGCGAGCGGCCCCGGCGACCTGTTCATCAACCGCAACGTCGGGGCGCTCGTCCCCCGGCACGGTTCCCGGACGCCGGACGACTCCGTCTCCGCCACCGTCGAGTACGCCGTCAACGTGCTCGACATCCGGACGATCACGATCTGCGGCCACTCCAACTGCGGCGCGATGGCCGCGCTGCTCGCCGGCGGCACCGAGGTCGAGCACCTGACCGGGCTGTCGCGCTGGCTGCGGCACGGGAACCACAGCCTCGCCCGCTTCCTGTCCACCGACCCGGACACCTGGGACGAGCCGCCCCTCACCCGGCTCTGCAAGATCAACGTCATGCAGCAGCTCGACAACCTGCTCACCTACCCGTGGCTCCGGGAGCGGGTCGAGGCCGGCGAGATCGAACTGGTCGGCCTCTACCTGGACCTCTCGTCCGCGGACGTCGAGGTCCTCGATCGCTCCACCGGCACGTTCGCCCGCGTCCCGGACGAGGCCCCCGGCTCCCGGACCCTCACCTGAGCGGGTGCGGGCCGTCCCCCCGTCCGGACGACCCGCACGTCTCCGCTCCGCCGCCGACTCCGGTCAGCGCCGGCTCCGGTCAGCGCCGGCTCCGGTCAGCGTCGTGCCCGGGGCCTTGCGAGACCCCGGCCCCGGGGACGCTGACCGGAGATCTCAGCTCGGTCATGGACTTCCTGTCAGCGTCCGACCAGTTCCTCGTCCCGGCGCGCGTAGTCGCGCACGTACATCCCGGTCACCCGGCGTGCGCGTCGCGCGCGACCGTCGGACGCCGGCAGGAACAGCGCGTCGCGCCTGCTGGCGCGCGAGAAGTCCCACAGGTAGGCAAGGCCCCCAAGCAGCCCGGCGAGCGCGAGGGCCATGAACACGATGATGAACATCTGCGCTCCTCTCAACGGGACCCAGCACCTGGTCCCGCCGCATCACCGATCAAGGCGATCAGCTCTTACCAGGACGGTAAGCGCCTTGTTTCTTACCTTCTGTGTCCGGTGACCTGATTCCGCGGAGTCGCGTGCCGCAGCCGGGAGACGTCATGCCGCGGTCGGAGAACGGGTTTCGACCGTGGTCGGATGACCGGGAGACGCGGGCGGCCGAAGCTGGGCGCCATGACATCACGGACGAAGGCCACCCCGGCGATCAGGGTCGAGGGGCTGACGAAACGGTACGGCCGGCGCACGGTCGTCGACGATCTGACGTTCACGGTCAGGCCGGGCGCGGTGACGGGCTTCTTCGGCCCGAACGGCGCGGGCAAGACCACGGCGCTGAAGGCGGTCGTGGGACTGGCGCGGCCGTCCGCGGGCGCGGTATCGGTGCTGGGGGCGCCGGTGGCCTCGATGGCGCCGGACGCGCGCCGGATCGGCTTCCACATCGAGCCGTGCGGCGCGCACCCCGCCCGGTCGGCCCGCGCGCATCTGCGGGCGCTGGCGCTGTCGGCGGGGCTGCCGCGGCACCGCGTCGAGGAGGTCCTGGAGGTCGCCGAGCTGACGGCGGCGGCGGGCCGCCGGGTCGGCGCCTTCTCGCTGGGGATGCGGCAGCGGCTCGGGCTCGCCGCCGCGCTGCTCGGCGACCCGGAGATCCTGGTGCTGGACGAGCCGGCCAACGGGCTGGACCCGCAGGGGATCCGCTGGCTCCGGACGATGCTGCGGGACCGGGCGGCGAACGGCGGCACGGTGCTGCTGTCCAGTCACCTGCTCGCGGAGGCCGCGCAGACGGTCGACGACGTCGTCGTCATCGACCGTGGCAGGCTGCTGCACGAGGGACCGATCAGTGAGGTGGAGTCGCTGGAGGACATGTTCCTCGAGCTCACCGGAGGGTTGGAGCGATGATCGGCCTGCTTCGAGGGGAACTGCTCAAGTCGGTGACGACCCGTGCCGTGTGGGGTTTCGCGGCCGGGGGGACGGCTTTCGCCGTCCTGAACGCGGTGCTCGTCGCCGTGGCGTCGGGAACGCTCGACGAAGTGCCGGAGAAGAAGGAGGCGCTGTCGGGGCTCCCGGTCCTGCTTCTGCTGTGGGGCCTGGTCGGCGCGGCGGGCGAGTACCGCCACCGGACCGCCGCGCCCACGGCGCTGGTGGCCCGGCGCGGCCGCGGAACCGTCCTGGCGGCGCGGATCGCGGCGTACGCGCTGACGGGTCTCGGGCTGGCGCTGCTGATCAACGCGGTCGCGGTAGGCGTGGCGCTGCCGCTGCTGGCGGACCAGCCCGGCCCGGACCTCACGTCCGGGCAGGTGGCCGGGGTCGTGGCGGGCAACGTCCTGGCGCTCGTGCTGGCGACGGTGCTGGGCGCGGCGCTCGGTGCGCTGATCCGCGGCCCGGTCGTCGGCGCGGTGGTCCTGCTGATCCTGGACCTGGTGGTGCAGCCCCTGGTGGGCGGGGCGTGGGAGCGGGAGGCGAACCTCTCGCCGTTCGGCGCGGCGGGCATCATGACGGGCGGGACCCACAACACGACTCTCACGGTCACACAGGCCGGCGCGGTGTTCGCGGTCTGGACGGTGCTCGTGGTGCTGGTGGCGGTCGAGTGCGAACGACGGCGTGACCTGGCGTGAACGTCGCGGAGAGGATCCGGGCGGTGCGGGGCCTGCGGGCCGCGCACCGCGCGGTGCTGTTCGACATCGTGCTCGCCGTGGCGGCGACCATCGTGGAAGTGGGGCTGCTGTTCAACGACGGGACCCAGGCCGCCCCCCTGCCGATCGCGGTGACCGTCCTCACCGGCGCCGTGCTCTTGGCCCGCCGCCGGTTCGGTGTGGCGGTGACCGCGGTGACGGTCGCGGCGGCGGCCGCGGTGACCGCGGCCGGGTACTCGCCCGGAGGAGCGCCGGCCGTCGTGACGCTGTGGTCGCTCGCCGAAACCCGCGAACGGCGCGTCTCGCTCGCGGTGCTGGCGCCGGTGGCCGTGTTCCTGGAAGCCGACAGCGTCTGCAGCCCGCCCGTGTCGATCGGGGCGTGGATGCTGGGCGCCTACATGCAGACGCGCCGCCGCTACGTCCAGGCGGTGGAGGAACGGGCCGCCACCCTCGAACGCGAGCGGGAACAGCTCGACCTGATCGCGGCGCAGCGCGAACGCGAGTCGATCGCCCGCGAGCTGCACGACATCGTCGCCCACTCGGTGACGGTGATGCTGATCGGGGTCCGCGGCGCCCGGGACGTCCTGGAGAGCGAACCGCAGGTGGCCGCGCGGACACTGGAGCGGGTCGAGACCAGCGCCGAGCAGAGCCTGGCCGAGTTGCGCCGGATCCTCGTCCTGCTGCGCGGACGGCATGCGGCGGAGACGCGACCCCAGCCGTCCCTGGCAGACCTGGACGAACTGGTCGCCGGGTACCGCGCGGCGGGAATGCCGGTCCGGCTGGAGATCGCCGGGGAACCGCTGGACCTGCCGAGCGGGGTGGAGTTGTCCGCCTACCGGATCATCGAGGAGGCGTTGACCAACGCACTGAAACACGCGGGGGCGACACTGGTCACGGTGCGGCTGAGCTACGGCGGAACGGAACTGGAGGTGCGGGTGCACGACGACGGGACGGGAACCGGCGAGCCGGGTCCCGGCGGGCACGGCCTGGTGGGGATGCAGGAGCGGGCCGCGGTGCTCGGCGGCGAACTGGAGGCGGGCCGGTCCCCCGGCGGCGGGTTCCGGGTCGCGGCACGGCTGCCGATCGGGGGGCCGGTGTGACGATCCGGGTGCTGATCGTCGACGACCAGGAACTGATCCGGATCGGTTTCCGGCTGTTCCTGCAGACCCGGGCCGACCTTGAGGTCGTCGGCGAGGCCGCGGACGGCCGCGAGGCCCTCGTGCGGGCGGCGGAGCTACGTCCCGACGTCGTCCTGATGGACGTCCGGATGCCGCGGATGGACGGCGTCGAGGCCACCGCCCTCCTCACCGGTAGGGAGCATCCGCCCCGCGTGCTGATCCTCACCACCTACGACCTCGACGAATACGTGTTCGGCGCGCTGCGTGCCGGGGCGTCGGGATTCCTGCTGAAGGACGCGCCCCGCGAGCGGCTCCTGGAGGCGATCCAGGTCGTCCACCAGGGCGAGGCGCTGCTGTCCCCGTCGATCACCCGCCGCCTGATCGAGGACTACGCGGGCCGCACCGACCCGGTCCGGCCGTCACCGGATCTGCTGTCCGCGCTGACCCCGCGCGAGCGGGAGATGCTCCTGCTCGTGGCCCAGGGCCTGTCGAACCAGGAGATCGCGGCGCGGCTCGTCGTGACCGAGGCCACCGTCAAGAGCCACGTCGGCAGCGTGTTCGCCAAGCTCCACCTCCGCGACCGCGTCCAGGCCGTGGTGCTGGCCTACGAGCACGGCATCGTCGTCCCGGGCCGCCGCCCCGACCCTCTCTGAAAGATCGCCGAACGCTCGATTCGCCAACGCCACCGCCTCGCCGGGACCTCTGGCCGTCGCGGGCGAGGGCGGGCAGCTAGCCGCGTCGGTCGCCCCGGGCTGCCGCTACGGGGGGGTACCGATGGCGGCGCAGTTGCTCATCGTCCCGATCACCGATGCGGCGGGCGGGCACGCCGATCCCGGCGATGCTGGCAACGAGCAATGCTCGTGGCCCGGAGTCACTATGAGTGACTGGACGAATCGTCGGCGTCCGGCCCGTCGGTACGACCGTGCTCGGGCGGCCGGGTCTCAGCGGAGGACGCCGTGAGGTCGAGTGCTGTGCGGACGAGCCGGGCGATCCAGGGCGACCGGCTGCCGGACGGCCAGAGGACCAGAGTCTGGTATGGCGCCGCGTCGAGCACCGGGCGGTAAGTCACGTCGGGCCGGACATTCCTCGCGGCCAGCGACGCGGGCACCAGCGCTACGGCCTGGCCCAGGGCGACTACTTCCAGCAGTTGAGCGCTGTCCTGCACATCCGGGCCGTCGGCCGGTCGATTTGGGTTTCCCAGCCAGTAGCCGCGGTCGACGACTGTCGAGTCACGGTACCGGGGCGCCGGTTCGGCGGCCAGGTCGGCGCTACTGAGGGCATCGCGCTCGGCCGGTTCGTGTCCCGAGGCGAGCGCGGCGACGCGTGGTTCGGTCCTCAGCAGCTCCGAGTCCAGGCCGTGGCCGTCGACACAGGCTGCGATCGCCACGTCCGCACGCCCGTCACGAACCATATCGGCCTGCTCACCGAATCCGCTCACCACGACCTTGATCTCAGGCGCGTCCGGCTCCACGCGGAACTGCCCGCGGATAAGGTGCAGCAACTCCGTGGCCACTCCTGGGTAGGCGGTGACCACGAGCCTGTGGCCGGGCAGTCCCGCGCGCTGCGTCCGGCGTACCGCAGAGTCGAGGGCGCCAAGGACGACGGCCGCCTCCTTGACCAGGGTCTCGCCGGCGTGGGTCAGCGCCAGCCGGTGCTCGGTGCGATCGAAGAGCGCAACCCCCAGCCTGCGCTCCAGTTGCCGCATGGCTCGGGATAGCGGCGGCTGGGCGATGCCGAGCCGCGCGGCCGCGCGGGTGATGTTCAGGTCCTCGGCGACCGCGCAGAAGTAGCGCAATTCGCGAATCTCCGGATCGGGGCATACCTCCAGGGTATGAAGCGGCATTCGATCGGTCCTGGCCTTCGGGCGCTCGGACGGCTGGAGTGGGGGCATGGACACGAACGACGTGGCACGAGAGGTAGCGCTCGTCACCGGGCCAACAAAGGCATCGGCCGGGAAATCGTCCGCCAGCTTGCCCTACAGGGCTTCACCGTTTACCTCGGCACCCGCGATCCGGAGCGCGGTCAGGCGGCCGTCGAAGATCTGAGATCGGTGAAGCACACCGGGGAGTCGACCACCCGGCTGCCCTCGATCGATCGGCCGTCAAGGTTGGCCGACAGCGGGGAGCTGCGGCGTGGCAGCTCAGTCAGGACCCGGGCGGACAGGCCACACATCCAGCTTTCGATTCAAGCGTCTTGCGTCAGGAAACACATGCAATCCGAGTTGTGGTGAGCGGCTAAGGGTGCCGATTGTATCGCTTCATTCGTTTTTGGATCTTTTGTTGTGTTGCGGCACCACTTGCAGTGTCTAGCCTGTCGATCGATGGCGGAACCGATTGCCGCCTCGGCTGGTCAAACCGGGGGAAGCGCGCAAGAGAGCGGCAGCCTGGACGCGTGTTCGCGACACCACGAGAGAGGCGACAGTGAATTATCAGACCATAGTATCGGCGTGCGCAATTCTTATCGCAGTATTATCGCTCGCCGTTTCCATTTTTGAGGCACGGGCGGCACGCGCCCATAATCGTTACTCGGTGAAACCGATGCTACAGCTTCGGCACGTCGCAAAATACGGAAGCTCTGAGGCCGGCGTTAAGATCGCGAACATCGGCCTGGGTCCGGCCGTCATCGACGAAACCATTGTGAAGCTTGATGGAAATCATCTCGGCGAGTGGAATCTCGATACTTATCATGCGATATTCGACCAATTTCCGATCCAACCCCAGGTGAGCACCCTGTTTCATGGAGGCTTGATACCGGCCGGACATCAATATTTTCTCGTACGCATAGAGGATTTCGACGAGAAGGAACATGCCTGGTTCTGGGAACTTGTCACAAATCGGCTTTATATCGAAGTTCGATATAAGTCGTTGTATCGAGACGAGGAGCTCTGCGTTGGCCGCGGAGGCGGGTTTCCTCAAATTTTTGCCACTTGAGATTTAAGCCTCTTGGTCTCACCGACGCGGTCTTGGCCTGCTTTGATGTGACCACCGGGGACGCCCCTCCCGTTCAGGCTGATGATACGAACGTCGACCTGGTCGGCCCAAGCCATTGGCCGTGCGTGTAGCGCGCTGGGTCGGGCATTCAAGCCGATGCTCGATGCGCCCTGAGCGATCTGCCCCTAAAACGCCCTTTGAAGGCTGTTAGAAGGCGGACGAGTCGGCCTGTAAGCCGGGTTCTGTGCCCGCCGTCCCTTGCGGGGCGGCGGGTGACGGCCATCCATCTCGGGCCGCCGTTGCCGACGGCCTCCAGCGGTCTACCCGCAGGCTCGGGCGGGCCGCCCTCAGGCACCTGCGCGGGGCCTCTTGCGGGGCCCCTTCTTGACCTTGCTCCGGGTGGGGTTTACCGAGCCGCCCACGTCACCGTGGGCGCTGGTGAGCTCTTACCTCACCGTTTCACCCTTACCACCGGCGAAGCGGTGGCGGTTTGCTTTCTGTGGCACTGTCCCGCGGGTCGCCCCGGGTCGGCGTTACCGACCACCCTGCCCAGTGGAGCCCGGACTTTCCTCGACGGGGATCGCTCCCCGACGCGGCCGTCCGGCCGGCTCGTCCGCCGTACGACAAGGTTAGCGGGTGCGTAAAGCACTCACGCACCCCGTCGGCGGGGCCTCGCAAGGATGCCTCGCGAAGCCCCGGGGAGGACGGTCAGGGCCTCCCCGGCGCCCGTGGGGTCAGCAGGAAAGGTGGTGGACGTCGTTGAAGCCGCGCAGGGTGGCGGGGCCGTCGGCGTACCAGTCGATGGACGAGATCGCCGCCACCTCCAGGTGCATCCGGTAGAGGGACGACATGGGCGCGCCCAGGGCGTCCTTCACCAGGAGCTTGATGGGCGTGACGTGCGAGACCACCAGCACCGTCTGCTCGCGGTAGCGGATCTTGAGCTTGTCCAAGGCCGTGCGGACGCGGCGGGACACCTGGGCGAAGCTCTCCCCGCCGGGCGGCGCCACGTCGGGGTCGGCCAGCCACGCCCTCATCTCGGCGGGCCAGCCCTTGCCCGCCTCGGCGAACGTGAGGCCCTCCCAATCGCCGAAGTCGGTCTCCCGGAAGGCGTCCTCGACGCGGACGTCCAGGCCGGTGGCGGCGGCGACCTCGGCGGCGGTGTCGCGGCAGCGGGCGAGGGGGGAGGTGACGATCGCGTCGAGCCCGCGGTCCTTCAGGGCGAGGGCGGCGGCGCGGGCCTGGGCGACGCCGGTCGCCGTGAGCGGGATGTCGCCGATCCCGGCGAAGCGCTTCTCGCCCGACAGGGGCGTCTCGCCGTGCCGCAGCAGGACCGTGGTCATCGGGGTGGACGACGGGGGCCGCGGCGGCGGCTCGGGCTCCCCCGGTGTCTCCTCGACCTTGCGAGTCCAGTGCTCGCCGCGGGCGGCGGCGTCCATGGCCTCGTTCGCGAGCCGGTCGGCGTGCGCGTTCCGGTTGCGCGGAATCCAGCCGTAGGACACCGAGCCCAGCGTGGAGGCGAGTTCCTTCGCCTCCAGCGCCAGCGGGATCATGTCCGGGTGCTTGATCTTCCAGCGGCCGGACATCTGCTCCACGACGAGCTTGGAGTCCATCCGGACCTCGACGCGGGCGGACGGGTCGATCCCGGCGGCGGCCGTCAGCCCGGCGATCAGGCCCCGGTACTCGGCCACGTTGTTGGTGGCGTGCCCGATCGACTCGGCGACCTCGGCGAGGACCTCGCCGGTCAGCGCGTCCCGGACGAGGGCCCCGTACCCGGCCGGTCCGGGGTTGCCGCGCGAGCCGCCGTCCGCCTCGACGACCAGCTTGCGGGAACCCCCGCGTCCCGCGCCGGCTGCGTTCACAGGCCGGACTCGGGGGTGCGGACGAGGATGCGGCGGCATTCCTCGCAGCGGACGACCTCGTCCTCGGCGGCGGCCCGGATGTTGTTCAGGTCGACGGTGTTGAGGGCCAGATGGCAGCCCTGGCACGCCCCGCGGAACAGCTTGGCGGCGCCCACGCCGCCGAACTGGCCGCGCAGCTTCTCGTAGAGGGCGAGCAGATCGTCCGGGACGTCCTTGGCGACGGCGGTGCGGGCGGCACTGGTCGTCCCGGCCTCCTCGTCGATCTCCCGCTGGGCGGTGTCGCGCCGTCCGGTGAGCCCGGACAGCTCGTCCTGCGCGGCGGAACGGTCGGCGCGCAGGGCGGCGACCTTCCCCTCGGCCGCCTCCGTCCGCTCCATGATCTCCAGCACGACCTCCTCCAGGTCGGACTGGCGGCGATGCAGCGACTCGATCTCCGCCTGCAGGCTGGACAGGTCCTTGGCGGAGGTCACCTGCCCGGAGTCGAGCCGCGTTCGGTCGCGGTCGGCGCGGGTGCGGACCTGGTCGACGTCCTGCTCGGCCTTCTTCTGCTCCCGCTGCAGGTCGCCGACCTCCGTCTCGGCCGCGACGATCGCGTCGCGCAGCTCGGTCAGGCGTCCCTCCAGCCGCTCGATCTCCGCCAGCTCGGGCAGCGTCCGGCGGCGGTGCGCCAGCCGGTCCAGCGAGCTGTCGAGATCCTGCAGGTCGATCAGGCGAAGCTGGGCTTGCGGTGCGGCTTTCACAATGCTCCTTCTGCGTGAAGGCGCCACGCGTCGGTGACGAGCGTGGACACCCGTGTCTCCAACTTGCCCGCTTCCGGGGAGGACGCGGCCAGCCGGCGTTCGGCGTCGGCGAGCCACGGCCATTCGGTCGCCCAGTGCGCGGCGTCCACCAGGGCGGGCCCGCCGTGCTCGGCGAACTCCGACGCGGGGTGGTGCCGCAGGTCGGCGGTGAGGTAGGCGTCGACACCGGCGGCCTGCGCGGTGCCGAGGAGGGAGTCGCCGGCTCCGCCGCAGACGGCGACGGTGCGGACGACGGCTTCGGGGTCGCCCGCCGCCCGGACGCCCCAGGCGGTGGCCGGCAGCCCGGCGGCGGCCCGCTTCGTGAACTCCCGCAGCGTGACGGGCTCGTCCAGTTCCCCGATCCGGCCGAGGCCGCGGCGCGGATCGTCGTCGGCGGGGACCATCGGGCGCAGCTCGCCGGTGAGGCCGACCGCCCGCGCCAGTGCGTCCGAGACCCCGGGATCGGCCCGGTCGGCATTGGTGTGCGCGGTGTGCAGCGCGACCCCGTTAGTGATCATCCGGTGGATCAGCCGTCCCTTGGGGGTGGTGGCGGCGACCGAGTGCACCCCGCGCAGCAGCAGCGGATGGTGCGTGACCACCAGGTCGGCCTCCCACTCCAGCGCCTCGTCGATCACGGCCACGACCGGGTCGACCGCGAACAGGACCCGTCCGACCTCCTGGTCGGGGTCGCCGCAGACCAGGCCGACGGCGTCCCAGGGCTCCGCCCACCCGGGCGGGTACAGCTCCTCCAGAACCGTGATGACATGGGATAGGCGCACGTCCCGCAGGCTACCGCGCCGAGCCGCTCCCAACGAGCCACCGAGCGTCACCACGGAGCGCCGCGGTCTGTAACGATATGGACGGGACAGTGCACGATGGAGGGGAGAACGCCATGTCGGCCACCGGCGCCGCCGAACCGGAGCCCGTCGGACCCGTTGCGGAACGTCCTTACATGCCCGGGTACGGCATCCAGGGACCGGACGAGGGCAGTGGGCTGCTGCCATGGTCGTGGGCCGTGGAACGGTTGCGCGCGGCGCGCAACTTCTGGGTGTGCACGGTGCGGCCGGACGGACGTCCGCACGCCATGCCCGTGTGGGGCGCATGGTCGGGCGAGGCACTGCTGTTCAGCAGCGCCGTCCCGTCCCGCAAGATGGTGAACCTGCGGGCGAACCCGCAGGTCGTGGTGACCACCGAGGAGGCCGAGAACCCGGTCGTCATCGAGGGGCGAGCCGAGATCGTCACCGAGGCCAAGGATCTTCAGCGGTTCATCGACCTGGTCAACTCCAAGTACGCCACCCGCTATCGTGTCGACTTCCTGGACCCGGAGGTGAACGCCACCGTCGCGGTGCGGCCACAGTCGGTGTTCGGGCTCCGCCAGGGAGATTTCACCGGTTCTCCCACCCGGTGGTCGTTCACGACCTGAATGTCCGCTGGGATCAATCTGGAGACTCATCGCGTTGGAGCCTGTGTGAAGTCACCCTTTCGGCGCCGCAAGCGCGTCAAGGGCCGTCCGATGGGCAACCGCCCCGAGGCGGCCGAGCCGGAGATCGTCGAGTGGCCCCGCGAGGGGACGGGCAAGTCGTCCCTAATGGGGGCCATCCGCGGCGACGGAGAGACCGGCGCGGGCTTCGGCGGCGGCATGTTCGAGGATCTCGCGTCGGCGTTCGAGGGCTCCAAGAAGGTCAAGGTCGAGGAGCAGGAGCGGCAGAAGCTGCTGCGCCAGGACGACCACGAGCAGACCGGGAGCGGCGCCTCCCGCGACGATCTCGACTCCGGCAAGATCCGGATCCGGCGCCACCGGCCCGACGAATAGTGTCCGATTTGTATCGAACATAGGTTCGATTACCGGTTATCCTGCCCTCGTGAGCACCTACGTCCCGCCCGGCTGGCCCTCGCAGGTGCACCCACCGGGCACCGACCGTTTCGAGGACACCGCCCTCGGCTGGCTGCTCGAGCTCGTCCCGCCCGAGTACCGACGCTACGGAGTCCTCCGCCGCTACCCCATCGCCCTCGCCCGGATGGCCCGCCAGCACGTGAGGGCGTCCGTCGAGGCGGCCCGCGAGGGCTTCCGCACCGCCCGCGTCGACCTCGGCGACGCCGTCCCGCCGCACGGCGTCGAGTCCGTCCTGGAGGCCTACCGCCGCGAGGGCGCCCGCCTGGTCGCCGTCCTGCGGGCCGTGGAACTCGTCGAGACGGCCCTGCGCGGCCTCGCCGAGCCCGACGATCCGGCCCACCGCCGCCCCTTCACCCCGAAGCTGTGAGCCCGCCCCCTGGGCGGTGACCAGGTTTCGAAAACTGGACGGGCTCTCCCCACCGCGTCAGCGTCTTTCATCTCCGCCCAATGGACGCCGACTCATGCACCATGGACCCATGGGGATTCTTGAGCAGGTGGCACCGAACCTTGTCGACGTCCTCCGCCGCGACGCCTGGTGGATGGGCTGGAACACGTTACTGGCCTGGATTCCGGTCGGTCTCGCCTTCCTGCTCTTCCGCGGTCACCGCCTTTCCCGGTCGCCGTTCTGGTGGGCGGGTCTCATGCTTTTCATCCTGTTCCTGCCGAACGCGCCCTATGTCGTCACCGACCTGGTCCATCTGCGTCACGACATCATGCTCGCCGACCGCGGCGGCCCGGTGGTGACCGCGATCCTGCCCGTGTACGCGCTGCTCGTCGGGTCGGGTTTCCTCGCCTACCACCTGGCCCTGTCAGCCGCGACCCGCCACCTCACCCGGCTCGGCCTCGGCGCCTGGACCGGCCGGGTCACCGTGGCGGCGCACGCCCTCTGCGCGATCGGAGTCTTCCTCGGCCGCTGGGCCCGGCTGAACAGCTGGGAGCCCGTCGTCGACCCGGGCGCCACCATCGAGCGGATCGTCGTCCACCTGACCTGGACGTGGGCGCCGGTGCTGATCCTCGCCACCTTCCTGGTGACCTGGGCGTGCCATTTCATGACGAAGGCCATCGCCGACGCCTCGTTCGACGC
Organism: Actinomadura chokoriensis; assembly: GCF_041463665.1. Taxonomy (GTDB): domain Bacteria; phylum Actinomycetota; class Actinomycetes; order Streptosporangiales; family Streptosporangiaceae; genus Spirillospora; species Spirillospora chokoriensis_A. The sequence goes on from NZ_JAXCEJ010000002.1 coordinate 409,916, forward strand.
CACGCTGAGGAGCGCCCGCCGCCTGCACGCCACGCTCACGTCCTGACCCGGAGGGGCCCTCAGGCGGCGTAGTTGCGCAGGACGCGGAGGGCGTCGGCGGCGCGCGGGCCGTCGGCGGTCAGCGTGGTCTCGCCGGGGGCCACGCGGCGGGCGCCCACGCGGCAGAACTCGGCGGCCGGGCCGGTGATCCGGGAGGGCGCCGCAGGGTCGCCGAACGTCCAGTGCGCGCCGTCCGGGGCGCTGAGGTCGCAGAACACGGGGGCGTCCGGGAGGCCCTCGACGGAGAAGGCGTAGGGCAGCGAGCGGTGGGCCAGCCAGGCGATGTGCCGGATCCGGTCCGTGTCGGGGTAGGGGATGCCCAGCGGGACGACGATGTCCTGGGCGTGGGCCCAGTGCTCGGCGATCCTCGTCGTGGCGAGCGTGCGGGGAGACAGGGGCGTCCTCACCCAGGACAGGCGCGTGCCCGGCGGCTGGGCGCGCAGGACGTTCACGGTGGCGAAGGCGGCCGTGCGCCAGCGCGCCAGCAGGTCGGCCGGCGGCATGCCGCGCTCGGCGGCGACCATGCCGTCGACCACGCCGTCCACCGTCTCGGCGCCGGACGAGAGGAAGGGCGTGCCCTCGGCGATGGACGGTTTGGTGATCACTTCGTTGGTCTGCGCGAGGTGCAGGACGACGTCGGAGACGGTCCACCCCTCGGCGCCGGAGGGGTGCGCCCACTGCTCCGGGGTCAGGGACGCAAGTGTCGCGTCCAGCTGGTGGTACTCCGCGTTCAGGTCGTCGAAGACATCCGCCATGCCGCCACGATACCGAATCCCATTCGGTTTACTCTGTCCGCAGTCGGTCAGGCGAGCTTCTCCAGGCGGTCCGCGGCCTCGGCCGCGCCCCCGGCGGAGGTGAAGGTCGCGCTCGCGGCCTCGGCCGCGGCGCGATGCGGGCCGTCGGCCAGGACGGCCGCGAGGGCGGTGCGCAACTCGCCCGGACGGACGTCTTCGAAGCCGACCGCGATCCCCGCGCCGGCGGCTTCCACCCGGCGTGCGATGACCGGCTGGTCGCCCCGGACCGGGGCCACCACCAGCGGAAGGCCGTGGGAGAGGGACTCGCAGACCGCGGCGTGGCCGCCGTGGCAGACGACGGCCGAGAGCCGTTCGAGGAGCTTGTGCCTCGGGACCCGCTCCCGGACGAGGACGTTCGGCGGCAAGTCGGCGACAGCGTCCGCGGGCGCCACGAAGACCGCCTGGACGTCCATGCCGCGGACGGCCTCGGCGGCGGCCCGCAGGAACCGCGCGGCGGACGGCCCGGCGATCCGGCCCAGCGAGACGAGGACGGCGGCCCGGCCGTCCAGCCGGTCCCACGGGAACGCGCACGGGACGGGACGGGCCGCCACGGGCCCGACGAACGCGAAATGATCCGGGAAGAGGGAGGTGTCCCCGACCAGCGCCGAGGTCGCGAAGATCAGCGTGAGGTGGTCGGAGAAGCGCAGGTCGAGCAGGTCGTCGATGCCGTGGTCGAGCTGGAAGCCGCCGATCAGGTCGCGGATCTGCGCCTCGGCCTCCGGCATGCCCGCGAGCGGGCGGGTGAACTCGGCGGGCGACACGGCGGCGGTGGCCCAGGGGATCTCCCGGCGCCGGGCCGCGACCGGCGCGGCGAGGACGAGCTGGTCGGAGACCACCGCGTCCGGGCGGAACCGGTCGATGGCCTGCTCGACGCCCGGCATCATCGCGTGGCCGAGCGGGACGAGGAAGTCCGCCCACAGGAGGCGGAGCGCGTCGAGGCCGCGCAACTCCAGCCAGCGGTCCCGCATCGCCGTGCAGTCGTCGCCCGCGGCGGTGAAGATGCGGGAGCCGGGCCGCAGGAGCGGTTCCAGGGACGGCCGGTGGCCCGTCCAGGCGATCTTGTGTCCGCGCCGGGCGAGTTCGGCGGCGACCGCGGCCACCGGGGCGACGTGGCCGCTGAGCGGCGGGACCGCGAACAGGAAGCGGCGCTCCGGTGCGCGCGCCCGCCTGATTCCCGGGTCGCCGAGCAGGGACGGTACCTGGACGCGGCGGACGTTCGCTCGGCGCTGGGTCATACTCGGCTTTCCTCCATGTCCGTTCCGCCGGACGCGGTCGTCCAGGCGACGACGTGTCCGTCGAGTTCGCGTGTCTGCACCGTGGTGACCGTGCCGTTGGCGGCGATGAGGAGCCGTTCGGCGTCCGCGACGGTCACGACCAGTTCGGGACGCTCCGCGCTCGTGTTCATCGCGCTCGGCTTCATCGACTGGAGCACCGCCTGCTTGGCCGCACGGACCCTGGCGTTGTGCTCGTTGACGGCGAGCCCGATTCCGGCGGTGTCGCGGCCGGGTCGCACCAGCGCCACGCCCAGTTCGGCGTCCGAGGCGATCGAGACGGTCAAGGGCTCGTCGAAGGGGCCGGTTACGGTCGGCCCGTCTTGGACGGCGAGTTCGGCGGGGAACAGGGGCCCATGGCCGTTGCGCCATAGGTGGTCTCTGACGGCGTCCTTGGCGGCGATCCGTCCGAGCAGCCACGGCCCCTGCGCGACCGGCGGGAGCGCGTCGTACTCGGCGCGCTCCCGGGCGCAGAGGTACTGGCGCATCAGCAGGTCACGGGACGCGGTGCCGTCCCAGCGCTTGCGGGCCAGGGTCCAACCGCCCGGTTGAGGCTCCCCCGTTCCCGACACCTCGGGAGTGAACTTCATCCGCCAGAGGGCTTCGTCCGTGTAGAAGCGGTGCGTCGTCCATCCGTCGATGCGTCCCCATACCGTCCCGTTCTCGCGGACGATCTCCGCCGAGCAGCGCATGGTCGTGTCCGTCAGCGACTGGTTCCAGATGGTCGTCTCAAGGCGCTCCCCGGCGGACGGCAAGGGCCCGTACAGCAGGATCCGTTCGATCCCCACCGGGAACACGGTCTGGTTGGTGTCGCCGTACACCTGGATCCAGTGCGTGCAGAGCTGCCCGGCGCTGTCAAGGAGCGCGCCCGGCGCGGGCAGCGAGGTCAGGACGGCGCGTACCCCGTCCTCGGCCAGGGCCGTGATCTCGCTGATGCCGCGGAAGAGCGGGCCTTGGAACATCCAGCGTTCCTCGTACAGCCGCTCAGCGGTGACTATGGGCGGCCCCTCGATCGTGAGCGGCGTGCGGTCCAGGGCGGGCGGCATGGGGTAGCGCTCGGCGAGCAGGACCGTCCCGTCCACGTGGTCTGGGATGACGACCTTCACCCTGCGCGGCAGGTCGCCGTCGTCGGCGAGGTAGGCGCGGATGTCGACGGTCGTCGGCGGGCTGGCGACGACCCACCGGACGGCGCGGACGTTCTCGAATCCGACGACGACCATGTCGGGCAGCAGTTCGCGCGCGGTTTCGGCCATCACCTCGACCAGCGTGGCCAGCGGGACGATCGGAAACCTGTCCGACATGTCAGGCCAGCCGGGGGCCTGCGGGACCAGGCAGTGGTCGGCCAGATGGGGCATCGCCTCGACGGAGAAGACCCGGGGCACGCTCAGCTCGGCCGTCACCGGGGGCGCCTCGCCCGCCGCGGCCGGCGCCGGCCCGCCACCGAGCGCCTCCAGGACGGACTGCGCTCCGGTCGTCGCGTCGTTGAGCAGCGCCTCCAGCTCCGCCAGGACGGGATCGTCGGCCGGAAGGGACGGGACGCCGGGCATGAGGTGGATCGGCTCCACGGCCCCGTCCAGCCTGACCAGCGGCGTGCCGAGGTCGAGGCGCATGCCGGTGGCGGGCGGGGGCGGCGTGGACGCGCCGTAGCCCTCGGCCCACAGCGCGGCGACGACCCGGCGCAGCTGCGCCATCCCGTCGCGTTTCGGCACGTTGACGGCCATCGCGAGGTGCTCGCGGTCGCCGAGCCGGTCGGCGACGAACTCGGTCAGGCCGCCGGGCCCGATCTGGACGAACGCCCGCACGTGCGCCGCGCCGTACAGTTCCTCGATCAGTTCGCTGAACCGGACGGGTTCGAACAGGTGCCGGACGGCGAGGTCGCGCACCGCCTCGGCCCCGCGCGGGAACGGCGCCGCCGTCGACGCCGACCACAGCGGTACGCGGGGCTCGCGAACGTCCAGGCCCTCGAACGAGTGCCGCACCTGCTTCTCGAACGCCTCGGCGAGCGGCGTGTGGAGACCCGTCCGGAACGGCAGCTCCTGGCCGAGCACGCCTTCGGACGCGAGCCGCCCGAGGATCTCGCGAACCGCGTCCGCCCGGCCGCAGATCACCGACTGATGCGGGCAGTTGTCATGGCTCACGAAGACCCCGGAGTCCCCGGCGACGGCCTCCCGCGCCCGCGCCGCGCCGCAGCCGAGCGCCCCGTACAGGACATCGGGGACGTCCAGCGCGGCCCCGTCGAGGTCCCGGATGAGGGCGCCGGCGTCGCACACCCCCGCGGCGGCCATGGCCGTCCATTCGCCGAGGCTGTGGCCGGCCATGACGTCGGCCTCGACGCCCAGTTCGGCGAGCGCGGCGGCCAGCAGGCACCCGACGCCCATGACGTCGGCCGCGTGGCCGAGCAGGTCGGTGCGGCCGGTGAGACCGGGACAGCGCATGCCGAAGTGCTCCGCGACGTCGTCCACGCGCGGGTCGAAGGCGGGCTCGAAGCCGGGGAACAGGAACGCCAGCCGTCCGCCGTCCGCGAGAAGCGGCCGCGGTGAGAACCACACGTCGCTCCGGCCGCGCCATGCGGTCCCGCGCTGGACGACGGCCCGCGCCAGGTCGAGCCTGCGCGGCGTGGGGCCGACTATCGCGAGACGGTACGGAAGGTCGGGAACGTCCTCGCAGACTTGCGCCAAAAGCTTCTCGTCGGGGGCGGCCAGGGCCTCCACCAGCTCATCGGCCGTGCGCGCTGCGAGCCGCAGCACCGCCTCGTCGGACTGCGGCGTGTCGAGCCTGCGCCGCCGTGCCCGCCGGACGGCCGACTGCGGCGGCTCCTGCAGGACGAGATGCGCGTTGGCGCCGCCGAACCCGAACGCGTTGACCGCGGCCCGGCGCGGCCCGCCGTGCCGCTCCCATTCGGCGGCCTCCCGGACGAGCCGCAGCCTGCCGCCCTCCAGCGCCGGATGCGGGTCGTCCACGTGCAGCGTCGGCGGCAGGACCCCGTCGCGCAGCGCGAACGCGGCCTTGATCAGCCCGGCCATCCCGGCGGCGGGCATCGCGTGCCCGATCATCGACTTGACGGTGCCGAGCCCGACCGGCGGGCCGCCGGCGCCGAGGACGCGGCGCAGCGTCGCCAGCTCCGCCTCGTCCCCCGCCGGGGTGCCGGTGCCGTGCGCCTCGACGAGCCCGACCGCGCCGGGCGCCGCCGGGTCGAGGCCCGCGTCCCGCCAGGCGCGCTGGACCGCGAGGACCTGCCCGTCCACCAGCGGGCTCATGATGCTCGTGGCGCGGCCGTCGCTGGAGGACCCCGCGCCGAGGATGAGGGCATGGATCCGGTCGCCGGCCCGCTCGGCGTCCGACAGCCGCTTGAGCAGGACCATCCCGGTGCCCTCGGCGAGGAGCGTCCCGTCGGCGCCCCGGTCGAACGGGCGGATCGTCTCGCTGGGGCTGAGGGCGCGCAGCTGGCTGAACACGCTCCACAGCGTGGCGTGGTGCACGTGGTGGACGGCCCCCGCCAGCATCGCGTCGGCCTGCCCGGCGCGCAGCGCGCGCACGGCGTGCTCGACCGCCAGCAGCGCCGACGCGCACGCCGCGTCCAGCGTGTAGGCGGGGCCGTGCAGGTCGAACGCGCCGGCGATGCGGGACGCGGCGAGGTTCGGCACCAGCCCGATCGGCGCGTCGGCGCCGTCCGGGCCGAGCCGCTCGCAGAACGCGCGGCGGATCTCCTCCAGCCGCCCCTTCCGAAGTTCCGGCACCAGCTCGGCGAGGATCCCGGTGACCTGGTGGGACGTCCTGACCCGCTGGTCGTAGCGGGCCACGCCGGGGGTGATGTAGCCGCCGCGGCCGATGACGACGCCGATCCGGGACCGGGCGGGCAGCCGCTCGTCGCCGCCCGCGTCCGCGATCGCGTCCCCGGCGGTGCGCAGCGCGAGGAGCTGGTCGGGCTCCATGCCCGGCACCGCCGCCGGCAGGATGCCGAACCGCGCCGGGTCGAACGTCGCCAGCTCGTCGACGAACCCGCCGCGCCGGCAGTAGAACCGGTCGCTCTCCGGGGCGCGCCCGTAGGCGTCGGGGTCGTAGTAGAGCGCGGGGTCCCAGCGTCCGGGCGGCACCTCGGTGATCGCGTCGAACCCGGCGAGGACGTTGCGCCACAGCTCGGCCGCCGACCCCGCGCCGGGGAACACCGCCCCGGCGCCGACGATCGCGATCGGCTCGCGGATGTCGCTCATCAGACCTCTCCGGTCAGTACGACGTGCGTCTCGTCCCCGTGTGCGATCTCCCGCAGCAGCGCCGCCGCGCCGGCGTTCGGGTCGATCAGCGCGGCGCCGTCTCCGGGCGGCTCCGTGCCGCCGCCCGCCCACGGGCCGAGGCCGGCGACGAGCACCCGTCCCCTCAGCCGCCTGCGCCACACGTGCGCGAGCGTGCCGCACGCGTCGTCCGCCGCCGCGTCGCCGGCCCGGCCTCGTTCGCCGTCCACACCGGCGAGGCCACAGAGGACGGCAAAGAACCCGAGGTCCGGCCGGACCGCCTGGGCGAGCGCGGACGCGACGTCCACCTTCGCGCGATACGCCTCTTCGGGGCTGGATTGGTGCTCTTCAAGCCCGGCGCCGTGGATCACGCCGTCAAGGCGCCGGTGGGTCTGGTAGGCGCTCTCGACGACGCTCCGGACTGTCTGCGGGTCCCGCGCGTCCCCGGCGTGATACCGGACGCCCGCCGCATGCTCCCGCAGTGCCCCGAGGTCGGGTTCCGGTGCGCGGCCCATGAGCTCGATGTGGCAGCCGCTCGTCCGGACCAGCTCCAGGGCCGCCCGCGCGGTGACCCGGTGCTCGGCGCCGGTGAGCAGGACGACCCCGTCCCGTCCGAGGTCCAGGGTGCCTCCGCCGGGCGGCTCGGCCGGCAGCAGCTCGAGCCCGTGCCGCAGGCCGCCCTCGTGCCCCACCACGACCGGCGCGCCGGCGGCCGTCAGCTCGGCCATGATCCGCCGGGCGATCGCCCGCGGGGTGTCCTCGGTGTCCATGTCCAGCGCCCGCACCAGCGCCTCGGGGTACTCCTTCGCGACCGTCCGGGCCAGGCCGCGCAGGCCCGCCCCCGGCGCAGGGTCGCCGACGGCTCCGCCGCGGAACCGGCTTCCGAACGTCCCTCCGGAGCCGCCTGCGAGGACGAGCCAGCGCAGCCCGCCGTCCAGGGCCCGCCGGATCCCCGCGAACGCCTGGGGCAGCACGCCCGCCGCCCCCGGCCGGAGCGCCGCCAGGTGGACGAGCCCGTCGCAGGGGCCATCGACGTCCGGCGGTGTCCGTACCCGCGCGCCGTGGCGTTCGAGCAGGTCGCCCAGTTCCGACGCGATGCCGCATCCGTCGTCCACGAGGACGAACCGCCGTCCGGTGAAGGTCGTCCCCGCCTCCGGCGGCGTCGGCAGCGGATCGAGATCCACGACCCGTGGCACCCGCCGCATCACCGTTCGAGTGATCCGGGCCTCGGGACGCGGCCACACCTGCGTGTCGGCCCCACGCATCCGCGGCACGGGGCTCGCCTGCGGTTCGTCCGGCGCGGCCGGGGGCGCGGAGCCTCCGGACATGGGCGACGCGGGGCCTCCGGAAAGGGCCGCGGTCCGCACGTGGGCGCTGGGCCGGGCCTGCGGCGGGACGCTGGGACGCGCCGGCTCCCCGGGCGGGACCGGGCGGGCCGCCGGAACGGCCACCGGGTCGGGCACCCGGTCCGCCACCGGATCGGGCAGCCGGTCGGGTGCCGCGAGATGCCGGAGGACGACCTCGCGCTGTGCCGCGATGATCTCCCGGCTCGTGCGCAGGTACTCCAGCACGGCGGCCTCGGCCGGCTGGACGTCCGGGCGACCACCGCCGGCTGCGCGGACGCGGTGGCCGTTGACCAGGATGTCCGGTTCGCTGGGAGGCCCGGTGAGCGGATCGGCGCCGCGTCCGGCGAAGAGCGGCAGCGGATCGACCGCGACGCCGGCGGCGGCCAGCTCGGCGAGCGTCCCCAACAGCGCGACGAGGCCGTTCTCTCCGGGCACGTCGCAACTCACGGCGGTGTGCGGCCGGTCACCGAGAACCGCGCCAGCGAGTTCGGTCAGGACGCGTCCGGGGCCCGTCTCCACGAAGATACGGGCGCCCGCGCCATACATCGCCTCGATCTGCTCGGCGAGACGGACGGGCGCGGCCGGCGCCGCGGCCAGGTCGGACGGGTCGGTCTCGTACGGGCGGGCCGTCGTGTTCGCCCAGACCGGGAACGCCGGCGAGCGGAGGTCGCGGCCGAGCAGGTCGGCCCGCGCCGGGGACGCGCCGGCGCACGCGGCGCCGACCTCGATCATGTCGGTGTCGTCGATGACGCCGGCGGCGCAGAGCGCGGCGAGTTCCCCGTGGCCGTGGCCCGCGGCGAGGTCCGGATGGACGCCGACGGCGGTCAGCAGGCGGTGGACGGCCAGCCCGGCGACACCGGCGTACCGCCCGCCGGCGAGGCGGAGAAGGCGCTGGAGCCGGGGGAAGGCGACGAAGAGATCGGCGAGCGCGTCCGGCCGTGCCTCCTCGTCCGCGAGCTCTCCGGAACCGGGGAAGAGGAAGGCGACCTGGCCCGGCTCGCCCGCGGCGACGAAGATCCCCGGCGCCGGACGGAACCGCGCGGCGAGCGCGAGCTTCGCACGCAGGTCGTCCAGGCCCGACGCCGCGAACGCGACCTGCACCGGCCCTTCGAGGGAGGCGGCGGTCCGGGCCAGGTCGCGCAGCCGGGGCTCCGCCTCGACCAGGCGCGACAGCCGGTCGATCGCGGCGCGGGCGGCAGCGCGGTCGCCCGCCCTGATCAGGAAAAGCTCGGCGGGCCACTCGGCGAGCCCCGACACCGGCTCGGGAGCGCCCGGATAGCCGGACAGGACGGCGTGGAAGTTCGTGCCGCCTCCCCCGGGCTCGCTCACCCCGGCGCACCGCTCGCCGGGAGGGACGGCCCACGGGCGTGCGCCGCCGTAGGCTCGGACACCCGAATGCAGCGCATGAGCGGTCTTGATGAGCCCGGCGAGACCGGCCGCGCATCCGGCGCGCCCGTCCGCCTCGACCAGGCCGTCGGACGACGGCGCGAGACCGGCTCGTTCCCGCGCACGCTCCAGAGCTAGCCGGCCGCCGGCTCCCGCGACCGACTTGACGACCGCGTAGATCCGGTCGCCGTCGCGTTCGGCGTCCGCGAGGCGCTTGAGGACGACGCACGCGACACCGCCGCTCGGATCGGCGCCCCCGCAGAGCGCCATGGTGCCGGAGCCCGTGACGAGGTCCATGCAGGCGATGTCGAGGGCTGCGAGCGAGGTCGCGCCCACCGTGCAGGCGGTGCCGCCGAGGCCGAGCCGATCGGCGACGGCACCCGCGAGGACGCCGTGGACGCTGCGGCAGGTGCCGCTCAAGGCGAAGATCATTGAGGTCCGGGACCGGTCGAAGGGACGGTCGGCGTAGCCGGCGTCCCGCAGCGCACGGGCGGCGATCTCCAGCGAGAGGAGCTGGAGCGGATCGGCGCCGTCGAGCGCGTCGGGCGAGAACCCGTAGGCGTGCGCGCCGAAGGGGATGTCGGGGAGGGAACCGCCCTCGGCGATCGAATCGGCGCCGCCCACGATACCGGCCCAGTAGGCGTCGGCGTCGCGGGCGCCCGGGAAGACGCAGTCCATTCCGATGATCGCGATGTCGGCCGGGCGCGTAGCCGGGCGCGGCGGCATGGCGGCCTCGCGCGGCGTGCCGACGCCCAGTCCGGCGGCGCGCGCCGCGAGGAAGGCGGTCGCTCCGGAGGTGACCTGCTCGTGCAGGGCCGCGACCCCGGTCGTGGCCGAGCGCAGCGCCGCCACCTGGCCCATCGCGTACAGGCCCTCGGCGCGCTGCCGGGCGGCGTCCACCGGTGCGTCGAGGCGCAGGCCCCGGCTCGCGAGGCGCAGCCGTCCCAGGTTCAGCTTCTCCAGGCGGCGACGCACCTCCCCCTCCGGCGTCCCGGCCTGCTCCAGTTCGCGGCGGGTCTCCTCGAACGTCCCGGCGTACGGGGTGCGGGCGCAGCGGGTCGCCTGGCCGGGGCCCGTCTCCAGCAACGCGGTCCCGTCGCAGGCGAGCGCCTCTCGCTGGTAGCCGGGCAGGATCGCGCCCGTCGCGACGGCCTCGGACGTGAACAGGTACGCCGTGCCCATCAGGACGCGGATGTCGGCACCGCGCGCGGCCAGCGGCCCGGCCAGCGCCGCGACCATCGCGGCGGACCGCTCGTCGTGCACACCGCCCGCGAACATCACCGACAACTCGCTCGCATCGCGGCCGTCGCCGTCGCCACCGTCGCCGCCGTCGAAGAACGCGATCAGCCGTTCGACCTGCGCGTCCCAGAGCGGGAAACTCGCCCGCGGCCCGATCCGGCCGCCGCACTCGCTCCCCACGAAGACGAACCTCCGCGCGCCCTCGTCGAGGAACCGTCCGAGCGTTTCGGGGCACGGGACGTCCAGGTACGCGCGGGTTCCGGCGGCATCGAGCGGCGCGGCCTCCGCCGGGCTCCCCCCGGCGATGATCGCGCACGGGGGCCGGGCGTCCCGGACGGCGGCGAGCTGCTCCGCGCGGAGCTCCGGCGGCGCGGTCCCGAGCATGCCCGCGCCCCAGGGTCGGTCGCCGAGCCGGTCGGCGGTCTCCCGCAGCAGCGCCCGCACCCGCCCGCCGTCCAGCAGGCCGAGCGCGAGGAACGGCAGGCCGCCGTCCTGCGCGACCGCGCCCGCGAACGCCGACCCGTCGCTGATCTGCGCCATCGGCCCCTGCACGGCGGCCGGATCGGCGCGCGGCGCCAGCGGCTCGGCCAGGACGGCGGCCCGGATGTGCGACACGATCTCCTCGCGGACGGCCTGGACCACTCCCCCGGCCGTCTTGTACCGGCCCGCGAGCAGCGCACCCGGCGGGCCGGGCCGCGCCGGGTCGAGCCCGCTCGTCTCCATCTCCCGGACGTGCGCGAGCTGCCCGTCCAGGACCACCCCTGCCGCGCCCCCGGCGACCGCCGCCGCGGCGGTGTGCGGGCCGAGGCCACCGGCCGCGTACACCGGAACGTCGGCCTCGGCCAGCAGACGCTGGAGCAGCATGAAGGTGGTGAGATCACCGGCATGTCCGCCGGCTTCGCGCCCCCGGGCGATGATCCCCACCTCGCCGGTCAGGCCGAGCCCGACCCGGACGGCGGCGGTGGCCCGCGCCGGGTCCGCGACCTCGATCAGCAGGCGGCGCCCGCGGGCGAACCCGGCGATGTCGAGCCAGTCGTCCGACAGCAGTGCGGGTGCGGCCACCACGACGGTGCCGGCGGCGGACGGGATCTCCGCCGGGCGGACCCCGCAACCGGGCTGGACGCGGACGCCGAACGGGCCCGTCCACCAGCGGCGCACGTCCGCGAGCGCGGCGAGGGCCGGCGACCGGTCGGCGCCGAGGTCGAGGACACCCGTCCCGCCCGCGCGCGCGACGGCCACGGCGAGATGGGGCACGGGACGGCCGGACGGCGCGACCCCGATGATCTCCACCGGAGCCGGCTCCCATCGGACCGTGCCGTGCTCGCCCGTGTCCGCCGTCATGCACTGCCCCCCGACGTCCCGTGCGGCAACAACGTTGCGCAACACTACGTTCGGCGACCCGCCGATTACCGAGACGACACACCAGCGGGCGTGTCGACGGCGCAACCGCAAAGGAGATTCGAACGTCCCTTGGCGTCCGGGAGACCTGCGGTGACCCGGGTCAGACGGTGGCGGCCGCGGCACGCTGCGCGCGGATCCCGTGCCGAACGATGCCCTCGTCGAGCCAACGGTCGAGGTGCCGCCACGTGGTCGCCCTGGCCTCGCGCCCGGTCAGCACGCCGAGGTGGCCGCCGGACGCGACCTCGAACCGGACCTGCGGCGACCCGCCGAGCAGGCCGACCAGCGGCCGTACGGCGCGCACCGGCGCGAACACGTCGCCGCGGCCCGCGACGGCGAGCACGGGCACGCGGACGCGGCCGAGATCCACGGTGCGGCCGCCGATCAGCGCGCCGCCGCGCAGCAGCGCGCCACCGCCCGAAAGGGACCGGTAAATCCGCCGGGCGGCGTGCCCCGGATGGGCGATCGCCATGTGCCGGAAATGCTCCATCGCCTCGATCTGCGCGAGGAAATCGGCATTCTCTAGATGGGTCAGGATTTTGCACGGACGCAGGAGGTATCTGTCCATGCCGGCCGGGCGCGGGATCCGGTTCACCGGCGCCCACGCGCGGCGCGCCGCGCCCGCGTCCACCGGCGCGGCGATGGCCGCGACCGACGCGATCGGCAGGCCGGGATCGTCGGCGGCGGCGAGCAGCGCGAGGATCCCGCCGAGGCACCAGCCGACGAGCTGGACGGGCTGGCCGCCCGCGTCCCGGCTGACCGCCCGGATCGCGCCCGGCAGCACGTCCCCGACCCATCGCTGGACGCCCAGGTCAGGGTCGCCGTACCGGGCCGGGCCGTGATCGAGCAGGTAGCTGAGGCGCCCGGCGCGGACGACGTGCTCGGCGAGGCTGCATCCCCGCCGCAGGTCGTAGCAGCGCGCCGGCGCGTCCGGCGGCGGGACGAACAGCACCGGCGGCCCGGCCGGCACCACCCCCTCCGGCGGCCGGTAGCGGCACACCGACCGTCCCGGCGCGTCGTCGATCGTCTCCGCCGGCATCGGGCGCAGATCGGCGACATGACCCGACAGGGCCAGCCGGAGGACATTGGACGTCGCGTCTCGCAGGTCTCGCGGGGAAAGGATCATTTCGTCATCGTCCATCCGCAATCGACGACACCGGCGGAAGCGCATCGGCCAAAGGCGGCATCCGCCGTCCAGGCCATTAATACACCGGCCACCGACCCGGAGAACTCTCCCCGCTGTGAAGCCTGCGTGAATTCGGTTTGACAGCGCGGGCCGGAGGTGGCCTCGGGAGCGGCTCGCGCGGAGACGGCGACATGGCGCATAATGGCGGTCACGGTCCGTGGCGGCGGGAGGCGGCCCGGACCCCGTGCGGGCCGCCGACCGCCACGCCGCGAGCGTTCGTTCATCGACGGCCCATCGACGATCAGCGCCGACCGCGCCTGAACGGACCGTCCCCCCACGGGAACCCCCGGGAGGACGCCACCACCGCCGACAGCAGCACGACCACGGACGTCCCGCCGACCAGGTTGATCCCGGACGTCGCGAGCGCCGCGTCGAGCGGTCCGCGGATCGTCAGCGGCAGGACCGTCAGGAAGACGACGGCGATGGCGCCGATGCACGCGAACGCCCGGACGGGACGAGCCGCCGTCGCGAGCAGCAGATGCATCAGCGCGGTCGCCTGGATCGTCGCCGCCATCGCACAGAGCGCGTAGCTGGTCGCGGCCGGAGTCGCGGCGGCGTGCCCGCCCGCGAACACCGGCACCTCGATGCCGAACATCGTGCGCAGCGCCATCACCGCGGCGAACGCGAGCCCGCCGCCGACCAGCGAGGCGGAGACTCCCGTCCACCAGAGCGGGCGCAGCGGCGGCCCGGAGGCAGCCTCGATCTCCTTGTGCAGCGCGACGAAGTCCTCGTAGCGCTTCGGCGGCGCCTCCAGCGGGCGCCGGCGTGCCGTGGAGGGACACCGGAACGACCGTTCCCAGGGCCGTGGAGCGGGGCGGCCGACGTGCCTGCCGGGCAGGCCGCCGGGGTACCGCCCGGATGGCGAGTCGGGCATGTTCCCTCCCCCGGGTGCGAACGATGTTGTGCTACCCGACCCCGATGGGGGGAACTCGCCCAAGCTCGACAATTTGCAGATGTTTGGTCACGTCCCTCCGGAACCGAAACGACGATCCCCCGGGGAGAGCGTGCTCCCCGGGGGATCGTCGTCTCGTCCGGTCAGGCCCGCGCGGCCCGGCCGGAACCGATGGGTCCGGTCAGACCTGGCCGGCCTTCTCCAGCGCCTCGCAGCAGGTGCCGGTGATCAGCCGGGACACCACGTACGGGTCGACGTTGGCGTTCGGGCGGCGGTCCTCGATGTAGCCCTTCTTCTCCACCTCGACCTGCCACGGGATCCGCACGGACGCGCCGCGGTTCGACACGCCGTAGCTGAACTCGCTCCACGGGGCCGTCTCGTGCATGCCGGTCAGCCGCCGCTCGATGTCGGCGCCGTACCCGGCCACGTGCTCCTGGGCCTTCTCGGCGAGCGCCTCGCACGCCGTGATGATCGCGTCGTAGCCCTCGCGCATGGCCTTGGTCGAGAAGTTGGTGTGCGCGCCGGCGCCGTTCCAGTCGCCCTCGACCGGCTTGGGGTCGAGGGTCGCGGACACGTCGTAGTCCTCGGCGATGCGGTACAGCAGCCACCGCGCGACCCACATGTGGTCGCCGACCTCGACGGGGCCCGCCGGGCCGATCTGGAACTCCCACTGCCCGGGCATGACCTCGGCGTTGATGCCGGAGATCTTCAGCCCGGCGTCGAGGCACGCGTCCAGGTGGCGCTCGACGATCTCGCGTCCGAACACCTCGTCGGCGCCGACGCCGCAGTAGTAGAAGCCCTGCGGGGCCGGGTAACCGCGCTCGGGGAAGCCCAGCGGGCGGCCGTCCTTGAAGAACGTGTACTCCTGCTCGATCCCGTACCAGGAGTCCTGCGCCTCGTAGCGCTCGGCGACCGGGCGCAGCGTGGCGCGCGTGTTGGTCTCGTGGGGCGTCCCGTCCACGAGGTACACCTCGCACAGGACCAGCTTGTGGTCCCCGCCCCGGATCGGGTCGGGGCAGGAGAAGACAGGCTTCAGCACGCAGTCCGAGTGGTCGCCGGGCGCCTGGTTCGTGCTGGACCCGTCGAACCCCCAGTCCGGCAGCTCGGCGCCGTCGGCGAGGATCCGCGTCTTCGACCGCAGCCGCGCGGTCGGCTCGGTGCCGTCGATCCAGATGTACTCGGCCTTGTAGCTCAACGTCGGTCCCTTCGTGTCCGCCTGGCCTCATGGGTTTCGGCCCTACAGAACGTGCCAACCTGGCATTTCACATCTGTTGCCCCTTTGTGAACGCCATGTAACACGCCACCCTGACCTGCCGAGACCTTCGTCACACAAGCCCGCCCCGGACGCCCCGGCGGACCGCCGGGCAGGACGGACGACGCGCGAGCGGGCCAGGACGTTTACCGGAAACGAAAGATTGGCGCAAACCGGCCATTCTCGGCACCCCTTTCACCCTGCGACCAGGGACGAAAATAAATGATCACCCGCGCCGCAAAAATGAGCGTGTACCGGCAAATGACCCGGGTAAGGCAGAAACCCTCTCAGCATCGGACGTGATACTGAAAAGGAGGAATGCGTCCATGAAAAGGATTTTCTTCAGCCTATCTGCGCTCTTGGTCGCGGTACTGACCGCGCTCGCGTTCACCGTCGTTCCGGCCTCGGCCGAGCAGGCCGCCCCGTCCCCGCTCGACAGCGTCCCGGTCGCCGGGACCGCGGCGGACGGGTCGACCTTCACCGGCACGGTCGTGCCCACCACCTTCACCTCGCAGGGGCGGCAACTGCTGCTCAACGGCACGCTCAACGGGACGATGCGTGACGCGTCCGGCGCCACCACCGGCACCGTGGCCGACGCACCCGTCTCGCTCCCGATCGCCCTGCCCACCGGCACCTGCCCGATCCTGCACCTCACCCTCGGCCCGCTGGACCTCAACCTGCTCGGCCTGGCGGTGCACCTGGACCGGGTGGTCCTGGACATCACCGCGATCTCCGGCCCGGGGAACCTCCTCGGCAACCTGCTGTGCGCCATCGCCGGCCTCCTCAACGGAACCGGCGACCTGGGCGCGCTGCCCGCCCTGATCGCCCAGCTGAACGCACTTCTCGGCCTGGGCCGATAACCACTCCCGGCACGATCTCACCCCGTCCGGTCCCGTTCCCGGAGTTTCCCGGGGACGGGACCGGACTGCGGTTGCCGTAAACCCCCCGATTGTTTACTCCGCTGGCACCGCCGGATTACGCCGCCCGTTCCAAGATGATCAGGGAATACCGTCCCGGCGCGTGCCGTGACGGATCCTGACCCAGCAACAGAACGGGGGAAAAGGGATGAGGCGGATTTTTGCGGCCTCGCTCGGCACGGGAGTCGTGCTGGCGGGGCTCGCCTCCGTGGCACCGGCGAGCCAGGCCGACGACCGGAAAGGGCATACGCACGTCGTCCGGCCCGGCCACTCGATCCAGGCGGCCGTCGACCGCGCCAGGCCCGGCGACACCATCCGGCTCGAGGAGGGCCACTACAAGGGGGGCGTCCTCGTCCGCAAGCGCCTCACCATCCGGGGCGAGGGCAACAAGACCATCCTCCGCCCGGGACGGCACGACCACTGCGCGAAGGCCGGGGCGCCCGGCATGGGAATCTGCGTGATCGGGCGGGCGAAGCACCCGGTCGAGGGCGTGACGATCCGGAACCTGACCGTGCAGGGGTTCAAGGGCAGCGGCGTCCACGGCATGTACACCGACCGCCTGACGGTGCTGGCCGTCCTCGCCAAGAAGAACGGCGAGTACGGGATCACGGAGTTCCGTTCCACCCGCGGCCGGTTCGTCTGGAACTGGACCATCGACAACGACGAGGACGCCGGCCTGTACGTCGGGGACACCGCCAACGCGCGCGGAACCGAGGTCGCCTGGAACCACTCGTCCGGCAACACCCTCGGCGTCCTCGTCCGGCACGCCCACCACGTCCAGGTCCACGACAACGAGATCACCGGCAACTGCGCCGGGGTCGCCCTCGTCGACGACGGCCAGAGGGGCGGGCAGGGCCACAACCAGGTCTGGAAGAACAAGATCTTCAAGAACAACCGGCGCTGCGCCGCGCACGGCGACGTTCCGGCGCTCGGCGGCACCGGGGTCCTGTTCTTCGGCGGGGAGCACAACACCGTCGAGAAGAACATCGTGAAGGAGAACCGGGGCAGGCTGCCGTACTCCGGCGGCATCGTCCTCTTCCCGGGCGTGGCCCCCAAGCACGGCTCCGCCCGTCCGGCACGGCACAACCTGATCAAAAACAACGTCGTCCGCCGCAACGCGCCGTTCGACCTGGTCGACAAGAGCGGCAGCAAGACCAACCGCTTCCGCGACAACAAGTGCCGCACCTCGAATCCGCGCGGCCTCTGCTGACCTGACCACGCCGGCACGAAGACCCCTTTCCCACGTCCGGGAACGGGGTCTTCCTGCCTTCCGGGGATCGGCCGGACGGCGATGAGTTCGGCGAACGGGCCTGGTCCACACGTAGAGATCGCAAGCCGTGAACCTCGGAGGAGCCATGACCGCCAAGGCACTACCGCCCGTCGTCGACGCAGAGACCTGGCAACGCGGTCTCGACGAGCTGCGCGCCCGGGAGAAGGCCGCGACCCGCGAACTCGACGCGATCGCCGCCCAGCGTCGCCGCATGCCGATGGTCGAGATGCCCGACTACACGCTGGAGGGCGAGAAGGGACCGGTCAGGCTGGCCGACATCTTCGACGGCAGGTCCCAGCTGATCGTCTACAACCACATGTGGTTTCCCGGTGAGACGTGGCAGTGCCCGGGCTGCACCGGGTTCACGTCGCAGTTCACGCGATTGGAGTTCCTGGAGGCCTACGACGCCGCGTTCGTCATCGTCACCCAGGGCCCCATCGAAGAGGCCCTCGCGTACAAACGACGCGTCGGGAACAAGATGACCTGGTACTCCACCGCGAACAGCCCGTTCGGCACCGACGTGGGCGCACCGCCTGGCGGCGGCTTCGCGGTCAACGTCTTCCTACGCGACGGCGACACCGTCTACCGCACCTGGCACACCAACGGCCGGGGCGTCGAGCAGCTCAGCCACACCTTCCCGCTGATCGATCTGCTGCCGTACGGGCGGCAGGAAGAGTGGCAGGACTCGCCCCAGGGCTGGCCGCAGTCACCCACCTACAGCAGGTGGCCCGCCTCCGAGAACATCGCCGCCCTCTACGGCCCAGACGCGTGACATGGCCTTCACCCGGGTGGGAGGTTCCGCAACGACGGTCTCCCCTCCGCGCGAGGCTTGTGTTGAACTGCACAAGAGGACCCGCAAGCGACGACAGGGTGGCCGCGATGCCTCTTGATGGCGAGTACGAGCCGAGTCCGGCGCAGTGGGTGCGCGAACAAGTCGAGCTGTACGAGAGTTCGGGCGGCACGCAGGGGACGACGCTCTGGGACACGGGCCTGCCCGTCGTCATTCTCACGACGCGCGGCGCGAAGAGCGGCAGGATCCGCAAGATCCCGCTGATGCGCGTGGAGCACGAGGGGCGATACGCGGCGGTGGCCTCGAAGGGCGGCTTCCCGCGTCACCCCGTCTGGTACTTCAACCTAAAGTCCGACCCGCACGTGGAACTCCAGGACGGCGCCACACGCCAGGACATGACGGCCCGTGAGATCACCGGGGACGAGAGGGCCGAGTGGTGGAAGCGCGCCGTCGCCGCGTATCCCCCGTACGCCGAATACCAGGAGAAGACCGACCGCATAATCCCTGTCTTCGTGCTCGAACCCGTGTAGATGACCCTGAACTCCCCACCGCACGGCACGATGGCCTCATGCTCGCCGCCAAGGCCGCCGTTGCCGGAGCCGTCGCGGGTGCGTTCATCCTCGCCGCTCTCTACCTCTTCGCACTGCCGCTATGCGCGATCAGCGACGAAGGCTGCCGACGGATAGATGGGCCCTGTCGGCGGGGCCTGTTGAAATGCGGGGATGAGCGAATCCCCTCAACTGGTCACGCAACTGCTCAAGGCAGTCGTCGCGTACACGTGGTTCTTCGAGACCTGCGATGAGTCGATCTTGGACGACGACACGGCGCTCAAGCAGCAGGAGTACGCCGGTTATCTCCTCAACCAGCTCTCCGAGACGGACGAGCAGCGGGTTGTCTACGGGCTAGCTTCCCAGGCGGGGATGAAACAGATCCGGCGTATCGAGAGTTCGTGGAGACGTTCACCTTCGCCATGGGCCTGGTGGAGTCCACTGAGGGCTGAGGCGGCGGGGCGCCCCGCACCTTATCCAGGCCAACTTGCAACATCCCTCAAACGCCGGGGCAACCCGGTTGGGCCGACCACGCAGGTGGGTGAGCATGGTGGGTATGGACGTTCCCAAGCTCGCCCCTGAGGATGTGGGCTCCCTACTTCGCGACCTCTGCATTCGCCTCGGGTTCTGCCTACCCCCGGAAGACCAGGCGGCGCTTTGCGCATCACCACCGGGAGACGTGGACTCGTTCACAGAGGCGGTCTTTCGAGCTGAGGGTCTGGACGCCTCACGTCACGGGGAGTTGTGGCGCCAGGTCCGGGAGACGGTGGCAAAGGCCTTCGAGGTGGGCGGCGGCGCGACCCCGTGACCGCCGTTCGCCGGCGGATGGAGGGAGGTGTCGCGATGCGCGGCCCGGCGCGGCCGTCCGGTGATCGGCGCCCACGACGCACGCTCGGGGCCGCCTGGCTCGGAGCCGCGCAGCGACCTGAGCGCCGCCGACCCTTGACCTCACTGCGGGGACGGTCACCGTCCGGCCAGTCCAAGTCGAGTTGGACACGGACAAGCTGATCACCGGCCGCCCGAATCACGGGCGGGCCTGCGGGCGGCGGCACTCCCCACTCGGTCACCCCGGGCCTGCGGCGGCGCGACGCTTCGCGACCTCATGGAGCGGAGGGGCCATGACGGCATGCGGGCCGCGATGATCTACCAGCACCGGACAGCGGGCGGTAACCGGGCGATCGCCCAGGCCATGAACAACAAGATCAACAACGCCAACCCGGATGACGACGATGGGGCGGCCGGAACGCTCGCGCTCGTCGGCTAATGGCACGCTAATGGCACGAAGACCCTGTTCCCATGATCGGGAACAGGGTCTTTTCGCTGGTGGGCGCGGACGGTTTCGAACCGCCGACTCCTCGCTTGTAAGGCGAGTGCTCTACCCCTGAGCTACGCGCCCGTGTTGCCGGGAAAGCGTACCCGGTTCGCGGGGGCGATCGCGAAACGGTTTCCGCGGCGCGGGTCAGGACCTGGGGGTGAGGCGGGTCAGGGCGGCGGCCAGGCGGTCGGACGGGGTCGGGACGGGGGAGGGCGGCATGCCGCCGAAGAGGGTGAGGGCGAAGCGCATCAGGGTCGGGTGGGAGAGGCCCTGCCGGGTGGCCAGGCGCATGATGCGCGGGTCGTCGATGGCGCGGGTGAAGGCGCGGCCGAGGGTGAAGGGGGCGCCGTTGGCGCGGCGGACGGCGGCCGGGTAGGTCTGGAGGGTCCGTTCGGGGAAGGGGCCGTGGAAGGCGGTGGTGATCACCTCGGCGGCGATGCGGCCCGCTTCGAGGGAGTAGGCGATGCCCTCGCCGCTGGACGGGTTGACCATGCCGCCGGAGTCGCCGGCGAGGAGGAGGCCGGGCAAGTAGTGCGGGCGGCGGCTGAAGCCCATGGGGAGCGCGGCGCCGCGTAAGGGGCCCACGGCGTGGTCGTCCGACAGGCTCCAGGCCGGGGGGAGGGACGTGAGCCAGCGGGCGAGTATGCGGTGGTAGTCGGGGTGTTCGGTGCGCAGGAGGGCCACGCCGACGTTGCAGGTGCCGTCGCCCATGCCGAAGATCCAGCCGTAGCCGGCGGGGGCGAGGCCCAGCCAGATTTCGAGGTAGGCGTCGTCGTGGCGGGGGCTGCGGTAGTAGCGGCGGCCCGCGATGCCGATGGGACGGTCGCGGCGGGGGCGCAGACCCAGGGCGACCGAGAGGCGGGACGAGGCGCCGTCCGCGGCGATGACCAGGCGGGCCGAGTGGGTTCCGGTGGTGGTGCGCACGCCGGTGACGCGTCCGCGGGAGCGGAGGGGCGCGGTGACCTTGGTGTTCTCCAGGAGTGCCGCGCCTGCGGAGACGGCCTGGCGGGCGAGGAGTTCGTCGAGGTCGGTGCGGGTCCGGGTGAGGCCGTGGCCGGACGGCCACGGGAGTTCCAGGGTGCGGCCCGCGCCGATGAGGCGGACGCCCTCGGTGCGGAACCAGCCGGGGCCGGTGAGGTCGATGTCCAGGCGTTGGAGTTCCCGGACGGCGCGCGGCGTCAGCCCGTCGCCGCAGATCTTCTCGCGCGGGAAGGACGTCTTCTCCAGGACGAGGACGTCCAGGCCGGCGCGGGCCAGGTGGCAGGCGGCGGAGGAACCCGCCGGGCCGGCTCCGACCACGATGACATCGTGCATCACAGGTGCCGATTGAACCAGTCAGCGGCCTGCGTGGTGACCTCTTCGAGGGCACCGGGCTCCTCGAACAGGTGCGTCGCGCCGGAGACGACGTGGATTTCGGAGTGTTCGAGCTTCTTGTGCGCCTGCTCGTTCAGTTCGAGGACCTCCGGATCGCGGCCGCCGACGATCAGCAGCACAGGGGCTTGGACGCGCGGCAGGGACGGGCCGGCGAGGTCGGGGCGTCCGCCGCGGGAGACGACCGCGCCGACCCGGGGGCGGGCCGCGGCGGCGGCGAGGGCGGCGGCGGCGCCGGTGCTGGCGCCGAACAGTCCGATGGGGAGGCCGGCGGTGTGCGGGGCGGCTTCGAGGCCCTCGGCCAGCCGGTCGACCGCGCCGATCAGGCGGAGGGTCAGCAGTTCGATGTCGAAGCGGAGCGCGGCCGTGACGCGGTCGACCTCGTCCTCGTGCGGGGTGAGCAGGTCGATGAGGAGGGTCCCGATGCCGGCGGCGTTCAGGCCGTGGGCCACGGCCCGGTTGCGGGGGCTCAGCCGGGAGCTGCCGCTGCCGTGCGCGAAGAGGACGACGCTGGTCGCTCCGTCCGGTATCACCAGGTCGCCGGCGAGTTCGGCGTCCGGGAGCCTCAGCGTGATCATACGTTGGGCGGTTCCGCGCTGATGTCCGCGAGCGCCGAGCGCTCGTCGCGCTGGACGGCCAGGTCACCGATCGACACCATGCCGATCGGGCGGTCGCCGTCCACGACCGGGATCCGGCGGACGGCGTTCTCGCGCATCAGCCGCACGGCCTCGTCGGCGTCCTCCCCCGGCGCGACCGTGATCAGGTTGGTGCTGCAGATCTCGGCGACGGTCGTGCCGGACATGTCGCGGTGCGCGGCCACGGCGCGGATCACGATGTCGCGGTCGGTCACCAGCCCGCGCAGCCGCCCCTCGTGGACGACGAGGACGTCGCCGATCCCGTGCTGCCGCATGAGGTCGCCGACCTCGACCAGGGACGCGTCCGGGGACACCGCCACCGGCACCGGCGTCATCACCTCGTTCACCTTCTGGGCCATGAGCGAACCCTCCCTCGGGCGCTCGCCTACCCAGCGGCGGGCGGGATATGTCTACCCGGCGGAGTCGGGGCCGTCCTGCTCGGCGAGGAACCGTTCGAACTGGGCGCCGAGCTCGTCGGCGGTGGGCATGTCCTGCGAGTCGGCGAGGAGGTTGTCGCGCTCGGCGGCTCCGGCGAACGCGTCGTACTGCTGTTCCAGGGCCCGGACGACCTTCTCGACCTCGTCGTTGCCCTCGACCTGCTCGGCGATGTCGGCGTCGGTGGCTGCGGCCGCGTCGCGGAGCCGGTCGACGGGCAGCACCAGACCGGTCGCGGTGACGATCGCCTCCAGCGCGGCGACGGCGGCGGCCGGATAGGCGGACTGGGCGAGGTAGTGCGGGACGTGCACGGCGAACCCGACGGCGTCGAGCCCGGCCTCGCCGAGCCGCAGCTCCAGCAGCCCGGCGGCGCTGCCGGGCACCTGGACCTTGTCGAACCACGAGTTCTTGGTGATCAGCTCAGGCCGGGTGGCGTGCGCGGTGGTGCCGACGGGACGGGTGTGCGGGACGCCCATCGGGATGCCGTGGAACCCGACGACGACGCCGACGCCGAGCTTGCCGACCAGGTGCAGGACGGACGAGGTGAACCCCTCCCAGAGCCGGTCGGGCTCCGGCCCCGACAGCATCAGGAACGGGGTGCCGGCCTCGTCGCGCAGCAGCCGGACGACCAGCTCCGGCGCGTCGTAGGAGGCCCAGTGGTCGCGGTCGAACGTCATCGGCGGCCGGCGGGCCCGGTAGTCGATCAGCGAGTCGACGTCGAAGCGGGCGATCACGCGGTGCTCAAGGGACTCCAGGAGGTGCTCGCGCACGAGCTGCCCGGTGGATCCGGCGTCCACGAAGCCGTCGAGGCTGTGCAGCAGCACCGGACCCGTCATCTCCGGCAGGTCGGCGTCAAGCTCGTACAGATCCTCAGGGTTAAGCAACTTCTCCCCCACCTCTACATGTCTTGGAACCACAGTACTCATTGCGTCGCCGTCGGCGGTCGGGCCCTCGGGGCCTTCCCGCGACGGGCGGTGCGGCGGTCGCCGCGCCGCTCCGGCGGGCCCGGCGGCTCGCTGCGCGATCAGTTTCTCGCAAGCTCGAAACCGGCTTCGCACATGATCGCAACGGTGGGGGTCGTGGACATCCGAGGCGGTCGGATCCGGCGCCGCGTCCGCGGCTTCGCGGGCTATTCGAAGACGCGGCTGGCCAGGAAGTCCTGCGGGTGGAGGGTGGTGAGGTCTGCGCGGTCCACTTCGCCGCCGCCGGCGAGGAGCCGGTTGGCGTGGCGCAGGCGGGCGCGTTCGATGGCGTTCCGGACGGAGCGGGCGTTGGCGAAGCGGGGCCGCGCGCGGCGCCGGGCGAGGTAGTCGCGGAAGACCGCCTCCGTCTCGGGGGCGAGGACGTAGCCCTCGCGTTCGGTCATCAGGCGGCCGATGGCCTCCAGCTCGTCCGGCTCGTAGTCGGGGAAGTCGATGTGGTGGGCGATGCGGGAGCTCATGCCGGGGTTGGACGCGAAGAAGGAGTCCATGCGGTCCTTGTAGCCGGCGAGGACGACGACGAGGTCGTCGCGCCGGTTCTCCATGACCTGCAGGAGGATCTCGATGGCCTCCTGCCCGTAGTCGCGCTCGTTCTCCGCCCGGTACAGGTAGTACGCCTCGTCGATGAACAGCACGCCGCCCATGGCCCGCTTCAGGACCTCCTTGGTCTTGGGCGCGGTGTGGCCGACGTACTGTCCGACGAGGTCGTCGCGGGTGACGGAGACGAGGTGGCCGCGGCGGACGTAGCCGAGCCGGTGCAGCAGCTCGGCGAGCCGCACCGCCACCGACGTCTTGCCCGTCCCGGGGCTCCCGGTGAAGCACATGTGCAGGTTGGGACGTCCCGAGTCGATCCCGAACCGGGCGCGGACGCGGTCCACGAGCAGCAGCGCGGCGATCTCCCGGATGCGGGTCTTGACCGGGGCGAGGCCGACGAGTTCGGCGTCGAGGGCGTCCAGGACGGAGTCGACCTGGGAGTCGGCGCGTTCCTTGGCGAGGTCGACGCGCGCGTCCGCGGGGAGCGTCTCCCCGGTCGCGGGAGGGAAGGGCTCCCCGGTGGCGGGAGCTTGGGAGGAGTCCACCGGGGAGCCGTTGTGGCGCATCCCGAAGCCGGGGCGTTCGCTCAACGTCCCGCCCCGTAACGGTCGCCCTCGGGCCGGTCGAGCGCGTACGGGTGGAGCGTGTAGCGGATGCGCCGGTCGGACGTCTCCTCGCGGTCGAGCCGGAAGCCGGGCTCCTCGGCGGGACGCTGGACGATGAACTGCAGCGCCGTCGTCTGCCGCCCGTAGCGGGCGTCGTAGGCGTTCAGCCGGATGTAGTGGCCCGGGTACGCCTTGCGGCACTCGTTGATCTCGTACAGGACGCCGGCCGGGTCGGCGAGGTCGAACATCGGCAGGCCCCACATCTCCCAGTAGGAGTTGCGCGGGTGCGGGTCGTCGGTGAACTCGACCGAGCAGGGCCAGCCCTGGTCGAGGGCGTACGCGACCTGCTTCGCGATCTCCTCGTCGGTGAGGTCGGCCAGGTGGGAGAAGGTGCCTTGTGTGATCCGCATCAGATGCTCACCGGGGTTTCGACGACGTCGGGGGTGTCGGTGGATTCGTAGGTGAAGGTGATGTCGCCCCACGTGGACAGGGCGATGTCCAGCTCGCGGCTGTTCTTGGCGGCGGCGCGCAGGATGTCGGAGCCTTCGGCGAGGTAGTCGCGGCCCTCGTTCCGCGCCTTGATCATCGCCTCGAGCGCGACGCGGTTCGCGGTGGCGCCGGCGGCGATGCCCATCGGGTGGCCGATCGTCCCGCCGCCGAACTGGAGGATGGAGTCCTCGCCCAGGTAGTGCAGGAGCTGGTGCATCTGCCCGGCGTGGATGCCTCCGGACGCGACGGGCATCGTCCCGGGCATCGACGCCCAGTCCTGGTCGAAGTACAGGCCCTTCACCGGGTCGGCCTCCACCTTGTCCAGGCGCAGGGTGTCGTAGTAGCCGCGAACGCTGTTCGGGTCGCCTTCCAGCTTGCCGACGACCGTCCCAGCGTGGATGTGGTCGACGCCGGCCAGCCGCATCCACTTGGCGATGACGCGGAAGTTCACGCCGTGCGACTTCTGCCGCGTGTAGGTGGAGTGCCCGGCACGGTGCAGGTGCAGCAGGACTCCGTTCCTACGCGCCCATTTGGCCATCGACTGGATCGCCGTGTATCCGACGGTGAGGTCGATCATCACGATGACGCTGCCCAGTTCCTTGGCGAACTCGGCGCGCTCGTACATGTCCTCCATCGTCGCGGCGGTGACGTTGAGGTAGTGGCCCTTCACCTCACCCGTGGCGGCCTGTGCCTTGTTGACGCCCTCCATGCAGTAGAGGAAACGGTCGCGCCAGCGCATGAACGGCTGGGAGTTGATGTTCTCGTCGTCCTTGGTGAAGTCGAGGCCGCCACGGAGGGCCTCGTAGACGACGCGTCCGTAGTTGCGCGCCGACAGGCCGAGCTTGGGTTTCACCGTCGCGCCCAGCAGCGGACGTCCGAACTTGCCGAGGTACTCGCGTTCCATGACGATGCCGTGCGCCGGCCCTTGGAACGTCTTCACGTAGTGGGTCGGGATCCGCATGTCCTCCAGGCGGAGCGCCTTCAGCGCCTTGAACCCGAAGACGTTCCCGATGATGGACGACGTCAGGTTCGCGATCGACCCCTCCTCGAAGAGGTCGAGGTCGTAGGCGATGTAGGCGATGAACTGGTTCTCCTGCCCTGGGACGGGCTCCACCTTGTAGCACTTGCCCTGGTAGTTCTCGTAGGACGTGAGCCGGTCCGTCCAGACGACCGTCCAGGTCGCGGTGGACGACTCGCCGGCGACGGCCGCTCCGGCTTCCTCCGGCGGGACGCCGGGCTGCGGCGTGATCCGGAAGGCGGCGAGGATGTCGCTGTCCTTCGGCTCGTAGTCCGGACGCCAGTAACCCATCTCCGCGTAGGGGATCACGCCCGCCGACCATCTGCCCGAGCTCATCGCCGCTCCTTCCTGGACGACGGGGGCGCGGCGCTCCGCCCCGGTGGAGGACGGCATGTCCCAGGGGATTCGGAGCGGAGCACCGCGCCCCGGTCGCGTGCAACCGTGACGCCTCGAAGCTTCGCCTCCCGATACTTGCGACGTCCATCAAGTGTTCTACGGTGACACTTGAGCATTCAGTTGAATGAGCACCCCCACGGGGAATCCCCGTGCCGACTTCGTCGGAATCAGGAGGCCGGACGTGACCGAGGCGCGGCTGCGGACGTTCGCCGCTCTCGCCGACACCGGATCGGTGCGGGCGGCCGCGCGGCGGCTGTACGTGACCGAGTCGGCGGTCTCGGCGGCGGTCGCGGCGCTGACCCGCGACCTCGGGGTGCCGCTCGTCCAGAAGGTGGGCCGGGGCGTCCGGCTGACGCCCGCCGGGACCGTCTACGCCGGGTACGCGCGGCAGGTGCTCGGGCTCCTGGAGGAGGGACGCGCGGCGGCGCGCGGCGCGGCCGATCCGGGACGCGGGCCGCTGCGGCTGGCGGCGGTGACGACGGCCGCCGACCAGGTCCTGCCCGAGCTGCTCGCCTCGTTCCGGGGCCGCTGGCCGGAGGTGGAGCTGACGCTGGAGGTCGGGCCGCGCCGCCAGGTGTGGAGCAGCCTCGCCGCGCACGAGGCCGACCTGGTGCTGGCCGGGCGGCCGCCCGCCGAGGTCGCGGCGACCGTGCTGGCCCGGCGCCCGAACGAGCTGGTGGTGGTGGGCGCGCCCGGCGTGGCCGGCGGTTTCGCGCTGCCCGGCACGCCCTGGGTGATGCGGGAGCCGGGCTCGGGGACGCGGGCGACGGCGGACGCGTACCTGGCCGAACGCGAGGTGGCGCCGCCCCGGCTCGTGCTCGGCTCGAACGGCGCGGTCATCGCGGGCGCCGCGGCCGGGCTCGGGGTGGCACTGGTGTCACGGGACGCGGTCGGCGCCGAGCTGGACGCCCGGCGCCTCGTGGTCGTCGACGCGCCGGGGATGCCGCTCGACCGGCCCTGGCACGCGGTCGCCGGGGCCGCGCCCACCGCGACGACCCTGCTGTTCGTCCGGCACCTGCTCGACGCGCCCGGCTGGCTGCCCGCGCGTCCCGCGCGCGCCGCCGGGCCCGCCTGACCCGCGCCCGTTCGCTAGGGCAGGCTCCACAGCGACACCGACAGCAGGCCCAGGCTGACGCCGATCAGCGCCATCGCGGCGGACCGTCCGCCCTCGTCGCTCCGCGCGCTCTTCCCGCACGCCACCAGCCTCACGAAGAACGCGAGGAACCCCGCGGCGACGACGTCCATCGCCACGGCCAGCCCGGTCACGACACCACCATCCCCGTCATCCGGGCAACCCTAGAGGAGTGCGGTGCCTCACATCGGCGTCCCGCCGAACATCCCCGGCGGTCCAGGGGACAGAATCGGGTTCGGAACTGTGAGAGGGGCCTTCATGACCGCCGACCGCCCGTACGACGCCGACCGCCCGTACGACATCGTCCTGTTCGGCGCCACCGGTTTCACCGGCGCCCTCACCGCCGAGTACCTGGCAGAACACGCCGATCAGGGAACGCGCTGGGCCCTCGCCGGGCGCAATCAGGCCAAACTCGCGGCCGTCCGCGACCGCCTGACGGAGATCAACCCGGACTGCGCCGGGCTGCCGCTCCTGCACGCCGACACCACCGACGCCGCCTCCATCGACGCCATTGCGGAATCGGCGCGTGTCGTCATCACCACGGTCGGCCCCTACGTCAAGTACGGCGAGCCCCTGGTCGCGGCGTGCGCGCGCGCCGGAACGGACTACGTCGACCTCACCGGCGAGCCAACGTTCGTCGACCGGATGTACGTGAAGTACCACCGGGACGCGGTGCGCAGCGGGGCGCGGATCGTGCACGCCTGCGGATTCGACTCGATCCCGCACGACCTCGGCGCCTTCTTCACCGTCAAGCAGCTCCCCGAGGGCGTCCCGCTGCACGTCGAAGGGTTCCTGCGGATCCGCGGGGACGCGTCCGGCGGCACCCTGCACTCGGCCATCGGCATCTTCGGGGACCCCGCCGGGATGCTGCGCGCCGAACGCGAGCGCCGCCGGCTGGAGGGCGGCCCCGCCGGCCGCCGGGTGCGCATCTCGCGCGGCCCCGCTCCGAAGGCCCGGGTCGGGGACGGCTGGGCGCTGCCGCTGCCCACCATCGACCCCCGGATCGTCACCCGGTCGGCGGCGGCCCTCGACCGCTACGGCCCCGACTTCTCCTACGGCCACTACGTCGCGGTCAAGCGCCTCGCCGCCGCGGCCGGCCTGGCCGCGGGCTCGGGCGCCCTGCTCGCCCTGGCCGCGCTACCGCCGACCCGGAGCCTGCTGCTCCGGCTCCGCACGCCCGGCGAGGGCCCGTCGGCGGAGCGGCGCGCCCGCAACTGGTTCAGCGTGAAGTTCGTCGGCGAGGGCGGCGGCAGGCGCGTCGTCACCGAGGTCGCGGGCGGCGACCCCGGTTACTCCGAGACGGCCAAGATGCTCGCCGAGTCGGCGCTGTGCCTCGCCCACGACGACCTGCCCGCGACGTCCGGCCAGGTCACGACCGCGGTCGCGATGGGGAACGCGCTGATCGACCGGCTCGTCGAGGCCGGGATCACCTTCCGGGTGCTCGACTCGAAGTGACGCGGCGGCGCCCCGGGATCGGGACGACGGCCTCGACGATCGTCCCGGCGCCGGGCCTGCTCCTCAGCGCGACCCGGCCGCCGAGCAGTTCGGCGCGCTCCCGCATGCCGCGCAACCCGTAGCAGTCGGGCCGGCGGCCCTGCGCGAGCACGTCCCGGACGGAGAACCCGCTCCCGTCGTCGGCGACCCGCAGCCGGACGCGGTCGAGGGAGTGCTCCAGCAGCAGGTCGACGCAGGTCGCGGACGCGTGCCGCAGGCTGTTGCCGACCGCCTCCTGCGCGATCCGGTACAGCGCGGTCTGCACGTGGTCGGGCAGCTCGTCCTCCAGCTCGCCCTCGACAGTCACCGTCACGTCGATCGCGCCGGACGGCCCCGGGCCGTCCCCGGCCTCCCGGGCGAGGGTGGCGAGCGCCGCCGACAGGCCGAGATCGTCCAGGACGGGCGGGCGCAGGCCCCCGATCGCCGCGCGGGTCTCGGCCGCCGACAGCTCGCACAGCCGCCGCGCCATCATGATCTGCGCCAGCGCCTCCGGATGGTGCTCGGGCAGCGCCCGCTCGGCGGCCGACAGGTGGAAGCCGAGGCTGGCGAGCCGCTGCGCGATGCCGTCGTGGATCTCCCGGCTCAGCCGGGACCGCTCCGCCTCCTGCGCCTCGACGGCCCGCTCGGCGAACCGCTCGGCCGCGTGCTCGCGCTCGCGCGCGGTGCGCAGCCGGCGGCACGACGACAGCACCGGCGCGAACAGCCCGGCGAGCGCGGTGACGAGCGCGAGGTCCTCGGGCGGCGTGGGCCCGGCCGACCGGACGTCCACGACCGCGACCACGCCGGCGTCGCCGTGGACGGGGATCGCGGCGCCGCGCCCGTCCGGGTGCGGGCGGGCCCGGCCGTGCGCGGCGGCCCACCCGGCGTCGCCCTCCCCCAGCGGGACGGGCGGCCCCGACCATTCGAGGGCGCGCTCCTCCTCGTCCAGGACGTACACGTCGCAGAACGTCAGTGCCCGCGCGGACCGGACGACGAGGCCGGCCAGCTCCTCGGCCATCCGCGGCAGCTCGCGGTCGGAGCAGGCCGCGGCGACGACGCGCACCAGCAGGTCGGTCCCGCGGCCGGCGAGCAGCTCCAGCGGGGACGTCACCGGAACAGGCCCTCGCGCAGCGCGACCGCGATTGCCGCCGACCGGTCGGTCACCTCCAGCTTGCGGTACAGGGCGCGCAGGTGGCTCTTCACGGTCTCCTCGCTCAGCACGAGCCGTGCCGCGATCGCCTTGTTCGACAGGCCGCCGACCAGCAGCGACAGCACCTCGCTCTCGCGCTGGGTGAGGCCGCGGTCGGCGCCCGGCCAGAACTCGCCGCGGGTCAGCCGGGCCGCGGTGACGGCCATCCGCCCGGCGAGGGTCGGGTCGACGACCGTCTCGCCCCGCGCGACCTCCTCCAGCCGCCGGACGAGCTCGGGGCCGTCCACCCGCTTGAGGAGGTAGCCGCCGGCCCCGGCCCGCAGCGCCTCGAAGACGTACTGCTCGTCGTCGTAGACCGACAGGAACACCACCCGCGACTCCGGGACCCGCCCGGTGATCAGCCGGCACAGGTCGAGGCCGCTCTCCGGGCCGAGCCGCACGTCCAGCAGAACGACGTCCGGCCGCAGGGCGGTCACCAGCCGGGTCGCCTCGTCCCCCGTCCCCGCCTGGCCGACGACGCGCACCCGCCCGGCGAATCCGGCCAGCATCGCCTGCAGCCCGGCGAGGATCATCTCGTGGTCGTCGACCAGGACGACGCGTACGGGGACGCTCATTCCGGCACGATAACAACCGGAAGCTACTCCTCAGTAGCGCGGCGCGGAGGCTCCCTCCGGCGTTTCACCCCCGCTCTCCCCTGATTGGGGGACGACCCCCGCCGCGTACCGCCGTACTCTTCTCAGCGAAAATGGAATTCCGCAGGACGGAGGAGCAAGGTGCCCCATCGGATCGTGCATATGCTCCGGGCGCGCGGGGCCGGCCGCCGCCCCGTCATGCTCGCCATCGCGGGGGACAGCGCCGCGGGCAAGACCACGCTGACCGGGGGGCTTGTGCGGTGTCTGGGGGCCGACCGGATGACCGCGGTCTGCGTGGACGACTACCACCGCTACGATCGCGCCGAGCGGGCCGGCAAGCCGTTCACGGCCCTGCACCCCGACTGCAACCATGTCGACATCATGGAACAGCATCTCCAGCTGCTGTCGATGGGAGAGCCGATCCTCAAACCCGTCTACGACCACGCGACCGGCGAACTCGTCCGGCCGGAACTGGTCGAGCCCCGCGACTTCGTGATCGTCGAGGGCCTGCTGCCGCTGCACACCCGGATGGCGCGGGCCTGCTTCGACATCACCGTCTACCTCGACCCGCCCGAGCCGCTGCGCCACTCCTGGAAGGTCCGCCGCGACTGCGACAAGCGCGGCTACAGCCCCGAGCAAGTCAGGGCGGAGCTGGCGCGCCGCGAACCGGAGAGCGCCGCCTACATCCGCCCGCAGCGCAAGCACGCCGACATCGTCGTCCGGTTCGCCCCCGTCGCCGGGCGCCTCGACCCGCCCGGGACCCCGCTGTCGGCCGAGCTGCTGCTCCGCCCGACGATCGACCACCCCGAACTGGCGGACGTCCTTCCCGGCGGCGCGGGCGACACCGAGACCGCCATGCACCTGCGGCTGCGCCGCGACACCGACGGCCGTCCCGTCGACGCCCTGCACGTCCACGGATACGTCTCGCCCGAGGAGTCACAGGTCGTCAAGAAGGCCATCTGGGAACGGCTCGGCCCGCGCGCCGGCGCCGCCGTCCCCGCCCCGGACGCGCTCGGCCGCCTCGGCGACGCCGGGACCAGCGATCCCCTCGCGATCACCCAGCTCCTGCTGCTCTACCACCTGCTCGACGCCGACCACCGCCAGGCCGCATGAGCGGCGCGGAGCCGGGGACGCGGGGGTCGCCCCCCGCGCACCGGCACGCATAAGGCTCCGCGGGCGCGCGGGGAGGCCCCGAGGCTTCGGACCTGTGCCTCGGGCCGCGCGCAAGCGGCCGCCGGGAGGGCGCCCAAGCGGGCGCTCGGGCGCCCTCCCGGCAACTCCTCAGAGTTCCCGCCAGGGGATCACCGGGCGGTCCGGAGCGACCACCGCGAGCGACTGGCCGCCCCGGATCGTCTCGTCCGGGACGGAGGTGAGCCGGAACCGGGCGTTCGGCCGGTGCGACTCGCCGACCGCGAGCAGCGTGCTGCCCCGGCGCAGCAGGAAGATCGCCACATCGACGCGGGGCCATTCGCCGGCGTCCTCGGGGACGTCCACGCGGTAGAGGGTGCCGTCGCTGTCGAGCGTGCTGGCGAGGTTGTGGTAGATCCCGGCGACGCCCGGGTTGCGGATCGCGACCGCCACCACCGCCGGGTCGTCGATGTCGACCGGCTCGATGTCCGCGCTGACCAGCTCCAGCGCCTCGGTGATCTCGGCGCGGCGGCCGCCGTCGCGCAGCCCGGCCAGCAGGTGGACGGGCGGCTCCCCGTTCCGCCGCAGGTAGGCCGACACGCCGAGCATGACTCGGACGGTCTCGTCGTCGGAACGCGCCGCAATGAGGACGGTCCGGGCCTTCTCCAGGCACGCCCGCTCGTAGGCGGTGTCGTCGTTGGCGATCACGTCGTACAGATCCGGGTCGGGGTTCTCCCCCGCCAGTTCCTCCGGCCAGAAGAGCGCGACGACGGGCGTCTTCACGAACGCGGGGTCGGCGCGCAACTGGCCGATGATGGCCCGCAGCGCCTCGCGCTCGTAGCCGACGACCACCACATGGCCCCGCTTGTGCAAGTGCGCCCGGCCGTTGGCCTTCATCGTCCTGCCCTTCCCCATCCAGAGCGTGAGCTCGGCGAACATCACGAGCCCCGCGGTGAGCCCGGCCACGATGATGATCACGCCGCCGATCCGGCCGCCCGCCGTCGCCGGGGACAGATCCCCGTATCCGGTGGTGGTGCCGCTGACGACGAAGTACCAGAGGTAGTCGAGCGGGTTCTTGATCTTCGCGCCCGGCTCCTCGAACACCGCGATCAGCAGCCAGCCCGTCAGGAAGGCCGCGGCGAGCACCAGCGCGGGCGCCCGCCAGGAACGCCCGGCGATCCGGTTGACCAGGCGCATCAGCACGATCGGCATCTGCGCAGCGTGACAGCGGACAAATCCCCACGTCAAGCCGGAAATGCGGGAATTTCGGCCACGGTACGCGACGGCCCCCGGCCGGACCCGGCCACCCGCCCGCAGGCGGCTCGCGGGCGGCCCGCCCCTCAGCCGGCCGGGCCGCGTTTCAGGACGCGCGACAGCGCCGCCGCCACCTCCTCCGACAGGCCCCCGTCGGACGGCCGCTCCGCAGTCGTGGACGGACGTTCGGCGCCCGCGGACGGATGCTCGGCGCCGGAGTGCACCAGGTCGGCGCCGCCGAGATCGTCCCGGACCGCGTCGCGGGTGTGCCCGCAGTCGCGGCACTCGACCTCGCCGAGCCGGCACACCAGGGCCGCCGAGCCGCAGGCCGAGCAGCGGTCCAGGTCGCCTGCCCAGTCGTGGGCGGCCTGGCAGCCGGGGCAGATCAGAACCTGGTGGTCCGCCCGGACCCCGCGCCGCCACGGGCTCGCGCCGCGCGCGGGGTCGGTCTGCCGCGCCCCGCAGCGGAAGCAGGGCATCACACCTCCAGAGGTGCGGGGACCGGTTCCGGCCAGCCGTCTCGGGCGGGCCGGAACCGGTCCGTTCGCTCAGAGCCCGGCGAGCGCCTCGCGGTACTCGTCGATGTCACGTGCGTCCGGGATCGCGTTCACGACCTTCCACCGGACCACGCCCTCGGTGTCGATGACGAAGGTGCCGCGCAGCGCCAGCCCCTTCGCCCCGTCGAAAACGCCGTAGCGCTGCGCCGTCCCGCCGTGCGGCCAGAAGTCCGACAGCAGCGGGAACCAGAAGGCCTCCTGGTCGGACCAGGCCCGCAGCGCGAACATCGAGTCGACCGAGACGGCGAGCACCTGCGCGCCGCCCTCGCCCTCGCCGCGGAAGTCGTCCCTGAGCCGGGACAGCTCCCCCGAGCACACCCCGCTGAACGCCAGCGGATAGAACACGAGGAGGACGTTCCTCTTCCCGCGGAAATCCGACAGCCGCACCGGGGTGCCGTGCTGGTCCCTCAGCTCGAAGTCCGGCGCCTCGTCGCCCACACCGACGCCGCCCGCGTTGACGTCCAAGTCCCTTACCGTCCCCGGCTACTTGCGGACCTTGGGCGCGACCAGCCGCGTGCCTGACCACTCCTTGGCGGCGCTGATGCTGCTGGTCTGCGAGAGTCCGGCCGTTTGCGCGGCCTCGCCGATGTCGCTGGGCTCCACGTGCCCGTCCCGGCCCGCCTTGGGCGTCAGCAGCCAGATGTTGCCGCCGCCGGTGAGCGGGATCATGGCGTCGGTCAGTCCCTCGAACAGGTCGCCGTCCTCCTCGCGCCACCACAGCAGCACGATGTCGACCACGTCATCGTAGTCCTCGTCGACCAGCTCGTTCCCCGTGAGTTCTTCGACAGAGCGACGAAGCTCCTCGTCGACGTCGTCATCGAAGCCGATCTCCTGCACCACCTGGCCCGCCTTCAGGCCGAGCCGTTCGGCCAGGCTGCGCTCAGACTGCGCCTGACCCGCGGTCGCGCTCACGAAAGTCCTCCCATTGTCGTCAGTCCGCACGGTGCCGTGCACTGTCGTTCCCAGCCCCCCGGGACGGGTGGCCCGCCCGCACCTGTGCGGTGTTTGCGGGACAGTCCACACAAGTGAGGGCCTCCAGCGCAAGTGTCTTCCGGCCTTTTTGGCGCCCTCATTGGCCCGATCACGGAGATCCGCGTCACCGGACCTCCACGCAGTGTGACCTTCATCCCTTGATGAAGGACAACCTGACCTGCCGGTCGGGGTTGTCCACGTTGAGGTCGACGAGGGCCACCGACTGCCACGTCCCGAGGGCGAGCCGTCCGCCCACGACCGGCAGGGTCGCGAACGGCGGGACGAGGGCGGGCATCACGTGCGACCGCCCGTGCCCCCGGGATCCGTGCGCGTGCCGCCAGCGGCCGTCGGCCGGCAGCAGGTCCCGCAGCGCGGCCAGCAGGTCGTCGTCGCTGCCGGACCCGAGTTCGAGGATCGCCACGCCGGCGGTGGCGTGCGGGACGAAGACGTGCAGCAGCCCGTCGCCGCCCGCCGACGCGGCGAAACGCTCGCACTCGGCCGTGATGTCGTGCACGGCGTCGCTCGTACCGGTGGCCACCCGGACCACGGTGCTCTCCATGATCCCGTGTCTACCCGATCCGCGGCACCGGACGCGTCCGCGTCCGCACGGATCTCACCGGCCGAACCCACCGGCCGGTCCCGGTCGCGCGGCCCCCGGCCGATCCCGGCTAGTGCGAGATGTGCTGCCGGGACTCGATGACCGCGTCCGGCCCCGGGTAGACGAGGGTCTCGTGGCCGTCGTCGAACCTGACCAGGTACGGCGGGCCGCCGTCCTCGCCCCGTACCTCGATGATCTCACCCGTCCGGTCCGGCTGCCCGACGATGTTGCCGTGGACGTGCAGCCGGTCCCCGATTCGTCCGTTCATCATTTCTCCCAAGCTCGTTCGTCCGCCACCGGGACGGACCGTGCCGGGCATGTCGCAGTCTGCTCCCCACCCCTTACGTTCCCCGCACCCCTCCGGGGGCAATCCCCGCGGGTCCGGTCTCCCAAGCTCGTTCGTCCGCCACCGGGACGGACCGTGCCGGGCATGTCGCAGTCTGCTCCCCACCCCTTACGTTCCCCGCACCCCTCCGGGGGCAATCCCCGCGGGTCCGGAAAAACGCCTTGTCCCGGGGTCGGCACCCCGGCTGACCGGGGACAATGGTTACCGGCTGGTAGAGATGCGTTACGCGTCATAAACGGCGACGATGGGATCACCAGACGAGCGACCGACAGTCTGCCGGGACCGGTGGCCTCCCGCGCGGCGGCCACGGGTCTCACCAGCAAAGACGGTAAGGACAGAGGGGACCCCGTGGCTTCCGGACGTCAACGCTTTTCGATCATCAGCGACGGCCTGCCGAGCCAGCTACCGGACATCAACCCGGACGAAACCCGGGAATGGCTGGAGTCGCTGGACACCGTCATCAAGACCGAGGGCCGCGGCAGGGCGCGGTACGTGATGCTCCGGCTCCTGGAGAGGGCCCGCGAGCTGCAGGTCGGGGTGCCCGGCCTGCGCAGCACCGACTTCATCAACACCATCCCGCCGGAGCACGAACCCTGGTTCCCCGGCGACGAGCACGTGGAACGGCGCATCCGCGCCTACATCCGCTGGAACGCCGCGATCATGGTGTCGCGGGCCAACCGCCCCGAACTCGGCGTCGGCGGGCACATCGCCACCTACGCCTCCGCGGCGTCGCTGTACGAGGTCGGCTTCAACCACTTCTTCCGCGGCAAGGAGCACGGCGAGTCCGGCGACCAGGTGTTCATCCAGGGGCACGCGGCGCCCGGCATCTACGCCCGCGCCTTCCTGGAGGGCCGGCTCCCCGAGGGCAGGCTCGACGGGTTCCGGCAGGAGCACTCGCACCCGGGCGGCGGCCTGTCGTCCTACCCGCACCCGCGGCTCATGCCGGACTTCTGGGAGTTCCCCACGGTGTCCATGGGCCTGACCGCGATCGACTCGGTGTACCAGGCCCGGTTCAACCGGTACCTGTACAACCGCAAGATCAAGGACACGTCCCGCTCGCACGTGTGGGCGTTCCTCGGCGACGGCGAGATGGCCGAGCCGGAGTCGCTCGGCGCGATCGGCCTCGCCGCACGCGAGGAGCTCGACAACCTCACCTTCGTCGTCAACTGCAACCTCCAGCAACTGGACGGCCCGGTGCGCGGCAACGGAAAGATCATCCAGGAGCTGGAGTCGTTCTTCCGCGGCGCCGGCTGGAACGTCATCAAGGTCATCTGGGGCCGCGACTGGGACCCGCTCCTCGCGCAGGACGTCGACGGCGTGCTCGTCAACCAGATGAACACCACCCCCGACGGGCAGTTCCAGACGTTCAGCGTCGAATCGGGCGAGTACATCCGGGAGAAGTTCTTCGGCGCCGACCCGCGGCTGCGCAAGATCGTCCAGCATCT
This sequence comes from Actinomadura chokoriensis, assembly GCF_041463665.1. Classification (GTDB taxonomy): domain Bacteria; phylum Actinomycetota; class Actinomycetes; order Streptosporangiales; family Streptosporangiaceae; genus Spirillospora; species Spirillospora chokoriensis_A. Next base: position 446,938 of record NZ_JAXCEJ010000002.1, read on the forward strand.
CTCGGACGACGAGCTGCGCAAGCTGTCGCGTGGCGGGCACGACTACCGCAAGGTGTACGCGGCGTTCAAGGCGGCCCGCGAGCACGTCGGTCAGCCGACCGTGATCCTCGCCCACACCATCAAGGGCTGGACGCTCGGCTCCGACTTCGAGGCCCGCAACGCCACCCACCAGATGAAGAAGCTCACCAAGGCCGAGCTGAAGGAGTTCCGGGACCGGCTCTACCTGGACATCCCCGACTCGGCGCTGGAGCAGCCGCTGCCGCCCTACTACCACCCGGGCGAGGACTCCGACGAGATCCAGTACATGCGCGAGCGCCGCGCCGCGCTCGGCGGGTTCCTGCCGAGGCGGATCGTGCGGGCCAAGCCGCTCAAACTGCCCGGCGACGCCGTCTACAGCGAGATGAAGCGGGGCTCCGGGAAGCAGAACGTCGCCACCACCATGGCGTTCGTCCGGCTCCTCAAGGACCTGATCAAGGACGAGAACATCGGCGCCCGGTTCGTGCCGATCGCGCCGGACGAGTACCGCACGTTCGGCATGGACTCGCTCTTCCCCACGTCCAAGATCTACTCCCCGCACGGGCAGACCTACGAGGCGGTCGACCGCAAGCTGCTGCTCTCGTACAAGGAGTCCGAAAGCGGCCAGATGCTGCACGAGGGCATCAGCGAGGCCGGCTCGATGGCGTCCACCATCGCGGCGGGCACCGCGTACGCCACGCACGGCGAGCACATGATCCCCGTGTACATCTTCTACTCGATGTTCGGGTTCCAGCGGACCGGCGACCAGATGTGGGCGCTCGGCGACCAGATGGGCCGCGGGTTCCTGCTCGGCGCCACCGCCGGCCGCACCACCCTCACCGGCGAGGGCCTGCAGCACGCCGACGGCCACTCCCCGCTGCTCGCGGCGTCGAACCCCGCCTGCGTCCACTACGACCCGACCTGGGGATTCGAGCTGGGCCGCATCGTCCAGGACGCGCTGCGCCGCATGTACGGCACGTCCGACGAGCACCCGAACGGCGAGGACGTCTTCTACTACCTCACCGTCTACAACGAGCCGTACCAGCAGCCCGCCGAACCGGAAGACCTCGACGTCAACGGGCTCCTCAAGGGCCTGTACCGGTACCGGGAAGCGCCGCAGGCGGCGTCCGGCAACGGCGAGACACCGCGCGCGCAGATCCTCGCGTCCGGCGTCGGCGGACGGTGGGCGCTGGAAGCGCAGCGCCTCCTCGCCGAGGACTGGGGCGTCGCCGCGGACGTATGGTCGGCGACCTCGTGGAACGAGCTGGCCCGCGAGGCCCGCGCGTGCGACGAGTGGAACATGCTCAACCCGGACGCCGAGCAGCGCGTCCCCTACGTCACCCGGACGCTCGACGACGTCGCCGGGCCGATCGTCGCGGTATCGGACTTCACCCGCGCCGTACCCGACCAGATCGCCCCGTGGGTGCACGCGGACTTCACCTCGCTCGGCACCGACGGGTTCGGCTTCTCCGACACCCGCGCCGCCGCCCGCCGGTTCTTCCACGTGGACGCCGCGTCGATCGTCCTCGCGGTGCTCACGCGCCTGGCCCGGCACGGCGAGGTCAAGCCGGAGACCCTGTCCCAGGCGATCGCGCGCTACCGCCTGAACGCCGAGGTCAGCGACGTCTTCGCAGGCGGAATCGGCAGCGCCGAGAGCAACACCGGCGGAGACGCGTGATCTATCGGGGGAGCGACCCCCCGAACCCCCCGGCTGCGCGGCACGGGTCTCCTCGCTCCGGTCGCTGGCGCTCCCGCCACTGCGGGGACGCGGCGCGCCGGGCATGCCCGCTCCGCTCGCCAGGGCTCGCTACGCGTGCCTGCCCGTAACCGGGGGCTGAGTTTCAAGCCGCGGGGGTAGGTCGCCCGGTGATTGCGGAGGTGTAGGCCGCGATGACCGGGACACAGGAGGGCCCCGAGGTTCGCCTCGGGGCCCTTCGCGGTCAGGAAGCCGCGGGAGTGAAGACGCCGAAGGCGTTGCCGGACGGGTCCTGGAGGTAGGCGAACACGAGTCCGGCGTCCGTGGTCAGGGCGGGCATGGCGACCTTGCCGCCGTGCTTCACCGTCTGCTCGCAGGTCGCCTCGACGTCCTCGACCAGGACGAAGAACATCGCGTGGTTGCCGGAGGCGTCCCGCTCGTGCGAGATGCCGCCGCTCGGCATGTCGGCGCCCGGGTAGTTGACCAGGTCGTAGCCGTCGGCGTCCGGGTCGTCCTCGAACTGCCAGCCGAACATGTCGCCGTAGAAGCGGCGGGCCTCCTCCGGCGCGTCGGTGCCGACCTGGAACCACGTGACCGTGTTGAACGCGGGAACACTCATCGATCTCCTCCTTCGAACGCTGCGGGCACCAGCGTCTTGGAGCATTCCGACAGCCCCCTGTCGGTGTTTTCCAGCAAGATTCCGCACGGCGAACGGAACCGAGCCCACACGATGGTGCGGTCCCCGTCCGTCCGGAATCCCCAACTCTCCGTCAGGGCTTCCACGATGCGGAGCCCGCGCCCGCTCTCGGCACCGGTCTCCGCCTTAACGTGCGGACGCCCGCCGCCCGCGCCGTCGTCGGCGACCTCCAGACGGTAGACGTCCCCGCCACCCAGCAGGCTGACCGTCACCCGGCCGCCCTCGCCCGAGGCCGTATGTGCGAGGGCGTTGGAGACGGTCTCGCTCCCGACCGTCACCAGGTCGTCCAGCGCGAGATGTCCCGGAGGCAGCAGGTCCCGCAGGAACTGCCGCGCGTACCCCACCGACCTCCGGACACCCGGAAGCGTGAGCGTGCCGAGCACGACCAGCCCGCCGCTCACCACCACGCCACCAACGGCACACCGCGCCGGGCGACCGGCGTCCTTCTCGTCTCGGACGCTCCCATCGTGCGCCCCCTTTCCATTCGGAGTCGCCCGCCACATTCGCCGCCCGATGCCTTCGCGTCCCGCACCCTGAACGTTTCCCGATTGAACGTTCAGCCCGGCACCGTTCCGTGCGCGAGCGACCACATTCGGTGACACCCTGGAGAGATGCCCTCCGGGAACGCCCCCACCGTTCGCCAGCGCCGGATCGGCTCGGCGCTCCGCAAAGCCCGCGACCACCACAACCTGACCGTCGCCACCGTCGCCCGCCGCTTCGGCCGCTCCCAAGGCTGGATGAGCATGGTCGAGAACGGCCTCCAGGTCATCTCCCCCGACGAACTCGGCGACCTCCTCGACTTCTACGGCATCGAGGACGGCCCCCTCCGCGAATCCCTCCTCCACCTCGCCACTCACACCCGCGGGAAGTGGGAACGCGCCTGGGAAGGCCGCATCTCCGCCGCTGCCTTAGACCTGGCGAGCCTAGAAGAGGACGCCGCCCTGATCCGCACGTTCCAGCCCAGCATCGTCCCGGGACTTCTCCAGATTCCCGACTACACCACCAAGCTCATCGCCGTCGGGCCAGCCAAGAACTCGCCCTATGTCAGGGCGTTGGCCGACTTCCGACTATCCCGCCAACAGGTACTCAGCAAGTCCGAGCCACCGCGTTACGTGCCGATCATCGCGGAGGCCGTCCTTCACAACCAGGTCGGCGGTGACCGTGCGATCATGCGCGCGCAGATCCGGAGACTTGCCGAAGCCGCCCGGCTCGATAATGTGGAGCTGCGAGTGCTCCCTAGGGCGGCAAGTGAGTACCTGGTTCTCATCACTCAATACCATCTTCTCTCCCTGCGCCCTCCTGGAAGGCTTACGGTGTCCGTAAGCGAGCAACTCACCAGGAGCGTCTTCGTAGAGGACGAGAACGAAGTCGCAGCGCATGAGAAGACCTTTGACCTGCTGCTATCTGCGACCCTGACCAGAAGCGCTTCGCTGCAACTCATCGACGGGGTAGCGTCGCAATCATGAACACCCCGGAACAGCTCCAAGCCCGTTGGCGTAAGAGCACCCACAGTGGCGCCGTGGAGAACGAATGCATCGAGGTGGCCGACCTCAACGGGCATGTTGGCATCCGCGACAGCAAGAACCCCACCGCTGGCCACCTCAGCCTCACACGACAGGACTTCGCCGCCATCCTCAACCACCTCACAACACAGCCATGACCCCTTCACCTCACTAGCGCAAGAGCACCCACAGCGGCGGCCACGAAAGCAACTGCGTCGAAGTCGCCGATCTCAACGGACACATCGGCGTCCGCGACAGCTACAATCCCACCGCCCCCCCCACCTGACCCACACCCGTCAACACTTCGCCACCTCCTCACCCGCCTGACATCACAACTTTGAGTCCCCACCCCATTCGTGGAAGAGCACCCACAGCGGCCGCCACGAAAGCAACTGCGTCGTGGTCGCCGACCTCAGCGGACATATCGGCTTCTGCGATAGCAAGAACTCCACCGCCGGACACCTCAACCTCACCCGACGGAGCTTCGCCGCCCTCATCGCCCAGCGGGCGGGTCACTTAGCGGCTGATCTTGGTTGTCGACTGGGAGGCATTGCAGAGTGCCCTCCGCGCATGGTTTACAGCTCCCCGACACTCGTGACCACGCGAAGGCTGCGGCGTCCTCCTGCAGCGGAACGCGCCCCCGCTCAATGCGCCTGCTCAGAACAGGCCGTTGGTCTTTTCCAGGTAACCGGCGATGAGGTCGAGCTGGTCGTCGGTGTAGCCGGCGTTGACCTTTTCCAGGTGGCTGACGTACTCGGCGTACCGGTCGACCAGCGGCTGGACCTTGGTCATATCGAGTTCGAGCCGCGCGCTGCGCCGGTCGTCGGGGTCCGGGACGCGGTGCAGGTATCCGGCTCGCTCCAGGCGGTCGATCACACGGCTGACGGTGCTGGTGGAGATGCCGGTGGCGTCGCTCAGTTGCTTGGCGTTACGGATGTCGTCGCGCAGCACGAGCAGGTGCAAAGCCTGGGTGTCGGTGACCATCAGCCCGGACTCCCTGGCGATGCGGTCGTTGCCCAGCACCGCGTTCACCAAGGCCACCTGGAACGCGCGCTGGATGCGATCGCCATGTGCGTTCGCCATCGGGCCCCCTTGGCAATATCGTCCCATCATGGGATAGTTGCAGCACGCGACTAACCCATCGCGGGAAAGTCGCGTTCCGATTGTAGGTGGAGGTGGCTCGATGGGCAGCGCGGGACGCGGTCGGACAGCGGCAGTGGTGGTACTGCTGCTGGCGTCGTTCATGGACCTGATGGACAACACCATCGTCAACGTCGCGCTTCCGTCGATGGAGCACTCGCTGCACACCACCGCGGCCCAGTTGGAGTGGGTCGTGTCGGGCTACGTGCTGACCTTCGCCGCCATGCTGATCGCGGGAGGCCGCCTGGGCGACATGTTCGGCCGGCGCACCGTGTTCATCATCGGCACCGCCGGGTTCACGGTGGCGTCGTTGTGGGCCGGGCTTTCCTCTTCGGGCACCGAGCTGGTCGTGGTGCGGCTCGCGCAGGGCCTGTTCGCCGGAGCGATGGTGCCGCAGGTGCTCGGCACCGTGCAGGCCCTCTACCCGCCCAAGGAGCGGGCGGGCGTGTACGGGATCGCGGGAGCGGTCACCGGCCTGGCGGCGGTCGCCGGGCCTCTGCTGGGCGGCGCGTTCGTGTCCGGTGACGTGTTCGACCTCGGGTGGCGGACGATCTTCCTGGTCAACGTCCCGGTCGGCGCCCTCGTGCTGATCGGCGCCTTCACTCTCGTCCCGCAGACGAAGGCCGATCATCCGCTCTCCCTGGACTTCCTCGGGACGGTGCTCGCCGCCGGGGGCGTGGTGGCCTTGGTCTATCCCCTCATCGAGGGCCGCCAGGCGGGATGGCCCTGGTGGACGGCGGTCCTGTTCGTGCTCGCACCCGTCCTGCTCGCCGCATTCGTTCTCCATGAACGCGGCCGCGCCCGCGGCGGGCGCGCCCTCCTGCTGCCGCTCCGCCTGTTCACCGACCGCGGGTTCAGCGCCGGGCTGGCCGTCCAGCTCTCCTTCCAGGCCAGCGTGATCGGCTTCTTGTTCGTCCTGAGCATCACCGTGCAGTCGGGCTTCGGCTTCTCCGCCTGGCAGGCCGGGCTCGTGGTACTCCCGTTCAGCATCGCGGCCGCGATCACCAGCGGAGCCGCCGCCGCTCTGGTCGCCAAGGCCGGCAAGACGCTGGTCGGCATCGGCGCACTGTTGCAGGCGATCGGCGCCGGGTGGTCGATCGAGGTCGTCGCCAGCGGCTCCGGCCCGACAGTGGCCGGGCTCATCGTGCCGATGGCGGTCGCCGGCGCCGGGCTGGGCCTGGTCCTGGTCCCGCTGACCGATGTCGTCCTGGCCGCGGTCCCCACCGATGACGCCGGGTCCGCCTCCGGCACGCTCTCGACGTTCCAACAGGTCGGTGGAGCACTCGGCATCGCGATCGTCGGGACGGTGTTCTTCGACTCGGTGTCCTCCAGCGGAGACCTGGGCGACGCCTTCGGCGCCGCCGCATGGATCGTGGTCGCCCTCGGCCTGCTCGCCACTCTCGCGGGCCTTCTGCTTCCCCACGTCAGGCCGACTGCCAGCGCTCCAAACGCGGCCGACTGACCGCCCGCTTCCCCGGGCTTTCCAGGTCCCACACGAAGGAGAAACGATGTCCAGCCGACTCAGCCCCGAAGACAGGTACACGATCCAGGTGGCGGCGCACGGCGTCGTCACGCTGATGGCCTCCAGCGTGCCCGGCGCTCTCACCGCACCCAGGGCCGGGATCGCCGCGGCGAAGGCGATGTCCACCGCGACCGGACTCACCGGCGAGGTCCTGGCCGAAAAGCCCCCGAGGCTGCCGTTCAAGGGCAGCGTGGCCGAGATCGCCAAGACGGTCCTGCCCGCACTCACCAGATCGGTGCGGACACTCGACCGCGTCCAGGACGGCGAGAGCGACAACTTCCGCCGCACGGTGCGGATGATCGCCGAGTCCGCCGCGAACGCCAACGCGGGCGGCCCGACGCCGGCCGAAGCGGAAATGCTGCGCAAGATCGAAGATGCGCTGCGGGCCACCGCGTCATGAGCCGGGGGCCAGCCCCCTTCGCCCGGCCGGACCGCGCTCGCGGGGACGGGCCTCGTGAAGTACTACGGACCCACGGCCGTCCGCACCAAGCCTCGCCCCAGGTGGAGGAAGGCGAGTCGGTCGCCGCCATGGGACCGAGCGGCTCTGGTAGGTCGACCCTTCTGTACTGCTTGTCGGGCATCGCGAAGCCCGACGACGGCGATGTGACCTTCCGTGAGGCTCCCGTCAGCTTTCGGACTCCTGACGCGCCGAGTTGCGACGGTCGGGCTTCGGCTTCGTCTTCCAGTTCCCCGGATTGCTGCCCGAACTGGCGGCGGAGGAGAACACCGCGCTGCCCCTGATGTTGCAAGGAGTCGGCCGCCGGGATGCCGTGGCGCGGGTACGGGCGCTGCTCCGAGGGATCGGTCTGGCCGGGTTGGAGCTGCGCCGTCCCGGAACGTTGTCGAGCGGGCAGGCCCAACGAGTCGGCAGACCTCGCTTTGAGCATCGAACTCGCTGAACCGGGCCTGAGTGGCGGCCTCGGTCGGAGCGGTGTGGATCTGCCGCAGACTAGGCGGCTTGGAGCCGGGGTGGTGGGCGGACGGGGACCGCGCCGGGTGGTGCCGCGATCCGGTAGGTATGGCGTCCGTCAGGGCCGGTGGTGATGTGGATCTTTGTCGGGTTGGCATGTTTCCAGCGGTTGTGCCATCCACAACACAGGGCGAGTCGGTCGATGTCGGTGGGGCTGCGGCCGAGGACCCAGCCGTGGACATGATCAACCTCGCACAGCGTCCCGGGCACCTCGCACTCGTGGACGGCGCAGGTCGGGTACAGGCTTTCCAGGACCTGGCGTTGCGCGGCAGTGGCGAACCGGACGCGGTGGCCGAGGTAGAGCGGCTGGTTCCCGCGTCCCAGGAGCAGGGGTGAGACTCCGGCGGCCAGGGCGATGCGGCGGGCCTGCTCGGCCGGCATCGGCGTCCCGTCGGTCAGCCGCGCCGCAGCGGTGCCGCCGGTCAGGGTGTCCAGGTCGCAGATGACGGTGACCTTGGTGGCCTTGTGGCCGCCCGACAGCACCGAGGTCAGGGCCGCCGCCGTCCGCTCGGGCAGGTCGCGGTGGTCGTCGGTCCCGGCGGGTTTGGCAAGTGGCGCGAGGGTGCCGTCCCAGATGGCGGCGTCTTCGGCGTTCAGCCAGCCCTTGATGTAGCGGCCACCGTCCAGCGAACGCGTCGAGTCGATCCAGGACCGCTCATAGCCGCGCCGCGTGTCGGTGTCAGGGGCCTGCTCACGCCCGTCCCGTTCAGCGATCACGTCGCGGATGCGGCGGCCGAAGGAGGCGACCTTTCCGGCGGAGAAGCCTTGGCCGACCATGTCCAGCAGGATGTCTTCGGCGGCAGCGCAGTCGTGCTCGTCCAGAGGGGTGACGGCGTCGGCGATGGTGGCGGCGTAGCCCGTGGACAGCTGGCCGGCGGCCCAGCGGCTCGACACATCTGTGAGGCGGTGCCGCTGCCGCGCCAGCGTCAGCCGTTCTTTGGCGCGGGCTTCGCGCATCCCGAGCCGGGACCGCAGCCACGCCCGCGTGGAAGGGTACCCCCACCGCTGCACTTCCCGGCCGGCGTCGACGACGCCGATGAGTCCGCTGAGGGCGGCTTCTTGCATGTCACCGGTGGCGGCGAGGGTCTCGGCGAGTTGGATGCAGGCCGGTGCCGATTCTGGCGCGGTACGGCGGGCGAGTTCGGCGGCAATCGCGGAGGCGGCGTTCACCAATTCCAAGGTGGACGCCGCGTCCAGGTCGACCGCGACTGAACTCATACTCGAATTTTACCCGATCGAACACCGGTTCACGCTCCCACAAAGAAGATCAAGGCTGCCAATTTCAAGCTCACCACCAATTGCACAAAATACAAGGAAGCGGTTGGCAGTGATCGAATCGGGCATTTTGAAATGCGCTGGCGGCCGCCCTCTGCCTGGCGCGTGGGGCTCTTGGCGCGTGGCGCTCTTTGACGGGTGGGGGCGGCGCGTCGGGCAGAGGGCAGGCGGAGCCTGCCCGACGAAAGCTGCACTCAGGGGCCGTAGAGGCTCCGAAGTCAAGGGTGGGACGGAGTCCGATCGCGAAGCGACGCGAAGCGCCCTTGACTTTGGAGGGGCGGCCCCGTACGCAGCGCCGCCCCCACCACAATTACGCGAACAGGAATAGTGCCATACAGGAACACCCTGCCCCGAGATCTCGAACACCGCTCAGGTTCTCGAACACCACTCGAGATCTCGAACACCGCCAGATATTTCCGATATTTCGAACACCGTAATGCCCGTTATCCACCGAGGCCCGCAATCTACTTAGACCCGCGATCCCGAGACCGGCCTCCTGGACGAGCTAAAGCTGATCAGCATGCGCCGGCAACGGAAGGGGCACGGCAGCGCTGTGTCGGGGCTTCAGACGAATTCCAAAGGGCGGACGACGTAGTCGGCGGGGATGTCGTCGTGCATGGCCTCGGCGCCGCGGTCGGGGGCGGTCTCCTCCAGCAGGGCGGCGCGGCGGACGCGGTCGGTGCGGAACACGCGGCAGCCGCCCCGCATCCGGCACCAGGCGGTCAGGTACCAGCCCTTACCGGACGCGGTGAACGTGACCGGCTCGATGTCGCGCTCGGTCTCGGCGCCCGATCGGTCGACGTAGGTGAGGCGGACCACCCGGCGAGCCAGGACGGCCTCCTCCAGCACGGCCGGCACGGACGCCGGGTCGTCGTTCCCCGCAGGAGCCAGGAAGCGGATGCGGGCGGCAAGTTCGCGGGCCGAGGCACCGTCGTCCGCCGACATCGCGGCGACGATCTTGTGCAGGGCGGTGCGAGCGGACCGGGAGTACGGCGAACCGCCCGCGCGGGACAGGGTTATCGCCACGGCGACGGCCTCGGCGGGCGTGAAGTTCAGTGGCGGCAGCGTCCGGCTCTTGTCGAGGGTGTAGCCGCCTCCCCGGCCGACGTCCGCGAAGATCGGCACGCCGGCCTGCTGGAGCGCGCTGATGTCGCGCTCGATCGTCCGGACGCTCACCTCGAACCGCGCGGCCAGTTCGCGCGCGGCGAGGCGGCGCGGCGCGCAGGCCCGCAACTCCTCCACCAAGGCGTACAAACGGTCGGTGCGGTTCACGCGGCGACCGTACGCGCCGGCTCCGACATTTCCGGGCTATACGCGTCGGCTCCGACGTTTCCGGGCTATGTGAAGCGCCAGAGGCGCACCTTTCCGTTGAAGCTGCCCGCTCCGGCGGCGAGCAGGTGGCCGTCCGGGCTGAACACAAGGGTCGTGCCGTCCGACTTCTCCCAGTCCAGGGTCGCGAACTGATCGCCGTTACGCAGGTTCCACAGCCGGATCGTCCCGTCCTGGGACGCGCTGGCCAGGACCCGGCCGTCGGGGCTGAACGCCAGCGCCTGCACGCTTCCCTCGTGTCCTCGCAGGTCCCGGTACCGCTTACCGGCTCGCAGGTCCAGGATGCGGACCGTCCACTGGTCGCGGCCCGTCGGGTCCACGACGTCGGACGCGGCGGTCCGGCCGTCCGGGGCGAACGTGAACAACACGTCGACGGGCACGGCCACGGCGTTCGCGATGTCCCGGTGCGCCCGCAGGTCGTGGATCTGGATGTCGCCGCGGCTGCCGACGGCGGCGATCCGGTCACCGGTCGCGTCGAACGTCAGTTGCAGAGTGCCGTTGCTCCGCGGGGAGAACACGCCGGTGCGGCGTCCGGTCGCGGTCTCCCAGAGTTCGATGCCGTTGGCTCCGACGGTGGCAAGCGTCCGGCCGTCCCTGCTCAGCGCCTTGGTGAACGTCCTGCCCTCGGGCATGACCGTCCGGAGGCGGGCACCCGTGACCGCGTCCCAGAGCTGGATCGGCCCCTTCCCCCGCAAGTTCGCCAGCACCCGGCCGTCCCCGCTGAGCGCCGTGAGCTGGTCGGCGCCCTCGTCGCCCAGCTCGTGCGCGGTTCCCCGGCCGGTCGCGACCGTCCACCGCCAGATCTGCTCGGTCCCCGCGCAGACCAGGGTCGCAGAGTCAGGGGTGAACGCCAGCCGGAACGTCGCGACCGGTCCGCCGGCAAGGACGACCGGCCGGGGGTTCCGCAGCGGCGCGGCGTCTTCTCCCGACCACCGCCACAGCAGCGCGGGCACGCCGAGGACGGCCGCGGCACCCGCCGCCGCTCCACCGGCCAGGACGGTGCGGCGCCCCGCCCGGACGGGCGGCGCCGCCAGTAGCCGGGCCGCCTCGGCGGGCGATGGCCGCCGCTCCGGTTCCTTGGCCAGGCACGCCGCGATCGCGGGCCGCAGGTTGGCGGGCACCCCGGTCAAGTCCGGCGGGGCGCTGACGATCCGATGGACGATCCCTGGCACATTGTCGGCGTCGAACGGCCCCCGCCCGGTAGCGGCGAAGGCGAGGACGCAGCCGAGGGAGAACACGTCCGACGCCGGGCCCGCCGTGTCCGCGCGGACCTGCTCGGGCGACATGAACGCGTACGTGCCGACGACCGCGCCGGTGGACGTCAGCGCGGTGGCGTCGGCAGCGCGGGCGATGCCGAAGTCGATGATGCGCGGGCCGTCCGGCGACATGATGACGTTGCCGGGCTTGAGATCACGATGCACCAACCCACTCGCATGAATCGCCGCCAAGCCCTCGGCCAGCGCCGCACCGAGCCGACCCACTTCAGCAAGCGGCAGCGGCGCGGCCTCACGCAACGACGGACCCGCGACATAGGCGGTCGCCATCCACGGCACGTCCGCCTCCGGATCAGCGTCCACCACCTGCGCGGTATAGAAACCACCCACCCTGCGCGCCGCCGCCACTTCACGCGCGAACCGCACCCGAAACTCCGGACGGCTCAAATGCTCACCACGGACCACCTTCACCGCAACACGCCGACCACCCGCCGACACACCGAGGAACACCTCGCCCATCCCCCCGGCACCCAGCCGCCCCTCCAACCGGTACGGGCCGACCTGACGGGGATCGCCGTCGCGCAGCGCGTCCATCAGCGCAGCCTCCACAGGTTCGCTGCGGCCTGTCCGCGGCGTTGGCTGCCGGACGCCACCGTCCGGCCGTCCGGGGCGAGCGCGAGTCCCCGGATCGGTCCGCCGGTCCCGGCCAGGGTGGCGGTCACCCGGCGGGTCGCCAGGTCCCACAGTCGGACCGTGAGGTCGGTGCCGGCAGCGGCCAGCACCGCGCCGTCCGCGCTGACGGCCACCTCGGTGACGTCCCCGGTGCGGCCGGAGTCGAGGACGCCGGTGATGCGGACCCGGGATGCGTCCCACAGCCGGATCGCGGCACCGCCCCCTGCCGTGACCAGGGTCCGGCCATCCGGGGTGAGGGCCAGCGAACTCGTCTTCTTTCCCTGGTCGGCGACGTGGGCGATCGGGTTGCGGGTGCGGGCGTCCCAGACTCGGACGGAGCCCGGCTCCGCGCGGCCCTGAAAGCCGTCGATCCCGGCCATGACCCGGCGGCCGTCCCGGCTGAACACCACGGAGTTCACACCCTCGGCACCGGAGAGGTCGCCCAGGACGCCTCCGGTCGCGGTGTCCCAGAGCCGGTTCGGCCCGGCGAGGATCCGGCCATCCGGACTGAACGCGAGGGCGTCGACAGCGCCCCCCTCGCCGCCGGACAGCGTCCGCAGTCGGCGGGGCGGACGCGTGTCCGCCGACTCGACATCCCACAGGCGGACGGTGGCGTTCGCGTGGCCGGTGGCCAGCAGCTTTCCGTCCGGGCTGAACGCCATCGCGGCCACACCGGCGGGAGCACGTAACTCATGAATGACATGGCCTGCGGCGGGGTCCCAAAGGTAGACGGTCTCCCCCCGCATCCCGCCGCAGACCAGGATCCGGCCGTCCGGGCTGAACGCCACCTTCCCCACCGGCTGCCCGTCCTTGGCGAGCGTCATGGCGGGCGGCAGCATCGCGTCGCCGGACGTTGCTGACGGCGCCGCCCGAGGCGACCCGCCGGTCCGGGTGAGCAGGAACGCGGGCACCCCCAGGGCGGCCGCCGCCGCCGCGCCGGCGAGCACCGTCCGGCGCGGGGTCCCGGCAGCGGGCCGGACGGCGCCCACGACGCGGGTGAACGGCGTCGTGCCTCGCTCCACCGTGCGGTCGGCGGCCTCGCCCGCCGGGCGTGCGGCGTACTCGCCCGCCGGGCGTGCGGCGGCCACCGGCGCGCTGCCCGGGTCGGCGAGGTGGGCGAGGATCTGATTTGTGCCCGGCCGGGCGGCCGGGTCCTTGGCCAGGCAGGCCGTCACGAGCGGACGCAGCGGTCCCGCCAGCCCGTCCAGGCCGGGCGGCTCGTTGAGGACGCGGTGCACGATGGCCGGAATCGTCGCGGCGTCGAACGGGCTGCGCCCCCTCGCGGCGAAGACCAGGACGCAGCCCAGCGCGAACACGTCGGCGGGCGGCCCGGACGGCTCGCCCAGCACCTGCTCGGGCGCCATGTAGGCATACGTCCCGAGGACCGCGCCGTCGGCGGTGAGCGATCCCGCGCCGACGGCTCGGGCGATGCCGAAGTCGATGATGCGCGGGCCGTCCGGCGACATGATGACGTTGCCGGGCTTGAGATCACGATGCACCAACCCACTCGCATGAATCGCCGCCAAGCCCTCGGCCAGCGCCGCACCGAGCCGACCCACTTCAGCAAGCGGCAGCGGCGCGGCCTCACGCAACGACGGACCCGCGACATAGGCGGTCGCCATCCACGGCACGTCCGCCTCCGGATCAGCGTCCACCACCTGCGCGGTATAGAAACCACCCACCCTGCGCGCCGCCGCCACTTCACGCGCGAACCGCACCCGAAACTCCGGACGGCTCAAATGCTCACCACGGACCACCTTCACCGCAACACGCCGACCACCCGCCGACACACCGAGGAACACCTCGCCCATCCCCCCGGCACCCAGCCGCCCCTCCAACCGGTACGGGCCGACCTGACGGGGATCGCCGTCGCGCAGCGCGTCCATGGGGGCGCTCCCGTGTGTCCGTTCAGCTGAGGTCTGGGAAACGATATTGCCGTCCCTCAGAGGCATCCCTCGGTGTGACGAGCCCTCGCTCCCTAGAGGGCGTGGAGGAAGGCGAGCATCGCCTCGTTGACCTCGGCGGGGCGTTCCTGCTGCGTCCAGTGGCCGCATCCGGACAGCCAGACGGTGTCGCGGAGGTTCGGCACGAAGTCGGCCATGGAGTCGATCGCGGCGCGGGCGCCGACGGCGACGACGTCGCGGTCACCGGCGAGGTAGAGCGCGGGCGGGCCGATCGGGGCGCGGTGCCAGGCGGCGGTGAGCTCCCAGTTGCGGTCCAGGTTGCGGTACCAGTTGATGGGACCGGTGAAGCCGCTTTCGGCGTACTCCGCGACGTATGTCGCGATGTCTGCGTCGGTGAGCCAGCCGGGCAGTTTCTCCGGCTCGGGAAGCGTGTCGAGGAAGCCGCCGTTCTCGGGGGCGACCATCGTCGAGGAGGGGCCGTCGCCCGACACGCCGTAGAACGTCCGGCGGAATGTGGCGGCTCGGTCGCGGTCGAGTTCGGCCTCCGGGGCGTCCGGCTCCTGGAAGCGCACCATATAGAAACCGTCGCCGAACAGGCGGCGCATGGACTCGACCGGGGGCCTGCTGGAACGCGGACGGTGCGGGACCGACATCCCGATCACGCCGCGCACCTTGTCCGAGCGCATCTGCGCGACGGCCCACGCGACGGGCGCGCCCCAGTCGTGGCCGACCACGACCGCCCGGTCCGCACCGAGCACGTCGATGAGCCCGACCGCGTCCCCGGCCAGATGCAGGATCGTGTACTGGTCGACCTCGGCGGGGCCGCCCGTGCGGGCATAGCCGCGCTGGTCGGGGGCGACGGCGTGGAAGCCGGCCTCGGCGAGCGCGATCAGCTGGTGCCGCCAGGAGTACCAGCATTCGGGGAAACCGTGCAGGAGCAGGACGAGCGGTCCCTCGCCCGCCTCGGCGACGTGCATGCGCAGGCCGCTCTCCGACTGGACGAAGCGGTGCGTGATGTCGGTCATCGATACCCCTCGCGGTGGGCGGGACCGTGCGAGCCCAACGCTAGCCCCATCGATCTTCGGCCGATACAGGTCGATGTGGATGCGCGGCCTCCATACCGTCCGGTCGTGGATTGTGTGCGCGGGCCACATGGGAGGGGACGGTCGTGCTCCGTAGGTTCTGCGCATGACGAGCGTGAGCCCGCGGCCGGCCGCGGGGACTTCGGGGACGCTGGATCTGACGGGCCGGCGCGCCCTGGTCACCGGCGGCGCGGGCGGCATCGGCCGCGCCTGCGCGCGGCGGCTGGCCGCGGCGGGCGCCGAGGTGGTGGTCGCCGACATGGACGGGGCGGCGGCGGAGCGGACGGCGGCCGAGTTCGGCGGCGTCCCGATCCTCGCCGACCTCACGGATGTGGACGCGATCGGCGGGCTGGCGTCGGGCGTCGACATCCTGGTCAACAACGCGGGCATCCAGCATGTGGCGCCCGTCCACGAGTTCCCGCCGGAGATGTTCGCGCGGATCCTCCGGCTGATGGTGGAGGCGCCGTTCCGGCTGGTGCGGGACGCGCTGCCCGGCATGTACGAGCGGGGCTGGGGACGCATCGTCAACATCTCGTCCGTGCACGGGTTGCGGGCATCGCCCTACAAGTCGGCCTACGTGACGGCCAAGCACGGGCTTGAGGGGCTGTCCAAGGTGATCGCGCTGGAGGGTGCTGCGCACGGCGTGACGTCCAACTGCGTCAACCCGGCCTACGTCCGGACCCCGCTGGTGGAGAGCCAGATAGCCGACCAGGCGCGCGCGCACGACATACCCGAAAGCGAGGTCGTCGAGCGGGTCATGCTCGATCACGCGGCCATGAAGCGCCTGATCGAGCCGGACGAGGTGGCCGAACTGGTCGCCTACCTGTGCTCGCCGCCGGCGTCGATGGTGACCGGCGCGTCCCTCGCACTCGACGGCGGCTGGACGGCCCATTGAGAATGGGCCGTATGACCTGCGGCGTCTTCCTCGAACTGCTGGCCCGAGAGGCCTCCCCCGTCGAGTTCGAGGGTCCTCTCGTCCAGGCGCGGGCGGACGGCGCGCCGCCGTCGGTCCTGGAGGA
The DNA here is from genome assembly GCF_041463665.1 of Actinomadura chokoriensis. Classification (GTDB taxonomy): domain Bacteria; phylum Actinomycetota; class Actinomycetes; order Streptosporangiales; family Streptosporangiaceae; genus Spirillospora; species Spirillospora chokoriensis_A. Next base: position 462,975 of record NZ_JAXCEJ010000002.1, read on the forward strand.
GCTGGAGGCGGCCAAGCTGGCGGCGCTCCGGGTCCGGACGATCATGCGGCGGCACGCCCGCCGGGAGGCGGAGCTCGCGGCGCTGTTCGACACCGCCGGCGACCTGGCCGGGCTGCGCGACCTCGACGCCGTGCTGGAGGCGATCACCCGGCGCGCCCGCCGGCTGCTGAACGCCGACATCGCCTACCTGACGCTGAACGACGACGAGCGCGGCGACACCTACATGCGGGTGACCGACGGGTCGGTCTCGGCCGCGTTCCGGCGGCTTCGGCTCCCGATGGGCACCGGGCTCGTCGGCCTCGTCGCGCAGACCGCCATGCCCTACAACAGCGCCCACTACCTGGGCGACGAGCAGTTCCAGCATCGCGGCTTCATCGACGAGGCGGTCGCCGAGGAGGGTCTGGTCGCCATCCTCGGCGTGCCGATGCGGCTGGGCAGCCGCGTCATCGGCGTCCTGACGGCCGCGAACCGGAGCGAGCGCCCGTTCGACCAGGAGGAGGTCGCTCTCCTCGGGTCACTGGCCGCGCACGCCGCGATCGCCATCGACAACGCGCGTCTGTTGGAGGAGACCCGTACCGCTCTCGACGAGCTGAGCACCGCCAACGAAGAGGTCAAGGCGCGTAGCGCGGCCGTAGAGCGGGCGGCGCGCGCGCATGACCGGATGACGGCCGTCGTCGTCCGGGGTGGTGGCGTCGAAGACGTCGGCGCGGTCGTCACCGAGTTGCTGGGCGGCACGTTGCACGTCCTGGACGCGGACGGCCGCCAGCTGGCGACAACGGGCACCATGTCGCGCGTCCTTAGCGATGACGAACTCGTCGGGGTGTCGGCCTCGGCGCACTCTGCGCGCGCGCAGGGCCGGACTGTCCGGCGCGGCGAGCTGTGGATCGCGTCGGTCTCCACCGGCGACGAGATGCTCGGGACGCTGGTCCTGCGCACGGCCGACGAGGTGGACGACGCCGACCAGCGCATCCTGGAGCGCGCCGCGCTCGTCACCGCGCTGCTGCTGCTGTTCCAGCGGAGCGTCACCGAGGCGGAGGGACGGGTGCGCGGCGAACTGCTGGACGACCTGCTCTCCGGCCGCCCGGCCGGCGCAGACGCGCTGAAGGCCCGGGCACGGCGCGTGAACGTCGATCTGAGCGCCCCGCACGTGGTGCTGTGCGCGAAGTACGGATCCGAGGACCACCGGCAGCGGGCCGCGTTCTGGGCGTCCTCCCACGCCGCCGTGGAGCAGGGGCTCGCCGCCTCCCGCCCGGAGGAGATCGTGCTGCTGCTGCCGGGCGACCGTCCCGGTGACGCGGCGCGCCGGGTCGCGAAGGAGCTGGGCGCCTCCCTCGGCGTGCCCGCGACGGTCGGCGCGGCCGGTCCGGTCCGCGGGCCGGCCGAGGTCGCCTCCGCACACCGGGAGGCGCAGCGCTGCGCCGACGCCCTGCTCGCCCTCGGCCGCCGCGGCGACGGCGCGGGCGCGTCCGAATTGGGCTTCGTCGGCCTGCTCATCGGCGACGACCGGGACGTGACGGGCTTCCTGACGAGCACGCTCGGGCCCGTCCTCGACTACGACGATCGGCGCGGAACGTCCCTCGTCCAGACCCTCGCGGCGTACTTCGGGACGGGCGGAAGCCTGTCCCGGACGGCGGAGCGGCTCCACATCCACGTCAACACCGTGAGCCAGCGCCTCGACCGCATCGCACGCCTGCTCGGCGAGGACTGGCAGACCCCCGAGCGCGCCCTGGAACTCCAGCTCGCCCTGCGCCTGCATCGCCTCTCACGCTGAAAGCACCGCGTAACCAAAAACACTGCGTAACCAAAAGCACTGCGTAACCAAAAGCACTGCGTAACGGAAAGCACTGCGTAACGGAGAACGCCGCGCAACTGAAAACGCCGTGTAACCAAAACACGGCCTAACCGAAAACACCTCCTAACCAAACACGGTGTGCCGCCCTCGGCTGGGGGCGGCACACCGTGCTTTCAGTTGCTCTTTCAGACGGGGGCGCCCACCGTGGGGGTCGGCTCCGGCTCGGGACGCTTGCGGGACGTGCGGGCGGCGATCAGGTCGCGCGCGGTGCCCCAGACGCCGCGGCGGAACAGCAGCACGACCAGGATGAAGATGGCGCCGGTGATGATCCCGGTCTCCTCGAACCCGGCCGTGGCCAGGTAGTCGTGCAGTTCCACGACCAATGCGGCGCCGATGGCGCCGCCCCACAGGGTGCCGATGCCGCCGAGGACGACCATCATCACGGCCTGGCCCGACGTCGTCCAGTAGACGCCCTGCAGAGACGCGAATCCATGGCCGATGGTGAACAGGCCGCCGGCCAGGCCCGAAAGGAACGCCGACAGGACGAAGGCGAGCAGCTTGTAGCGGTCGATGCTGTAGCCGAGTGCCCGCGCCCTGTTGGGGTTGTCGCGGATGGACATCAGGACCCGTCCGAACGGGGAACGGACGATGCGCCAGGCCACGAACATTCCGGCCAAGATGAACGGCAGGGCCGCGTAGTAGAAGAAGAACGGGTCGGACAAATCGAGCCCGAAGAACTCCCTGGGAATGCCCTGGAGACCGTTCTCACCACCCGTCGCGTCCCTCCACTGGTTGGCGACGAAGTAGACCATCTGGGCGAAGGCCAGGGTGACCATGGCGAAGTAGATGCCGCGCAGCCGCACCGAGAGAAATCCGATCGGAACGGCGAGGAGGCCGGCGAAAACGGCCCCGCCCAGTACGGCCACAGGGAACGGCAACCCGGAGTGCAGGGCGATCAGCCCGGTGGCGTACGCCGACCCGCCCCAGAAGGCCGCGTGCCCGAACGACAGGAGCCCGGTGAAGCCGAGCAGCAGGTCGACCGCGGCGGCGAACAGCGCCCAGCAGACGATGTCCAGCGCGACCGGCGGGTAGATGAACCACGGCAGAACGAGCGCCGCCAGCAGGCCGACGGCCAGCAGGAACGGCCGTCCGGCCAGCTTCGACAAGATCACGGCGTCTCCTCGGTCACGGCGTCTTCTCGGTCGCTCTCCTCGGTCACAGGGCCTCCTCGGTCACAGGGCTTCCTCGGTCACAGGGCTTCCTCGGTCACAGGGCCTCCTCGGTCACAGGGCCTCCTCGCGTCCGAACAGGCCGGCGGGACGCCACAGCAGCACGGCGGCCATCAGGATGAACACCAGCGTCTGCGAGAGCGAGGGGACGTAGTAGTTGCCGAGCGCCGAGACGAGCCCGACCGCGAACCCGGCGGCGACCGAGCCGAACACCGACCCGAGGCCGCCGATCACGACCACCGCGAACACCGTGATGATCAGGTCGGAGCCCATCAGCGGGTTGACCGCCCGCATCGGCGCGGCCAGCACGCCGGCGAACGCGGCCAGCGCGATGCCGAACCCGAACACGGGGGTCACCCAGCGGCCGACGTCGATGCCGAGCGCGCGCGACAGCTCGGGCTTCTCGGTCGCCGCCCGGACGATCATGCCGACGCGCGTCCGGGTCAGCACGACCCACACCGCCCCGCACACCAGCACCGACACCGCCAGGACGAACACCTGGTAGGCGGGGTAGGTGAACAGGCCGAGGTCGATCGACCCTTCGAGCGCGGACGGGCGCGGATACGGCTGCGACTGGACGCCGTACTCCCGTTTGACCAGGTCCTGCAGGATCAGCGCCAGCCCGAACGTGAACAGGAAGTTGTAGAGCGGGTCCAGGGGCGCCAGCCGGCGGATGAACAGCCGTTCCAGCGCCACGCCCGCCCCGCCCAGCACGACGGGGACGAGCGGCAGCGCCAGCCAGAAGTTCACGCCGAACGAGTCGAGCAGCACGTAGGAGCCGAACGCGCCGAGCATGTAGAACGCGCCGTGCGCGAAGTTGACCACGCCGAGCATCCCGAAGATGACGGCCAGGCCGAGGGCGAGCAGGGCGTAGAACGCCCCGCCCACCAGGCCGTTGAACGCCTGTTGCAGCACGTCAGGCCCGCCTCACAGCTTGCACGACGGGTCGGGCTGCTGGAACGCCTCCGCCGCCGGGATCGTCTTGACGATCTTCTCGTAGTCCCACGGCTCCTTGACCTCGCCGGCGGGCTTCACCTGCGCGATGTAGGCGTCGTGGACGAGCAGGTGGTCGTCGGCGCGGATCGTGCCGGTGGAGGTGAACACGTCCTCGACCTTGTGGCCTTCCATCTGCTTCACCACGGCGTCGGACTCGTCGGTGCCGCCGCGCTGGACGGCCTCCAGGTACTGGAGCGCCGCCGAGTAGTCGCCCGCGTGGACGGCGGTCGGGCGGGCGCCCGTCTTGGCCTTGAACTTGTCGGCCCACGCGCGGTTGCCCGCGTTGGCGTTCCAGTACCAGAAGTCGGTGAAGTACGTCCCCGACAGCGCGTCCGGGCCGAGGGAGTGGATGTCGGTCAGGAACATCAGGCCCACCGCGAGGCCGACGCCCTTGTCCCGCAGCTTGTACTCGTTGTACTGCTTCACCAGGTTGACGAGGTCACCGCCGGCCTGCATGGCGCCGAGCACCTGCGGCTTGGGGTCGAGGCCGGGCGCCTTCAGCAGGAACGTGGAGAAGTTGTCGTTCGGGAACGGCGTCGGGTCGCTCTTCACGACCGTCCCGCCGGCGCCCTTCACGGCCGCCGTGAACGTCTTCTGCATGTCCTGCCCGAACGCGTAGTCCGGGTAGACGATGTACCAGTTCTTGGCGCCGTCCTTGGTCACCTCGGTGCCCGTCCCGTGGGCGAGCATGTAGCTGTTGTAGCCGTAGTGGAAGGTGTACTTGTTGCACTGCTTGCCTTCGAGCTCGGTCGTGGCGCCGCCGACGTCGATGAACACCTTCTTCTTGTTCTTGGCGACGGTGGCGACGGCGAGCGCGGCCGACGAGGTGGGCACGTCCACGATCAGGTCGGCCTTCTGCCGGTCGTAGAGCTCCTGCGCCTTGGTGTTGGCGACCTCAGGCTTGTTCTGGTGGTCGGCGGAGACCACCTCGATGTTCTTGCTGACGGCCTTGTCGCCGTACTTGGCCTTGAAGTCGGCGACGGCCATCTTCACCGCCTCGACGGCGTTCTTGCCCGACAGGTCGGCGTAGACGCCGGACTGGTCGGTCAGCACCGCCAGGACGATCTTGTCGTCGCTGATCTTGCCCCCGCCCCCGCCGGGTCCGCCCGCGCAGCCGGCCAGCAGCGCTCCGGCGGTCGCGAGCGCGGCCGAACGTCCGAGAACTTTCATGGGGGTCTCCCTAGATTCCGAGATACTGGAGGAGTTCGCTCTCCCGGGCGCGGACCTCGTCGTTGTCCATGGACTCGACGATCCGTCCCTCGGCGAGCAGGTGGTGGCGGTCGGCGACGGTGGCGGCGAAGTGGACGTTCTGCTCGATGAGCAGGACGGTGACCCCGGCCGCCTTGACCTCGCGGAGGATCTCGCCGATCTGCTGGACGATCAGGGGCGACAGGCCCTCGGTGGGCTCGTCGCACAGCAGCAGCCGGGCGCCGGTCCGCAGCACCCGGGCGAGTGCGAGCATCTGCTGCTCTCCGCCCGACAGCTTCGTCCCGGGGAACCGGCGCCGCTCTTTGAGGCGCGGGAACGTCTCGTAGACGCGCTCCAGCGACCACGGCTGCGGCCCCATCACCGGTGGAAGCGTGAGGTTCTCCTCCACCGAGAGCGTGGCGAAGATGCCGCGGTCGTCCGGGACGTAGCCAAGGCCGCGTCGCGCGCGCTTGTGCGGGCTCAAGGCGGAGATGTCCTCGTCCAGGAACTGGACCGTTCCGGACGTCCCCTTATGGAGCCCCATGAGGGAGCGCAAGAGGGTGGTCTTGCCGGCCCCATTGCGGCCGACGAGCGTGACGATCTCGCCCTCATCGACGTGCAGGGACACGTCACGGAGGGCTTGGGCCTCGCCGTACCAGGCGGACAGCCCGTCAATGCGCAGCATTGGAGTCTCCGAGGTAGGCGGTGACGACGCGAGGGTCGTGACGGATCTCGGCATAGGGGCCTTCGACGAGGACCTGGCCGTGCTGGAGCACCGTGACCCGGTCGGCGAGGCTGGAGACGACGCTCATGTTGTGCTCGACCAGCACAACGGTTCGTCCGGCGCGCACCTTCTTGATGAGGTCGACCGTCCGGCCGACGTCCTCGACGCCCATGCCGGCGGTCGGCTCGTCCAGCAGCAGGACCTTGGGGTCGAGCGCGAGGGCCAGCGCCAGTTCCAGGGCGCGCTTGCGGCCGTAGGCCAGCGCGCCCGCCGCGATGTCCGCGTGCTCGCCGAGCCCGACCTCGCCGAGGAGTTCGGCGGCGCGGCCGGAGTAGCGTCCGAGCGCCCGGTCCGACCGCCAGAACCGCCAGCCGAGCCCGGTCCGCCCGGCCAGCGCCAGCTCCACGTGCTGGCGCGGCGTCAGCTCGGCGAACAGGCTCGTGATCTGGAACGACCTGGCCAGCCCCAGCCGCGCGATCCGCTCCGGGCTCGCGCCGGCCAGCTCGTGGCGGCCGAGCCGGACACTGCCGGCGGTCGGCTTCAGGAACCCGGTGAGCAGGTTGAACAGCGTGGTCTTGCCGGCGCCGTTCGGCCCCACCAGCGCGTGGACGGTACCCTCCCCGATGTCGAGGTCCACGCCGTCCACGGCCCGGAAGCCGCGGAACTCCCTGACCAGGCCCCGAGCCTCCAGAACCGGGGCCCGCCGGACGGGATCGCCCATGCGCCCTCCTCACACTCGCACTCGTCGGCGGTGACCCGGAGCACACCGGGCCGCCGTGACCGGGAACGCTAGGTCGCGCCCGCGGGCCGGACCATGTGAGCCGACCCCACATTCGGACCGCCCGATACGGTTGTGATCCACATCACGTGCAGGTCAAGGCCGCCCGCACATGGCGGCCGTCCGCGATGTGTGGACGAGCCACGTGGTCGTGGTCACAGCAAGACGCTCACCATGGCGGACGTCTGCCGTCCCCTTCCGAGGAGCCCGGAAAATGCCGCTCGTCCGCACCGTCCTGACCGCCGGCGCCGCCGGCGTCGCCGCCGCCGCCCTGGCCGCACCGGCGCACGCGCAAGCGCACAACCCATGCGAGGCCGGGCTGACCGTCCCGGGAGCGCAGAAGCAGGCGGCCGCCTGCCTGGACGACCTCACCACCGCCGGAACCACCGGCTCGGGGCACACCGTCCCCGCCGACTGGGCGGGCCTGCACGCCGCCGGGACGCGCAACCCGACCGGCGTCCCCGGGATCCAGCTCGACGGCTATTTCCCGGACACCTCGACGTTCAACACCAACAACGGCTGGAACCACGACGCGCAATTCGTCATTCGCCTCCCCGAGCGCTGGAACGGCGGCCTCGTCGTCGCCGGCTCCCCCGGAAACCGGCGCCAGTACGCCAACGACTTCACGATCTCCGACTGGGCGCTCGGGAAGGGCTACGCCTACGCCGCGACCGACAAGGGCAACAGCGGAGTGGAGTTCTACAAGGACGGCTCGCGCCCCGGCGACGCCGTCGCCGAATGGAACGACCGCGTGACCCAGCTCACCCGCGCCGCTAAGAAGGTCGTCGCGAAACGCTACGGGCACTCCCCGCGCCGCACCTACGCGGCCGGAATCTCCAACGGCGGCTACCTCGTCCGCTGGCAGCTGGAGAACCGCCCGGAGCTGTACGACGGCGGGATCGACGCGGAAGGCACGCTATGGCGCGCCGACGGCCCCAACCTGCTCACATACCTGCCGACCGTCCTTCGCGCCTACCCGTCCTACGCGGCCACCGGCGACCCGTCCGCCCGCGACTCGCTGCTGAAGGCCGGCTTGGCGCCCGGCTCGGAATTCCTCTGGCCGTTCCACGACCAGGTCTACTGGGGGCTCACCCAGCGCATCTACCGTGCGGAATTCGACCCCGCCTACACGGGTGAAGAGGCCGACTACAACTACGCCGCCCGCCCGAAGGAAGTGCACGACGCTGTGGCTCGCGTCTCCCTCACCGGACGAATCCGCAAACCCCTGATCACCCTTCACGGGACCTATGACTCGCTGCTGCCGATCGGCACGGACTCCGACGTCTACGCGAAACTCGTCCGCGCGCGGGGAAAGGCCCCCCACCGCTATTACCGCCTGGAGGCCGCCAACCACGTCGACGGCCTCCACGACACCTACCCGGACCGCCTGCGCCCACTGCTCCCCTGCATGCGCACGGCGTTCACCGCCCTCGAATCCTGGACGCGAAACGGCGCGACCCCGCCGGAGAGCGCCACACTTCCCCGCCCCGCGTCCGGCGACCTCGTCAACACCTGCTCCTTGAACGGCTGAGCTCCGTGAACGACTGAACTCCCAGAACGGCTGAGCAGGCCCCTTTTGCAGGGTTCGCCCGCGTCCACCGGGTCACGGCTTCGAGCGCGTCCACGCGATCAGGTCGGCGGCCGGGAGGGTGTTGACGACCCGGGACGCGGGCACCCCGCACCGGGCGGCCCGCTCGCAGCCGAAGGGCTGCCAGTCGAGCTGGCCCGGTGCGTGGGCGTCGGAGTCGATCGAGAAGCGGCAGCCGGCCTCGACGGCGAGGCGCAGCAGCCGCTTGGGCGGGTCCAGGCGCTCCGGACGGGAGTTGATCTCGACGGCGACGTCGTAGGCCGCGCAGGCGTCGAAGACGAGAGCGGCGTCGAACTCCGACTCGGGGCGCAGGCCGCCGCGCTTTCCGCCGGCCTTCACGATCCGTCCCGTGCAGTGGCCGAGGACGTTGACGCGCGGGTTCGCGATCGCCGCGACCATGCGCCGCGTCATCTCGACGCGGTCCATGCGGAGCTTGGAGTGGACGCTGGCGACGACGACGTCCAGCCGTTCGAGCAGGTCGGAGTCCTGGTCGAGGGTGCCGTCCTCCAGGATGTCGACCTCGATGCCGGTGAGGATGCGGAACGGCGCGAGGTCCTCGTTCAGCGCTTCCACGACGTCGAGCTGGCGGCGGAGGCGGTCGGCGGACAGGCCGTTCGCCACCTTGAGGCGGGGCGAATGGTCGGTGAGGGCGAGGTACTCGTGACCGAGGCCGCGGGCGGTCTCGGCCATCTCCAGGATCGGCGAGCCGCCGTCCGACCAGTCGCTGTGGGTGTGCAGGTCGCCCTTGAGCGCGGAGCGCAGCGCGGCCGTGGACTCGTCCAGCGGCTCGCCCTCGGTCGCCTCCAGGCGGCGCAGGTAGACGGGGGTCTCGCCGCGCAGCGCCTCCTCGATCACCAGCGCGGTGACCTTGCCGATGCCGGGGAGGGCGGTCAGCGTGCCGTCCCGGGCGCGGTCCGCCAGCTCGTCCGGGGACGTCCGCTCGGCGAGTTCCGCGGCCGTGCGGAACGCCCGGACGCGGTAGGTCGGCTCGTGGGCGCGCTCCAGCAGGAACGCGATCCGGCGCAGGGCTTCGACGGGCTCCACGCCTCGCACCGTACCCAGGTATGTCCCCGTGCGTCCCACCACGGTGTCATCCGCGTAAGACCGGGCTTCTCTAGCCTGGTGCTCATGGCCGGGGAGGATCTATCGCCGCGGAACGTCCTGCGCGACGTGCTGCTGAACGCCCAGCCGGACATCGAGGTCGTCGGCGAGGACGTCAACGGCGAGGACGGCGTGCGCCGGGTCGCCGAGCTGCGGCCCGACGTGGTGCTGATGGACGTCCGCATGCCCGTGATGGACGGCCTGGAGGCGACCCGGCGGCTCCTCGCCGACGCGGGCGAGGAGGCGCCGAAGGTCCTCATGCTGACCACGTTCGACCTGGACGACTACGTGTACGCGGCACTGCGGGCGGGGGCCAGCGGGTTCCTGCTGAAGGACGCGTCCGCGACTGAGCTGGCCGACGCGATGCGGGTCGTGGCGGCGGGCGACGCGCTCCTGTCGCCCTCAGTCACGCGCCGGCTCATCGCTGAGTTCTCCCGGCTCGGCGGGCCGCGCGCTCCGTCCCGCAAGCGGCTGGACGAACTGACCGAGCGGGAGACGGAGGTCCTGGCCCTGGTGGCGCGCGGGCTGTCCAACGGGGAGATCGCCGGGAGGCTCGTGGTCGCCGAGCAGACCGTCAAGACGCATTTCGGGCGGATCCTGATGAAGCTGGGGCTCCGGGACCGTCCGCAGGCGATCGTCCACGCCTTCGAGGTAGGCCTGGTCCGTCCCGGCGACTGATACCGGAGGGTGACCCGTCATACCCGGGTCGCCCGCTGCGAGACCGCACCGCGGGTTGATCCGCGACACGCCGTCCGACTTCTAGCGTCCTGGTCAGTGCATGCCGCCGACACCAGAGCGCACCGTATCGGGCGTCACGACGGTGACACCGGCCACTTGGGTAACCTGCCAGGGACGCCCGCCTGATTCTTGGATGGTGGAAACACGCCCGATGCCGCCGCACCGCACGATGCCGAGGACACCCGTCCGGCGGCCGCGCTCCCGGCGGCTGCGGAGGGCCCTGGCCTGCGCCGCGTCCACCGGCGTGGTCATGCTCGCAACGGCCGGGACCGGGAACGCCGACCCTTATGCCGCGCCCGTCCGCGTCCCCATGCTGGCGCCCTCGACGCTGGACGTCCGGTTCGCCGCGGAACGCCAGGCCATCGAGAAGGCTCTGGAGACCGCGCAGGCGGTCGGCGACGTGGGTCGCGGCAGGGCACTCGGTGCGTTCCTCCAGCCCGCGCGTCGTTTCCTCTACTTCGACGCACGCGGCGGTGGACGCGCGATTGAGGTCATCGGTGACATCACCCGGGCACGGCGGGTCGCGATACTCGTCCCGGGCGCCGACACCACGCTGTCCGCGTTCGACAAGCGGGGCGCCAAGCCGTGGTCGACACTTGGCGGCGGCGCGCGCGCCGTCTACGCGCAGGCCCGGTCCATATCGCCGAGCCCTGGGCTGGCGGTCGTCGCCTGGCTCGGATACGCGGCGCCCAAGACGTTCAGCAGCGAAGTCCTCACCGATGGCAGAGCCTCCGAAGGCGCTGGGAAGCTGCGTCACTTCATGAAGGAACTGCATCGGGTCAACCCCGGCGCAGGTGTAGGTCTGCTGTGCCACAGCTACGGCTCGGTGGTGTGCGGACGTGCCGCATTGGACGCGCCCAACAGCGCGGCCTGGCGCCAGGTCACCGACATCGCCCTCTACGGCAGTCCCGGCACGACGGCGTGGTCGGCCTCCAAGCTGAGCGGCACGGCCCGCATCTGGGCGGGACGAGGCGAGACCGACTGGATGGAAGACGTCCCCCACGTGCGCATCTTCGGGCTCGGGCTAGGCCCCGACCCTGTCTCCCCCGAATTCGGCGCGCGGGTCTTCGACGCCGGGTCCGGCGGGCACAGCGACTACCTCGCCCCTAACTCGCCGTCACTGCGCAACATCACCGACATCGCGCTCGGGCGCACGTCCGAGGTCACTCCAAGCTGACCCTCTTTTGGTCACTCGGTGACAGCTCACTGCCGGTGGAGTGGCACCCTTGGGTGGTGGACACCGCGAGCGAGGCCGAAATCCGCGACCAGACCACCCAGCGCCTGGAGAAGGCGATGGGGACGTTCGGCACCGCGGCCCTGACCAGCATGGAGGAGCAGCTCCCCTGGTTCCGGCGCATGCCGGCCGACCAGCGCTCCTGGATCGGCCTGGTCGCACAGGCGGGCATCGCCGCGTTCGTCGAGTGGTTCAAGAACAACGAGAAGACACGCCCGGCCATCGCCGGCGAGGTGTTCGGCACCGCGCCCCGCGAGCTGCTGCGCTCCATCAAGCTGCACCACACCATCGACATGATCCGCGTCATCATCGAGGTGGTGGAGACCCGGCTGGACGAGCTGGCCACGCCCGGCGGCGAGGCCCAGCTCCGCGAGGCCATCCTCCGCTACACGCGTGACGTGGCGTTCGGCGCGGCCCAGGTCTACGCGCGCGCCGCCGAGACGCGCGCCGCGTGGGACGCGCGGCTGGAGGCACTCGTCGTCAACGCCGTCCTCCGCGGCGAGGTCGACGACGGCATGCACTCCTGGGCCGCCGCTCTCGGCTGGACGTCCAAGCCCGTCACCGTCATCGCCGGGTTCACCCCAGAGGACGAGGAGCCCGAGGTCACCATCGACCAGATGCAGCTGGCCGCGCGCCGCGCGCGCGCCGACGTGCTCGCCGGTGTCCAGGGGCGGCGCGTCATCGTCATCGTGGGCGGCGAGACCGACCCCCTCGAGGCGGCCCGTCCCATCGCCGCCAAGTGCGGCCCCGGGCCCGTCGTCGTCGGCCCGCAGGTCGCCGACCTCTACGAGTCGACCCACTCGGCGCAGGCCGCCGTGGCCGGCCTGCGCGCCGCCGCCGGATGGCCCGACGCGCCCCGTCCCGTCCAGGCCACCGAGCTGCTGCCCGAACGCGCCCTGGACGGCGACCGCGACGCGCGCCGCTACCTGGTGGAAAGCGTCTACAACCCGATGCTCGCCGCGGGCGCGCCCCTTCTCGACACCCTCACCACCTACCTGGAACAGGGCTCGTCGCTGGAGGCCACGGCACGGCTGCTGTTCGTCCACCCCAACACCGTCCGGTACCGCCTCCGCCGCGTCACGGAACTGACCGGCCTGGCGCCCACCGACGGCCGCAACGCCTTCACCCTGCGCATAGCCCTGGTCCTGGGCCGCTTCGACATCCGGGCCGTATAGCCCGGGGCCCCTGGAACCCCTTCCACAACGCAGGGCCTGCGCGGTGTTCCGGTGGCCAGGTGTTCCAGGATTCCGTGACTGGGGTTGTAGGGGTCGTACAAAGGGGTCCGGGCAAACTTCGTGCTGATCGGTATCGAGTCCTGCGAACATCAACGGCAGGCTGGACGCTGTGATACTCCTCGCATCGCCCGGCCAGGGCGCCCAGACCCCCGGCTTCCTGCAGCCATGGCTTGAGATACCCGGAGTCGCCGACCGCCTTGCCTGGTGGTCGGCCGTCACCGGGCTCGACCTGGTCAGGTACGGGACGGAGGCGGACGCCGAGGAGATCCGCGACACCGCAGTGGCGCAGCCGCTGCTGGTCGCCGCCGCGCTCGCCGCGTACGAGGTCCTCTACGACGGCGACCTGCCCGGCGCGGTCGCCGGGCACAGCGTCGGTGAGCTGGCCGCCGCCGCTATCGCCGGGGTGCTGTCCCCGGAGGCCGCGCTGGTGCTCGTCCGGGAGCGGGGCCGGGCGATGGCCGAGGCGGCCCGCGTCACCGAGACCGGGATGACCGCCGTCCTCGGCGGCGACCCCGACGAGGTGCTCGCCGCCATCGACAAGCACGGGCTCACCCCCGCGAACGTCAACGGCGCGGGCCAGGTCGTCGCCGCCGGGACGACACGGCAACTCGCCGAGTTCTCCGACGATCCGCCCGCGAAGGCGCGGCTGCGCTCGCTGTCGGTCGCGGGCGCCTTCCACACCGAGCACATGGCGCCCGCCGTCGACACGCTCCGCCGGCTCGCGTCCGGCGCACCCGTCGCCGACCCGCGCACGAAGCTGCTGCAGAACCGCGACGGCGCCGTCGTCACCGGCGGGCGCGACTTCGTGGCCCGGCTCGTCGACCAGGTCAGCGCGCCCGTCCGCTGGGACTCGTGCATGGCCGCGATGCGCGACCTCGGCGTCACCGGGATCATCGAGCTGCCGCCCGCCGGGACGCTCACCGGCCTCGCCCGCCGCGAGCTGAAGGGCATCGAGCTCGTCGCCCTCAAGACCCCCGCCGACCTGGACAAGGCTCGCGCACTGATCGAGGGGGACGCCTCATGACCGCCGCACTGAAGATCCCCGAGGCGACCGCCGGCGCCCGCATCCTGGCGTTCGGCGACTACCGGCCGGCCCGCATCGTCACCAACGACGAGCTCGCCGAGACCGTCGACACCAGCGACGAGTGGATCCGCAGCCGCGTCGGCATCGCCGAGCGGCGCATCGCCGGCGAGGACGAGGGCATCGTCGAGCTGGGCGTGCACGCGGGCGGCAAGGCGCTCGCGGGCAGCGGCCTCGACCCGTCCGACATCGACCTCGTGATCCTCGCCACCTGCTCGGCGGAGTCGCCGATGCCGAGCCACGCCGCGCTCGTCGCGCACCGCCTCGGCATCGACGCGCCGGGCGCGTTCGACATCAACGCCGCCTGCGCCGGCTTCTGCTACGCGCTCGCCACCGCCAGCGCCGCGGTCCGGGCCGGCAGCGCCCGCAACGTGCTGGTCATCGGCTCGGAGAAGATGTCCCAGTGGATCGACTGGACCGATCGCTCCACCTGCATCATCTTCGCGGACGGCGCGGGGGCCGCGGTCGTCACCGGCAGCGACTCCCCCGGCATCGGCCCGGTCGTGTGGGGCAGCGCCGGCGACAAGTACGACAAGATCATCATCGATGACCGGCACTCCTTCATCCGGCAGGAGGGGCAGGCGGTGTTCCGCTGGGCCACCACCGCCATCGCGCCCATCGCGGTGGAGGCGTGCGAGCGCGCCGGGATCAAGCCGGAGGACCTCGCCGCCGTCGTCCCGCACCAGGCCAACCTGCGCATCATCGAGGCCATCGCCCGCAAGGTGAAGGCCACCAACGCCGTCGTGGCCGACGACATCGTCCAGTCCGGCAACACGTCCGGCGCGTCCATCCCGCTGGCCCTGTCCCGCATGATCGAACGCGGCGATGTGCCGTCCGGCGCCCCGGCCCTGCTGGTCGGGTTCGGTGCCGGACTGTCCTACGCTGCCCAAGTCATCCAGATCCCGTAGGCCGTCACGCCTGCCCGCAGGGCCTGGACCAACCCACCGAAGGAGAACGCAGAACCATGGCAGTCGCGACCGAAGAGCAGATCCTGGACGGCCTCGCCGAGATCATCGATGACATCGTCGGCATCGACAAGTCCGAGGTCACCCCCGAGAAGAACTTCATCGACGACCTCGACATCGACTCGCTGTCGATGGTGGAGATCGCGGTGGCCGCGCAGGACCAGTTCGGCGTCGAGATCCCCGACGACGAGCTGCGCAACCTGAAGACGGTGAAGGACGTCATCAACTTCGTCCAGAACCTGCAGACCTCGGCCAAGAGCTAGATCCGCGGGAAGGCGCGCCGTCGCCCCGGCCGGAGGCGGCGCGCCCGCCCTTCTCCCCCCACAGTCCGCAAGGAGCACCCAGTATGAGCAAGAGCCAGACCAGAGTCGTGGTGACCGGTCTCGGTGCAACGACTCCTCTCGGCGGAGACCTGCCGTCGACCTGGTCCGCCCTGCTCGCCGGAGAGTCCGGGGTCCGCACACTGGACTGGGAGGGCGTCGAGGACCTGCCGGTCCGGTTCGCCGCGACACTGAAGGTCGACCCGTCCGAGATCCTGCCGAAGCAGTCGCTGCGCCGCCTCGACCGCAACCAGGCCATCGCGCTGATCTCCGCGCGGGAGGCGTGGGCCGACGCGGGGTTCGCACCGCCCGCCGGCGGCAAGCCGCAGAAGGGCATGGAGAAGGCCGGCGTGGACGGCGGCTTCACCGTGGACGGTGAGCGCCTCGGCGTGGTGTTCTCCAGCGGCATCGGCGGCCTGCACACCGCCCTCAACAGCTACGATGTGTTCCGCGAGAAGGGCTGGTCCCGGGTCTCGCCGTTCACCGTCCCGATGCTGATGCCGAACGGCGCGTCCGGGCACGTCGGCATCGAGTTCGGCGCGATGGCCGGCTCGCACGCCCTGGTCAGCGCCTGCGCGTCCAGCGGCGAGGCCGTCGGCTACGCCATCGACATGATCCGCGCGGGCCGCGCCGACGTGGTGATCTGCGGCGGCACCGAGTCGTGCATCCACCCGCTGCAGATGGCCTCGTTCGGCGCCATGCGGGCGATGTCGACCCGCAACGACGCGCCGGAGCGCGCGTCCAGGCCCTACGACAAGAACCGCGACGGTTTCGTGCTCGGCGAAGGCTCCGCGGTGCTGATCCTCGAGTCGGAGGAGCACGCCCGCGCCCGCGGCGCGCGGGTCCACGGCATCGCGGCCGGCTGCGGCTACTCCGGCGACGCCTACGACATCGTCCTGCCCGACCCGAGCGGCGCCGGGCAGGCCAAGGCGATGCAGCGCGCCCTCAAGGACGCCGGGCTGGAGCCCGCCGACATCGTGCACATCAACGCGCACGCCACCTCCACGCCGGCCGGCGACGTGGCGGAACTCGCGTCCATCAAGGCGGGGCTCGGCGAGGAGGCCGCCCGGCAAGTGGCCGTCACCGCCACCAAGTCGATGACCGGGCACCTGCTCGGCGGCGCCGGCGCACTGGAATCGGTGTTCACGATCCTCGCGCTGAAGGAGGGCCTCATCCCCTTCGTCGCCAACCTGGAGGACCTCGACGAGGAGGCCGACCTGGACATCGTGCGGGACGAGCCCCGCAAGATCTCCGACGGCCCGGCCGCGGCGCTGAACAACTCGTTCGGCTTCGGCGGCCACAACGTCTCGGTCGCCTTCCAGCGCGCTCTCTGACCCGCGCACATCCGACCCGCGCACGTCCGACCCGCGAACGAAGGAACGGCCCGGCGAGCCTGAACTCGCCGGGCCGTTCTCTTGCGTCATGCGTCCTCGGAGAAGTCCCGGCCCGTCGGCGGGACCGGACCCGTCCGTCGCGGGGCGCGCTCGTCGCGGGGCGGGCACGCTCCCGGGCCGCCGAGGCCGGCGGGCGGGCCTCAGACGGCGGCGTGCAGCCAGCGGACGGGGGCGCCGTCGCCGGCCCTGCGGAAGGGCTCCAGCTCGTTGTCCCACGGGGTGCCGAGGAGGCGGTCGAGCTCGTGCTCCAGCGTGGTCTTGCCGACGGCGGCGTTGGCCATGACGGAGCGGAGCCGGTCCTCGGGGACGAGGATGTCACCGTTGGCCCCGATGACGCCGGAGAACACCCCGAGGGACGGGGTGAAGCTGAACCGGAGACCGTCGGTGCCCGGCGTCGGGTCCTCGGTGGCCTCGAACCGCACGAGCTTCCAATTGCGCAGCGCGGAGGTGATGCCCGCGGCGGTGCCCGGCCTGCCCTCCCAATGGAGCTCTGCGCGCAGCGTTCCAGGTGCGGCCGCCTGATCAGCCCACTCAAGGGAAACGGGCACGCCGAGAACACCTGCGGCGGCCCACTCGATATGCGGGCTCAGCGCAGGCGGCGCTGAGTGGACGTAAAAAACGCCACGTGCGGTCACCGGACCTCCTGGATCTGTACCGAGGCTCGTCTTCCCCTACGGCCTCGTACGTCCCAAGTCGGCGTCCGCGTCCCTCATTGTGCATCATCGGCCCGTCTCGCACCACCGGGAGACGGTTGTTTGTCGAACGCTTGACCGTGCGATGCACGCCGTTCTCCGGGCTCGCGCGACAAGAGTAGGGCCTCGCCGGCCGGTCCGCGGCGAAAGACCGCAAGGCGCCACCGCCTCGGCCGGCCGCGCCGGCGGCGACTTTCCGTCCATTGCCGGTGACCGAACGTCGCCGCATCCGGCACCATGGGCGGGGCCGGGTGGCGGGCGAGAGCGAGGACCGATGTTCGATCAGCAGGCGCGGCTGGAGCGGGTGCTCGCGCGCCATCCCGACGCGCGGGTGGTGGAGGCGCTGCCCGGGCGCCCGGCACTGGTCCGCCGGGACGAGATCCTGGTCGCCGGTCAGGACGCCGGCGCGGCCGAGGACCTCGTCCGCCGCTGGCACGACTCGCGGCAGGACGAGCACGGCGTCACGCGGCTGCGGCTGCGCGCCCCCGCGAAGGTGGACGTGTGCGAGCTCTCCGCACTCCTCACGAAGGGCGGGCGGTTGAGCGTGGCGCCGAACCACCTCGTCCTCGGCCAGCCGATGTGGTGGAGCGGGCCCGCCGACCTGCCCCGTCCGGCCGCGCCCCTGCCCGCGCCCGCCCAGGCCGTCCCGCCGCGCCGGGACGTGACGGTCGCGATCCTCGACACGGGTCTGTCGCCGCACCCGTGGTACGCCGAGGCCGACTGGTATCGCGAGCAGCGCGACGAGGTCGCCGAGGTCCTGGACGCCGACCTCGACTTCGCGCTGGACGCGCAGGCCGGGCACGGCACGTTCATCGGCGGCGTCGTGCTGGCGCAGGCGCCGGCGGCGAGGCTGCGGGCCCGCCGGGTCATCGGCGGAGACGGCGTCGGCGACGAACTGGACGTGATCCGGGCGCTGCGCTGGCTCGCGGCGTGGGGCCGCGCCGATGTCGTCAACATCTCCCTCGGCTGCCACACCTACGACGACCGCCCGTCGCCGGTGCTCGCGCAGGCGGTCGCCGCACTCGGCCGCGCGACGGTCGTGGTGGCGTGCGCGGGGAACGCGGCGACCGATCGTCCCTTCTGGCCCGCGGCGATGAAGCCGGTCGTCGCCGTCGGGGCGCTGGACGGCGACGACCGGGCCTGGTTCTCCAACCATGGCTGGTGGGTGGACGCGTGCGCGCAGGGAGTCGACGTGGCCAGCACGTTCGTGTCGTTCGACGGGAAGCGGGGGCCCGTGCAGGGCATCGATCCCGACCTGTTCCAGGGCTATGCGACGTGGAGCGGGACGTCGTTCGCGGCGCCGGTCGTCGCGGGCCGGATCGCGGGCCGCGCGGCGGCGGACGGTGTGGACGCGGTCACGGCGGCGGACCGCGTCCTCGATCCGGGGTCGCATCCGGCGCTCGCGGATCTGGGCGTGGTCGTCGACTCCCGAAAAGGCACTGACTGTCAGCGCTCGATGGCATAGGGTCAGCAAGCAGCGGGGGGCCTCGGGAGGAGACTTCGGTGGCCCAGAGGGACGGAACGGACGAGCTGGTGGTCCGGGCACGCGACGGCGACGGCGACGCGTGGGCCCGGCTGGTCGAGCGGCACAGCGCGCTGCTGTGGTCGATCGCCCGCTCGCACGGATTGAACGACGCCGATTCGGGCGACGTGGTGCAGACCACGTGGCTCCGGCTGGTGGAACGGATCGACGGGTTGCGCGACCCGTCCGCGATGGGGTGCTGGCTCGCCACGACGGCGCGGAACGAGAGCCTGCGGCTGGTGCGGCGCAGGAGCCGCGACCTGCCGCTGGTGCCCGCGCCGCGGCAGCCGGAGCCGGGCCCCGAACGGGTCGTCGCGGCGCGCGACCGGCTCGGCCGGGTCGGCGCCGCGCTCGACACGCTGCCGCGCCGCTGCCGGACGCTGCTGCGGCTGTTCGCGCTGGCGCCGAGCCACGCCGAGCTGGCCGCCGCGCTCGGCATTCCGGTCGGCAGCGTCGCGCCGACCCGGGCGCGGTGCCTGGACGCGCTGCGGAGGCTGGTCCCGTGAACGACGACGAGCTGATGTCGGGAGTCCGGGACGCGTTCGAGATCCTGGACCCGGTGCCGCCGCACGTGCTGGCGGCGGCGCGCGCGTCGATCGCCTGGCGAACGGCGTCCGCGACGCTGGCGGAGCTGGAGCACGACCGGCCCGTCCGGGCCGCGGCCGGGGTGCGCGGCGCGGCGGGCCGGACGCTGACGTTCACGTGTCCGGGCTCGACGGTGGAGATCGAGATCGCCGAGGACGGCCGGCACCGGGAGATCACCGGGCGGCTCGTCCCGCCCCGCGCGGCGGTCGTCGAGGTCCGGCACCGGGACCTGCCGCCGGACGGCGTCACGGCCCACGCCGAGGCCGCCGGGCTGTTCTGCGTCCCGCGCGTCCCGGAGGGCCTGGTCAGCCTCGTGTTCCGGCTGGAGGACGGCTCCTCCATCGTGACCAGCTGGATCCACCTGTGACCGGGCGGGACGAGCGCGCGCTGCTGTGGATGGCCGCGGTGGATCCGGCGACCGCTCTCACTCGTGCACGGGACCTGCTGGAGAACGGCGGCGGCGTCCTCGCGCTGAGGGTGGCGGGGCTGGCGGCCAAGGAGCTGGGGCGCCTGGAGGAGGGCCTCGCCTACCTGGACCGTGCCCTGCACATGGCCGAGGGCTATGAGGCGGCACAGGTCCGGATGAACCTCGTCGGCCTGCTCACCGCGCGTGGTGCCGTGAATGAGGCGCTCGCCCATGCGCGTGAGGCCGAGGCCGTCCTGCATGGCCCGGACGCAGACCGGCTGGCCGCGAACAAGGCGTGCGCTCTGGCTCGCGCAGGGCTTCTGGACGAGGCAAGGGAAGTGGCCGCGAACGCCTTGCCCCGTCTACGCCAAGGGCATGACCCGGCCGTGCTGAACGGTCTCCTCACCAACCTGGGCCTTGCACTGGCCTTTCGTGGTGACTACGACGGCGCGGAGGAGGCTCTGTCAGAGGCCGTCGCGGTGGGTGAGACCGCTGGGCTTCGTCATCAGACGGCCATGTCCAAGGGCAACCTGGCCTTCGCTGTGTCTCGGCGTGGGGACGTCCCGCGCGCGCTTCACCTCTTCGCCGAAGCGGAACCGGGGCTTACCGGTGAGCGCCTTGCGCAGTGCCGGTTCGACCAGGCGGAGACGCTCATCATGGCCGGTCTGCCGGGTGAGGCACGTCCAGTCCTCACCGCCGCCTTGGACGCGGCCATGGCGAACGGGTACGCGTGCGACGTCGCGGACGGTTTCCTGCTCCTCGCCCACGCCGAACTGGCTGACGGCAACCCGGAACAGGCCACGGACGCGGCCGAGCATGCCCGCACCACGTTCGCCGTGCAGGAACGCCCCGGCTGGATGCTCCTGGCCGAGCACGTACTACTCAAGGCCAGGTGGGCGTCCGGTGAGCGGTCGCCGGTCCTGCTGCGTTCGGCTGCGGCGACGGCCGAGCGGCTGGAGGACGGCGGCTGGCCCGACGCCGCCGACGAGGCCCGCATCGTCGCCGCGCGCGTGGCGCTGACGCTGGGCAGACCTGCCGGGCACCTGCTGTCGTCCGTCGGACGCGCCCGCGGCCGTGCGTCCACCCGGATCGCCGCCTGGCACGCCCTTGCCCTCGAACGCGCGGCGCGGGACGACCACCGGGGCGCGGTGGCCGCCGTCAGGTTCGGGCTCCAGGTCACCGAAGACCACGCGGAGGTTCTCGGTGCGCTCGATCTGCGCGCCCGCGCGGCGGGGCTCGCCACGGAGCTGGCCGAATTCGGTCTCGGCCTCGCCCGTTCGGCGCGGGAGGTGCTCGACGTCGAGGAACGGCGGCGGGCGATCGCGCGCCCGGTGCGGGTGCGTCCGCCGAAGGACCCCGAGCGCGCCGCCGCGCTGGCCACGCTGCGCGTCCTCAGCGTCGACCACACGGCCGACACCGCCCGCGGCGGTGTTCCGTCCGCGCTCTCCCCCGACGTGGCGGAACTGGAGGCGCGGATCCGCTCCCGCACGCGCCGCAGGCCGTCCGGGGCGTCCGCCGCGCCCCGCTCCGCCGGGACATCGGAGATCGCGGCGGCGCTCGGCGAGCGCGCCCTCGTCGAACTGGTCGCGATCGACGGGGAACAGCACGCCGTCACCGTCGCGGACGGCCTGCCCCGCCGCCACCACCTCGGGGCATGCGCCACCGCCCGGCGCGAGATCGACGTCATCCGGTTCGCGGCGCGCCGCCTCGCCGAGGCGGACGACCCGCCGGCGCTCGCCGCCCTCACCGACGCGGCCGGACGCCTCGACCGGCTCCTGCTCGCCCCGCTGCTTCCCGTCCTCGGCGACCGCGATCTCGTCATCGCCCCGACCGGCCCCCTCCACGGACTCCCCTGGGCCGTGCTGCCGTCGCTCGCCGGACGCCCGTTCACCATCGTCCCGTCCGCGGGCGCCTGGCTCCACGCCCGCAAGCCGCCCCCGACCGACGGGCACACCGTCCTCGCGGTGGGTCCCGGCCTGCGGCACGCCGAACGGGAGATCGCCGCTCTCCGGCGCCTGCATCCGCATGCCCTCGTCCTCGATGGCATGGACGCGCGCGCCGAACCCGTCCGGGACGCCCTCGACGGCGCGGCCGTCGCCCACATCGCGGCCCACGGCGAGTTCCGCGAGGGCAATGCCCTGTTCTCCCGGCTCCGCCTCGCCGACGGCCCGCTGATGGTGCACGACCTCGACGAGCTGGCCGCCCCGCCGCACCTGGTCGTCCTGTCCGCCTGCGACATCGGCCGCGCCGACGGGGGCGACGCCGTCCTCGGCATGGCCGGCTCCCTGCTCGCCCTCGGCACCGCCACGGTGATCGCCAGCGTCTCCCCCGTCCGCGACGACGCCACGCCGGAGTTCATGTCCGCCTTCCACACCGCCGTCAAGGGCGGACGGTCCCCGTCCCGGGCGCTGGCGGACCTTCCCCGCAGCCCGGCGACGGCCGGCTTCCTGGTCATGGGCGCCGGCTGACGCCCGGCGGGTCAGTCGTCGCCGGTGGCCACGGGGTTGGACGGGTCGGTCACCCAGTTGGACCAGGACCCGACATAAAGGGCGGCGGGGATGCCGGCGAGGTTGAGGGCGAGGATCTCGTGGGCGGCGGTGACGCCAGAGCCGCAGTAGGCGCCGACGTCCAGGGCGTCGGTCGCGCCGAGCTTCGCGAAGCGCTCGCGCAGCAGTTCGGGCGGCAGGAAGCGGCCGTCCACGCCGACGTTGCCGGACGTGGGCGCGTTGCGGGCGCCCGGGATGTGCCCGGCGACCGGATCGACCGGTTCCTGCTCGCCGCGGTAGCGCTCGGCGGCGCGGGCGTCCAGGAGGACGCCCGCCCTGGCCAGCTCGGCCGCGCCCTCTGCGTCCAGGACGGGCAGACGGCCCGGGTTGGCGATGAAGTCGCCCGGCTTGACCTCGGGTTCGGCGGTGCTCACCCGGTGGCCCGCCTCCGTCCAGGCGCGGTAGCCGCCGTCCAGGACGCGGACCCGCTCATGCCCGAAGTAGCGCAGCGACCACCAGACGCGGGCCGCGGACGTCGAGTCGGCATCGTCGTAGACCACGACCATGCTGTCCTGCGACACGCCGGCGCGGCGCATCGCCGACTCGAAGACGACCGGGCCGGGCAGCGGGTGCCGGCCGCCGGGGCCGGGCGGCCCGGCCACGTCGCGGTCGAGGTCGACGAAGACGGCGCCGGGCAGGTGCCCCCTCCGGTAGGACTCGATCCCCGGCGGCCCCGCCAGATGCCATCGGACGTCCAGCAGGACCACGGGTGTCTGCCGCCGGAGCAGCCGGTCCAGCGCGGGCACTTCGATGAGAGGGTGCACAGGGCCAGTTTGACCGCCGTCGCACGGATTAGGGAGGGGCGAAGCCTGGTTCATCTCACATCCGCGGGGTGTCAGGGACGGGACGTCGTCAGCAGCGGGACGAGCTGCTCGGCCGGGACGAGTGAGCCGTGCATGCCGACCATCCGGTTCAGCCACGGTTCCCGCTCGGACGCGACGATCGCGAGATCGCCGTGCGGGACGGCGATCACGTCGCCGATGCGTTCCGCCATCCCGTCGCCGAGCGGGCCGAACCAGCCGTCCGCCACGGCCTTGTCGCGCGGCAGGACCCAGGCCCGGCCGCCGAGCAGCTCCGTCCAGGCGGCGAGCACGTCGTCGTGGGCGCCCGGCTCGCTGTAGACGTAGCGGCAGCGGGCGTCCCCGCCGAGGAGCGCGACCCCGTCCTGCAGTTCGGGGACGGTGTCGGCGTCGACCCGCTCGGAGGGGTCGACCATGCCGTGGTCGGCCGTCACGTACAGGGCCGAACCGGGCGGCAGGACGGCCGCGATCCGCTGGACGAGCATGTCCACGAACCGGAGCTGGTGCCGCCAGTCGGCGGACCCGGCGCCGAACCGGTGACCGGTCGCGTCGAGGTCGGCGTGGTACACGGTCACGTAGGAGCGGTCGCCCCGGCGCAGCGCCATCTCGGCGCGTCCGACGAGCTGCCCCAGGCCCTCGGCGGACAGGTAGTCGGCGCCGCGGGCCGTCGCGCGGGTCAGCCCGGAACGCCGGTACTGGCGCAGCGACACGTACCCGACCTCGACGCCGTCCGCCGCGGCCCGCTCGTACGCGGTCGGGACGGGCTGGAACGCGGCCGGGTCGGGGTCGTCGTCCTTCCAGTGCAGGCAGTTCAGCAGCCGGCCGGCGCCGGGGATCGCCACCTGCAGGCCGAGCAGCCCGTGCCCGCCGGGCGGCGCGCCGGTCCCCAGCGAGGCGAGGCTGGTGACGGTGGTCGCGGGGAAACCGGCCGTGATCGGGCCGCCGTCCATCGCGTTCAGGTAGGGCGCCTCGTCCGGGTGGGCCTTGAGCTGCTCCCAGCCGAGCCCGTCGACGAGCAGCACGCAGGCGCGCGGCAGGCCGGGCAGGCCCAGCACGTTCACCGTGCCCGGGACGCCCAGCGACGCCAGCACCGAGACCGGCAGGTCAGCGAGCGCGCCGGACCCGTACCGCGGCACGGGCGGCTCCGGAGCCGCTCCACTCACCGCGGACCGCCCTGCTCGTGGGGGGCGACCCCCACACCCCCGACCAAGCAGACCGCCCGGCTCCCTCCGCTCCGCTGGCGCTCCGCTCCGGTCACCGCGCGGTCGCCGCCGACAGCTCCTCGGCGAACGCCAGCACTTGGGCCACCGCGTCCGCGCCGTCCGCCGCCTCGCTGACCCGCAGGGACAGGTCGTCGGCCGTGACGCTGCCGGTGTAGCCGTGGTCGGCCTCGCAGTTCTCGTCGCCGCACGTCGCCGGTTCGAGGTCGATGTGGGCGATGGCGCCCCAGCCGATGGTCAGCACGACCTCGGTGGGCGGCACCCCCGGCACGTAGGACGCGGGGTCCGGGACGACCCGGGTCACCGCGACCGACTGGACGCGTTCCAGCTTGACGGCCTCGGTGGTGGTGGACGCGTGCGGCTGGGCCATTCCCTCGCCGGGCGGGTGCTCGTCGGTGTGGCACACCAGCAGCCGCGCGGCGGACAGCACGAGCACCGTCACGTGCCGCCGCACC
Source organism: Actinomadura chokoriensis (assembly GCF_041463665.1). Taxonomy (GTDB): domain Bacteria; phylum Actinomycetota; class Actinomycetes; order Streptosporangiales; family Streptosporangiaceae; genus Spirillospora; species Spirillospora chokoriensis_A. The sequence goes on from NZ_JAXCEJ010000002.1 coordinate 487,564, forward strand.
TCCATCGCGGGGTCGAACGTCGCCTCGTGGTGGACGACATAGGAGACGACGCGCTCGTCGCCGACGGCCGACTCGACCGCGTCCGCGACCAGGGCCGGGTAGTAACCGCTGCGCTCGATCGCCGTGCGCAACCCGCTCGCGGTCGCTCGGGTTTCCCTCATGGCCCCATCCTGCCCTGTCCGGGACGGACGCGCACATGACCGTCTCGGCACGCGGTCATTCCCGCGCCCGCTGGGTAGGGGGCAGGCATGGACGAGCATCCACTGCCGACCCCGCCTCCCGTGCCGCCGCCCACCCCGGATCCGGCCCCCACACCCCAGCCGCCGGTGCCGCCCGAGCCGCCGCCCGGCCCGACCCCGGGACCCCCGCCGCGGCCGCCCGGCCCCGTCCCGCCGGGGCCCTCGCCTGAGCCCGTGCCGCCCGGACCCGCCCCGGAACCCGTACCGCCCGGCCCCGCCCCGGAGCCGACGCCGCCGGCGCCACCGCCGGAGCCGATTCCGCCGGGCCCCGAACCCGACCCCGTCCCGCCCACTCCGGATCCGCACCCGCCGACGCCACCGGGCTAGGCGGCGGGGGTCAGAGGCGGCGGGGGGCCATCTCGGCGCGCGGGCCGAGGGGGCGCTCCAGCGTCAGCTTCACCTCGCGCACCGTGGCGCCGGACGCGTCCACCACGACCGGGTTCAGCTCCAGCCGCGCCACCTCGGGGAGGTCGTAGCCGAGGCGGGACGCCCGCAGCAGCAGCCGCTCCAGGGCCGCGACGCACACCGGCTCGGCGCCCCGGTGGCCGAGCAGCAACGGGGCGGTGCGGATCGCGCGGATCATCTCCGCCGCCTCCACGTCGGCGAGCGGCGACAGGCGGTAGGCGCGGTCGTCCAGCAGGTCGGCGGTCTCCTCGGCGATGCCGAACGAGATCAGCGCGCCGAACGAGCGGTCCTCCCTGACCACGATGCGGGTCGGCACCCCGTCCCCGCCTTCGCCGGCACCGCTTACACCGACCCCGCCTTCGCCGACCTCGATGCCGTAGCAGCCGAGCAGCTCCGCGGCCTGCTTCGGCGAAACGTCGACCGGTCCGTCGCCGAGCCACTCCGCCACCAGGACGCGCGCGCGGTCGCGGTCCACGTCGTCGAACACCGGCATGCGGCCGGCGGGGCGCTGCCGCCACTGCGCGTACCGGATCACGTACGCCAGGGCGCGGACCGCGTCCTCCGGCGACGGGTAGGACGGCACCGAGCCCTCGGCGGGCATCCCGTCCGGGCCGGGGATGCGCAGGTCGGCGGGCATTCCCTCGCCGCCGAGGTAGGTCGCCACGATCGGCTTGCCGGCGCCGGCGGCCAGCCGGAGGATCTTCCCGGGGACGCGCACGTCGTAGCCGCCGATCGTCGGCGGCGTGAACAGCGCCACGACCGCGTCGACGGTGTCGTCGGCGAGCGCGCCGGCGAGCGCGGCCTCGTAGTCGTCGGCGTCGGCGCTGGGTCCGAGGTCGATGCGCGGCCGGACGTCCAGGCCGAGCGCGGCGGCCTCGTCCTGCGCCAGCAGGCCCAGCGAGTTGGAGTTGTCGATGATCGCGATGCGGTCGCCCGCCGGGAGCGGCTGGTAGGCCAGCACCTGCGCCACGTCGAACAGCTCGGACAGGTCCTCCACCCGGATGACGCCGGCCTGCTCGAACAGCGCGCTGACCGCATGGTCGGGCAGCGTGAGCGCGCGCGCGGCGTGCCCCAGCGGGACGCCCTGCGTGCTGCGGCCGCTCTTCACCGCGACGATCGGCTTGCGTCGGCCGAGCCTGCGCGCCAGCCGCGCGAACTTTCGGGGGTTGCCCAGCGACTCCAGGTACAGCAGGACGGCCTTGGTGGCCGGGTCCTCCTCCCAGTACTGCATGAGGTCGTTGCCGGAGACGTCCGCCCTGTTGCCCGCGGAGACGAAGGTGGACAGGCCGAGGCCGCGTTCGGCCGTCCGCTGCAGGATGGCGATGCCGAGCGCACCGGACTGGGAGAAGAAACCGACCGGTCCGCGTCCCGGCATGGTCGGCGCCAGGGTCGCGTTGAGCCGCACCTCCGGGTCGGTGTTGGCGATGCCCAGGCAGTTGGGACCCACGACGCGCATCCCGTAAGCGCGCGCGAGGCTCACCAGTTCCTTCTGGGCGGCGCGTCCCTCCTCGCCCACTTCGCCGAAGCCCGACGACACCACGACCAGGCCGCGCACGCCCTTGCTCGCACACTGCCCCACGACCTCGTGGACGGCATCGGCACGGACGGCGACGACCGCGAGGTCCACATCGTCCGGGATCTCCAGGACGGACGCGTACGCGCGGACGCCCGCCACCGCCACCGCCGTCGGATGCACCGGGTAGACGGGCCCGCTGAAGTCTCCGGACAGCAGGTTGCGCAGGACGGTCTGCCCGACGCTGTGCTCCGCGCGGCTCGCCCCGATCACCGCGACCGACCCCGGGAACAGCAGCCGCTGGATCGACCGCGACTCGGCCCGGTGCTCGCGGGCCGTCATGACCTCCAGCGAGGTGTCGGTCGGCTCCAGGTCGAGGACGAGCTCGATCACGCCCTCCTCGAACCGCTGCTCCGCCCGGTAGCCCGCCTCCCGGAACACCCGCGTCATCCGGCGGTTGTCGGGCAGCACGCTCGCCACGAACCGCCGCACGCCCCGCTCCCGGGCGGCCGCCGCGATGTGCTCCAGCAGCACCGCCCCGAGGCCGCGGCCCTGGTGCGCGTCCTCCACCAGGAACGCGACCTCCGCGGTCTCCGGCCGGTCGCCGAGCCGGTCGTAGCGGACGACCGCCACCATCACCCCGGCGATCGTGGCGATCAGCGCCACGCGCCGGTCGTGGTCGACGGTGGTGAAGTGCTCGACGTCACGGTCCGACAGGTGCGGGCGCGGCGAGAAGAACCGGTAGTAGATCGACTCCGGGGACAGCCGCTCGTGGAAGGAGCGCAGCAGGTCCGCGTCCTCGGGCCGGATGGGACGCAGATGGGCCGTCCCGCCGTCGCTCAGGACGACGTCGGCCTCCCACTGGTCCGGGTACCGCTCGGTCACGTACCCGAGGGTAAGGCACGGACGCTCCCGGGCCGCTCGGGAAAAATTAAGCTTCCCCGGGTTTCGCTGCGCGTTCGAGACCTAATCCGGGCTCAAGAGCTGTTACGGTCGACCACACGTCCAAGAATTGCCGCTCGCGCGGGCCGTGTTGATCGAGGTGATGACCCCATGACGCGCGTGGTCGTGGTCGGCGATCTTATGACAGACACCGTGGCGCGTGCCGCGTTCCCCCTGGCGAAGGGGAGCGACACTCCCGCCGCCGTGACGACCCACGGGGGCGGCTCGGGCGCCAACGTGGCGGCCTGGCTCGCCCTTGAGGGGGTCGACGTCGCGTTCGTCGGCCGCCGCGGGTCCGACATCGCGGGCCGGAACCGGGACATGGAGATGATGGGGTACGGCGTCGACGCCCGCCTCGTCATGGACCAGGAACGTCCCACCGGCACGTGTGTGATCATGGTCACCCACAAGGGCGACCGGACGATGCTGTCCGATCCGGGCGCCAACGGCGCGCTCCTCCCCGAGGACATCGAGCGCTGCAAGGACCTGTTCTCGCAGGGCACCCACCTGCACCTGTCCGGCTACTCGCTGATGAACGAGGGCTCCCGGAAGGCCGCCATCCACACCCTGGACCTCGCCCGCCAGGCGCAGATGTCGGTGTCGGTGGACGGCGGCTCGTCCTCCCCGCTCAAGCGCATGGGCGCCGAGCCGTTCCTCGAGTGGACGCAGGGCGCCCGCCTCCTCGTCGTCAACGCCAAGGAGGCGGAGATCCTCACCGGCCGCGACACGCCGGAGCAGGCCGCCAAGGTGCTGACCGCCTGGTACCCGCAGGTCGTGATCAAGAACGGCGCCGACGGCGCCATCTGGTACACCAACGGCCGGCCCGAGCCCGTCACGGTCGCCGCCGAGCCCGTCGACAAGGTCGTCGACGGCACCGGCGCCGGTGACGCGTTCGTCGCGGGGTTCCTGCCGCCCTGGCTGGACGGCAAGCAGCCCGCCGACGCCCTCACCGCCGGCTGCCGCCTCGCCGCCCAGGCCATGAAGCACCTGGGCGCCCGCCCCACCCTCGACGTGGTCGACAACCAGATCAAGTAGCGGCCCCGCTACGCGAGCGGGGTGTAGGTGCGGACGTCCTCCTTCACCGCCGCCCAGAGGCGGTTGAGGGGATGCCCCGCGTCGTAGCGCTCCAGGTCGGCGCGGCGGACGAAGGCGCCCGTCATCAGTTCGGCCTTGGGCTCCAGATCGTCGTGGAGCCCGATGGCGCGGAGCGGGACGGCGTCGGGGTCTCCCTGGGCTGCCATCCCGCGGCCGATCGACCCGGTGACGATCATGCAGCCGCGGACGAACCCGGACCGCAGCAGCGACAGCCCGTAGTGGACGTCGTCGATGTCGGCGACGACGTTGAGCCGGTCGCGGAAGTTCGGCCCGTACCAGGTGGCCAGCAGGTCGGCCACCAGGCCGGCGGGCGGAACCACCAGCGGGACGCGGCCGAGCCCGCTGGTCTCGACGGGCGTGTCCGGCAGCTCGTTCTCCGGCAGGTTGGTCAGCAGCAGCGCCTGGCCCCGCGCGTACTCGATGACCTCGTACTCCTTGAGGCGCAGGTCGCCCTCGGGGGTGCTGACGATGCTGCCGCAGATCAGGTCGACCTGCCGGTTCTCCAGGCGTGACCACACGTCCTTGGTGCGGACGTGGGCGACCTTGAACTCCACCTCGCGCTGCCGGAACTCCTCGGAGACGCGGTTCCAGGCCCGGGAGACGATCGGCAGGGTGAACTCGGTGGTGCCGACGGTCAGCATCCGCCCGAGACGGCGCCGGCTCAGATGAATGGACTCCAGCCATTTGTCGAACGTCATGCGCGCCAGTTCGACGGTGCTCTCCCCGGTGGGCGTGAACAGGAAGTCCTTGCCGCGCCCCTGCCGGACGGTGAGCACCTCCCCGCAGAGGCTCTGGCTGTTGCGGTTCAGGATGTCGAGCTGCTTCTGGACGCTCGACTGCTCCCGGCCGAGGGCGCGCGCGGCCCGCAGCGCCGACCCCGTCTCGTGCACCACCAGAAGGGTCCGCAGCTGGTCGAACGTCGTGTCGAGCAGCCCGGACGGGCAATCCAGCAGCGCATCGAGGGTCACGTTGACGGACATTACTACCTGTTTCGACGTGCCGCGGAAATGGCCGAGCGGCCACCCGGGCGGGAAATGATGACATTTCCCGCTGAACTTATCTCAAGATGTTCTTGCAAACAACTGGACAGAGTTTTCTAACCTCTAGAACACTTTCTGCTGTCTCCGCCGCCGTCACCCGTCCCTCTCAGGACGGCGGCGCTCCCGGGCGTGCCCCGGCGGTGCCGGCCGCCGGGGCCGCCGCCCGGCGCCACCGAGCTCCCGTTCGCCGCGGCCCTTCTCCGCCGCGGCGCCGGGACCGGACGCCGGCCCGTGCGCGGGGCCGCGCGCACGGGCCGGCCCGATCGTCCCGCCCGCGCCCACGGGGGCGCGCGGGCGGCCCACGATCACCCCGCTCGCCCGGGTCGCCGGCCGAACTCAGGACCCGGCGGGCCGGGCCCCGGCCGACGGCTTCGTCCGCCGGTATCGCCGGATGCCGTCCGATGGATTCGGGAAGACCGAAGGTTCACCGATGAATAGACGGTGCCCCGGCGGTCTGTACGGAGACCCCAGTGGCCGGGCGGGCGCGGTCGGCGGCGCGGCCGACGCTGAACATGCGACGCCGACATGACGGCCGCGTCCGAGCGACCGCGTCGTCGGCACCGCGTCGTCGGCACCGCCTTTCCCGCACACAACCGATCGGAGTGATCATGAAGAACCCGATTTCCCAGCTCGACGAACGCTTCAGCGACCCCGGCGTCGAGCCGGTCCCGTGGGCGACCACCCTCGAGGCACTGGAATCCGCCCAGCTGTACTGGATCACCACCGTCCGCTCCGATGGACGGCCTCACGTCACTCCCCTCGTCGCCGTGTGGCTGGACGACGCGCTCCACTTCACCACCGGCCCCGAAGAGCAGAAGGCCCTGAACCTCGCCGGCAACCCCAGGGTGGCCCTGACCACCGGCTGCAACCGGTGGGACGGCGGCCTGGACGTGGTCGTCGAGGGCGCGGCCGAACGCGTCACCGCACGCCCCGACCTCGAACGGCTCACCGCCGCCTGGGCGACCAAATGGGACGGCCGGTGGGAGTTCCAGGTGACCGACAGCGGCTTCGGGCACGCCGAAGGCGGGGCCCTCGTCTTCGCCGTCCGCCCCACCAAGATCCTCGCCTTCGCCAAGGGCGCCTCCGCCTTCGCCCAGACCCGCTACACCCCCGCCCACTGACGAAGTGAGTCGGCTGGCGGAGGTCGCGGGCGGGTGGGTGGTGGTGCCCTTCCTAGTTGGGAATCGCCAGGGTTAGCGGAAGGACTGATTCGGCGCCCGCCTCCTTGAGGAGGCGGGTGGCCACGGTCATGGTCCAGCCGGTTTCCACCCGGTCGTCCACCAGGAGGACGGGGCCCGGGTTCCCGGGAAGTGCGGTGGCCAGGCCCTCGGGGACGGCCAGGGCGTGCCAGACGGAGCGCAGGCGTTGGGCGCTGTTGTGCCGGCGGGGGACGGGCTCGCCGAGGGGTGTCAGCTCGCCCAGGTAGGGCAGGCGGCCGATCCGGGCGATGCTCTGGCCGAAGCTGGTGACCAGGCGCGGACGGGAGCGGGAGCCGATCGTGACGACGCCGGTGGGGCGGGCGGACCAGTCCCACGCGGTGAGGACCTTGACGACCGCGTCCACCAGGTCGGCGGGGACGTCCGTGTCGGGGCCGGCGAACAGTTCGCGGAGGCGGTTGCCCCAGCCGATGTCGGTGAGGCGGCCGAGGGCGCGGCCCGTCTCGGCCTGGAGGTCGGGTTTGATGCGGCCGGAGACGCCGAGGTCGTCCTTGACGCCGGTGGGCCACATGCGGCGGGGTGCGATGTCGACGCCGGGACGGTGCAGCCGGTCACGGGCCTGGGTGGTGCTCTCCCGGGTGACGTCGGTGGGCCAGTGGCGGCCCGTGCAGTTGTCGCAGCGGCCGCAGGGGGCGGCGGCGGGGTCGTCCAGCTGGCGGCGTAGGTACTCCTCCCGGCAGGTCTGGGTCGAGATGTAGTCGAGCATCGCCTGCTGCTCGCGGCGGCGTTCGGCGGTGACGCGCTCGTAGCGTTCGCGGTCGTAGGACCAGGGTTCGCCGGTGGACGTCCAGCCGCCCTTGACGCGGCGGGCGGCGCCGTCCACGTCGAGGACCTTGAGCATCATCTCCAGGCGGGACCGGGTGAGGTCGACCCTCGGTTCGAGAGCGCCGGTGGACAGCGGCCGGCCGGCCGCTTCGAGGACGTCCAGGGTCGCGCGGACGGTCTGTTCCGGCGGGAACGCGAGGCTGGCGAAGTAGGCCCAGATGTCGCGGTCCTCCCGGCCGGGGAGCAGGAGGACCTCGGCGCGGTCGACGCCGCGGCCGGCTCGTCCGATCTGCTGGTAGTAGGCCACCGGCGACTGCGGGGCGCCGACGTGGACGATGAAGCCGAGGTCGGGTTTGTCGAAGCCCATGCCGAGGGCGCTGGTGGCGACGAGCGCCTTGAGCTTGTTGTCCTGAAGGTCTTGTTCGGCCTGGAGGCGCTCGGTCTGCTCGGTCTGGCCGGAGTAGGCGGCGACCTCGTGGCCCCGGTCGCGCAGGTATCCGGTGATCTCGTGCGCGGCGGCGACGGTGAGCGTGTAGATGATGCCGGAGCCCGGCAGGTCGGCGAGGTGCTCCTCCAGCCAGGCGATGCGCTGCTCGGCGGTGGGGAGCTTGACGACGGCGAGGTGCAGCGACGCGCGTTCGAGCGTGCCGCGCAGGACGAGGGCGTCGTCGCCGGCGAGCTGCTCGGCGACGTCCTTGGTGACGCGGGCGTTGGCGGTGGCGGTGGTGGCGAGCACCGGGATTCCGGGCGGCAGCTCGGCGAGCAGGGTGCGCAGCCGCCGGTAGTCGGGCCGGAAGTCGTGGCCCCAGTCGGAGATGCAGTGCGCCTCGTCGACGACGACCAGGCCGGCGCCGGCGGCGAGCTTGGGCAGGACGAGGTCGCGGAAGTCGGGGTTGTTGAGCCGCTCGGGACTGACGAGCAGGACGTCGACCTCGCCGGCCTCCACTTCGGCGAAGATCTGCTCCCAGTCGCCGGTGTTGGACGAGTTGATCGTGCGGGCGTGGATGCCGGCCCGGTCGGCGGCCTCGATCTGGTTGCGCATCAGCGCCAGCAGCGGCGAGACGATCACGGTGGGGCCGGCGCCGCGCTCGCGGAGCAGCCGGGTCGCCACGAAGTAGACGGCGGACTTGCCCCAGCCGGTGCGCTGCACGACCAGGGCCCGGCGCCGCTCGACGACGAGCGCGCTGATCGCGGTCCACTGGTCGTCGCGGAGCCGCGCGTGGTCGCCGGCGAGGGCGCGCAGGCAGCGCTCGGCATCGTCCCGGAGCTGGTCTGGAGTGCTCATGCGTCCTTGGTACCAGCGCCGTGGAAGACACCGCACCAGAATCGCGTTCTGTGGAAAAGGTAGGTCCGAAGCCGCTGATTTCGGATGCCCGGGCCATGGGTAGCCTGCCAGTCAAGATCGGTTACAAGGCGGGAAGGGGCACGGGCGGGGGAATGCGCGCGGCCGAACGCTTGCGGCGGACATGGCAGGTCCTGATGGACGGGGCGCCCCCCGAACCGCCCGAGGAGGAGCCTGGCGAGACCGTCGATCCGCGGGCGATCGACCTGGTCCTGCGCGTAGGCGAACTGCTGCTGGCCAGTGGTGAGACCACCGAGCGCGTCAACGAGGCGATGCTCAGTCTGGCCGTCGCCTATGAACTGCCCCGCTGTGAGGTACAGGTCACGCTGACGAGCCTTCTGGTCTCGGCTCACCCCGGGAAAGGCGCGTCGCCCATGACGGGGTCACGGGCCATCCGGCGCCGTACCCCGGCGTACTGGCGGCTCACCGCGCTGCACCAGCTCGTCCAGGACGCGTCCATCGGCATGTTGGAGCTGGACGACGCCCACGAGCGGCTGGGGAAGATAAAAGCGGGCCGCCCCCCGTATCCGGCCTGGCTCATGGTCGTATCGCTGGGTCTCATCGCCGCCTCCGGCAGTGTGCTGTCCGGTGGCGGGCCGCTCGTGGCGACCACCGCGTTCTTCGCCACGCTGCTCGGCGACCGCACCGCCGCCGCCCTGGCGCGGCGCGGCATCGCGGAGTTCTTCCAGCTGACGGTGGCCGCCGGGATCGGCGCCGGGGCGGCGGCCCTGGTGGTGGCGCTGGGCAACCCCAAGGACGCCGCGACGATCGTGACCGGGGCGATCCTGGCCCTGCTGCCGGGACGTCCGCTGGTCGCGAGCATCCAGGACGGCATCACCGGCGACCTGGTCAGCGCCGGGGCCCGGGTGCTGGAGGTCTTCTTCATGATCGCCGCGATCGTCGCGGGGCTCGGCGCGGTCGTCTACATCGGGGTCACGCTGCACGTGCCGATCGACGTCAGCCACCTGCCCACACCTGCTGCGGAGCTGAGACCGGTCGCCGTCATCGCCGCCGCCGCCATCTCGGTGACCTTCGCGATCTCCCTCGCCGCGCCGAGGTACGTGCTCACGGCCGCGGGCCTGGGCGGGGGGCTCATCTGGGTGCTGTTCGTCCTCGCACGCCTGTGGAACGTTCCGCCCGTTCTGGCGGCGGCGGTGGCGGCCACCATCGTCGGTGTGGCGGCGAACTGGCTGGCCCGCAGGAACAGGCAGCCCGTCATGCCGTACGTGGTCCCGGCCATCGGCCCCCTCCTGCCCGGGACCGCGCTCTACCGGGGCATGGTCGAGCTCAACACCGGCTCGCCGAACACGGGCGTGCTGAGCCTGATCGGAGCGGTGTCCGTGGCGCTCGCCCTGGCCGCGGGCGTCAACCTCGGCGGCGAGTTCGTCCGGGCGTTCCAGCGCGTCGGCCTCGGCGCGTCCGGCCGCTGGGCCCGTCCGGCGGCCCGCCGCACCCGCGGCTTCTGAGCGCGCCGCCCGGCGCCGGCGTCATTCTGTCGGTGACGGACGTTACGTTCGCCGCATGTACCGACAGGGAGACATCCTGATCCTGCCCGTGCCCGAGGAGGCGGTCCCCCGGTCCGTCCGCGACCTGCCGCCGGCCCCGCGCGACGGCCGGGGGCGCATGGTGCTGGCGCTCGGCGAGGCCACCGGGCACGCGCACGCGCTGTCCGCGCCCGGGACGCTGCTGCGCGTCCCCGATCCGCTCGCCCCGGACCATCTGCACCTGCCGTCCGGCGGGCGCCTGGTCCACGAGGAGCACGCGGCGATCACCTTGCCCAAGGGGTGGTACCGGGTGATCCGCCAGCGCGAGTACGTGCCCGGCGCGGTCCGCGTCGTGGCCGACTGAAGGGTTACGGGATGCTCACCGGAACGGTACGAGAGACCCACTACGTGGTCGGCGACTGGCAGTCTGCGGCTTTCGGCACCGGTCCCGCCGACCGGCGCCGGGCCGAGGCGGGCGTGGCCGCGGCCTACGCCGCCGCGGGCCTGGACGCCCCCGAACGGTACGTGTGGGTCCCCTCTCCCGCACGCGGCGCCGTCGTCGCGGCCGTCCTGGCCGGGCACGGCGACGCCCTGAAGACGGCGGGGCTGGGCGATCTCCTTGAGGGGGCCCACGCCGACCTGGGCTCGGTCGCGGCGGGCAACAGCGTCCTCGCGGACGTGCGTACGCGCCCCTGGGAGGCGGAACGTGCGGCGGCCTGCTCCGAACAGGGGCCGGAGCAGTGGCCGCGCACGTGGGCCGACACCGGGGGCCTGCTCTGGAACCAGGTCCAGTCGCTCGTCACGCGGGTGCGCGCCGCCGTCGGCGAGCAGGCCCATGCCGCGCTCGGGGCCGGGAGCCCGCTTCCCGCCACCGAGCAGGAGCGCGTCGCCTCCCTGCTGCGCGCCGCCACCCTCGACGCTGTCCTAGGGCAGCACGACGCGCCTTGGCTGGCGCTGTTCGAGTCGCTCGGACGGCTGGACGGCCCGCTTTCCGGCCTCGCGGAGGTCGCCCGCTCGGCCGGCTGGTGGTGGCCCTACGAGCGGCTGGTGATCCTTTCGGAACGTCCCAGCGAGCTGTATCGGGACGAGCCCGGACGGCTGCACCGGGGCGACGGTCCCGCCCTCGCCTATCCGGACGGATTCGCACTGCACGCCTGGCGCGGCATGCCGATCCCGCCCGATTTCGTCTCCTCGCTGACCGGGCTGACGCCGGGCCGCATCTCCTCCGAGGAGAACGCCGAGTTGCGCCGCGTCATGCTGGAGATCTTCGGGTACGACCGCTACCTGGCCGAGACCGGCGCGCGTCCCCTGCACCGCGACGAGACGGGCGTTCTGTGGTCCATCGACCTGCCCGGCGACGAGTCCGTGGTCATGGTCGAGGTCGTCAATTCCACGCCCGAACCCGACGGAACGCATCGCACCTATTATCTGCGCGTCCCGCCCGGCACCCGCACAGCGCGCGCGGGGGTCGCCTGGACGTTCGGTGTGGACGAAGCCGACTACCATCCCGAGAAACAGACCTGAGCCCGCGGGCGTCCCTCGCGCTTCCCCCATCACGAGGGACGCCCGCTCTCCCCCTGTCCCCGCTCAGATCACCTACGACGCCTGTGACGGTCTGCGCTTACGGGAGGGTGAGCAGGGTGGGGATTCGTTCCAAGATGCCGTCGGCGAAGGTGTCGTAGAGGGCCAGCGGTTCCAGGTGGACGTAGCCGATATGGCAGTCGCAGGTGTCGAGCGGGCAGGGGCGCGGGGCCAGAGCGGCCCTGAAGGAGCCGTCGTACAGGTTGCCCAGGACGGACGGTACGAAGTGGCAGCGGCGAACCGTGCCGTCGCCGTCCACGGACACGACCGTCTCTCCCGTACGGCAGGGGAGGCCGCGGCTGGCGTGGGGGCGGCGGCTGAGCGGGAAGAGCGGGTCGATCTCGGTCCAGGAAGCGGCTTCGGCGTCGGAGTAGGTGAGTCCTTCCGCGGCGTTGACCCACAGGTACGTGCCGGTGGGGAGGTCGGCGCGCAGGCGGCGGGCGGCGTCGAGGTGGTCGGGTTGCCCGACGATGCCGACGCTGAAGCGGACGCCGCGTGCCTTCAGGTCGCGGCATTTGCCCAGGAAGCGTTCGTAGGGGACCTGGCCGGGATGGTAGGTCGCCCACAGTGCGAGCCGGGTGAGGTCCGCGCCGGACGTCCACGAGACGCGGTGGCTGAGGTTGGTCTGGATCGCCACCCGTTCGACGTGCGGTAGGTGGCTCAGTGTGGTGAGGGCCTGCCTGTACCAGGAGCGCACCAGGCCCTCGCCCCATGGGGTGAACAGGACGGAGATCGGGTGGTCGCGAGTGGAGACCCATTCTGTGAAGCGCTCGAGCGCGGCACGGTCGGTGCGGAGCTGGGCCGGAGTGTCGCGGCGCTTGGCGAAGGGGCAGTACGGGCAGTCGTAGTCGCAACTGGCGAGGGGGCCCCGGTAGAGCATGGTGAGGTGGTCCATCAGCGAGCCTCGTAGGAGTCCATGAGCGCCTGGACGTGGGAGGAGAAGAGGGCGGGCCCGATGGCGTCGGAGTAGGCGAGCCCTTCCGGGGTGAGACGCACGGTGGTGACGGACGTCTCCAGCCATCCACGGTCGGCGAACGATGCGAGGTCGGCGAAGTCGTCCAGCGGGTCGGTGCCGAAGCGCGCACGGTAAGCCACCCGGTCGACCCCCGGCGCCTGGAGCAACGATTGGACGAGGTGGCGGCGGCGTTCTTCTTCGTCGTCCAGTTCGAATCCCACGCGTGCGGTGGTGAAGTCCGTCTCGCTCACATAGGAGTCGATGATGGAGCGCACCTGGCCGGCGCCGACCGCGTATTCGAATGAGTAGTGCAGGCGGGACGTGTAGGAACGGGCTCCGCATCCCAGGCCGACCATGCCATCGGTCTGGCAGCAGTACTCCGTGCCGTTGGCCCTGCCAGTGGCCCTGTCGTTGGCGCTGACAGTGGCCCGGTCGCCCGCGTTGGCGCCGCTGCCAGGCAGGCGGAACATCCGCATCGACACCTGCTCGTAGCCTTCGGCCAGAAGGCGGTCACGGCCGATGCCATACAGGGTGAGGCGCTGGTCGTCCCAGTCTTGGGCACGACGCCCCAGGCCGGTCAGCGGACGGACGTAGAGGGGATACAGGTAGATCTCCTCTGGGTGCCAGGCAAGGGCAGCCTCCAGGGAGTGCATCCATGTCAGAGGTGTCTGTCCGTCGATGCCGTAGATGAGGTCGATGTTGAGGGTCGGGAAGCCCACCGCCCTGATGCGGTCTAGCGCGGCCTCCACTTCGGCGCGTTTCTGGGGCCGGACGGCGGCGCGGGCCTCTTCGTCCAGGAAACTCTGCACGCCAATGGAGATTCGAGTGGTTCCGCGTTCGGCGAGCACGGTCAGCCGGTCGGTGGTCGCGGTGGCGGGGGAGGTCTCCACGCCCAGCGGAATCGTCCCGAAGCCGTGGAACCGTGCGGCGATGTCGCAGAGCCGCTCCAGTTCCGGTGCGGTGAGGTAGGTCGGCGTTCCCCCGCCGAAGGCGGCCGTGGCGAAGACGGGGGCGTCCAGGGCGTCCAGTACGGCGGTCGCCTGCCGGTCGAGGGCGTCCAGATAGGCGCCGGTCAGTTCTTCAGGAGCGCCCGTGCGGGTGAACAGGTTGCAGAAGCCGCACCTCATCTCGCAGAAGGGCACGTGGAGGTAGAGGAAGAGCGAGTCGACCGACTCCGCCGCCCATACATCGCTAAGCGAAGGGGCAGGGCGCAGCGGACGGTAGGAGGTCTTGTGCGGGTACGCGTAGACGTATCCCTGGTAAGGCTTCACGGTAGAACGAACTCCCCGTACGGAACGGTCCAGACGGCTTCGTGGCCGATGCGGTGCCCCGTGTGGCCGTCCTCGCCGTAGGCCGTCCCGTGGTCGGAGCAGACGATGACGAAGCAGGGGCGGCGCATCAGCGCGAACAGCCGGCCGATGTGGGCGTCGACATGGCGGAGGGCGGCGGCGTGGCTGGCGCGCGTGTCCCCGTCCTCCTGCGTGGCACCGGGCAGGTGGAACCAGTTGGGCTGGTGCAGGGACGCGACGTTCAGCAGCAGGAACAGCCGCCGGTCGGACGGGAGACGTCCCATGATCTCGGCGACGCGGTCGATCTGGTTGGGCAGCGCCTCGGGGTCGGTCACTCCGAACGCTCGCTCCCAGTGGCTCTCGGCGAACAGCGACGGGAGCGCCGACCCGAGCGGCGTCAGCTTGTTGAAGAACCCGACGCCGCCCACGCAGACGGTGTGGTAGCCGGCGGCGGCGAGCCCGGACGGGAGGTCGGCGGCGTCGAACGTCCACGTATGGGGTGCGGTCGTCTCGCTGCCGGGGAACGCTGCGGCGAACAGTCGCGGGTGGGGCCCGGGGGCCGCGGGTGTCGGCATGAACCCCGCCAGCATCGCGGCGTGTGCGGCGTAGGTGAAGCTGCCCGGCGTGTGACGGCGCTCCCAGCGCCCTCCTGGCAGCAGACCGGCGAGCGTGGGCGTCTCGTCCGACGCGGCCAGTTCGGCGGCCACGTCGTAGCGCAGCGTGTCGAGGGTCACCAGCAGCAGATCGTGGCTGCCGATGACGTCGTTCATGTCGCGCATGTGAGCGACACGATCTGCGCGGCATAGGTGTCGAGCCCTTCGGCGGGCCCACCGGGGAGGCCGGTCAGCCCTGGGAGCAGGTCACCGAACGCGTTCACCTCGCACACCGCGAACCGTTTCAGCCCCGCCCCCACAAGGAGGTCAACGCCGACCATCGGACTGCCGGGGAAACAGGCCGCGGCCCGCGCGCACACGTCGAGTGCCCGCTGCCATCCATCTTCGCCAAGCATGTGCTGGACCGCTCCCAGGTCTCCCCTGGCACCGCCCAGATGCAGGTTGGTCATCGGCGTACGGCTCGTCCGGACGACCGCATGCGTGGGTTCGCCGTCGATGACGACGACCCGCAGGTCGAACACGCGGCCGTCAAGCGTGGCCTTGGGCAGCCACCGCTCCACGTGGAGGCCGTCCGGCGCGAGCAGGCCGATCAACGCCGCAACCTTCTCCTCGGTCTCGTAGGAGCGCACGCGCAGCGAGTTGAACAGCCGGTCCCCCGCCATGAACGCCGAGCTCACGGCCCGGACCCGGCCCGGCGCGGTCTGCAGCGCGACGACCCCGGACGCGGACGAGCCGTGCGCCGGCTTGACGAACACGCGCCGCTCCCCCGCCTCCTCCATCCGCGAACGAAGCGCCGCATACCCGTTGATGTCCGGCAGGGCGGCGGGGACGGGCACCCCGGCGGCGAGCAGCCGGGCATGCGACAGCCGCTTGTCGAACATGACCGCTATGTCCTCGATGTCGCCAAGAACGCTCGCCCCCGCCGCCGACGCCGCCCCGGACAGCCGCCGCAGCCCCGCCGTGAACGTCGCGTACCAGCGCGCGCCGCCGCCCACCCGGGACGGCTCGCCGGGACCGCGCAGCAACGCGTCGGCTTCGCGATCCTCCCCTGGCGAGTCGATGCGCACCAGATCGCCCGCCCGCAGCGGGAGCGGTGCACCGCTCAGCACGTCCGTCCAGGGAACGAGCCGCGGCTCGGGGAGACCGGCAGACCGGCACGCCTGCGCGAACAGCGCGGGACGGCGGTCGCCGGGCGTCCCCACAACGACGAGGTTCATTCCGCGACCGCGATGTAGGAGGCGCTCAAGTCGAGCTCGTACCGGCGCCACTTGGGCTTCAGCCACTCCGGCCGCCCTTGCGGCTCGTCCAGATTCACCCGGACGCCCGGCAGCGCCTCCCGCACCCGTCCGGCCATCGCGTCGGACAGGAAGTGGTGGTGCAGATCGAGTTCGCCGAGGTGGCCGAGCGGGTGCCCGGCCAGCAGCGCCTCCGCGCCCGCGTCACTGAGCGCGCCCCTCGCCAGGCTCAGCGACTCCAGCCGCGCGACGACCGGCGCGTCCGCGACGGCCTCGGCGATCCGGTCCTGAAGGGCGGCGTTCTCCAGGCCGAGCCGCCGCAGCGACGGCAGCCGGTCACCCGCCAGGATCGGCGCGAGGTCGTCGACCGACGCACACCCGTCCACCTGGTTGACGCCGATCCACATGTCGAGGTGGCGCAGCGCGGGCAGGTCGCTGTCGGCCACCGCCGAGACGATCTCCGCCGGGAGCATGGTCGCCTCGAACCGCAGCGTCCGCAGCCGCGAGCCGCGCAGCGGCTCGAACCACAGCCCGTCGGAACCGCGGATCTCGAAGTGCTCCAGCTCCGGGAACGCCTCGAACAGCGGCGACACGTCGGACTGCTTGATCCACGAGAGATGGAGGTCCCAGTCGCGGATGTCGCCGAGGAACAGCGCCCGCAGATTCGGAAGCCGGTCGGCGGCGTCCACCAGCCGTTCCACCGGGTCGAACTCCTCGCAGTCGAACCCCCAGTAGCCGATGACGAGATGGGTGACCCGCGTCGTGTCGACCGTCCGGAGGAAGAGGTCGAAGTTCTCGGGGACCTCCGCCCCCCACGCGCCGTTGTCCTGGACGTGGTGATAGATGCCCCACGCCACGCCGTCCGGGGCGGGCAGCGGGCCCTCCGGTTCCCCGTCGAACGTGTGGACGGGCAGGCCGGCGAACGTCGAGAGGCGTTCCTGGATCATTCGGATACCGCGATGTAATGCCAGTCGCCGTCCGGCTTCTCCTGGTCGTCCAGATTGACCTGGACACCGGGCAGCGCCGCCCTCACCCGCTCGACCATGGCGTCGGACAGGAAGTGATGGTGCAGGTCGAGTTCGCGCAGGTGGGTGAGCGGCTGCCCGGCGAGCAGCGCCTCCGCGCCCTGGTCGGTGAGGACGCCCATCGCCAGGCTGAGCGACTCCAGCCGCGCCACGACGGGCGCGCCAGCGACCGCCGCGGCGATCTCGTCCTGGATCTCGCTGTCCTCCAGGCCGAGGTGGCGCAGCGCGGGCAGCCGCTCGCCGCCGAGGAAGGGCGCGAGGTCGGCGACCGTCGCGTCGCCGCCGTAGTTGTCCTCGCCGAGCCACAGGTCGAGGTGCTCCAGGTTCGGCAGCTCGCTCGCCCCGACGGCCCGGACGACCCCGGCCGGCAGCCCGCCCGACTCGAACCGCAGCACCTTCAGCCGGTCGCTCTTGATCGGGTCGAGGCCGAGGCCCTGCGCGCCGCGCACCTCGAACCGCTCCAGGTCGGGGAACGCGGCGAACAGCGGCGTGATGTCGGAGTGCTCGATCCAGGAGATCTCCGACTCCTCACCGGTGATGTCGCCGAGGAACAGGGCCCGCAGCTTCGGGAAGGAGCCGGCGACCTCGGTGAGCAGCGCCACCGGGTCGGCGGCGCCGGAGTCGTAGGACGCCCCCCAGTAGCCGATGATCAGCGCCGTGACCTCGGCGGTGTCGACCGTCCGCAGGAACCGCGCGAAGACGTCGCCGAACGCCTCCTCGTCGAAGGACGTCCCGACGGACCAGGCGACCTCGCCCGCCGGCGGCAGCGGGTCGCCGCCGGCGCCGTGGCCGTCGCCCTCGCCGTCGCCCTCACCGGTCTCCGCCACGTCCGTGTCCTCGTTGAACGTGATGACCGGCAGGCCGACATATTCCTCAAGGTGCTGATAAACGCCCATGGGTTCCCTTCGCGAGTTCGTCGGCACATGTCCTATCAGGACCGGCGGACAAACGCGGCGGTTTCCCCGTACGGCGACCCCGGCACCGGTACCGGCGCAGGCGTCGGCACGCGTCAGGAGGCGATCAGCACCGACCCCTTGTACTTGTCCTCGACGAACTTCTTCACCTCGGGACCCTGCAGCAGCTGGACGAGCTTCTTCACGCGCGCGTCGTCCTCGTTCTCCGGCAGCGTGACGACGCCGTTGGCGTACGGGTTGCCCTCGGCCTTCTCGGCGGCGAGCGCGTCCTTGTTCGGCGCCAGCCCGGCCTCGATGGCGTAGTTGCCGTTGATGACCGACAGGTCCACGTCGTCCAGCGACCGGGGCAGCTGCGCCGCCTTGACCGGCTTGAACTTCAGGCCCTTGGGGTTGCTCGCGATGTCGCGCGGGGTCGCGGTCGTCGGCGCGTCCGGCTTCAGCGTGAGCAGGCCGTTGTCGGCGAGCAGCTTCAGCGCGCGGCCCTCGTTGGCGGGGTCGTTCGGGACGGCGACCTCCGCGCCCTGCGGAACGTCCTGCAGGTTCTTCACCTTCTTGGAGTAGACGCCGAGCGGCTCCAGGTGGACGGGCGCGACGAACGTCAGCTTCGTCCCCGTCTGCTTCTCGAACTCCTGCATGAACGGCACGTGCTGGAAGTAGTTCGCGGTGACCTGCTTCTCCTTCAGCGCGGTGTTCGGCTGCTGGTAGTCACTGAACTCCACGATCTCGATCTTGAGGTCGGACTTGGCCGCCAGATTGTCCTTGACGTAGGTCAGGATGTCGCCGTGCGGGACGGGGTTGACCGCGACCTTCAGCGGGGCGTCCGGATCGTCCGACGCCGCCGAGGAGCCGCAGGCGGTCAGCCCCGCGAGGAGACCGACGGAGGCCAGCGCGACAGTGAACTTGCGAAGCACGACAAGTGCCTTTCTGTGGGTTACCTGTGGGTCAGCCGACGGGCGAGGAGATCCCCCGCGGCCTGGATGAGCAGGACGAGGACGATGAGCAGGCCGACGGTGGCGAGCATGACCTTGGTCTCGAAGCGCTCGTAGCCGTAGACGACGGCGAGGTTGCCGAGCCCCCCGCCGCCGACCGTCCCCGCCATGGCCGTGTAGCCGATCAGCGCGATGACGGTGACGGTCAGGCCGGACACGAGGCCCGGCCGCGCCTCGCGCAGCATGACCTTGCCGACGATCTCCCGGCGGGTGGCGCCCATCGCGTGCGCCGCGGCGATCACGCCCGGGTCGACCTCGCGCAGCGCGATCTCGACGAGCCGCGCGTAGAACGGGATGGCGCCGATCGTCAGCGGGACGATCGCGGCGGCGTTGCCGATGCTGGTGCCGACGACGATCCGGGTGAAGGGGATGATCGCCACCATCAGGATGAGGAACGGTAGCGAGCGGCCGATGTCGACGATGACGCCGAGCGCCCGGCCGGCCGGCGGCGCGGGCAGCAGCCCGCCGCGCTCGGTGACCACCAGCAGCACGCCGAGCGGCAGGCCGAGGACGACGGTGAACAGCGTGGCCACGCCGGTCATGTAGAGGGTGTCCACGGTGGCGGGCCACAGCAGCGGGGCGACCTCGTTCCAGGTCATCGGGCGTCCTCCCGGTTCTCGGTGCCGGAGCGGTCCCCGATGCGGGCGACGGCGTCGGCGCCGAACTCGGCGTCTGTGCGGTTCCGGACATCGACGGTCAGGCCGGACTCCCGGAGGAAGGCCAGCTGCGTGGCGTTCGTCGCGGGGTCGCCGGGCAGTTCGAGCTGGAGCCGCCCGACGCGCTCGCCGCCGACCGTCTCCACCGCGCCGCCGAGGATGTTCACGTCCAGCGAGTACTTGCGGGCCAGGGCCGACACGAACGGCTCGTCGGTGGTGTCGCCGGTGAAGGTGACCTCGACGAGGGTCCACCCGGCGCGGGGCTCCGCCGGCGGCAGCGGGAACAGGTCCCGCGCGAGCTCCGAGCCCGGGCGGGCGAGCAGCCGCGTCACCGGTCCCGACTCGGTGAGGCGGCCGTCGCGCATCACCGCGGCCGAGTCGCAGATGCGCTTCACCACGTCCATCTCGTGGGTGATCAGCAGGATGGTGAGGCCGAGCCGCCGGTTGAGGTCGCGCAGCAGCTCCAGGATCGACGCGGTGGTCTCCGGGTCGAGCGCGGACGTCGCCTCGTCCGACAGCAGCACCTTCGGACGTCCGGCGAGGGCGCGGGCGATGCCGACCCGCTGCTTCTGCCCGCCGGAGATCTGCGCCGGATACGCCCGAGCGTGCCCGCCGAGCCCGACCAGCTCCAGCAGTTCGGCCACGCGCCGCGCCCGCTCGGCGCGCGGGACGCCCATGACCTCCAGCGGGAACGCGACGTTCCCGGCGACCGTCCGGCTGCCGAGCAGGCCGAAATGCTGGTGGATCATGCCGATGCCCTGGCGGGCCCGGCGCAGGCTCCCGCCGCGCAGCGCGAGCAGGTCCTGCCCGCCGACCACGACGCGGCCCTCGTCGGGGCGTTCCAGCAGGTTCACGCAGCGCAGCAGGGTGCTCTTGCCGGCGCCGCTGCGTCCGAGCACGCCGAAGACCTCGCCCTCGGCGATCGTCAGATCGACCCCGTCGACGGCGATCACCTCGCGGCCGCGGTCACGGTAGCTCTTTCGAAGTTTTTCGATCTGAATCACAGGAAATCATCCAGGCTGGCAGGGGGTGCCGAACAAGCGGCGGCGGTCAGCGGGGAACGGCACGCGGCGCGACGCGACGCGTGGAGCGCGCGAGCGCTCAGGAAAGGCCGGGCGGGAAGGGCGCGTGGCTCAGCAGATGGCGTTCGAAATGCATGTGCGGCTCGGGGAGGTCGCGGACGGCTCGCTTCGGGGCGCGAGGCTCAGGCAGGGGCCCTCAGCGGTCACACATTCGCCGGCAACACGTACGCCGCATGGCCCGCGGCATCGGCGGGCGGTGCTCGCGGCACAGGCGTACGGAAGGCATGTCAGCAGTTAACCGGCTCCACACCAGTGACGCAAATCCACACGGTGTGATGTCGATCGCGGTGAGTCGCGGTGATCCATACGGCCGCCGGCCGATCCATACGGGCGTCGGCCGCCGCGCTACTCGTCGCGGTAGTCCACGTACGTGCTGCCCGACCCGCTGTGGACGGAGATCGACCGGGTGGAGCCCTCGTCGATGACGGCCGGGTTGAGGTGGGTGCTGCCGGAGCCCGTCCACCCCCGGACGCGGTAGTACGACCCCGGCGGCACGATGACCTTCGCCGTGCCCGATCCGGCCGCCGCGTCCACGACCTCCGGCGGCTCGGCGAAGCGGAGGTCGAGGAAGCCCGACGACACCCGCGCCAGGGTCTTCGGCGACGCCAGTCCCGTCGCGGTGATCGCGCCGGACCGGGCCTGCAGCCGCAGCCGGCCGCGCGCGCCGGCGACGCCGATCTCGCCCGATCCCGTCCGCAGATCGAGGTCGCCGGTCAGCCCCCGGACGTTGATCTCGCCCGCCCCGGACACCGCGGACACGCGCGTGCCCGCCGGTACCCGGACGTCGATGTCGGCGCCGCAGCCGCCGGCCACGTCCGTGCCCCCGCAGCGGAACGTGACGAACAGCACGTCGTCGACCAGCGACTCGGTGACGTCGGGCTTGCTCAGCCCCCACCGGAGGGCCTTGCGGACGCGCGCCTCGCCGTCCGGTCCGGGGCCGACCGAGACGCCGGCGCCGTCCAGGTCGAGCCGCAACTCCCTGATCGCGTGGTGGTAGGGCGTCACGGACGCCGAGGTCTGGCGGACGGCCCGTCCGAGCGCCGCCAGCAGGACGGGCGTCACCACGGCCAGCGCGGTCACGATCGCCAGCACGACCCACACGCCGCGCCGCCGGGGCCGGTCGGGGGCTTCGACGGTCACGTCTCGCCGTCCAGGAACCGGAGGACGGCGAGGACCCGGCGGTGGTCGCCCTCGGCATGCGGCAGGTCGAGCTTGGCGAAGATGTTGTTGATGTGCTTGGCGACCGCGCTCTCGCTCACCACCAGCTCCGCCGCGATCCCCGCGTTGGAGCGGCCCTCCGCCATCACCGACAGGACCTCCCGCTCGCGCGGGGTGAGCCGGTCGAGCGGGTCGCGGTGCCGGCGCAGCAGGAGCTGCGAGACGACCTCGGGGTCCAGGGCGGTGCCGCCGGACGCGACCCGGCGCAGTGCGTCCAGGAAGACCGAGACGTCCGCGACGCGGTCTTTGAGCAGGTAACCGATGCCGCCGGCACTGATCGCCAGCAGGTCGGCGGCGTACCGCTCCTCGACGTACTGCGACAGCAGCAGGACGGCGACCTCCGGCGCCTCCCGGCGCATGACCAGCGCCGCGCGGACGCCCTCGTCGGTGAAGCCCGGCGGCATCCTGACGTCCACGATCGCCGCGTCGGGACGGTGCTCGCGCACCGCGGCGAGCAGCCCTTCGGCCTCGCCGACGGCCGCCGCGACCTCGAACCCGGAGGTCTCCAGCAGCTTGATCAGCCCGGCTCGCAGCAGGACCGAGTCCTCGGCGATCACAACGCGCACGGCAGCTCCACGGTGACGGTCGTCGGGCCCCCGGCGGGGCTGGTGATCCGGAACGTACCGTCCACGGACCCGACGCGGCGCGCGAGCCCCGTGAGGCCCGTCCCGCCGGACGGGTCGGCGCCGCCCACGCCGTCGTCGCGGACGGTCACGCGCAGCACGTCCCCGCGGCGGACGACGGCGATGTCCACCTCGTCCGCCTTGGCGTGCCGGACGGCGTTGGTGAGCGCCTCGGAGACCACGAAGTAGGCGACGGCCTCCACGGTGGACGAGGCGCGCGGCTCCGCCTCGACCCGCAGCCGGACGGGCAGCGGCACCCGGGCGGCGACGCCGGACAGCGCGGCGTCCAGGCCGCGGTCCTCCAGCACGGCCGGGTGCAGGCCGCGGATCAGCGTGCGCAGCTCGGTCAGCGCCTCCTTGGCCTCCTCGTGCGCCGCGACGATCACCTGCATGGCCTCGTCCGGGACGCCGGTGAGCGTCTCGCGGGCGAGGCCCAGGTTCAGCGCGAGGGAGACGAGCCGCTGCTGCGCGCCGTCGTGCAGGTCCCGCTCGATGCGGCGGCGCTCGATGTCGGCGGCGTCCACCACGCTGGCGCGCTTCTCGGCCAGATCCTCGACGCGCCGCTCCAGTTCCCTGGCGCGGTCCGGGCCGAGGAGCGCGGCGGCGGCGCGGGCGTCCAGCCTCCGGACGGCCGCCGCGATCCACGGCGCCGCCGCGAGGAGCAGCAGGCCGAGCAGGGTGAGCGCCCCGATGCGGACGGAGTGGGCCTTGTCCACCATGCTCAGGGGGCTGGAGCCGGGCAGGGCCCACGCGTACGCGCCGCTGGTCGCGAGGACGAGGCCGCCCGCCCACGCCGCGATCACGGCGAGCCCGCCCACGGCGAGCGCCGGCCCGGCGAGCAGGTGGTACTGGACCGCCCGCCACAGTTCGGGCGAGCGGAGGTCGCGCAACGCGTCCCAGGGACGCCCGTCGTCGAAGTCCGGCATGCGAGGAACGTGCAGGCCGAGCATCGCCCAGCACCGCTCCCGCTGCCAGGACGTCAGCGGACGCAGCGCGAGGAGCAGCAGGACGATCGACGCGGCAGTCATGATCAAGACCGGTGTCACGCGCGCCGGCGTCCAGACCGCCCAGGGCAGGAGCAGGAGCAGCCAGCCCGCGAACTGCAGCGGCACCCCGGAGACGGCGAACACCGTGTCGCGCCACGCGGCCGCCGACCACGGAGCGCGCACGCGGGCACGGCGGACCGCGCTGATGGATGCCACGAAGCAACCGTATTGCCGCAGTTCGTCCGCGACCATGGACCGGGCTGCAGATCCAGGGGTGAACCTAATGCCACCCCAAGTCGGATACGGAGGCTAATGACGGTGATCAGCGCTGCGGCAAGGCTTTGATCACGCATCCGAAAGCGGATGCGCATCGTTCGAGTCCGCAGGAGCACGCATGGTCGCCACCGTCATCCGCCCCCACCGGGGAGCCCCGCCCCGCCTGCTCCCCGCGCGCGAAGACCTGCTCCCGGCAGGACGAGTCGGGCGGGGCTTGGTCGGGCCGGGTCTGCTCGGGCCGGGTCTGCTCGGGCGGGGTCTGGTGGGGTGGGGGCTGGTCGGGAGCGCGGCGGCGCTGGTGCCGTGGATATGGGTGCTCGCGAACACCCTGCCGTCCACCGCCACGGTGTCGAACTGGTCCACCGCCTGGGTGGGGTTGGACGCGATGGAGGCCGCCGCCCTACTGGGCACCGGCGTGCTCTTCCTCCGCCGCGACCCCCGGTACGGGCTGGGCGCCGCCGTGGCGGGGACGCTGCTGGCGGTGGACGCGTGGCTCGACGTGACGACCGCCACGCCGGGAACCGGACGGGTGTTGGCGATCATGCTCGCGGCGGGGCTGGAACTTCCGCTGGCGACGCTGTGCGCGACCCTCGCCGCACGGTCGTTCACCCAGCCTGGAGCCATGATCGACGCTTGGGTGAACAGTGATCGGCAAAGCCTTGACGGGAGTACGCCAGATGGGTGAAACCAGACGAGCCGGACCTCTAGAGTGAGTGCCGCGTGCGGGCCCTCTCGCGAGAGGGCCCTTTGTCCTGCCTGAACATCGCCTGGCCCGCACGTGGTCCCACTGCACGATTTGTCCAACTTGTGCGTATCCCGGCTGCACGATCCAGAGGTCCCGAACATGAACGACCACGAGGTGCATGAGGAGTGCATGCGGCTCCTCAGGGACGGCCTGCCCGTCCCCGCTCCCGCCGCCTTCGACGAGGGACGGGACTACCTTCCGCTCGGACTCGACATGGACGGCGACGTAGCCGTTGTCACGTTCCTGCACCAGTGGGGCGACGCCTCCGCGTTCATCGAGGGCTGGACGTTCCACCGCCGCGACGGCGAGTGGCGGGAGCTGGGCGGCGCCGGCGGGTCGGCGCCCGCCGAGCCCCTCGCGCGCCGCTCGTCCGGCGAGATGGGCCGACACCTGCTCAAGTACGGGTCGGGCAGGACGGTCCGCAACGCCAACCGGCTGCTGCCGTGGGGCGCCAAGTGGGTGAACGAGGCGCGGCTGCGGGCCTCGGCGGAGGTGGTGCGGGTCCGCGTCGGCAACCGGATCCTGGACGTCCCCGAGCACGGGCACGTCGTCGTGGTGTGGGGCGCCCGCCGGGGGCCGGTCGTGGAGGCGCTCGCCGCCGACGGCTCGGTGCTGGACGCCATGGACCTCGACCATCCGGCCGTCGCCGCGCGCCCGCAGGGCTGATCGCCGCCCGACGCTTTCCGGGGCGGCTCACCGGGCAGACTCAGGGCATGGGCGTCCAACCCGACTATGATTCCGACTCGGAGCGTTTCCGCCTCGCCGGCAGGGTCACCAGGAAGTACCTGATCGGGGCGCGGAGCCTGCACGATCACGTCGCCTCGAAACTGCTGAACGCCGGCGCGTCCCTCGTCCTGGACATCGGCTGCGGGGAGGGCGCCCTCAGCGCCGCCCTCCCCCATCCGCCGCCACTCGAACTCGTGGGCCTGGACGCGTCCGCCGCCCTGCTGGCCGCCCATCCGGACCCGCGCGTCCGGGCCGACGCCCTGCGCCTGCCGTTCCGCGACGGGACGTTCGACGCCGCCGTGGCCCTGAACATGCTCCTCCACCTGGACGATCCGGCCCGCGCGCTCCGCGAGGCACGGCGCGTCCTCGCCCCCGGCGGGCTGCTCCTGGTGTCCGCGATCCGCCGCGACGACAGCCCCGAGCTGTCACCCGTCTGGCGTCCCGAGCCCACCCCGTTCGACGCAGAGGACGCCCCGGACCGCGTCGGCGAGGTCTTCGGCGAGGTCGAGGTGGAACGCTGGGACGCCCCGCTGATCACCCTCCCCGACCGCGCCGCGATCCGCGACTACCTGATCGCCCGGCGCATGCCCCGTCCCCAGGCGGCCGAGGCCGCCACCCGGCTCCGCACGCCCCTACCGGTGACGAAACGCGGCTCGCTGGTCCTCGCCCGCCGCTGACGCTGGTCCTCGCCCGCCGCTGACGCTGGTCCTCGCCCGCCGCTGACGCGAAGACCCGCAACCCCGCGCCGCTCGGAAGCCCGGCCGTCGACGTCGGGATCACTTCAGGAGGCGGCCGAAGGCGAGGCGGTGGACTACAGCCAGCCGAGGTCTCGGGCGGTTCGGGCGGCGGCGTGGCGGTTGTCGGCGCCGAGCTTGGTGACGGCGGCGGAGAGGTAGTTGCGGACGGTCCCCTCCGACAGGCCGAGGCCGCGGGCGATGCGGGAGACCGGGGCGCCGTCGGCGGCGGCACGCAGGGCGTCCAGTTCGCGCGGGGTGAGGGGGCATTCCTCGGCGGCGAGGGCGTCGGCGGCGAGCTGCGGGTCGATGTAGCGGGCGCCGGCGGCGACCTGCCGGATGACCTCGGCGAGCCGCCGGCCGGGCGTGTCCTTGCCGAGGAAGCCGCGGACGCCGGCGGCCATGGCGCGGCGCAGGTTTCCGGGCCGCCCGTGCGCGGTCACGATCACCAGGCGGCAGCCGGGCAGGTCGCGGGACAGGCGTTCGGCGGCGGCGAGTCCGTCCAGGCCCGGCATGTCGATGTCGAGAACGGCGACGTCGGGTTTGAGGGCGAGGGCGCGGTCGACGGCCTCGTCCCCGCGCCCCACGTCGGCGGCGACCTCGATATCCTCCTCGGTCTCCAGCAGGAGGACGAGCGCCTCCCTGATCAGCAGGTGGTCGTCGGCCAGCAGCACGCGGATCATGCTTCTCCCTCCGGCTCGGCCGGGACGGCGGCCCTCACCCGGAACGTCCCGTCCCCGGCCGGGCCCGCGGAGAACTCGCCGCCCGCCGCGGCGATCCGCTCGGCGAGGCCGGTCAGGCCGCTGCCCGCGTCGCCGGCGCGGCGACCGGCGCCGTCGTTGACGATCTCCACGTGGACGCGGTCGCGGCCGGTCCGGACGGTGATCTCGCACCAGGTGGCGCTGGAGTGCCGCAGGACGTTGGTGGCCGCCTCGCGGGCGACCCAGCCGAGCGGCTCGTGGACGTGCGCGGGCAGCGACGGGGACACCTCGGGCCGCTCGCACCGGATCCCGGCGGCGCGCAGCACGGCGGACATGCCGTCCAGTTCGGTGCGCAGCGACGTGGCCCGGTAGCCGCGAACGACCTCGCGCACGTCCCGGACGGCATCCCGCGCCATGGTCTGGATCTCGGTCAGCTCCTTGCGGACGCGCCCGTCGTCGCGTTCCACGAACCGTTCGGCGACCTCGGCGCGCAGCGCGACCGCCTGGAGGCTGTGGCCGAGGACGTCGTGCAGGTCGCGGGCGAAGCGGAGCCGCTCCTCCCCCACCGCGGAGCGGGCCAGCTCGGCGCGCGCCTCCCGCAGTTCCTGGACGACGTGAAACAGCCAGACCGTGACGTATCCGGAGAAGGCGCCGAGCGGCACCGCGGCGACCTCGTACAGGACGGCCAGGGCGGGAAGCCCGAGGAGCACCCCGTAGGCGGGGGTCAGGACGGTCGCCGCCGCCGTCACCGCGATCGCCTCCCGGACCGGGAGGACGACGGCGATCAGCCCGGCCGGGACGAGCAGCGCGTTGCCCCAGCCCGGGGCGGTGCCGAGCAGCGGAGGCATCGCCCAGCAGGTCAGCCCGATCGCGGCCAGCCCGAGCCGGTGGGCGGGCGCGGTGCGGCGCATCAGGTTCTGCCACAGGAGCCGGGCGTACAGGGCGAACGAGGCGCCGACGCCGGCGACGGCGAGCACCAGCCGGCCCGCCTCCCGGTGCTCGGTGAGCTCGTACCAGAGCGCCGGTGCCAGGAACCCGGCCAGCGTCATCACCGTCATGCCCACGAGGATCGCAGCGATGACGGTGGGACGCGGGATGCCGGGCTGCACGCGCCCAGCGTATGCGGCCGTGCCTGCACCACCCATGGAGGCCCGGCACCTCCCATCAGGCGGCGCGGAGCCGGACGGTGTCCCGGCCGGTGACCAGGCGGCCCTCGTCCAGGAGCCCGACCCGGTCGGCGCGGCACGCCTCGTCCGGGTCGCGGGTCGCGACCACCACGCTGACCCCGTGCGCGGCCAGCAGCAGGAGGACGGCCCACACCTCGCGGGCGGCGGCGTCGTCCAGACCGGCGGTGGGCTCGTCGAGGAACAGGACGTCCGACCGTCCGATCAGGGCGAGGGCTACGTCGAGCATGCGCCGCCGTCCGGGGGTCAGTCGCTCGAACGGGACGTCGGCGACATCGGTGAGGCGGGCCAGGCGGAGGGCCTCGTCGCGGGTGAGCGGGTCGAGCGTCCAGCGCCGCCACGTGTCGATGACCTCGGTGACGGTCAGCCCTGGGAAAAGGCCGCCGTCGCGCCATACGGCGCCAGCGCGCGCGGAGTCGCGGTCGCTGTAAGGGTCCGCGCCGTGTAGGCGGATGGTCCCGCCTGTGGGTCGGCGTAGGCCGGCGAGCATTTCCAGAAGGGTGGTCTTGCCGGAGCCATAACGGCCCAGCAGCGCGTAGATCTCTCCCTCGGCCACGGTGAACGAGACATTCCGCACGGCCTCGTTCAGGTCCAGGTCGCGTACCTCGATCACAGGTGCCTTCATGACATCCATGCTGGCCCTTGGTGGCGGGGACGTTCAGTCACAGGCGTCAGGAAGGGACCGTGAGGATTGCAGGGGTGCCCCATGACAAATGTCATGGTTCGGCGATCGCCCATCCGGTGGGCGGGACGGTGGCGCCGTCGGCGGTGAAAATCGCTTCACCGGCTACGCACGTCCAGTTCGCGGCGGGAAGGTCCGCCCTGGCGGGCTCGCCGTCCAGGTTGAGGACGACCGCGAGCCGCTCTGCGTCGTGACCCACTGTGTAGGAGAGAACCGTGTTGGTCAAGGTGGCGACCTCGGTTCGGGCGCGCACGAGCCACGGATGGCGGCGCCTTAGGCCAATGAGGTCTTGGTGTAGGCGGTGGTGTGGGGCGGCGTAGCCGGGGGTCTCGTCGGGACGTTCTGGAAAGGCGGGCCGTATGGCGTCGTCCCCGCCTTCACGTTCCTCCTTGATCCCCTCGAAACCGAACTCGTCGCCGGCGTAGATGGACGGAACACCGCCGACGGTCAGCAGGATCACGAGCGCATGGTTTCGCTGCTCTTTCCGGATCAGGCGGCTGGCGATTCGAGTCACATCGTGGTTGCCCAGAAATGTCTGTGGGGCGAATGTATCGAGCATCGTGTTGTGCCGGTCGAGGGCATGAGCAAGCTCGAAGAAGTTTCGGTCGTTGAGTGAACTCCAGATGGCCTTCCAGAGTTCGTACTGGGTGACTGAGTCGAATCCGGTGTGCTTTACGAGTCCCGTGTAGTCGCCGTGGATGACCTCGCCGACGAACCAGACGTCGGGGAAGCGCGCGCGGACCCGGTCCGTGACCAGCCTCCAGAACGGAGGCGGAACGGCATAAGCGGCGTCGAGGCGCCACCCGTCTATGCCGCGCTCCAGCCAGTGGGTCATGACGTCGGTGACGTAGTCGGCGACCTCCGGTTCGTTGTGGTTCAGCGTGACGAGGCGGTCATGGCCTTCGAACGTGCGCAGATCCGGGTGGAACCAGTTGCGGTACGGCGAGTCGTCGCCCTTGGCGGTGACGTCGGCGAAGGGTTCGAAACCGTGTCCCACATGGTTGAAGACGCCGTCGAGCAGGATCCTGACGCCCTTCCGGGAAGCCTCGTCGATGAGCCGTCGCAGGTCGTCTTCGCCGCCGAGCCTTGGGTCGACGCGGTAGTGGTCGACGGTGTCGTAGCCGTGCGTCTCGGACGCGAACACGGGGCCGAGCGCGAGCCCGTTGCAGCCGAGCCCGACGAGGTGATCGAGCCAGCCGCTGAGCTTTGCGAGCCTGGGCGTCGCGGACGTGCCATCGGGCAGGGCCTCACGTTCGGCGCCGACGAATCCGAGCGGATAGACGTGCCACCAGATGGCATGATCAGGCCAGCGCATGCCGGTCTCCCTACCCGCAAGAGACGACCAATCACGACATGGCCGCGTGCCATGGCTCCTACTTGCGCGTCTCCGTGCGGGTCTATGTGCGCGTGAGGATTTCCGGAGTCAGCCCGCCCGGAGTCTTTATGCCGGAGAGGGCCATGGTCAGCTCCAGTTCGGCCTGGAGGCAGCGCAGAACATGCTGGACTCCCGCCTGCCCGGCAAGAGCCAGCCCATACGCGTACGGTCGCGCGACCAGGACGGCCTTGGCCCCAAGTGCCAGAGCCTTGGCCACGTCCGCTCCAGTCCGGATCCCGCTGTCGAACAGGACGGTCGCCTGGTCGTGGACGGCCTCGACCACGCCGGGCAGCGCGTCCAGTGAGGCGATGGCCCCGTCCACCTGGCGTCCGCCATGGTTGGAGACGATGACCGCGTCCATGCCGGCGTCCACGGCCTGGCGAGCGTCGTCGGGGTGCTGGATGCCCTTGAGCGCGATGGGCCCGTCCCAGTGGTCCCGAAGGAAGATGAGGTCGTCCCACGTCAGGCTGGGGTTCCCGAAGTTGGCGACCCAGTGCAGGATCGCCATGTCCCGGTTGGCGGCGGTGATCTCTCCGCCGACGGCCTTCTGGAAGACCGGATCGTTGAAGTAGTTCGCGACACCGACCCCGCGCAAGAACGGCAGGTAAGCCTGATCCAGGTCGCGTGGACGCCAGGCCAGCGTGAACGTGTCGAGAGTGACGACAAGGGCCGTGTAACCGGCCGCCTTGGCCCGCTCTAGGAAGCTGACAGCAAGTTCCCTGTCCTTGGGCCAGTACAACTGGTACCAGCGCGGCCCGCCACCATTGGCTTCGGCCACGTCCTCCATGGAGTACGAGGCGGCCGTGCTCAGCACCATCGTCACCCCTTCGGCCGCCGCCGCCCGTGCGACGGCAAGTTCGCCGTCCGGATGGAAGATGGACTGGACGCCGATGGGTGCGAGCAGGATCGGGGACGGCATCGCGGTGCCCAGGACGTCCACCGAGAGGTCCCGTTCGGCGACGTCCCGCAGCATGCGAGGCACGATCCGCCACCGGTCGAAGGCCTCCCGGTTGGCGCGCGCCGTCGACTCACTGCCCGCCGATCCCGCCACGTACCCGAACGCCTGCGCCGACAGCGAGCGCTCCGCGAGCCCCTCCAGCTTCGTCAGATCCGTCGGCAGCGAGGGGAGGACGTCGCCGAGACCCTGCAGATAGATCGAGTTCTGGAAGTCGGCCAGCCCGCTCAAGGGAACCTCCACCTGGGGAAATCGAAACCGTCCGTGCTCAATCTGCCAGGTTCGGGAAGGTGACGGAACGGCACCAATCCGCCGAGTTGGACGGCACACCCGGTGGGGCGGGCGAAAGATGTCCCCGGGACCGGCAACAATGTGGGGCATGGCACGACGCGGATCCCAAGCCCCTCCACCGCCGCCGGACTTCGAAGAGAACATCGTCGACGTCGATGTCTCCGACGAGATGCGCGGCAGTTTCCTCGAGTACGCCTACTCGGTCATCTACCAGCGGGCGCTTCCCGACGCGCGCGACGGCATGAAGCCCGTCCAGCGCCGGATCCTGTACTCGATGAGCGAGATGGGGCTCCGCCCCGACCGCGGCCACGTCAAGTGCGCCCGTGTCGTCGGCGAGGTCATGGGCAAGCTGCACCCGCACGGCGACAGCGCCATCTACGACGCGATGGTGCGCATGGCGCAGCCGTGGGCGATGCGCATGCCGCTCGTGGACGGCCACGGCAACTTCGGTTCGCTCGGCGGCGACGACATGCCCGCCGCCATGCGGTACACCGAGGCCCGGATGTCGCGCGAAGCGATGCTGATGGTCGAGTCGATCGACGAGGACACGGTCGACTTCCGCCCGAACTACGACGGGCAGGAGCGCGAACCGGAGGTCCTGCCGGCCGCGTTCCCGAACCTGCTGGTCAACGGGGCGTCCGGCATCGCGGTCGGCATGGCCACGAACATGGCGCCGCACAACCTCGGCGAGGTCATCGCCGCGGCCCGGCACCTGATCGACAACCCCGAGGCCACCCTCGAGGACCTGATGCGCTTCGTCCCCGGCCCCGACCTGCCCACCGGCGGCAAGATCGTCGGCCTGGAGGGCATCCGCGACGCCTACGAGCGCGGCCGGGGAACGTTCCGCACCCGCGCCACGGTCTCCATCGAGAACGTCACGCCCCGCCGCAAGGGCATCATCGTCAGCGAACTGCCGTACGCCGTCGGGCCCGAACGCGTCAAGGCCAAGATCAAGGAACTGGTCAACGCCAAAAAGATCCAGGGCATCTCCGACCTGAAGGACCTCACCGACCGCAATGTCGGCCTCCGCCTGGTCATCGAGATCAAGAACGGCTTCAACCCGGAGGCCGTCCTCGCCGACCTCTACCGGCTCACGCCGATGGAGGAGACGTTCGGCATCAACAACGTCGCCCTCGTCGACGGCCAGCCGCGCACCCTCGGCCTGCGCGACATGCTGCAGGTCTACGTCGACCACCGGATCGACGTCGTCCGCCGGCGCTCGATGTTCCGCCGCAAGAAGCGCGAGGACCGCCTCCACCTGGTGGACGGCCTCCTGGTCGCCCTGCTGAACATCGACGAGGTCATCCAGGTCATCCGGCAGAGCGACGACGCCGCCCAGGCCAAGCAGCGCCTCATGCAGATCTTCGAACTGTCGGAGATCCAGGCGCAGTACATCCTCGACACCCCGCTCCGCCGCCTGACCCGCTTCGACCGCCTCGAACTGGAGAAGGAGAAGGAGCAGCTCGCCAAGGAGATCGCCCGGCTGACCGCGATCCTGGAGTCGGAGAAGAAGCTGCGCGGCGTGGTCTCCAAGGAGCTGAGCGACGTCGCCAAGGAGTTCTCGACCCCCCGCCGGACGATCCTGCTGGAGTCCTCGGGCCAGACCGCAGCCACGGCCGTCCCGCTGGAGGTGGCGGACGACCCGTGCACGGTGCTGCTCTCGACCACCGGCCTCATGGCCCGCACGCACGACGCGTCGCCCCTCCCCGACAGCGGCCCCCGCGCCCCGCACGACGTCCTGGCCTCGGTGGTCCCCGCCACTGCGCGCGGTCAGGTGGGCGCCGTGACGTCGCTGGGCCGGATGATCCGCATAGACGTCCTGGACCTGCCGACCCTGCCGCCTTCCGCGACGCCCCCGTCCCTGGCGGGCGGAGCCCCGGTGGCCGAGTACGTCGACCTGGAACCGGACGAGACGGTCGTCGGCATAGCCGCCGTGGGCGAGGCGGGCGGCGGCCTGGCCGTCGGCACCGCCCAGGGCGTGGTCAAACGAGTCGTCCCCGACTTCCCGGCGAACCGCGACGAATTCGAGGTGATCGGTCTCAAGGAAGGCGACCGGGTCGTCGGCGCCGTCCAGCTCCTCTCCGAGGACCAGCACGTCGTCTTCATCACCACCGACGCCCAACTCCTGCACTTCGCCGCGTCCCTCGTCCGCCCGCAGGGCCGGGCCGCGGGCGGCATGGCGGGCATCAAACTGGGGGCGGGCGCGAGCGTCCTGTGGTTCGGCGCCCTCGACCCGAGCCGCGAGGCCCGCGTCATCACGGTTTCCGGCTCGTCCTCGGCACTCCCCGGCACCCAGACGGGCGCGATCAAACTCGCCGACTTCGCCGAGTTCCCGGCCAAGGGCCGCGCGACGGGCGGCGTCCGAGCCCACCGCTTCCTCAAGGGCGAGGACGTGCTGCTCCAGGCATGGGCGGCGCCGACCCCGCTCCGCGCGGCAGCCGCCAACGGCAAACCGGCGATGCTCAACGTGGCCATGGGCCGCCGAGACGGCTCCGGCGAGAAACTGGACAAGCCCATCGTCTCCATCAGCGGCCCCATAGGCCCCGCGCCGGAAGAAGACGAGACGACCGAAGAGTGATCCAAGAGGCCCCGGGTGATCGCCCGGGGTCTCTGCCTTTTCGCCCTCACACTCCCGGCCGCACCCGGGCGTTGAGGTCCTCATTGCGCCGGATGATCTCTTCGGCCACCCCGACGACGTCACAGACCGGATGGCAGGCGGCACCGGCCCCCGGCAGGGTGACGAAGAACGTGTCGTCCCGCACCCACACCGTGATCTCCGCCCGGACCGAGAGGACGGCCATCCGCCACCCCTCGCTCAGGTGCAGCGGCCCGATCCCCCGCACGCTCAGCAGCCGCCGCAGTTCCCGAGCCGCCTGACGGCAGTCCCGCTGAGGCGGACGCCACGGCATCGACGCGGGCAGCGCGAAGTACACGACCTTTCCCGAAACCGGTAGCAGCCCCAACTGCGACCGGCTCCGACACGCGCCCCACCACCCACCGCGCTCCACCGCCAGGGCGTTCACCAGTTCGAGCCCGCGCCCACCCTCGGCCTCGACCGGCGGACGCAGCCCCGCCTCGGACGGCGCCTTCCTGCACCACGACGCGGAGTCGAAGACCCGCACCACGACCTCCGTCCCCGCCCCGCGCCCGTAGATCTGCACTTCCGGCAGCCCGACCGTGGGCATGGTCGCAAGCGCCCTCCCTCCCAACGCGTGCGTGAAGGCGTTGGTCGCCAGCTCGGAGACCATCGTCACCGCGTCGTCCACGGTCTCCTCGGGCAGCATCAGCGCCGAGAGAGTCTCCCGGACGACCTTCCGCGCCACCCCGGCACACCGAGCCTCCGGCGGCAGCCCCCAAACCGCGCACCCACCCGCCCGAACCACCTCGGCGGCGCAAGACCTGTCCGACAACTCGCCCTCCACACTTCGCAACCAGGAGGCCACTTTCCGTGACGTCACTGCGACGCATCGTGCTCTCGACGGGCCGGTGATCGCAAGTGGAAGTGGAAAATTCCATCTCCACCTCCAAGGAATCTTGAGTTCCGCCACGCGCCGCGTAGCGGCTGCGGCACACTCAGTACATGCCTGAACGCCGTCCCACGATCCGGGAGCGCAAGCTCGCCGCCGAGCTGCGCCGCCTGCGCGAACGTTCAACCAAGCGCTTGGACCAAGCCGTCAGCGACCTACAGGCACATGGCGGGGGCCGATGGTCCACCCCAAAACTGTCCCGAATCGAGACAGCAGCCCAGGGCATCAAGACCTCGGACGTGAACCAGCTCTGCGACCTCTACCACGTGACGCCCGAGAAGCGCGAAGCACTCCTCGCCCTGACCCGGACGGCACGCCAACGCGGCTGGTGGGACGCCTACGCAGACACGATCCACACCGACTACGCCGCGTATATCGAACTTGAAGCCGAGGCCAAGTCCCTTCGCTGCTACGACGCGCTCATCCTCAACGGCCTTCTGCAAACGACCGAGTACGCACATGAGGTCATCCGCGTAGGTCTCATGCAATTCGCTCCGGCGGCGGAGGTCGACCGGCGCGTCGAGATACGGACAACCCGTCAGAGCCTTCTCCACACTCGCGAACCCGCGCCGCTCCGCATCTGGTCGATCATCGACGAAGCCGCGCTCAGGCGGGTCATCGGCAGCTCGGCGACCATGGCTCGGCAGTACCGCCATCTCCTCGAACTGGCCGAGCGCCCGAACATCATGCTCCAGGTACTGCCGTTCGCCGCCGGCGCTCACGCTGCCCCCACAGGCACGTTCGCGCACATGGACTTCCCCGAACACCACACGCCCGAGATCGTTTACCTTGACGGCCTGACAAGCGCCCTCTACATCGAGGACGACCACCAGGTCCACACCTACTCACTGGCGTTCAACCAACTCGCAATGGCAGCTCTCGGTGTCGATGAATCTCTCAGCATGATCTCGGCACTCGCGACCGATCCTCAACTAGGGCATATTGGTGTGAATGACCCCAAATAGATCCTTGATCGAATGGCGTAGAAGCACGTACTCGGCCCAGGGAGCGAACTGCGTCGAGGTGGCCTCGTCTGAAGAGACACGAGCGGTCCGCGACTCCAAGGACCCGGACGGGCCCCTCCTCACCCTCTCCCGCACCGCGTGGGCGGGCCTCCTCCACAGCGTCAAGACGGGCGCCCATGACCTTCGCTGACTGGTGGTTCGGGCTCTCCGTCATTGGCTGAGTTCGTCCTGACGCCAGGTGCGGGGCCACTGGCCGGACGGTGGAGGTGGGCCGGACATGCCGAGATCGCGCCTCGCGCAGGCATAGAAACGATCACGGCATTCCCCCATGTACCGGAGGGCGGTCGTCCAGCCCTCCTGGTCGTCCCGGAGTCCCCGGGCCCACAGTTCGACGTTCCAGACGGCCTCGTGCCAAGACCTGGCTGCTGCCACGGTCTCCGCGTCGCCGACGAGGAGCACCGCCTCCCATTCGGCCTGGCGCTGAGATTCGGCTTGAGCGAGAAGCGCCATCCCCTCCTCGGGGTCCAGCGGATCGACGGTGAATTCCAGTCCGCGGTGCGCCGCAAGACGTTGCCCCAGACGTATCTGAACCTTCAGTGCGTTGGCATAGCCCGCATAGGTCTCGAACTTCTTCTCGTCCCACCGTTCGGCTCGCAGCCGTCGCCAGCGGCTGCGTTCGTTCAGACTCGTGGTCACGTACGATCCGAGCGCCCCGATGACCACACCCACCAGCGCCGGCGTCTGATCTAGAAGTCCCACCTCTACCTCCCGACATAGGACGACGGACGTCCGGCATCGGGTTCCGGTGTCCAAGCCGGGTGACTTCAACGGTTCGTTCTCGATCGCCATCGCAGTCATAGGCCGGGGGTCCTCCCGTAGTAGGGGCTCACCACCTTGGCCAGCTTTCGTTGGATCGAGCGCAGGTCTCTGATGGTCGCCTCGTCGGTGAGCCCCGTCGTCGTCGGCCATTCGACGCCGGAACCGGCCAGGTCGCTGACGAACACGATCTCGGTGGCGAGGAGGGTGCGGGCCCAGTCCGCCGCAGTGAGCGGGGAATCGTCGCCGAGCGCGGCGCGCAGCCTGCCGCACTGATCGAGCAGGTCACGCCGACCCGCAAATCCCATGCCGACCGCGAGTTGATCACTGCACCGGGCCGGTCCGCCCCATTCCATCAGCGCGCGTCTCAGCAGTCCGATCTCATGGCCGGTGAGCAGCTCACTCGCCGACATCATCCGTTCCTCTCGCAAACCGAACTTCCCAACTCGCGGAGCGGTGTCCATGCCGTCGACGGATCACAGCACAGGTGGTGCCACATGGCGGTGTGCGCGACGGCGGCCGGTGGCGGGCAGTACGGTCAGGGCGCCGGGGACGTCCCACGACCCGTTCAGCGTGGACGCACGCCCTCGAAGACCAGGTCGAGGAGGCGACCGGCGGTGTCCGGCGGAGGGGTGGTCTCCTCGACCCAGGCGACGGCCGTGACCAGCCGGATGAGCTCGGAGGCGGTCAGGTCCGCTCGCACCTGGCCGGCTTCCCGAGCACGTCGCACCAGTCCGGCGGCGGCCTCTTCGACGGCATGGCATCGCGCGCCCAGCGGGCTGTCGGCATTGCCCGCGGCCTGCGCGTAACTGGCGGCCAACCCGCGGTACCGGGTGATGTGGCGTATGAGCGCGGAGGCCCACTGGCGCAGGAAGTCCCGCGTGCCGGGGCCTTCGAGCAGCTCAGCGGCCAAAGTCGCGAGTCCGTCCAGGCTCTGGCCTACGACCTCGGCCGTCACCGCCCCCTTGTCGGGGAAGTGGCGCCACAGCGTCCCCGGGCCGACCCCTGCGCGCCGGGCGATGTCGTTCATCGACGCCGCATCCGCTCCGACCTCGTCGAAGAGCGCTTCCGCCGCCTCGACCAGGCGGGCCCGGTTGCGGCGGGCGTCGCTGCGCTTGGGTTCGCCCGACACGTCGTTCCTCCCGGTTTTTAGCGGAGTGCCACTCCGGTAATATGCGGAGCGCTACTCCGAATGCTACCCGAGGAGGTCGTCCATGGAGTCGACGCTGCCCCCCATCGGCACGGTGGGACTGTGGGTGCCCGGTATGGACCTGCGGTCGCCGACGGCGGCCGCCGAAGCCGCCGCCGAAGCCGAGGCGCTCGGCTACGGCGCGCTGTGGCTCAGCGAGGGGCTGGTCCGCGACCCCTTCATGGAGGCGGCCACACTGCTCGGCGCCACCCGTTCGCTGGTCGTGGGCACGGGTATCGCGGTGATCTGGGGACGTCATCCCCGCGTGCTCAGGTCGCAAGCCCGTGCGCTGCTCGACGCCCATCCCGGCCGATTCGTGCTCGGCCTGGGCACTTCCCACGCGCGGCTAGTCGAGGGCGTGATGGGCCTGCGCTACGAACGGCCCTTGACCGCGCTACGCGAGACCCTCGACCGCCTCGACGAACCCGACCCCATCCTCCAACTGGCGGGCGTCGGACGCCGTTCGGCACCCGAGGCGCCCCGGGTTCTCGCCGCACTGGGCCCACGCGCCCTCGGCCTGGCCCGTGACCGGTCGTCGGGCGCGTTCTCCTATCTCGTCACGCCGGAGCACACGGCCGATGCCC
The DNA here is from genome assembly GCF_041463665.1 of Actinomadura chokoriensis. Classification (GTDB taxonomy): domain Bacteria; phylum Actinomycetota; class Actinomycetes; order Streptosporangiales; family Streptosporangiaceae; genus Spirillospora; species Spirillospora chokoriensis_A. The sequence continues at coordinate 525,523 of NZ_JAXCEJ010000002.1, forward strand.
GCGCAGCGCTCGGGCCCGACCGGGTCCTCATCGTCGAGCAGGCCGTCGTCACAGGATGCAGCGCCGACCAGGCACGGGACAGAGCACGCGCCCACATCGCCGGATACCTGCCCGGGGCGCCCTACCGTGCGAACTGGCGGCGGCTCGGGTTCGACGACGACGATTTCCACGACGGCGGGAGCGACCGTCTGGTCAACGCGCTCGTCGCGATCGGCGAGGAGCAGATCGCGGAGCGAGTCAACGCCCACGTGACGGCGGGCGCCGACCACGTATGCCTCCAGGCGCTGCCGGCGGATCCGGCCGCCCTTCCGCAGGACCAATGGCGAAGTCTCGCGCACCTCACGCAGTGATCGTGGTCCTTCGCCACCTCCCTGCCCGCATGGCGCGAGAGGCGGTCCGGACGACCGGTCAGGCTTCGATGTCGTCGGGGCCCCAGTGGGCCTGCATGCGGGTGATTTTGCCTTCGTCGTTGAAGGTCATGACGTCGATGGCGCGGATCCGCATGCCCGGGATGTCGACGGTGAAGGCCATGGCGGCCCGGTCGCCGTGCGAGCCGCGGATGGGGGCGTCCAGGGTGAGCTTGGCGCCGCCCGCGATGGCGTTCGTGTAGAACTCCTCGATGGCCGCGCGGCCGGTGAGCGGGGGGTGGCCGACCGGGTCCTCGATGACGGCGTCGTCGGCGTAGAGGCCGGATATGGTCGCGGCGTCGGAGGCGTTGAAGGCGTCGACGTAGGTCTGCAGGACCTGCTTCATGTGCTCGTGGGGCGGCATGGGCGAAGTGTAGCAAGCGTTCGCTTGGTTCTACCGGCGGTGTCGCGGCGAATCACACCGGTGAATGCCACCGGCCGAATCACATCCCGCCGAGTTACGCCGGAGTTGTTTCGGGCTCGCGGCGTGGGTCGCGGGCCGGGTGCGGCGAAAGCCGCCATGGCTTCCGACGGTCACCGATGATCAGTCGGTGAGGCCGTTCCGGTAGGCGTAGGTGACCGCCTGGGCCCGGTCGCGGAGGTTCGCCTTCGCGAACAGGTTGTTGATGTGCGTCTTGACCGTCGCCTCGGAGATGAACAGGTCGCCCGCGATCTCGGCGTTGGAACGTCCCTGGGCGATGAGGGTGAGCACCTCGACCTCCCGGCGGGTCAGGCCGTCGGGCAGGCCGGCGCGGCGGGGACGCTCGCCCGCGGCGACCGCCTCGACCAGGCGGCGCTGGACCGCCGGGTCGAGCTGGGACGCCCCGCCGCGGACGGCGCCGATCGCGCGGGCGATCTCGTCGGCGCCGGCGTCCTTGGTGAGGTAGCCGCGGGCCCCGGCGCGGAGGGCGGCGAAGATCGAGTCGTCGTCGGCGTAGGTGGTGAGGACGACGATTCCGACCTCCGGATGGGCCTCCTTGATACGGCGGGTGGCCTCGACGCCGTCCATGCGAGGCATCCGCAGGTCCATCAGGACGACGTCGGGACGCAGTTCGGCGACCATCGCCACCGCCTGTTCGCCGTCGCCGCACGCGCCGGCCACGTCGATGCCCGGCAGCAGTTCAAGGAGGAGGACGAGGCCCTCGCGCACCACGGTCTGGTCGTCGACGACCAGGATTCTCGTCTTCACCGTGTCCCCCATCACGCCGGCACCTGGAGGGACACGCGGAATCCCTTGCCGTCAGGTCCGGTGACAAGGGTTCCGTCGATCAGTTCGGCGCGCTCCCGCATGCCGACGAGGCCGTACCCTCCGCCGTGCACTTCGACGACCGATTCGGTTCCGCCGCTGTCGGTCACTTCAAGTTCGACCTTGTCGCCTAGGTAGCGCAACGTGACCTGTGCGCGCGCGCCGGGAGCGTGTTTGCGGATGTTCGTGAGCGCTTCTTGAGCGGTGCGGACGACCGTGAGCCCGGCCTGCGGCGACAGCTCGCGCGGATCGCCTGTCACCTGCACGTCGCAGGGACGGCCTGTGGTGGCCTGGAACTCCCCGGCGAGTTCCGCGATGACTTCCTTGGGTTCCGGTATCTCCCCGCGGAGTGTGGCGAGGGCGCGCCTTGTCTCCTCCAGACCCGAACGGGCCAGGTTCCGCGCGCGCTCCACGCGGTCCAGGGCCTGGACGCGGTCGCCGTCCCGCGAGAGGAGCAGCCTCGCCCCCTCCAGGTGGACGATCTGCGCCGACAGCGAGTGAGCGAGGATGTCGTGGATCTCCCGCGCTATGTGCGACCGTTCGGCGAGCACCGCGTTCGCGGCCTCGGCGCGGCGGGTGGCCTCCTGCGCGGCCGCGCCCTGGCGGCTGGCGACGGCCCCCAGCGTGAGACCGGCGAACGCCGACATCAGGCCGATGTCGGCGCCGCCCGCCCGGAAACCCTCGCCCAGCCCGCCGATCGCGGCGATGGTGAGCGCGCTCACCGTGATGCCCCATGGCAGCGGCAGCCACATCATCAGCATCCAGAGCCCGGCCATGCAGAAGTAGAACCCGCCGCCGGCGTGCGGGGCGATCGCGTACAGCGCCATCGCCACCGCCACGGACGTGAGCAGCAAGACGATCGCCGGCCCCCGCGCCGGCGGCTCCTTGCCCCGCCCCAGCCAGATCCCGCTCCCCAGCAAGGCGAACAGGAGCACGTTGAGGATGACGATGCTCAACCCGACCCCGTGCAGCGACGGCGCCGGCTCCGCGTGGAGCAGCCCCCGGACGTAGGCGACCATGCCCCACGTCAGCAGGATCCCGATCACCAGCAGCCGGGTCAGCCGCTCGCCGCGGCTCGCCTTGCAGTTCACCGTGCGACGCCGACCGACGCGGGCCCGCCGAGCCGCTCCGCACGCGGTGCGGCGCCCGGGCTCCCGGCGAGCACCGTGACGGCGAGGGGCGGGTCGTCCAGCGTGTTCATGCCCTCGACGCTAGAGAAGGACGGCCTTCCCCAGATCGGCGCACGGCTGGACATCCCGGTCTCCACCCCCGGGTGGAGACCGGGCACCGCGCTGACTGACCGGATGTGGCCGCGAAGCCGATGCGGGCCTTCCCCGTCCTCACGGACGCCTCCACACCCGGTCACCCTGGGCCGCCGGTCAGGTGTCGATGCGTTCGACGTCGAGTTCGGTGGCACCGGCCGTGATGAACGCGCGGCGCGGGGCGACCTCGCTGCCCATCAGTAGTTCGAACACCTTCGCGGCCTCCTCGGCGTCCTCGATCCGGACGCGCCGGAGCACCCGGTGCCGGGGGTCGAGCGTCGTCTCCGCGAGCTGGTCGGCGTCCATCTCACCGAGGCCCTTGTAGCGCTGGATGGGCTCCTTCCAGCGCTGGCCCTTGCGCTCCAGCTCGACGAGCCGCTGCCGCAGCTCGGCGTCGGAGTAGGTGTAGACGTACTTGTCCTGCCCCTTCTTCGGCTTGATCAGCTCGATGCGGTGCAGCGGCGGGACCGCGGAGAACACCCGCCCCGCCTCCAGCATCGGCCGCATGTAGCGGTGGAAGAGGGTGAGCAGCAGCGTCCGGATGTGCGCACCGTCGACATCGGCGTCGGCGAGGACCACGACGCGTCCGTAGCGGGCCGCTTCCACGTCGAAGGTGCGGCCCGAGCCGGCGCCGAGCACCTGGATGATCGCGGCGCACTCGGCGTTCTTCAGCACGTCCGCGACGGACGCCTTCTGCACGTTGAGGATCTTGCCGCGGATCGGCAGCAGCGCCTGGAACTCGGAGTTGCGGGCGAGCTTGGCGGTGCCGAGGGCCGAGTCGCCCTCGACGATGAACAGCTCGCTGCGGTCGTCGGTGGTGCGGCAGTCGACGAGCTTGGCCGGCAGCGCCGAGTTCTCCAGGGCGTTCTTGCGCCGCTGGTTGTCGCGCTGGGTCCGGGCGGCGATGCGGGTCTTGGCCGCGCCGACGACCTTTTCCAGGACGGCCCGGAGCGGCTGCTTCTGCCCGCGCGGCGGGTTCTCGAAGATCGCGCGCAGCTCCCGCATGACGACCTGGGACACGATGCGGGCGGCCGCGGACGTGCCGAGGACCTCCTTGGTCTGCCCCTCGAACTGCGGCTCGGGCAGCCGGACCGTCACCACGGCGGTCAGGCCCTCCAGGACGTCCTCCTTGATGACGTCCTCGTCGCCGTTCTTCAGCAGCTTGACCGCGCGGAGCTGCTCGTTGAGCACCTTGAGCACGGCGCGGTCGAAGCCGCGCAGGTGGGTGCCGCCCTTCGGGGTGGCGATCACGTTGACGAACGACTTGGTGATCGTGTCGTAGCCGCTGCCCCAGCGCAGCGCGACGTCGACCTCGAGGTCGCGTTCGACATCGGTCGGGGTCAGGTGGCCCTGGTCGTCCAGGACGGGGACGGTCTCGGTGAAGTGGCCGCGCCCCTGCAGCCGCAGCACGTCGATGATCGGCGCGTCCTTGGCCAGGTAGGTGCAGAACTCGCTGATGCCGCCGTCGAAACGGAACGTCTCGTCGACGACCTCCTCGCCGCGCTCGTCGCGGACGTCGATGGTGAGGCCGGGGATGAGGAACGCGGTCTGGCGCATCCGGTCGAGGACGAGCGCCTGGTCGACCGTGGCGTCCTTCAGGAAGATCTGCAAGTCGGGCCAGAAGCGGACCCGGGTGCCGGTGACCGTCTTGGCGACCTTGCGGATCTGCCGCAGGCCCGACTTCTTCCTGAAGCGGGCGTTCGGGCGCCCTTCGTCGGCGAACTCGCCGGGAAGGCCGCGCCGGAAGCTGATCGCGTGGGTGTGGCCGTAGCGGTCGACCTCCACGTCCAGCCGCGCGGACAGGGCGTTGACCACGGACGCCCCCACGCCGTGGAGCCCGCCGGACGCGGTGTAGGAGACGCCGCCGAACTTGCCGCCCGCGTGCAGCCGCGTCATGACCAGCTCGACGCCGGGCAGGCCCGTCTTAGGTTCGAGGTCGACCGGGATGCCGCGGCCGTTGTCGCCCACCTCGAAGGACCCGTCGGCGTGGAGGATCACGCTGATGTGGGTGCAGTAGCCGGCGAGTGCCTCGTCGACGCAGTTGTCGACGATCTCCCACAGGCAGTGGGCGAGACCCCTGCTGTCGGTCGACCCGACGTACATTCCGGGTCGTTTCCGGACGGCCTCCAGCCCCTCCAGCACCGACAGGTGCCGGGCGGAGTAGCCGTGCGGGTCTTCGGTTGTCGCTTCGGCGGTCGCGGCGGTCAACGTGCGTGCGCTCCTCGGGGGTAGGACGGTCGGCAGAAGAGTACCCCCGGCCACGGACGATCCACCGAAAGGCTCGCCGCCACGGGCGTTCCGCACGTGCCGCACGGCGGCTCGGGACCATTCACCAGGTTACCCGGAGTCCGACTTCTAGACCTTAACGTCCACCTTTGGGTGGGTGTGTGGGGACGCGGCGCTCCCTACTGTTCGGTGCATGGTTCAAACGATCGAGGTCTCGGGCCTCCGTAAACGCTACGGAAACGTCCAGGCCGTGGACGGGGTCACGTTCGGGGTCGAGGAGGGCGAGTTCTTCGGCATCCTCGGCCCGAACGGCGCGGGCAAGACGACGACATTGGAGATCGTCGAGGGGCTGCGGCAGGCCGACGAGGGAGACGTCTCGGTGCTCGGGGGCTCCCCGTGGCCGCGCAATCCGGCGCTGCTGCCCAGGATCGGCGTCCAGTTGCAGGCGTCGTCCTTCTTCGAGCGCCTGACCACCCGCGAGCAGTTGCAGACATTCGGCTCCCTCTACGGCGTCCCTTCGAAGAAGGCCGACGCGATGATGGAGCTCGTCGGGCTGACCGACAAGGCGGACGTCCGGGTGGAGAAGCTGTCGGGCGGCCAGGCCCAGCGCCTGTCCATCGCATGCGCGCTCGTACACGACCCGGAGCTCCTGTTCCTTGACGAGCCGACCGCCGCGCTGGATCCGCAGGCCCGCCGCAACCTGTGGGACCTGCTGCGGCAGATCAACACGGAGGGCCGCACGGTCGTCCTGACCACGCACTACATGGACGAGGCCGAGATCCTCTGCGACCGGGTCGCCATCATGGACGCGGGCAGGATCCTGCGGCTCGGCCCGCCGGCCGTGCTGGTGCGCGGCCTGGACGCCCCGTCCAGGATCAGCGTCGCCAGCGGCGTCCTCGACGTCGCCGACGCACGGCTCCTGCCGGGCGCGGACGACACCACCGACGACGGCGTCTCGCTGACCATCTCCACCCGCGACCCGTCGGCAGTGGTCGCGGCCATGGCCGCTAAGGACGCCCTGGACGGCGTCCAGATCCGCGGCGCCACCCTTGAGGACGTCTTCCTGGACCTCACCGGACGGGAGTACAGGGCGTGAGCACGTTCGAAAGCTTCAAGAGCCTCTCCAGGGCCATGTTCCTGGGATTCAAGCGAGACCGGACCGCGCTGTTCTTCACCGTCCTGTTCCCCTTGATGTTCCTGGTCATCTTCGGAGGCGTCTTCGGCCACCAGACGACGTCCAAGGTCGAGGTGCTGGAGGTCGGCACGTCGCCGATTCTGGAGGGGGCCGTCACGCACGGAGGCGACGAGGTCGGCAAGGTCATGAAGGTGACCAAGACGTCCGACCGCGCCGGAGCCCTGCGCAAGGTGGAAAAGGGCGACGCGGCCGCGGCCGTGGAGCAGCGGGGCAACCAGCTGGTCGTGCACTACTCGGCCGCCGACCAGGTCAAGTCGGGGACGGTGCAGGGTCTGATGAACTCGATCGTCCAGGCCGCGAACCAGTCGGCGACCGGCAAGCCGCCCGCCTACACGATGGCCGCCCAGCAGGTGGAGGACGACTCGCTCAAGGCCATCCAGTTCTTCACGCCCAGCCTGCTGGGGTGGGCGCTGGCGTCGGCGGGCGTCTTCGGGGCGTCCCAGACGCTGGTGACGTGGCGCACCAAGGGCATCTTGCGCCGCCTCCAACTCTCCCCTGCCCCGATACCCACCGTGTTCGCCGCGCGTGTCGCGGTCAGCCTCGCCGTCGCGCTCGTGCAGTTCGCGCTGTTCGTGATCGTGGCGCAGCTCCCGATGTTCGGGCTGCAGCTCAGCGGCGCCTGGTGGATGGCCATCCCGATGGTGATAGCGGGCGTGCTCGCCTTCCTGTCGATCGGGATGCTGGTCGGTGCGTGGGCCAAGACCCAGGAGACCGCCCAGGCGGTGACGCAGCTCATCGTCCTGCCCATGGCGTTCCTCGGCGGATCCTTCTTCCCCCTGGACTCGTCACCGGGCTGGTTGAAGACGCTCTCCTACATCTTCCCGTTGCGGTATCTCAACGAAGGGATGCTCAACGTGATGGGTCGCGGGCTCGGACCGACCTCCGCACTGCCCCAAATCGGCGTTCTGGTGGGCGTCGCGGTCGTCGGCGCGCTGATCGCCGTGCGCCTGTTCCGCTGGGACGCCACCTAATGTGACCTCGGTCACTTATTGGTCCATTCTGCTGTGGGCGTACGAAGAACCAGGTTGGGAACGTCAACGTCGGGTTAGATGTTGTCCTAAGTACCGACCCCGAGCATGAGGAAGGTGCCGTGACTGGAGCCCTTGCCCCGACCAAGCCGCTGACCGTCGCCGACCGATGCGACCGCTGCGGCGCTCAGGCCTACGTCCGTGCAGTCCTTGTAGGCGGCGGCGACCTTCTGTTCTGCGCCCACCACGGACGCAAGTACGCAGAGGCGCTCCGCTCGAATGGGGCCGACATACAGGACGAGACCGACCGGCTCAACGAAACCCCGGCCGCCGCGTCCCCCGAGGAGCGGTAGATCTCCCAATAGAAACCCCAGGGACGGCGGTCACCGTAGACGGTGGCCGCCGTTCACATTTCACCCGTTCCAGCCGGCCGCAGAGCCAAATGGACATGGCTTCATAGCGTAATTTATTGATCGCAGAACGTAGCGACATTCACGCACTGCCGTGAGGTGAATCACGTGACGCACGGACTTCTCACCCGGCGGTGACATTCTTCACGCGGTAGTGGTAGCCGCCGGCCTGCACGAACCCCGCCGCCTCGTACATCGCCCGCGCCGGAGCGTTCCGCGCGACGACGACCAGGTACGCGCGATCACACCCCTGCTCGCGCCCCCAGCCCAGAAGAGCCTCCAGGACGCGCCGTCCCAGCCCCTGCCTACGCGCTTCCGGTGCTACGGCCATCGCATAGACGCCCAGCCACTCCCCCTGGAGGACGCCACGGCCGACGGCGACGCCGTCCAGGGACGCATAGCCCGCAGGTACACCGGTAAGGATCTTCTCCGCCATGGGCAGCTGATGGTCGTAGCGACCGTCCACCGACCACCACAGGTCGAGCCACTCCTGGGACGGCGCCTCGGCGATCTCTACTCCGCCCTGCTCGTAGGGGCCGTCCAGCTCGGTCTCCATCGCGATGGTCGGATCGACCAGTTCGTAGCCTCGTCCGTCCAGGAACCGGTCGAGCTCCTTGGGCCGCGCTTGGGCGTCCACTGAGAACACCGTCGGCAACCCCAGCGCGCCATAGAAGCGCTCAGCCCGTTCGACAGCCTGGCCCACGTCCCCCGGCTCACCGACAGGCAGGACGGAGTTGGCCCGCTTGGTCACCCCGTCGGCGTGGCGCAGCAGCCAGCCGCCAATATCCTGGGTGGACGGCGCGGGCCATGCCTCGGCGACGAGTTCGCCCAACCGTGTCTCCAAGCACCGCGCCACCTGTCACCGCTTTCGGGGGTATCGTGCACATCCTGCTGCCGCCGTCGGAGAAGAAGGCTACCGACGGGGACGGCCCGCCCCTCGACCTGGGCTCGCTGAGCTTCCCCGAGCTGAACCCGGTGCGGAGGCGCCTCGTCTCCGCCCTGGCCAAGGCGTCCCGGCGGGCCGACGCCCCGGACGTGCTCGGCCTGCCGCCCGGCCAGGTCGACGACGCCCTGGCCCGTAACAAGGCACTGCGCGACGCGCCCACACTGCCGGTCGCCCGGCTCTACACCGGCGTCCTCTACGACAACCTCGACCTCCCCGACCTGGACGCCGAGGCCGCCGCGGCACAGATCATCGTCTTCTCGGGCCTGTGGGGCGCGCTGAGGCTCACCGACCGGATCCCGCCCTACCGACTGGCCATGGCGGTGTCGCTGCCGCCTGCGGGCCGTCTGGGGACGCTGTGGCGTCCCGTGATGCGCAAGGCGCTCCGGCTGGAGGACGACCTGATCGTCGACATGCGCTCGGGACCGTACGCGTCCGCGTGGAAGGCCCCACAACCGGCCGTCGCCGTCCGCGTTTTCCGGGAACGGCTCGTCGGCGGCGCCCCCAAGCGGACGGTCGTCAGCCACATGGCCAAGGCCACCCGCGGGCAGATCGCCCACGACCTGCTCAAGGCGGGCGCCGCGCCGCGCACCCCGGACGAACTCCTGAAGGCCGTCGCCGACCTCGGCCACACGGTCGAACTGAACGGCTCCAACCTCGACGTCATCCTGCACGACTGAGGTCAGCCTGCACGATGAGAGGGAATCCCGACCCGTCGCCCCAGGGGCCGAGCCGTAGCGTTCAGGCCGTGACGACGTTCAGGTGCCGGCACGCCTTGACGTACTGGCCCACCTCGTCACCGCCCAGGTACGTCCACGGGAGGCTGCTCGGCCGCCCCCACGTCCGGATCAGATGCTGCCGCGCCGGACGCCGCACGTCCGCGAGGTGGAACGCGGCACCGAAGAGGTTGTGCGCCTCGATCGTCCGGGGATGCAGACGGTGGCCCTCGAACCAGCCCCGCGCCGCAGCCTCCACGTCCCGGCACTCCTCCAGCGAGAACCATGAGGACGCGCCCCGGATGATGCCCGAACGCTCCTGCACGAAGTATTCGAAGTAGGCGAGCGGGATCAGTGCGGCCCTGGGATCCTCACTGGAGGCGGTGGCCATGGCCACGCGGGCGAAGTCGAACATCTCATCCGTCATACCGCCCCACTGCGGGGACAGGCTGACCAGCCGCGCCACGTGCGCCCCGTACAGCGTGGGACACCGCCTGCTCACCTGCCTCCACAGCGCGTCCTTCTCCTCGCGGTCGAGGCCGAGACCGAGCGCATACCAGAGCATCGCCTCCCATGGGACGGGATCGTCCGGCCACAGCGACGCCGCCCGCATCAGCGGTTCGCGGGCGGCCTGCATCGACTGCGTGTACGCGGTGTAACTCGCCGCCTGAACGGCCCGCGCACGCGCCTCCGGACGTATCTGCCAGGCCTCCTCCAGCCTCGTCCGACCGAGCCACAGCCACAGGTCGGGGTTGGACGAATCCTCGGCGACGAGCGCCTCGACACCCCGGCTGAGGCCCACCGCCGCCTTGGCCAGCGCCTCGACACGGACCGACCGCACCTCCGGGTCGCCGCGGCTCTCCGCGAGCAGGCGCACGCCAAGGCGCGGGAACCGGCCCTGGATGGCGTCGACCGCCCTGTCCAGATCGGGATCGTGCCACGGACGGCCGCCCATCACCTGGACGGCACGGCCACGGGCCAGGACGGGGTCCGCCGGCCTGCCCTGCTCCACCGAACGTCCAAGTGCCCGGTCGACGTCTGTCAGTCCCATGCGCGCAGGCTAGGAACGCGCACGACGGCGCACGCTACCTGGATGTTAAAAGGAAGTTACATGGCGACGCCCTGCGCGCGGACCGACCGGGCGCGGGTGTAAGGGGCCGCCGCAAGAACAGCGGGCCTCGTCCCGACGGGACGAGGCCCTCCGGCCCGGGAGCCGATCAGTCCAGGTAGTCGCGCAGGACCTGGGACCGCGACGGGTGGCGCAGCTTCGACATGGTCTTGGACTCGATCTGCCGGATGCGCTCCCGGGTCACCCCGTACACCTTGCCGATCTCGTCCAGGGTCTTCGGCTGGCCGTCGGTGAGGCCGAACCGCATCGAGACCACGCCGGCCTCACGCTCGCTGAGCGTGTCAAGGACGGAGTGGAGCTGCTCCTGCAGCAGCGTGAAGCTGACCGCGTCAGCAGGGACGATGGCCTCGGAGTCCTCGATGAGGTCGCCGAACTCGCTGTCGCCGTCTTCGCCGAGCGGGGTGTGCAGCGAGATGGGCTCGCGGCCGTACTTCTGGACCTCGACGACCTTCTCCGGGGTCATGTCGAGCTCCTTGGCCAGCTCCTCCGGAGTGGGCTCGCGGCCCAGGTCCTGGAGCATCTGCCGCTGCACGCGGGCCAGCTTGTTGATGACCTCGACCATGTGCACCGGGATGCGGATGGTGCGGGCCTGGTCGGCCATCGCGCGGGTGATCGCCTGCCGGATCCACCAGGTGGCGTACGTGGAGAACTTGTAGCCCTTGGTGTAGTCGAACTTCTCGACGGCGCGGATCAGGCCGAGGTTGCCCTCCTGGATGAGGTCCAGGAACAGCATGCCGCGCCCGGTGTAGCGCTTGGCCAGCGAGACCACCAGGCGGAGGTTGGCCTCCAGGAGGTGGTTCTTGGCACGGCGGCCGTCCTCGGCGATCCACTCGAAGTCCTCGAGGTCTTCCTCGGACATCGCGGGACCGGACGCGGCGAGGCGCTCCTCGGCGAAGAGCCCGGCCTCGATGCGCTTGGCGAGCTCCACCTCCTGCTCGGCGTTGAGCAGCGGGACCTTGCCGATCTGCTTGAGGTAGTCCTTCACCGGGTCGGCGGTGGCGCCGGCGGCGGCGATCTGCTGGGCGGGCGCGTCCTCGTCGTCGTCGCCGAGGGTGAAGCCCTCCTCCTCCGTCGAGCCGGTGCCGTCGGCGCTCTGCTTGCCGACGGGGGCGGAGGGCGCCTTGGCGGCGGGCGCGGCCGGGGCGGCCTCCTCCTCGTCGTCGGTCTCAGGCTCCTCGATCTCGGCGGCCGCGTCGTCCTCGATCTCGACATCGAGGTCGGCCAGGTCCTCGTCGAGGTCGACGTCGACCTCGTCGTCGACCTCCGGGTCGGCGCCCTTCTTGGCCGGCGCGGCCTTCGCGGCCGCACCCTTGACGGCCGGGCCCTTGGCGGCGGCCTTCTTGGCGGCGGGCGCGGCCTTCCTGCCCTTGGCGGGCGCGGCCTTCTTGGGCGCGGGCTTGGCGGCGGCCGCGCGCGGCTCGGCGGCGGCCTCCTCAGGCGCGTCATCGCCGACGACGGCGGTCACCGTGTCGGGCTGCTCCTTGGCCGCCGCGGCGGTCTTGGGCCTGCGCGCCGCCGGCGTCGCGCGCTTGCGCGGACGCTTGGGCGCCGCGGAGTCGGCAGCGCTCACCATGACGGTCACACCCTCCTTGCTGAGGCTCCGCAGAATGCTGGAGGCCTTCGACACGGGGATGTCGGCCTCCTCGAACGTACGGCGTACGTCGTCGGCTTCGAGGTAACCCTGGGACCGTCCACGCTCGATCAGTTGCGCGATGACGTGATCGTGCAGATCCGACGCTTTCGAGGTCGAGCTAGCAGGCGACACAAATACCTCTCGAACGAACGTGTGGCTTGGTTGACCCAAGTGCCCTGACGGGCCCGGCCTCACACTGAGTGGGACCACACACGGAGCGGACCACCGGTGCGGGACCGCAGCGTACCCGCTCTGTCTGGGTCAAGCATTCTGGCACTGCTGCGCATTCCGCCCTGAAGTCCTACCCGGTAACTCTCCACCTTAGAGGGCGCGGGACGGTCCTTCGAACGTGCCAGTCCGTCTTCATGCGGTCTCGGGCGGTTTTCACGCGGGCTCGGGCGGGACGTGCAGGGCGAGCACGGTCACATCGTCCACCTGCTCGTATCCGGCAAGCATCCGATCGACCAGGAAGTCGACGAGTCTCTCGGGATCTCCTACCACTTCAGGTGGGGCGTCCGCCGCCACGGCGACGAGCTCGTCCAGCCCGGCGTCCACCCCACGCCTACGGTTCTCCACAAGTCCATCGGAATAGAACACCACAGTGTTGCCGGTCTCGATGGAAAAACTTGTCTGCTGTCGCTGGCTCGGCCAGCCGAGCGGCGTGCCCGGCTCCAGCGTGCTCACGCGCGCGGGGGTGTCGGGCGAGATCAGCAGGGGTGGCGGGTGGCCCGCGTTGCTGAACTCCCCGTGCCCGGTCTCGGGGTCGATGACCACGTACGCGACCGTGGTGAACTGCTCCTCGTCCTCGGTGGCGCTGAACAGCCGGTCGAGGCCGGCCAGGACCGCGGCGGGACGCGCGTCGTTCAGGGCGAGCGCGCGCAGCGCGTTGCGGACCCGTCCCATTCCGGCCGCGGCGAGGACGCCCTTGCCCATGACGTCGCCGACGGCGACGGCGAGCCGGTTGTCGGCGAGGCGGAACACGTCGTACCAGTCGCCGCCGACCTGGACGTGGCGGGTGGCGGGGTTGTACCGGGCAGCCAGCACCATGTTCGGCAGCTGCGGGAGATCGCTCGGCAGGAGGCTGCGCTGGAGTTCCTCGGCGGTCCTGTGCTCGCGCTCGAACAGCAGGGCCCGCTCGACGGCCAGGGCGCACTGCCCGGCCAGCGCCTCCAGGAAGACCCGTTCCTCCTCGGTGATCTCCCTGGGCCGGGTGAACGAGAACCTGAGCGCGCCTATCGGGGCGCCCGCCGCGAGCAGCGGCAGGCCCACCCAGGCGCGTTCCTCGGTGTGCTGGGCGAACAGGTCGCGCTCGCCATGGCCGAGTTGCAGGCGCAGGCTGTCGGGATGCTCGGCCAGGAACGGCCGGCTCTCCCGCACCGCCACCGACATCACGGTCTGGTCGCTCACCTTGATGTCGTCGCGGGAGGCGGGACCGGTCTCGCCCTCCGCCCCCGGCTGGGACGGCGCCACGATGCTCAGGCGCAGCTTGTCGTCGTCCAGCAGCGCCACGGCCGAGTAGTCGGCACCTATGGCGGACCGTCCGACCTCGGTGATGACCTGGACGACCTGGGAGACGGTCAGGGCCTCGGCGAGCATCGAGGTGGCCTGCTGGAGGCGCGCTGTGCGCAGCGCCGCCGCGGACAGCTGCTCGGTCAGCCGGCCGCGCATCTCCTCGGCCTCGCGCTGGCCGGTCACGTCGGTGTTGGCGCCGACCCACTCGATCACAGCGTCGCCCTGCCAGATGGGCACGGCCCTGACGTCGAAGTGCCGGTAGGTGCCGCTCTTGGTGCGGATGCGGTAGTTGGTCTCGAAGACCTGGTTCTCGTCGACGCACCCGTTCCAGAGGGACTCGATGCGCGGCCGGTCCTCGGGGTGCACCACCGACAGCCAGCCGCCGACCGCGTAGTCGTCCGGCGTCTGCCCGGTGATCGCGCGCCACTCGGGCGCGTCGTCGATCACGCCGCCGCCCGGCGCGGCGACCCACACCACCTGGGCACTGGCCTCCACGAGGGAGCGGTAGCGCTGCTCCTTGCGGCGGATGACCTCCTCGGCCCGGCGCCGCTCGGTCACGTCCAGCGCGGTCAGGACGACGCCCTGGTGCTCGCCGTCGCCGTCCCTGGCGGGCAGCCACGTGCACGCCAGGATGCGTTCCTCGACCGCCGTGGCGACGCCCGTGGGGTCGCTCGGCGCGGGCGGCTCGCCGGCCGGAACGACCAGATCGAGATCGCTGACCGGACGGTTCTCGGCGATCACCTTCCGCAGCGCCGTCTCGAACGCGAACGCCAGCGCACCGGTCAGCACCTCGGACGGTCTGCGCTTGTGGAGCTCGCGCACGGGCACGCCCAACAGCGCGGCCAGCGCGTCGTTGGCCCGGCGGCAGCGCAGATCGCGGTCGAAGAACGCCAGCCCGCCGGGGGCTTCCTTCAGCAAGGTCGCGTACAGCGCGGCGTCGGACGCATCCATGGGCTGGCCCTCCACCCCTGAGACGCGAGGATGCGGGACGGACGTCTCGGCGCTCATGGACAACACCTCCGCCCCAGAGGGTCCCGTACCGCGCGGCAATTTTTCATCACTATGAGTGAATGGGAGCAGGCTAGCGCTCCCGCCTCCATCACAACACCGGTCGGAGTCAGGTATTCATCATCCCGATGGTTCGCCGCGTACGGAACCCCTGCTGAACATCCTTGTCCCTTCGGTCCCGGACGAACGCGCCGGATTCGGGCACCATCGCGGGAGGACGCGGGAGGCGGCCCGCCCGGACGGCGAATAGGAGATGTTACGGCCCCCGGGCGTCACGGCGCGTCAACTTCCCGAGCCCGGGTGTGTCTCCCGCCCGGCGGCTACTTGGCGGCCTTGGCGGCGGCCTTCTGCTCCTGCTTGAAGGCCCGCACCCTGGCCAGCGACTCCGGACCGGTGATGTCGGCCGCGGAGCGGTGCGAGCCCTCCTCGCCGTAGGCACCCGCGGCCTCGCGCCAGCCTTCCGGCTGCACGCCGTACTGCTTGCCCAGGAGCGCGAGGAAGATCTGAGCCTTCTGCTTGCCGAAACCCGGGAGGCCGTTCAGGCGCTTGAACAGCTCCTTGCCGCTGTCCACGTCCTTCCACACCTTCTCGGCGTCCCCGTCGTAGTTCTCCACGAGGTACTGGCACAGTTGCTGGACGCGCTTGGCCATCGAGCCCGGGTAGCGGTGGACGGCGGGCTTCTCCGACAGGAGGGCGGCGAAGCGCTCCGGGTCGTAGGCGGCTATCTCGTGCGCGTCCAGGTCGTCCGAGCCCAACCGCTGGACGATGGTGTAGGGGCCGGAGAAGGCCCACTCCATCGGGACCTGCTGGTCGAGCAGCATGCCCACCAGCGCGGCCAGCGGGCTGCGTCCGAGCAGCTCGTCGGCTTCCGGACGCTGTGCGAGTTGAACCTTCGTGGCCATGGGGCCAGCTTAGAGCGGCCCCGAGATCTGTCAGAAGTCTTACGGGGCTCCGCGGGCCCTGGCGGGCCGCGGCCCCATGGTGCTCGAATGAAGAGGTGAACGAGGAGGAGCGAACAGAGGGCACACCTGTCGGACGGCGGGTGGTGCTCGGGATGCTCGGCCTCGGCGTGGCGGGGGTCGCCGTCGGAGCGTCCGTCCAGGACAGGGTGAGCCGGACCCTGGCGCCGGTAGGACCGATCGGGGATGTCCTACCGGCTGCCGGAGGGTTCCGCTATTACTCCGTTACCGACAGTGTGAAGCGGCACAGCGCCGCAACCCACCGCGTGGCCGTAAGCGGCCTCGTTGGCAGGCCCCAGGCGTTCCGGCTGGCCGATCTGGCGCGGCTTCCGCAGACCACCCTTGATCGCGACTTCCAGTGCGTGACGGGCTGGCGTGTGCCGGACGTGCACTGGGTCGGGGTCGCCCTGCCCGACCTGCTCGCCGCGGTCGGCGTGTCGCCGCAGGCCCGCGCCGTGCGGTTCACGTCGTTCGACGGTGTCTACACCGAGTCGCTGACACTTGAGCAGGCTCGCCGCAGGGACGTCCTGGTGGCGACCCAGATGGACGGTAAGCCGGTGTCACACGATCACGGCGGCCCGACACGGCTCTACGTGGCGCCCATGTACGGCTACAAGTCACTGAAGTGGCTCGGCGGCATCGAACTGACCGGCAAGGTGGAGCCCGGCTACTGGGAGAACCTCGGATACGACGTGGACGCTTGGGTGGGACGATCGAACGGGCGTGACGATGCGCCGACATGACCCGCCCGTGTGGCTGGTGCGGTTCACAAGGGCGGAACGGGCGATCCATCATGTGACCGCCCTACTGATGATCGCCTGCCTGCTGACCGCCGCGCTGCTCTACCTGCCGATGCTGTCGACGCTGGTCGGCCGCAGGGAGATGGTCAGGACGGTCCACGTGTGGTGCGGGTTCGCGTTGCCCATGCCGATCGTGCTGGGGCTGGTGTCCCGGGCGTTCAGGGCCGACCTCGGTCGGCTGAACAGGTTCGCTCCGCACGACTGGGAATGGCTCAAGCGCAGCGACCGGAGGGCCGTGCGGGACGGACGCGGGGTCCTGCCGGTGGGCAAGTTCAACGCCGGACAGAAGCTCAACGCCGCGTTCACGGCGGGCGCGATCCTCGTCATGCTCGGCACCGGCGAGATCATGACGTTCCCCGGACCGTGGGGCGACCGGTGGCGGACGGGCGCCACGTTCGTCCACGACTGGCTCTTCCTCGCCGTCCTCGTGGTGACGGCCGGGCACCTGTGGGAGGCGCTGCGGGACCGCGGCGCGCTCACCGGGATGCTGACCGGGCGGGTCGACCGCGACTGGGCGGCGCGCCATCACGCGGCCTGGGCCGACACCGCGCGGGCGCCTGGACGGCGGCCAGAAGAGGCCGGTCCAGAATTTGCCAAACGGCGTCCCGGCATGCCTTGACTCTCCCGGCAAAAGCGCTGGAATGGGACATCGAGGCGAGGCTCTCAACGGAAGCTTCCACCGGGCTCGGTCCGTGCCGCGCTTCGTCTCGGCCGGCGGCGTCCCCGCCCGCCGGAACCCCGTTTGGCGGAGGTGTGCGCAAGATGCCTGCACTGGCCGATCACCGAAACAAGACACGCGACGCACTTGAACAGCGACTTTGCGACGAGTTCGCTGCCTTTCCCTCGGACGCGGTTCAGCGGTGCGTGGCCGACGTCCAGGCATGTATGGCCCACCTAGGGCTGGAGGCAACGCCTGACAGGGTCGAACGGATGGCCCGTGAGCATCTCACCGGAATCATGAAATCGGAGCCGCCGTCCGGGCGGGGCTCCGGCGGAGGGGTGGACGGCTGAGCGGTCACCCGAACCGAGGTGCCGGCCAGCGCGGTCTTAGGCCGTGTCCTGGACATCGCCCGCGCGGGATCTGAGAGGCTAGAAGCGTGAGTCCCCGCAGCCGCAGCCGCTCCTCCGGGGACCCTGGCCGGGACGGCCCCACCCCCCCGGACGAGGTCTCGGCGATTTTCGACGGCATGCTCCACCACGCCCGCGAACTGCTCGCCGTGCGCAGCCCCCTGGACGCGGAGCTGATCGTCAGCGAGATCCTCGGTTCCTGGTGGGGGCACCGGGTACCGGACGGCGACGTCGAGGAGGTCATAGGCGAGGCGCTCGTCGACTACGCGGGAGCCCGCAGGACGCCGGCCGCGCTGGCGCTGCTCACCGGGATGGCCTACATGGGCACGCCCCGGCAGGCGGCCAAGGCCGAACGCGCGGCTCTGGAGCTGATGGCCGGCGGCGTCGCAAGGCCGGGGTGGGCCGACCACGTAGGGATGGTCGAGCCCGAAGGGTGCTTCGTCTCCAGGGACGTCTACGGCGACCAGGACTCCATCGTGTGCACCTACACCTACGGCGGCACCGAACGGCACGCCCTGGTCATCCTGGTCGACCGCGCCAAGGCCGGGGCCGTCCAGCCGTCGGGTGACCCGTTCGCCCCGGCGGGACGTCCGCCGGCGATCGGGATGGTCAGGGACGCGTGGGTCTCCTCCCGGGTCGACACGCTTCTCGACCATTGCCGCCGCGAGGGCCGCGACAACCCGCTCATGCGGTTCGAAGAACTCGACGCGCGCGACACCAAGGCGCTGTTGCAGAGCGCCCTTGACCTCACCGACGACATCGACGATCCGCCGGTGAACGAGAACTTCGGCTCCTACCACGCCTTCGTCCGCGCGCGCGTGGACATCCTCCCGCCGGGTGGACGGCTGCCCCAGCCGCCGGTGTACGGACGCGACAGGCGCGCGACGATGGCGGCCCGGTTCCTCGCCTCGGACGAGGCGGAGGGGCTGTCGGATCTTTCCGCGGCGAGCCGGTGCGTGGACCGGATCATCGACTACGGCTGCGCCCACGACTTCGGCCGGCCGCTGCGGGTCTCCCCGGTCAAGTGCGAGATGTTCCTGCTCGACTGGCTGCCGAGAAAGATTCTGCTATCCCCGACGGAACAGGAAGCGGTCCCTCACGTGCTGGCCGCCTGGGTCCGGTGGGCGGGCAAGCGCACCGGCCTCCCGGAGGAGGGCATCAGGGCCACGCTGGACGCGCTGTGGGACGCGACGGCGAAGTTCGCCGAGGCGTACCGCGATCCGGCCGCTTTCGGCCTCGACCCCGGCCTGGTCGCCCGGCTGCTGCCCGACGGCGACCTGGAGGCCCTCCCCCGCCGCGCGTTCGCCCTGCCCTTCCTGTCGGGCACCCACCGGCGGTCGGGGCGGCACGGGTTCATCAACCTGTCCAAACTCGATCCGGCCGATCCCGACGACCGCCGCGCCATCCTGGAGTTCGAGCACCCGGGCGCCGACGAAGCGCACCTCGACGCGCACGAACGCCTTGCGGAGAGGCTGTGGGACGGCCGGCCGACGCAGCTGTGGACCACCGCCCAGGCGCTGCTGGACGTCGGCTACGAACGCCATGAGATCCTGCACAGGCTCATCGGCGTCCTCGACCGCTCAGGGGAGGACGCCGACGCCCTCCGCGAGGCCCTGCGTGTGCTCCGTCACGAACCCCCGCCCGGGTGAACTCCCGGTTTGCGCGCGGCGGCCCCGGCGACAATCATCGGGACCCGGGCATGGTCTCGCGGGGTCCCCGGGGCCCGGGGGCCGGCCCCCGGTCGTAGGGAGTGATCTTGTTGGAGTGGTCCGAGTTCGCCCGGCGGCTGGGACGTGAGCTGGCGGGGCTCGAGCGCGACACCATCCTCATCGTGCGCGAACGGGACGAGAGCCGTCACTACGTCCAGGCCATGCGCGAGCCCGACCGGCTCTATGCCGAGGCGGTGAGCAACAACTTCCTCGACGGGCCGCTGCTGCTCACGCTCGCGGACGAGGAGGTCATGAGCGACGCCGGCTGGCGCCCGCCCGCCGACCCCGCCCCGCGCAACTGGTGGACGGAACTGCCCGAGGCGGGCGTCCCCGGCGGGCTGCTGAGCGTGACGGACGGCGACTACTCGCGGCTGGCCGGCGTGATGGTCACGGCCTTGCGGGACGTCCAGGGAGTCCGGCGCCCGTCCGACCTCGTGTACGAGTCGTTCCACCGGCATGGGACCGGCCTCATCGAGCTGCTCGACTTCGGCATCGATGTCGCCGACGCGTCCCGCGTGAACAAGCGGCGGGCCACCTCCGGCGGCACCCTCCCCGGAGCGAGTCCTCTTCCGGCCGTTCCGCCCCTGGCAGGCCCTCCGATGCCGCTGTCGGCGGAGGGGCTGCCCGACGCGGACGCCGAACTCCTAGAGCCCCGTCTGGCCGAGGCCAAGGCGAACGGCGACAACACCAGCTACTTCAGCCTGCTGGCCGATGCCGACCTGGTCCTACCGGCGACGGCCTCCGCCGTGGAGGACCCCGACCGCGCCGAACTCCCCACCATCACGATCGGCGGCGACACCTACGTCACGGTGTTCACCTCGCCTGGGGCACTGGCCCGCACCGGCGACCGGCATCCCGGCCTGTACCGCCGCACCTCGTTCGCCGGGCTGGCGTCGAGCTGGCCGGACCCGGCGTGGCGGGTGGCGATCAACTGGGGCCTGCCCAGCGAGGTGCTGCTCGACTCGTCCGTCCTAGGCCGGCTGACCGGCGGCCAGGACGTGCCGCCCACCACCGGGTTGGATGCGCCCAACCCGTACGGGACGGTCGACCCGCACGCGCTTTCGGGGCCGAACCCCGTCGCCGGTGGCTCGGTCCCCAGCATGAACGGCGCGGGTCCTGACCTGAACGGCTCGTTCCCTGGGGCGGACGGCCCCTACGACGACTCGCACACGGCGATCGACCCGTACAACGCCGCCGACTTGCAGGCTGCACTGGAGGCGGGCACCACCGAGCCGGAGACGCGCGAACCGGCATCGGCCGCTGCCCCTCCGCTGGGCGCGCCGACGGACAACCCGGCGAACAAGCCACAGAACGACCAACCCTGGGATGACCAACCTCGGAGCGACCAACCACCTGTCGGCCAACCACCGGTCGGCCAACCACCGGTCGGCCAGCCACTGGTCGGCCAGGCACCGAACGGCACGCCCGCCCCTGAGCGGCAGCCTGCGGGCGTCCCGATGCGGCTTCCCCATGGGACGCACCTCTGGCGGTCCACCGGTGGCGGTGACGAGACGCCCCTCGCGGTGTACGACGCCATCGGCGGCGTCTGGGCACAGGTAAGGGCCGACGCCGTTCCGGCTCCCTGGACCGAGTGACCGGCCGTTCGGCTACCGTCGATTACGGAATCCTCACCCCGCGAACGTGAAAGTGGATCCCGAGTGGACTGGAACGACTTCGCCAAACGGCTGACGCTGGAGCTTTCACGGCTGCCGGTCAAGTCGTTCCTCATCGTGCAAGGGCCGAGCGGACTCCCCTACGTCCAGGCGATGCGGTCGGAGGGCGTGCTGGACGCGGAGGCAGTCGGCAGCGCGTTCCTGCCCCGCCCGCTGGCCCCGCGGCAGGAGCGGCGCCTCAGGGCGCTCGGCTGGGAGCCGCCGGACGAGGAGGAGCGCAAGAACTGGTGGGATCGGTTCACCTGGCGCGACCGGGGCAGCCGTGCCTCCGCCGAGTACCTGGAGGCGTGCGCGCTGCTCGCCGGGCAGGTGGTCGGCGCCTTCCGGGACGTGTACCGGATCGAGTCCCCGCTCGAACTCGTCTACCAGGCGAGCAAGGCGGGACCGGACGGCGGGCCGCTGGCGCTGCCCGGCCTCGGCATCCCACTGGCCGTGCCCGAGGACGAAGGCCGCCGCACCGCGTCCTCGGCTCGCCCCGCCCGGCCCTCCGGCTCCGCTCTGGAGACCGCCCTCACCGACGCACGGGAACGCGGTGACCAGCACGGTTATCTGGAACTCCTCGCGCGCGCGGTCCTGTACCTGCCGTCGCCGGGCGAGCCGGGAGCGGCCGGGCACCAGTTCGCCACGGCCCAGTTCGGGGACGGCACGTTCGTCCTGGCGTTCACCTCGCCCGAGGCCATGGACCGTTCTCTGCAGGGCCAGGCCGTCCACCACCGCGAGGCTTCGCTGGCGGAGCTGTCCCGCCGCTGGCCGCATCCCGACTGGCAGCTCGCCGTCAACCCGGGGCTGCCCAGCGCCTGCTACCTGGACGCCAACGCGCTCCTGGAGCCCGAGACGCCCCGCACGCCCGCCGTGACCACGCCGCCGGTCCCCACGGACGTCCACGTGGCGGGCGCGTCGTCCCGCACCCGGACCCGCGGCGTCAAGCCGCCGCGCGCCGCCGCCGGCCGCCAGGCCGCCCCGAGGCCGCCGCAGAGCCCCGAACCGTCGCGGAGTCGAGCGGAGACACCCTCCGGCGCCGCTGCGTCGCCACAGGCGCCCACAGACCCGCGCGGCGGATCCGTCGCGCCGCGCCCGCCCGCCCGCGCGCCGCGCCCCCCGGCCCCGGCCGCACCGACCCCGCCAGCCGCACCGGCGCCCGCTCCTGCGCCGCCCGCACCGGCACCGCCCGCCACCGCGCCGCGGGTCCCCGCACCCGCGCAGCGCCCCGCGGCACCCGCCGGACGGCCGACCGCTCCCGCCGCACGGCCGACCGTCCCTACCGCCCGTCCCGAGGCTCCCGCCGCACGGCACCCGGCTCCGGCCGAACAGCCGCCGGCCCCCGTCCCCCGGCCACCTGCTCCAGCTGAACGGCCACCCGTTCCGGCCGAACGGCCACCGGCCCCTGCGGCGCGCACACCGGCCCCCGCGCAACTCCGGCCGGAGACCCCGGAGGCCCGGAAGACGCCGAGCGACCCGCACGGGCTCCCCGTCGCACCGCTGTACGGCCAGGGCAAGCGAGACACGACCGCCACCAGGCAGGAGAGGCTTCCCGCCGACCCGCAGGCGGGCGACCTGGGGTCCGAGGACGGAATCCGGGACCTGGCGTCCGAGGTCGTGGTGATGCAGAAGGTGGTGCGGCCCGAGCACGTGCAGCACTACCTGGAGGGCGGCTACGACCTGGTCGCCGGTTACGTCCACCGGTTGCAGGACGTTCAGGAGATCAGGTCCCCCGCGGCGATGATCCGGGCCCTCGGGCTCATGTACGAGGGGTCGCCCTACACGCACGCGGACGAGCAGATCTTCATGATCCGGTGGCCGGCGGTGAAACCGCCGCTGTTCCGCCGCCCGCTCGGCGGGATCGACGAGTGGAGCATGGGGATCATCCCGGGCGGATGGGTGATCGAGCGGGCGCCGTTCCCCGGGTCGGGGTACGCGCCGGGCGACGGTCCCGCCATCCCGGAGTTCAAGATCGAGAGTCAGCGGCTCCCGCACGGAGCCGAGCTGTACCGGCTGGACGTGCGCGGGGCGGAGACCCTCGTGGCGGCGTACGACGCCGATCTGCGCAGGTGGCTCGTCAAACTGCCGGGAGGACGGGGATGAGCATCCGGCACGGGTTCTACGCGGGCTGGCGCGGCGCCGAGTACGAGGCGAGCCCGGACGGCGAGCAGGTGCGGCTGTACGCCCGGCGGCACACCGACGGGTTCCGGCAGGTCTCGCCTGACCGGTACGTCCAGGTGGTGCCCCTGTCGGACGTCGATCGCGTCCAGTACGTGACCACGCACTGCACCTGGCGCGGCGAACCGTTCGTGGTGCTCGGCGAGCACGAGGGCTGGCTGCGCGTGGAGTACTGCGGCGGGAAGGCGCCGGTCGCCGAAGGGCTCGGACTGGAGCTGTTCGACCGCGGCGTGTACCAGGCGTGGGCGTCCAGGCACGAGGTCGAGGACCTGCACGAGGAGACCGTCTGAGCCCTCGGCCCGTGACGCGGGGCCCGTGACGCGGGATCTCTGAGGCGGGATCTCTGAGGCGGGATCTCTGAGGCGGGATCTGTGACGCGGGATCGGTGATAGGTCTTGGACATGGCGGTCATCGACATCAACGCGGACCTCGGCGAGGGGTTCGGCATCTGGGAGCTGGGCGACGACCTGGCGCTGCTCGACGTGATCACCAGCGCGAACGTGGCGTGCGGGTTCCACGCGGGCGACCCGCTGATCATGCGGCGGGTGTGCGCGGCGGCCGTCGAGCGGGGTGTGACGATCGGCGCGCAGGTGTCGTACCGGGATCTCGCTGGGTTCGGACGCCGCGAGATGGACGTCGCCTCACCCGAGCTGACCGCCGAGATCCTCTACCAGGTGGCCGCCCTGGACGGGATCGCGCGCGCTGAGGGCGGGCATGTCGCCTACGTCAAGCCGCACGGTGCGCTCTACAACAGGATCAGCCGTGACCCGGTGCAGGCGGGTGCGGTGGCCGAGGCCGTCCGGGCGTACGATCCGTCGCTGCCTTTGCTGACCCTTCCGGGCTCTGCGGTTTATGACGTCGCCGAAGGGCTCACTGTTGTCGCGGAATGTTTCGCCGACCGCGCCTACACGCCGTCTGGGGGGCTGGTGTCCCGCCGTGAGCCAGGGGCAGTCGTCCACGACGAGGAGGATGTCGTGCAGCGAGCCGTCAGGATGGCCGTCGACGGCACCGTTGTCGCGGTGGACGGCAGTGAGATCGCGCTTAAAGCCCGTTCTATCTGCGTGCACGGTGACACGCCGGGGGCAGTGTCCCTTGCGCGGTCCGTCCGTTCGGCGCTGTCCGGGGCGGGCGTCGCAGTGGAGCCGTTCGCGTGAAGGTGTTGCGGGCCGGTGACGCGGCCCTCCTCGTGGAGACGGGCGACCTGGCCACCGCGCATCGGCTCAACGCCGCCCTTCGGGACACCCCTCTGCCGGGGATCGTGGACGTCGTCCCAGGCGAGCAGACCGTTCTCGTGGTCGCCGACCCGTCCGCCGACCTGGACGGCCTCGCCGCGCGTCTGCCCCGTCTGCCGCTGCCGGACGATGTGGAGGGCGGCGCAGAGCCGGTGGAGATCCCCGTCGTCTACGACGGCGAGGATCTCGACGAGGTCGCCGGTCTCACGGGGTTGTCCCGGGAAGAGGTCGTCCGCCGGCATTCCGGGGGCGCCTACACGGTCGCCTATCTCGGCTTCTCCCCCGGCTTCGGTTACCTGACGGGCCTCGACCCCGTGCTGCACGTGGCACGCCGCGAATCGCCCCGGACGGCCGTGCCCGCCGGGTCGGTGGCGATCGCGGGACCGTACGCGGCCGTCTACCCGTCCCGGTCGCCGGGCGGATGGCGGCTGCTCGGGCGCAGCGGGCTGCGGCTGTGGGACGTCACGCGCGATCCGCCGTCGCTGCTGCGGCCTGGCACGCGCGTCCGCTTCGTCCCCGAGGAGCGTTCTTGATCGAGCCCGAGGAGCGTTCTTGATCGAGGTCATGCGACCCGGCCCGCTGGCGACCGTCCAGGACCTCGGCAGGCCCGGCCGGGCCCATCTCGGCGTCCCGCGGTCCGGCGCCGCCGACGCGCGCGCGTTGCGGCTGGCGAACCGGCTCGTCGGCAATCCCGAGGGCGCGGCGGGCGTGGAACTCACCTTCGGCGGCGCGGCGCTTCGGTTCCACAGGCACGCCTGGATCGCGGTCACGGGCGCGCCCGCCCCTCTTCGGATCGACGGCCGCGCCCACGGGACGAACGCGCCGTGCTTCGTGGCGGACGGCGCAGTGGTGGAGGTCGGAGCGCCTTCGGTGGGGCTCCGCAGCTATCTCGCCGTGCGAGGTGGTGTCGCGGTCGATCGCGTTCTTGGCAGCCGTTCGACCGACCTACTGTCCGGCTTGGGCCCGGCCGTGCTCTCACCGGGCGACCGTCTGCCGATCGGTTCCGCAAAGGACCTCGCTGACATCGGCGTGGACATCGCTGCCACACGGTCCATGCCGGAGACGCCACTACTGCGAGTCCTGCCCGGCCCACGCGACGACTGGTTCACAGACGACGCACTGGCCACGCTCACGTCCACGTTCTACGAGGTGTCGTCCGACAGCAACCGCGTAGGGATCCGGCTGGACGGGCCGGCTCTCGTACGCGTGCGCGACGGCGAGCTGGCCAGCGAGGGGATGGCCACGGGCTCGGTCCAGGTGCCGCCCAGCGGGCTGCCCATCATCTTCCTGGCCGACCATCCGACGACGGGCGGGTACCCCGTCATCGCGACCCTCGCGTCCGCCGCCGTCCCCGACGCGGCGCAGTTGCGTCCAGGGCAGAGGGTCCGCTTCCGCCTGTAGGTCAGCCGCCTCTAGGTCAGCGGTGCGGGGGCGGACCAGTCCAGGTGGGACACGTCGTTGAAGCCGCGGACGGACGTCAGCTCGCCGAGCCGCACCAGCCGGGAGATCGACGCGTTGTCCGGGGCGAGGAACGCGAACGGCCGGGCGCCGGACGCCGCGGCGAGCGCCTGCGCGATCACCCCGCCGTGGGTGAACACCGCGACGCGGCCGCCCGCGTGCGCCGCCGCGAGCCGGGTCAGGCTCTCCTCGACGCGAGCGGCGAACTCCGCTCCGCCCTCCGCGCCGGGGATGACGTCCCACCGTTCCTCGGCGAACATCCGCTGCGCCACCGGATCGTTCTCGGCGACCTTCCTGCGGAACAGGCCGCCCTCCCACTCTCCGAGGTGGACCTCGCGGAGGCCCACCTCGACGCGCGGCTCCAGGCCGAGGCGGCGGGCCAGCGGCGCCGCCGTCTCCGCGGTGCGGCGCAGGGACGTCACGTAGATCGCGTCGAGTTCCTCCTCCGCGAGCCGGTCGGCGACCCGCTCGGCCTGTTCCCGACCTTCGGGGGCGAGTTCGGGATCGGCGTGGCCGTCCACGAGCGGGAACGGCCGGTCGGCACGTGCCGGCGCCGAGGCGCCGTGCCTGATCAGAAGAAGCTCGGTCGCGCCGTCCGGCGCCTTGTACCGCGTCTGCCGGTACTCGACCGGCTCCTCCCGTTCGTCCACGGACCGCACCCTAAACGATCGATCCGGACCGGCCCCCGGGCGGGCCCCGCGTGGTCAGGACAGCAGCGAGGCGACGCGGTCGACCTCGTCCTTGAGCGGCCCGGCAGGGACGTCCTCGAACACGGTCACGGCGACACTGCCCGCCTGCGCCTCCCAGACGCCCGCCACACGGCCCTCATGCAGAACCACTGGGGAGATCCAGCCGGCCGTACGGCTCACCTTGGCACGATGCTCCGCCGGAACCAGGTAGGTCGATCCAGTACCCGCCCCCAAGACGTACTGGTCGAACGCACCCAGCAGCCGGACGGACGTACTGGGCGCGGTGGCGAGCAGTTCGTCACGATGCTCATCCAGTACGTACGCCTGGACGCCATCCACATCCACTGTGGACAGCCCGTCCTCAGCGGCCGCGAACCAGCTCCTGACGTCCTTCTTCCGGCTCGTCGTGCGCATCAGCCAGTTGTCGAACATGTCGGGGGTCGCGGGGCCGTGCGCGCCAAGGTACGCACGGAGGACGGTCCTGGCGGCCTCGTCCATCGGTGGCAGCCCCGTCCAGCCGGGGAGCCAGCGCTCCGGTGCCGTGAACGTGACTCGCGTGCCCTGCGCCGGGCCGTGACACAGCACGCCCCACCAGGCGAGCGGTTTGAGGAGGGTGCCCCAGCCGGAGCCCAGAACCTCGGCGAGATGCCGCGAGCCGGTCTCCTCCACCACAGCCTCGGTCAGCTCCTCACGGGTCAGCTCCTCACCCCCGGCCAAGGCGACCGTGGCCGCGTCGGCGAGGGCCTCCAGATCGGCGGGCGTAGCCCCGAAGTTCTTCTGCCAGCTGGGCTTTTCCCAGTTGCGCACCGTGGAGCACAACGCCAGGTAGGCGGCGGCCTCGTCAGCGGGCAGCAGATGCAGTGTGCCGCGCATGGCCCATGTCTTGACGAGGGTCCTTTCGTCCAACAGGGCCTTCGCTACAGCGCCGCGCTCCGGGGTCGCCTGACGCACCGCCACCGCGAGTTCCGCCGCCGAAGCCACCTGGGCCTGAAGCCCCGCCAGACGCCGCGTGATGTCCACCGCCGACGCGTCGCCCAGGGGGTCGATGTACTGCCGCCGCATGCGCCAGGCGAGAACCTGCGCCCACGTCACCGAGCTCATGCGCTGATTACATCGCAGGCCACGGACATCCGGACCCGTCACGCCGGCCCCCGTCACGCCAGCCGGTGGGCGAGATCGGCGAACGCGTCGCGCACGTCGCCGGTGGTGAGGAGTGTGAGGTCGTCGGCGGTCGCCCGGTCGCCGAGTTCGGCCGCCCGCAGCGCCCGGCACCCGCACGCCTTCTCGTACATGGAGCGGGCGAAGCGCCCGTTGCCGAACTCGTCGATCCGGCCCGTGCCGCAGACCCGCTGGAAGACGAGAGCGAGGTCGTCCAGAGCGCCGTCCTCCCACCGGTCCCCGCCCTGCTCGGCGATGAGCTGGGCGATGCGGAGCAGTTCGTCCGGCCCGTAGGAGGGGAAGTCGACGCGAACGTCGAACCGTGAGGCCAGCCCTGGGTTGGACGCGAGGAACCGGTGCATGTCGGCCTCGTAACCGGCGAGGACGATGACGAGCCGGTCACGGTCGTCCTCGGCGCGCTTGAGCAGGGTCTGCACCGCCTCCGCGCCGAACGCGTCACCGCCGGAGTAGCCCGGGTTGCTCAACGCGTAAGCCTCGTCGACGAACAGGACTCCGCCGAGAGCCGAATCAACGACCTTGTTCGTCTTGAGGGCCGTCGCGCCGAGGTGCTCGCCGACGAGATCGGCACGCTGCGCCTCGACCACCTCCGGCCGGGCGAGGAGCCCCGCCGCGGCGAAGATGCCGCCGAGCACGCGCGCGACGGTGGTCTTGCCCGTGCCGGGCGGCCCGGTGAAGACGAAGTGGCGCGTCGGCGGGCGGGTGACGAGGCCCTGCTCCTGCCGCATCCGGGCCACCTGCAGCTGGGCGGCGATCTCCCGGACCTGCCGCTTCACCGGTTCGAGCCCGATCATCGCGTCGAGCGAGCCGAGCGCCTCGTCGAGCGTCGGAGTCTCGGCGTAGCCGCGGTACCGCTCGGTGACCTCGGCGAACGCGGTCTCCACATCCGCCGCGCGGAGGGTGACCAGGTCGTCGGCGCTCGGCGTGCCCGACGCTCCGGCCACCGAGTCGACGACCCGTACGTCCCGCGCGCGCGCCGCCGCCTCCGTGAGGGACCGGACGAACCGTCCGTTACCCAGTTCGTCGACGATGCCGCGCCGCTCGACCTCCTCGAAACGCGCGGCGAGCCGCCGCCGGGCCTCCGGATCGAGCCGGTCCTCCCGGAGCCCCGTGTGGTAGTCGGCGATCAGCAGCAGCTCGGACGGACGGTAGGACGGGAAGTGCACGCGCGTGCCGAACCGTGAGGCCAGCCCGGGGTTGGAGTCGAGGAACTCGGCCATCTGCGCGTCGTAACCGGCGAGGATGATGACGAGGTTGTCGCGGTCGTCCTCGGCACGCTTGAGCAAGGTCTGGACGGCCTCGTCACCGAAGCGGTCGGGTTGCCCTTCGGCGGAGTTGACCAGACCGTACGCCTCGTCGACGAAGAGGACTCCGCCCAAGGCGGAGTCGACGAGCCGGTTGGTCTTGAGGGCGGTCGCACCGAGGAACTCACCTACGAGGTCCGCGCGCTGGGCCTCGACCAGAGACGGCTCCGGGAGCAGCCCGAAAGCGTAGAAGATTTTGGCCAGCACACGCGCGACGGTGGTCTTGCCCGTTCCCGGGGGGCCGACGAAGACGAAGTGTCGCATGGGTTTCTCGGTGGGCACGCCTGCGGCGGCCCGCATGTGCGCGGCCTCGATGGACGCGGCGATCGAGCGGACCTGCCGTTTGACCGGCTCCAGCCCGATCATGTTCTCCAGCTCGGCGAGCGCGTCGGCGACGGAGATCTCCGGTGAAGCGTCGCTCCGGCGTTGGGGGGAGGCCTGGCGCTCCCAAGCCGCGGCGGCCTCGGCGGCCTGCGCCGCGGCGCGGGTCTCGTCGGCCGCCTGCGCCGCCGCCGAGTCGGTGCCGGGGGCCTGCCGGTCGGACCGGCCCGGCCGATCCCGCTTGTCGAACTTGTCAGCCCTGTCGAATTTGTCAGCCCTGTCGGGCTTGTCGTGCTTGTCGAAGGTGGAGGGGTTCTTTCGAGGTCCTGGCACGGCGTCCCCCTTCGGGCTCGCCTGCTCCTGCACCCAGCCGG
Source organism: Actinomadura chokoriensis (assembly GCF_041463665.1). Taxonomy (GTDB): domain Bacteria; phylum Actinomycetota; class Actinomycetes; order Streptosporangiales; family Streptosporangiaceae; genus Spirillospora; species Spirillospora chokoriensis_A. The sequence continues at coordinate 555,098 of NZ_JAXCEJ010000002.1, forward strand.
TCTCGTACGCCTCGGCGGGCACCGTGCGGCGCGCCCGGTCCCAGCGGTAGGCGAGGACGGCTAGGGCGGCGGCCCAACCGGGCGCCGCGGTCGCCTCCGGGAGCAACTGGGCGACCGCCGCGGTCGCCGCCCCAGCGGCGGCCAGTGCGAGCAGGGTCGTGCGCCACGGCGCGTACCCGCTCAGGCGGAACGCGACCAGCGCGACTGGCAGGGCGAGCACCGCCAGCAGCCACGTCGGGCTCAGATAGGACAGGTCTTCGCCGTCCGGGTAGAGCCTGCCCAAAGGCACCGACAGCGCGAGCCAGGACGCGATGACCGCGACCACCGCCATGCCCGTGGGCGAGCGCAGCGTCAGATGGACGACGACCAGCAGGACGGCCGTCCCCGCCGCCGCGCCCAGGACCGGACCGCCGAGGACGACCGTGGCGGCCGGCGCCAGCGCGATCAGCAGCAGCCCGCCCAGGAACCTCAGCCCCGGCGTGATCTGGAAGTAGCGCACCCGCAGGCGCTCGAAAAGATCCCGCGCTGCGGCGTCCTTCGCCGGGCGGGAGCGGGGCCTGCCGAACAAAGCCATCAGAAGCGAGTAAAGCGCAGGACCGCCCGGAACGGGACTCCCCGCGCCCGGTTCGTTGGTCCCCGCCCAGCCTGCCTGGGGCGGGCGCAGAGCGTCCCGGAGCCGAGACCAGGACACTTGTGCTGTCCAGAAGTGGAGGTGCGAATCTGCTGCCGACACCGGACGAATCCGTAACGTCCCAGAGCGCGTTTTCTGAACTTGTCAGCCGGACGAGGCTGTGCAGGCTCCGCTGCCATGACGCACCCTACGATCGACTGCGCGGGCCACTTCCCAGGACGACGACGGGAACCGATCGGCCACGCGACCACGGCGTTCATCCGTTCCTGAGGAGTCTCTTTGACCGGCCCCACCGACTTGACCGGCCCCACCGACGCGCTACCCGGGCTCGCCCCCGCCCCCGCCGACCCCAAGGAGGTCTCGCGGGTCGCGGGCTACGAGATCGAGGACGAGCTCCAGGCCGCGCGGCCGGTCAGGATCGCCGGGGTGGACGAGGTCGGCCGCGGCGCCTGGGCGGGCCCCGTCGTGGTCTGCGCCGCCGTCACCGACCTGAGCCCGCCGCCGATCCTGCAGGGTCGCGGCAAGAGGACCATCGCACTGACCGACTCGAAACTCCTCACCGAGGCGCATCGCAAGTCGTTCGCCGGTCTGCTGCCCGGATGGCTCGCCGGGCACGCCATCGGCGCGTCGTCCCCGGAGGAGATCGACGAGGTCGGCATGACGGAGGCGTTGCGTCGCGCCGCCATACGCGCGCTGGAGTCGCTCCCTGTCCAGCCCGACGTCGTCATCCTCGACGGCAAGCACGACTTCCTGGGGCGGCCCTGGCGCGTCCGTTGCGAGGTCAAGGCCGACCAGAGGTCGGTCACGGTCGCGGCCGCGTCCGTCTTGGCGAAGGTCCACCGTGACCGGCTGATGGCCGGGCTGGACGGCGAGTTCCCCGGTTACGGGTTCGCGGACAGTGCCGGATACCCGTCACCCGTCCACCAGAAGGCGCTGGAGGAGTACGGGCCAACGCCGCACCACCGGATGTCCTGGTCGTACCTGGACGACCTTCCGCGCTGGCGGCATCTGAAGAAGCACCGTGACCCGCTCGCCGGCGAAGGGCAGCTCAGCCTTCTGTGAGTCATCCGCGCCCGGCCGGGTAAGCGCCATCCACGGGAGGTAGATGCCATGGATGCCGTCGTGAAGAACCTGCTGCACGAGTCCGGCCAGACGTTCGCCGAAGAGGCCGGGATAACGCTGAAGGACCAGCCGGCCGCACTGTTCAAGCTGCTCGTCCTGGCCAACCTGCTGAGCGCGCGCATCTCGTCGGACATCGCGATCGCCGCCGCCCGCGAGCTGTTCGAGGCCGGCGGCGGGACCGCCCGCGGGATGGGCAAGCTGTCGTGGCAGGACCGGGTGGACGCCCTCGGGCGCGGCCACTACGTCCGGTACGACGAGAGCACCGCGTCCCGCCTGGGCGACACGGCGGAGATGGTCCAGGACAAGTACCAGGGCGATATGAGGCGTCTCGCCATCGAGGCCGAGCGCGACCCCAAGAAGGCGGCAGAGCTCTTGCAGGAGTTCCCCGGCATCGGCCCCACCGGCGTGGACATCTTCAGCCGCGAGGCCCAGGCCATCTGGCCCTGGCTACGCCCCCACATCGACGACCAGGTGAAGAAGGGCGCCGAACGGCTCGGCCTGCCCACCGAGGCCGGCGAACTCGCCGGGAAGGTGCCGGACAAGGACCTCGCCCGCTTCACCGCCGCCCTGGTGCGGGTGGCCCACGACAAGAAGCTCGCGGACCATCTCAAGGCCGCGTGAGCACCGGTGCCCACCGCACCGCGTGAGGACCGGTCCTCGCCGTGTGAGCACCGGTCCCCGCCGCAGGAGCGCGCGTCAGTCCTTGCCGCGTGAGGCGACCCACTCCAGGTTCCAGGCGTAGGCCTGGTCGACCGCCATCTTCCCCCAGCGCGGGCGGCCCGGCGGAGGCAGGACGAACCGGCCCTCGCGGCGGACGACCAACTCGCCCTGCACGTTCTCGATGAGCGCCAGGACCGCGTCGCGTGAGGCGTCCACGCAGTCGTCCATCCTCATGTCGATGGGCGGCGCGCCCACCGGGAACAGGGTGGCGATCGCGTCCAGCCCCCGGAAGTCGTCGGCGCCGTCGTAGATCTCGGCGAACACCAGGATCCGCTTGATTTCGGCGGCGTGGTCGAGGTTGATGTGGAGGTTCTCGCCCGACTCGATGGCCCCGGTCCGGTCGTCCTTGTCGAGCTTGATGAACGGTGCGCGGTCGAGCGCGCCCATGTCGCCGATCGCGTGGATGATGCCCTTGCGGCCGTCCTGCAGCTCCCAGAGGCAGCACAGGTCAAGGTCGAGGTCGACGCCGCGGCGGCGTTTACCGAGCCGTCCCTTGGCGGCGCCCTCACGCGCGGTCCAGTTGAGGTTGACGCGCATGTGGCCGCCCGTCGCGCCGTGCTTGGTGAGCGACACCGACGGCGCGTTCTTCGTCAGGGAGATCTTGCCGCCCCCCTGCTGCTGCGGAGCCGCGCCGGGCATGGGCGGAGCCGCGCCGGGCGGCGGCGGAGGCGTGTACTGACCGGGCGGAGGTGCGTACTGGCCAGGTGGCGGCGCGTACTGACCAGGTGGCGGCGCGTACTGACCGGGCGGGGGCGGCGCGTACTGGCCACCTGGCGGAGGCGGGGGAGCGTACTGGCCGGGGGCGGGCGGAGGTGGAGGCGGCGCGTACTGGCCGGGTGGAGGCGGAGGCGCGTACTGGCCGGGGGCGGGCGGAGGCGCGTACTGGCCGGGGGCGGGCGGAGGCGCGTACTGACCACCCGGAGGCGGCGCGTACTGGCCAGGCGGGGGCGGCGCGTACTGCTGCTGCGCCGGCGGGACGGGCGCCTGCGGAGGCTGGGGCGGGGCCGCCCCCTGACCGGGATCGTCGACCGAGATACCGAAGTCGGTGGCCAGCCCGGCGAGACCAGAGTCGTAGCCCTGGCCGACCGCGCGGAACTTCCACGCGCCCTGCCGCCGGTACAGCTCACCGAGCACGAAGGCCGTCTCCGTGGTGGCGCCCTGGCTGTCGAACCGGGCGACCTCCGCGCCGGCCGCCGCGTCCACCACGCGCACGTACAGGCCCTGCAACTGGCCGAACGTCCCACCGTCCGAGGATGCTGCGATGACGACCTTGTCGATGGCCGGCTCGACCCGGTTCAGGTCGACCGACAGGACGTCCAGGACCGTCGGCCCCCGCTGCTTGCCCTCGTGCCGGACCGCGCCGGAGCCGTGCGCCGGCTGGTTGTAGAAGACGAAGTCGTCGTCCGAGCGCACCCGGCCGGTCTCCGTCACCAGGAGCGCCGACGCGTCCGCGTCAGGGACGCCCGGTCCGGCCTGCCAGCCCAGCTCGACCCGCACCGCGGGAACCGGCACCGGGGTGTTGGCGCCCTTCTGCATCGACATGAACGCTCCTCATCATCGGCCGACCTCACCAACCTAGGGCGTGCCGCATCACCCCCGCGACCTCCCTGTGCAGAGGACGCACGGCGGCGCCCCATGGTTCCGCCCGGCCGCACCGGACGTCGGCCGGACGTCAGGGAACGCGGGCGGTCCACTCGGGGGTGCCGAACTTGTCGGTGACGTACTTGCGGGCCAGCCGCAGCTCGTCGTCGCTCACCCGGTCGCCGGTCAGGCCGTACCGGGTCCGGAAGTGCGCGATCATCCGGTCGATGATCTGCTCGCGGGGCAGGCCGGTCTGCCGCCGCAGCGGGTCCACCCGCTTCACGGCGCTCGCGATGCCCTTGTCGGAGATCTTCTCCCGGCCGATCCGCAGCACCCGCAGCATCTTCTCCGCGTCGATGTCGTAGGCCATCGTCACGTGGTGCAGCACCGCGCCCGAGGCCAGCCGCTTCTGCGCCGCGCCGGCGATCTTGCCGTTGTCGGAGGTGATGTCGTTCAGCGGCTGGTACCACGCCTTGATCCCGAGGTCGCCGAGCGCGCCCAGCACCCAGTCGTCCAGGAACGCGTAGCTCTCCGCGAAGGACATCCCCGCCACCAGCGACTCCGGCGCGTACAGCGAGTACGTGATCGTGTTGCCCGGCTCGATGAACATCGCGCCGCCGCCGCTGATCCGCCGGACCACGTCCACCCCGTGCCTCCGCGCCGCCTCCGCGTCGACCTCGTTGCGCAGCGACTGGAAGCTGCCGATGACGACGGCGGGCGACGCCCACTCCCACACCCGCAGCGTCGGCGGGCGGCGCCCCGCGCCGACCTCTTCGGCGAGCACCTGGTCGATCGCCATGTGCAGGGCCGGGTCCTGCGGCGGCTCATGGATCAGCCGCCAGTCGTGCTCGCGCCAGTCCGACGCCCGCGCCACGGCGCGCCGCACCGCGATGCCCACGGCTTCAGCGGAGACTCCCAGCATCACCGTGTCGCGCGGCAGCCCCGCCTGGACGCGGACCCCGATCGCCCTGGCGTCGAGCCCGGCGGGAAGCCCGTCGAGGACGCCGTTGATCGCGTCCAGGGCCGCGTCCGGTTCGAGGAAGAAGTCGCCGCTGATCCTGGGGACGCGCAGCAGGCCGTCCACGACGTCGACATCGGCGACCACGAGCTTGCCGCCGGGCACCTTGTACTCACCGTGCATCACATAGAGGTGAACCCGGAGCCCGCACGGCCCATTCCGTACGTTCGACGGCGAAGGCAGTAGGGCAGAGTTAAAGGACGGTATTGCGGGGAGGGGCGGTTCTGGTGAGCAACCTGGATGTGCGGCCGAAGCCGGTCGAGTGCGGTGGACGCGACGACGTGTCGGCCGGGCCCGTCCACGAACTGCTGCCGCCGCGCCGGGTTCCGCTGGGCGAGAGCACGTTCGTCCGGCGGCTCCTGCCGAGCCTGGGACGGCGGATGGTCGGCGCGTGGTGCTTCGTCGACCACTACGGGCCGGACGACATCACCGACCAGCCCGGCATGCAGGTGCCTCCGCATCCGCACATCGGGCTGCAGACGGTGAGCTGGCTGCACGGCGGCGAGGTCCTGCATCGCGACGGTCTCGGCAGCCTCCAGACCGTCCGTCCGAGACAGCTCGGGCTGATGACCGCCGGGCGGGCCATCGCGCACTCGGAGGAGTCCCCGCGCGCGCACTCCCCGATCCTCCATGGCGCCCAACTGTGGGTCGCGCTTCCCGGCACCCACCGGCATACCGAACCCGCTTGGGAGTACCACGCCGACTTGCCGGTGGTCACCGCACCCGGCTTCACCGCCACACTGCTCCTGGGCGAACTCGACGGCACCGCCTCTCCCGGATCGACGTTCACCCCGATCGTGGGTGCCGACATCGCACTACAGGACGGCGCCGACGCGCGCATACCCGTCAAACCTGACTTCGAGTACGCGGCGCTCACCATGTCCGGCATCATCGAGATCGACGGTGAGCCCGTGGCGCCCGGCTCGATGCTCTATCTCGGCTGCGGGCGCCGCGAACTGCCGGTACGGGCGGCCGACGGGCCGGGCGGCTTCATGCTCCTCGGCGGTGAGCCGTTCGAGGAGAAACTCGTGATGTGGTGGAACTTCGTCGCGCGGACTGGAGAGGAGATCGCCCAAGCGCGGGAGGACTGGATGACGGGCGACCGGTTCGGCACGGTCGAGGGCTACCACGGCGACCGGCTCCCGGCGCCCGCCATGCCCGCCACACGCTTGAAGCCACGCGGCCGGACGCGCTGAGCGTCAGCTTGCAAGCCGCCATTCCGGGGCCTCCGGCACCGTCTTAGGTGAAGCTCGCCTCGTGGCGGACGGGAAAGTTGACCGAGTTCGCGATAAAGCACAGCTCGTGGGCCCGTTCATGCAGCTCGGCGGCCCGTCCGGCCTGCCCGGGATCGGCGAGGGCCACCCGGGGACGCAGGACCACGTCCTCGAACCGTCCGCCGCCGTCCGCCGTCTCGACCATGACGCCGCGCGGACGGTCCTCGTAGCCCGTCACCACGAGCTTCTCCACGGCGCACAGGTGAAGGAACCACAGCATGTGGCACTGCGACAGCGAAGCGACGAGAAGCTCCTCCGGGTTCCATCGGGACGGGTCGCCGCGGAAACCGGGATCGGAACTTCCCACGATGGCCGGCTTGCCCTCCGCCTGAACCTCGTGAGCCCGCTCGTAGGCGCGATAGGAACTCGTCCCGGACCCGGTGTTCCCCGTCCAGGTCACCGACATTTCGTACTGGTGGCGCTTCACCGCTCGACCCTAGTCCTTACCTGCAGCGTTCGCGATATCTCCCACCAGCCCGTCATACTCTCGGTCGAACCGGGCCCCATCCCCGTGCTGAAGGAGTCGACGGCATGCGCTCTCGGCCGCTCTACGACGTTGTGGCAGTCCTCGCACGGCTCGGCGTGGGCATCGTGTTCATGGCGCACGGCTGGCAGAAGATCGAGGCGGGCATCACCGCGACCGGCCGCACGTTCGGCGATCTCGGCGTGCCGCTCCCCACCGCCGCCGCCGTCTACTCCGCCTTCGCGGAACTGCTCGGCGGCGCCGCGCTCATCGCCGGGCTGGGCCTGCCCGTCACCGGCGCCCTGCTGTTCATCGACATGGCGGGCGCGTTCCTCTTCGTCCACGCCGACCAGGGCCTGTTCATGGTGGACGAGGGGACGGTCGGGAACGGCTACGAGCTGGTCCTCGCCCTCGGCATGGCCAGCCTCCTGTTCGCCGCGGGCGGCGGCGGGAAGCTGACCCTCGACCAGTGGATCATCAGCAGGCGCTTTGGCCGCCCGGGCGACGAGGACGAGGACGACGCCGCGAGCTTCGTGGAGTCTCTGCGCCAGGCCGAACTGAAGCCCGCGAAGAAGCCCGCCCGCCGCACCCCGAAGTCTCCCGCGCCGACATCATCCGAGCCTTCGGACAAGCCCGCCGTCCCCGAAGGCACCGAGGACGACACGCTGGTCGCCGGCCGCCGCAAGTCCCCCCAGCGCCGCCGCGCCTCGACCACGCAGCCGATCAAGCCCACCGGCGACGACAAGACCAAGTCCCCCTGACGCCACCCCCGGCACCCGACGCGAGGTCCCGGCAAGCGCATCCCACACCTACCGGGACCGGGCAGGGATGCTGGTGGAGAATTAATAATCCCCTCAAGTCGGGTCACCGACTCGGCGTCATAAAGGCGATATACGCCTGCGGACCTTCCGACGGGCGACGCCAGCCCGGCCAGAACCGGATCTCCGCGCCGACATCCCGCACCCACTCCGCCAGCCGCCCGATCGTGAACAGCTCCGCGCTCGTGCTCATGGAGGCGACTGTGCAGCTTCCAGCCGCTGGAAGCTCAAACCGAGACCCCGACCGGTCGCATGCGAGCAGCGACGCCGGCGACCAAAGCGAGAGCGGGGAGCCGGCTCCCCCCGGACTCCCCGCTCTCACCAGGATGATCACACCTCGATGGTGCCCGTGATCAGCTGCAGCCGCTGGTGGAGCCGCAGCCCTCGCAGACGTAGCAGCTGCCTGCCGGGCGCATCTTCGTGCCGCAGGTGAGGCAGAGCGGGGCGTCGGCGGTGCGGCCCTGGCGGCTCTCGATCGCCTCGACGGACGAGTGCGCCTCGGCGGACGAGTGCGCCTCGGCGGCCGGAGCCGCGGCGGCCGGACGGGTGATCGCGGCGGACTGGGCGAGCGACTCGTGGTCGACCTCGTCCTCGGCGTGCAGGGCGGCGGGGTCCTCGCCGTTGGCCTGCATCGCGCGCTCGTCGGCGGTGAAGATGCCGAGGCCCGCGCGCTCCTCGTACGGGAGGTGATCCAGCGCCAGGCGGCGGAAGATGTAGTCCATCACCGAGGTCGCCATGCGGATGTCGGGGTCGTCGGTCATGCCGGCGGGCTCGAACCGCATGTTGGTGAATTTCTCGACCCACGTCTCCAGCGGGACGCCGTACTGCAGGCTGATGGAGATCGCCATGGAGAAGGCGTCCATCACTCCGGCGAGCGTGGAACCCTGCTTGCCGAGCTTGAGGAAGACCTCGCCGACGCCGTCGTCCGGGTAGGACGAGGCGGTCATGTAGCCCTCGGCGCCGGCGACGGAGAACCGGGTGACGGTCGCGGGCCGCTGCTTCGGCAGCCGCCGGCGGACCGGGCGCGGCGCCAGGACCTCCGCCGGCTCCTCCGCCTCCTTGCCCTTCTTGCCCGCGGCCGACAGCGGCTGGCCGACCTTGCAGTTGTCGCGGTAGATCGCGAGGGCCTTCAGGCCGAGCCGCCAGCCCTCGAAGTACACCTTCTCGATGTCCTCGATGGTGGCCTGCTCCGGCATATTGACCGTCTTGGAGATCGCGCCGGACAGGAACGGCTGGACGGCCGCCATCATCCGGACGTGCCCCATCGGGCTGATCGCCCGCTCGCCCATCGCGCAGTCGAACACCTCGTAGTGCTCGGGACGCAGGCCGGGCGCGTCCACCACGTGGCCGTGCTCGGAGATGTACTCGACGATCGCCTCGATCTGCTCCTGCTGGTAGCCGAGCTTCTCCAGCGCGCGCGGCACCGTGTTGTTGACGATCTGCATGGAGCCGCCGCCGACGAGCTTCTTGAACTTCATCAGCGCGAGGTCGGGCTCGATGCCGGTGGTGTCGCAGTCCATCATCAAGCCGATGGTGTTGTGGCTCACCATGCCGTTGGCCACGTAAGTGACGTTGTCCGGAACCGACAGGTCGTACGTCGGCTGAACGCCACCGTCCTCGTTCACCTGCACGCGCTCGAACAGGTAGCCCAGCGCGTACCCGAGCCGCTCGTCCAAGGTCTTCGTGTACAGCGACCGCGCCAGCATGCGAGACACGGCACCGTTCTTGCGGATCGACTGCAGGACAGCGTCCCTGGACGGGTGGCCGGCCGGGACGATCTGCTCCCATGCCTCCCGTGGCAGCACCACGTGGTCGTTCTTGGCCGACCGCTCAGGTTCCAGAGCGGCCATGAGCCGGGCCTTGCGCTCGCCGATGAAGCCGATGGTCTCGTCGAAGTTCAGCGCATGGTCGACGTTCCGCAGCCGGACCTGGAAGATGTCTCCGCCGAAGCCGCTGACCGTCGTCCGGGTCGTCGTGGCCAGACCGAGCGCGAGCAGCAGGGTGCGGACCTCACCGGCGAAGGACTCCGAGGCGGTCGACAGGCTCGGGACCCCCTGCGTCACGGTTCCGTCCGCTTCGAAGAGCCCACGCAGGAAGCCTGCGTAGATTTCGGCGTCGTTCGTCTCGAGGATCGCGGAGGGAACCCGCGGCGTCCACCCCTTGCCCGCGTGGTCGACGCCGGGCAGGTCCTTAGCGAACCCTGCCGCCTTCCACCACCGGGCGAGCCGCACGGACTGGAGCGTCACCTCGCGGTACCCCTGCTGCTGGACTACGGCGGGGGCGATGCCGAACAGTTCCTTCGCGAGGATCTGCAGCCTTTCGGAGACGTCCAGGTCGCTGTCGGCGACGCACAGCCGCACGCCCTTCGCGTGGAGACTACCGTCGCCCATGAAGTATCCGACGAGTTCGGCGAGTTCCGGGCTGACGGAGCCCGGGACGTGAACGTTCCGGTCATCGGTGTAGTACGCCTGATCGAGGACGGGCATGGGGACCTCGCGGCGGTCACCCACCAGTGTCCGCATCTGCATGGGCACGAGGTCGCCTTCGGCGATATCGGCGAGCCGCCGCCACACCCACTCGCCCGTGCCCTCGTCGACGACCTTGATCCGGTGCGTGAGCGTGCCCTGGATCGCATAGCCGCCGCGGGTGCGGATCCGACGTGTCGGCTCCTCACCGTTGACGAAGAACTTCGTCGCCTGGCGAGGGCCCTCGTCGGTGGAGACGGTCATGTCGAGGTCCTGCCAGCGATCGCCGTACACATCCCCGATCTCGGACAACCGCGTCAGGCCGCGGTCGGTCGTGACCAGGGTGTCACCGGTCAGGCAACCGGTGGGTGCCAGCAGGCTGGCCTGCGCGTTGCGGTAGCCGTGCTTCTCGCCTGCCTTCAGGCACTCCGCCCACTGCTTGGCGGCGGCGGCGTGGATCGCCTTGTCCACCTCGTCCAGCGTGCGGATGCCGTCGTTGGCGGCGGCGTGCTTGCGCATGACGCGCTTGTGCGCCTCGGCGTTGCGCGCGTACCCGGCGTACGGGCCGACGCCACCGGAGATCTCGGCCGAGCGCCGGTAGGCGACGCCCGTCATCAGCGACGTGATCGCCGCGGCGAGGGAGCGCCCGCCCTCGGAGTCGTAGGCGTGCCCGGTCGCCATGAGCAGCGCGCCCAGGTTGGCGTAGCCGATGCCGAGCTGCCGGTAGTCGCGCGTCGTCTCCGCGATCTTCTCGGTCGGGAAGTCGGCGAACGTGATCGAGATGTCCATCGCCGTGATGATCAGCTCGGTGAGCTTCACGAACCTCGCGACGTCGAACGTCCCCGCCTCGGTGAGGAACTTCAGCAGGTTGATGCTCGCGAGGTTGCAGGACGAATTGTCCAGACTCATGTACTCGGAGCACGGGTTACTTGCGGTGATTCGTCCGGTCTCGGGGTTCGTGTGCCAATCGTTGATCGTGTCGTCGTACTGGATGCCGGGGTCGGCGCACTCCCACGCGGCCTTCGCCATCAGGCGGAACAGATCCTTGGCCTTGACGGTCTCGACGACCTCGCCGGTCATCCGGGCGCGCAGCCCGAACTCGCCGCCCGACTCGACGGCCTGCATGAACTCGTCCGACACGCGGACGGAGTTGTTGGCGTTCTGGTACTGGACGCTGCCGATGTCCTTGCCACCGAGGTCCATGTCGAACCCGGCGTCCCGCAGCGCGCGGATCTTGTCCTCCTCGCGCGCCTTGGTCTCGATGAACTCCTCGATGTCGGGGTGGTCGACGTCCAGCACGACCATCTTCGCGGCGCGCCGGGTCGCGCCGCCGGACTTGATCGTCCCGGCGGAGGCGTCGGCGCCGCGCATGAAGGAGACCGGGCCGCTGGCGGTGCCGCCGGAGGACAGCAGCTCCCGGCTGGAGCGGATGCGGGAGAGGTTCAGGCCGGCGCCGGAACCGCCCTTGAAGATGACGCCCTCTTCCTTGTACCAGTCGAGGATCGACTCCATCGTGTCGTCCACCGACAGGATGAAACACGCGCTCACCTGCTGCGGGGACTGCGTGCCCACGTTGAACCAGACGGGCGAGTTGAAGCTGAATAGCTGGTGGACGAGGGCGTACTTCAGTTCGTGGTCGAAGATCTCGGCGTCCTGCTCGGAGGCGAAGTAGCCCTCCTTGACGCCGGTCTCGGTGTAGACCCGCACGACGCGGTCGACGAGCTGCTTCAGGCTCCATTCCCGCTGCGGGGTGCCGACCGCGCCGCGGAAGTACTTGGACGTGACGATGTTGACCGCGTTCAGCGACCAGGAGTCGGGGAACTCGACGCCGCGCTGCTCGAAGTTCACCGAGCCGTCGCGCCAGTTGGTCATGACGACGTCACGACGTTCCCAGCGCATCTCGTCGTACGGGTGCACGCCGGGCGTGGTGAAGATGCGCTCGATCTTCAGCCCTTTGCGGCCCCCCTTGCCGCGCCGGGCCGCCGAGCCGCTCACCGTCTCCGTCATGACCTTCCCCCTTCTCGGGCCCTCCCGCCGGACCCTGTTCAGGAACAACCCCGCCGCCGCACGGGACATGCCCGCGCGGAGGCGCCTTCGATGTGCTGCCTTGTGTTGCCGGAACCGTCCCTATCGGGACGGGCCGGGCTCCCCCGAGGAACCGGCCTTCCGCAGTGCTTCGATCTCCTTGGCGAAGTCGTCCAGCGACTCGAAGCTCCGGTAGACCGAGGCGAATCGCAGATAGGCGACCTCGTCGAGTTCGCCGAGCGGCCCCAGGATGGCGAGGCCGATCTCGTGCGAGGGGATTTCCGCGGATCCGGACGATCTGATCGCCTCTTCGACCCGCTGTCCCAGCTTCGCGAGCGCATCCTCGTCGACCGGGCGGCCCTGGCAGGCCCTGCGCACCCCGGCGATGATCTTTTCCCGGGAGAACGGCTCGGTGACCCCGCTGCGCTTGGCCACCATCACGAGCACATTCTCCTGTGTCGTGAATCGCTTGCCGCATTCCGCGCACGACCGGCGCCGCCGAATGGCGCCGCCGTCGTCGGTGGAACGGCTGTCGATCACTTTGGTGTCAGGGTTGCGACAGAACGGGCAGTGCACGCTCGATTCCTCCCCTGACGTAAACGAGTTACACCGATGCGAGCGCCATATATAGGGAATTACATCGATGTGACTACTAGATGTTGTGGTCCAACCGTACGGCTCGGCGCAGGCGTTCGCAACCTGATCCGGTGCCCCGCGCGTCACATCCGCCACGTCCGCGCAGGTCACCACGCGGCCCGCCGATTTTCCCCCGGGCGTGTCGGCGCGCGGAGCCCGCCTCGGCCACGAATCCCCTGGTCGGACGGGTCGCCGGCGGCGCGCATCGCCCGGCCCGGAGTGCGGAGGACACGGGGGCGACGGCCCGTGGAGAGCCGTCAGCCGGCCGGGAGAAGGATCTCCTGGCCCGGCCGGACGGTCGGGTCGCCGCCGAGGCCGTTGAGGTCCATGATGCGCTGGACGGTGCGGCGCGGGTCGGCGCCGGGGTCGGCGGCCGACGCGATGCCCCAGAGCGTCTCGCCGGGCTCGACGACGACCGTCCTGGCAGGACGGGCCGGGTCGTCGTGGCCTTCGGCGGAGCCGGCGAAGGCGCCGGGGCCCACCGTGAGCCAGAGGGCGACGAGGGTGAGGGTGGCGGCGAAGGCGACCAGGACGGCGCGGCCGCGGCGGGTCAGGCGGATCGGGGGACGGTCACTGTGCGGTGAACCGGGCATCTCTCCCTCCTCGGCGTCGAATGAATTTTCGATCGAACGCCTGTACGATGTTCTACCAGGGGGCGGCCACAAAAAGCGAGTACATCTTCGAACAATTGTTTGATCATTAGCCCGGGACGCGATAGCGTTCTATGACAAGGAGTGACCGATCGAGGCGCCCGGGAGGCGACTAGCGATGAGCAAGGTCCGGGAGCTGCCCGACGGGCCGATGGACGAGACGGGCCTGACCCAGCGGCAGCGCATGGTGCTGGAGGTGATCCGCGACTCGGTCCAGCGCCGCGGGTACCCGCCGTCGATGCGCGAGATCGGCGAGGCGGTGGGGCTGACCAGCACCTCCAGTGTGTCCCACCAGCTCCGGTCGCTCCAGCGCAAGGGCTTCCTGCGGCGCGACCCGAACCGGCCGCGCGCGGTCGAGGTGCGGGTGCCGGGTGCGACGCCGGTGCGCACCGACGAGGAGTCCTTCGAGGCGGCGGGGGGCCAGCCGTCCTCGGCGCAGCCCGCGCCCGCCTACGTGCCGCTCGTCGGCCGGATCGCCGCCGGTGGCCCGATCCTCGCCGAGGAGGCCGTCGAGGACGTCTTCACGCTGCCCAAGCAGCTCGTCGGCGAGGGCACGCACTTCCTGCTGAAGGTCACCGGTGACTCGATGATCGAGGCCGCGATCGCGGACGGCGACTGGGTGGTCGTGCGGCAGCAGCCGGTGGCCGAGCAGGGCGACATCGTCGCGGCGATGATCGACGGCGAGGCCACGGTGAAGACCTTCAAGCGCCGCGACGGCCATATCTGGCTGATGCCGCAGAACTCCGCCTACGAGCCGATCCCCGGCGACGAGGCGTCGGTCCTGGGCCGCGTCGTGGCGGTCCTCCGCAAGATGTAGCTCGCGCATGCTGAAACGGCCGCCGGACGAGGTCCGGCGGCCGTTTCAGCATGCTCTGAGCGGGGGCCGGCCCGCTGACCGCCGTCCACCGCGACCGGCCGCCCCTGAGACGATCAGGGCGGCCGACGCGGTGGGGCGTCCGGCGGTCAGCGCTTGGGCACGATGTTGACGATCTTTGGAGCGCGGACGATGATCTTGAGGATCTCGGCGCCGCCCAGCGCGTCCTGGATCTTGGGCGAGGCCAGCGCCCTGCGCTCCAGTTCCTCCCCGGCGATGGTGGGCGCGACCTCCAGGCGGTCGCGGACCTTGCCGGCGATCTGGACCACGCAGGTGACCGACTCCTCCACCAGCAGGGCCGGGTCGGCCGAGGGCCAGCCCGCGCGGATCACCGGGGCGGTGCGGCCCAGCAGCTCCCACGCCTCGTCGGCGGTGTAGGGCGCGAACAGCGACAGCAGGATCACGATCGTCTCGGCGGCCTCGCGGACGGCCGGGTCGGCCGCGCCGGGGCCCGAGTCGATGGCCTTGCGGGTCGCCGTGACCAGCTCCATGATCCGCGCGATCGCGACGTTGAACCGCTCGGTCTCGACCAGGGTGGTGGCCTCGTCGACGGTGCGGGCCGTCACGCGGCGCAGGGCCGTGTCGCCGGAGGCGACGTCGACGCCGGGCGCGGACGTCACCTCGGCGGCGATGCGGTGGACGCGGGACAGGAACTTCGACATGCCGTGCGGCGAGACGTCCGCCCAGTCGATGTCGTCCTCGGGCGGGCCGGAGAACAGGATCGCCAGCCGGACGACGTCCACGCCGAACTCGCCGATCTGCTCGCCCAGGTCGACGCCGTTGCCGAGGGACTTCGACATCGCCTTGCCCTGGTTGATCACCTGGCCCTGGTTCAGCAGCCGGCGGAACGGCTCGGTGAACTCGACCATGCCCATGTCGTACAGGACCTTGGTGAAGAACCGGCTGTACAGCAGGTGCAGGATGGCGTGCTCGACGCCGCCCGTGTACTGGTCGACGGGCATCCAGCGGCGGACCCGCTCGACGTCGAACGGGCCGTCCTCGTAGCCCGGCGAGCAGTAGCGGAAGTAGTACCAGGACGAGTCGACGAACGTGTCCATGGTGTCGGTGTCGCGCTTGGCGGCGCCGCCGCACTTGGGGCAGTCGGTGTCGACCCAGTCGGACGCGGCGGCCAGCGGCGAGGTCCCCTTCGGGGCCAGGTCGGCGCCGCGCAGGCCCTCGGGCAGCGTCACCGGCAGCTGGTCGTCCGGGACGGGGACCTCCCCGCAGGACGGGCAGTGGACGATCGGGATCGGGCAGCCCCAGAACCGCTGCCGGGACACCAGCCAGTCGCGCAGCCGGAAGTTGACGGCGGCGCGGCCGGTGCCGCGCTCCTCCAGGATCTCGGTGATGCGGGCGATGCCGTCGGCCTTGGTCAGCCCGTCGATCGGGCCGGAGTTGACGATCGCGCCGTCGCCGGGGGTGGCGACGCCCGTCGCGGCGGGGTCCTCCAGCCCGGTCTCGACGACGACGCGGACGGGCAGGCCGAACTTCAGCGCGAAGTCCAGGTCGCGCTGGTCGTGCGCCGGGACGGCCATGATCGCGCCGTGCCCGTACTCGGCCAGCACGTAGTCGGACGCCCAGACCGGCAGCCGCTCGCCGTTGACCGGATTGACCGCGTATCGGCCCAGGAACACGCCGGTCTTCTCGCGCTCGGTGGACAGCCGCTCGATCTCGCTCTCCCGCGAGACCTCCTCGCGGTAGGCCTCGAACTCGGCGCGGTGGCTCGGATGGCAGATCTCCTCGGCCAGCGCGGCGTCGGCCGCGACGACCATGAACGTGGCGCCGAACAGGGTGTCGGGACGGGTGGTGTAGACGGTGACGGGCTCGTCGCGTCCCTCGACGACGAAGTCGACGTCGGCGCCGGTGGAGCGGCCGATCCAGTTGCGCTGCATCAGCAGGACGCGCTCGGGCCACTTGCCCTCCAGCTGCGCCATGTCGTCCAGCAGCCGGTCGGCGTATTCGGTGATCTTGAAGTACCACTGGGTCAGCACGCGCTTCTCGACCAGCGCGCCGCAGCGCTCGCAGTGCCCGCCGACCACCTGCTCGTTGGCCAGAACGGTCTGGTCCTTCGGGCACCAGTTGACGTGCCCGCCCTTGCGGTAGGCCAGGCCCCGCTCGTAGAAGCGCAGGAACAGCCACTGCGTCCACTTGTAGTAATCGGGGTCCGAGGTGTGCAGGCGCCGCGACCAGTCGAACGACGGGGCGTACCGCTGGAAGGAGGACGCCTGCGTCTCGATGTTCGCGTACGTCCATTCGGCGGGATGCGAGTCGCGCGCGATGGCGGCGTTCTCGGCGGGCAGGCCGAAGGAGTCCCAGCCGATGGGGTGCAGGACGTTGTAGCCGCGCTGATGCCAGTAGCGCGCGGGAACGTCGCCGATGGCGAACGCCTCCGCGTGACCCATGTGCAGGTCACCGCTCGGGTAGGGGAACATGTCCAGCGCGTAGCGCCGCTCGGCGCCGGTGTCCTTCTCATCGGCCGCGAACGGGTCGAGCTCCGCCCAGCGGGCCTGCCACTTGTCCTGAACCGCCCGTGGGTCGTATTGCTCGTCGCTGCTCACGCTTACAGACTCCGCTTCCTGCTACAGGGGCCTTGGCCGTCCGCCGACATGAAACGGCCCCTCGCAAGGAGGGGCCACCACGCTGACGTCAGTCCGTCAACGTGGTCGTTCGAGGAGCAGCCTGGCTGACATACAGCAAGAGTAGCGCAACCGCAAGCCCTCCCGCCGGTGGTCAACCGCCCTGACGCGTGCACGGTCCGTGCCGGGGATGCGCTGGAAAGCCGAAACAGCACGTCAAAGCGCCGGAAAAGATGGCCTTCGGACGGTCCCGTACAGCAGGATGTGCGGAACCGTTCATAGACTCGGCGGTAACTAACCGTTCGGTCACCTTTCGCGCGAGGAGTGCCATGCTCAACCTGTCCGTGCTGCTGGAGGACGCCGCCAGAGAGACGCCCGACCGGGAGGCGGTCGTGTTCGGCGACCTGCGGCTCTCCTACGCGTTCATCGACTCGGTCGCGAACCAGGTCGCGAACCTGCTGCGGTCGCGCGGCATCGGACCGGGCGACAAGGTGGCGCTGTCCAGCCCGAACCTGCCCTACTTCCCGATGGTGTACTTCGGGGTCCTGAAGGCGGGCGCCGTGGTCGTCCCGCTGAACGTCCTGCTCAAGCCGCGCGAGATCGCCTACCACCTCGGCGACTCCGACGCGAAGGCCTTCTTCTGCTTCGAGGGGACGCCGGAGCTGCCGCTCGGCGAGATGGGGTACGCCGGCTTCGAGCAGGCGGACGGTTGCGAGCACTACTTCCTGCTGCCCGCCGACCCGGCGGCGGCCGAGTCCCCGATCGCGGGCGCGGAGCTGTTCTGGGCCGCGCTGGCCGGGCAGCCGGGCACGTTCGACACCGCCCGGACCGGCCCGGACGACACCGCCGTGATCATCTACACGAGCGGGACGACGGGCCAGCCCAAGGGCGCGGAGCTCACGCACAGCAACCTGCTGTCCAACGCCATGGTGGACGACACGCTGTTCTACCGGACGCTGCACGACACCTCGCTGGTGACGCTGCCGCTGTTCCACATCTTCGGGCAGACGTGCGTGATGAACGTCGGCTTCTACCGCCGCGCGACGCTGGTCATGCAGCCGCGGTTCGAGGCCGAGCAGGCCGTGGCGCTGATGGTGAAGGAGAAGGTGAACATCTTCGCCGGCGTCCCGACGATGTACTGGGGGCTGCTGACCGACGACACCTCCGCCGCGGACGTCGCCGAGATCAAGAAGAACCTGCGGGTCGCGGTGTCGGGCGGTTCGGCGCTGCCGATGGAGGTCCTCAAGGGGATCAAGAGCAAGTTCGACGTGGACGTCCTGGAGGGCTACGGCCTGTCGGAGACGTCGCCGGTGGCCTCGTTCAACCGCCCGGACCGTCCGACCAAGCCCGGCTCGATCGGCCTGCCCGTGTGGGGTGTGGAGATGAAGCTGATCGACGACGACTGGAAGGAGATCGAGGGCGAAGGTCCCGGGGAGATCGCCATCCGCGGGCACAACATCATGAGGGGCTACTACAACCGGCCCGAGGAGACCGAGGCGTCCATCCGGGACGGCTGGTTCCGCACCGGTGACGTGGCCCGCCGCGACGAGGACGGCTACTACTACATCATCGACCGCTCCAAGGACATGATCATCCGGGGCGGGTACAACGTGTACCCGCGCGAGCTGGAGGAGGTCCTGATGACGCACCCGGACGTGTCGCTCGCCGCGGTCGTGGGCGTCGAGCACCCCTCGCACGGCGAGGAGATCAAGGCGTACGTGATCCGCAAGCCCGGCGCCGCCGTGACCGAGGACGAGCTGGTCGCCTGGGGCAAGGAGCAGTTCGCCAACTACAAGTACCCGCGGATCGTCGAGTTCCGCGACGAGCTGCCGATGACCGCCACCGGCAAGATCCTCAAGCGCGAGCTGCGCTAGCGGGCGCCTCCCAGGGCCTCAGCGCACGCTGAGGTCCTGGGTCCCGACGACGCGCAGCAGCCTCATCGCCTCGTGGGACGGGGTGCCGGGCGCGGTCGTGTACAGGACGACCCGCTGGTCGCGTTCCGGGACGTACAGGACGTCGCAGTGCAGTTCCATCTTCCCGACGACCGGATGCAGCATGGTCTTGCGGCCGCCGCGCCTGATCCCGACCTCGCCCTCGTCCCAGAGCCGGGCGAACAGCGCGCTGCGGGCGGACACCTCGGCGACCAGTTCGGCGATGCCGGGGTCGCCGGGGTAGCGGCCCGCCGAGGCGCGCAGGTCCGCCACCGACTCGCGCGCGAGCTGCTCGACGTACTCGTCTTCGGCGAACCGCCCGATGGCGGGCCCGGTGAACAGCCAGCGGATGACGTTGCGCTCGCGCGGCGCCATGGCGGCGAAGTCGGTCATGAGCGCCGCGGCCAGCGGGTTCCACGCGAGGATGTCGTGGCGGGCGTTCAGCACGTAGGCGGGGGTGTCGTCCAGCCGTCCGAGCAGGTGCAGGATGCCGGGCGGGACGTCCTGTGAAGGCGCGTTGGGCGGTTCCGGAGGTTCGCCTGCGAGGTGGTACAGGTGGCGACGCTCGTCATCGGTCAGCCTCAGCGCGCGCGCCAGCGCGCCGAGGATCTGCCTGGACGGACGGGGGCCGCGTCCCTGTTCCAGCCGGATGTAGTAGTCCACCGACATCCCGGCCAGCTGGGCGGTCTCCTCGCGGCGCAACCCGGGCGTGCGGCGCCGCGTGCCCGCGGGGAGCCCGACGTCCGCGGGCTGGATCCGCGCCCGGCGCGAGCGCAGGAACGACGCCATTTCCTGCCTGTCCATGACTTCCAGCATGTCCGACGCGGCGCGGCCGCCGCCAGGCGCACGGGTGGTACCGCCGATCCCAGCCTCGGCCGGTCTCTCCTCACCGCGGCAGGCGCCGAACAGGCTGGAGGCATGACTGCACAGATCGCGCTCATCACCGGAGCCAACAAGGGCATCGGCTTCGAGACGGCACGGATCCTCGGCCTGGACGGGATGATCGTCCTGGTCGGGGCTCGTTCGGCCGCTCTCGGGGAGAAGGCCGCCGCCGCGCTGGCCGAGGAGGGGATCGACGCCCGGTTCGTCCATTTGGACGTCACCGACGCGGTGTCCGTCCAGGCCGCCGCCGACCGGATCGAGGACGAGCTCGGGCGCCTGGACGTCCTGGTCAACAACGCGGGGATCACGCCGACCGACGCGTCCGATCCCGCGTCCTCTCCCCCGCCGAGCCGGGTCTCGCCCGGCCTCGTCCGGGCGGCGTTCGAGACGAACGTGCTCGGGGTCGTCGCCGTCACCAACGCGATGCTCCCGCTCCTGCGCCGCTCCCCCGCCGGGCGGATCGTCAACGTCTCCAGCAGCCTCGGCTCGCTGACGCGGACGACCGATCCGTCCGCCTCGCCCTCCCTGCCGAACCTGCTGCCCTACAACACGTCCAAGACGGCGCTGAACGCGGTGACCGTCGCCTACGCCAGGGAACTCGCCGGCACCCCGATCAAGGTGAACTCGGTGGCGCCCGGATTCTGCGCCACCGACCTGAACGGGCACACCGGGACCAGGACGCCGGCGCAGGGCGCGGCGGTGGTCGCCGGGGCGGCCGTCCTCGGCGGCGACGGCCCGACGGGCGCGTACCTCTCCGAGGACGGCCGCGTTCCCTGGTAGAGCGTTACTTTCAGGGCGTTCCCTGCTAGAGCGGCCCGGGGTGGATCAGAACGTGTACGGCAGGCGCTTGATCCCGTTGATGAAGTTGGACTCGAGCCGGTCGGGCTCGGCGGAGGCGCGGATGTCCGGTGTGCGGCGCAGCAGCTCGCGGAACATCACGGTGATCTCGCGCCGGGCCAGGTGGGCGCCGAGGCAGAAGTGCGGCCCGGGCCCGCCGAACCCGACGTGCGGGTTCGGGTCGCGCAGGATGTCGAACTTCTCCGGGTCGGTGAAGACGGACTCGTCGCGGTTGGCCGACCAGTAGTAGAGGACGAGCTTGTCGCCCTCCTTGATCTCGTGCTCGTTGAGCGTGGTGTCGCGGGTCGCGGTGCGGCGCATCCAGATGACCGGCGACACGTACCGGACGATCTCCTCGATCGCGCCCGCGATGCGGCCGTCGAAGTCCGCGGTGAGCAGCGCCCGCTGGTCGGGGTGGCGGGTGAACAGGTCGAGGCCGTGCGCGATCGCGTTGCGGGTGGTCTCGTTGCCGGCGACGACCAGCAGGATGAAGAAGGAGCCGAGTTCCTGGTCGGTGAGCGACTCGCCGTCCACGTTGGCGTTCACCAGCGCGGACGTCAGGTCGTCGGTGGGGTTCTCCCGGCGCTGCCGGCCGAGGTCCTCGACCAGGCCCTTGAGCGTCTCGCCCGCGTTGAGCAGCGCCAGCGCCATCTCCTCGGCGCTGCCGGAGGGGACGAACTCGGCGTCGTTCCCGGCGAGGATGACGTTCGTGGAGTCGAGGACGGTCGGGAAGTGCTCCTCGCCGATCCCCATCATGTCGCAGATGATCTTCAGGGGGAGCCGGGCCGCGACGTCGGCGACGAAGTCGCCGGTGCCGCGGCCGCTCGCCATGTTCTCGACGATCTGGCCGGCGACGTCCTCGACCTTGTCCTCGAACCGCTGGATCATCCGCGGCGAGAACGCGCGGGACACGATCCGCCGGATCTTGGCGTGCCGGGGGTCGTCCATGTTGATCATCGACCCGAAGAACTCGTGCATGTCGCCGGGCATGTCCGGGATGCTGATGGCGCCCCTGCCGGAGCAGAAGTCCTGCGGGCGGCGGGATGCCTCGACGACGTCGGCGTGCCGGGTCAGCGCGAAGTAGCCGGGCCCCTGCGGCATGATGACGATGTCGGGTTCCTCGAAATGCACCAGCTCCGGGTGCCGGCGCAGGGCCTTGAACGCCTCTTGCCGGTACTCGTGCGGCCGCCGCCAGAACTCCCAGTCCGTCAGGTTGATGTCCTCGACCTTGAGCACGCGCCCACCACCTCGTCACTTTCCGAACCTGATTCGGTTTACAGGCAGCCTCTCAGAGTAAAGCCGGGAGCGCGAACCGATCCGCGCGGTGACCCGCCTCACATTAGCCGCACCGGACCCCGATCACCCTGGGACCCGACATTCCGCTCATATCCGAGCCACCCGACTGCCCGGCCCGCCCGGCCGCCCGGTAGCGTGCGCCGCTAACCGAGGAGGCGGACATGAGTGACATCACGACCGGATCGGTCACGGCGAACGGGCTCGACTTCGGATACCTCACGGCCGGGCCCGCGGACGGCCCCCTGGCGCTGCTCCTGCACGGCTTCCCCGACTCGCCGCACACCTGGCGGCATCTCATGCCCGAACTCGCCGCGGCCGGATACCGCACCGTGGCGCCGTTCATGCGCGGTTACGCACCCACGTCCGTCCCGGCGGACGGCGCCTTCCAGACCGGCGCCCTCGCCGCCGACGCCGTCGCCCTGCACGAGGCCCTCGGCGGCGGCTCCGACGCCGTCGTCATCGGCCACGACTGGGGCGCCTTCACCACCTACGGCGCCGCGAACGTCGCACCCGGCCGGTGGCGCAAGGTCGTCGCGATGTCCGTACCGCCGGTATCGGTGATGGCGACCGCGTTCTTCGACTACGAGCAGCTCAAGCGCTCGTTCTACATCTTCGTCTTCCAGACGCCGTTGGCGGAGATGGCGCTGGACCGCGCGTTCGTCGAGGGCCTCTGGCGCGACTGGTCGCCGGCGGACGGCCGCGACCACGCGGTGGACGTCGACCACGTCATGGACTGCCTCGCCACGCCCGCCAACGTCGAGGCGGCGATCGGCTACTACCGCGCCATGCTCGACCCGTCCCGGCTCATCGCCCGCTACGCGTCCGAGCAGCAGGCCGCCTCCGCCATCGGCGAGCTGCCCGTCCTCTACCTGCACGGCGCCGACGACGGCTGCCTGGGGACCGACGTCGTCGACCTGGACGCCGTCCGGGCCGCGCTCCCTCCCGGTTCGCACGCCGAGATCGTGCCCGGCGCCGGCCACTTCCTCCAGCTCGACCGGCCCGAAGACGTGAACCGGAAGATCCTCGACTGGCTGTCCTGATCAGGGCGGCTCGCCGAACGCGGGGACCTGGGCCGGGGAGAGGTCCGTCCGGATGCGGATGAAGCGGACGGCGTGCCGCCACCGGCCGCCCTCCACGGCCGCGTCCCCGCTGAACTCCACGACGACCTCCGGCTCGGTCCGCACATAGCGGATCGGCGGATGCGCCCCGTACGGCCCGCCGGCGAACCCGGCGGGCAGTTCGGGCGGCCACGGATGGTCCGGCTCGGCGTGCCGCAGGACGGCGGCGAGTCCGGTGCGGGCGGCGGGCGCCAGCGGCGTCGTCCGCGCGATGACGCGGAGCCGGCCCCCGGCGTCGTAGCGGCCGAGGATCAGCGACTCCGGCGCCTGCCGCGTGCCGGTCACCCCGCCGACGACCGCCTCGGTGGTGATGCGCCGCTTCACCTTCCACCAGCGGCGCCGCCCCTCCAGGTAGGGGCCGTCCGCGTCCTTCACGACCAGGCCCTCGATGCCCTGGGCGGCCAGGGCGTCGAACCACAACCGCGCCTCCTCGACGTCGGCCGTCTGCGGAGTGCCGATCACCCGCGCGCCGGGCGGTGCGGCCCCGAGCAGGGCCTCCAGGACGAGACGGCGTTCGCGCAGCGGTCTCGGGCGCAGGTCGGCGCCGTCGGATTCGAGGACGTCGAACACGATGTAGTGGCAGGGCTCGGCCCGGGCGAGTTCGCTCCGGCGGCGTCCCGCGACGTTCCGGCGTTGCAGGGCGCCGAAGTCGAGGCGCCCGTCCGGCCCCCAGCGGACGATCTCTCCGTCAACGACCGTGCCGGACGCCAGCCGCTCGCCGACGGCCGTCACGATCTCGGGGAAGGCGTCGTTGAACCGGACCCGGCGGCGCGACCACAGGTCCACGGTCCCGGTCTCGTCCACCATCGCGACCGCGCGGAACCCGTCGAACTTCGGCTCGTACCGGCAGCCGCCCGGGCACGCCTGCGGCGGCGGGACGCGGTCGATCGTCGTGGCCAGCATCGGCTTGACCGGGGACCGGATGTGCATGGCCTCCGTCCCCCGAGCTCGCTGGTCGTGATCACGGCCTACCCATGCTGACCTGCGGCGATATCGGGACAGGACGAATGTTGACCGGTGCCAGGTCAGTTCGAGAAGCGCCGGATGAGGACGGCGAGGCGCGAGTCGTGCTGCTCGCGGGGCAGCCGTCCGTTGCGCATCAGGGTGACCAGGCCGTGCATCGCGCTCCAGAACGTCTCCGTGAGCACCTCGATGTCGTCCTCGCCGGCGAAGGGCCGGACGGTCTCGCGCAGCTCGCCGAACGCCTCGTGCAGCGGGGCGGGCGCTTCGGGGGTCGCGAACGGCAGGTCGACGGCGTTGGTGAACATCGCGTCGTAGAGGGCGGGCCGGCGATCGGCGAATCCCGCGTAGCACGCGGCGACGTTCGCGACCCCTTCGGCGGGATCCGCGGACTTGGCGCGCGCCTCGCGGAGTTCCGCCGCGAGTTCGGCGCACCCCTCGACCGCGACCGCCGCCATGATGGCGTCCATGCCCTTGAAGTGGCTGTAGAGGACGGGCTGGCTGTACTCGATCTCCGCGGCGAGCCGCCGCGTCGTCACCGCGTCCCATCCCTCGGCTTCGGCCAGTTCCCGCGCGGCGGTGATGATCAACCGCTCCCGCTCGGCCCGCTCACGCTCCCGGCGCGACTGGATCGACATGACAGTGATTCTAGCATCGCTAGCGAACATGCCAACGCTATGCTAGCGTCGTTCCCGTTCCTAGCACTGCTAGCACCGGAGGACCCCGTGCTCACCGTCACCGCCTATGCCCTGGCCACCGTGCTCGCCCTGTTCGTCGCCTTCATCGGCGCGCGGTTCCTGATCTCGCCGCAGGCGTCGGCCGCCGGCTACGGCGTCCCGGCCAAGCCGGAGGGCGACGCGGCCTACCTGGAGATCAAGGGCCTGCGCGACCTGACGTTCGGCCTCCTCGGCCTCGCCCTGATCGCCTTCGCCGGCGCGCACGCCGCGGGCTGGTACATGCTGGTCGTCGCGTTGGCGCCCCTCGGAGACACGCTCATCGTCCTGCGGCACGGCGGCACCAAGGCCGTCGCCTTCGGCATCCACTTCGCCACCGCCGTGACCGTCCTCGTCAGCGCCGCGCTCCTCTTCGCCGTCTGACGCGAGCCACCGAACGTCGTGAACCAGGAGTCACCATGTCGCTCATCTCGCCCGGCTTCGACGAGTCCGTGATCGTTCGTTCCGCCGAAGCGGAAGTGATCGGCCGGTCGCCCACCACCATCCGCTTGCTGGCCGACAGCAGTTCGACCGGTGGGGCGCTGTCCACGCAACGGGTCACGCTGAACGGCGGCGCGGACGGGGCCAAGCCGCACCGCCACGACGGCTCTGCCGAGCTGTTCTACATGCTGGACGGCACCGCGCAGCTGCTGTCGGGCGAGCAGGTCGTCACGGCCGGACGCGGCGACCTCGTCATCGTCCCGCCGGGCCTCGCCCACGCCTTCGCCGCCGCGCCCGGCGAGGACGCCGACATCCTCATCGTCATCACCCCGGGCGTCGAACGTTTCGAGTACTTCCGGCACCTGGAGCGCATCGCCTACGGGAAGGTGCCGCCCGAAAGCCTCCTGGACGTCCAGGAGCTGTACGACACCTACTTCCTCGGCAGCCCGGCCTGGGACGAAGCCAGGGCGTGAGAACGGCGACGAGCCGACCGGAACATCCGGTCGGCTCGTCTTCGTCGCGGGAGCGGTTCCGCCGTCACGAACCCCAGTCGGGACGCAGCGGCATGTGGCTCGCGCCGTCGTCGTCCACCTTGACGCCGAGCGTCTGGTGCAGCTGGATCCAGTTCTGGTTGAACCCGAGAACGCAGCCCGCCATGTAGACGCGCCACACGCGGGCGATGCCCTCGCCGACCTCGGCGACGGCCTCGTCCCAGTGCTCGTCGAGGTTCTCGCACCAGGCGGTCAGCGTGCGCGCGTAATGCTCACGCAGGTTCTCCTGGTGCCGGATCTCGAATCCCGCGTCGTTCATCTGCATCTGGACGTAGCCGGGCCCCTCCAGCTCGCCGTCCGGGAACACGTACCGGTTGATGAACCCGTTCTCCTTGCGGGACGGGGCCGTGTTGTCCGGACGCGTGATGGTGTGGTTCAGCATCCGCCCGCCCTTGCGCAGCTTCCCGTACAGGAACGAGAAGTACGACGGGAGGTTCGCCTTGCCGATGTGCTCGGTGAGCCCGATGGAGCTGATCGCGTCGAAGCCGGTCTCGGTGACGTCCCGGTAGTCCATGTGCCGGACCTCCGCGAGGTCGGACAGGCCCCGGTCGGCGATCGCCTTCTGCGCCCACTCGGCCTGCTGCTTGGACAGCGTGACGCCGATCGCCTTGACGCCGTACTCCTTCGCGGCGTGCATCACCATGCCGCCCCAGCCGCAGCCGACGTCCAGCAGCCGCATCCCCGGCTTCAGCGCGATCTTCTTCGCGACCAGGTCGTGCTTGGCGAACTGCGCCTCCTCCAGCGTCGCGTCCGCGTGCGGGTAGCACGCGCACGTGTACGCCATGGAAGGGCCGAGCACCCACTCGTAGAAGGTGTTGGACACGTCGTAGTGGTGCGAGATGGCCTTCGCGTCCCGCCGCTTGGAGTGCCGCAGCCACGACGGGATCCGGCTGAACGGCGCCTCCTGCGGCGGCGGGTCCAGCCGGCGCGACACCGCGCCGCGCAGCAGCGGGTCGCCGAGGACCGCGCCGGCGATCCGCGCCTTGTCGCGCGGCGTCACCTCGCCCAGCACCTGCTGCATCGTCGTCAACGCAGTGATCATGTCCCCGTTGACGTCGATCATGCCGGTGACGTAGGCGCGGGCGAGGCCCAGCGCACCCGGCGAGTGCAGCAGGTACGACACCGCGTAGGGCGAGCGCACGTCGAACCGGATGTCGGCGCCGGGCACCCCCGCCCGCGATCCGTCGTACGCCGTGAACTCCACTGGCGCCTCAGCCCCGGCGAGCCGCTCGAAGACCCCGGCCAGCGTCATCTTGTTCCCTCCTGTCTCTCCGCCCGGGCCCGGCCTGCCGGCCGTCGGCCCTCTGGGCTCCCCCGATACCGCGGACGCATGTCAGCGTCCGCGCACGCACTTGTCGTAGAGGTCCAGCAGCCGCTCGCCGGGGTCGTACGTCCCCTTGAGCCGCCGATAGGTCTTCCCGTCGTAGTACCGCCAGAACTCATCGCGGCTGTAGAAAGCAGTCGAGTAGAGGGACTTGTGCCCGTCAAGGGCCGCGACCTTACGCTCGATGAGGCGGTTGTGGTACTCGGGGATCTGGCCGGGCGGGATCCGGACCGTCCCCCAGAAGCCCACGTTCACGTAGGTGCGCCCCACTTCCAGCGGGTACAGCGGCCACCGCTCCTTCGCGCGCAGCGGGCACAGCCAGATGGGGCTCATCCCCACCTTGTCGTGGAAGAACTCCAGGAACTCCGGCAGCCGCTCGACGGGGACCTCGATGTCCTGGATGACGTCCTCGCGCGGGCGCAGGCCACGCCACCGCTCCGCGCGCGCGACGAGATGGTACCGGCGGTCGTAGGCGACGAGCTTGCGGTACACGTCGGAACGCTTGTACTTGTCCGGCCACAGCCGCCGGACGGCCGGGTTCTGCACGCCGAACGCGCCCGAGCACCAGAACCAGTCGGTGTCCCAGCGCCAGATGTAGTCGCGGATCGTGAGGAAGTCGACCGAGCGCTCCTGGATCGACCGGTAGTAGATCTGCCGGCCGGTGTAGTCGGACGTGTACGGCACCGAGTCGGCGAAGAAGCCGAGGGTGATGTACTGCTCGCCGGCGCTGAAGACCGTCCCGTCCATGAAGTCGACGGACTCGCCCTCGAACGTGCCCGACTCGGTGATCTCGCCCATCGTCTTGGCCAGCTCCACGGCGTCGGTGAACCGGAGATGCCGGAGCCGGACGTAGGGGCTGACCGGCCGCAGCTCGATCTTCAGCCGCAGCGTGTAGCCGAGCGTCCCGTAGGAGTTCGGGAACCCGCGGAACAGGTCGGCGTGCTCGTTGTCGCGCGTCGCCGTGACGATCTCGCCGTTCCCGGTGAGGACCTCCATCTCCAGGACGCCCTCGTGCGGCAGGCCGTCCCGGAACGACGTCGACTCGATGCCGAGCCCCGTCACCGCCCCGCCCAGCGTGATCGTCTTCAGCTGCGGGACGACCGTCGGCATCAGCCCGTGCGGCAGCGTGGCGTCGACGAGGTCCTCGTAGGTCGTCATGCCCTGGACCTGCGCCGTCCGCTCGTCGGCGGCGACGCTCAGCACCTTGTCGAACCCGGACACGTCCAGGCCCGGCGCATCCGAAGGGTCGCGCCACCGGAACAGGTTCGAGGTCCGCTTCGCCAGCCGCACCGGCGTGCCCGCCGGGATCGCCTCGTAGGATCTTCTGAGCGCGTCAACCGCCCGCTGGTGGTCGCCCTTGACCGCAAGCTCCGTCATCTACCCCTCCTGGACACACAGTTAATCGATCATCCCATGCATGGTCCACATAATTCGGACGTTGCAGGCGTCACAGGTAGGGAGGGGAATAAAGCCACGAGCGTATACATCGGCGTCGTTTCGTCTCCTGGAGGCGACAGAACCGCTACAGGGCGGCCACGTCAACATTTCCCCGGAGGCGCATGCCGACAAACCCTGGTCACCTCACCAGGCGCAGGATCCACGGGTAGCGGAACGTCTGGCCGGTCAGCGCGAACACCGCCGCGACCGCCGACAGCACCCACGCGACCGCGTACACGACCCCGCCGACACCGAACGTGACGATCGTGAGCAGCAGCAACGTCAGCTGGAAGTTCAGCGCCTCCGCCGCCTGCCGCCGGACGTACTCCGACCGCTTGCCGCTCAGCAGCATCAGCACGAGCGGCCCCACGAAGAGCGTCGGGACCGCCACCGCGTGCGCCGCCGCGGCGAGCATCCGGTCCTCTCCCGTCGGCGGCTCGCCCTCCCAGGCGACCTTCTGGCCCGGCACGGGCACGAGGTCATGCGTGACGGCCCCCAGGTCGCGCCGTGTCCTGGCCGTCATCGCCAGTTGCACGCGCATGTCGAACTCGTCCTCGTCGAGCCGCCCCTCGGCGTACGCGTCCTGAAGACGCTGGATGACCGGTTCGCGCTCGGCGTCCGAGACCCTCAGATCCCCGCTGGTGTCCATACCTCCATGCTGAGCACCGGCGCCTCCCCGGACCATCAGGGAAGACCCTGAGTCGCCCCTGAATCGTCGCCCGGGCGCATCGTCCTTCCTGTCTGGCCGTACTCCCTCCCGGGGACGAGCCTCCCGCCGTACAGCTCCGACACGGTCACGAACACGTACCCCTCGGAGGCCAGCCGGTCGACGATCCGCGGGACGGCCTTCACCGTCGTCGGATGGATGTCATGCATGAGCACGACATAACCGGGCTTCACCGACTTCAGCACGCGTTTCTCGACGTACTCGCTGTCACGGTGCGCCCAGTCGAGCGGGTCGACCGTCCACAGCACCTGCGCCATGCCCATCGTCCGCGAGATCTTCGCCAGCTGCTTCGACGTCGACCCGTACGGCGGCCGGAGCAGGACCGGCGTGACCCCGACCGCCCGCCGGATGGCGTCCTGCGTGCGCGTCAGCTCCGACAGAACCGTCTTCTTGGACGCGCTCCCGAGATCGGCGTGCGTGTAGCTGTGGTCGCCGAGCTCGTGCCCGGCCGCATGCTCGCGCCGGACGAGCTCGGCAAGCTGCACGACGTTCTCCCCCACCAGGAAGAACGTCGCCTTGACATGGCGTGCCGCGAGGATGTCGAGCAGTTCCCCGGTGCTCGCGGCCGGACCGTCGTCGAACGTCAACGCCAGGCACTTGACCCGCGAGCAGTCCGGCGGCGGTTTCCGCTCGGGCTTGGGCCGGGGTTTCGGCTTGGGCTTGCCCTTCGGCCGCTCGGGCGCCGGCCTGGGCGCGGCGACCAGCGCCACCTGCCCGGCTCCCGGGGTCAACGTGCTCAATCCCCCGAAAACCGCACCCGCGAGGACGGCCGCAGCCCCCCGCCGGACGAGGTTCAGCCCGTCCATGAACACCCCCGCTGCCGTTCCCCCAAGGCCCCGCCAGTCTAGGGCTCAGGCCCCTGCCGGTCGGGGATGCCGCCGCTGTGTCGGGAACCGGCGCGCCCTAGATGTCGTTATCGTCGTACACCGGCAACCACACCAGACGACGGGGTGACCGATGAGGTTCCGAGACCGATTCGGGATCCGCAAGAATCGCGGGTCCACGGTGACGACACTCGACCGCGAGGCGACCGCCACCGACATCGAGGCGCTGATCGCGTTCGCGCGGTCCCGCCGCGGCGTCGAGTTCTTCGTCGAGCCGGAGACCTTCGCCACCGACACCACCGCCGTCGCCATCGCCCACGACGGCGAATGGACCCGCCGCCGCGTGGGCTCCCCCAAGGTCATCGGCAAGGTCGCCCGCGACCTCGGGCTTCCGGTCTACGACGTCCAGATTGTCGGCTACCCGCCCCGGATGCGCGAGTGGAACGCCCGCAACCCCGGCCGCCGGATCGACCCGGGCACCCCCGGCGAAGCCGTAGCCCCCTGACACGTGTAGGCCGGGGGGACCCCTGCCCCTGTAGGCCGAGGTAACCCGTAACACCTGTAGGCCGGGGTAACCCGCAAGCCCTGTACCCGTGCCCAGCGTTTGTGGCGTGCACGGGTAGTGCGGGACGTCTCATGGACGCCGCACCCATGACGTGGGCGCGAGTGTCAGCGCGCTCGCTCCCGTTGGGCTAGCCGACTGCCCGTCGCGCTAGCCGGCTTTTCGGTGGCGGTCGTAGGCGGCGGCAAGTTGGTCGGACGTCATGCGCAGGCGGAGTTGGGACGGCGGGATGCCGGCGTTGATCACCTCGCAGAGTATGAGGGCCATGGAGTAGGCCGGGTCGGCGTCCAGGGCGCGTTGGAGGGCCACGTTGGCGAGGCCGCCGTCGCCCGCGGAGTAGGCGGCGAAGGCCAGGAGGGACGCGGGCGCGGGGGCGCGGGGCTCTTCGACCCGGCGGAGGATGTCGCGCCAGAAGGCGATGTCGGCGGCCGGAGCCTCCTCGTCTATGCGGATCCATGCCTCGTCGCGGAGGCGCAGGTCGGCGAGGAGGACGCCGAGCCAGGCGACCTCGTCGTCGGTGGGCCTGACGCCGGTTCTGGCGTGGGTGAGCAGGACGAGGAGGAAGGCGAGGTCTTCCTCCACGGTGGTGGGCGAGGGGTCGCGGGCGAGGTGGCGGCGTTCGGCTCGGGCGGTGGCCTGGCGCATGGCGGCGCGGACGGGGTCGTCGAGCGGCTGGACGGAGCGGACGAGTTCGGCGCGGTCGGCCAGGGCGACGTGACCGGCGTAGGTGGCCTGGGCGGCGAGGGCGCTGGCGGAGATGTCGTACGGGGTGCCTTCGGGCGGGCAGCACTCGCGGTCGCAGGTGAGCGACCACCAGCGGCCGTCGGCGACGCGGATCGCCTCGGCGACGGGAACGCCCGCGGAGGCGAGCGCCTCGCGCATCGGGGCGGCGGACTCCCGGACCTCGGCGGCGGGACCGTAGCCGAGCAGGAGGGAGCGGGCGAAGCCGTTGCCGGCGAGGAGGGCGGCGACCCGCCCCGCCGCGTCGGCGGCCGGTAAGTCGAGCCGGACCGCGCATGTGCCGTGGTCTCTCCCCTCGAAGCCGATCACGACGAGGCTGCGCGACGGGTGGAACCCCAGCAGGTAGGGGACGGCGGCGATGGCGTCCTGGGCGGTGCGGATCACGAGAGGTGCCATGACGTCGACACTCGCAGGTCCGCGGCCTCCCGGCCGGGTCCCCGTCACATGTGGATAACTCCGTGCCGGGACGCGGGTGTCCCTCGCTGACGGTAGCGTTGGGCGGCGTGCCCGCCCCTGATCTGCTGACCGCCAGCGATACCCAGATTCCGGACATGGCGACCTTGCTCGCCGCAGCCGTCACGTCCATCGGAGGTGCCGAGCGCCCGGGACAGGTCGAGATGGCGCGGGCGGTGGAGACGGCGATCGAGTCCGGGGAGCATCTCGCCGCGCAGGCCGGCACCGGGACCGGAAAGTCGCTGGCCTATCTCGTCCCGGCGATCCGGTACGCGGTGGAGAAGCAGACGACGGTGGTCGTGTCGACCGCGACGATCGCGTTGCAACGGCAGCTCGTCGACCGTGACCTGCCCCGCCTGGCGGAGGCTCTCGAGCCGCTGCTCGGGACGGAGCTGAAGTTCGCCATCCTGAAGGGGCGCCGCAACTACCTGTGCCTGCACCGGGTCCAGACGGGCGTGCCCGAGGAGGAGGACGGGCCGAGCCTTTTCGACCCGCAGCAGCTCTCCTCGCTGGGACGACAGGTCAAGCGCCTGAACGAGTGGGCGGAGAAGACCCGGACCGGCGACCGGGACGAGCTGGTCCCGGGCGTGAACGAGCAGGCGTGGCGGCAGGTGGCCGTCACGGCGAAGGAGTGCCTGGGCGCGCAGCGGTGCCCGCAGGGAACGGAGTGCTTCGCCGAGCTGGCCCGGGCGGAGGCCGGTGAGGCGCACATCGTGGTCACCAACCACGCGTTGCTCGCCATCGACGCCCTGGAGGAGTTCCAAGTCCTGCCGGAGCACGATGTCGTCATCGTGGACGAGGCGCATGAGCTGGTCGACCGGGTCACGTCGGTCGCCACAGGAGATCTGAGTGCGGGCGGGGTCGAGACCGCCGCACGGCGTTGCGGGCGGCTGATGGAGGAGGCCGTCGCAGACCGGTTGAAGGAGGCCGCCGAAGGGCTCGGCATTCTGCTCGAGGATCTGCCCCAAGGGCGGATGGACGTCCTCTCGTCCGCTCTGGGCACCACCCTCGCGGTCGTCCGGGATGCCGCGCACGCGTGCGTCACGGCGCTCGGGCCAGAGAAGAAGGACGCGGATCCCGGTGACGCGTCCGCCCGCAAGGCCGCACGGTCGTCGCTGGAGGAGCTGCACGACACGGCCGTCCGGATGCTGGACGCGTTCAAGCCCGAGATGGCGCAGCGCTTCGACGTGGTCTGGCTGGAGAAGCCGTTCGTCCAGGACGGGCGCCCGAAGCGTCCGCCGGCGCTGCACGTGGCGCCGATCGGGGTCGGCGGCCTGCTGCGGGCGACCCTGTTCGAGCAGCGCACCGCGATCCTGACGTCGGCGACGCTCACGCTGGGCGGGTCGTTCGAGCCGCTCGCGCG
The DNA here is from genome assembly GCF_041463665.1 of Actinomadura chokoriensis. Lineage (GTDB taxonomy): Bacteria > Actinomycetota > Actinomycetes > Streptosporangiales > Streptosporangiaceae > Spirillospora > Spirillospora chokoriensis_A. The sequence continues at coordinate 588,111 of NZ_JAXCEJ010000002.1, forward strand.
CCAGTGGGGCCTGCCGCCGCTGGACGAGGGCGGGTCGCGGGACGCGAAGACCGCCGCCGAGGGGCTCGCCCGGACCGCGACGGAGAAGGGCGAGGAGACCGAGGTCGTGTGGTCCGGGCTGGACGCGGGCTCGCCGTTCGACCACCGCAAGGCCGGCATCCTCTACGTCGCGCGCCATCTGCCCCAGCCCGGACGGGACGGTCTCGCCGACGCCTACCTCACCGAGATCACCGAGCTGATCGAGGCGGCCGGCGGCCGGACGCTCGGCCTGTTCTCCTCGATGCGGGCCGCGCGGCAGGCCGCCGACGAGCTGAAGGACCACCTGTCCCACCCGCTGCTCTGCCAGGGCGAGGACTCCACGTCGCTGCTGGTCAAGCAGTTCGCCGAGGACGAGCGGACCTGCCTGTTCGGCACCCTGTCGCTCTGGCAGGGCGTGGACGTCCCCGGCCCGTCGCTGCGGCTCGTCATCATGGACCGCATCCCGTTCCCGCGCCCGGACGACCCGGTCTCGTCGGCGCGGTCGCGCGCGGTCGCGGCGCGCGGCGGCAACGGCTTCATGGCGGTCGCCGCCACGCACGCCGCGCTGCTCCTCGCGCAGGGCGCCGGACGCCTGCTGCGGTCGATGGACGACCGCGGCGTCGTCGCCGTCCTCGACCCGCGCCTCGCCACGGCCCGCTACGGCGGCTTCCTCAAGAGCTCGCTGCCGCCGTTCTGGGCCACGACCGACCCGGACGTGGTCCGCGGCGCCCTCCGCCGCCTCGACGCCGCCGCGGAGGGTGACTCAGCGGGTGACTCAGCGGGGTGACTCAGCGGCGGTAGGTCTGGAGGAACTCGCCTATGCGGCCCACGGCGTCCTCCAGGTCGTCGGCGTACTGGAGGGTGACGACGCGGAAGTGGTCGGTGGCCGGCCAGTTGAACCCGGTCCCCTGGACGACGAGGAGCTTCTGCTGTTCGAGCAGGTCGAGGGCGAAGCGCATGTCGTCCTCGATCGGGTACATCTCCGGGTCCAGGCGGGGGAAGACGTAGAGGGCGCCCCGCGGCTTGACGCAGCTGACGCCCGGCAGGTCGTTCAGCAGCTTCCAGGCGCGGTCGCGCTGCTCGCAGAGGCGGCCGGTCGGCAGGACGAGGTCCTCGATGCTCTGGTAGCCGCCGAGCGCGGCCTGGATGGCGTGCTGGCCGGGGACGTTCGGGCAGAGCCGCATGTTGGCGAGGATGTCCAGGCCCTCGATGTAGGACTCGGCGTGCTCCTTCGGGCCGGACAGCACCACCCATCCGGACCGGAACCCGGCGACCCGGTAGTTCTTCGACAGGCCGCCGAAGGTGAGGCACAGCAGGTCGGGCGCCAGCGACGCGATCGGGACGTGCTCGGCGTCGTCGTAGAGGATCCGGTCGTAGATCTCGTCCGCGAAGACGAGCAGGCCCCGGCGGCGGGCGACCTCGACGATGCGGGCCAGCACCTCGCGCGAGTAGACGGCGCCGGTCGGGTTGTTCGGGTTGATGACGACGATCGCGCGGGTCCGGTCGCTGATCTTGGACTCGATGTCGTCCAGGCTCGGCTGCCAGCCGTCGTCCTCGTCGCACAGGTAGTGGACGGGCGTTCCGCCGCACAGGGAGACCGCCGCCGTCCACAGCGGGTAGTCGGGCGTGGGGATGAGCACTTCGTCGCCGTCGTTGAGCAGCGCCTGCAGGGTCATGACGATGAGCTCGGACACGCCGTTGCCGAGGTAGACGTCCTCGACGTCGATGCCGCCGACCCCGTTGTCCTCGAAATGCTGCACGATCGAGCGCCGCGCGGGGAGGATGCCCTTGGAGTCGCTGTAGCCGTGCGCCTCCGGCAGGTTGCGGATCATGTCCTGGAGGAGTTCGGGCGGGGCCTCGAACCCGAACGGCGCCGGGTTGCCGATGTGCAGCTTGAGGATGTTGTTCCCCTCGTTCTCCAGCTGCTTGGCGCGCTTCAGCACCGGCCCGCGAATGTCGTAACAGACGTTGGTGAGCTTGCCCGACTGGTTGACCTGCATGGACTCACCATAGCCGCGACCGGCCGCGATACGCGCGCCACCCCGCCGCGCCCTGGCCGGGCCCGGACGCTCCGGTCCCCGCCCCCGCGGGGGACCGGAGCCGGGGCGTCACGGAGCGGAGATCGCGGACAGGATCGCCAGCCGCGCGGCGCGCCGCGCCGGGCGGACCGCGGCGAGCGCCCCCGCCACGGCGCCGACCAGCGCGATGACCGCCAGCTGCACGGCGGGCGGCGCGAACGGGTTGCCGAGGGCCGTGCCGAAGCCCCAGCCGAGGAACACGCCGAGGCCGAGCCCGCCGCCGGTGCCGAACAGCGCCACGATGACCGACTCCCACCGGACCATCGACCTGATCTGCGGGCGGGTCGCGCCGACCGCGCGGAGGAGCCCGAGCTCACGGGTCCGTTCGTGGACGGCGAGCGACAGCGTGTTGGCGATGCCGAGCAGCGCGACGACGATGGCGAGGATGAGCATCCCGTAGACGACGGCGATGAAGCCGGCCATCTCCTCGGTCTGCGCGGCCACGAATTCGTCCCGCGACTGGACCTCGGGCGCCCCGTAAGGCTTGGCGAGGTCCGTCAGGGCCTGCCGAGCGGACGCGACCGACGCACCGGGGTTCAGTTCGACGAAGGCACGTGTGTCCAAGGGCTGCCTGGTGTGCGCGTCCCATAGTGTGCGCGGGACGAGGTAGTCACCGGTCAGGTCGGTGTTCTCGTAGACGGCCCCTACGGTGAGCTTCTGCGAGGTGCCGTCCGCGAACGTCACGCCGACCGGGGTACCCACGTGCCAGTCGTTGTCGTCCGCGGTCTTCTTCGACACGGCGAACGTGCCGGCGTTGCTCAGGGCACCGTCCCGAACGTCCAGGTCGAGGACGCGTCGCAGGCTGGACGGGTCGGCGACGCTGACGGTCGACGGGGAACCGTTCACGCGCATGCTTCCCGTACCGAGCCCGGCGGCCTCACGCACCTGGGGCAGCCTGGCGGCCTCCTGGACGAGGGCGGTGCTGAACCCGCCGGTCTCGTTGTTGCCCGCGTTCACGACGATCGGGCCCTTGAACGATCCGGCGACGCCGTCCTCCAGCGACGCGCGCAGCGACCCGGTGAACACGGTCATCAGCGTGACGACGCCGACGCCGATCATCAGCGCGGTCGCGGCGCCGGCGGTGCGCGCCGGGCTGCGGGACGCGTTGTCGCGCGCGAGCGTCCCCGGCACGCCGCGCAGCCGCGCCGCGGGCCCGCCGAGGAGCGCCGCGACCGGGCGGGCGGCGACCGGCCCGAGCACGACCATCGCGGCCGCGGTGACCGCCGCGCCCGCCGCCGCCATCGCGACCTGCCCGGTGACGGCGCCGAACACGACGGTCCCGACCGCGACAACCCCGAAGACACCGCCGACGATGAGCCGGGTCTCCGACGGCCGGGACGCCTCGGCCGCGACCTCGCGCAGCGCGGCCAGGGGCGGCGTCCGCGACGCCTTGAGCGCGGGCCCGAACGCCGCGACCAGGGTGACCAGCAGCCCGACCGGAACCGCGATGAGAATCGAGGTGGCGGCGACGGTGAGGCCCTCCATCGCGATCCCGATCCGGAACCGCGTGAACAGCTGCCGGAGCAGGGCCGCGAAGCCGAGCCCGCCGGCGAGCCCGGCGAGGGTGGCGGCGCCGCCGACCACGAGGGCCTCGAAGCCGACGATGGTGACGACCTGCCGGCGTCCGGCGCCGAGGGCGCGCAGCAGCGCCGACTCGCGGGTCCGCTGCGCCATCGTGATCGCGAACGTGTTGTGGATCGAGAACGCGGCGACGAGCAGCGCGACCCCGCCGAACGAGGCCAGGACGATCCGGAACACCCGCAGGAAGCCGCTCTCGACGAGGCTCATACCCTCCTCGACCTGCGCCTTGTTCGTGATGGCCTCCACCCCGGCGGGCAAAACCGGCTTGATGCGGGACGCCAGCTCCGCCTGGCTGACGCCGTCCTCGGCGCGGACGGCGACGCCGCTGAGGCGGTCGGTCCCCTTGGCGACGTGCTCGCGGGCCCCTTCCAGCGAGAACGCCGTGAGCGACGTCTCGCCGAAGGCGTCCTCGTCACCGAACTTGCTGATCCCGACGACGGTCACCGGAACCTTCTCCGGCGTGAGCACCGCCGTCCGGTCGCCGACCTTCAGGTTCCCCTCGTCGGCGAACATCTTGTTGATGACGACCTCGTCCGGTGCACGCGGCGCCCGCCCGGACACGAGGTGATACGGGTTGAGCTCGGGGTCGCTCATCCAGTTGCCGGCCGTCCGCGGGCCGCGCGACTGGATCGTGGTGCCGTCCTTGGCGAGCAGTTGCCCCGACCCCTGGATGGTGGGTTCGGCGTTGGCGACGCCGTCCACTTGACGGACCTTGTCCATGACGGACGCGTCAATCTGCCCGCGCGCGCCCCACGGCGCATCGCTCACCTTGGTCGCGTTCCGCACGGTCACGTCCGCGTTGCCGTACGCCCTGGAGAAGTATCCGTCGATGCTGGCCGCAAGCGTGTCGCCGAGGACGAGCGTTCCGGTCAAAAAAGTCACGCCCAGGAAGACCGCCACCAGGGAGCCGACCATCCGGCGCTTGCGCCCCCAGAGCTCCTTGAAGACCAGCCCGATCATGAGTGGTCTCCCAGCCCTCGCATGCGGTCCAGCACCCGGTCGGGTGTGGGAGCGTCCATGACGTCGACGACCCGGCCGTCGGCCAGGAACACCACCGCGTCGGCGTGCCCGGCGGCGACCGGGTCGTGGGTGACCATCGCCACGGTCTGGCCGAGGTCGTCCACGGCGTTGCGGAGCAGCGCCAGAACCTCCGCGCCGGTGCGGGAGTCGAGGTTGCCGGTCGGCTCGTCCGCGAACACGATCTGCGGGCGGGTGACCAGCGCGCGCGCCAGCGCCACCCGCTGCTGCTGCCCGCCCGACATCTCCGAAGGACGATGCGCCAGCCTGTCCCCCAGCTTCAGGACGCGGACGACGGTGTCCAGCCATTCCCGCTCCGGGCTCGTCCCCGCCAGCGTCAGCGGCAGGAGGATGTTGTCGCGCGCGGTGAGGGTCGGGATCAGGTTGAACGCCTGGAACACGAACCCGATGCGCTCGCGGCGGAGCCTGGTGAGCCGGCGGTCCGACAGCGTCCCGAGATCCTGGCCGCCGACGTAGACATGGCCGGACGACGCGTCCTCCAGCCCGGCCACGCAGTGCATCAGCGTGGACTTGCCCGCGCCGGACGGGCCCATGATCGCGGTGAACCGCCCGGCCGGGAACTCCACGGTGACGTCGTCGAGCGCGCGCACCGCCATGTCCCCGGACCCGTACACCTTCCCCAGATGGAGCGTGCGGGCGCCGCCGGTGGCTTCGCCGGCCGCTTGCCTTGCTTCTGCTGCGTTTCCCATGCCCCGGATCGTGGCCGCCCGCCATGGCGCCCGTCGTCGGGCGAGGAGAGGCACCCGCGCTGCTCCCCCGGACGCAGCCCGCCACTTCCGGCTACGTCCGCCGCGGTACACGGAAAGATCAATAAGACTTGATGTCCAATTGTGATGCGGGCAACATACATGCAGGCTTGCTTGCTTGTATCTGTCGCTCGTACCGTCTCAGCCATGGCAGTAAGCAGCCGCCGACGTCACCGGCACGGCTCCCAGAGCCGTCGCACCCAGCAGGAACGCCGGTCGCGCACTCAGGCCAGGCTCCTGGAGGCGACCACGGAGTGCCTGGTCGACCTCGGCTGGTCCGGGACGTCCACCACGGAGGTGGCCCGCCGCGCGGGAGTGTCGCGCGGCGCGCAGCAGCACCACTACCCGACGAAGATGGCGCTGGTCGCGGCCGCCCTGGAGCACCTCCTGGAGGCGCAGCGCCTCGCCTACGAGACGGCGTTCGCCGTGCTGCCGCCCGAACGCCGCGACATCTCGGGCGCCCTCGACCTGCTCTGGGGAGTGTTCCGCGGCCGCCCGGCCAAGGCCCTGATGGAGCTGGCCGTGGCCGCCCGCACCGACGAGGAGCTGCGGCCGCTGTGCCTCGACCTGAACGAGCGCATCCTCCAGGTGATCCTGGAGACGTTCGAGCGGCTGTTCCCGCAGAACGCGCTGCCCCCCGACTTCGTCCCGACGATGCTGCGCGCGGTGTTCGCGATGTTCGTCGGGCTGTCCATACAGAACGCGCTGGACGACGACGCCGACGGCCACCAGGCCGCGGTGCTGAGCCAGATGAAGGACGTCGCCCGGCTGATCGTCCCCGAGCGGGGCAGGCCGGACGCCCGGCCGACCGACCTTTGACCCCCTGGCCACACCGTCGGCCGCACCGGCCGGCCGCACCACCTCCGAGGGAGCGCCCCACATGCCGAAAGCCCCCACCGAACTCGCCGACGAGCTCCGCGAGCAGGTCATGGACAAGAAGTCGTACATCGGCGTCATCGACCGCCTGAACAAGGCGTCGGTGGAGAAGCACTGGGAGGCCTACGCCGACATCCCCTGGGACGACCCCGAGTTCGCGGTCGACAAGAACGACCCGCGCTGGGTCCTCCCCCCGTTCGACCGGCTCGGCGAGACGGCCTGGTACCAGGCGCAGCCGCCGGAGATCCAGGCGCAGATCGGGCTGTGGCGCGTCGCCACCGCGATGAAGATCGGCCTGCAGTTCGAGAACCTGCTGAAGCGCGGACTGCTGAACTACGCCTACCGGCTGCCGAACGGGCGGCCCGAGTTCCGGTACGTCTACCACGAGACGACCGAGGAATGTCACCACGGCATGATGTTCCAGGAGTTCGTGAACCGGACGAAGTTGCCGATCCGCGGCATGCCGCGCTCGCTCAGCCTCATCGCGCAGGCCGCCCCCTGGATCCCGCTGATCAACACGGAGATGTTCTTCGTCTTCGTGCTCGGCGGGGAGGACCCGATCGACTACGTCCAGCGCAAGTCCCTGAAGGGCGGGCACATCAAGCACCCGCTCGAAGAGACCATCATGAAGATCCACATCGCGGAGGAGGCCCGGCACATCTCGTTCGCCCGGCACTACCTCAAGCACCGGGTGCCCAACATGAACCCGCTGCGCCGCCGGATCCTCGGCGTCGCGACGCCGGTGGTCCTCGGCGTCATGGCGCGGATCATGCTGTCCCCGCCCGGACCGATGGTGCGCCACTTCAACATCCCCAAGGACGTCGTCCGCGCCGCCTACAAGAGCGAGGCGTCGCAGGCGGAGATCTCCAACTCGGTCGGCAAGATCCGCGACCTGATGGCCGAGCTGGGCGTGATCAGCCCGGTGGGCAGGCAGGTCTGGAAGGCCTTCGGGATCTGGGACGAGCCGAAGCAGCGCCGCACGGTGCAAGCCCCCGAAGCCGCCTGACACCGGCGGGCCCGGCACAGGCCGCCGCTGTCACCCCGGCTGCGGGGCCAGGCTGGCGTGCGCGGCCGGCCTCCCCCTGCTGCCCGTCCCACGTTCCGGGCTCGGCCACGACTCGACCCGCAGGCTGGATACGGACGACTTCCGCATCGAACGACGGCGAGCCACTGCAGGAGCACGACTTTCGGCGGGGCGGCCCGCCCCCTACACTTTCCGTAATTACACGCTAAATCCAATTATCAACCGAGGGCCGGACCGATTTCCCCCCGGGCCGGACCCGCGGTCCATCGAGCGGAGCGCGCAATGAGCATCGCGATCGTGACCGGAGGAGCATCCGGCATCGGCCGTGCGATCGCCACGTCCCTGGTGGCACGCGGCGACACCGTCGTGGTCACCGACATCAACGCCGAGGGCGCCGCGCAGGTCGCCGACAAACTGAACACCCTCGGCCATGGCAAAGCCGCCTCCGCCGCCCTCGACGTCACCGACGCCGGCGCCGTCACCGACCTCTACCAGGGCGTCAAGGCCGACCACGGACGCCTCGACCTCGTCTTCAACAACGCCGGCATCGCGATCGGCGGCCTGGCCGAGGAACTCACCCTCGACCACTGGAACCGCGCCATCGACATCAACCTCAAGGGCGTCGTCCACGGCGTCCACGCCGCCTACCCGATCATGCTGGAGCAGCGCGGCGGCCACATCGTCAACACCGCCTCGCTCGCCGGGCTCGTCCCGATGCCGATCGGCATCCCCTACACCGCCACCAAGCACGCCGTCGTCGGCCTCTCCCTCGGCCTGCGCGCCGAGGCCGCCGGACGCGGCGTCAAGGTCAGCGTCGTCTGCCCGTCCTTCGTCGACACCCCGCTCCTGCACAACGTCAACCCGGACCTGCCCGAGACCGCGATGAGCGGCGACGCGACCGGCGACATCGCCAAGGCGTCCCCGCGCCTCTACACGGCCGAGAAGCTGGCCCGCGACATCATGCGCGGCGTCGCGAAGAACCAGGCTCTCATCGTCGCCCCGGCGCACGGCCGCGTCGCATGGCGCGGCGCCCGCCTCAACCCCGGCGCCGCCGTCCGCGTCGCCCAGCTCGCCGTCAACCGCATCCGCGCCGGCAACTGACCCGCCGGCGCGGCACAGGTCACGCGCGGGGGCGCGGGCGGAGGGGCCGACATAGTCTGGAGGGCGTGGAACGCATTCTGGTCAGCTCCTGCCTGGCAGGACGCCGCGTCCGCTACGACGGCGCGGCCAAGCCAGTGGGGGGCGAACTCTTCGAACGGTGGCGCACCGAGGGGCGCCTCGTGCCGTTCTGCCCCGAAGTGTCGGGCGGCCTGGCCGTACCGCGCCCGCCCGCCGAGATCATCGGCGGTGACGGCGCCGACGTCCTCGACGGGACGGCCCGCATCCTCACCGACGCGGGCGACGACGTGACCGTCGAGTTCCTCCGCGGCGCCCGCCTGGCCCTGGATACCGCCCGCCGCTCCGGCGCCCGCGTAGCCGTCCTCAAGGAGGGCAGCCCGTCCTGCGGCGGCCACAGGATCTACGACGGCACCTTCACGGGCACCTCGTCCCCCGGCGCCGGCGTGACGACCGCCCTTCTCCAGCGCTCCGGCATCAAGGTCTTCAGCGAGGACGACCTGAACGCCGTCCAAAGCTTCCTGACGACCTTGGAGCGGTGACCGCGCCCCAGTGAGCATGCCCGGCGGCGGTTGCAGTTCACCGCGAACATCAGGCGGGCAGCGAACACGGTCGAGGCGTACGGGCTGAAAATCGAGGATCATCCGCGGACCTGCGCCCTGGTGGGTGGATCCGCTGATCGTCCGCCCGGCTGTCGTGGCGGCGTGGATCGGAGACCGGTGCCTACAGGAAGGCGACTACTTCGCCCGCAACGTCCGCACCGCCGGCCCCACCCCAACGAGTTCGGTGGCAGCGACAGCGCCTTCGTGTCCCTTACGGCCGTGCGGGAGAGCCTGCGCGTCCCCCATAAGCCAGCCTGAGAGCAGGATCCTCCATGAGATCCCTAATCCTCAGCGGTCAGCGGTCAACGTCGAACGCAAGCGCCCTATCGTCCTCAAGACCTCGGCCCGATTCTTGGCTGTCTTGAGCCACGTGGGCAGGCGCTCCACCAGGCTCGCCGGAGCTTCCGCCACAAGATCCCCACGTTCGCGCAGCTTCGCGGCCACATAGGCCTCCAACAGATCAAGATGACGGACGTTATATGCCCACAGAACATGTCCGCAGCAACTCGCCTGCAACCACACCGGCCGCTGGAAGTAGGGATCGACCGGGCCTCCGACGACAGCGGAGCTGATCGTGTCGTCCTTGAAGAAGCCACACGCCTTGCAGTGCAAGCGCCGGTGGAAGTTCATGAATCCAGCCGAAGTCGCCTCGGTGTCGTCGTGCTTCCGAGGACGCGGCAAGACGACAGCACAGCCCTCGCACCTGGGGCAGCTCACCAGCACTTCGTCGAGGAAGTCGTACCCGTACTTGCGTTCCCGTTGATCCCGAAACCGATCAGGGTTCGATGCACTCCCAGTCACCCAATCAGCCTGGCAGAGACCAGCCCAGGACCGACCAGGCACCCATCTCACGCACCCCGAGCACGGCTGGATCTCCGCTCATCCAGCAGAGCTGTTACCGGATATCCGCACAGACGTGCCCGGGGCAGGCCGATCTCGCTCGCTGCCCACGGGGGTCGGCCTCAACTAGCGGCGGGACGGCGTTGTTCCCGTCCTATGCCGCCCGCCGATGTGGCCGCAGGCCGGTTCACACGACCCAAAACGACCTTTTGTCCTCGTCACCCATATATTGCCGGGGAACGGAGGGCGGGAACGTGCAGTTGGAGCTTCGGCACCTGCGGGTCGCGTGGCGATGCAGCGGCCCGCTGGCCGGCCAGGCGGACGAGCTGGCCGAGTTCGCGGCCGCCGCCCACCGTGACGGCGTCGCCGCCAGCCCGGCCTATGCGTCCTGGAAAGGTCCTTCAAGCCCTCCGCCCGCGTCGATGTGAAGGGCGGGCTCCAGCCGGTGACGTCGTAGAACGACTCAATCATCTTCGCGCGGCCGACAAGGTCCAGCACCTTTCCGACCGACCGTTGAAATGCGAAAGGGCCCCGCCGGTGTCGGCGGGGCCCTTCCTGCAATATGAGTCCGGCGGTGTCCTACTCTCCCACACAGTCTCCCATGCAGTACCATCGGCGCTGAAGGGCTTAACTTCCGGGTTCGGGATGGGACCGGGTGTTTCCCCTTCGCCAAAACCACCGAACGACCAACCCCAACACCCCCTCCAAAACCCCGGGGGTGCGGGAAGTTCTCGTCCGAGCGTCAGGCTCGGTATCCAATTATCAACTGCGGTCACCCAGTTGTTTCCTGGGAACCACACAGGGACGCGAACATACTCGCAGCGATTCGGATTG